>NZ_WUQZ01000009.1 GCF_009829075.1 Sphingobacterium composti | reverse complement strand
ATCCGACGATTGAACCAAGGATGGGGTAGTTACTTCAAGTTAAGTGAATCGCGAAGCATATTTGAAATCCTAGACGAGTGGACACGTAGCCGTGTTAGACTGTGCTACTGGAGCCAATGGAAACGGACCAAGACCCGTGTGAAGGAGCTTAAGAAACTGGGGTGACTTCTAACAAAGCTTATCAATGGGGTAATACCCGTAAAGGTCCGTGGCGAACGGTAAATAGCCCAATCTTGAAACGAACGCTTACCAATGCATTCTTAAAGAAAGAAGGAC
Source organism: Sphingobacterium composti (assembly GCF_009829075.1). Taxonomy (GTDB): domain Bacteria; phylum Bacteroidota; class Bacteroidia; order Sphingobacteriales; family Sphingobacteriaceae; genus Sphingobacterium; species Sphingobacterium composti. The sequence continues at coordinate 112,377 of NZ_WUQZ01000009.1, read as the reverse complement.
TACTATATCTTACCGATATAATAGTCCCAAAGACTGTTAATGTTTAATGAACCGCAGTATGCCGAACGGCACGTACGGTGGTGTGAGGGGTCAGGTAATCAAATAATGATTACCTTCCTACTCTATAATAATTAAACACGTATTCTACACAAAATGCACATGTTGATAATGTCTTTGCAATCTCTTTTTGTTATTAGCATCTAAATGCGCCGCCACAGCCCAAATAGCCGCAGGTAACCAGCCAATCAATGTAAATTGAAGAATAATACAAAGTATACCTACTAATATCTTGCCTCTCAAGAAAAAAGATAGCCAAGGAAATAGAACTGCTATAAGTATCATCATGCTTGGCGAAATTAAACTAAAGGATTTTCTTCTTCAGCGACTGTTTCTGTTTGAGTAGGCTCATCTTCTTTGCGCTCCACGATAATTTTGCATTCTGCTACAATAGCAGCTATGGCGCCAACAGCTGCAAAGATTGGCGCTAAAAATACCCCTACGATACCAATCGAAACTGGAAAGCTGATAATTTCTTTTTCATTTTTGTCTGCAATCGTAATCTTCGTTACGTTCGCTTCTTTGAAAAGTTCTTTTACTTTCTTAAGTAAATTCTCTCCCGAAATATTGAATGTTTCTTTATATGCCATGACTTTAAATGTTTATGTTTTTAACAAATATCTTTATGATTATGTTTCAAAAGTATGGGTCTATTTATTCGAATTTTATTGTTTTTAGGCGAAGCAAGAAAGCTATTCGGTAAAAGGGGCTTTTGCTTCGGTTAATAATTACGATTTTGGCGGTTTTTTTTGGTAAATAAAAAAAATACATAATCGAATCATGAGAAGAGATATTATTAAATAATAAACTAAAATACGTATTAATATAGTTCTTCTTATTCAAGTATCATCTTATAGACTAAGTTTTACTTATAATTTGAATTTCACAGTTTTTAAACACTGATAATAAAATTTTGATTTTATAAGATGTTTAATATTATCACAGAGTATCTATGGAATTTATGATGAATGAGTATATTGCCATAATTCAGAAAAATTGAAACTAATATCTATTCTCTTTTTTAACATATAATACCATTATTTTTAACGTTTGTCACTTTAAAAAAATATTTTTAATATTATCAATAGGCGAACACAGAAGAATGGCTATCGCAGTCACCGAATAATTTTTAAAGATGAGTAGAAGACATATAGGAAATGGTTATTATGTGATTCATAATAATTGTATTACAAGATTTGATAGCGTCCAAGAGATATTTAAGAAATATTATAGAACAATTGATTTTCCAACATTTACAGTTATTACTTCGTTAGATCGTCCCACAATCACATATTTCAAAGACAAAAATCATGTGTATGTAGATAGTTTTATGAATGAATTTACTATTCTCGAAGATGCAAATCCAGATGATTTTAACATTTTGGATTTGGAAAAGGGATTTTCAAATTCAGGTAATCAAGATTATGTGTATGATAGAAAATTACCTTACTTATTGAAAGATGTTGTAAAATTATCCTCCTACTATCAAAAAGTAAATGATAAAATCTATTTTGGATATACACATCTTGTAGAAGAAGTCGATGTTGATTCATTTAAGATTGTTCATCCTGATATGAATTTTGCTCGTGATAAAGACTTTTTCTATTTCAAAGATAAAAGAGTTCCGGAGATTGATATTTCAACTTTTAAGTTTTTGGATGCTTGTTTTACAGATGAATATTATCAAAATCAAGATGTCTGTTGGTATGCAGTGGATAGTAAAAATGCGTATTTCGTAAATAGTATTGCTGATAAAATAAAAGTCATTAAGACTAAGAATCCATCTAATTTTGGATTCGAAATTGTAGACGAAATTGGCTATGGAGTAGATGGAGATATACGTTATTATTATGGAAAGCGTATAAGGAGAAAATAAGTATAAATAATAATAGCGAGATTTTTTCTCGCTATTATTATTTATACTGTTTTGATATCTATCAAATCTCGAATTGCTACCGAAGCAATGGCTCCGCCAAAAGCGGCTGGTAAATAGGACATCGTGCCATAAGCCGATTTTTTGTAATTACTTCCATCGGTATACAATAGGGAGGCTTTGTCTGGTAATTCAGTTGAGAAGGCAACTTTTACACCTTTTCTAATATCGTGCTTCCGTAATTTTTTGCGGATGTGTTGCGCTAATTTACAATTATATGTGTCGCTGATATCGGCAATTTTGATTTTTGTAGGATCTACCTTGCCACCAGCACCCATTGAGCTAACAAACGGAATCCCTGCTGCATAAGCTTGACGTATCAAAAATAATTTCGGGGTGATACTATCAATAGCCTCTACGATATAATCTGGTTTTTCAGCGATAAGCATTTCAACACGGTCAGGAATCACAAATTCTTCGTAGACTGTCAAGTCCAATTCTGGGTTGATATCCAACAAGCGTTGTTTCATGATTTGCGCTTTTGCTACGCCGTGATTTGTAGCCAGTGCAGGAAGCTGTCTGTTGCGGTTCGATGGGTCAACGGTATCTCCATCAATAATAGTCATTTTGCCGACACCCGCACGCGCGATAAATTCTGCAGCAAATGAACCTACACCGCCCAATCCCAAAACCAAAACATGCGAATTTGCTAATTTTTCTAAAGCCTCACGGCCGATTAATGCTTCTGTTCTTGACAACCAAGATAAATCTTTCATTCTATATTATTGTATCTAAATACGTTCTGAAAATTTCTGACTATTTGTTCTTGCAAATCGGACATGCTGATTTTTCGAACGCTGCAAAAATAAGAATAAATATCTACTACATTAGTAGATTTATTGTCAGTTTCGAAGAAAATTTTGTTTAACTCAACAGATTTTATAAAGTCATCTTGATTTCTTTTGAGAATAGAAGTGCCTAAACTAACATAATAGCCTTGATTTAGAATAGAATTCCCTAATTCTGCTTTTTTATTAAATCCATGAAAAATAATAGGAACGGTTGCTTTTTGGTCTTTCAGAATAGCAAAAATCTCTTGGTAAGCATGTACACAATGTATTATCAAAGGTTTTTGCAATTCTTTCGCCAACTGTATTTGTTTCTCAAAGATTTCAGTTTGCAAGTTCCAATCGGTTTCTATGATTTTGTCTAATCCACATTCGCCAATTGCCAGGACATTTTCTTTAGAAGCCTGTGATTTTAATAATTCAAATTGTGCCTCGATATCATCATTTACATACCAAGGATGAATCCCTACCGAACAAGGTTGCGCTGGAAAATCTTCTTTTCCAATGATACAATTTAGTAATTGAAAAGTGTCAGGATTTTCTTGAAGTTGATGTGTATGAATATCGATGTAGGACAACATAGACGCAATTTACTAAAAGAAATGAGGAAGAAGTGTAAATAATGTTGAAATATTTTGCTAAAAATTTTAGTAAAATAAGATTTTGAATACCTAGTTTTGCAGTATGTTTTTGAATTGCAAGACTTGGTTTAGTTTTCATTATGGCACATATGAGCCGAAGCAATTAATAGCGCAAGCCAAAAGTTTAGGTATTACATCTTTGGCTTTGACTAATATTAATTCGACGGCAGATTGTTGGGATTTTGTGCATAAATGTCAAATTGAGGGCATTAAACCTATTATTGGTACGGAAGTACGCAATGATGACAAGTTTTGTTATGTGTTATTAGCTCAAAATAATGCAGGATTGTTAGCCATACACACATTCTTATCTTATCACAAACAGCGTAATATTCCTTTTCCTGTTCGACCAAGTTTTACAGCTCAAGACGTCTGGGTGATTTATCGTTACGAAGAGCATATTTTGCAGCAGCAATTTGGGGCTAATGAACTCATAGGTTTGGATATTCCGGATTTGAATAACTTGACTTGTCAGTTGCATTTGCATCTCGACAAATTTGTGATTTTGCATCCCGTTACTTTTCAAGACAGGACTTATTATGATGTACATCGTATTTTGCGTGCTATAGCCAAGAATACTTTGCTTTCCAAATTGACGAAGGAGGATTATGCAGGTGAAGGAGAGGTACTATTGGAGGAGCAAGAATTGGTTAGTGCTTTTGCGCGCTTCCCTTCGGTGATTTCGAAGACTATGCAGGTGGTCAATTCTTGTTCCATCGAAATGGAATTCCACACGGACAAGAATCGAAAATACTTCACGACTTCAGCAGAAGATGATGCTTCATTATTGCGAAAATTAGCGATGGAAGGATGTAAAGTGCGCTATGGATTCCAAAATAAAGTAGCGCTTGAGCGTGTTGAGAAAGAACTCAAAATGATTTCGGATTTGGGTTTCAATGCTTATTTTCTGATAGTTTGGGATATTTTGCGCTATGCGTGTGAACGAGGATTTTATCATGTAGGGCGTGGAAGTGGGGCTAATTCAGTCGTGGCATATTGCCTTCGCATTACAGATGTAGACCCAATAAAGTTGGATTTGTATTTCGAACGTTTTTTGAATCCTAATCGTACTTCTCCACCAGATTTTGATATTGATTTCAGTTGGCAAGACCGTGATGCCATTTTTGAATATATGTTCATGCGCTACGGAAGGCAGTATGTTTCGTTATTGGGAATGTATTCGACCTTCCAACGTCGCGCTATTATTCGAGAATTGGGAAAAGTTTTTGGACTTCCAAAAGAGGAAATTGACCGTTTGGTCGGTGCTAGAGAGTGGAGTTCAGAAGATAAATATCAGCGATGGATTAAGAAATATGGCGAGTTGCTAGTAAATTTTCCAACAAATATTTCGGTACATGCGGGCGGTGTTTTGATTAGCGAAAAACCGTTGAATCAATATGCGGTCACCGAATTGCCACCTAAAGGTTTTGTGACAGCGCATATGGATATGTTTGAAGCGGATAGGATAGGATTGTACAAGTTTGATATTCTGAGTCAACGTGGATTGGGGCATATCAAAGATGCGTTGGAATTAATTGCCAAAAATCGTGGAAAACATATTGATATTCATCAAGTGGATGATTTTTTTAATGATCCAAAATTGGCGAAGAAAATTCGTGAAGCGGATACCATTGGCTGTTTTTATATCGAAAGTCCTGCTATGCGTCAACTTTTGGGCAAGTTGAAATGTTCGGATTATATAACGCTTGTTGCTGCGAGTTCAATTATTCGTCCCGGTGTGGCACAATCGGGCATGATGAAGCAGTATATTGAGCGTTATCACGATAGGGATAAGGTCGTGTATTTACATCCAAAGATGAAGGAGTTGCTCGAAGAAACGTACGGTGTTATGGTCTATCAAGAAGATGTGATTAAAGTGGCGCATCATTTTGGTGGTATTTCGCTCGATGAAGCGGATATCTTGCGTCGGGCGATGAGTGGCAAATACCGTTCGGAGAATAAATTTGAAAAGCTTCGAAAGAAATTTTTTGCCAATTGTCGTGAATTTGGTTATGAAGAGTCTGTCACAGCAGAAGTTTGGCGACAAATGGAAAGTTTTGGCGGTTATTCTTTTGCGAAGGGGCATTCGGCTTCTTTTGCAGTCGAAAGTTACCAAAGTCTTTTTCTCAAAACCTATTATCCCCAAGAATTTTATGTAGCGGTTATTAACAATTTTGGTGGTTTCTATCGCACGGAATTTTATTTTCATGAGCTGCGTCGCAATGGGGGAGATATTCAGCTTCCATGTTTGAATCATAGCGATTATCTCACAAATATTCATGGCAATAAAGTATATGTCGGTTTTATTCATTTGCAAGGTTTGGAAGAACGTTTTGCGCATCAAATTGTTTCGGAGCGAAAGCAAAATGGTGTTTATCGTGATTTGCAAGATGTTTTCCAACGTTTGCATCCTTCACCCGAACAGTTGAATTTGCTGATTCGAATTGGTGCGTTGCGGTTTACGGGATTGGATAAGAAAACATTGCTTTGGGAATCAAATTTCAAAAGTAAACGCGTAGAAAAGGAAGTGCCAGTCAGTTTATTTGCTACGGATGAACCACATTTTTCGTTGCCAACTTTCGAAGAAGACCGTTTGGAAGATTTGAAAGATGAATTGGATTTGTTGGGATTTGTCGTAGGTGATTTTTTTGAATTATTGGAAGAAAAAAACTTGACTGGCGTAATTAAAGCCAAAGATTTACCAGCGTATTTAGGACAGCAAATTAAAATCGTTGGTCGATTTGTGACGTTAAAGGAAACCTGGACTATTAAAAATGAGCGGATGTGTTTCGGAACTTTTTTGGACGCAGAGGGGGACTGGTTAGATACCGTACACTTTCCACCTGTTTATAAGCAATACCCATTTTTAGGCGCAGGTTTTTATGAAATTCACGGACGTGTGTTGAAAGAATTTGGAGTATATAGCGTAGAAGTGTTAAGTATGCGGAAGCTAGGGTATAAGTTTGGAGCTAAGAAAAGATAGAAATAAATCACAAAAAGATTAAAAATGAAAAAGTATTCTATTGTAATTCATCCAGCGGAGTTATTGGGTGTGATTAAGAGAATTAATCAAGGTTTAAAATCTCTAATAGGTTGGTATAGCAGTGTTAATGCCTTAGCGCATTTTACAATTTGCGAGTTTTGCGCTGATGAAACACAGTTTGAAAGTGTAAAGCAAGAAGTATCTAAACTAATTGTTAATTGGCATAAGGACGTAATACTTTTAAATTCATTTGACTCCTTTACAAGCGGTGCTTTTTACGTAAAGCCAGATGAGAATTCTAGTCTTTATTTAAAAGCTTTGTTTAAAGCTATAGCTGTCAAAGTAAAAGAAATAATTCCGGATGCTTATATCTGTACGACACCACATTTATCCATTGGAAGAAGATTAAATAAAGAACAGTTACAAGTCGCTAAAGATACTTTTACTACTTATTCAAGTTCATTTTTATGCGATGGGGTAATGCTTCGAGAATTTAATCCCGTTAGAAAGCAGTATGATTTGAAGGAGTTTATTAGTTTTTAACTCTTGTTTAACAAAAATTACCATAGCGACAAGTTAACTTTATCCTAATAATTTTTGAGCCAAATGAAGGAAAAACTATTTTTTGTCGTAATATGCTTTAGTTTATTGTGTACTTCCTGCACGCGTATTTTTTATAAAGTTTATGGTATTGAACTTGCAGATGAATTAGATGAAAGTAAATACGGCTCTAACTTGTCTCAATTGAAATCCCTATATCCAGAAGGTAATATAACGAGTTTGATTAGTACTGTTAATAATTTTCAACAAGTTAATCAATCGTTTGCTGATTTAGGGAGTAAGAATTTGTCTCAGCCAGTGCAGATATTGTATTTCGAAAATAAACAATTGTTTTCTTATCATCTTAATTGTTATGCAAGAGGAGGCTGGATGGGAAATTTAGATTGGAATTATGATCATAAATTTGATAGCTATGTTCCCAAAACAGCCTATACAATACCTGATTCGATGTCCGCAAATTTAGATGATTTATTAACTATCTATAGATTAGAACAAACTCCTTCGAAAGATGTTATTGTATTATTTTGGTCGAATATGTTTAAAAAACATGTGATTAGTGCTTTTCAAACAGTAGTTAATAACATAAAAGCACATGCAAAATATGAAAACCCTCAAATCATTTTAATAAATATTGACGAATATTTGATTCAAGAATTTTTACAAGAAAAGGAATAGCTATGCTATTCCTTTTCTTCTTTTTTATCATTCTCTTGTTTCAGATCCTCATAAGGATTGACTTCAGATTCATTGATTTCTTTGTAGGTCATACTCGTTTCCGGTTGCTCGCCATCAGGAGTCTCTACATTGATATCCACTTCAATTTTCTTTTTGTTCTTGGGTAAACGAACGATTCCCCATTTCATCAAAAGTTCTTGCGTAGAATTGCGTTTCAAATGTTCTTTTTCGGGCTCTCCGATTAAGAAACCAAAAGCTTCCATCGAAGGTATCGCATCAAAAACAACTTTTAGGGTCGCAATAAAAGGCAATGCTAAAATTAAACCAGCTAAACCGAACAACATACCGCCAATCAAGATGCCGACGATGGCCATTAGAGGATTGATACTTACTTTACTGCCTACAATATTTGGCGTAATGATATTTCCCTCAAGAAATTGTACTACTTGAAACCACGCAATCACTCCGACTGCATACCAAGCGCTATCCTTCACGGCAAGTGCAAATAGGGCTGGAAGTATTGAACCAATAGCAATTCCGATGTAAGGTAATAGCATTAAAAGAGACGCTAACGAACCAAAGAACCACGCATAATCAATGCCCATCAGCATCAAACCGCCAGTATTTAGAATAGCTACGATACCCATTACGGTGATTAATCCAACTAAGTAACTTTGAACGACCTCGTAAATTTTATTCAATACTTCATTCACTTTACGTTGAGGGGTTGATTTGAATGCTTTGAAGAAAAATTCACGAAAGAAGTCACGGTAATACAACATAAAGAAACAGTACAACGGAACCAAAATCGCATTTGCCAATGTATTTCCTAACGAACCAAACGTCGAAGTAATCATACCACCAGCATTTTCCATGGACTTGTTGCCTTGCTCGCGCAATTTGTCCATTACCTGATTACGTTCAATGCCAAATTTTTCTTGTAACCAAGTTTGACCTTGTTCAAGCACAGACAACACCTTACCAGTTATTGAAGATGCATCTTTTCCGATAATGATACTTTGATGGACTATAAACCAGATAATTCCTGAAATAATAGCAATTGCTACTATCACTGCGAGTAAAGCCGCAAAAGCTTTTCCCAATCTCAATTTCTCAAAAAGTCGAGCTAGTGGAAACAGTGAAATAGAAATTAAAGTAGCAAAAAGTAAAGGAATCAATAAACTTTGCGAAACATACATTAATCCAAGGATTAATACCAATGCAAAAAGGCTCGATGCCAAATTGATGGAATACGGTTTTTTAGATGGTTGTGCATCCATATTTATTTGGTTAATAGTGCTGTGTGTTTTTAGTTTTTTCCCAATAATAAATATACAATAAAGCTAAGAATACTACAATCGCATTTCCATAAAGAATTTGCGGTATTCGATTTATTATATCATGATAAATATAACCTGCAAATAATGCGCCAAAACCAATTCCGATTTCTAAAGCAATATACATTGTTGCCATCGCCCTCCCTCTGTGGTTGGGGTCCGATAGGTCAATAGTCCATGCATTTAATGCTGGAGATAAGATTCCACTTCCTACTCCGAATACTGCGGCTCCTAAAATTAAGTAATTAATACTTTTTCCAAAACCTAAAATAATCAAAGAAATTGTCATAATAATTACGCCAATTCGCATCATAATCGTACGACCATGTTGGTCAGCGGCTTTGCGAGATAACAACCGTATAGCCACCGAGGCAATCGTGTACACTGTAAAGAAAAGCCCTTTATTTGCGATTCCTAAATTTTCACTCCAATCAGGGATTAATGTTAAAATAACACCAGAAGAACTGTAGCATAACAGCATTACGATAGCGGCAGGAAGCACTTTTACTTCGAGTATATCTTTTTTTGTGATTGTCAGCATAGAAACGTGAAATTTACTTTTGTTTTTCAGCGTCTCTTTCATGTTGAATACAATAATAATTGACAAAAAAGCAAATGCAGATGAACTATAAAACATAGCATCCAAACTATATGCTTGCGCTACAAATCCTCCTAAAGCTGGACCGATGGCACTGCCTAAACTGTAACAAAGTCCGTGCATACCCAAAGCTTCACCCCAACGATTGGAGGGTATGATATCTGCAATGTAAGCAGCTGTCGCTGTAGGCTTAAATCCTGTGGAAAAGCCGTGAATTAAGCGTAGTAAAAAAAATCCCGATAAACTGCTCAGAATAGGATACAAAAATCCACAAATGACACAGACAATAGAGCCAATTGCCATGACAGGTACACGTCCCCATTTATCCGTTAGTTTACCACTAAACGGACGCGATATTCCAGCTGTCAGTGTAAATAATGCGATAATCAGTCCTTTGTGTTCTGCTCCACCTAGAGATGTGAGGTAATTGGGCAATTCAGGAATAATCATATTGAAACTCGCTGAGAATAAGAGTGTACTCAGGCAAAGTAGAAAAAATGAAGCGGTGTAAATCGATCCGTTTTGCTCGGAATCCATAGTTTTGTGTGTTTCTTATTTGAGTTGTTGTCTGCTGATTTCAGAACAAAATATTGTCGCTGCTATTGCAACATTTAAAGATTCAGCTTCTCCGACACGTGGAATAGTAACTGCTGTATCTATCTTCGAAATTAAATTTGGACGGATGCCATTTCCCTCATTTCCCATGATAATCAACCCTTCATTTCCAAAGTCAGTTTTATATATGGAATCACCATTAAGCAAAGCTCCAAAAGTCGGCAATGTATTTTTTTTAATAAATTTTTCTAAATCCACATAATACAACTGCACGCGTGAAAGGGATCCCATTGTTGCTTGTACGACTTTAGGGTTGTAGGCATCGACAGTTCCGATGGAACAAATTATATGTTTGATGCCAAACCATTCTGCAGTGCGTATGATGGTGCCGAGATTGCCAGGGTCTTGAACATCATCTAATACTAAGCTGTGTTTGCCATATAAATCTTGTTTTTTAAGCTCATTATTTTGAGGAATCTCTACAAGGGCTAGAGCACCCTGTGGTGTCTTTAGACCACTAATTTTAGAGAATTCTTGTTCGCTAACTTCCTCTAATTTTATATTATGCGGGATTTTATCCAACTTTGTTAGCGCTTGTGGGGTAGCGTATATTTTTTGTACCTTGTATGAAGAATTGACGAACTCTAATACGGATTTAATTCCCTCAACTACAAAAACTTGATGTTGTAAACGGAATTTCTTGTTTTGTAACGAAGTAATTAAACTTATTTGAGCTTTTGATAACATCGAATTAATGAATAAAAAGAGTAGACTATTTTTTATTGCAAGTATAGCATTTTTACTTTTATTTTTTGAATCTTGCCGTTCCGCAAAATATTTAGAAGAAGATCAAGCTCTGGTTACAAAAGTTGATTTGGAAGGTTTTCCTGTACATTTAAAGGAAGATGCATACCAATATATTTCGAATGAAATTCGCCCTAATTCAGCGTTGAATTTAACTATCTATAATATATTCAACACTCGTGCGGGTAGGTACAAGACTGAAAAGCTACGTTCTGTGGGGGAAGCACCTCGTATTTTAGACACTTCGTTAGTCGAATTATCAGCTATTCAAATTCAACGATTTTTGCACACACGGGGATATTTTAGAGCTCAAGTTACCTCGAATATTACTGTTGCAAACAAAAAATCTAAGATTAATTTTGAAGCAATTCCTGATTCCGTATTTCGAATTGGTAAGATTACGACAAATTTTGATGCAGATTATACCGCAAATGTTTATAAGAAAAATGTAGAAGATAAATCTAATTTAAAAACTGGTATATCATATAATGTTAATGATTTTGCTGAGTTGCGTGAATCTTTGTACGATGCCATGCGCAACGAAGGATATTACGACTATTTGAGACAGTATATGCGTATTGCGGTAGACACGAATCGTAATGCCGAAACCGCAGATATTGAGATTCAAGTTTCTGTGCCAGACTCAACCACACTTAAGGCTTATCGAATCAATGATGTTTCATTAAAGATTAATAAATATGACGGTACAATTTCTACAAGTACGGAAGTAGTCAGAGATTCAATTTATGGTATTGATGTCGTAGATCACAGTTCCAGATACAAACTTAAACCTCTTGCACGTTATATGTATTTGCGTGAAGGAGATAAATATAGTCTTGGAAACGAGAATTTGTCTTACGATAGATTGTACGAAATGAATGGATTTCGTAGCGTCAAGATTAATTACGAAAAGGAAGGCGACAGTCTCTTAAATGTAAATTATGAATTGACGCCTCGGTCATTGATGTCAAATCAGATTGAAGGTGAATATACTTTTAGCTCAGGAATGAGCGGATTCAATATAGGAAATACATTTTCTCACCGAAATATCTTCGGTGGTTCCGAATTGTTGGAGTTGAAGTTGAAATACGGTGTTCTCTTTGATCCAAGATTGCCAGGTAAATTATCACAAAAGGTTTTTAATAATGATTTTCAAGCAGGAGTGAGTTTAGTTATTCCACGTATGCTCTTGCCTTTTGGCTGGGGGAATACAGGAAGATTTGGATTACCGAGAACAACACTATCTTCGAATATCCAATTTTTTGATCAGGATCGCACGTATACAAATAGTTATTTTATTAATACCTTGAATTATTCTTGGTGGCAGACACCAAATTTGCAACACAGTTATACGCCTATTGTTGTAGAATATCGCGATGGTCAGTTTGATGCCGCTTTCAGAGCAGAGCTAGAACAAGAAGGTTATCAATTGTATATTGCTTCCAATGACAGACAATATTTTGGATTAGGCGCTCAATATGCACTGACTTACAATGCAAAGAAGTTGCAAACCCTTGATAATTTTCAGTTTTTTCGAGGATCTTTTGATATGAGTGGATCTACTTTGGGGCTTTTGAATAATGTTTTAAATTTCCAGAAAAGTGCTGATGGTTCCAAGACAATATTCGGTGTGACCTATCTTCAATATATCAAAGGTGAAATAGATTACCGACTATATAAACATTTCGGTGGCAATCAACAGTTGATATTTCGGTTTAATGGTGGAGCTATTGTTCCTTATGGCAATAATTCGAGTTTATTGATATTTGAGAAAAGCTTTTATGCAGGAGGTATGAATGGTATTCGTGCTTGGCAAGCACGTACATTGGGTCCTGGAAATTATAATAGAAGTTCAATTCGAGAGGATTTACGTGTGAATCTACGCAATTTGGATCAGTTGGGCGAAATGAAATTAGAATCCAACCTAGAATATAGATTCCGGATCTTGAATAGATTTTTAGGGGCAAAGCTCAATGGAGCGACATTTTTGGATATGGGGAATGTTTGGCTGCTTCGTGAGAATGAATTGAATAAGGGCGGTGTTTTTAAATTCGATAAGTTTTTTTCTCAGATAGCAGTGGGAACAGGATTTGGTTTGCGGTTCGATATGGACTATTTTACTATTCGTTTGGATGCTGGATTGAAAATCAAGGATCCACAATTTTCAGGCAAAAATCAATGGGTAATCCAACATTTATTCAATTCTAAAGAATTCAAAGCAGATTATTTCAATACCCACAGACCTGATCGCTACAGTTTATTCCAATATAATTTTGGAGTAGGCCTACCTTTTTAAAATAGATTTTTCATAACCTGAAATGCACTTTCTAAAATCTGTGTAACAGATAGTCCTTTGCTATAAGAGAAATAACCATATACAATAGCTAAAATGATGAAGGTAATAAGTAATCTTTTAGCAGCATACGCAACCAATAAAATAAGTGCTGGAATAATCAAGAGCAATAGACCATTAATTTTAAGTGGTGTGATTTTATTCTCTTTCTTGTATAGGAAATATAGTTTACCAGTTGTTTTTTCTTGATTTTTATGTTTAAAATATACAAAAGTAGAGCTTTCTATAGCATGAGAAGGTACTGCTACACCATCATGAAAAGCCAATGATTGCTCAAAACCATTGATAGTAAACTTAAATGTTCCATTTATATAATCTAAGGCTGCATCCGCTGAATCGACTGCCACAATCGCAATTTTGCCATTGGAGGTAAGATTTTCTTTAATGACAAAATTATCAATTCGTTGAAAAGTAGCTTGCGCCTTAACGACTGCCGTACTCAAAATTAGCAATAAGACTATATAATAATTTCTCATATCAATAATTCACAGCAATATTACAAAATAATTCAGGGATTAGTTGGGATATTTGGCGTTTTTATTGGTTAAATTATTTTTGAAATGTAGATATACTTTGTACATTTGCATTAGTTAAAAAAGAGCATATTATTATGGAAAATACTACAGCACAAAGACAACCGAAAACAACTGATAACAATGCTAATCAAACGCATTACTATGTGACGTTGACTATTGCTATTATCCTTGGTTTATTTGGTGTGTTTGTAAGATTCGTGCCAGATGAAGTGAGCGCATTGAATCAATATACTTTTTTGTTTTCTTTGATAGCTAATGTTGCAATCGTTATTGCTTCGATTATAGCATTCAAGGTTGTTTTTAAAATTTTAGGTTTCGGTACAAAATAAGAGTAGACTTTTCGGAATACTCCTTAAAAAATATTTATAAAAGCAGCGAATTTACTTCGCTGCTTTTATTTTTACAGAAATATTATTTTTTATTGATTTTATAAGTCCTAAATTTAAGATTAACATTCTGTTAACAAAAATTTAATTATGTAATAGTAATTTGGTTCTTGTAGACATATTTATTTACAACTAAAAATTTACTTTTGAGATTTGCAGCTATAGACATTGGATCAAATGCAGTTCGCTTACTAATTGCAGATATCTTACGAAAAGATAATAAAATATCTTATACCAAAAATACATTATTGCGTGTTCCATTGCGTCTTGGAGATGATGCTTTTGTGGATAAGAAAATTTCACCAGCTAAGTTTGAGGATATGGTCAAGACGATGCGTGCCTTCAAAGATCTGATCGATGTATACAAAGTAAGCGATTACATCGCCTGTGCAACTTCGGCTATGCGTGATTCTGAGAACGGAGCACAAGTGGTAGCGGCGTGTAAAGAAGTCGGTATTGATATTCGAATAATCGATGGTGGAGTTGAAGCTAAGATTATCTATAATGCTTATCTAAGCGGTATAATGGATAGAGATAAAGCATATTTGTATATAGATGTGGGTGGCGGAAGTACTGAAATATCTTTATTCGCAAATGGAGAATTAAAAGGTTCTCGTTCATTTAACTTGGGTACCATCCGCATTTTGGATAACCAAGATACGCCAGAAACTTGGCAAGATATGCGAACCTGGGTCAAAGAAATCACTAAAGGATATAAAGATATCTATGGGATAGGAACCGGTGGAAATATCAATAAACTATCTAGAATAGCAAATAAGGGAGAAGATAAGCCTTTTAGTTATGCTAAGTTAAGAGCGATCTATGAACATTTGAATTCTTATTCTCTAAAAGATCGTATTTATGACTTGGGATTACGTTCAGATAGAGCTGATGTAATTATACCTGCTGCTGAAATATTTTTAACAATCATGAAGTCTGGTCATCTGAAAAATATTGTGGCTCCCCGTGTCGGTCTGGTGGATGGCATTATTCAGCAATTGGTACAAAAAAATTATACTAAAATATTATCTGACTAGCTCTTGTAAGTATTAAAAAAAGATATATTTTTGTGCCTACAAACACCTAGGTGGCGAAATTGGTAGACGCACCATCTTGAGGGGGTGGCGCTCGCAAGAGCGTGGCAGTTCGAATCTGCTCCTAGGTACAAAGACAGAAAGCGGAAAGTTCAACTTTCCGCTTTTTGCATTATAACTTGTTCGCCCTTACGGTAATCTCCGCAATATCTAAAACCTGTATTTCTTGCTCTTTTTCTTTGACTTTAACTCCATCACGTAACATAGTCATGCAAAATGGACAAGCTGCAGCTACAATATTAGCATTACTTTCGATCACATCTTCAATGCGTTCTACATTGATATCTTTTTTCCCGGATTCTGGTTCTTTAAACATTTGCGCACCACCAGCACCACAGCATAATCCGTTGCTACGGCAACGTTTTAGTTCAACTAAATCAGCATCTAAGGCTTCTAATACTTTTCGAGGAGCTTCATAAACCTCATTTGCACGCCCTAAATAGCAAGGGTCGTGGTAGGTTATTTTTTTTCCTTTGAATTCATTGCCATCACTGGGTTTTAATTTTCCCTCATCAATCAAGGACTGAATTAATTGTGTATGATGAATTACTTCGTAATGCCCACCCAAAGACGGATATTCGTTTTTTAAGGTATTAAAGCAGTGCGGACATGCTGTTACAATTTTTTTTATCTCATAGCCATCCAATACCTGAATATTCATCATAGCTTGCATTTGGAATACAAATTCATTACCTGCACGTTTAGCAGGATCACCTGTGCAGCTTTCTTCCGTTCCCAATATCGCAAATTTAATTCCTACATGATGGAGAATTTTGCAGATATCACGTGTGATACGTTTCGCACGTTCATCAAAAGAACCTGCGCATCCTACCCAAAACAATAAAGCAGGTGATTCGCCATTGGCTAAGAGTTCGGCTACAGTAGGGATATGTAAGTTATTTTCCATGTTTAGCTATTTTAATTTTGAGTCCAATTTGCGCGATCAGCTTGAGCGTATTTCCATGGAGCACCATTATTTTCTAGGTTTCCCAACATATTGTTTATACTTGATGGAGCTTGTGATTCTTCCATGATGGCATATTGGCGTAAGCCCATGATTATTTCCAATGGATTAATATTTACTGGACACTGTTCTACACAGGCATTACAACTTGTACACGCCCATATCTCTTCTCTTCTGATAAAGGAATCTATTAAGGATTTTCCATCGTCAATATATGTTTTATTCTTGTCAATATTCTTTCCTACTTCTTCCAGACGATCACGGGTATCCATCATAATCTTACGCGGTGATAATAATTTCCCCGTAATATTTGCAGGGCAAGCTGCAGTACATCGACCACATTCTGTACACGTGTAAGCATCTAATAGATTTTTCCAAGTTAAGTCTTGTACATCTTTAACCCCGAATCTGCTTACTTCTCCAGAAGGTGGAGGTAGAGACGGGTCTAGCATAGCTTTCACTTCTGCCGTAACAGATTCCATGTTTTCAAATTTGCCTTTAGGATCTAAATTTGAAAAATATGTATTAGGAAATGCTAATAGGATATGTAGATGTTTGGATATCGGCAAGTAGTTCATGAAAGCAAGTACACCGACTATATGAAACCACCAGCTGAATCTTTCGATTAAGATTAAACTAGAAATAGTTTCTGGCAAAAGAGTAACTAAGTATTGACTAATGGGGAAGGAACCTGCTGGTGTATAATGCTCAGCAGGTAATGACTGTAATTTCAAGTCGGCAGCATTCATAAACAAAAATGCACTCATCAATAGTATTTCGGCTATGAGAATATAGTTGGCATCTGTTTTAGGCCAATTGTTCAACTCTGCTTGGTTAAGTCGTTTCAATTTTAGGATGTTTCTTCTAATTAAGAATATTAGGCATGAAATAAGAACAGTAAATGCTAATATTTCAAATGAGGCAATTAAAAAGTCATAAATGCCACCGAAGAAGGATAGGACACGATGGGTACCAAATAAACCATCTACTACAATTTCTATCATCTCAATGTTGATGATAATAAAGCCTACGTATACAAATAAGTGCAATAAAGCTGGGATTGGTCTTTTAAACATTTTTTTCTGTCCAAAAGCTACCAATAACATCGTTTTCATACGAAGGGATGGATTATCAAATCTATTAACTGATTTTCCCAGTCTTATATTTTGATAGATTTTGCTTGCATTTTTATAAAAAAGCAAGAGCGCTGCAATTAATACGATAGCAAATAATAGTTGGCTTATCATAATGTTTATTCAGGTTTATAAACAAATATAACAATCTTGCTAATATTATGCATGCATAATATAATAATTTAGAGCGATTAAAAATTGTAAACAAAAAAAAAGGTGACTTTTATGAGAAGTCACCTTTTGTAGAAAGTTATAAATTTCTTATTTAATACCTAATTTAGCTTTTACGTCTGCTGATACGTCATCACCACCTGCATAATAAACTGCCGCACCAGATCCGATGTCAAAGATATACGCATAACCTTTTTCTTTCGCTACCGCAGTAATTGCATTCATTACTTTTGTTTGGATAGGAGCCATTAATTCTTGTTGTTTCTTACCAACTTCTTCTTGCGCTACTTTTTGTACTTCTTGTACACGAGTTTGCATTTGTTGATATTCTTGACCAATAGCCTGTAATTTGGTTTGTGTTTCTGCTTTGTTTGCTTCACTTTGATTTAACATCAAATCGTTAGCTTCTTTTTCTTTAGCTTGTAGTAAAGCAACCATATCTTGGATTTCTTTCTGTTTTGCATCACTCAAAACTTTCAACTGATCTGTCGCTGTTTTAAAATCCGCTGTTTGTTGAAATATTTCGTCAGCGTTGATATGGCCAATTTTTTGTTGTGCATTTGCAACAGTAGTAGCTGCAAACATACCGATAAATAATACTGCTCCTTTTAATAAATTTTTCATTCTTTTCATTTTAATCTCAATACTTACAAAAGTAATTTTTCTATACTATTTTCTATGTTAATAAATCAGTTTTATTCTTTTATTAATTTGCTTGTAGTAGCGCAGGATTAGGTTTGTAGCCTAATTTTGTGATGATATCATTACTTTTATCTAAAGTAGGATTTACATATAAAAATGTCAACTCACTCCCTTTATTTACGATAAAATCAAAGCCTTGTGCTTTTGCAAAATCTTGAATTGCTTTAGCCACTTTATCTTGAATCGGTTGGAACAATCTTGTTCTTTCTTTTTCCAAATCACCACCATAGCTAAACTTTTGACGTTGCAAATCTTTTACTTGTTTCTCTTTGTTTACAATCTCATCTTCTCGACGTCTACGCATATCCTCACTCAATAAGGAATGATCATTTTGATAAGCCTTATACAATTTTTCAATGTCTGCATATTGGTTATCAATATCGTCTTGCCATTTTTTGGTAAGATCGTCAATTTGTTTTTGGGCTGAAGTATATTCAGGTACGTGTCTCAATATATATTCAGAATCTACATAGGCAAGGCGCTGTGCGAAAGTAGCACTGATGCTCAATGTGAAGAATGTCAAAATAGCAAAAATCTTTTTCATATACTACCAATTACTTTTTCTATAGGACAACAATTATACTAAAAAGTTTAATCTATTAAAAACCTCCCATATTTTGTATAATACTGAAGGTAAAGTTTTGTCTCCACGCATCAGTACGCATTCCTGGAATAGGATCGAATGCATGACCATAGTCAATACCTAACATACCAAAAATCGGTAGGAAGATACGCGCTCCTATACCTGCTGAACGACGCATTTTGAATGGATTGACTTCAGAAAACTTGTTCCAAGTATTACCTGCTTCCGCAAATGCTAAAGCAAATACAGTTGCTTGGTCGTTTAATAAGATTGGGTGACGTAATTCTAATTGATACTTCGCATAGATCGGACTACCAGAATTGATTGCAATATTTTGGTAACCATTACCTGTTGAAGCAGGGATAATTGTTCCATTTGCATAACCTCTCATTGCGATGATTTCAGAACCTTGTAAGAAATCAAATCCTTGCATACCATCACCACCCAGTTTGAAGCGTTCGAATGTAGATGTTTCTGTTCTATTTGTGTAATTACCTAAGTAACCGAATTGTGCTTGAGATTTCAAAATTAATTTACCTGCCACCTTAGTATACCATTGTGAATCAAATTTCCACTTGTGGTATTCAGTCCATTTGTATCTTATTTGGTCAGCATCTGTTTGATAATTAATGTTATTCCAAGCTGAATATGGCGGTGTCAATGAAACCGAGAACTTGATATGCGAACCAGAAGTAGGGTAGATAGGTGCATCAATAGAGTTACGACTAATTTCTTGCGTCAAGTTGATGTTGTACGCTGTACCATCAGAGAACAAGAAGTAGTTACCGTAATTCTGTAATTTATAGCGTTGGAATGATAATGAACTATTGATTTGGAAATAGTTGTCAGGCCATTGCAAACGTTTACCCAAAGAAGCTGTAACTCCAGACATCCAAATACGTTGTAAGTCTCTATCTGCTACCATTTGCTCTCCAGTGTAGTAGTTGAATCCACCGTAAGAAGAATTGGAGGTGTAAGCACTCAAACCAAAGTAAATAGGTTTTTTACCACCTAACCATGGTTCAGAGAAAGAGAAGCTATACGATTGATAACGTTTACCAGAAGTTTGACCACGAATACTTAATTTTTGTCCATCTCCACGAGGAAGAGGTTTCCAAGCATCTTTTTTGAAGAAATTACTTGTGGAGAAGTTGTTAAATGTCAAACCTAACGTACCGATAATTTGTCCAGCACCGTAACCACCCGAAAGTTCTACTTGATCCGATGGCTTCTCAACAACGTTGAAAACAACATCTGTTGTACCTTCGTCATGATTCATTGTAGATGAAGGGATATCAGGTGTGATTTTTTGCTCGTCAAACATACCCAATTGCGAAATTTCGCGGATACTACGCATGATTAACTCTCTCGAATATTTTTGACCTGGTTTTGTATAGATAGAACGCAACACTACACGGTCATTTGTCACGTCATTACCTTTTACGATTACATTGTTGATGGTATATTGCTTACCTTCCGAAATTTGAATTTCAAGGTCTATAGTATCGTTGTAAATTCTTTTGATAATAGGATTAACGTTGAATGTCAAATAACCATCATTTTGATATATGGCACTGATGTCGTCACTATTACGTGTTGGTCCCATCAGTTTGCTCGTTAGTTTTTCTTCAGAATAGACATTTCCTTTTTCAATACCTAAGATTATATTTAATACAGAATCCGTGAATTTGGTATTACCTGTCCAGTCGATATTACCAACATAATATTTAGGACCTTCATACACTTCAATATCGATAGCTACCTCATTGTTATCAAATCTGTATACCGAATCGCGCAAAATCTGTGCATCACGGTAGCCTTTATCTTGAAGTTTGGCAATTAATTTTTCTTTTGCTTCCGCGTATTTGTCGTCTTTGAATTTACCAGGGCCGAAAATACGGAACCATTTACGAGGTTTTACACCTTTAAGGTATTTTGTAAGCTCTTTATCAGTAAAAGTTTCATTTCCGTTGAAATGAACACTATTTACTTTGATCTTCTTGTTTTTCTCCACATCCACTACTACAATTTCATTGTTAGTCTGCGCAGAGTCTTTTACTGTCTGAATTTTTATATCTGGATATAAGAATGATTTTTCGCGTAAAAATTTAGTAATTGTATTTTTAGTAGATTGCAGTAAATTGTCATTTACAATACGACCTGAGTTTGCATTTAATCGTTTGTTGATTTCTTCAGTTTGTGATTTGCTCAATCCATGGATTTCTATACGTGTCAAACGAGGTCTTTCTTGCACACGAATTTCGAAGAAAATATTTTCTCCTTCAACACGTGTTGCCCAAAGTTGTACATCCTCGAAAAGATTTTGAGCCATTAAATCTTTGATCACATTAGAAGTAGCCTCACTAGGAACTTCGATGTATTGTCCTACAGATAATTTAGAGATAGTAATCAATACATCTGTGTCTAGATATTGTGCACCTTGTACGGTCACACCAGCAATGACATAATCTTTTGGTTGTAAATAGCTAAATTCATCGGGATCCGAAAGATTAATAGGACCTTGAACTTGAGCAAAAGTGTTGGACCAAGTGAATAATATAAATGTTAATGTCAGAATGTATAGTTGCTTCATTTAATTCTAATTATGGATGCTAAAGTACATCAAACTGTTGTTAATTTTTGTTAAAAGATAAATTATTAAAAACACGCTTTATACACCGATTAAAGCTGTTCACTGGTCTTTCCAAACCTTCTTTCTCTATTTTGAAAATCGAGAATCGCGCCAAATAAATCTTCTCTTGTGAAGTCGGGCCATAATTTTGGTGAAAACCAAAGTTCGGTATATGCCATTTGCCAAAGTAAGAAGTTGCTAATGCGCTGTTCACCACTTGTACGGATCATCAAATCAGGATCTGGTGTTCCAGCAGTCTGCAAATTAGTACTAAATAGATCATCGTTAATGTCATCAGCATTAATCTCACCATTTGCTACTTTCTGTGCAATAGTTTTTGTTGTTTCTATAATTTCGTTGCGTGAACCATAGCTCAAGGCTAATGTTAAAACACAAGTATCATTGTTTTTTGTTAATTCGATGGTATCTGCCAGTGTCGTTTGACAATTTGTTGGAAGAGTATTTAATGAGCCAATCGCTTTTAAACGTACACCATTTTTTTGGAAGGTTGGGAGTTCTTTGTTCAAAGAGTTTATTAAAAGTTCCATTAAAGCTTGAACCTCCATTTTTGGTCTGTTCCAATTTTCTGACGAAAAGGCATACAAAGTCAAGTGTTTTACACCTACTTCAATAGCTCCTTCTAACACTTCACGTACAGCTGTAACCCCATTTTTGTGTCCAAAAACCCTCAACTTGCCCAATCCTTTTGCCCATCGACCGTTACCATCCATAATTATAGCAATATGCTGAGGTAATTTTGATCTATTTATCTTGTTCTTCAAACTCATTCTCTTATCTTTTTATCCAGCTGTAGCAATTAGGGTCAAATATAGTATATGTCAATGTAATTCCTGCTGTCATATATCCATCTTTCCTTTTGCCATCACCTCGTGCTGTACCAGCATTTATACTCAAATTATTAGATGGATCAGCCAAATATCTCCAATCATTTTGATCAAAGGGTCTGCGTTCACCATCTACACCTACTGTTGCATTAGGAATAACAATGTCTATAGGAACTGATGTAGCATATTCTCTACTGATATTATCTAGATAATCAGTAAATGCAATTCTATACTTTGCTTCTACACCTATAGACCATTCGCTGTTCAATCTATATTTAATACCAATCCCTAAAGGTACGGCTACATTCAAATTATTATATATTTGCGAATTAGAGTTAGCATCATATTCAAGCTTTAGTGGTCTTAGATAAATTTTGTTTTCGTCATAATATATATATGGATTATGTTTAATTACCGCCAATCCAGCAGAAAGATAAGGTGTGATTTTTGATTTATGGCGACTATCAAAATAAGTCAAAAAGTTAAAGTCAATGCTAAGAGCAGCTTCTGTTAGCTGATTTTTAAATTTTAAATTACGAATCTGTTGAAAGTCATTGTCAAAATCTTGGTCATCACCCGAAATCAGTAAATGATTAGCACTTAGTTTTATCCCCCAAGTAGGGTCAAGATTATATTTAACGAAAAGTCCGCCACCTAGATTTTTGAAATATAAAGGACTTGAAGTATTAATATCCCCCATATAACCTGTAACACTGCCATTAGCTCCAATTTCTATGCGTTGCGCATAGATTTCTATCGACAATATGGATAACAGGATTAATATGGTTAAGCGTAAAAAAAACAAAGTCTTTTAATTTGGTTGTAAAGATAAAATTTTTGGAATAATTGTAGTGATTTAAAGTTCAAAACTATATTAATAGTTTCTTACATCAATTCCCCAAAGGAGTTTTTCACGCAATGTGCCAAAATAACTGTCATTTTGTAACCTTATCAAATTGATTTCAAATGGTGCTTTACGAATGGTTATTTCAATATCTGTCGAAAGTGTTTCACTTTTTGAATCACAACTTAAAATATATTTATCTGTTCTACTTTCAATTTTAAGTTGAAGAGTCATATCCGCTGAAACAACTATAGGACGCACATTTAAATTGTGTGGAGAAATAGGTGTAATTACGAAGTTACCACTGCCAGGCATTATAATAGGACCACCACAGCTTAGTGAATATGCAGTGGAACCGGTTGGAGTAGCAATGATCAATCCATCTGCCCAATAAGAATTTAGCAATTCATCATTGATCATAGCATTTACGGTTATCATTGAAGAGGAATCATAACGAAATACCGTAATATCATTCAAAGCAAAATTATCTTTTCCAAAAAGTTCTTGCTGATTACTTTCTACACTTAATAGTGTTCTTTTTTGGATAGTATATTGGTTTTCTACGATTTGACTTAATGCAGATTCGATATTTTCCTTTGGAATATTAGCCAAAAAACCCAATCTACCTAAATTGATACCAGCAATCGGAATACCTGAATCACGAATTACAGATACAGCAGCCAACATAGTACCATCTCCACCCAAACTTAGTAAGAAATCAATATCTTTTGGTAAATCGTGGTGCGCTTCAAAAGTATGGAGATTCGTAGGGCATTTGCTTGTGTTTAAGAGGAAGTCGTAAAATTCTTGGTAAATAACAACCTCTATTTTTTTACTTTCCAAATAATTAAATAACGTCTCAATAAATGGCGTAATAGATGTATTAAATACTCTTCCGAATATGGCAATCTTCTGATGTTGCATTTTAGCAAGTTTGAAATTCACTACAAAGGTGCGAAGAATTGCTTATAAATCTAAATAATTCATCAAAAGGTCGTATCGCTCTTGTATATCGGACTGCGCTCCACCATCTCTAAAAGTCGCCTTTACAACATAATCGTTTCGCCACAACGATGCAATGACTGATGAAATATTAGTTTTGTTGACTTTTATAGTCATCTCGAGTTTAGAACTGTCAGGAATGTGGTGCACTGCTGTACTCAATATAGCGGTGTTTTCTGCTTCAATCATCCTTGCTACGTGAGATAAAGCATTATCTCGTATACCTAATTCTAAAACAATAATAGCTCCTTCGTCATTTCCCAATGTGCTATTTAATGCAACAAGTAATCCTTGTTTAGTCAAAACCCCTTGATAATCGTGAGTTTTATTCAAAATGGGTATGAAGCAATAATCAAATGCAACCATGGTGTGTAATGCATCATAAATATGTTGATAGTCGAATAAATAAACTGATTTAAAAAGTATTTTGATTGTCTCTAAAGTTGCCATAGGATCAATTTGATCCAATAAATGGTCTTCTGTGATGATTCCGTATAGTAAATTATTTTCAACAACAGCCAATTGTTTCAGATGGTTTTCTGTCATTTTATTGAGCGCAAAATCGATGCTGTCTGAAAGCAAAACTTCATGGTAATCAGTAGATATGTATTGTCCTATGAACATAACTATGCTTTATTAAGTTGAACTTTAATTATTGCAAATCGTTTACTAAATATTCAAAAAAAATGGATGAAAAGCAAAATTAAAGGAATAAATATTGTAAATTATATCCATATTAGAGCATATTTTTTTATTTTTACCCGTCGAGATTTGTAGATAAAAACCGTAGCAAATCGTATCATATGGCTGAAGACAAAAAGAAGTTTATACAGGTAAGGGAAGTAATACGAAAAAAAAGTCCGGGATTAGCAAAGTGGATTCCAAGTCCTGTTATTAGTTATCTTGAACGTACTATTCATGAAGATGATATTAATGATATCATGTATAGGTTTCGAGATCTAAAGGGGTTAGACTTTGTTGATGCCTTGATTAATGATTTGGGGGTAGATGTGGTGTTGGAAGGTGCGGAAAATATTCCTCAAGACGAAAGTGTTATCTTTGCGTCAAATCATCCCTTAGGAGGGCTTGATGGAATTGCTTTTATGCAGGCGATTGGACGTGTGCGTCGTGATGTGAAATTTTTAGTTAATGATATTCTTATGAATGTAGTTAACTTAGAGCCTTTATTTGTAGGGGTTAACAAAGTTGGTGGACAAAATAAAAGTGCTGTTTCTGCAATAGAAGAGGCTTATGCTTCTGATCATGCTCTTTTGGTGTTTCCAGCGGGCTTAGTATCACGCAAAGTTAATGGACAAGTAGTGGATTTGGAGTGGAAAAAAAGTTTTATTTCCAAATCAAAAAAATACAAGAAGGATATAATTCCAGTGTATATAGAAGGAAGGAATTCCAATTTCTTTTACAACCTTTCTAATTGGCGAAATCGATTAGGCGTAAAATTTAATTTAGAAATGTTGTATTTAGTGGATGAGTTTTTTGCACAGCGTAATCAACGTGTCATTATTCGTGTAGGGGAGCGTATTCCTTATACAACATTTGATAATTCAAAAAATGAGAAACAGTGGGCTGCAGATGTGAAGCAGTTGGTATACGATTTGAAGACGCAGAAATAATTATATGGAAGAAATTATAGCTCCAGTTGAGAGAGAGTTGATTAAGGCCGAGTTGACTAGAGAAGCTTTTTTACGTTATACTAATAACGGTAATAATGAAGTATATCTTGTTAATTACCATACAGCGCCTAATATTATGCGTGAGATAGGTCGTTTACGTGAAGTTACTTTTAGAGCTGCAGGTGGGGGTACTGGTCAAGCATTGGATATAGATGAGAATGATACGTGTACACACAATTATGATCAGTTAATAGCCTGGAACCCAGAAGACGAAGAAATAATCGCAGGCTACAGAACTATTCGTTGTGACCAATCTGTAGATGAAAATGGGAATATTCATTTATCAACTTCTCACTATTTTGAGTTCTCAGATGAATTTAACAAAGATTATTTACCGTATACGATAGAATTAGGGAGATCTTGGGTTCAACCTAGGTACCAACCATCAATTGATAATCGTAAAGGATTATTTTCCTTGGATAATCTTTGGGATGGTCTAGGTGCTTTAGTTGTTATAAATCCTGATATTAAGTACCTATTTGGAAAAGTGACCATGTATCCTCATTTCAATGAAGAAGCGCGTGATTTGTTGATGTATTTTATGGAAACTTATTTTCCTGATCGCAAGAATCTAGTGAGACCATATGCGCATATCAACTTAGGCTACAAGACAGATATCTCTAAATACATTGGTATATTTGATGGATTGAATTATAAAGATGGTTACAAAATATTAAATAAGCATATCCGAGAATTGGGTGAGAATATTCCGCCTTTGATTAATACATATATGAATCTATCGCCTACAATGTTGACATTTGGCACAGCATTAAATGATGAATTTGGAGAGGTGGAAGAAACAGGTATTTTGATTACGTTGGATGATATTTATTTACCTAAAAAAGAACGTCATATCAGCACGTTTGAGCGAGATAGGTTCTTTGTAGAGAAATAGGTGATTTTAATTATAAAAAATTGGGGTTCAAAATATTTTGAACCCCAATTTTTTATAATATTTTTAAAAGTATCTATTAAAAAGGCGCGTCGTCTGGCATGTCATTCATACGTGATGGCATTGTAATACCCCCACCGCCCATGAAATCGTCGAATGAGGCAGAGGGTGACATTGCTGAGCTGCTGAAAGGAGAATCATTTCCTCCGCCAAATGAATCAGCACCCATTCCGCCAAAGTCTTCATCCAAATCTGTGAATTTCACATATTTACCAACGAATTTTAATGGTACAATGCCCGTTTCACCGTTACGGTGTTTTGCGATGATTACTTCACCTACACCTGCTGTAGAGCGACCTTCTTCATCTTCTGTCAAACCGTAGTATTCTGGACGATATAAGAATAATACCATGTCGGCATCTTGCTCAATAGATCCAGATTCACGTAAATCGGATAACATCGGGCGCTTACTATTTCCTGGACGAGATTCAACGGCACGACTCAACTGTGATAGAGCCAATACTGGCACGTTCAATTCCTTGGCTACTGATTTCAAGGCGCGTGAAATACTACCAATCTCTTGCTCACGGTTACCACCACCTTTTCCTTCTGATTTACCATGCATTAGTTGCAAGTAATCGACGATAACCATTTGAATATCGTGCTGAGCCTTCAGACGACGGCATTTTGCACGGAATTCAAATACGTTTAGAGCAGGGGTGTCATCGATAATAATTGGAGCTTCTGTCAGACGACCAATTCTCGAGTGTAATTGTTGCCATTCGTGATCTGCAAGGTTACCTTTTTTCAGTTTTTCTTGTTCGATTTCGGTTTCACCGGCAATAAGACGATTTACCAACTGTACGGATGACATCTCTAGAGAGAATACAACAACAGGGCGCTGGTGATCGACGGCAGCATTTCGGGCTACAGAAAGTACAAAAGCTGTTTTACCCATTGCAGGACGAGCTGCGATGATGACCAAATCGGATGGTTGCCACCCTGAGGTCATTCTATCCAAAGCCGTTAGACCAGATGGAATACCCGTAAGACCATCAGTACGATCACGTAGTAATTCTAAGTTATTGATGGCTTCACGCATAATGTCGTCCATCTTGCGTGAGTCTCGTCTTAAATTATTTTGAGCTATATCAAAAAGACTTTTTTCGGCGTGATCTAATAAATCGAAAATATCAGAGGTTTCATCGTATGATGAATTGATAATTTCGGTTGATACCTTTATTAATTCACGTTGAATGTATTTTTGAGAAATGATACGTGCATGGTATTCAATGTTCGCTGCGGAAACAACACGATCAGTCAATTGCGTTATATAATATGCACCACCAACCATTTCGAGTGCGCCCATTTTACGCAGTTCAGCTGTTACCGTAAGGATGTCAATAGGTGAAGTCTTTTGAAACAAAGAAAAAATAGCTTCAAATATTTTTTGATGTGCTTCTTTGTAAAAAGAATCAGGCTTCAGAATATCAATAACTTCACTAAGGGCATTTTTTTCCAACATTAAAGCTCCAAGTACTGCTTCTTCCAAATCAATAGCTTGAGGAGGTAACTTTCCTAAACCGCTAATCATATTGTTTAGACTTGTGCGTTTCTTGTTGAAATTAGCCTTGTTAAAATTTGTATTTTGACCTGAAAATTCTTGCTCCATTATCCCGTTGATTATTTCTGTTTTTCAATATATTCACTTGTGTTTTTATACAGGTGAATCATCGTATAACAAAAGTAAGAAAAATACATTCTATAACTATTTATAGTTGTTCACATCCAATTGTGAAGTAATTTTTGGAAATGCATTTTGTCCTATCAAATAACGTTTTATTATTCACATATATTGTGAAGTAAGTGTTAATAGTGTTGTTAATTGTTTGTTAAACAGTCTTTTGTAAAAATGTGGAAAACTCGTTAGTATGTGGATAAGTGAAATTTGGTTGTCGTGTGAATTTGTTCAAGAGGCAATGTGAAGTTAAGTTTTCATTATCAGTATGTTAAGGATAGTTCTTGGTTTAATCGTCGATTTTTTCTTCTTTATACTACATAAAATATATACTATCTTTGTGTTATGTCAAATGAAGCTTCTACACTAAAACCATATAAGTCGAAAGACGGAGGAAAGAAAGAACAAGTCGCAGATATGTTCAATAATATCTCGAAAAAATACGATCTTTTGAATCGTTTGATGACGATGCGAATTGATGTTATATGGCGTAAAAAAGCAATCAAACTACTACAAGCTATTCAACCACAAACTATATTAGATGTGGCTACAGGAACTGGCGACTTTGCTATTGAGTCTATCAAAATATTAAAACCAAAAAAAATAGTTGGGGTAGACATATCAAAAGGTATGTTGGAAGTAGCAAAAGAGAAAATTGTAAAAAAGGGCTTGCAGGATATTTTTGAAGTGCAGCTTGGAGACTCTGAGAATTTGCAGTTTGAAGACCATTCATTTGACGCTGTAACTGTCGCTTTTGGTGTCCGTAATTTTGAAGATTTAGAAAAGGGTCTTTCTGAAATATATCGCGTCTTGAAACCTGGTGGAAAGGCTATAATTTTAGAGTTATCTAATCCTACTGCATTCCCAATTAAGCAGTTTTATAATTTTTACTTTCATAGAATAGTGCCTGCTTATGGAAGGCTGATATCAAAGGATTCAAGTGCATATTCTTATTTGCCAGAGTCGGTAGCAAAATTTCCAGATGGAAAGCGTTTTGCTCAAATCACCGAAAAAGTTGGCTTTAGTTCCACGAATGTGAGGCCGCAAACTTTTGGATTCTGTACTATATACGAAGCTTCGAAATGATAAGATATGGGTTTACTATAATTATATTTTTTTTGCTATCAATAACCTCATTGTTAGCGCAAAAGTTTGTTAGTTTACCTTTTAGTGGTTACGATGAAGATGCTGTTGTTCAAATTGGCTTTCAGTATAATTATATAAATCAAAGTTATCAAATCAAATTAAAGGATAATTGGAAGCAATTGTTTGACGAACTAGATGATGATCCTCAAGATTTGACCTATTTGGATGGGTTGAGATCAATTCGTAATAAAGAAGCTCATGGATTTTCGATTGGAATTCCTGTCGATGTAAAGTGGAATGATAAGCTTTCTATTAATTTTACTCCATCCTTTAATATATTGAATTCAAATTCTATAGAATATGCTTCTATGAATCCTGAGATAAACGCTTTGACACGTAAGACTAAACATATTTTGTCTGATGTTCAAGGAGATAATTTTAATTCATTTGAATTTCCTGTTGTCTTGAAATTTCTTTCAGAAGAGAAGAGAATTTTTAAATCTGATACAAAATATAGAGGGTATATACTTGGAGGTGTTAGACTGACTAGGTGGACGGGAATAATATCGAATTACAATCAACAAAGTACTGAAAAGATTAATAATCGAGCACATACTGAGGTTTTAGTTTTAAAACCTGAATATATGTCATGGGAAGCAGGCTTTGGGTTTGATATTTTTATGTCCTATTTTAAGGTATCACCAGAAGTACGGTTTAGCCAGAGCATACACAATGTTTTGAGCAATAATCATTTTTTATCTAAGGCAAACAAATTTATGGCTCCAATAGATCGCGGACTTATCCGTAATATTTATTTTAGCTTGATATTTCAATAATAAATGAGAACAGTTTTAATTACTGGAGCAAGTTCGGGCATAGGCTTAGCTTGTGCTAACGTATTGGCAAAAGAAGGTTATAGGTTACTATTATGTGCTCGCCGTGAGGATAGATTAGCACAGCTAAAAAAGGAGTTGTTGAAACAATATCCAAATTTGGACGTTCATACTTTTATTTTGGATGTACGAAATAGGGAAGAGGTCGCAGAAGCAATTGCTAATCTTCCAGAAGAATGGAAAAATATTGATGTTCTCATCAATAATGCTGGTTTAAGTCAAGGTTTGGATGCATTGCAAGATGGGGACCTTGATGATTGGGATAGAATGATTGATACGAATGTAAAAGGTCTTTTATATGTGACGAAAGCTGTAACGCCCTTATTGAAGAAAAGTACAAATGCTCATATCGTGAATATTGGTTCAATAGCTGGAAAAGAAGTCTATCCAAACGGAAATGTCTATTGTGCAACAAAACATGCTGTAGATGCGCTAAATAAAGCTATGCGCATTGATTTATTATCTTTTGGTATCAAAGTAACGGCAATCAATCCCGGGATGGTAGAAACTGAATTTTCGGAAGTAAGGTTTCATGGAGATAAAGAACGTGCAAAATCGGTATATACAGGCTTAACCCCTTTGAGTGGTGAAGATATTGCAGAAACCATTGCATTTGTCTTATCTCGACCAGCACATGTTAATATTAATGATTTGCTAATCATGCCTACGGCACAAGCAAATGGAACAATAGTAAATAGAAAATAATCATATTATGTCATTAGAACAAAAAATAAATCAGGATATTAAGGCAGCAATGATTGCCAAAGATGCGGTTCGTTTGAGAGGTTTACGTGCGGTGAAAGCTGCTATTTTATTAGCAAAAACGGAGAAGGCTGGTGTTGACGAATTATCAGAAGATGCTGAAATTAAAGTTTTACAAAAATTGGTAAAACAACGTAAAGAGTCTGGTGAAATCTATAAGGAGCAAGGTCGTGAGGATTTGTTCCAAACAGAATTTGAGGAACAACAAGTAATTGAAGAATATCTTCCGAAGCAATTGTCTCGTGAAGAAATTGAAGTTGTTATTAAAAATATCATTGCTGAAACTGGTGCTGCTGGTATGAAGGATATGGGTAAGGTGATGGGTGCTGCGAATGTACAATTGGCAGGTAAAGCTGATGGCAAAACTATTTCAGAAATTGTAAAATCTAGTTTAGCTTAATTTGTATGAAAGCGACTTGGGTAGTTCGTGAATTTTCCGAATTGACAAGTTTGGAATTATATAAAATTCTTCAGCTTCGTATCAATGTGTTTATGTTGGAGCAAGAATGTTTGTATCCTGAATGCGATAACAAAGATTTGAAAGGAAAGCACTTGATGGGAATTATTAACGAAGAGGTTGTAGCTTATGCGCGCTTACTTCCGCCGCATGTTTCTTATTCTGATGCTTCCATTGGTCGGGTAGTGGTGAATCCGAATGCTCGTCATTTGAAATTGGGAACCGAACTTATGCAAGAGGCTATTTCAGCAATGCGAAAGGTTTTTCCAAATGAAGCTGTTCGGATTAGTGCTCAAGCACATTTGCAAGCTTTCTATGAGAATGTAGGTTTTGTGCGGGTGAGTAAGGAAACTTACTTGGAAGATAATATTCCCCATGTAGAAATGGTGTTAACATAATAAATATAGCCTTTACAATTTGTAAAGGCTATATTTATATTATCCCTCTAATTCCATTATCTCTTCTGCAAGTGCTTCCCAATTTTGTTGTAGTTGGTCAAATTCAGCTTTGGCAGAATTATAATTTCGAGTTGCTTCTTGCAGCTTGAAAGCATCAGAATAAACATCCTCTGAAGCCAAATGTGCTTCTAATTTTTTGACTTCTTGTTCTTTGTCAGCTATTTGCCCTTCCAATTGCGCTAATTCTTTATTCTTTTTCAAAAGTAAACGCTTAGTGTCATCCGAAGGAGCTTGTTTTTGCTTTTTAGGCTCTTCTTTGACTACTTTTTTCTCTTCTCTAACTTCAGGTTTTATGACACGTTTAGCATTCCATTCTTCATACTCTTGATACGTTCCTGGATATTCCTTGATTTCTTTATTTTCGATAAACCAAATTTTGTTAGCGATATTATCCAAGAAATAACGGTCGTGTGAAACCACAATAAAGGTTCCTTCGTATTGTTGCAACGCTTGAATCAAAATGTTCACCGAAGCCATATCCAAGTGGTTGGTTGGCTCATCGAGTACTAAAAAGTTTGCATCCGCTGTTAAAGCTTTCGCTAAGGCTACGCGAGATTTTTCACCACCTGATAGCACTTTAATCTTTTTGAAAGCATCATCTCCTGTGAATAAGAAACAACCCAAAATCGAACGCAATTCAGTTTCACTATGCTTTGGAGCGAATGCTTGCATTTCGGCGATGATAGAATTTTCTAAATGCAGCGCTTCTAATTGATGCTGTGCAAAGAAGGTTTGCGATACATTGTGACCTTTTGTTACGACACCTTCGAAGTTCTTGTCGTCATCAGCCACGATGCGCAATAAGGTTGATTTACCTTTACCATTTGCCCCGATTAATGCAATTTTATCACCTTTTTCGATTAAAGCACTGGTGTTTCGAAGAATTTCCAAATTTGGGTAGGATTTGGAAATATTTTCCAGTGTCACTACATGACGACCCGAAGGTTTTGAAAATTTGAAGCTGAAGTTTACTTCTGGATTGTCGTCATCCACATCTTCTACACGGTCCATGCGTTCCAAGGCTTTGATACGTGATTGCGCCATTTTCGCTTTAGATGCTTTCGCACGGAAACGCTCAATTAATCGTTCTTCTTGCTTGATTTTTGCTTGTTGATTTTTGAATTGTCCTGCTTGAATTTCATTACGTAAAGCTTTCTCCTCCAAATAGAAGCTGTAATTTCCTGCATACAAAGTCAATTTTCCTTTGCGTGATTCAACCGTTTTCTTGATAATTCTATCTAAAAAATACCTGTCGTGAGAAACGATTACAATAGCTCCTTCAAAAGTTTGTAAATAATTTTCCAACCATTTGATAGAAGGTAAGTCCATGTGGTTGGTCGGCTCATCTAATAATAAAATATCAGGTGCTTGCAAAAGTATACGAGCCAACATCACACGCATACGCCATCCTCCAGAGAATGTAGCTAAA
The DNA here is from genome assembly GCF_009829075.1 of Sphingobacterium composti. Lineage (GTDB taxonomy): Bacteria > Bacteroidota > Bacteroidia > Sphingobacteriales > Sphingobacteriaceae > Sphingobacterium > Sphingobacterium composti. The sequence continues at coordinate 78,794 of NZ_WUQZ01000009.1, read as the reverse complement.
GGTCTTTTCTGCTCCTCTTCCGAAAAACCAAGACCTGCTAGAATTTCGTGTGCACGAAATTCGATATTATAACCGTCTAAGGCTTCAAACTCTGTTTGTTTGTCGCTAAGTTTATTCAGTATTTCATCCGAATAATCTGTTTCCAGTTTCTTAAGTAAATTTTCTATTTCCGTGTGAAGCTGATTTTGGCGTTCGAAAGCCTCCATCGCAACATGCAAAATACTTTTTTCAGAATGGTAAGACAATAAATCTTGGTTCAAATAACCAATTTTTAAGTCTTTTGCCATTGAAATGGTACCTGAGGTAGGTGTGTATTGTCCGACGATAAGGCGTAGCAAAGTAGATTTTCCTGTGCCGTTAGCACCGATTAATCCTACTTTATCTCCTGGTTTGATATGCCAGTTCGCTTCGTCGTACAAGGCTCTTGAGCCTATTTCAAATGTTAAGTTATTTATTGATATCATTTCGAGTGCAAAAGTAGTGATTATTTCTGCTTCTTTTCTACCTTTGTAGCTTAGCAAAAGGAATATACCTTCTGTTTATTGGATTAACGATTCATATTTTATAATGTACAAACTAATAAAGCCAATTTTCTTTTCGATGGCGCCCGAAAAAGCGCATCATACTGTTACAAATGGGTTGAAAACTTTTACCAAAATTTGGGGTTCAAAATCCTTATTAAAATCCTTGTATGCGGTTGAGGATTCACGGTTAGAAAGAGAAGTTTTTGGTTTGAAGTTTAAGAATCCTGTAGGATTGGCAGCTGGTTTTGACAAAAACGCAGAGTACATTGAAGATATGTCTAATTTCGGCTTCGGATTTATCGAAATTGGAACAGTTACTCCAAAACCACAGCCTGGAAATGATAAACCTCGTATGTTTCGCTTGGTCAATGACAAAGCTTTAATTAATCGCATGGGATTCAACAACCAAGGTGCGGATGTTGCTGCTGGACGATTGAAATATCTCAAAAATCGTAATGGTGTCATCATTGGCGGCAATATTGGTAAAAATAAAATCACGCCAAACGAAGAGGCAGTAAATGATTATATATACTGTTTCCATGCGTTGTATGATTACGTAGATTATTTCGTCGTGAATGTAAGTTCACCGAATACACCTGGATTACGTGATTTGCAAGAAAAAGGTCCTTTGATGCATATTTTGAATACTTTACAAGATTTGAATGCACAGAAGCCTACAGTAAAACCAATCTTATTAAAAATTGCTCCTGATTTGACTGATTCACAATTAGATGATATTGTAGAAATCGTAACCGAAACTAATATTGCAGGCTTGATAGCGACTAATACTACTATTTCGAGAGAAGGATTGCAATCAGACCCGAATTTAGTCAAGGAAATGGGTGGCGTAAGTGGAAAGCCATTGACAAAACGTTCAACAGAAGTTATAAAATACATTTACCAAAAATCTAATGGTGCTTTCCCAATAATTGGAGTAGGAGGAATTCATTCTGCCGAAGACGCCCTAGACAAATTAAATGCTGGAGCAGCATTAGTTCAAATTTATACAGGTTTTATTTACGAGGGTCCTGCTTTGATTTCAGAAATTTGTAAAGGAATTTTAAAAAGTAAATAACTTTTATTTAAGCCCAGGTAATTTGGGCTTATTTTTTTCTTTTAATATCTCATCTAATATCCCTTTTAACGACATGATCTCCTTGTAGATTAAATTTAAAGATCTGTTAACATATCCATGATTATTATTAATACTGTGTATTAATCCATTATCGTAAAATACCGTAATTTTATAAGTAATGTTGTCAGAAATCATATATTTTGGTAATTTAATAGAAGGGAAATCCGCATAGTTTAATCTTTTCTTAATTAGAGCCCATTTCAGATTGTCAAGGTGAGGTAGAAGATGAATTTCATCAGATTTGTTTCCTTCCCATCCAATAGTATTGTGTTCGTTAATTCGAAAATTATATTGATATGGTCGCCACCATGGGCAACTCATTGACACGATTATACTATCAATAGTATAATCTTTTGGATTAGAATTATATTCGACAAACTCGTTTTCATGGAATGTTAATACATGTTTCACTGGTTTTCCTTGATTGCTCATGCGTTCATGACCAATAGTTTCTATTTCAAATAATTGAATTAAATTCTGATTAGGTGCGACTTTGGGAAAGATAGAATTTTCGCCTAATTCATTGTAAAATAAATTGTAGGACTTGTACGCACTATTTTCATACAGAATCACAAAAACTGTTAAGTGCTTTTCAAAGCCGTAAATTAATAAATCCTTGTGTCCGTCATTATTAAAATCACGGATATAGTAATTAGAATCAATTTGATATTCTTTAATGATATTGTTGGCTGCATTAGGTAAACCAAGCAATTTATCCAATGATGTAAAGTCCATTGTATTTAAGTTCGCAAACTTAAATGCAGGTCTTATAGTTTTAACGAAATCTTGAATTTCTTCAAAAGATTTCAGATTATCAATTTTGTTTTGAGCTGATAGACCTTGTGCTAAATATAGTAGGATTACAAGTAAAATGTATTTCATAATGTTTATAGGTTATATAAATATAAGAATATTTGTTAAAATCTGTTAAGAAAATAATGATACTAATCAGTTTGGCACAGCAATTGAGTGTGATTTTGTAATTCATAATTTAGGTTAATAATTGGTTAGTTAAAAATCCTTCAATCTCCCCGGTTGAAGGATTTTTTAATATTATTTAACAATAAAATCTTGTATTTAGGTATTATTATTGCTAATTTTCATTCAAACAAATAAAAATCATGGTACTATGAAAAGGATTTTACCAATAACTATATTGCTTGGAGGGTTGCTGATGACAGGCTGTGTCAGCAAAAAACAATATGTAGCATTAGACGCTCAATACAAAGATTTAGGACAATTGTATCAAAAAACGCAATTGGAATTGACTGAAAGTAGAGCTAAAGTAAAAAGTCTCGAGGATCAATTGGAATATGAACGTAAGAATAATGCCTCTCTGAAAGAAGCATATGCTAAACTTCAGACAACTTTAGACCAAAGTATAGCACAAAATTCACAAGGAAATGTGAATATTTCCAAGTTGGTGGATGAGATTAATGCATCGAACAAATACATTCAACATTTGGTGAATACCAAAAATAAATCAGATTCATTGAACATGGTGTTGACTAATAATTTGACACGTTCTTTGAGTCGTGAAGAGTTAAAAGATGTGGATGTACAAGTTTTGAAAGGTGTGGTTTATATTTCGTTGTCTGATAATATGCTTTACAAATCAGGTAGTTACGAGGTTTCGGAACAAGCGGGTGAGACATTGAGTAAAATAGCTAAAATAATCCAAGATTACAAAGATTATGAGGTGCTAATCGAGGGTAATACGGATTCTGATCCTATTTCGAAGCCAAACATTCGTAATAACTGGGATTTATCAGCATTACGGGCTTCTTCGGTGGTTCAAGCTCTTCAAAATGTCTATGGCGTGGATCCAAAGCGTTTGACGGCAGGTGGACGTGGAGAGTATAATCCAATTGCAGATAACAGTACTACAGCTGGAAAGGCAAGAAATCGAAGAACACAGATTATTATTACTCCTAAGTTAGATCAATTTATGGAATTGATTGATCAGGCTCCTGAAACTGAATAATTGTTAATATTTGAAGATATAAAAATGAAAGTCTCTGATAATTTTTCAGAGACTTTTATTATAATTTGGCATGATTGTTCGTAACCATGAGTATGTTTAAAATCATTACGTATCAAAATTTGTTAATACTGGGATTGGGAGTATTAATTTCTAGTTGTAGTTCTATATATATGCCTAATGTCCCTGCTACTCCTATGTTTAAAAATACTGGTGAAGTTTATGTTGCAGGACATTTTAACGCTAAAGGTAATGTATCTGGTAATTTAGGAGTTGCGGTTAGTGATCATATTGCTATTATTGCGAATGGCTCGACTGTCAATACGGGGTCTAATAATAACGATTTTTATCGTCAATGGTTGACAGAGGGAGGAATAGGTTATTTTACCACTTTAGGTAAAGAAGGTCGGCAAGTGTTTGAAATGTACGCAGGCTATGGTGTAGGTAATTCGAGAGATTTTGAACAAAGAGCTTCTATTTACGGTTATGAGTTGGTTGAGGCAAGAGAAATGAATTTTGATAAAATATTTTTGCAAGTAAACTACTCATCTACAAGGAAAAAGAAGATAAATATTTTTGGTGATAAAAAGGAATTAAACTATGGAACCGCTATTCGTCTAAGTAGAGTAGGTATGAAAGATTTCTGGATAAATGATGTTGCTTCACCCATGGAGGAAAATTACTTTATTGAGCCATTATTTTATACGAGAATGCAATTGGTTAATGGTCTGCAGCTTCAGTATACGAATGGATTCAATATAGGGTTGAATAATAATGAATATTTAAAAGCAGGGAATTCTGTATTTACATTGGGTCTTGTTTATACATTTGGAAAATAAAATTATATGAAGAGAATAGGATTATTAATAATTGTGGTGTCTGTTATGTTGTTTACAGGGTGTGCGTTAAATCAAAAGGCACAAATAGCCGCATTGGGAAAATTTAATTATGATGTTACGTCAGTTCAAAATATGCGTATAGCTGGTCGAGACATAAACTCTTATCAGACGAATGGAGGAGTATCACTAAGCAATTTGCCTGGTATTGCAATGGCTTTATTGACTAAAGATTTACCTCTAGAAGCAACAGTTAATTTGCAAATGACAAATCCTACATCAACGGTTACGAAGATTAATGAATTTAAATACCTGATTGAGATTGGTGGCAAGCCTTTGTTTGAAGGCTCTGTAAATGAAAATATAAATTTAGCTCAAGGTCAAAGTATGGTCGTCCCTTTAAGTTTTAGAGCGAATTTGTTTAATGCGGCTAAAGAGCAAGGAATGGATAAACTGTTAAGTGATATTTTTACGCGCAAAAGCGATGCTTTCTTAGCTTTGAAAATAAAACCTTCTGTAAAGATTGGTGGTAAAAATTATTTCTATCCAGGTTATATTACCGTAGATAAAGACTTTGGAAAATCAGTTTCTAAGGCTTTGAATAAAGTAGTACAGTAATTGAAAGGACGCTCAGCGTCCTTTTTTGTTAGGAAACTATATTATCATTATACTTCGCTCTCAAACGATATCCTTTCTGTTCAATTTCATGTCTGTTTTTCAATATTAAACTTAAAGACTTACTTTTGGGCGGATATTTTGATATCCCTTTTAGAAATTATCGATGTCAAATTTTGTGGTTATTTTTTTGTGCTTATTATTTGGGTATCTATTTAGATACTTTAAATTAACAAAAAAGGGTGGGCATCTCACTATCAATACTTGGGTGATTTATGTCGGATTGCCTTCAGTTGCCTTAAAATTTATACCACAAATCGATTGGAATTTAGATTATATATATACTGCTGCATTACCATTTGCTACATTTGGACTATCATATGTTTTCTTTAAACTATTAAATATCTGGGCTAAATTTTCCAAACGTACCTTATACACTTTAATCATTGTAGCAGGACTTTCTAACACGTCTTTTATTGGATTTCCGCTTGTAAGCACATATTATGGCGAAGAATTTCTAAAAGTTGCCATTGTAAGTGATCAGGTTACTTTCTTTACATTGTCGTTATTTGGTGTACTTCTTGCCGCTAACGCAAGAGATGTTTTCACAACAAATACGGAAAAGTATAGATATATTTTCAAACGAATAGTAACTTTTCCACCGCTTATCGCTTGTGTAATAGCATTGATTTTTCACAACTACTTAGAAGCAGACGTGATGCAAGGTGTATTTTCTTCATTTGCAGCTACCGTAAGTCCAATGGCTTTATTTTCTATTGGAATGCAATTGAATTTCAAGCGAATCAGCAAAGAATCGAATGCGTTGTATGCAGGATTGCTCTTGAAATTAGGTGTCATTCCAATTTTTGTAATAGTAATATTTTATGCGCTAGGTTTACAGGGGGACTTTTTTAGGGTATCAGCATTTGAAATGACAATGCCTTGTTTAGTTGCCACAAGCATTGTTATTGAAAAGTTTGGATTGAATGTTAAGTTTGCTAATACGCTAATAGGTATTAGTATTCCTATTGGGGTATTTCTATCTTATATTTGGTGTAGTGTAATTAATACACTCTTGTAATCTAATTGTTACCTGTATTATTAGTTTATTAAAATGTATTTCGCTTATCTTAGAATCCGATAACTGTTATAACATTTTAATAAAAAAACAATAATTGTGATGCACAAAGTAATTTGTTCATTTCTACTTTTAGGAACAATATATTCTGCCGAAGCGCAAGTAAAAAAGTCAGAAACGAAAAACCAAAATAAACAATCTCACGGACGGTATATTCAACAAATAGAAGGTACTTCATTGTCATTTTCGATGGAAGCAATTCCTGCTGGAGTATATACCCGTGGAGATAATAAATCTGTTAAAGCAGATGAAAAACCTGCTCATCAGGTCGAAATAGACGCATTTTGGATGGGTACGCATGAAGTGACTTGGGATCTTTTTCAGTCTTTCTTGTATAAGGATTATGAACAATCCAAGCAAAATGATGGAAATGTTCCTTCTGATGTAGATGCGGTAACTCGGCCTACAAAACCTTATTTAGATATGACTTTTGGCTTTGGTAAGGAAGGGTATCCAGCTTTGGCTATGACACATTATAATGCTATTCAATTCTGTAAATGGTTGTATGTGAGGACTGGAATTTTTTATAGATTACCAACTGAAGCAGAATGGGAATACGCTTGTCGTGCAGGCTCGAATGATGCTTATTTCTTTGGTAATGATGTGAGTAAATTAGCGGAATATGCATGGTACGAAAAGAATAGTGATCAAAAAACACATCAGGTAGGACAGAAAAAGCCTAATCCATATGGTCTTTATGATATTATTGGAAATGTTGCTGAGTGGACTTACGATCAATATCATGCAGATTCTTATAAACATTATGCTAATCTAAAGGTCAAAAATCCAGTAGTTAATCCAACTGAATTATATCCTCATGTGGTGCGTGGTGGAGCGTTTAATAGTGCTGAAATTGATTTACGTTCAGCAGCAAGAGGAGCTTCTGATCCAATTTGGAAGCAATTGGATCCGCAGATGCCAAAATCTAATTGGTGGTTTCCTGAAGCTCCATTTGTTGGAGTAAGGTTGGTAAGACCTGTTAATACGCCTTCTCACGAAGAAATATTAGCATATTATGATCAAGCTCCAATAGAAGACTATTAGAATAATCATTCCTAATCAATTATATAAACATGGAAAACATTAAAAGAAGAGATTTTATTAAAACTTCTGCTGTAATTTCAGGAGGTGTTGCTATAAATGCCTCGTCAATATCATCTGTATTCGCTTCAGGATCGGATGAAATCAAAGTAGCACTTATCGGCTGTGGTGGTCGTGGGACTGGAGCTGCAGCAGATGCTTTGAACTCTGGTCAGAATGTAAAACTTGTAGCTCTTGCTGATGTATTCAAAGATAATTTGGATAATGCGTTCAATAATTTATCAAAACGATACGCAGCAAAAATGGATATCCCTGATTCTCGCAAATATGTGGGATTTGATGCATATAAACATGCAATAAAGGATGCTGATGTTGTGTTATTAGTTACACCTCCAGGATTTAGACCTCAGCATTTTGAAGAGGCAGTTAAACAAGGTAAACACGTGTTTATGGAAAAATCAGTAGGTGTAGATATTCCAGGGATTCGTCGTGTGTTAGCTGCTGCAAAAATAGCAGAACAAAAGAAATTAAACGTAGTTGTTGGGTTGCAACGTCGTTTTCAGCAAAATTACCGAGAAGGAATTAAACGTGTTTTGGATGGAGCGATAGGTGATATTGTAGCAGGGCAAGTATATTGGAATAGTGGAGGGGTGTGGGTGAGACCTCGCAAACCTGGCCAAACTGAGATGGAGTATCAGATGCGTAATTGGTATTATTTCAATTGGTTATGTGGCGACCATATCGTAGAGCAACACGTTCATAACATTGATATTGCCAATTGGATAAAAGGTAAATATCCTGTTAGTATACAAGGAGTGGGATCTCGTGCGCATCGCGTAGGTAAAGAATATGGAGAGATTTATGATAATTTCTCTATCGAAATGACATATGATGATGGTACTGTGGTGAGCAGTCAATGTTGTCACTTTGAAGGTTCTCATAATAGAGTAGATGAAACTTTCCAGGGAACAAAGGGTAGAATCTATTTGTCAGCAGGTGGACGAGCGATTTTGTGGGATGCTAAAGGTAATGAAATTTATCGCCATGATCCTAAGGGGAACCCTAACCCTTATCAACATGAGCATGTTGAATTATTTGAAGCAGTTGCAAAAGGTGAATATAAATTTAATAATGCCGAATACGGGGCTTATAGTTCGCTAGCAGGTATCATTGGACGTATAGCATGTTATACAGGTAAAGTAATTAAATGGAATGATGCATTAAAATCAGAAATTGATTTAATGCCTACTACATATTCCTGGGATGCGAAACCAAAAATTTTGCCAGATGCAAATGGCGTTTATCCAGTTGCTGTTCCTGGAGTTAATACAAATTTATTCATCTAAATTCTTGAAATTTTTTATTCTTATATTATATATTCTATTAGGATATGTTGCGCAAGCGGCATATCCTAAATTAATTCAAGAGTATATGATTACAGGATTTGCTCAAGGAACTACATACACTATCAAATACTATGCTGAAAATGAATTAGTAGGAAAAGATGAAGTCGAAAATTTTTTTAAGGAAATTGATTATTCCTTGTCAATTTATGAACCTTCATCTAGAATAAATCATTTTAATTTACCTATTACTCGATCTATTAAATTGGATAAACATATGCTGAAGGTTGTGAAAGCAAGTTTGTACTATCATAATCTAACAAAGGGGTATTTCGATATTACTGTTTATCCGTTGTTAAAATTATGGGGATTTGGTCCAGAAGGTTTTCATAAAAATCCCAATCAGCAACAAGTGGATAGTGTACTTAATTTTGTGGGTGCAAAAAAAATGATCTTGAAAAGAAATAAACTGATTAAAAAGGATAAAAGACTTTCAATTGATTTGAATGGAATAGCTCAAGGCTACACGGTGGATGAATTAGGTGTGTTGCTAAATAATAAAGGCATATCATCTTATTTGATTGAAGTTGGCGGAGAAATAATTACCAAGGGACTGAAACCAAATGGTGAACCTTATAAGGTGGAGATCCAGCGTCCAAATACAACTCAATCAGCTTCATATAAAGTTTTGTTAAGAGATAAAGCAATCACTACTTCGGGAAATTATGAAAAATTTCGGATAGTGAATGCTGAGCGTTACTCTCATCATATCAATCCTTACATTGGAAAGCCGACTAGTAGTAAAACAATATCCGTAACCGTGCTTGCACAAACTGCAATGGATGCAGACGCATTAGATAATTATCTAATGTATTTAACTCCCGAGGATGCAATATCATTTATTGAGAAAATTCCGCATGCGGAAGCTTATTTAATATATTATGAAAATAATACATTAAAAGAATTGCAAAGCTCAGGTTTTAATAATTATATTTATAAACTATAAACCTATTAATATTATGAGAAGAACAGATTTTTTAAAAAAATCAGGTTTGTTATTGACCAGTACTTTCTTATCAAGCAAAATAATCGCGAAACCTATTTCTAATAAAATGCATGATATAAAATCACAACCGTTTAAATTAGATTATGCACCTCACCAAGGTATGTTTTCTGCTACAGCTGGCAAAAACTTCTTGGATGAAATTCAATACATGTACGATTTGGGGTTTCGTAGTATTGAAGATAACGGAATGCCTAATCGATCTACCGAAGAACAGAAAAAGATTGGTGACCTGCTTGCAAAACTTGGAATGCGAATGGGCGTATTTGTTGTTCCTAAAGGTGGAAATGGTCAAAATACATTAGCAGCCAATAAGCAAGAACATATTGATATATTTTTGAAAGGATGTCGTCAGTCTGTGGAGGTCGCAAAACGTGTGAATGCTAAATGGGTAACGGTAGTTCCGGGGGATTATGCACGACATTTGCCAATAGGTGTGCAGACAGCTAATGTAATCGATGCATTAAAAAGAGGGGCTGAAATTTTTGAACCTCATGGCATCACCATGGTGTTAGAACCTTTAAGCGATACACCCGATTTGTTTTTGCGATATACAGATCAGACATATGAAATATGTAAAGCTGTAGATAGTCCATCATGTAAGATATTGTATGATGCGTATCATCAACAAAAAAATGAAGGAAATTTAATTTCTTTAATGGATCAATGTTGGTCAGAAATTGCTTATATTCAAGTTGGAGATAATCCAGGGCGTAAGGAACCATATACTGGAGAGATTAATTATAAAAATGTATTCAAGTGGTTGCATAAAAAAGGATATAAAGGAATTATCGGTATGGAGCATGGTGTTTCACAATCAGGTAAAGCTGGAGAAGAAATATTAGTTTCTGCCTATAGAGAAGCAGACAATTTTTAAATCGTATTAAATCAATACATTACGTATGAATTCAATTATAAAAACAAAACTATCATTCATGATGTTTCTCGAATTTTTTATTTGGGGAGCGTGGTTCGTAACGTTAGGAACGTTCTTGAGCCAAAATTTAAAAGCTAATGATTTTGAAATTGCGAATGTATTCTCTACACAATCATTGGGTGCAATCATTGCACCATTTATTGTTGGGATGATAGCAGATAGATTTTTCAGTGCTGAGCGTGTATTAGCAATTTTGCATCTTGTAGGTGCATTTTTGTTGTATCAAATGTATCAAGCTACAGATATTGGTGGATTTTATCCTTATGTATTATCATATATGATATTATACATGCCGACATTAGCGTTAACGAGTTCAATCTCATTTAGACAATTAAAAAATCCTGAAAAAGAATTCTCTGCAATTCGTATTTGGGGTACAATAGGTTGGATTGTTGCCGGTCTGTCGATTAGTTATTTATTCAAATGGGATGCTGCAGCAGGTGAGGGGGCTTTAAAAAATACTTTTCTAATGGCAGCAATTGCTTCAGCAATATTAGGTGTTTTCTCTTTCATGTTACCTAGTACACCTCCTATTAAAGATGCTGAGGGCGAAAAACCGTCATTTTCAACTATAATTGGCTTAGATGCTATCAAATTATTAAAGGATAGAAATTTCTTTATATTTTTCATTTCTTCTGTACTAATTTGTATTCCATTAGCGTTTTACTATCAAAACGCAAATTTATTTCTTAGTGAAATAGGACTTGAAAATCCTACTGGAAAAATGACAATTGGTCAAATTTCTGAGGTTTTATTCTTGCTATTACTTCCTGTTTTCTTTTCGAAGTTTGGATTTAAGAAAACTATTTTGGTAGGTATGCTAGCTTGGGCAATTCGCTATTTGTTATTTGCTTATGGCAACGCAGGAGAATTGACGTTTATGTTGATTATGGGAATTGCACTACATGGTATTTGTTATGATTTCTTTTTTGTCTCAGGACAAATATATACAGATAGTAAAGCCGGTGAAAAGTACAAATCCGCTGCTCAAGGGCTTATTACATTAGCAACATATGGTGTCGGTCAGTTAATCGGTTTTTGGGTAGCTAGTTTTATTGGTGATAAGTATAAAGAGTTAAAAGGCACCGATTTAGCTACGTTTTGGGAGCAAACATGGATTGTACCGGCAGGTATTGCAATCGTTGTGATGATTATTTTCATGATTTTCTTCAAAGACGAAAAAGTAAAGACGCAAGAGTAAAAATATATAGGTATTAAAAATATAAAACAATGGTAGAGAATAATATTTATGATGCAATTGTGATTGGATCAGGAATTAGTGGAGGATGGGCTGCAAAGGAGTTAACCGAAAAAGGGTTAAAGACAATAATGCTGGAGAGAGGTCGTAATGTAGAGCATGTGAAAGATTATGTGTCAGCTACAAAAGATCCTTGGGAATTTCCACATGCAGGTGGTCGTACTCAAGAAATGATCCAAGATTATCCTGTCTTAAAAAGGGATTATCCTTTAAATGAGAAAAATCTTAGTTTTTGGGTGAACGAAAAAGAAAGCCCTTATACAGAAGAAAAGCGTTTCGACTGGTATCGTGGCTACCATGTTGGTGGTAGATCATTGATGTGGGGACGTCAATCATACCGACTAGGAGATTTGGATTTTGAAGCAAATTTGAAAGATGGACATGGTGCAGATTGGCCTATCCGTTATAAAGATATTGCTCCTTGGTATTCTTATGCGGAAAAATTTGCTGGAATTTCAGGTAATAGAGATGGAGTTCCAAGTTTACCGGATGGTGATTATATGCCTGCAATGCCAATGAACATTGTGGAGAAGGACTTGGCAGCTCGCTTACGTACAATGTATGAAGGTAAGCGTTACTTTATCATGGGTAGAACAGCAAATATTACTGTTCCACACAATGGTCGTGCAAATTGTCAATATCAAAATAGATGTTGGGAAGGTTGTAATTTTGGTGCCTATTTCAGTACACAATCTGCGACGCTTCCTGTAGCTATGAAAACGGGTAATTTAACTCTACGTCCCTACTCAATAGTTACAAAAATTATTTATGATAAAGATACGAAGAAAGCTAAAGGTGTAGAAATTGTAGATGCAGAGACAAACCAAACATATGAGTTCTATGCAAAAGTAATTTTTGTATGTGCATCAGCACTTAATTCAACATGGGTATTGATGAATTCTGCAACAGATGTTTGGGAAGGTGGATTAGGAAGTAGCAGTGGAGAATTAGGACACAACCTAATGGATCATCATTTCCGTTGTGGTGCTGGAGGTCGTGTAGAAGGCTATTTGGATAAGGCCGTTTATGGTCGTCGTGCAAATGGTTTATATGTCCCTCGATTTGTAAACATTGATGGCGATAGTAAAAAACGTGATTATGTAAGAGGTTTCGGCTATCAAGGAAGTGCAAGTCGCGGACGAGCTTGGCGTTCGGAGGAAGAAAAATTTGTTGGAGGTAACTTTAAAGATGCTATCTGCGAATACGGAGATTGGAATATTGGTTTTGGTGCTTTCGGGGAGATACTTCCTTACCATGACAATTACATAAAATTAGATAAAGATAAAAAGGATAAATGGGGATTGCCAGTCTTATCATTCCATGCTGAAATCAAAGAAAATGAAATCAAGATGCGTCATGATATGCAACATGAGATGAAAGAAATGTTGGAAAACCTTGGTGTAAAAGATGTATACACGTATGATAATGTATACGGATTTGGTCAGGGTATTCATGAGATGGGTACAGCACGTATGGGGCGTGATCCTAAATCATCAGTACTAAACGGCAATAACCAAGTTTGGGATGCTTTGAATGTATTTGTTACAGATGGAGCAGCAATGCCATCTGGAGGTTGTGTGAATCCTTCACTAACGTATATGGCATTGACAGCTAGAGCTGTAGATTTTGCTGTTAGTGAATTGAAAAAGGGTAACCTATAATTAAATCTAACAATATCTAAATAATGGAAAACAAAACTAGAAGAGATTTTATCAAAACAGCAGCTGTAGCAGCTGCAGGTATAACAATAGTTCCTAGACATGTATTAGGCGGTACAGGATTTAGAGCGCCGAGTGATATGTTGCAAGTGGCATCAATTGGAGTCGGCGGTATGGGTGGATCTGATGTTAATAATATTTACGGCAGCGGTAAAGCGAATATTGCTTTTTTATGTGATGTTGATAAAGCCAGAGCTAAAGGAACTGTAGAGAAGTTTCCGAAAGCAAAGTTCTATACAGACTTTAGAGAGATGCTAGATAAAGAGCACAAAAATATTGATGGAGTCTCTGTGTCTACACCAGATCACAATCACGCAATTCAAGCTTTAGCTGCGATGGAATTAGGCAAACACGTGTATGTGCAGAAACCATTAGCTCATGACGTATGGGAAGCTCGTGCTTTGACTCATGCTGCTAAGCGCTATAAAGTCGTTACTCAAATGGGTAATCAAGGTTCTTCCGGTGATGGAGTTCGACAAATGCGTGAGTGGGTTGATGCTGGAATGATCGGTGATTTAGTTGAAATCTATGCATGGACAGACAGACCTGTATGGCCACAAGGAATACAATGGCCTAGTCAAAAGGCTAGAGTACCATCGACATTAGATTGGGATAAATGGTTAGGTACAGCACCTTATACAGAGTATTTTGATAAATTAGTTCCTTTCAATTGGCGCGGCTGGTGGCCATATGGTACTGGTGCATTAGGTGATATGGGATGTCACAATTTAGAGGCACCTTTTAGTATCTATGGTTTGCAGTATGTGAAGGATGTACAAGCGAGCGTTGGATCTGTTTACGTAGATGAATTCAAACGTGGATATTTCCCTGAGTCTTGTCCACCATCAAGTTCGGTTACAATGACTTTCCCTAAAACGGCTAAGACAAAGGGTGATGTAAAAGTACACTGGATGGATGGCGGAATTCAACCTCCTAGACCTGAAGAGTTAGGTCCTGATGAAATCTTTGGTGATGGTGGTAATGGTATTTTAATAATAGGTACAAAAGGTAAAATGTTAGCAGACACCTATGCTGCTAAACCTCGTTTGTTACCAACTACCAAAACTTATAAGGCTGTTAAGGAAAAATATGCAAGAGTTCCAAAGGGAGCCAATGGTCACTGGGCGCAATGGGTAGAAGGTTGCATTGCAGGTTATGGCAATATGGAAATGTCATCTCCTTTTGAGATTGCAGGACCGTTGACAGAAGCATTATTAATGGCGAATTTAGCTATTCGCGGTGTTGATTTAAAAGTGGGTGACAAATACCCTGGAAGAAGTAAGAAATTGGTTTGGGATAATGATAATATGCGTGTTACAAATTTCGACGAAGTAAATCAATTTGTAAAACGTACATATCGCCCAGGCTGGGAAGTTAACTATACATTTTAACAAATAAAAAGATGAATAGAAGAGAAGCATTACAACGCGTAGCTATGATCCTTGGTGGATCTATCGTGGGTGCTAACTTATTTTTAGAAGGCTGTACACAACCAGCTACTAAAACGGTAGAGGCGTTATTTGATAGCAAGATGATAGATAGATTGGGTGATTTAGCGGACGCTATTTTGCCACCTACCTCTACTCCTGGAGCCAAGGAAGCAGGAGTAGGCAATTTCATCGCAGTATATGTGAGGGATTGTTATACAGAAAAGCAACAAAAGGCTATTGTAGATGGTTTAGCAACATTAGATAAAACTAGTAAGGATGTGAAGGGCAAAGATTTTGCAAGCTTGACTCTAGATGAAAGAACTGAGGTTGCAGAAAAATTATACAAAGAAGCTGAAGAATATAACGGTAAACGTTGGGAGCGAATCAAAGACGAGGTGGATAAAAACACTACAAGACAAAATGAGCTTGTAAAACCTGATGTAGATTATGAGCCTGAACATTGGTTTCATTTGTTTAGACAAATGACGTTAACAGGTTATTTCAATTCTGAGCTAGGGTTAACAAAAGCTTTACGCTATGTGAAAATTCCTGGTAAATACGATGGAAATTATCCATACAAAAAAGGAGATCGCGCATTTGCATAATCATGAAAGAAGGGTGAGACTATAAAGTTCTCGCCCTTTTTGATTTTAACTATTATTTACATGCAATTCCAAATCCTAATTAGGGTATTAGTAGGGCATATACCACTTTAAATCCACATTTGATGTGGATTTTTCATTTTTTACCATTAAACATCAATGATATTTTATTATATCACTTTTATGATTTTAAAATTATTTGGTATAATAATGAACCATACTTGTTTTTAATTGTATTATATTGTACTAATTAATATTAAATAATAAGGCAATATGAAAACCAAATTTTTAAATTTCGCAAAGTCCTTCATGGCAGTAGCAGTGATAGGCGTTTCAACTTTTCAGGTGTCTTGCTCTGATAATGACGAAGATGTGGTAGGTATAAACAAGAGCATAGTAGATGTTGTGGTAGAATCTCCTAGTTTTTCGACTTTAGAATCAGCTCTCATTAAGGCAAATTTAACATCGACACTAAATGGAAACGGTTCGTTCACAGTCTTTGCTCCTGATAATGAATCTTTCGAGGCTTCTGGTGTGACAGCAAGTGTTTTACAGAGTCTTTCTGTAGACAAAGTAAAAGACATATTACTGTACCATACACTTAGTTCTCGTGTCAATTCGGCAAGTATTGAAACAGGTGTAAATATGCAAGTAAAAACAGCTAGCGGTAAAGATGTATTTGTTACAAAAAATAGTAATGGTGTCTTTGTAAACGGATGGAAGGTTAAGCAAGCTGATGTGATGGCTAATAATGGTATTGTTCATACCATTGAAAGAGTTTTAATGCCCCCAGCAGGAAATTTGGTAGAAGTCACTCAAGGCAATTCAGACTTAACGTATTTGGTTGCTGCGGTATTAAGAGCGAGTGAAGGTTCAACCAATGTTGCACAGACTTTGAGTGGGGGTGGACCATTGACTGTGTTCGCTCCGACTAATGCCGCATTTATTGAAGCAGGATTTCCTACTATCGCTTCCATAAATGCGGCTGACCCTAATACATTAGCAAGTATTTTAACTTACCATGTATTATCAGCTCGTGCATTTTCATCAGATTTGACAAATGGACAGACATTAACAACGTTGAATGGAGAAACTTTAGCAGTTGCTTTAGGAGCAAATGCTACTTTAAAAGGTAAAAGTAACACCAGTGCATCCACAATCACTGGGATGAATATAATGGCTACTAATGGTGTAGTACACATTATCAATAAAGTACTATTACCATAATTAGTGGTTTTTCATAATTTATAATAGTGCTTCAAGGCGACTGATTAATAGTCGCCTTGTTTGTTGCATAGCATGATAATAGTGTTCAAGTATTAGAATAATTTTAAGATTGAATATCCCAAAAAAGTCGCTAATAATCCAATTGTAATACTCGTTAGAATATAAATTAATGCAAACACCAAATGACCATCACGCATAAGAATAAATGTTTCATTAGAAAATGCAGAATACGTAGTAAATCCCCCTAATACCCCAGTGGCAAGAAATAATTGGAATTCTTTAGAAATATCACCCTTGGCAGCCAATGCAAATACTAAACCAATAGCAAAGGATCCTATTATATTTACGATAAATGTACTCATTGGAAACAAGGACTCCGTCTTTATGTGTATAATTTGGGATAATAAATATCTGCATATTCCACCTATAAAGCTGCCTAATCCAATTGCTAACAGTATTTTCATATTTATTGTAGTTTTTATTCCCGTATTAATTTGACAAATATATTTAAACCTATTTGTCAATTTTAAGTTATTTTATGAATATACATTATTTAATTAGGATGCTAGTTAATCTTATTTTTAGCCTTGTACATATGGAGGTGGTAATCAGTGAAGGGTAATCTTTCGCCCTGATTGTTGATCAGGAAATATTCATTGTCTTTCATCACATAACAATAACCTAAAATAGTCATAGGTGAAGCCTTTTGATAAATTGGTTCGATTACTATGTTTCCAAAAAAATCAAAATAACCAAACTTTCCATTTCTTTCAAAAGGTTCTATACCTCCTGTAAAATAGAATAATTGTTGCTTTTCGCCTTTCTTTTCAGGAGACATGTCTATCAAACCATCATCTAATATTAGGTTATAATTGTAGTTAATTGGCTTTTCGAATACATCAATCAAAATAGAATTGCCTGTGTAGGCAAGTTCTACGTTTCGTCGTCCCACGTTCCTATTTTGGAGAATGACGTTCTCTGGTAAATTATATCTACTCGGGTTTATTTTATTTCCTTTTTCATCATAATGAATTAATTTTCCATTACTTTTTAGATCTTCGCTATATCCGTATTGATTCATGGCCTGTGGAATTGGGTCACCAAGTACATTTCTGACAACATCATGTATCAGCGGAATTATCACTTTTCCTTTTCCGTTAATAAAACCTGTTTTGTTGTTTTTCATTGCAAAAATTAATGTATTATTCGGCGATTGATACAGTACATCGAATTCAAAGTCAGTTAATAAGTTTCCATTTGATCCAACAATCGCCATTTTACCAGCGGAATTTTCGACTATAAAACTTTCATCAAAATTCACCTTTGCATTGTAATGAAATTTTGAAGAACTCTGATATTTCATATTTTCCAAATCAAAAATAGATCGATATCCATCTTTGTTTTTGATTTTATCTACATAATAACTCGAAGGATTATTCAAATTATCATAATGCATAAAATGTGGTCCATCTAATCTAGGCTGATTCGTGGCTTCAAAAATAATTTTTTTGGTATCTGCATTTCCGACTTTGAAGTTTCCATTGGTTTCGGCTGTATAATAGTATGGATGAATTAAGGAACTGTAAAACAAATAATCATGAGTAAATGGTATGATCTCCTCTCCATCACCACGTAGCAACCCATATTTATTGTAACCGTTTATTTTTTTGTATGCACTATATATTCTTTTTCCATTGGGACCTTCATAAAAACTAAATGGATCAGCTTTATTATGTTCATAATATTGAGGTTGAACAATTATTTTTTTATTTTGATCCATTATGCCCCATCCATTGTCAGTATTGAATACTAAAAATTGTATGCTTGAATTAGGATCTGTATAATTCTTAGAAATATCTTTTTTCGACTTAAAAGCGTCAGCCCATATTTGCTTAAAATTAGCATCGTGCAGCCACCACGTGTTATCCTTTTTAAGAAGTACCATGTTTTCAGGTAAATCATTTGTATGTATATCATCTGTGTATCCACTGAAGATCAAATTATTGTTCAAATCCCAAAATTCATCAAAGGCTTTTCGTATTTCTTGTCCATTTTCGTTTACGGTAATGATGTTTTTAGTAAACAAATATTTATTAAATCTGGTCCCAATTAGGTTATATTTTGGTTCAATAATCCATTTTTTGTTTAATACATCCCATAATCCTCGTTTTTTATTTTCATCAATAACCGTAAGCCATCTTTTGTCTTTAAATCCAGCAAAATTGTAATAAGTACTTTTGCTTTTTGGAATTATGATGTGTTGTGCGTGATCAATTACAGCGTGCTCATTATCTGAGTAAGTAACTTTATAGTAATGTTCATTCAGGTATTCTACTAATTTGACATTTTCAATTTTCAGTAAATCACCATTCATCAAATGTTTTACCCATTTTTGCCCATCATAACCTTGTGTCAATCCATCTGAGTCACTGTATAATACTTTATATTGAAAGGGAACTATGACCTTACCGTATTTATCAATCATACCATATAAATTGTTTTTTACGGCTATTTTATATTGATTTTCTACAGTCGCAGCAGGGTGAATGTAATCAAATTCAAAAGGACAGATCAAAATGCCTTTATCATTAAAAATGCCGTACTTGTTGCCTTTCCTCGCAACATAATTTCCGTACATATCCGCAGATAGAAATTGATTGTATTCTATTGGCACTATCAACTTATCGTGTGGATCTGTCAATCCCCATTTCCCATTTTTCAAAACTCTGTGAAAATGTCCTACAGGATTCACCCAATCATAATTAGCAAATTTTTTAGTATCATATTCATCTGTACCATAATTGCTATATGACCAACTAAATTGCGCATAACTATGTAGAAAATTAAATAGTATAACTATACTTAAAATTGATTTTTTCATAAATTAAGTTAATTCAAGGTGCTAATCTTTACAGATTGAGTAAGTTAATTTAAGTTAAGTAATTGGATTTAATAAATCTCCTTTAATGAAGGATGTTAGTTATCTTATTAGATAAATTAAAGTTATAAAACTTTAATCATAAAAATAAAAATTATGTTATTAAAAGGTATTCTTAGTTATGAAAACCTTCTCAAACAAATGTTGTAGTCTTTATTAGAGGATTATTTAATATTTTTGGTTTTTTTTTGAAAAAAATTAAATTAATTGAGGTGATGAGTATCTTTTGTTTTGTTAACAATTAATGGTTTTGTAGATAATATAATTTTCTGAATTAGGATTGAAATGACGATAATTATTACTATTTCTAAATAGGAAAGAATACTTCTAGTATTGGTCATTCCCAAAACTTCATCTAATTTTTCTTTGCCTTCTTCTACCTGAATAGAGGATAATACCTTAAGTATCTTTTCAGCTTCCAAACTAGCACTTAGTGCCTCTGCAGTGTTATTTGATTGGATAGAATTTTTTATTTGAATTGAATAAGCTGTGAATTTTTTAAAATTTACTTTTTCAGTTTCTGTGAGATAAGTTTTGTCGTATTCAATGTTTATTGAATCAATTTCAGCAAGTAAGCTATTAAGTTTATTCGGTGATTCCCTATTTCCTGATTTTAAAAGTTGGGTTATTTCTTCAAAATGATTCGAGAGCTGTAGAATATAATTACCCACTACGACTCTATCCTCGTAAATGGAAGTTACTGTTTCATTGAGTCGTTTGATCATCATTCTCTCTTGTATATTTGTAAGTAGAATCAAACAAAGAACAGAGAAAACTAATGTAGTCGTTTTGATTTTATTTTGAGCTGTAAACCCAAGACTTTTAAATAACATTCTTGTTTATATAGCGGTCATCGAAATTGAAATTTTAATTTACTGATAATTTATGATTAATAGGAAATTTTTATTAAAATATGTCTAATTGATACGCAGCATACCTCTGAAGCCTCTGACACCATAGTATGAATCTGCCCCATTATGGTATATGAAAACTCTACCAAATCTTTTATCTCCGAATAATGCGCCACCACGTGAGCGTATATCTTTAGGCGTTTTAATCCAACTAGATGTTTTTAAATCAAATTCATCTAATTTTTGCAAAGCAAAATATTCATTTTCGTCCAGCATATCTATGCCTATCTCTGCCGCCATATTGATTGCAGAATCATCTGGTTTGTATTGTTTTCTAGATTCTAACGCTTCATGATCATAACAAATGCTACGTCGTCCTTTAGGTGTTTCTTTAGAACAATCGACAAAGATAATATTCGAAGTGCTTTCGCTTAATTGTACTACATCCGGTTCACCACCAGTTTCTTCCATTTTAAACAGTACTTCAAAAATTTTTGAATTCTTATTTAATTTATCTACTACAGTGTCCCATGAGATATCCGGATGGCGCTGGATATTTTTTAAAAATCTTTTCTCGAGAATAGAAAGAAGTTCTGTTTGTTGTTTTTTTGTTAATATCATGATTTATAAAGTGTTAGTAGTGGGTTGTTTGGTGCCGATTAAACCAGTAGCACATCCGAAAAAATAGCTTTTATATTTTACATGTAAACCATTTTCTTCGAAAATTAGTTTAGCTTTATTGCAATTTTTAAACTTTTCGGTATAAACCCAAAGCAATTTGTAATCTGAAGGATTGCCTAAAAATAGACTCCCTAAAACTGGTATTATCTTAGATAAATAAAGCTTATAAAAGAAACATAAAATTTTATTTGGAGGCATTGATATTTCAATAAAAGAGAACTTACCATCTTTTTTTAATGCATTAAAAACTCTCTTAGCTAACTGTTGTAATTGTTCCTCATCGAATGTTTTCAATCCAAAAGCACAAGTGATAATATCATATTTTCCTTCATGCAATTCATTAGCTAAAATGTCTTGCTGAAGAATCAAAAAACGGTTATTCAGCTTCTTATGATTTTTTTTACTGCTCGATTGAATCATACTTTCCGAAAAATCAAGTGCTACAAATTTACCGTTTGGAAATTTTTTAAGTAATATTGACCAATTTTCGCCCAGTCCTGATAGCAAATCTAACACTTGTACTGGTTGATCAGAAGTTTTTATTGTATCAATAAACTGGTGTCGCCAGATAAGTGAAAATCCCAGAGAGGTAATATAATTCATGCGTTCATAAGATGCTGACATTCTATTGAACAATTTCTTAACAAATGCTGGATCGTAAATGTTCAACATGTATTCTTATTCACTTTTATAGGATAGCACTTTGTTTATTAGTAATTCACCCGTGTCTTTATTATAAATGTATTGATTTTTTGAAAAAGTAGTTGGAGATTGTTGCTCCAAAATAAATGTTTCCTCTTCCTCTGGTAAAAACAATTCATAACCCGTACTATCGTCATTGGGAACTACAAAAGCACTTATAATAGCTTGCGTTGAATCTACTTGTATTGGATTTAAACGTACTCCAACCGAAAATACCTGTATACAATCATTTTTAATCTGTGACCAAGTTTGCCCAGCAGATGTAAGACAACCATGTTTGTCTTTAAGACCACCTATCGACGGTGTTTCTAGATTGGCAGAATCAATTTTGGTATTTTGGTTTTGAGAATTTTGTTGGCAACTTGCAAATAAAAAGGCAAGAATCGCAGGTAAAATAACTTTCCTCATAATTAGTTTATTTATCTATGTAAAGAAAGTTATTTTGATTGAATTTTTTGATGTTTAATTGATATTTATTTCAAAAAAGATAACAACAGCGATATCCATCCAACAATCATAAATAGCCCTCCAAGTGGAGTGATAGGTCCTAAGAATTTTAAATTCTTTTTCCAATATTCAGCAAAGGATAAGAAGTAAATGCTAAATGAGAATAGGATATTACCAGCAGTAATTCCATATACAGCTAATCGTTCATAGTAAATATCAAAATCCAATTGAAAGCCTAATATTAACAAAGCTAAAGCTGAATACATTTGGTAACGGATGCCGACTTCAAATGAAGCGAGTTTTTCGGCTGAAAGTATTTTCTTAAAAGCGTGAGCGCCGAAAGCGCCTAAGATAATAGAGCTACTACCGAATAATGTTGCGATGACAAGTGTGGTTGTATTCATTGTTTAATTTAATTTTTTCTCCAACGTATTAATGTCGACTAAACCCGATTTCGACCAAATTTTTTTACCGTTTTTGAATACTAATAACTGAGGAATACTTGTGATTCCCAATTGTTTTAATAAGGTTTTATTTTCATCTGCATCAATCTTGATAACCTTCACTTTATCTTTATAGTTCTCGGCAATTTTGTCAATAATTGGTGCCATTTCTCTACAAGGGGCGCACCAGTCGGCAGAAAAGTTAATCAATACTTTTGGATGACTTCGCGTTAGCGATTTGTAATCATCAAAGCTGAGGCTAGCTGATTTATTATTCAAAGATACTATGGGCAAATTAGCAGCTTCCCATTTCATCATTCCACCGTCGATTTCAAAAACTTCATAACCTTGCTCCACCAAATATTGAGCAGCTTTACTCGATCGACCTCCTGATAAGCAGTAAACATAGACTGGATTATTTTTGTCTAGATTCGTATTGGTTGCTTTTTCAAAGTTGTCTCGGTCATTCCAATTTATATTAATAGAATTTTTCAAATGCCCTTTACTAAATTCCTCCGCTGTTCGAACGTCCAACACTTGAACTTTTGATTTATCAATTATTTTGAAGGCTTCTGTATTTGATAGTTTAGTTTGTCCGAATGATAATAGAACTAATAGAAAACTAATGCCTGTAAATATAAATTTCATAAGTGTTGATAAATATTAATATATAAAGAGGTGCAGGAAGCACCTCTTTATTAAATTCCCATTTCTTTTAGAATGAATTGCGCGTTATCGATTTTGTCAGCAATCCACAATACATAGCGGATGTCGACTCCAATTGAGCGACTATAACTTTCATTCCAAGCGAAATCATTAATTGTTGCATCGTACGAACGGTCAAAATTCACACCGATCAATTCGCCATACGCATTCATAATTGGCGATCCCGAATTACCTCCTGTAGTATCCATGTTATACAAGATATTTACTGGTACATCGTTAGTGCCTTTGCGTGTGTACGGTCCAAAGTTTTTGGCTAACCATGCATCTTTGATGGGTTGTGGATAGGCGAATTCTGGATCACCAGAATTGCCTTTCTCAATAAGACCTTTTACAGTTGTAAACGGTGCCATGTAAGTTGCATCAGCAGGACTATATCCCTTTATGTTTCCGAATGTCAATCGTAGTGTTGAGTTTGCGTCAGGAATAAAGTTTTTTGATTGAAACACTTCTTTCACTGCAACATAATCACCCATAAGACGATTTAAAACACCTTCACGACGTCTTAGTTCTTCTCTGAAGATTTCAAGCTCTGCGCCTAGTTCTTTTTGAAGATTTAAAATGTCATCTGAATAGTCTACTAATGTATTTGCATCTTTCAAAACCGCAGAATATAAACTTTCTTTGGAATTTAATTTACATTGATCTATTGCATTTTGAATGAATGATGAAGACTCATCAGCAGTCACGAAATTTCTATTTTGAATCGTTTGGATTCGATGCTTATCAGTCAAATTTAAAGCATCAGAAAACATACGTGCTGCAATATTTTTGTCCGCAGTAATATTGTAACTTTCATATACTGCGTCCAATTGTTTTTTTACGTTTTCAATATTTAGATCGAATATCTTCTGGCGATCAGAAGCCGAAGATTGCTTCGAAATCGCATTTTTGAAAGAATTAATAGTATTCGCTATATGAAGAGTACGTATACCCGAATACATATTATTAAACCACAATTCGCGCAAAGCGTCCGAAAACACCAAATTATAGTGTTGGTCAATATCCTGCATTAGTGAGCCGTATTTCGATTTTAATTCTGGTTTAGAATTAATAAAATTAGCCAATTCTTGATCTTCTTTTTGCTTCGTAGCAATCAAGTCAATATTGCGCAATCCTTTTAATTTACCGCGGTAATTTTTCATGACATTTGCATTGCGTTTGATGCGCGTAGCTAGTGCCAATTCAGTTGCTTTATCATTTTTCCCCGCCATCGTCATTTGCTGATTTTGAAAATCATATAATTCTGATGTAAAAGGCAATAAAAACTGCTGCTGATATTCAATAAATTGAGCAGGTCTATGTCTGAAAGTGCGTCCTGGATAGCCTAAAATAAAGACAAAATCATTTTCTTCAACACCCTTGGAATTAACCTTTAAATGTTTTTTAGGTTGGTAAGGAACGTTATCTTTTGAATATTTCGCAGGTTTTCCATCAGGAGAAACATAAGCTCTTAAAAAGGAAAAATCTCCGGTATGTCTTGGCCAAACCCAATTATCTGTTTCGCCACCGAATTCTCCAATATCTTGACGAGGAATATACACCAAACGTACATCTTCGATGGTTTTATAACGGAATAAAACGTATGATTTACCGATAAACATTTCAGATACTTCCGCCTTAATGCTTGGATCTTTAGCTTCGGCTTCTTTCGCAATTTGTTCACGCAATTTTGTGATTGTATTAATACGCTCTATGGGGTCTGAAATATTAGCAACAGCATTCAAAATACGTACAGATACATCCTCATACGAATCAGTAATTCGGATAGTCAAACCTTTGGCTTCAATTTCTTGTTCTTGAGAGCTCGCAACAAATCCATTTTCTAAATAGTTTGCTGCTGGTGTAGAAGCTAATTGCACCGCACTAAAAGCACAGTGATGATTTGTGATAATTAGACCATTTGGTGAAACAAAAGATCCTGAACAACCTGACACCTGGACTAATGCATCCACTAAACCAATTTGTCCAGGGTTATAAATATCTTTCTCACTAATTTTTAGTCCTGCCTTTTTCAATCCTGCACGGCTTAATTCGCTCAATGGAAACATTCCTTCATCTGGAATGGAAGCGCTAAACATGGAAGCTGAACCCAAAAGAAGGGCAGTTAATACTGCTGACTTAAGATTTAATTTCATATTAAAATGTATTTCCTCAAAAATACTAAATCTTTTATAAAGACAGTTGATTTCATAATTGACGAAAAAGGTTTTAGAATGTGTTTTGTTTATAACTTTCTTATCTTTGTATAAGAAAAATTTATAGAATGACATTAGTTCAGCTCGAATATATAGTTGCTGTAGACACCTATAGAAGTTTTGTCGCCGCAGCGGAAAAGTGTTTTGTTACTCAACCGACTTTGAGTATGCAAATACAAAAGTTAGAAGAATCACTTGGGGTTAAAATTTTTGACCGTAGTAGACAGCCTGTCATTCCTACCGAGGTAGGAATGAAAATTATCGAGCAAGCACGTATTGTATTGATGGAAAGCAAAAAAATCAATGAAATTTTGCAAGAGAAAAAAGGGGAGTTGGAAGGTGAATTGCGTGTTGGTGTAATTCCTACAGTTGCGCCTTATCTGCTGCCTGATGTTATCACTGCATTTTTAAAAAAATATCCAAAAGTAAAGCTTCAGATCTGGGAATATACAACAGAGCGCATTGTGCACGAACTAAAACAGGGATTGTTGGATTGCGGTATTCTTTCTACACCACTTACAGACAGTAATATTGTAGAGACACCGATTTTCTACGAGACTTTTGTAGCTTATGTATCCGAAAAAAGCAACTTATATCAAAAGAAAGTGTTAAGTACTGACGATATTGGTGAAGAAAAATTGTGGCTGCTCAATGAAGGTCATTGTATGCGTGGACAAGTACTGAATATTTGTAATTATAAACATAACTATGCATTAGAAGGTACTTTTGAATATAATACGGGTTCAGTAGAGACTTTGAAGCGTATGGTAGATATCAATTCGGGCATTACTATTCTACCAGAGATGAGTATTATCAATTATAACGAAGACGAATTAGCCCATGTACGTTATTTCAAAGCTCCTGAGCCGGTTCGAGAAATTTCAGTAGTCACAACGCAGAACTTTGTGAAGAAGCAAGCGGTTAATACATTAATCAAAGAGATTTTGGAAATAGTTCCAGATCGATTCAAATCGAAAAAGAAAAAAGAGGTGATGGGATTTGATCTTTAAAACTTGTAGAGTATGAATAGCTTTTCAGCGAAATTAGAGCAATTGAATAAATGGCGGATGCAACGGGTTTCGAATAGGAACTTTATTATCATTTTAGCTTTCTTGGTAGGAATAGTGGGAGGAGTAGCGGCGTCATTATTGAAAGGAATGACGCACTCTATCGCATCATTTCTGCAAGATGATATTGATTGGCAATACAAATATTCACTGTATCTAATCTTTCCGCTCATTGGTATTTTATTATCTGTATTGTATCTACGCAAATTTTTACGTGGTAAGAAGTTTGAACATGGTATTACTCCAATAATATATGCTATCTCACGCAAATCAAGTCGAATAGAACCCCACAATGTGTATTCTCAAATTATTACTTCAGCGTTGACAGTTGGATTTGGTGGTTCTTCGGGTTTGGAAGCACCGATTGCGCATAGTGGTGCAGCGATAGGTTCAAATATTGGTCGTTTCTTTGGGTTGAGTTATAAGGAAGTGACGATGCTATTAGCTTGTGGAGCTTCCGCTGGTATTTCTGGCGCATTTAATAGCCCATTAGCAGGGATGATTTTTTCGATAGAAATTCTTTTGACTGAGTTTTCTATTCCTGTGCTAATTCCTTTATTGATAGCTTCGGCATTAGCAGCTGTAGTTTCTAAGATACTTTATGATGAGCCGTTATTTTATACTTCTGTAACTGATTGGGACGTTAATGCGTTATTGTTTTATATTCTGTTGGCAACTATTGTGGGGATTTATACCATTTATTTTTCTAAACTGAGTCATGTCATCAAAACATGGTTTAGTCAAATTAATAACCCTTATATGCGCGTGTGGGTGAGCGGTGTCTCTTTAGGGGTCTTGATTTTTATATTCCCAGCTCTTTATGGCGAAGGATATTTGACAATTCAGCAGATTTTGGATGGGCATTTTAATGCAATTGTAAAGAATAGTCTTTTCTCAGATTTTCGAGATATTGGATGGGTCATTGTATGTTATACGACACTAACACTTTTTGCGAAATCATTAGCGGCGTTAGTAACGGTGAATAGTGGTGGAAACGGTGGGGTTTTTGGACCAAGTTTGGTGATGGGTGGATTACTAGGATTTGCATTTGCTTATGGTATAAATCTAACTGGAATAATTGAGTTGAATGTTCCAAATTTTGTAATGGCAGGGATGGCAGGAGCATTAAGCGGAATTATGCATGCGCCTTTGACGGGGGTGTTTCTGATAGCAGAAGTGACAGGAAGTTATGTATTGATGGTTCCTTTGATGATCGTTACATCAATTTCTTATTTAATAAATCGAAATGGTATGAAACATTCGATTTATACCAAAGGTTTAGCTGAATCGGGTGATTTGATTTCATATGAAGATAAAGACAGAAGTGTGTTAAGTATGATGAAGCTTCGCTATATAATCGAAACTAACTTTGTGGTCTTACGTCCTGATGAAAATCCTAATCTACGTAAAACTGACATAATACATTCCAAACGTAATATTTTCCCTATTGTGGAATCTGATGGAAAATTTTTGGGGATTATATATAGCGAACGTTTATTTTCAATATTACTGGGAGAGGAGGAAGGTTCAAATAGGAATTTCGCAACGCTAGCTCAAAAGCCGAATGATATCATTCGTGTTGATGAGAATATGGATGGCGTAATGAAAAAAATGAATCGTGAGGATGTATGGATATTACCAGTTATTGACAAGAATGGAAATTATTTAGGATTTATCTCCAAATCGGCAGTATTTAATAAATACAGAGCTTTGTTGATGAGGCAAGGTTCGTATTTAGAATAAGAATAATGGCTCTTATCCTCTAAGAGCCATTATTTTTGAAACATATTTTCCGACAATATCAAATTCTAAATTTACTGTTGTGCCTATATCCACATGTTTTAAATTGGTATGTTCTATAGTGTAAGGAATGATGGCTACTGAAAATCGATCTATTTGCGAATTCACAACAGTAAGACTAATACCATTTACTGTTATAGAGCCTTTCTCTACCGTAATATTCTTTAATGATGGATCGTATTGAAATGTAAATAGCCAACTCCCATTCTGATCGTTACGCTCAATACATACTGCAGTTTGATCCACATGACCTTGTACTATATGTCCATCAAAGCGACCATTCGCTTGGGTACAACGTTCCAAATTCACTACGTCACCAACTTGCAAATGACCAAGATTAGTCTTTTGTAAAGTCTCATCAATAGCTGTTACTACGTGAATGTTTTTATTAACTTCTACGACTGTAAGACAAACGCCATTATGAGATACGCTTTGATCTATCTTTAAGTCATTTGAAATAGAAGATTCGATTGCAAAGTGAATGTTGGTGTGGTCTTGTTGTATATTTTTTACAATACCTAATGTCTCTATTATACCTGTGAACATGTTAGTTTCCCTTTTTACAAAAATAAGCAAAGATTCTCAGATAAAACACTAGATACTAATGAAGCAGATTTTTGGTTATTTTAATAGATAATTATTGTACCACTCACTCCTAATATGTTATTTATCTTTTTTATTGCGACAATCTTCTATAGTATACTATATTTCTATCGAAAAAACGTGCAATCAATTAATAATCCATTAAAGTATATGGTAATAAATTAATCCAAAACATTCTAATGAATCATTAGTGATAAATAGAGTATAGTTTTTTTAAGACTCTTTTGATAGGATATGTTTGTGTAAGTTACTGGTAATAAGTGTTTTTGTATTTTGTTTTGGTGTCTGTTTTTTGATTTGTGGTTTAATAAAAAAATAAAATAAAAAAAAGTGTAAAAAACATTTGCGTAAGTGTAATAAGTACACTATCTTTGGTGTATCATAATTTAGGTTTATAATTGGTTATCGAAGGTTTTCATTCTCCCCGTTTGAAAACCTTTTTTTTATTCATTTTTATATGATTGATAACCAGAATGTTAATAAACCATTAGTTAAATAAATAATATTTTTTGTAGTAAGTATTTGGAACTTAATAAATTATTTTATTACCTTTGCTTAGGTTTAGGTTGATTTACCTCGTAAGAGGTTTTTTAAGCCTAAGAATTCGCTCGAATTTCTTAGGCTTTTTCTTTTTTAAGAAAATTAAGAGGATTTTTCATTTCGAGGGATCCTCTTTTTTATTATTTATTGATAATTGTAAATAGAATTACACAATATATTTCTCCCCTCTAAAATTATGATTCTTAATCAAGGTAAGTATGTATTTTATTCTTAATAATCTATAGCTAAAAAATGGTTCAGCGCGGATTCAAAAGTATCGCACTATTAAATATACCCAGACTATTTTAAGTAACTAAATTCGGGCATAAAATCCCTGTGAATTTTCAATTTTTTCTTAGTTGGTAGCAAAATCTGACGTTTTACAGTTTTTATTAATACGGTATACAGCTAAAATTTGATTTTTCACTGTATAGTTTACAATATGAAGTTGTACAAAAAATGTATCTTATTTTATACATGTTTTGTTAAATATGTTTATCTATTTCGTAAAGAATTTGTACAAAGTGTCACCCTGATATACACTTTAAATACAACTTGTTTTTTCATATAAGTATTTGATAATTATGTACATATATTAGTGGAAGTTAATATTTGCACATTTTTATAGACATATACCATGAATAAAAAACATCTCCTAATCGTACTATATATACTGACTTTTTGCTCGTGTGCGCAGCGAAGAAATTTGGTTTATTTCAGTACATTAAATAACCAAGAAACAGAATTATTATTACAAGACAAAGCAGTAGTAATACAACAAAATGATTTGCTACGGATCAATATAAATAGTTTGAGTCCGGAATCTAATTCTCTATTTGCAGTTACGCGTCAAGGTGCTGGCTTGTCATCCGTAGAGCCGACAGGATATCGAGTTGGTAATGATGGTATGGTTGTTCTCCCGGTAATTGGAAGTTTTAAAGTGGAAGGTATGACGGTGCCGCAATCTCAAGAAGCATTGATCAAAGAATTGGCAAAATATGTAAAAGAACCAATAGTAGAGGTTCAGTTAACAAATTTTAAGGTGACTGTAATTGGCGAGGTAAATAGGCCATCAAGTTTCACAGTTCCTAGTGACCACATTAACTTATTAGAAGCTCTAGGATTAGCAGGTGATATGACTGTATACGGCAAGCGTGAGAATGTGCTAATTATTCGCGAAGAAAAAGGTAAAAGAATAATGAAAAGGATAGATCTGAATGATAAAGACATTTTGAATGATCCATTTTTCAATCTAAAACAAAACGATATTGTATATGTCGAGCCTGATAAGGCAAAAGCAGTAGAGTATAGCCAGAGTACTCGAATTATGCCTGTGGTGATCGCCTCCATATCAGCTGTAGCAGTACTAATTTCAGCAATTTTAAGAACTAGATAATCAAATAATTAACAATAATATGTTTGCAGAGAAAAAATTAAATAGAGCTAACGGTTTCGCGGAGACTATGGATAGATACATCAAGAATTGGCCTTATTTTTTAATCAGCATTTTCATCGCTTTAGGTTTGGTATATGGTTTTATCTATATCACACCATCCACATACAAAATTACTAGTACACTGTTAATCCAGGATGACAAAAATGGATCCGCAATGTCCAACAGTACGGCTTTTAGTGATCTAAATATGTTTCAAACGGTTAAAACTGTAGATAATGAAATTGAAATTTTAAGATCTCGCGATCTAATATCGCAAGTATTGACAGAATTAGATTTTCAAACAACATATTTTCAAAAATCAGGATTAAAAAATACTGAATTATATGGCCAAACGCTGCCAATCAAGGTCGAGATTCAAGAATTGAAAAAGGGAGCATATGCTAGGAAGATTGAAATAACTCCGATAAATGATACGCAGTTTCGTCTGACTGATAGTACATTGAACCTAGTTGTTGGATACAATCAACTTATTGAGAATAAAAACTATTCAATTAAAGTTAATAAAGGTCCAGCTTTCTCAAAGGATTTTGGTACGATTAATATTCAGTTTAAGGATTTATATAAATTAACGGAAACATATAGTTTGTTGAAATTGAAAATTATCCCTGTGGTGAAAGATGCTAATACCGTAGTGATTAGTCTCAATGATAATGTTCCGCAAAGAGGCGTTGATTTTTTGACACATTTAATTGAGAAATACAACATTAATAATGTAAATAATAAAAATATCATTGCTGAAAATACCATTAAATTTATTGACAACAGGTTGAAATACTTGACCAATGATTTAGTTGGCGCGGAGCAAGATGTGGAGAATTTCAAGAGACAATACGAATTGACGGATATCAATATTGATGCGCAAATAAATGCAGCTAGATCTGTTGAATATAATCAATTATTAGGTGAATCTGTTACTCAGCTCAATCTAGTAAAATCATTAGAAAGCTATTTCAGAGATAATCAATCTCCTGGAAGTTTGGCTCCAAGTGCTATGGGAATACAGGATCCAATCTTAAACGGAATGATAGCTAAATTCAATGATATTCAACAAGAGCGGAATAGAATGCTACGTACAGCAAATCCTGAAAATCCTTTAGTGATAAATTTGGATAATCAATTGTCCAATTTAAGAGGGAATATTCTCGAGAATTTGAAGTCTGTAAGAAATCGATTTGATATCGAAAGAAATAATTTTCAGAAAAATTATGCTCAATATAATCGTAAAAGTAAATCTGTACCTACAATAGAGCGTGGATTGTTGGAAAAAAGTAGGGAGCAAACTGTAATGTCTACTTTATACCAATACTTACTACAAAAACGTGAAGAAACAGCTTTATCATTGTCTACAACTGTTCCAACTTCACAAATAGTAGATAAGCCAGCATATAATACAACACCGATTGCTCCAAAAGTACCTATGCTTTATTTATTTGGTTTCTTCGTAGGGATGTTCGTTCCGGCAGGGATCATATATGCTAGAGGATTTTTTAACAATAAGGTACGCGATGCACGCAGCATTGAACTTACAGGAGCGAGGTTGTTAGGAGAGCTTTCTCATAATTTGGATAATAATACGAATGTGTTTAAGGCGGATCGACGGTCTACTATATCCGAATTGTTTAGATATATCCGTATGAATTTGGGATTTATGGTGAATCAAAAGCACAAGGTAATATTGGTCACTTCTAGTATGAAAGGTGAAGGTAAAACATTCTTTAGTATTAATCTAGCTACGACCTTAGGTATGCAGAATAAAAAAGTGGTGATTTTAGAATTTGATTTGAGAAGGCCAGCCTTACTTAAGAAATTAAATTTGCCCACAACAGTTGGTATTACTGAATATCTAAATGATGATCAATTATCTATTGATGAGCTAATCCAACCAAGTTTCTTGTCTGACAATGTTAGTGTGATAGGCTGTGGTAATATTCCTGAAAATCCTGCTGAGGATATGATGAATCCTAAAATAAGCATACTGATTGAGGAACTAAAAGAACGCTTTGATTACATTATAATAGATACCTCACCAGTGGGACAAGTAGCTGATGCATTTAGTTTGGCTCCATATACTGATGTAAGTATTTATTTGGTCAGATATAATTATACAAATAATTACCAATTAGCAATCCTTAAGGATATCAATGACGAAAACAAATTTAAAAACCTTTTGGTAGTGTTTAATGACGCTAAAAGAGATAAGTCTCAGAAATATACGTATGGTGGATATGGCTATGCTATGCAAGACTAGCGCATTCCAATACATATAAAATAATATAAATATATATAGTCATAAAGACTGTAAGCATTGTAGTAAAAAGATCCAACACCGCAGGTGTGTTGTAAAAGTTAACCTGCAACCAATTATTAAGCCGTAACCAGTTAATACTAATTAACATTTCAAAAAAACCAAAAAAAACATCGCTGTAAGTGATATGGCGAAGCCATGCGAACCTTTGAAGCGAATCTAATACACTTATAACTCCTTAGTCTAAAATATCTATTATGGAAACTATAATTAATTACAGAAGAAGACTTAAAAAGAATTGGTTAGTGATATATGTACGACCAAGATGGGAAAAGAAAGTTGATAAACTACTACAAGAACAAGGAATAGAAACTTTCTGTCCTCTAAGTACTACAGAAAATCAATGGGCAGATAGAAAAAAGAAAGTAAGTGTTCCTCTATTTAATGGATATGTTTTCGTAAGGATAGATGATAGAGATTTGACTAAAGTAAGATATACGATGGGGGTGCTGAATTACATCTATTATTTAGGAAGACCGGCAGTCATACGTGATTCAGAAATAGAAAAATTGAAGGAGATGGTATTGAATTACAATAATCTCGAAATAATTAACTTAAATGATTTTGAACCTGGTGACAGAGTGAGAATTAGAAGTGGATTGTTCACTAATCAAGAAGGAAAAATTATCCAAGTTCAAGGAAGAACTGTGCTTATGTCTTTTGACAATATGGACTGTGCAGTAGTAACACGAATAGAAATTAATCAATTAATAAAAGCAAAACCTATAAAAAAAGCATTATGTACGAATTAAAACCTGAAAACATAGCCATCATCGGGCTAGGTTATGTTGGTCTTCCACTTGCAGTGGAATTTGCGAAAAAACACAAAGTAATTGGATTTGATATTCTTCAACAAAGAGTGGAAGAATTGAATCAAGCGAAAGATAGCACGTTGGAAGTGTCTGAAGATGAATTGTTAAATGTTTTGACCAATAATGTATCAAGCTCAAAGGGATTATATTGCACTAGCAATAAAGACTTATTAGCCTCATCATCAATTTTTATAGTCACTGTACCTACACCTGTTGATAAAAACAATAGACCAGATTTGACGCCACTGATAAAGGCTAGTAGGCTAGTAGGAAGTGTATTGAAAAAAGGCGATATAGTTGTGTATGAGTCAACTGTTTATCCTGGAGTGACCGAAGATGAATGTGTGCCAATTTTGGCCGAAATGTCTGGATTGGTATTTAACGAAGACTTTTATGTAGGCTATTCTCCCGAACGTATCAACCCTGGTGACAAACAGCATACAGTTGCTAATATTTTGAAAATTACGTCGGGCTCTACACCAGAGGCTGCTACACGGATAGATAATTTATATAATTCTGTAATCAAAGCTGGAACTTACAAAGCATCGTCGATAAAGGTGGCGGAGGCAGCTAAAGTAATTGAAAATGCACAACGTGATATCAATATAGCTTTTGTCAATGAATTAGCCATGATATTCAATCAACTAGGGATTGACACCTCTGAAGTACTGAAAGCAGCTGGCACAAAATGGAATTTTTTGAATTTCAAACCCGGTTTGGTAGGAGGGCATTGTATCGGTGTTGATCCATATTATCTAGCACAAAAAGCACAAGAAGTAGGCTATCATCCAGAAATTATCCTTGCAGGTCGAAGAGTGAATGATGGGATGGGAAAATATGTAGCTGATCAGTTAATCAAGCAAATGATTTCGAAGAACATAATCATTGTTGGAGCAAATATTTTAATACTAGGTTTTACATTCAAAGAGAATTGTCCAGATGTTCGAAATACTAAAGTGATCGATATTATTAAAAGATTGCAGGAATATAATGTCAGTATAACAGTACACGATCCTTGGGCAAATGTGGATCATGCACAACAACATTATGGTATTTGGTGTGAGAATGGTTCTTCAAAGACTAGAAAATATGATGCAGTGGTTTTAGCTGTTGCACATTCAGAATTTGAAGAAATGGATATCAGCTCACTGTTGAAACCAAAATCAGTGCTATACGATATAAAATCTATGCTTCCAAAATCTATGGAAGCGATGCGATTGTAGAATGAAATGAGCATAATACGCAAAACTAAATTCGCATTTATTTGGTCAATACTTCAACAATTTAGCGTCAAATTCATAGGTCTTGTTATTAATATCTTTCTAGCAAGAATTCTTAGCCCATCAGATTTTGGGTTAATAGCTATGTTATCTGTCTTCATACTACTAGGTAATTCATTGTTGGATAGTGGACTCGCTTCTTCTCTTGTTAGGAGCAGAATGACTGGACAAAAAGATTATTCCACCGTATTCATATTCAATTTGATTGGAGGTGTAACTGTGTATGGTATCTTATGTCTCAGTGCACCTTTTATAGCTGATTTTTACAGACAGCCTCTTCTAATTGATATTATTAAGGTCTACGGTTTAACCTTTATTGTCAATTCATTTTTTAGTATTCAGAATACATTGTTGATCAAGGATATGCGCTTCAAACAACTTGCGCTAACGCAGATTCCTGCTGTGACAATAGGAGGATGCTTAGGGATATTCTTAGCTACAAGAGACTATGGGGTGTGGAGTTTGGTTTGGATGAATTTATCAGCTTCTATAATTACTACGCTGATACATTGGTGTCAATCCTCATGGAGACCCAAATTAATATTTGATAAAAAAAGTTTCCATAAGCACTTTTATTTTGGATACAAAATGACCTTGACCGGCTTGCTGGACACAGTGTATAAAAATTTGTATACCATTATCATAGGGCGTTTTTATGCAGTTATACAATTAGGTTACTATGCAAGAGCAGATAGTTTAAGCCAGTTGCCTATCGGAATAATTGCTACAGCAATCAATAAAGTTGCTTATCCCATGTTTTCATCATTTTCACAAGACGATGAGAAACTGAAAAAAGCTTACAAAATGTTGATGCAGCAGGTTCTATATTGGAACGCGCCCAGTTTGATTCTTCTAGCCATAATTGCCAAGCCTTTAATTGTTTTACTCATCACTGATAAATGGTTGCCCGTAGTTCCGTATTTCCAAATTTTATGTATAGCAGGGATAATGTACCCTCTTCATTCATACAACCTAAATATTTTAAAAGTAAAAGGACAAAGTGGACAGATCCTAAAACTTGAAATAATTAAAAAAGTTCTAATGGTGATCGGCATTGTATGTGTGTTCCCATTTGGGATAATGGGGTTATTGTATTTTCAGATATTTTTTACAGTTTTTGCTTACTACATTAATTCCATCTATAGCGGCAAGCTGATCAATTATCCTCTAATCGAACAAGTCAAGGATATATATCCGATACTTTTATTATCTGGTTTATTAGGTTTAGTCGTGTTTTATTGTGATCAGCTTGTATTTGCACATCTATCTAATATTTTGAGAATCATACTTTCGGGAATAACCTATGGTGGCTTGTATTTAGTTTTTAGTCAATTGTTTAAGTTATCTCCACTTGCCGATTTTAAACAAATAATTTTAAAGAAATGATACCCGTAACTAAACCTTTCTTGCCGTCTCTAACAGCCTTTCAAAGTTATGTGGAGAGTATTTGGACCAGGCAATGGTTGACAAATAATGGCCCTCTGGTTAATGAATTCGAACGTGAGATGAAGAATCATCTGAATTTATCTAACTTTCTTTTTGTAACGAATGGAACCGTAGCACTGCAGATGGCCATTCATGCGCTTGATCTAAAAGGAGAAATTATAACAACTCCGTTTTCTTTTGTCGCCACGACAAGTAGTATTGTATGGCAAGGTTGTAAACCTGTATTCGTGGATATCGACAGCGAGACTTTAAATATTGATGTAACGCAAATTGAAGCAGCTATTACACCGTATACAACAGCGATATTGGCAACACATGTATTCGGTAATCCTTGTGATATCGAGGCCATAGAGGCAATTGCAAAACGTAATCGTTTAAAAGTTATTTATGATGCAGCGCATTGCTTTGGAGTCAATTACAATGGCAAATCTATCTTTTCGTATGGTGATGTAAGCATTACTAGTTTTCACGCAACAAAATTATTTCATACCATAGAGGGAGGTGGAATCTTTACAAAGAATGAACATCTACTTGATAAGATCAATGTGATGCGAAACTTTGGTTATAGTGGTACAGATACTTTTTCGGAAGTAGGTACTAATGCTAAGAACTCCGAAGTCCACGCCGCGATGGGATTATGTAATCTTAAACATATTGACGAAATATTAGAAAACAGAAGAGAACTTTATAATTTTTATAAAGAACATTTATCAGATTGTGATCTACAATTTCAAGTGATTCAGACTAATACAGATTTCAACTATTCTTATTTTCCTGTGATTTTTGAATCCGAAGAAGCGATGCTTGATTGTAAACTTCAACTTGAAAAAAGAAGCATTTTCTGTAGAAGATATTTTTATCCGTCATTGTCTGCTTTGCCATATATCAACAAAAAGGATATGCCGATATGTGATTCTATTGCAAAGAGAATAATGTGTTTACCTATGTATCATACATTGAGCAAAATTGATCGTGCATTAATAGTCCAAATAATTATTGATACTCAGCAGAGTTTTATACGTAACCGCATAGCGATCCAAGCGCTAGAGAGCACATCAGATCCTATAGTAACTGCTATTTAATTTTTATACCTATGAAGAGTCCAGACGAGCCAATTATGGTGAGTATTTTTTGTATTACTTATAACCACAGCAAATTTATTACAAAAGCGATTGAAGGTTTTTTAATGCAGCAATGCAATTTTAATATTGAAATTATTATAGGCGATGATTGCTCCAATGATGGAACTACACAGATTATTGATGAATATGCAGCCAAGTATCCACATATTAAAAGATTGATTGCGCCCCATAATTTGGGACCAACCCAAAATATGATTCGAGTGGCACTGGCGGCAAAAGGGAAATACGTGGCCACTTGTGATGGTGACGATTATTGGACTGATCCTTTGAAGCTTCAAAAGCAAATTGATTTCTTAGAAAATAACCCAGAATATGTTATCTGTACGCATTATACACGCAAGGTTAATGCTGATGATACAGAAGTTACTTATTTGAACTTTAACCCAAAACCCCTTAGTTACTCTTTCAATGACTTGATAATCAACAAACAAGATCATACGAGTACGGTATCATTGATATACCGAAATATTGAGGAAGTAAGGAATATTTATTCGCAGGATTGGTTCATGAAAGTAAATGCATGTGACAAGTTTTTGAAATTGTACTCTACTTGGGTGACAGGTAAAAAAATATATGTTTTACCCGAAACTATGAGTTGCTATAGAAGACATGTGGGTGGTATTTGGAGTTTAATTCCTTATATCTCATTGAGAAGAAAACAAATAAGTGATTTCAACTTGCTGATCAAAGTATTTTCATATACACCGACTCAAAAGGCGAGGTTATTGAGATTTTACCTAAAAAGATACTTCATGTTTGATTTAAAATATTCAAAGCTTTCAAATGCCTTGACTACAATTAAAGCCATAATAAATTAAAAAATGCAGAGAAAATTATTGTTTGTGACCCGTAACTTATCTGGTGGTGGGGCAGAACGAGTAATTAGTAATCTAGCCAATTATTTCAGTACAAATGGTTATGATGTCACCTTAATCTGTTTGGACAAAGGTGATAATAAATACTATATCGCTCCAAGTGTCAAAATTGAATCACTAGTTGAAAGAAAATATAAGGAAAATCTTATCGTCAGATTATACTATGCTTTAATGACTTTTATCAAACTACTACGAGTTATTAGAAAGGAAAAGCCTTATTGTACTATTTCTTTTATTACATCAGTAAATATTTGGACAGGTTTGTGTTGTTTTTTACTTAATACAACATATATCGTATCGGAGAGGACTGCTCCTCACTACTCAATTAATAAGCTCAATGCCTTATCTAAATGGTTCGCCTATAAAATTTACAGTAAAGCTAAGGTAGTGGTGTTACCTTCTAAAAGGATGCTAGAGAAATATCATACAATACGTCATTTCAGAAATTTAAAAAACTTCGCTACAGTATATAATCCAGTTAATAAATTCAAAAGTCCCTCTACGAATTCGGTACATCCGAAAAATTTTATCCTGGCTGTCGGAAGGTTAAATAGTAACAAACGGTTTGAAATGACAATAGATGCCTTTAGTGAGCTACGAGAATATGATGTAGACTTATTGATTTCAGGTATAGGGCCTATAAAAGACACCTTAGTGAAACATGTTGCTGAGTTGGGATTAAGTTCTAGAGTACAATTTATCGGTTTTCAAGAAAATATTCAAGATTATTATTCTCAGGCGACACTCTATGTATCGACTTCCGCAGTAGAAGGATATCCCAATTCTTTAGTGGAGGCGTTGAGTTTTGGTTGTCCAGCTGTAGCAACAGATTGTGAATTCGGGCCATCAGAAATTATTGAGAATGGCAGTAATGGTTTTCTAATTCAATTAAATGATAAAGAAGAGTTAGTTATAGCGATGGAAAGATTGTTGAATGACACGGAATTAAGATCAAAATTTTCTAACAATGCAATAAAAATTAATGAAACCAATTCAATTGATACTATAGCAACTCATTGGAATAATTTAATACAGTCATGATTAAGAAGATAATGTTTTTTGTGTTGATGTTCATGTTTATGTACGTGACTACATTCAATATTTTCATGTCTGAAATATTTAGAATTCCTGCGCCTATTATTTTTCTAGCACCATTAATGATTTTTTATAAAGATGAAGATGTAGATTTCGTGTTTGGTTATGAGGCAATAGTGTTTTTTATAGCCACATTGCTTTACACATTATTAGCCGAACAAGATATTGCTAGTTTTTTTGCCTTTCTGATTAAGTTGGCATGCTTGGTAATGTTTTTCAATTTCATTATTGCGAGTAATATCAAAAGATTCAATTTAGCCATTTATATTTTTATAACATTATTATTTCTTTCAGGGATAATAATGTTAATAGATCATCAATTCAAGATTGCCGATTTGAGATCTATGCTAGTCTTTACTCCAATAACCCAAAGTCCTTCTGGAATTTCAGTGACGCTATTTATTTTCGGTTATCAAATGGCTGCTTTAACAGCATTTTTGTTACCATTTTTAATACTTAGTCGAAAAAACTGGTTATTGAGTTTGGTTATAATGGCATTTGCTATTTGTTTCATATTTTTTGGTATGCAACGGTCTGTATTAGTGTCTTTTGGCTTGTCTAGTTTGTTGTTTATCTTGTTTTATTATCGTGCTAAATCTGTTTTCATTTTAGGAGGCATAGTTATATTGCTATTTATAGGCCAGAATTTTTCAGATCAGTTTTCTAGTGATAAAAATCAACAAAACATTCTGAATAAAAATGTAAAGCAAACAAATAACAATGAGGATCGGGGAGATCTAATGACCGAAAATCTAAAAGTAATAGCTGATTATCCATTTGGACTTATTTTTTACAATAAAAGTTGGAATGATGTTGTTTGGCATAACCATGTTTATAAAAATGGATCAGTAATTATTACCTCACACAATGCGTATTTGATGTTTATTACATATTTGGGGCCGTTAATTGGACTTTTATTATTGCTGTTAATCTATTGGAAGCTAACGCAAATCGTATGGAACTCATTCAAAAACATTCGGCAAAAGGAAAATATTATGCTGTTGGCTTTGAGCTGTTCGTTTATCGCAATATCAGCTAATTCTATGTTTCATAATGATTGGCTGTTATCCGCCAATGGACCTACACTTATACTTTATTTCTCTCTACTGCATTTGACCAAAATCAAAACAAATAAACCTATCATAAATCTATAAATTATTAACAAATGATTATTCCTTTTTCACCCCCACATATCGACCAATCTGTGGTTGATCAGGTATTGGATACACTCAAGAATAAATGGGTCACTACAGGACCAAAAGTTAAAGAACTTGAGCAGGAAATACTTAGTTTGACAAAGTCAGACGCTGCAATATGCGTGAATTCGTGGACATCAGGTGCTATACTAATGCTAAAATGGTATGGTATAAAACCAGGTGATGAAGTTATTGTTCCTGCATATACCTACTGTGCTACTGCGCTAAGTGTACTGCACTGTGGAGCCACACCAGTGATGGTTGATGTTCAGGATGATTTTAATATTGATCCCGAAAAGGTGCGTAATGCAATCACACCACGCACAAAAGCTATCATAGCAGTAGATTTTTCGGGATGGCCTTGCGACTATGATGTATTGAAAGCAATCATAACTTCACCCAAAGTAGTTAAACAATTCAAGCCTGAGACTAGCAAGCAAATAGCTTTAGGTAGAATTCTACTCATTTCTGATGCAGCTCATTCTATTGGCAGCATGTACGAAGGTGTAGCAGCAGCTAAGAAAAGTGATGTTACCATCTTTTCATTTCATGCTGTAAAGAATATTACAACAGCTGAAGGAGGTTGTATTTGTTTGAATCTACCGCCAGTATTCAATGTACAAGAAGAATATAGCTATTTGAAAATGTATACATTGAACGGTCAGAATAAGGATGCGCTAGCTAAATCAAAAGGAGGAGGATGGCGGTACGATATCTTGTTTCAAGGATTGAAAATTAATATGCCTGATATATGTGCAGCGATAGGACTTGCACAAATCAAAAAATACAATGATGACTTATTACCAGCGCGAAAAATCATTGCGAAGCAATATTACAATGGCTTCAGAGAACAAAAATGGTTTGTATCACCTCCATTAATTGATATTCATCGTGAGTCTTGTTATCATTTATTTCCTCTACGCATTAAAGGTATATCCGAAGATCAAAGAGATACTATTATTGATGAATTGACGAAGTTAGGAATTTCAGTTAATGTTCATTTTATTCCATTACCAATGTTGACATTTTTCAAAAAAATAGGATACAAAATTGAAGATTATCCAGTTGCATATAAAAATTATTCGACTGAAATATCATTACCAATCTATCCGAATTTATCTCCAAAAGAGGTAAAATTCATTATCTCCTCTCTGATAAAAATTGTGAACAGTCACATGGTGGTACCTCAGAAAAAAGTAGCTGAATCAAGTCTTTTAATGCCAGTATAAATAGTTGTGATTATGGACTTAAAAAGATTTATTGATATTGTAGGATCATCATTGGGCTTACTATTATTACTACCAGTTTTTATCCTGATAGCTATTCTGGTCGCTATTTCTTCTAAAGGTCCTGTTTTTTTTAAACAATGTAGAGTAGGCCTTAACATGGTAGATTTCCACCTTATTAAGTTTAGGACCATGTATGTAAGTACAAATAATAAAAGCTTACTAACCATCGGAAGCAATGATAGTAGGGTGACGAAAGTGGGCTATTATTTGAGAAAATATAAGCTCGATGAGCTACCGCAGTTAATCAATGTTTTACGAGGAGAAATGAGTTTAGTGGGGCCGAGACCTGAGGTTCGTAAATATGTGAATCTTTATGATGATCAGCAACGCTATGTTTTATCGGTAAAACCTGGAATTACAGATTGGGCTTCAGTAGAATTTTTTAACGAAAGTGAACTATTGGCTCAAGCAGAAGATCCTGAAAGCTACTATATACAGCATATTATTCCTATAAAGATTACTCATAATCTGAAGTACGTGGCAAAGAATAGTATTTATACAGATCTAAAGATTATTTGGATGACTTTTAATAAAATTATTACCCATTAGCCTATGCATTCAATTTCAAAGAAATTTAGCAAGAAAAAGGTTTTTTTTATGCTTGCTTCGTTATCATCTGGGGGTTCAGAGCGTGTATTTTGGAGTATCGCGCAAGGGTTGGATAAGGAAAAATATGATGTGACCATCGTAATCCTAAATTCAAAATCCAATTGTTATTCTACGGATTTAGACAAAGTACGCATTATTGACTTAAATACTCTTAAAGCATCTAAATCATTTTTCGCATTATATAAGCTTTTAAAAAAGGAAAAACCTAATGTCGTCTTTTCAACAACGGATCATATTAACATGCTGATATCACTTGTTGCACGATTTGTTAAAGGGCCGAAGTACATAGCCAGAGTTTCTAATACTCCGTCAGAGCAAATCTTATTTGATGAT
This sequence comes from Sphingobacterium composti, assembly GCF_009829075.1. GTDB lineage: Bacteria > Bacteroidota > Bacteroidia > Sphingobacteriales > Sphingobacteriaceae > Sphingobacterium > Sphingobacterium composti. Next base: position 35,115 of record NZ_WUQZ01000009.1, on the reverse strand, counting down.
TTAAAAACAAGATTTTACGCACTATTTTCAAAATTGAACTATCAGGTTTTTGATAAAATAATTTGTCAAACAAATAGAATGAAACAAGCTGTTCTCAAGGATTATGAAACAGAACCCTCTAATACTGTAGTAATACATAACCCTGTATTGAAAACAGAACTTTTGAAAGTAAATGCCAGAGACATTAAAAAAATCAAACTATTAATCGTTGCTAGGTTTTCGCCAGAAAAAGGTTTAGATCGAATGATTGATGTTTTTGCAAATTTACCCTCTCATTATGAATTAAGTATGATTGGAGTTGGGCGCTTGAAAGAAGATATCATGAAAAAAGTAGACGAATTTAATTTAAATGATAGGGTAAAGTTTTATGGTCAAATCAACAACGTTAAAGAGGTTATGATCGAACATGATTTGGTTGTTCTTAGTTCGCATACGGAGGGATTTCCTAATGTGCTAATTGAAGCCTTATCTGTTGGACTTCCAATTGTAACTTTTCAAGTAAGTGGTTCTAAGGAACTTATCGTTGATGGTTTTAATGGTTTTGTGGTGCCGCAAAATGATTTACTTGGGTTTAAAGAAAAGATAATTCAGGCTACTAGCAAAGTTTGGGATCATGTAGAAATAAAAAGAGAAGTGTACAGAAAATTTGATTTAGAAAATATTAGTAAATCATACGAAAAATTAATCAACTAACATCTACAATTATGTGTGGTATATACGGTTCTACATTTCCATACTCAGACGCTACCGTTAATGAAAAAATGGAAAGGATCAAATTTCGGGGGCCCGAATTTACTGGTGTACAGCGATATGATAAAGTTGTTTTTGCGCACAATAGGTTAGCTATTATTGATATAGATCCGCGCTCTAATCAACCTTTTACATATTTGCATTTAAATATAGTCTTTAATGGTGAAATTTATAATTACCAAGAAATCCGAAAAGACTTAGAACAGAAAAATTATCATTTCAATACCAATTCTGATACCGAAGTTATTTGTGCTGCCTATTTAGAATATGGACGCGATTGCTTGAGATTATTCAATGGAATGTTCGCATTTGTAATCTACGATACTTTTAGGAATGAATTTTTTGGAGCTAGGGACAGATTGGGAAAAAAACCATTTTATTATTTACATGATTTTAAAAACTTTGAATTTGCTAGCCAACCTTCACAGATAAGTGTTAATAATAATTTGACAGTAAGCGAGGATGCAATTGGACAATATCTTTCCTGGGGATATATTCCTGAGCCGCAATCAATTTGGAATGAAGTAAAACAATTGCCACCTGCACATTGCTTCACTTATAATTTAAGTAACAGCTCTTTAAAAATAGAAGAATACTGGACATTAGATTACAGCTGGGAACGTAAATTTACAGGAGACTACGAAGACGCGAAACATCACTTAAAGAATTTATTATCGGATTCTGTTAAAATACGGATGCACGCTGATGTACCGCTCGGAGTGTTTTTGTCAGGTGGAATAGACTCTTCCTTAATAGCTTCGATGGCTTGCGAGGAAGTTACAAATGTTAAAACATTTTCCATAAAATTTGATGTAAAGGGATTTGATGAGAGTGTGTATGCAGCTCAAGTAGCGGATTATCTGGGTACGGATCATCATACAATAGAATGCAATTATGAAGAAGGAATTGATTTGATTGAAAATTTCACAACTTATTATGATGAACCTTTTGCAGATTCTAGTGCTATTCCTAGTATGCTTTTATGTAAAAATACGAGAAAGCATGTAACAGTTGCGCTGAGTGGAGATGCAGGAGATGAGCTTTTTTTGGGATATCACAGGTACAAATGGATTAAACAAGCATGTGAATTATTCAAAACCCCAGCAAGTATAAGGGGAGGACTAGCAAATCTTATCAATCTATCTCCATTCTATAAGCATAAACTTATTGCTATGGGATTATCAATCAAAAACATTGAAGAGTTGTATATAAGAATGTTTGATATGGAAAATTCTTGGGTAAAAAATCCAGATTTAGCAATAAAGAATTCTTTTAACTATTTACTTGAAAACCCAAATAAACCATTACTTGAACGTGTATCAGATTTCGATATCAAGACATATTTAAGCCACGATATTAATACGAAAGTAGATCGCGCATCAATGGCATTTTCTTTAGAGTCGAGATCTCCTTTGATGGATTATAGAGTTGTTGAGTTTGCACGAAGTCTTCCTACACATTTCAAATATCACAATGGGAATCAAAAGAAAATATTGAGAGATATTTTATTTGAAAAAGTTCCTGCATCACTTTTTGATAGACCAAAATCAGGTTTTACTATGCCTTTTAAACATTGGTTTAGAAATGAACTCAAAGGTTATGTAATGGATAATCTATCATTAGATAAGCTGAAAGATATACCTGGAATAAATGTGAAAAGAACAGAAGAAATTATTCTTCAACATATGTCAGGCAAATGGAATAGATATCCTCAAATCTGGAAATTATTAGTGCTGTCGCAATGGCTTTCAAAAAATAAAACAGTAACTACAAAAGAATTAGTTTGCTAGTATTCAATTAAGTAGATATGGATTGGACACAATTCTAAAACTTAAATTACAATGATGTCAACTTCAAAACCAAAAATTAATCTTATTTCACTTACAGATAGACCTAATGGGGCAGAAAATGTTTTGCTTAAGATGGCTATCAGCGTGAATGGTAATTTGATATTTATAGCAAAAAACCAAGATACTCGTCTTGTAATACCTGAAAATCTAAGTACAAAGTATCTTTCTCATAAAAGTAAAGTTGTGGGGATGATCAAGCTTCTTCCGCTATTGGCAAAAATGCATAAAGATCAAATTGTGATGAGTACTCATCCTTACCTGAATGCTTATCTTGGTATTTGCAAGCGTATTGGATTATTCAAAAATGAATTGATAGTGAGAGAATGCACTTCAATATTTACAAGGTTTTCAGGATTTAAAAAATTTGTTTATCAAATTCTTTATAAGCTAGGATATCCTGCTGCGGATCTCGTTGTTTGTCAAACGGATACCATGCTCAATCAATTAATGGATCACAATCCATTTTTAGACTCTTCGAGAGTAATAGTTCAGCCTAATCCTATTGATGTAGATAAAATTATGGATTTAGGAAATGAACATTTAAATCAAATTCACGAGGGGGAACAATTTATTTGTACAGCAGGAAGGTTAATACCAGAAAAGGGATTTGATATACTTATCCAGGCATTTGGCATTGTTCGAAAATCAAATCCAAAAATCAGACTTCTTATTTTGGGTGAGGGAAAGGAAAGAGAAAAACTGACAAATTTAATTAGTGATCTCGAATTACAACATTCAGTTGTTTTAAAAGGATATATTGCTAATCCAGTTCCATACTTTAAACATGCAAAAGTGTGTGTTGTATCTTCAATCACCGAAGGTTTTCCTAATGTTTTGTTAGAAATGATGGCATCAAACCCAGCTGTAGTATCCACGATGTGTGCTGGCGGGATTGATTCTATACCAAATATTACGACAGTTGAAGTTAATAACGTTCTGGCATTAGCTACTGCGATACAAAATACATTAGATAATACTCAAACAAAGGATAATCCACATATAGATTATTTATTGAAGCGAAGTCCACAAAATTTTTCGCAATCCATTCTTAGAGCATTAGCTCAATAATATAATTCAATTACACATTTTATTGTCTCTGCACTGCTTTTTGAGACAACATTCATATCAAAATTTATAACCTTATGAAAATTTTAATAACTGGTACAGCCGGATTTATCGGCTCGCATTTGGCAAAACGTTTGTTAGAAAGAGGGGATACTGTAGTAGGTATCGACAACATCAATGATTATTACGATGTCAATTTGAAATATGACAGACTTAATGAAGCTGGAATTGATGCAAGAGATTTAGCATATGGAGAAGCAACGACAAGCTCCATATATTGGAATTATACATTTGTAAAATTGGACATTTGTGATGATGATAACTTGAAAGAGTGTTTCAAAAATTATGAATTCGATGCGGTATGTAATTTAGCAGCTCAAGCTGGTGTCCGTTATAGCATTACGAATCCCGAAGCATATATAGATACTAATATCAAAGGGTTTCTAAATATTTTGGAATGTTGCCGACACTTCAAAATTGAACATTTATTATATGCAAGTTCATCAAGTGTGTACGGTCTAAACAAAGCTATGCCATTTTCAACACATGAAGGTGTGAACCATCCAGTTTCTCTGTATGCTGCATCCAAAAAAAGCAATGAGCTAATGGCACATGCGTATAGCTACCTATTCAATCTTCCAACCACTGGCTTAAGATTCTTTACAGTTTATGGACCTTGGGGTAGACCAGATATGGCATTGTTTATCTTTACTAAAGCAATTATAGAAGGGAAGGAGATTGAAGTGTATAATAGTGGGAATATGAGTAGAGATTTTACTTATATTGATGATATTATAGAGGGCATTGTTCGTGTAATTGATAGCCCTGCAAAATCCAATCCTAGTTGGAATGCACACCAACCTGATCCAGCAACTTCAAATGTACCATATACAGTTTTTAACATTGGAAGGGGGGAGCCTGTCAGTTTACTAAATTTTATTACTGAAATAGAAAATAATACGGGCATTGAAGCAAAAAGAGCCTACTTGCCTATGCAAGCTGGGGATGTGGAAGCAACTTCTGCTGATATAAATGACTTGAAAGAAAACCTTAACTACCAACCTATAACGAGTGTAAAGGAAGGTGTGAAGAACTTTGTAAATTGGTACAACAACTATTATACAAACAGTGCTAAAAAAGCTGAACCAATTGAGTTGCAAAATAGTTTATCATAGTATTGTCACAAAAATCATTTTGTTAACTTTATAAAATTAGTTAATAAATTAATAATTAATAATTTGTAATTGACTGTTTTACAGATATAAACGAATTATTTATTTTTAAAACATTCTTATATTTTAATCTTTACTTGCTTTTGTTTAAATGAACTAATCTTTTACGTTTGCGTCAAAGGGTTAAAAAAAAAATAAATAAATGCAAGGAAAAACAAAATTTATAGCAAAAGTGGTTTCAACAACTTTATTGTTTGTCGCCTTTTTGGGATTAACCAATTGTCAAAAGGAAGAGGCCATTTTAACGAGCTTTGAGACTCCTATTATAAAGGGTGAAATTGATAAATCGGCATCTACTACATCAACTAACGTTATAAAAGGATCGTTGGTAAATAGTAATTTACGTTCAGACGGTGGTTATGCTTATAAGATTACTATACCTATTGAAGATGGTGATTCGCAAGTGAATCCTAACCAGTCTACCTTAAAGCTTTTTGAGAATGGAAAGGAGATAGGGGGAGCGCACGCTGTGCATAATGATATTAGAAATATTGGACGAGGAAGATTTAGTCATTGGGGAAAAACTCTTATTTTCTCCGCATCAGATAATACGAATCCTATGAAAAACGGTAGAACGTATACTTATACGGTGACTAATAATTCAATAGTAGCGCCTCCACTACCAGCTCCTTCCACTAAACCTAGCGAATCACTAGTGAATACATCTGGATTAATGGGGTACGCTATGGTAAATGGCACTACAACAGGTGGTAAGGGCGGTACAGAAGTCACGGTAAATACACTGGCTGCTTTAAAATCAGCTTTGAGCGATAATACACCGAGGATTGTCTACATAACAGGAACGATCAAAGGGGCTGGAGATGACTTTGTATATGTAAGATCTAATAAATCTATTATAGGTAAATCAGGAGCTGTTTTACAGGGTATCAATTTTTTCGTTTTTGATGTGAGTAATATCATAATTCAAAATATAAAATTTAGAAATTATGTAAATCATGCAGCAATCCAAATCAAAGATAAAGCACATCATATTTGGGTTGATCATTGTGATTTCACAACGAGTAAAGATCGAGGCTGGGATTATTGGGGTAAAGATATATCTATAACAAGAGAGGCGGATTATATTACTGTATCTTGGAATAGATTTCATGACACACATCTTTCAGTTTTAATAAGTGGTGGCATTAAAGGACATGAGAGTGATGCCGGAAAGTTGCGTGTCACTATGCACCATAATTTCTGGTATAATGTCTCAGAGCGAGAGCCATCTGTGAACTATGGTAGAGTACACATGTTTAACAATTATCACCTAAATAACAGCGGATATTCTTTAGGTGTTAGAGCAGGAGCCATTATTCGTACAGATAATGAGTACTTCTCTAATGTTAAAACTCCATTGATATCAAAGATAAATCAAGATCCTGCTGGTTATTTTAGCGGTATTAGTACCAATATCTACTACAATAGTGGTGCTAATATTATTACTACTGCAGAAAGTAAGTGGGTACCAGAATATGAATACAAATCTTACCTACATGCTGCGAAAGATGTTCCTACAATCGTAACGAATGGTGCTGGACCGAAATAATATTTATTGTTTTCATATTATTTACACAGTTTTTAGTTTGTTACTCTGTAATTAAATCAGTATCCACAAAATATAAACCTAACCAAATATTAATTCTAATTAGTAAGCCACCTATATGGTGGCTTTGTAGTTTATTCATATTTCGAAATGAAAAAAATAAGCAAAAAAAAGAAAATACTAATCGTTTGTGATTCTTCTAAGTCATTATTGGATTTTCGGGGAAAACTGATTGAAAAGTTACAGGAGAAAAACCAAGTTTATGTATTTACGCCTATTATTAAAGATACTGCTATTCGCAATCAACTAAATAAAATGAATGTGATAGTCAAAGAAAGTAATCTTGATGGAAGTAATGTGTCAGTTTTTTCCGACTTACAGTTTATCATTTCGCTACGCAAACAGATAAGACAGATTAGGCCAGATATCTTTTTTCCCTATACACTCAAACCTGTAATTTATGGAACTATACTTGCTAAAAATTCGGGTGTCAATTGTATTGTGCCTATGATCACTGGTCTGGGATACAATTTTACAAAGGGGAATAGAACCAATAAGTTAGTAGCCAACTTTACTAAGTTACTATTGAAAATTAGTCTAAAGTCGGATCCTCGACTTAGTTTAGTATTGCAAAATAGAGATGATGCGCAAGACTTACTTGATTTAAAGATCATTAACGCTACACAAAATGTTCATGTTGTTAATGGATCTGGAGTTGATCTCACGCACTATGCCTATGCTGAGCCCAATATCAATTCTGTCACTTTTTTGATGATAGCGAGGTTGATAAATGCTAAAGGCGTAAAAGAATATTTCGAAGCAGCAACGAAAATAAAATCTAAATATCCAAATGTGAAATTTCAGTTGGTAGGTGATTATGACAGAAATATTGATTCCATAAGTGAAGAACTTTATTGTCAAATCATAAAAGGTGATATCATCGAATATGTTGGATTCGTGAATGATGTGCGTCCATTAATTAATAAGGCATCCGTCGTAGTATTGCCATCCTATTATCGTGAGGGCGTGCCTAGGGCACTATTGGAGAGTATGGCGATGGGTAGAGCTGTAATAACTTGTGATAGCCCTGGATGTAGAGAAACTGTAAATAGTGATCCTAATAAATCCAACGGATTCCTAATACCAATAAAGGATTCTTATGCTTTAGCTTCCAAAATGGAATATTTCATTTTGAATAGAGAAGAAATCATCGATTATGGCAAAAAGAGTTTGGTGTTCGCCAAAGAAAAATTTGATGTCAATCTTATAAATAAAGATATGATGAAAATCATGGAACTCGATTATTAGATCGAACAATATTCAACACAGGATTAAACAACTTAAACCATAAAATATGAAAAATTCATTTGCTTACAACAAAGCAACTTTAAAAGAGTTTCGCGAGACAATGGATAACTACGGATGGATCATTTACGAACGAGCTATCCCCCAAAAATTGATTTCAAGAATCACATCTGAATTGGAAAGTGCCTATGAAAAGAGAAGGCAAATTCAAATTTCTAATGGTATCGCTGGTAATATGGCTGGCACATTACACCATTTATTAGAAAAGGATAATTTTAGTCTTCCTTTACTCGAGAATATGTATTGCAATAGAGAATTAAGGGATTTTTTAGGAGGTAATTATATTCTTAATGGTATAAACGGAGTTATCAATTCACAAAGTAACAACGCTTATATTAATAATATCCATAGGGATGTGCGTACATTCAGTGTAGAGCAAAATTTCATGATTCAAATGATCATTCCTCTAGATGATTTTACAACATCTAATGGTGCTACGCACTTTCTTTCTGGCTCACATAAAATTGATCAAGTGCCCGATGAGAAGCATTTTCGCTTGTATGCAAAACAAGCTATTGCGAAAAAAGGAAGCATTATATTGTTTAATTCAAACCTCTGGCACGCAGCTGGAACAAATTTTACTAATAAACCAAGGCGTGCATTAACACTAGGTTTCACCAAGCCATATATCAAACAACAATTTGACTACCCTAGATATTTAGGATATGATTTTGGTAAAAATTTAACAGATGGTTTGAGACAGGTAATAGGTTATAATGCAAGAATACCTGCAAGTTTAGAGGAGTATTACGTACCACGTGAGCGTAGAATGTACCAAGCGGATCAAGGGTAAAACTATGAAAGTATTGAATTCTTTAAAATCTATCGGTGGGTATATGCCATTGCAGATACCTATGGGTGTGAGTTATTACCCAACATTAGTTCCTTTAAATACAGGCAGGAATGCCCTTGAATATATCTTGAGGCTGAGAAAATATACTAAAGTGTATATTCCATACTTCACATGCGAGGTGCTTTTAGAGCCATTTAATAAACTTAATATCGAATATGAGTTTTACAACATTGATGTAAATTTAGATCCAATTCTTGATTTCAAGTTGGATGATAATAGCGCGCTGTTGTACACGAATTATTTTGGCATTAAGACTAGTACAGTGATGTGGTTGTCTAGCATTATTAAAAATCTAATTATTGACAATGCTCAAGCCTTTTTTGTTAAACCTATATCAAATGTAGATACATTTTACTCATGTCGTAAATTTTTTGGCGTACCAGACGGAGCATATGTTTCTACTTCAACTCAAATAGGGTTGAATTTAAAAACAGATTTGTCTATGGGTAGGATCTCACATTTATTGACATCCATAGAAAAAAATATCGAAGATGGGTATCAAGATTATTTAGCAAATAATGAAATGTTGGTAAATAATGAAATCAGAAAGATGTCTACTCTTACTACAAAATTATTAGAAGGGATTGATTATGAGGGGTGTGAGCTAATACGAAAAAATAATTTTTACTTTCTACATAAACATTTGGAGAAAATAAATAGGCTAAGGATCGAGATTACGAATGAAGATGTCCCTATGGTATATCCATTGCTCGTAGAAGATGCTTCGTTAAGAGAGAGATTGATTGAAAATAAAATCTTTATACCAACCTATTGGCCAAATGTATTTGACTGGGCAAGCCCTGATAGCTATGAATATTTCTTAGCTAAAAATTTGATAACTATACCAATTGATCACCGCTACAATATGCAAGATATGCGTAGCATATTAGCAATATTAAATTCCTTATTATGAGTAACCCAATTTATTTAAGACCACTGCAGATTGAAGATGCACGAAAATCATTCAAATGGAGAAACGATGCTGAAATTTGGACCTACACTGGTTTTGTGCCAACTCAAGAAATCACATTAGATATAGAAGAAAAATGGTTGACTAATGTGCTAAAAAACGAAAATGAAAAACGTTTTGCTATTTGTCTATCGAGTAACGATGAGTATATAGGTAACGTACAGCTCAGGAATATAATAGATAATACGGCTGAATTTGAACTTTTCATTGGAGAAAAGCAGTATTGGGGAAAGGGTATTGGCTTTGAGGCAACTAGACAAATGCTACAGATCGCTTTCAATAACTTGAACTTACAAAGTGTTTATTTGTACGTTCATCCTCAAAATATAATAGGAATTCGCTGTTATTATCGTGCTGGTTTTAAATTTATCTCCGAGGACGAAAAGATAAAAATGGTTGCAAGTACCAATTCTACAGCTTGCTAACCATATTTAATATCAACATCTATCTACTACCTATATCTCTTTTCTCCCTATAGAGATACACAATAAGTTATTCTTAATAATCATTTATTAACAATATTATGAAAACTAAAACTAGTGATGCGTTCACTATTACTTTAGCTGAAAAAGACATTTGGACTCAATATGTTTCTAATGCTTACAAATATGATTTTTATCATACATGGGATTACCATGATCTGGCTAAAATCGGTGAACCTATACTTTTTGTATATGAAGATGAAGACGACTATATAGCTCTTCCTTTATTGAAACGTCCTGTACCAAACTCGAATTATATTGATTTCCATTCTGTATATGGATATACCGGTCCTATTTCAAATAAGGATTTTGACGATTTGAATGATCAATTCATTAATAACTTTCAAAACGTTTTTCTACAATTCCTGAAAGAGCAAAACTGTCTAAGTGTTTTTGTGAAATTTCATCCTTTTTTTAACCAGGTAAAAGCATTGGAAGGTATGGGAGGTGTATATGATAATGGTAAGGTTGTAGCTGTTGATTTGATCCAACCTTTAGAGAATCAGCATAAAAGATATAGAACTCAAACTAGAAAAACTATAAGGAAAACCCGAGAACTAGGTTTTTATACGCGTCTCAAGCAAAGTCAAGAGGATATTAGCGCATTTACAAAGCTATATAATCAAAGTATGGATCGCATTGGAGCATCGAGTTTTTACAAATTCAACGAAGCGTATTTCACTTCTTTGCTGAATTCTAAGCAATGCAATGCAAAGCTATTACTCGTTTTTTTTGAAGACAAATTGGTTTGTGGTAGCGTGATTACTTTTACGAAAGGTATTATTCAAGCGCATTTGCTTGCTACAGATATTGAGTACCTAAGATATTCCCCTGCAAAATTCATGAACGATGAGATTTGTTTGATGGGCAGAGAAATGGGAATGGAATATTTTCATCTTGGAGGAGGTCAAGGTTATCAGGACAATTCGTTGTTCGATTGGAAATTGGGTTTTTCGGACCTCGTGCTTCCCCACAAAAGTTGGCGCTTTATTGTTGATCAAGATGCTTACAATATTCATGTTGAGCAATCAGGAAATGATATAAATAATCCAATTGATTTCTTTCCTCTATATAGATTAAACCAATGATTTGCGTGTTAAATACTTCCTAATATAATTCTACAATGAAAAACTTAATTCTTGGTGATAAATTTCACTCAAAATGGCTAATACTTCTTATAGATCAGTTCATAGTTATATCGACTTTGGTATTCGGGCTTGCATTTATTAATGGATATGAATATATAGAGGTGTTAAATACAAATAACGTTCAGTTCTTATTACTCTATAGCTTAATATCTGCGGGTATTTTTATTTTCTTTCGTGTAAATACAGGCATAATGCGTTATTCTAACACAGGTGATATGCTTCGTGTATTTTTAGCGGTGCTTTCTATCAATCTGGTTTTTGTAACTGTTTATAGTTTATTTACTCGAATCTTTCCACAGCAATTAACGGGACTAGAAAAAGTATTGGTTTTAAATTTTTTCTTCTCTTCATCCTTACTTATTCTATTAAGAGTAATGATTAGATCGATGTATTTGTCATTCAATAATATTAAAAATAGTGTTAAAGAAAATGTATTAATCTATGGTTCTGACGACCAAGCCATACTAATTAAAAAGACTTTGGAGCTGGATAATACATCAAGAATGCATGTAATTGGTTTTTTAGCAGATGACATGAAGCGCTCGGATAAATATATCGAACAGAAAAAAGTATATGCTGTAGATTCTTTGTCTATTATAAATAAATCAGAAAAAGTATCAAAAATTTTGGTGTCTGAAAATAATTTTACCTCGTCCTATTACAAAAAAATAATGGATGAGTGTAGTGAAGTAGGAATAGAGTTGATCAAAGTTCCTTCTTCGGAGAAATGGCTTGATGGGACATTCGATAGCAATCAACTTAAGAATATTAATATTGACGATCTTTTGGGGCGTGAGCCGATATCTCTTGATAAGAAGAATATCTTGAGTGAGCTAAAGGGAAAAAGAATACTTATAACAGGCGCTGCAGGATCTATAGGATCTGAAATTGTTCGACAGACACTGAATTATGATCCGAAGATGGTCATTCTTTGTGATCAAGCTGAGACACCATTGCATGATTTAAGATTAGAAATTGAAGAACAAGTTCACTTTAGTAAAATCAAAATTTTTATTTCAAATATTCAGAATGAGGACAGAATAAGAACACTTTTTGAGACATATCGACCAGATATTGTATTTCACGCTGCTGCATATAAGCATGTGCCTATGATGGAAGAGAATCCTTCTGAAGCTATTTGGACCAATGTTTTAGGTACTAAAATATTAGCCGATATAAGTGTAAAATTTGGTGTGGAGAAGTTTGTGATGATATCTACAGATAAAGCTGTACGACCCACGAATGTCATGGGAGCTTCGAAGCGATTAGCAGAAATATACATTCAGTCTTTGGATGGTATGTGCAATTATTATCCTTCGAAAACCAAATTTATTACAACTCGATTTGGAAATGTGTTGGGGTCTAGCGGATCAGTGATCCCTCGGTTCAAAAGTCAAATAGAACGCAAAGTACCAATAACCGTCACCCATCCTGAAATCACTCGCTATTTTATGACCATTCCTGAAGCTGTGGAATTAGTGTTGGAAGCAGGAGCAATGGGAAATGGAGGAGAGATATTTTTATTCGATATGGGCGAGCCAATAAAAATTGTTGATTTAGCCCTTAATATGATAAAACTGGCTGGATTAAAGCCATATGTAGACATTGATATAGTATTTACAGGGCTTCGACCTGGAGAGAAAATATATGAAGAGTTACTATTGATGGAAGAAAGATTAATCTCGACTCATCATCCAAAAATTAAAATATCTCAAAACATATATCATAATTATTTGCATATCAACCACGAAATCGAAGAACTTATAGCTATCAACAAATCAGCTAATGATTTTGACGTAGTGAAAAAGATGAAAGAAGTATTGCCAGATTATATCAGCAATAACTCTAAATACCAGGAATTAGACATTCTTGAAGTTAATTAAATAATTTTTTACCATATTTTTTATCATGAGTATACATTTAGGAAGTATTCTGGAGCAAGTTATACGGATGGAACGCATTGGGATTAGCGAACTGTCACGAAAACTAAAAGTTAGCAGAAGAACAATCTATAATTGGTTTGAACAAGAAAATTTAAATATTCAAATCATTCTAGAAGTTGGTAATCTAATCGGATACGACTTTTCCAATGATCTACCTCAATCCGTGCTGAATAATCACCGTCATTTTTTAAGAGATGAAGAAAAACCTTTGAGTTCTGATCTTGAAGATGATACCAATTCAGTCTATTTCTGGATGAATAAGTACGTCACATTACTGGAGAAGTATAATGAATTATTAAACAAAACATCTACAAGTCGTCCTTCTACAAACAATTTTATAAAAAGGAAAAATGGTCATCATTAATAAAATATTACATATTTTATTAATGATATATCCCTTTATGGGGTAAGCCTACTAAACAATTACTTTATGAAAACACGAAATTATTTTGTCATATTTCTCGCATTATTTTTATTAACAAATACAGCATATTCTCAAATCTACAGAGGGAGAGGTATAAAGTATAGTGTAGCAGCAGAAGTAGGGCAAGCTGTAAGTTATTTAGCTAAAAAACACGATAAAATGGTTGGTTTGTCTTTCCAAACAGATTTCCCAATTATAGATGATGAATTATTTGCAACAGTCAATTTTGGATTCAATAATGCGTTTGTAAGAACAAACTTTAGTCATTTGGTCGATAATATGCACATTATTCCAATAAAGACGGGTTTGAAATATTATATTAACAAAAATGTATATGCGCAAACAGATATTGGTATATCAATTTTGCTAAATAAAACCAATTGTGTAGCTGGAAAAACACAAGCATTTGTTATAGCGCCACAACTTGGATATTTGCTCTATAATAATGCAAAAAACTCATTGGATTTTGGTGTTCGGTTCGAGAGTACGGGGAAGTTTTATCAATGTGATAGACAAAATAATTTTGTAGGATTTAAAGTTGCTTGGTCATTTATTAGGTAATAACCAATTATTTGACTTAATAAATGGTCCGAACCCTTTATCTTTTGAAGAATACAATAGGTGTTTTTTTATAAATTGAAGAGGGATTTATAGCTGTAAAAATGCTGTTTATTTCCATTTGCTGATTGTTTCTCCCAATAAATAGTACGACCAACGAAGGCTGAGTCTTTTTTGCGGCAATAGCAATTTCTTCATTTATCGTATTATCGGGGTTTTTAATTAATTGTTTGGTTTTAATTTTAGTTCCAGTCCTTCTCAATAACTTGGTCTCTAGGCTGTTTTTCTTAAGTAGATTCTCTTTAGAGGTTGTTATATGTAAAAGTCTAATTTCTACGTCCATTGGTTTCGCAAAATCAATTACTTTGTTAGTTTCTTTGATATAGTTTGTCATATCAGAACAATAGCAAATACTTTCAAGAGGTTTGATTTTAAAAGTGCTGGGTACTGCAATTATTGGGATTGGTGATCTAGATATAAACTTATTCGCTGTAGAGCCAATAGCATTTTTGGTCTTTCCTCTGCCATGAGTAGATATAATACCGAAGAAACAATCATGTTTTTTAATTGTGTTTAATAATGCGGATGTTGTATTAGTATTGATTTGGAGGTCAATCTCGATGTCAAATGAAGTTAATTTTGGTGAAGGAATAGCTTTTTCTAAAAATTTATTTAACTTATTTAGTACAAATTCTTTTCTAGTCTCTTTATAATTTTCGAATCGTTGGATTCGCCATTTTTTAGGCTTCAATAGATTATATACATGTACGATTATTAGTTTTGCACTTCTTTCTTTCGCTAATTGCAATGCTAGGTGAATTGCTGAAATTGAATGAGTTGATAAATCTGTCGTCACCAAAATTTTCTCCATGAATATTATCGCTTTACAATAAATATACCTTGCAGTCGATACGAATACAATGATAATAGTCAGCGAAAATGTTGACGGATGGCGTGAAATTTACTTTACATATTTTTTATGTTTTGTGACATTTGTATATGGATATTTTGTTAACTTTTAATGAGTGCTAGTCCTTCAAGATCTAGGATTTGTAAGTGACTACCATTTCTTTCAATTAGCCCTCGTTCTTTGAAGTCAGAAAGTATTCTGCTGACCGTTTCGGTAGCAATGCCAGCAAGTCCAGCGAGCTCGTCTCTGGATATATAAATTTGATCTATGGGTACAGAATCTTTACTCAGTCGAATTAAAAGTTGAGCTAAACGTTTTCTAACAGATTCATAGGCTAGCTCTACGAGTAAATCTTCTTTTTCGTGTAGATTTTTGGACATTATTCTTATAAAATAATGATTGAGATCAACATACTCGTTCAGCAATTCTACTACTGCGCTTTTAGAAATGAAATGAAGTATTGAACTTTCTGTAGCCTCAGCACTCTCATTAAACGGAACATCATACAATAAATTATCTAGACCAATAAAACTTATTGGTCTGTATAAACCGGTTATAAATTCTCGACCATCACTAGTTAATTTTAATGTTTTTATACTTCCTTCTATCAAGAAATAAAGCCACTGCGAATAATCACCTTCATGATACAAAGTGTGTTTCTTTTTAAGATGTCTAGTTTTGCTTTGGGATATTAAATCATGTAGTTTTTCTAAACCTTTACGAAGTTCTAGAGAATTTTGAGTTGATTCGTTTAATGGTAAAATTGTCCAACTTTGATTTTTAATGTTATTAATCCTAATCTCTACCGACCGTATCAATTGATTGCTTTGGAATGGATTGGTTATAAAATCAGCTGCACCAATTTCTATTCCCTTTTTTACTTCTTCAGGAGAAGCATTTGGATTCAAAAATATAAAAGGAATATTTGATGTAGATGGATTCAAAGATAATATGGATAATATTTCAAATCCATCTATGTTGGATAAGATAGTGTTGCTAACTATTATATTAGGAGTTTTATTAATTGCTAAATGAATTCCTATCTCGCTGTTATCAGCTTGGGTAACTTCATAACCGGCATTTTTTAATGTATCAGCATATTTACATAGTAATTCTAAATTATTTTCAATAATTAAAATATTCTTCATGTGGTGGTTTTAGTAGGAGATGATATATAAAACTACCTTTTATATTGTATTGCAGCAAAATTATTTAGATGTTTTTTTAAAAAATGGTCAGAACGCGTACTTACCGTAAGTATTCAATGACGAACATCATTTTTTAATTTTTTTTATTAATAGAAATTTAAAGTAAATATTAACCTATCTAAACATTTGAACTATGGAATTAACACAAGAGGAAATATCCTCTCTCAGGATTGGATTGAGGAAAGATAAAGATAAATCCAATTTAAAATATTCTTTAAAAAGGCATGCGGGTAGTATAGTAGAATCAATTATTAGAAGGAAAGGCCACAATATAAGTAAATTGGCGCGTACGATGAAAATAAGCAGATGTACTTTATACAATTGGTTTGAACACGACAATTTACCTTTTGATATACTAATCAGGATTGGCTCGTGTATTGATTATGATTTTTCAACAGATTTTCCTGAAGTATTTAATGTACATACCAACCAAAAAACTGAACCAAGTTATTTACAAAATCAATTAACTGAGAATGAGAAAGTAGATTTTTGGATTAGAAAATATATCTTATTATTAGAAAAATATAACGATAGTCTCATGAATAAAACTTATTCTTCTGAACATATATAATCAGTTTATGATTTAAACCTCTAAGTCTTTTAATAAAAATATATTTTAGAGATTTGAATTTACCTTTTGTCCAATCACACAAAAGCTTCTGTATTATCTATACATAGTAATCCTTATAATGATAATTTCGACAATTTTTTAAAAATATCAGTGCCAATGTTCATTAATAATACAGAAGCTTAATTCGGACTTGAAGTAAATCAAAACTTGATTTTTAGTTTTTACTTTAAATAAGAAAACCTTCTCATATGAGAAGGCTAAGTGCCCGCGGCGAGACTCGAACCCACATCGTCAGAACCGGAATCTGATATTCTATCCATTGAACTACGCAGGCGTCTCGCAAAAATATCATTTTTATGCGAAACTCAAATTAGTTTTTGATATTAATGTTCGTGCTCTTCTTCTACGAAATGGGCTTCAAACTTTAAATCCAAATCATTGTCTCCTGTGAATTGCGTATAATTTGCATTATTCCAGTCTGTTGCCTTAATATTTTGTTTTACATTTGGCCTCAAATGACGCATTACATAGTTTAACACAAATGAATCTTTTGCTTTCTTAAGTGTGATGTATGCAGTAATACCTACATTGTTTTCATCTCCATAATCAAAATCTAATACTGTATCATCCGCACCAATTAAAAAAGCTTGGTGATTTTCATGACGACTTAAGAATGTCATTTCTGAAGCTCTACCTGCAAAATCTGTTGTTTTTAATTCTAATTTATATGTCTCACCTACATGAAGGTGTAAGTGCGCACCAACCTCTGGTAAATAGTTTGGTCCTTCAAAATTGATAGTATGTATTTCTTCATCTAGAATAGGAGTATAGACAGTTTTACCATCTTTAGTTTCTTTTTCAACTGGTGTAAAGATAAGCTTAGCTGTACTTAATTGCTCTTGATCTACTTCTTGAACTGGATCATCTTTTTTACAAGATGTAAACGTAAAAACACTGATTAGCGCTAGTAAAATGTAATTTTTCATAATATGTATGTATTAGAATGTATAATTTATTTTTAGAGATGTATTTCTACCAATACTATGTGTATAATATCTAAATCTATCTAAATAATCTTTATAACTGGTGTTGAATACATTTTCTACCGATAATAGAAGACCAATCTTTGTTTCATTAGATACTTTCCAGCTTACGTTTGCAAAAATGTCAAAAGTATGATAGCTCGCCGGTGGAACAGCAAAATCAGAATTTGTTTCGTAGCGATCTTGCTTCGCTTGATATTGATGTTTGATTTTGAAGTAAGCGTCGTTAGTTCTGACTAAAAATCTATATGCAAGTGCTTGTTGAATTCTGTCAGCAGGAATATAGGGGAGGTAACTATCTTTTGAGGTATTCTTCGCTCGTACCGAAGAATAAGTTATTTCGTAAGTCCAATTTTTGTGTAAATCTAGATTTGCTTGAAGATCTATTCCGTAAAAAACTGCGTTATCTTGTTGGTACTGAAAAATTGGGAAGGTGCCACGTATAGTTTGTCTAACAGAATCAGGGTTTGGTTGACTATAAATATAATTGTCAATTACCTGACCAAACAAATCAGCATTTAGCGATAACCATTTGTTTTTGTAAGTAATCGTATTTACCCACTTTAATCCTTTTTCACTTTCTAAATTAATGTTTCCAATTTCATAAGTTCCTGTTCCGTGATGGATACCATCACTATATAATTCACTAGCTGACGGAGCTCTCCATGCTAATGACAAACTACTTTTCCATGTCAACATCGGATTGATAGCTATAGTATTTCCGACAACTCCAGAGAAATTATTAAAATGTCGTCTATCTTGTAGTAAATATTGTGGAACAAAACCCTCAGAATTCATTTGATCATATGCATAACGATAACCTGCGGCATCAAAATATTTGTAATCATAACGTCCTCCGAATTCAACATAGTTTCGTCCATAGTTAATCCTATGACTTGCGAATAAAGCGACATTGTGGTTGTCAAAATTTGGTATTATTGGCGTAGTACCAGTGCCAGCTGTATTATTGTTAATTTGCAAAGATCCAAATATACCGATCTGACTATTGTTGTTTTTATACAAAACTTCTGCTTGTTGCGTCATTAACACAATATCTGCCATCGGTGTATTATCTGATTGCACGCGACGTAGGTCGTATTCACGACGGTGATTTTGTTGAATGCTGTAATAAGTTTCTATTTTTTTATTGTTATCAAGATTGTAGGCATAGCTCAATTTTGCCAATTGATGACTGACCCTTTGCTTTGGAGCAGCTATTTCGTATGAGAAGTCATATGTGTCAAAAGGTTTGCCATGTGCGATACGAACCAAAATATCCTCTTTAGTGCCAGCATGTGCTCCTTGGAAAATACCCAATTCCGTCCCAAAATGACTAAAAAAAGCTGCGAACTCGTGCTTGTCTTTATTAAATTCGACAAGTAAATTTCCATTTAATTCTTGTCTTCCTGTATTACCGATATAATAATCTGGTGTTTTTAGATTACCGGCCTTTATTCCTGTTATACCTGTTCGATATGAAAAATTCCCTTTTGTACCTTCCAATTGCGTATTCAAATATGCACCTTTTCCATTACTATTTGCTCCCAAATTGACACTTCCCGCAATTACCCTATCTTTTACGATATCTTGCTGTTCCAATTTAACCAATCCGCCTAATGCATCTGCGCCATAGCGAAGTGCATCTGCATTTTTTAGAATCGAAATTTTTTGATTTGCAAAAGGATCAATTTCTGGTGCATGATCAAGTCCCCACTGTTGACTCTCATGTCGCGTACCATTATTTAAAAGTATGATACGATTTCCATATAGACCATTTATCATGGGCTTTGCGATAGTCGCTCCCGTACGTAAAATGCTCACACCAGAAAGATCAGCTAATGTTTCTCCTAAATTTTTACCTTGGCTCTCCAATCGATGTTCGATTTTTAACGTATGAGCAGCATTTGTGCTACCTGATTTTTGAATATTTATAACATCTAGTCCAATCGATTTAGAAGTTAAATAAATATTGAAAACAGTGTCTTTGCTTAGGTCAATGCTTAATTTTTGCGGTAAATAGGCAACATGAGAAATATCCAGATTTAAAGTCCCTTTTGGTAAATTATGTAAATGAAACTCACCCTGATGATTCGATAAAACCGTTATTTGATTTCCGATTCGGATATATGCATGTACAACGATTTCGTGCGTATTATCATTCAATACCTTGCCAGAAATATTGATTTTATCTTGTGCGGATGCGCCCAAGCTGAATGAAATTGTATATAGGAATAGAAATAAAATTCGAATCATCAGTTTAATTGTATTGCAACTATGCTGCAAAACTAATGCAAATGCATCAATGTTGCAAATTAAATGCATCATTGTTGCATAAAGTTTATCAAAACATATTTAATTATTATTTGTCTATAAGGAGGATTTAAAATAAATCTGACTATTTATGACCTTCTATATATGAGACTTTTCATTTATTGTCTACTGTTTTTCATCTGTTCTTCTTGTGGAATTCAGCATAATGCCCCGATTTCGGCAAATCCAAATCGACAAATTCCACCAAGAACGACTATAGCTTTTGTAGATCAATTTGGCGCATTTTATCCGAATGATTGGAGCAAAGTGTATGGAATTCCGCCACGTAATGGAAAAAAGAATGCTTATTCATTGAGCAAGTTGGCCGAAGAAAAGTCACTTTCCATGGATTTGGAGAAATTTGAGAAAGGCTATTTACGTCTCCTTAGGGAGCATTTGCAATCTAAAAAGAGGGTATTTATCTTAATTCATGGTTTTAATGCAAAAGCAAAAGAAGTTACGCGAAATTACGAACGCATACAGAATAAATTAAACTTAATAAATTCAGACGAGGTGATTCAATTCTATTGGGATGGATTATATACCAAAAACCCCTTTTCAAGTTTGAAAACTTGGTTTACAGCTTCAGATTATTCACAATATGTTGGCAAATTCGCGTTGCGCAAGATTCTGAATACGATGTCCAATAAAGAGGTGTATTTGATTTCACATAGCCGAGGTGCATCAGTTATCATGTCGGCACTAAGTTCAGCTCCAATTGATAGTGTAAAAATGTCTGATATCGTCGAACATCATTATATTGATACTGCTAGTTTGCAAAATGACCTTATTCGAAATCAGAAAAATAAGATATATGCTATCGCTTTGGCTCCTGCGATAGGCAAAGCTGATTTTGAAATCAAGCATGAGGATAGTACATATAATGTGATGTTCACACCACAATTAAAGTCATTTCATATTTCTACGAATAAGACTGATTTGATGCTCAAAAAAATAGTAGGCTGGTTGTCTAATAAGTTGAATCCTACAGATTTAGGTTATAAAGGTGATTCTTACGAAGAATTATCTAAATCGTATAAGTTTTTAAATAGAACAGATTTTTCAGGGCTAAAATCTCATCATTTTATACATTATATAAATGATCGCCATTTTAATACTATCTTAAAGGAGTATAAAATAAATAAGAAATAGAATACCCTACGAATTCAACTTGTATCTTTTTAGCATCATTAATACAAATATAACTGTAGCTATCAGCCATAGAATCCATGAAATGACTGCGATTCCAAAATATGATACCTGCGAAATATTTGCTAGTAAGCATCCTCCAATAAAAAAAGTTGCCGCAAGCCAAACCATGCGATTCAATGAATTATTACGTAATTCTTGACTTCTATACTTCTCAAATTCACGATTATTTACCGAAACTTTAAACTCTCCTTGATTGAATTTGTCCACGATAGCAGATAAAGACTGGGGAGCTGAATGTAAAAGTCTACGCATTTCCCATAATGTACCAATATTGTCCTCTAATAATTTTTCAGGAGAGATGCGTTGTGTTGCGATCTTGGTGATGTATGGTTTTACTTTGTCTACAATATTGAGGGTTGGCGAAAGTTCGCGTCCTATTCCTTCCATTAATACTATCCCTTTTACAAGCAAGTAAATATGTTCGGGCATAATGATATTGTTATCATTTAATAGGTGAGAAAACTTACTAAACAAAGCTTTAATATCAAGTTCTTCGAGCGAATGCGTATTGATAATATCCAATAATTCTTGGAATGCACGAACGAGAAGCTTTTCATCTTTGATATCAACATGCAAAGCCATCTTTTTTAATGTATTGACTAAACGATGAGCATCCTTATATATAAAGTACACGACAAAATCTTCTAAAAGCTCTTTGTCATGTGAAGACATTTTAGCGACGGCACCAAGGTCAATAAAAGAAACTTTGCCCGAAGGTGTAACCAAGATATTGCCAGGATGTGGATCTGCATGAAAGAATCCATGCTCTAGCATTTGCGTCAAATACAAATTATAACATTTGTCTAAAATAGTTTCAGAGTCTAGATTGAATTCGGTAATTGCGTTTTTATTGTTGATTTTGGCTCCATCAATGAATGAAATGCACAAAATATTATCATTACTCAATTCGGGATACACTTTCATAGTTTCGATGTCTGTATTACCGCGAAAGTTTCGAGCGAAAAGTTGAATGTTTTTTTGTTCGTTATTAAATGAAAGTTCCTCTTGAATGCTTTTAGCAAAAGCATCAAACACATGCATCAAATTAATTTCACGAACGACGGAATAGTAATTTGTAAGCAACTCAATAATGTCTTTCATTAATAAAAGATCTGCATTTACGACCTCTTTGATACCTGTACGTTTTATCTTTAGGATTACATCTTCGCCAGACTGTAGCTTAGCTTTATACGTTTGTGCGATGGATGCTGAAGCAAGTGGTGTGTTGTTGATTTCGGAAAAATAATCGCCAATAGAAATGTCCAATTCCTCTTCCAAATGTTTTATCAAATCAATTTCTTCGGGAAGTACATTGTCTTGTAATTTTTTGAATTCTTTGATTAATGCTGAAGGGAATAAATCTTCGCGAGTGGATAATGTTTGCCCAAACTTCACATAGGTAGGTCCTAACTCTTCTATAGCACGGCGTACACGTTCATAAAAAGCAACGTCTTGAGCGATTTTTTCACCATTTGCATCAGCTGGATTTGAATTGTCTAATTTGGATTTGAAATCTTCAAAGCCATATTTGGTCAATATTTGCATGAGCTTAGCAGCTCTTTTTAATTTCGCCTTTTGTCTATCCAGAATACCATCCATATCTACTAGTATTGATTATTACTAAAATACAATTTTTAGAGTAAGCGCTATGTCATTAATTATTGTTATTTAATTAATATAGACTTTGGCGATTTGGTTTTTGCAAACCGAATTTTATTTTTTCCAAAGGGATTGATCAAATCGGTAGCGTAGGGTTAAGGCTTGTTGATTGTCTACTCCACCTTCGTAGAAATGAAATGATGCAGTGAATTTTCCATCAATATTCTTTCCTTTGAAAGGAACCCATCCTAATTCCAGTCGGTTGTATTTGTCACGATGATAAAAAGAATCACCATAAGGTAAATTAATAGCTTCTCCTAAATACAAAGTATTGTGAACGAAAAACTTTTTAAATCCCAAATGTATATTACTAATAAATGCTTTGCTTTTATTAGAATATTCGGTGCGAATACGATCAAAACCCAAGACTGCACCGGCATCTATTGTTAGGGAATCTAAAATAGTGTTTAAACTAAAATCTAATCCTGCTCTTAGTACCAATACCGCGTTATCTTGAATATGTTCGTCTGGATTATTGGTATTAGTTAGCGCATTGTGGTATAGTGTTCCGTCGTTCGCAAAATAAGCTTTTCCAAATTTGTAATTTCCGCTAATCCCAGCAATGAATCTTTCTCTATTTTTGGTGCCTTGTTTGCTCAACCAGTCTATGAATATGGATTGTGAAATATTAAGATTTCTGTAATTGAAAAAAATTCCTTCCAAATTTGGTCTGTCGTAGTGCAAAGTGTCAGACAGCACAACTAATGGTATGTTTTTAAGTTTCTCGTGTCTTGGAATAAACCCTATACCGAAGTCGATTCTTTCCGAAGTATAATTGTAATAGGCGATAGGATTTACTTTGTTTTTGTTTTCTGAATTAATACCAAAATCTTGATTATAATGAATTCCTCCTACGAATTTATGATTTTGATCAAGCTTTAAATAAAGTTGTGGTGAAATAATTGCCCCAAAAAAAGTTTTATCAATAGTATAAGGAGCCTTGTACTCTCTGTTGTCTGCATATCCAAAGAAATCAATTTGCGTTCCTACTTCTTGGCTATAAGTATCTTGTATATATACAGATGTGCATATTAAAAATGTTAAAAGGTATTTTGTGAAGCTCATATTAAAAGTTATGTAGGCAAAAATAGAAAAAGACTTTAGTAAAATCTTCTACTCATCAAAAGTTCCTTCTGGAACATAAAACATTTCCAAATCTTTCTTGGATTCAATCTTTCTACATCCACCATTTTGAAGCAGAACAATACGCGTGGTAATTGCTAAAACGGAATGATAATGATGGTCTGAAATAATGAAGCCTTTGTCTTTGCTATGAGTTAGTATTATTTGTTGTATTTGGACTTGCATATAAGGGGCTACTCCCGAAAATGGTTCATCCAAAAGATAGAAATCAGCATCTTGTTGCAAAAGAACCATTAATTCAACATATCTTTTTTCGCCTCCTGATAAATCGGCTACTTTTTGATTTCGAATTTTACTGATAATTTCATCTTGCTCGAGTAATGCATTTTGTTTCGAACTATCCTTAACCATTAATTTTATGATTTCATCAATATGCAGGTAGTTAGGGAGGAAATTGTGTTGAGGTAGATAACAGATATTTTTAGATAAATATCCTTTATTATACTTTTTGTTATTTATCCTAATAAAAGCATTCTTAGGTTTTATAATACCAAAAATGATTTTTAGTAAAGTTGATTTTCCACAACCATTTCTACCTAATAGCCCAACAATTTCGCCAATATCGCACTGAATGTGAACACCTGTTAAAACTGGAACGCTGTCTGTGTAGGAAAATTCTACAGAATCTATGTAGAGTTGATTGTCTAGAGAAGCCATAGAATGAAATATAAAGTGCTGGAAATAAGAAGATTGATTATAAATGTTCCTAATATTATGTTGATTTTTGTGTAGCCTGTGTTGAAATACATATACCATACATGCTTGTAAAAATATAGGTATAATAAAATAGTACAAATATATCCGAAGGAGGCAAATAAAATAGGAAAAGAAACTCCTGAACTTAAGGTAAATACAGCAGAAATGGCAATGTTAATAAAGAGTAATTGTCTATATGCAAACCAGTAGACCTTCATGATTTTAGGTTATTTACCTAAAAATATCAAATTGCTGAATATGATTTTATATTTTCACAGTATTTAACAATCAACTTATACAAAGAATGCCCGCAATTTTGCGGGCATTCTTTGTATTTATCTAATTCCATGTAAGGAACCGCCTTTTGCGAATAATCTGTCGATATTTCGTTCTACCGATTCATCTTTTATCAAGTCGGGAGCATGATGCGGTTTGCGTCTTGCATCAATTATTACAGGACCTTCACAACCCCAATGTTTAAATTTGGTAAATGCCATAATGCCGTAGATATCATATGCTGGGTTCGATTTTGTAAAGGTTTCCCAAACAAAATTATTTTCATTGGCAGCTGTAAATTCAGCATTATCTACTAAAACAATCAGTTGAATTCCTTTGAAGTTTACTTCTTTTGCTGCACTAGTCCATGATTCTAATACTTTTTCTTCATTCTCGTACGACGTGAAATCAGCACCTTCAACTGCAATGATACCCGGCAATGCTAGTTTGGCTTTATTGAAAGGTCGTGGAAGTTCAAATCCTACAAGAAGTTCTTTCGCCAACTCTCTTTTCTTAGCGCCAGCTGCGGCAAATACCACTTTTGAACCAGTATTCAAACCATCTCCTGTGTAATCTAAGGTATCAATAGTTGTATTCGTCTGAAAATGTAAGTCTCTTGTTAAATCAATACGTTCTAAAATATGTGTAAAAAATCCTTCAACATCATGAATATCCAACGCAGGATTGTCTTCTGCAGCTGCGATAAATAAGTATTTCGCTAAGCTTAGTTGGTTCTTGCCTAATACTTGATTCGCAATTGTCAAGATTTCTTGGGGTCTCTCTACGGTTTGGTAAGGTGTGTATGACTCACGACCAATAGCAAAAAGGAGTGGGTGTACACCTGCTGCATCCACAGCATGTACAGCTTTCAAGCCGTTTATTTCCTGCGGAATGGCTGAACCTGTTATTTCATGAATCAATGCACCAAAACTAGTGTCTTCTTGAGGAGGACGTCCCACTACCGTAAATGACCAAATTGGGTCTTTCTTGTGGTAGACATTATGAACTTTCATCAATGGAAAGTCGTGAATCAAACTGTAATAACCGATGTGGTCACCAAAAGGTCCTTCGGGTTTGTTTTCACCTGGATATACGGTGCCTGTAATCACAAAATCAGCATCTGCCGAAATGCAAAAACCTTCATCATCATAAAAATAGCGAAATCTTCTATTGCCTAAAGCCCCTGCAAATATCATTTCAGATAATCCTTCTGGTAAAGGCATCACGGCTGAAAGTGGGTGAGAAGGAGGACCACCAACGAAAATACTTACTTTCAATGGTTTTCCTAATTCATTCGCTTTTTGCTGATGTACGCCTATTCCTCGGTGCAATTGGTAATGCAAACCTATTTCTTTGTCTTGTATATAGTCATTTCCAGAAAGTTGAATGCGATACATCCCAAGATTAGCTTTCATAATGCTCGGTTTGGTTACATCTTCGGTGTATACTTGTGGCATGGTCACAAATGCGCCTCCGTCCATCGGCCAATTGACTATTTGCGGAAGTTTGCTAATTTGAGTTTTGCCATAAAGTATAGGAGCTCCAGATTTCTTTTTCCATGGTAAAGCGCCTAATGCCACAGCCGATGAACCGATATATTGAAAGGGATTTTTTAATACGGATGTTGGATCCATTTTTACATCGACAAGTTTCTTGATGTGATCCAACGTGTCTCTAAACATAAACTTCGAACGATCAAGTGTGCCAAATAAATTGGAAACAGCAGGAAATTCAGAACCTTTGATGTTTTCAAAAAGTAAAGCTGGACCTTGAGCGTCATAAACGCGCATATGGATAGCGGCCATTTCCAAATAAGGATCTACTTCTTCCTTAATTCTTACTAAATGACCGTGCTTTTCTAAATCAGCTACACATGCTGCTAAACTTGGGTATCCCATGATTTTCGAAGTATTTGTGAATTGCAAAAATAGGAGATTATTTCACTTTATCCCCACTTTACCCAGATTAGAGTTGATCAATTGTACAGAGTACATTTGATTCAGCATATACTGTTTTTATATTATCCAACTCTTCACGGTCAGATATTTCGTTAATATATTCTATATATTGTTCGTATGAGACTCCTGATATGTATTTGTTTAGAAATTTGGCAACAAATCTATTTGAAATAGGAATGATACTATGTGCTTTTGGGTATGAAAGTTTTTGTTGATAAAGTTGCATGACATCTTCAATTTCCATTTTACTAGACCCCCTAAAAGCGATAATTTCATTTATATAATATTTTTTCCAATCAACAGCACGTATCCATTCCATTAAATCTTTAAATGAAATTGGATAAAGAATTATTTTTTTGATTGGTTTATACAAATAGATGTATTTATGTTTGACCATTTTTGACATGAAATTTTCAAAGGAAGTGCCTGAACCAATAGCAATATCTTTCAGTATAATCGTGTAGTGTATGTTGAATTCACAAAATAAAGTTTGAATAGCATTGACATGCTTCTTGTCGTATAATGTTCCTAAATACACTATTCGGCGACAGTTATTTCTTAGACAAAATTGGATATAATTTCTGATAGATAGGAGTTCATAATTTGCACCGACGACATCATTCAATTCTGGGGTTTGAGTAAAATAAATAGCAAAATCAACTTGAGGAATCTGTAGTTCAATACCATTGGTATTATATCTTACGAAATCAAAATCGTATAAATGAGCTTTAGTTTGAAAATTAAGTTTGCTTTTTAACAAAGATTGATCGCGGATAATGCCGTGAATATGTGTTTCCTCAGATGCTAAATGTTGCAAACAAGCTTTCCCTAAATATGAATTTAATCCACAAACTAATATATTCATCCGCCGAAATTAATAAATTGTTTCTTATAATTTATAACCACTATTTTAACAATATTGTTTGATTTAATATTGTTAGAATAGTGTAATATTGGTTGTGTAAGTTCAATAATACATATAAATACGATATCTTTACGAGGTAACATTCTAAATTAAGGGGACTTCGCACGGTTTTATGATGAGTAGAAAGGTAATACTAGTTTGGTTTCGAAACGATTTGCGTACATCTGATAATGAAGTATTATTTTCCGCTGTTGAAAAATCAACTTTTGTAATCCCAGTTTACATTTTCGATCCTCGATATTATACCGAAAACAAGAATGGATTTTCTAATACAGGTGAACTTCGTCATCAATATATCGTTAATTCTGTTGCTGCATTAAAGCAAAAACTTCAAATTCTTGGCGGTGATTTACTTACGTATGAGGGTTATCCCGAAGAGATAATTCCGCAATTGGTGCAGAAGTATGAGGTAGATGAAGTGTATCATCACCGTGAAGTCGCACGACGCGAAACACGTATTTCTGAGATTGTAGAAGAATCATTGTGGCAAGTGAAGCGTAATCTGAAGCATTTTATTGGGCATACGATGTATCACAAAGAGGATCTGCCTTTCCCTATCAAAGATATTCCTAATGATTTTAACACCTTTAAGAAGAAAGTCGCTAAGGAAAGCTTTGTGCGTGCTTGTTTGCCTGATTTGGAAAGAATATCATTACCTCCACATTTAGAGAAAACAGATTTTCCATTCGATATAGATAGCAAATCTTTAGCGAATTATGGTGAGAGTGCTGCACAAAATGTATTAGAGGAAGTTTTAACCAATCCAGATAATAAAAGTGATTTTTATACTTTATTATCGCCATTTTTGGCGTTAGGCGTATTGTCACCTGCTCAAGCATTTCATTTTATACAATCAAAAATTTCAACACAAAATAAGAAGAAGTTCAATTATATTTTGGACGGTTTATTGTGGAGAGATTATTATCGATTTATGCTTAAGAAGTTTCCTAATTGCTATTTCAAAACTCAGAATACTTTGGAATATCAAGCGGATAAAGTACAATCTTTTATTGCAGGAGCTATTGAGGATATAAGAGCCAATGCTTTAATTCAGAAGTTGAATCATCATGGAGAACTTACTAGAAAAGAACGTGAGTATCTGGCTTTGTATTTTATTTATGAATTAAATCAGGATTGGTTGATTGGTGCATCATACTTTGAACAGCAATTAATAGATTATGCGCCAGCAACTATTTATGGTTTTTGGTCGCATATGGCTGGGGAAGGTACCAGTGTGAAAAACAATAGATCAGCCGACGATTGGGATAAGCTAAAAAAGAATAAAGAACACTTGGTTTGAGGTGATTAATTATCTATAAAAGTCAAAAATATTCCAATGGTTAAATCTTTGATTTTTATGGTCAAAATCTTCAATTTCAATACTGATAACTGCTTTTTTATTCTTAATTTTGGCGAATTATTTAGACTATAACAAAATAATGGATAAACTGACATATTTGAGTAATGCCGATTCAAGTTACATTGACGGATTATATCAAGCTTACAAACAAGATCCCGAATCAGTAGATTTTGGATGGCAAAAATTTTTTGAAGGATTCGAATTTGGCCAGAGTTCTGAGGACGTAGTGATTGGGGATGAGAATGTTTCGGAACATGCACTTAAAGAAATCAATGTGTTAAATATGATTCACGGTTATAGAGACCGCGGTCATTTATTTACACAAACAAATCCTGTTCGTGAGCGTCGTAAATATTACCCTGGCAAAGAATTAGAAACTTTTGGTTTGTCAGAAGCTGATATGGATACAGTATTCAATGCAGGTATTGAGATTGGTATCGGTCCAGCAAAATTGCGTGATATTCGTCAATTGATTGAAGACACTTATTGTCGTTCAATTGGAGCAGAATTCAAATATATTCGTAATCCAGAGAAAATTAAATGGTTGCAAGATCGCATGGAAGCAGATCGTAACCAACCCAAATATTCTGTAGAACAAAAGAAACGTATTCTTCAAAAAATCAACAGAGCTGTTGTATTTGAAAGTTTCTTAGGTACTAAATTCTTAGGTCAAAAGCGTTTCTCTTTAGAAGGTGCGGAAAGTTTAATTCCTGCATTGGATTCAGTGATTGAAACTGGTGCTGACTTAGGTATTCAAGAATTCATGATTGGTATGGCACACCGTGGTCGTTTGAATGTATTGGCAAACATCATGGGCAAACCGTACAAGACTATTTTGTCTGAATTTGAAGGTAAAATGTACAAACAAGAAGACCCTGAGTTGCAATTTGGCGGTGACGTAAAATACCATTTAGGTTATTCTTCTGATATTAAAACTGATTCTGGTAAAAGCATACACTTGTCTTTAGCACCAAATCCATCTCACTTAGAAACTGTAGACCCTATCGTAGAAGGTATCGTGCGTTCTAAGATTGACATGAAGTACGATGGTGATTCTTCAAAGATTGCACCTATTTTAATTCATGGTGATGCTGCAGTCGCTGGACAAGGGGTTGTTTACGAGGTGACTCAAATGTCTAAATTAGATGGTTACAAAACTGGTGGTACTATCCATATTGTAATCAACAACCAAGTTGGTTTTACAACGAATTACAAAGATGCACGTTCAGGAACGTATTGTACGGACGTTGCTAAGATTACTTCTTCTCCAGTATTCCATGTGAATGGTGATGACGCAGAAGCTGTAGTGTACGCTATTAATTTAGCGGTAGAATACCGTCAAAAATATAAAACTGACGTATTTATCGACTTATTGTGTTACCGTCGTTTCGGTCACAATGAGGCAGATGAACCGAAATTTACTCAACCATTATTATACAAACTAATCGAAAAGCATGCAAACCCTAAAGAAGTGTATGCTAAAAAATTAGAAGCTGAAGGTTCTATTGATTCTTCGTATGCTAAGCATGTTGAAAAGGAATTCAAGGATTACTTACAAACTCAATTGGATGCAGCTAAAGCTGTTGAAGTTTTAGAAGATGAAGTTCCAATGTTTGGAGGTGCTTGGAAAGGATTGCGTCCAGCTAAGAAAGCGGATATTTTCACTCCAGTAGACACTAAAGTAGATGATAAAACATTTTTGTCTTTAGCAAAACAAATCACTTCTTTACCAAAAGACAAAAAATTCTTCCGTAAGATTTCTAAACTGTACGAAGACCGTGCAGCGATGATTGGTAAAGATTCATACGATTGGGCAATGGGTGAGTTGATGGCATATGCTACTTTATTGAACGAAGGCAAACGCGTACGTATCTCAGGTCAAGATGTGCAACGTGGTACTTTCTCGCATCGTCACGCCGTATTGACATTAGAAGATTCAGAAGAAAAATATGTGCCATTAGCTCAAATTAATGGTGGTGATAAATTCAATATTTACAACTCTTTATTATCTGAATATGGTGTTTTAGGTTTTGAATATGGTTACGCATTAGCTAATCCACAAGCACTGACTGTTTGGGAAGCACAATTTGGTGACTTCTATAATGGTGCTCAAATTATTGTTGACCAATACTTGAGTTCTGCGGAGACTAAATGGAAACGTTCTAATGGTTTAGTGATGATGCTTCCTCATGGTATGGAAGGTCAGGGGCCAGAGCACTCTTCGGGACGTATAGAAAGATTCTTAGAGTTGTGTGCGAATGATAACTTAATCTTGGCAAACTGTACTACTCCGGCGAATTATTTCCACTTATTGCGTCGTCAGTTAGTACGTGACTTCCGTAAGCCTTTGGTTGTATTTACGCCTAAGAGTTTATTGCGTCACCCTAAAGTGGTATCTCCATTGGCAGATTTCACGACTACAAACTTCCAAGAAGTAATTGATGACGCATCGGTAAAAGCTGCATCAGTGAAACGTGTATTGTTCTGTTCTGGTAAAATCTATTATGAATTGTTAGACCGTCAGCAAGCAGAAAAGCGTACTGATATTGCGATTGTTCGTATTGAGCAATTGTATCCTTCGCCAGTAGAGGAACTACAAGCTATTCATAAGAAATACAATAAAGCGAAAGAATTCATATGGGTACAAGAAGAAAACGAGAACATGGGAGCATGGTCTCACTTCTGCCGCAAGTTCCGTAGAACAGACATCGAATTCACAGATGTAATCGCAAGGAAAGAAAGTGGTAGCCCAGCGACAGGTTATATGAAGCAACACGTTGCGCAACAAGAAGCAATTATTAATAAAGCATTTGCATAAACAAAAATAAAGAACCTGCGTTGTAATAGAGAGCTGTTACAACGTTGGTTTTAAAGAATAAACACATGAGCTTAGAAATCAAAGTCCCTACCGTTGGTGAATCAATCACCGAAGTAACATTAGCCCAATGGCTAAAACAAGATGGCGATTACGTCGAAATGGACGAAAACATCGCTGAATTGGAATCAGACAAAGCTACATTTGAATTGCCTGCAGAAAAAGCTGGTATTCTACGTATCATCGCACAAGAAGGAGATACGTTGGAAATCGGCGCTGTAGTATGTACTATCGAAGATGGTGATGCTCCTGCTGGTGACAAAAAGGAAGAAGCTCTGGCTGCGAAGGAAGAATCTGCTGCTCCAGCTGCAAAAGCTGAGGATGCATCAGAAAATCCTGATTCATACGCTGCTGGTACTGCATCTCCTGCTGCTGCAAAAATTTTAAGAGAAAAAGGAATTGACCCTTCTACTATAAAAGGTACAGGTAAAGACGGACGTATCACGAAAGAAGATGCAGAGAAAGCGCAAGCTAAACCTGCAGCTCCTAAAGCTGAAGCAAAACCAGCTGCTGCAGCACCTGCTGCTACTCCAGCTGTTGCTGGGGCACGCAATGAGCGTCGTGAGAAAATGAGTTCTTTACGTAAAACTATCGCTAAGCGTTTAGTATCGGTGAAAAATGAAACGGCTATGTTGACTACATTCAATGAAGTAAACATGCAACCAATCATGGATTTGAGGGCGAAATACAAAGATGTTTTCAAAGAGAAACATGGTGTAGGCTTAGGTTTCATGTCATTCTTCACTAAAGCAGTGACTACAGCGTTGAAAGAATGGCCTGCGGTAAATGCACGTATCGAAGAAAACGAAATTGTTTATTCTGATTTCGCTGATATTTCAATCGCTGTATCTGCTCCTAAAGGATTGGTTGTTCCTGTTATTCGTAATGCGGACCAACTTTCTTTGCA
The DNA here is from genome assembly GCF_009829075.1 of Sphingobacterium composti. Lineage (GTDB taxonomy): Bacteria > Bacteroidota > Bacteroidia > Sphingobacteriales > Sphingobacteriaceae > Sphingobacterium > Sphingobacterium composti. The sequence goes on along the minus strand of NZ_WUQZ01000009.1, from coordinate 1,876 downwards.
AGGAATTGAAAAGGAAATCATCAATTTAGCGACTAAAGCACGTGATAATAAATTAACTATTGACGAAATGACTGGTGGTACATTCACTATCACAAATGGTGGTGTATTTGGTTCGATGATGTCTACTCCAATCATCAATGCTCCACAATCCGCTATCTTAGGTATGCACAATATCGTGCAACGCCCAATCGCTGAAAATGGTCAAGTGGTTATTCGTCCAATGATGTATATTGCATTATCATATGACCATCGTATCATCGATGGTCGTGAGTCGGTAAGCTTCTTAGTTCGTGTTAAACAACTATTAGAAGACCCAGCTCGTTTATTATTAGAAGTATAATAATATCTTTATTATAATATCGACAAGCCTCATCTTACCCAAGATGAGGCTTTTTTATGTGGTGTGCCGGGCATGGCAATCGACTCTAGGGTTAAAGTCCCAAACCCACTTTGCAGTAGGAAGGGTTAGCCAAAAGCAAGGGTGTCGTGGGCGACTGCGAATCTGAAGGAAGCTGGCGGCAAATATGGGGGCTTACGAACAGAAACTGTATATGAGGTGGATTTAGTCCGGGTGATGTTGCCACACAAACAGAAGCCCAATACTGCACGGGGGTTATTACGTAAAACTTAAGGCAAGGGTGTCCTTCGTGAGGAGGAATCTGAAGGAAGCCGGTGGTAAATCTCTGGCCTGACGTACAGGAAGCGAATTAGGCAGTTGGATGTGGGTGAGTCTGCATAACAAGACAAAGCCCGAAACTATCCGAAACATCCCGCTGTATATTCGACAGGTATATGGAGAGAAAGTTCACGTTCTTACCCGGGGAGATCTGTCTCACTGTTGCCGGCTGGAGGAGCGACTCCTTAAGGAACAAGGTTTTGTAGTGATACATAGCTGGTTTGACAGAAGTCAGCAGAGGTCGTAGTACTTTTTTTTAGAAAGGAGGGGCCGAACATTAAACGTCCGTTTAATTTATGGGAACTTTTGAATTTCAGTATAGCGTTCAAATAGTAAACTAGCTCTTTCCTTTTGTTCTACTGTCCATTTATGTTCACTTTTATAGAGTAAATAACGACTTCTAGCTAGCATTTGCTTTATAACCTGAATTCGATTATTAATTCTATTTAAAATTGCAATCATGGTAGTAAATGTTTATATTTAAGTATCTGAAATTCAAATATTTAACAATATACCAGGCCATGATTACATACCATAAAGTTACCGATATTTTCTGCATAGTTGATGAGTTTTGCAAGAACTTTGAAAAAAACACTAAAACCTTCATCATTGGGAAGGCTTCAAGACGACCAGCAACCATGTCAAATAGTGAGATCATTAGTATCCTACTATTATTTCAGATTAGTGGCTTTAAATGTTTCAAGCATTATTACATATTTTATGTACAGCGCCACATGAACAAAGATTTCCCTAAGACAGTTTCTTACAATCGTTTTGTAGAACTTAGCCAGACTGTGATTATGCCCTTAACTATGTTTCTGAAAACCTGTTGTTCGGGTTCTTGTACAGGAATATCATTTGTGGACTCTACGCCAATAAGGGTTTGCAAAAACAAACGTATAAAAGCCAATAAGGTCTTCAAAGGAACTGCTGAAATTGGAAAATCAACCATGGGATGGTTTTACGGTTTCAAGTTGCATTTAATCATTAATGACAGGGGTAAAATCCTTAATTTCCTTATTAGTCAGGGGGATATGGATGATAGAGAGCCGTTAAAAAAAGAAAGTTTCCTAAAAAAAATATTTGGAAAGCTATTTGGCGATAAGGGATATATCTCTAAACAGTTGTTTGAAATTCTTTTCATCGATGGAATACATCTAGTCACCGGAATACGAAACAAGATGAAAAATAGCCTAATGA
>NZ_WUQZ01000082.1 GCF_009829075.1 Sphingobacterium composti | reverse complement strand
GGATGATTGAAAAGAACCTCACCGATACAAACACAAAAGTAGATGGACTTTTAGAACAACTCCTTGACCGTCAGAACTTGAATACTGCCTATTTACAAGTGGTCGGTAATCGTGGTGCTGGCGGTATCGATAAGATGGGCGTCGAATCCTTAGGGGATTATCTTAGAGAGCACAAAGAGCAACTTTTAACATCCATCAAGCAAGGGGATTATTCCCCAGCTCCAGTAAGACGGGTCGAAATTCCCAAAGATAACGGGTCGAAACGAATGCTAGGCATCCCAACGGTAGTTGACCGTCTCATCCAACAGGGCATCAGT
>NZ_WUQZ01000081.1 GCF_009829075.1 Sphingobacterium composti | reverse complement strand
GTGAAGCAAGTAAAAGCATACCGTAACAAGCTGATAAGAACGCTGGCACTTTTTGCACGGCTTGTTTTTCTCTCACCTGTGCTTGTCCACACCCCATTAAGCTTTTTTGATCTCTAAACCCCACTTCGATTTCCCATCTTCGTATGTAGGATTGAACTAAAGTTTTGAGATTTATTTCTTGATCAGTGGAGATTAAATATGCGGGGTTTCGGTAGAGTAATTTAGACTTTTTAGTTAATCTATATCCAATAGGCTTGATTACAATCAACATTAAATTTTTATCACCAGATTTTTTCCAACGTATATCCTTGAGCACTTTTAC
>NZ_WUQZ01000080.1 GCF_009829075.1 Sphingobacterium composti | reverse complement strand
GATAATGTAGGGGTCAGCAGTTCAAATCTGCTCGGGACTACTAAAGTATAAGGGGAATTAGCTCAGCTGGCTAGAGCACCTGCCTTGCACGCAGGGGGTCATCGGTTCGACTCCGATATTCTCCACGTTTTCAAATTAAAAAGTGAAAAAGTAAAAATTAAAAAACAGGTTTTATACCTTTTAATTTTGCCTTTTTAATTAGAAAGAAGAGTTCTTTGACATATTGAAAGAAAAAAAGACACAAGAGAAGACAACAGTAGAGACAACGTTGTAATATGCTTGAGTTATTAAAGAGACCCCCGGTCTAAGGCCGAACTTTTTAATGATAAGTAT
>NZ_WUQZ01000008.1 GCF_009829075.1 Sphingobacterium composti | reverse complement strand
TTAGCTTTAAAAATCTCAAATTGGGATGATAATAGCCAAATAGCATATCCTTATTGACTAAACTTACAATAAGGACCATTAATAAACAATCTTTCAGAAATCCCTTAAACAAAAATGACTGAGTAAGGTTAATACTATACTCAGTCATTTGTTTAAGTCTCTTAAAAAATAGAAAATTTTTCAGTGCCCTCACATTCTGTCGACCATTTTTTTATTTAATATTTTTAAAAACTTTATCTAAAATATGCTGTGCAGTACGCAACTCCTCGATTTCCAATCCTGCAACAGCCTCACTTAATGTTATCGCTGATTGCTTCATCCCCTCTTCTTTCAATCTGCGCCCCTCTTTAGTTAGATAAATAAGATTAGAGCGACGATCTTGCTTATCATTTACACGAATCACCAAAGAAATTTTTTCTAAATTATTTATTAAACGAGTAATACTAGGCTTATCACGAAAAGTAAGATTAGCTAGCTCTTGTTGTGTCAAGCCCTCCTCTTGCCACAAATGATATAAAATTGTCCATTGTTCTGAAGTAATATTCAATTTCGCAAGTTTTAAATTACGTTGCAATCGTCTTGATATAGCTGTTGAAACCTTACCTGTTAGGAAGGAAAAGAACTCATGTGATTGTAATAGCGCGTCACTCATTATTTAGAATTAATTTAGGTTGCTTATGCAATTAAAGAAGAATATGTGAATTTTGCAAATTTTTATGATTTTTCAAATTAAATATTTATAATTTAATATATTTAGCATATGGAAAATTTCATCATAGTGCTAATTGCCATCGGAGGACTTATATACAATGTATATAAAAACTACCAAAAGGAAATGGAAAAGTCCAAATCACGTAGACCAAATGTAAGTCCGCAGTCTATACCTCCTATCGCTCCGTATGAAACTATCGATAGATCGAAACAAAAAAATGCACAAAAAGTAAATACCCACGAAAAAACGTATGAAGAAGAGTTGCCTGAAGAAGTAATTGCTGCGCAACAGCGACGAAGACAAAGTCAAGTTAAAAATCCTATTCCTGCTTTACGTATTCAAGAACAACATGAGGATAAAAATGGCATTAATTTCGATTTAAGGCAAGCGGTTATTCAGGCAGCAATATTGGACAGACCTTATAAATAATAAAAGCTCGTAATTAAATATTACGAGCTTTTATTGTGTATTTTTTATAGAATATTGAATTTATCCCCATCCTGCAAGAAAGGAAAGTTTTCTCTAGCTTTATGTAGATCTTGTGGGTTCAACGTAAATGTGTACAAATCTTCATCCTCAGGCTTATAATACACAACATCTCCCAAAGGAGAGATACACATAGAGCCACCTGAATAATAAACCTCATTACCATCATGCCCTACTCTATTCACACCAATTACGAATGCCTGATTTTCAATAGCTCTCGCTGGAATCAATGTGCGCCAATGTGAAGAGCGTTTGTCTGGCCAGCTGGCGGTATATACTAACAAATCGTATCCATGTTCAGCATTTCGTGACCAAACCGGGAATCGCAAGTCATAACAAATCATTGGACATATCTTCCAACCTTTCAATTGTAACATGATTCGGGACTTACCTGCTTGAAATAATTCACTTTCTTTAGGAACCCCTTCTTTTCCTAAGCCAAACAAATGACGCTTGTCATAATGTACATAACTACCATCAGCAGACATCCAAACGAAACGATTATAATAGACACCATCCTCTCTTATAATTAAAGTTCCTGCCACTACACAATCGAATTTCTTAGCTGTCTCATACAACCAACGCATGGTCATTCCGTCCATTTCTTCCGCACATTTTTCTACATTGGTGGTAAAACCTGTATTAAACATTTCGGGTAAAATAATCAAATCAGTTTTTTCCCGTAGCGACGAAAGACGTAGACTAAGATTTTGAAGGTTTTTTTCTACATTTTCCCAGAAAAGATACGCCTGAAATATAGTGATTTTTATTGGTTCCATTAATAGATACTTCCTTCTTTGATTTTTTTATAATCTAATATACTAAAAATAATAATTTACAAACCCCTATTTACTACGATTCAATAAATTATTTGATAAAATAGTTAAATCTTCCTTCTGTTTAGCATCTACGTTAATGGCAGCTAAACATTCAAAAGATTTGGATGAATACTCTCCTTTTAACGCATTTGCAAGCTCGAATATTTTATATTTTTCGTATAATTTTTTCATTCGAGATACCTTTTCAATGGCCTTTTTTACTTTCAATCCCAATATTTCATTGAATACTCCCTGATCCTCAAGACTTAAAGACTTTTTCAGCATGATATACAAAATAGTCTTTTTATTGACAATAATATCACCGCCTACTTGCTTTCCAAAAGTATCAGGGTCACCAAAAGTATCTAAAATATCATCTTGTAATTGAAATGCTATACCGAGATTCACTCCAAAGTCATACAACTTCTTTCTTTCAACTTCATCAATACCTGCTATAATTGCCCCCATTTCTAAGGCCCCACCTAATAATACAGAAGTTTTCAAGCGAATCATATTGATATACTCTTCTTGCGAAACATCATTTCGCTCTTCGAAGTCCATGTCATGTTGTTGCCCCTCGCAAACCTCTAGCGCGACACGATTAAATGTTTTTAACAATTCGGGCACAGCGTACGAAGGACATTTGGCTAATTCCTCGTAAGATTTCACAAGCAATGCATCCCCAGACAAAATAGCTACGCTATCATTCCATTTTTGATGAACCGTTTGCTTGCCTCGACGTAATGGCGCTTTATCCATAATATCATCGTGCATCAAAGAAAAATTATGAAAATATTCTATAGCAATAGAAGCTGGAAGTACACTATCTAAGTCATCATATCCGAATAAATTAGCTCCCATAAATACTAACTGCGGACGTATCCGCTTGCCAGATAGAGACAAAATATAGTGAATAGGTTCGTATAGATTATTCGGTGATTCAGGTAATTGTATATTTTCTAATGCATTACTGATTTTCTCAGCATAGTACGGATTTCCAAACATATGTAATACGTGAATATAGATACGAAGATACATATATATTTTTAACGCTTTTACAATTCATTGTAATTTGCCTTTCGTATTAATAGTATATTTGTAGAAAAGGTTTTGCATGCGAATTTTAGTTGTCCATAATTATTATCAACACAAGGGTGGTGAAGATGTGGTATTCCAACAGGAGGTGGAGGCACTTCGTGAAAACCATCAAGTGGAGACTATCACCTTTCAAAACAGAAAAGGTATTAAAGGATTACTCCAATTTGCCTTATACCCATGGAATTTTTTCGCCGCCAATAAGATTGTGGCAAAAGCAAAATATTTTAAGGCTGATATCGTTCATTTTCATAACATCCACTACGCAATTGGACCTTGGGCATTCAGAAAATTACATCAAGCTGGTTTCAAAACAGCCATGACGCTGCACAATTATAGATTGCTTTGCCCCTCAGCTACATTGTTTTTTGATGGCAAAATATTTACCGCTAGCCTTCATCAGGATTTCCCAAAAACTGCACTTAGCAAAAAAGTTTTAGACCATTCGTGGTTAAAAACTTTTATTACAGCATTTGTGTATTACTTCCATCGTAAAGTTAAGACTTGGGATATGGTTAATAAATTCATTGTCTTATCTGATTTTGCGAAAAATATATTTCTTACCAGCAGATTTGGACTACAAAAATCAAAATTTGCTATTAAGCCTAATTTTGTTCCTCAGCCTGTAGAATTAGAAAATAATACTGACAATCACTTTCTCTATGTTGGTAGACTTTCTGAAGAAAAAGGCATATTACCACTTCTGGAAGCTATTAAGGATACAACACATCAACTTAAAATCTTAGGAACTGGCCCGCAGCTAGAGGAAGTTTTAGCTATTGTGAATAGTAGTAGAAATCTTGAGTATCTTGGTTTTCTTCCGCAAGAGGATATTAGCAAAGCTTTAAACAATTGTTCTGTACTTCTTGTTCCTTCTGTATGTTATGAAGGGATGCCAATGAGCATAATTGAAGCTTTTGCATTAGGAGTGCCTGTATTGTCGAGTAATATTGGAATCCTCGCAGAAATGGTGCAACCTTATCAAACTGGTCTTCATTTTGATATCTATGATAAAAATAATATCATTGACACCTTACAAAGGTGGGACTCCATGTCAGATGAAGATAAGGATAGAATTAAAGAAAACTGTAAGTTGGAATATTACAGCAGGTATACCGAGCAGCATAGTATTAATTTGCTAGAGAAAATATATTCCGATGTTATAAACGAAAACAAATAGTAATGAGCAATATAATTATTATGGATCATTTGGGTTTGGCACCCAAGATAAAAGAGGTCTTAGAAACCGTTTACGATCCCGAATTAAAGCCAGCAAATATTTTAGATTTGGGTTTGGTATATGAGATTATCACGAAAGAAGGTGGAATAGCAAAAGTAATCATGACATTGACTGCTCCTGGCTGTCCTGTCGCAGGCGAAATCATGGATGAAGTACAGCGAAAAGTAGCCGCGATTGAAGGTGTGAGTGAGTCATTGGTAGAACTTACTTTCGACCCACCTTGGAATAGAGATATGATGAGCGAAGAAGCTAAATTAGAATTAGGTTTTCTTTAGTCATTCTCCACTACAGAAGCTTCCAATTCCGCTAAAGTCTTTTTCGGTTTGGGAGCTTTCTTATCTTCTCCAAATAATGTATTCCACAAATTTCTAGATTCTTTCGTCAACAATGGCGATACAATAGAAAGAATCAACACGTACACTACGACAAATGACTGAATTACAGGCAACAAACCACCTGCCTTACCTATGTTTGCCATAATAATAGAGAACTCTCCTCTAGCCGATAGTGTTAGTCCAATATCGAAAGAAGCTCGTGGTTTCATCTTCGCAAAATGAGCGGCAAAATATCCTGAAGCAACATTACAAATAACTGTAAATACCGCAGCAACTGCTGCCCAGCCCACAGCTCCTCCCAAAGAATATATATCTATAGAAAGACCAAAGCTAAAGAAGAACATTGCCCCAAAAAAGTCCTTGTATGGCAAAACCATAGCTTCAATTTTCTTGATATATTTCGAATCAGCAAATACTAATCCCGCCATCAGTGCGCCAATAGCTTCTGCCACATGAATGGTTTCCGAAAAACCTGCTATTACGAAAAGTAAACTAAAAATAATAAGAATAAAAAGTTCAGAAGATTTGTCGTGTAAAATCTTATCAATAAAAGGTACTAGTTTACGTCCTAGAATCAAGAATGTGAGGATAAAGCCTAAAGCCAACAATGAAGTCCCCACAACTGCCCAAACCGAACTACCTCCAGTCAAAATTAGTCCCGAAAGGAAAGAGATATGCATAGCGATGAATAAATCATCAAACATAATCATACCCATTATGACTTCTGTTTCTGGATTCGCTGTACGCTTTAGGTCAGTCAGTACTTTAGCAACAATAGCTGTCGAAGAACTCGTCATCAAGCCACAAAGTACCATCAATTCTTTGAATGGCAAATCCATTAACCATCCAATCAAAAGCCCTGACACAAAGTTCAAAATGACATACAATGTTCCTCCAGTCACAATGGACTTTCCAGATTTTATTAATCTGCCAACAGAAAATTCTAGTCCTAAATAAAACAACAGAAACAGCACCCCCAATCTACCCATAAAGTCGATAAAGGGTTTGCTTTCAGAAAATGTTAAGAAAGACCAAACACTATCCACCGAAGCAGTGACAGCTGAAATATTAATAAAAGATAGAAAATCAGCAATAAAGCTAGGATACTCTTTATTACCCAATAACATACCGATAATAATAAAAAAGGGGATAACTGAAAAACGCAATCTGTTCGCTAATAAACCTACAGATGCAACTAGTAATACGGCTATTCCTATCTCTAATACTATGATATGCGACATATATTAAACTAATATTTCTTTAAGTAACTTAATGTTTTTTGCTTTACCAGCAATTACTAAGGTATCACCAGGCTCAATTACGTAATCTGGACCGGGATTTATTTTGGTTTCGGAATCTTTGATAGCAGCTATTATAGATGCTCCAGTTTTCTGGCGTACTCCTAACTCACCTATGGTTTTATTCACACCATCATTAGAAGCCTCCACTTTGTACCATTCGATTCGCAAATCATCTAGGGCTACTTCGATTGTCTCCAAAGCCTTGGGCTTATACGACAAGCCACCAATTATTCCCGCCACTTGACGCGATTCTTCATCCGATAATGTCATCACACAATGTGTCTCATTATCTTCGTCATCATGACGATACAACTCACGACGACCATCATCATGAATTACTACGACCATATTGTCTCCAGCCTCTGTTTCGATTTGAAACTTCTTGCCTATTCCAATAAGATCACTTTCTCTAACTACTGACATAGTACTATGCTATTAGTTTTGTAACAACTGATTTATTCAAATATAATAAAAATGAGGCTATTTGTTAGGATCTACTAACATATAAGTGCCATCGTCTTTCAATTTCGGTAGTCCCATAGCTAATGATTTGCCATGGTAAAAAAGATAAATCCAACCTTCTGGAGCACCTTGCTCCCAATATTCTTTACGCTTGTCGCGAGAAGCACGACCATCGTAATCATATTTTGCGATAAAATTCTTGAATAACTCTTCTGGCTCAGGCAATACATCTCCCCCAAAGAAGAAATGTTCACTACCAGTTTCGATATGGAACGCTTGATGGAATTCCGTGTGCCCTCCATTTAATTCATATCGAATTTCGTGATTTACAACTCCATCACCTTCGACCAAAGTCAAGTTTCCAGAACGTTGAATAACATCAAACACTTCAGTACGATACGAAGGAGACTCAGAAGCATATGCATTCTCCCATTCTCCTCTTTGAATCACATATTCTGCTTCTGGAAATGCAATACGACCAACTCCATTTTTGAAATCAACCAATCCGCCCGTATGATCTTTATGCAAATGAGACATTAATACATATTTAACATCTTCTGGATCAAATCCCAACTTACGAATATTGTGATGAATTAATAACTCATCATCTTCTGTACGAACTCCAAGTCCTGCATCACATAATATTAAACCATTACTGGATTCTAACAAAAAGGGATGTACATGAACAAATAAAGATGCTGGACGGCTTTTAGGATCGTCTTTTTGAGGATCGAAAGGAACAAACTTTTTAGTGGCATCAACAGAGAAGGAACCTTCAAATAAAGAATATGCTTGAATCATTCTTTTATATAATTGTAAATATGATAGTTAGGAAATCCTAAATTAATTATCACCGTGGACCATTAGGTTACTACACCAAGATACTGTATATTTACATACAAATACTGTGCAAAGATATGCAAAAAAGGTGGGTCCTAAAACCAAAAAGTAACAGCAACAAAGTTAATCATTTAAAATCAGAACTAGGTGTCAATGACATCGTTGCAAACCTTTTGGTTACTCGTAATATTGAGACCTACGAACAAGCAAAATATTTTTTCAGACCATCTTTGGATCATTTGCATGATCCTTTTTTGATGAAAGATATGGACATCGCTATATCTCGAATCGAAAAGGCAATTGGTAATAAAGAAAAAATCCTTATCTACGGCGATTATGATGTAGACGGTACGACTGCAGTATCTGTCGTGTATAGCTTTTTCCGTACATTTCATTCTCGAATTGAATTTTATATACCAGACCGTTATGCCGAAGGTTATGGTATTTCGACACAAGGAATAGATTATGCAACAGAAAATGGTTTTTCGTTGATAATTGCATTGGACTGCGGAATTAAAGCTGTCGATAAAATTAATTATGCCAATACAAGAGGCATTGATTTCATTATTGGTGACCACCATTTGCCCGGTGATACTATACCCGAAGCTGTTGCTGTATTAGATCCAAAACGCATAGACTGCAATTATCCATATAAAGAATTGTCGGGTTGTGGAATTGGATTCAAAATTATACAAGCCTTCATCCTCAAAAATAATATGGACATGGAGGCCGCTTACCAATATTTGGATTTGGTAGCTGTAAGTATTGCTTCTGATATTGTTCCGATTACAGGTGAAAATCGTACGTTGACACATTTTGGACTTAAAAAGCTCAATTCTAATCCTTCAGTGGGATTTAAAGCTTTAATTGATCTTTCGTCAAATCGTACACGAACATTTTCAGTAAATGATATAGTGTTTCAAATTGGACCGAGAATAAATGCCGCGGGGAGAATAGAACATGCCAAAGATGCTGTGCGCTTATTGATTTCAAAATCGGAAGAGGAAGCTAAAAATTTTTCAAGCGCTGTAGATGATCAAAATAATGTCCGTAAGGATTTTGATCTTACTATTACCCAAGAAGCTTTGGCATTGATAGAGACATCTACAGAAAATCAACGCCGAAAATCAACCGTCCTATATAAAGCCGATTGGCATAAAGGTGTAATCGGTATTGTCGCATCAAGGCTTACGGAGAAGTATTATCGTCCAACCGTTATTCTGACACAAACAAATGGGCATATCGCAGGATCTGCTCGATCGGTTATTGGATTCGATTTATATGAAGCATTAAGCGAATGTAGTGATCTTCTCGAACAATTCGGTGGGCATAAATATGCTGCTGGATTGACTATGCGTGAGGAAAACATTAGTTTGTTTCAACAAAAATTTGAGGATGTTGTTCAGAAGACAATTAAGCCTGAAATGTTGCAACAAGAGGTAAGTATAGATCTAGAGATTGAATTGAAGGATATTGACAGCAAACTATACCGAATTTTGAAACAATTCGAACCATTTGGTCCGCAGAATGAAGCACCAATATTTAAATCAAGCAATGTAAAAGTAGTAGGTTCGGCTTATGTCGTTGGCAACAATCATTTGAAACTTTCTATTGTGCAAGATGGTTCTCCGATTTTTGATTGTATAGCTTTTGGTTTAGCAGAACATTTTGATCATATTCAAAGACAAAAACCATTCGATATTTGTTATTCTATTGAAGAGAATAATTGGAGAGGTAAAAAGAATTTGCAATTAAATATTAAAGCAATACGATATTAAAATATATTTGCAATAGCTGAAATATTGATTCATGATACTTAGAGCAGAACATCTAATAAAAAAATATAAGCAACGTACCGTTGTAAATGATGTTTCATTTCATGTGGAACAGGGTGAAATAGTTGGTCTATTAGGCCCTAATGGTGCTGGAAAGACAACATCATTCTATATGATAGTAGGTCTTATCAAGCCAAATGAAGGCCATGTATTTTTGAATGATGAAGAGATCACCAAAGATGCGATGTTTCAGCGTGCTCAGAAAGGTATTGGATACTTAGCTCAGGAGGCATCCGTATTTCGGAAGCTTTCGGTAGAAAATAATATTCTTGCAGTTCTGGAAATTCATTATCCGAATAAAGAAGAACGCATGGCAAAATTGGAAGAATTGCTAAGCGAATTCAGTTTGCATCGTGTACGTAAAAACCGTGGTGATTTATTATCCGGTGGTGAGCGTCGCCGGACAGAAATTGCACGTGCATTAGCTGCAAATCCTAATTTTATTCTTCTAGATGAGCCTTTTGCAGGTGTCGATCCAATTGCGGTAGAAGAAATCCAATCCATTGTTTCCAAATTGAAAGCCAAAAACATCGGTGTATTGATTACAGATCACAACGTGCAGGAAACACTTTCAATTACGGATAGAGCTTATCTCTTGACAGAAGGTAAAATCATGCTAACTGGAAAACCAGAAGATATCGCCGAAAACGAAATGGCACGTAAATTCTATTTAGGACAGAATTTTGTATTACGTAGAAAAAAACTCTAACTTAAAGCTAGAATACTAACTAGGTCATGGCGCTACTCAATTCTATCTTCACATGGATCATGAAAAAAAGAATTCATCAAATTGAACTCTTTATCAAATATCCACATGATGTACAAGAAGAATGGTTCCAAAACTTAATTTCAGCTGCTGAAGCAACAGAATGGGGAAAAAAATACGACTATAAAAGTATTTATACTACTGAAGAATTTAAAAATAGAGTTCCTATAAGCGATTACGATGATTTAAAAGGCTATATCGATCGTATGATAAAAGGTGAACAAAATATTTTGTGGCCTTCAGACATCAAATGGTTCGCCAAATCATCAGGAACAACAGCGGACCGCAGCAAATTTATTCCTGTTAGTTTAGAAGCGTTAGAAGGCTGCCATTTTCAGGGAGGCAAGGATATGATCACGATTTATTGCCACAATAAACCTAATAATAACTTATTCACTGGGAAATCTGTGGTTATTGGCGGCTCTTCACAAATCAATAATTTTAGTCCAGATTCATATTACGGAGATTTATCATCTATTCTCCTTCGCAATCTTCCTTCTTGGGCTGAATATCTTCGCACGCCAAATTTAGAAGTGACTTTAAACCCTAATTTTGAAGAAAAGATTGAGCAAATCGCACAACTTACCATAAAAGAAAATGTGACAAGTCTAGCCGGTGTTCCGACATGGAATATCGTGATGGCCAAACGCATACTTGAAATAACAGGCAAAAGGAACCTACTAGAGGTGTGGCCCAATCTGGAATTCTACGGGCACGGTGGCGTAAGTTTCAAACCTTACCGCGAACAGTTCAAGCAACTGATTCCTTCGGATACCATGTATTATTTAGAAAACTACAACGCTTCTGAAGGATATTTCGGCATTCAAGATGAATCAGATTCAGAAGATTTATTATTAATGCTCGATTATGGCATTTACTATGAATTTCTTCCGATGGAAAATCTTGATGATGAAAACCCTAAAACATTAGGGCTTCATGAAGTTGAATTAGGAAAAAATTACGCTTTAATCATTACTACCAATGCCGGACTTTGGCGCTATAAAATTGGTGACACCATCAAATTCACTTCACTTTCTCCTTTTCGTTTCCAAATATCTGGTCGTACAAAACAGTACATCAATACATTTGGTGAAGAAGTAATCGTTGACAATGCAGACCAAGCCTTAAAAGTAGCATGTAATGCTACAAGTGCAATTATTAAAGATTATACGGCGGGTCCAGTCTATTTCAGTAATAAGGATGCTGGTGCACACGAGTGGATTATTGAATTTGAGAAACAACCATCCGATTTCAATAAATTTTGTGATATTCTAGACAGCACCTTGCGCGAAATCAACTCAGATTACGACGCCAAACGTTTTAAAAATATGGCTTTAGGACAACCAATCATACACAATGCTCCTAGTGATACTTTTTACAACTGGATGAAATCCAGAGGGAAGTTAGGTGGCCAAAATAAAGTACCTCGCCTTGCCAACAATCGAGATTATCTAGAACCATTGTTGAAATTAATACATCAACTTTAAAAAAGTATATTATCTTTTCTAATTGTAGATTTGAAAACTCTAATCAATTGTATTCAGAGATATCAAAAAAATATTAAGACTATTATTTCTTTAGAGGAATGTCTCAAATATCCTTCTATTTAAAAATTAAGTAAGAAGCTCTTGATCTTTTTTTTTAACTTGCAATCCAATTAAATTATATAAGTGAAAATGAGCGCGACAGAACAAATTTCATTTCGCGTAGAGCCAACAAATTCATCAAGACTCTCGCAAGTAGACTTCAACAACCTTAAGTTTGGACAAATCATGTCAGACCACATGCTGGTCGCTGAATACAATAACGGTAAGTGGGAAGACGTCAGCATCGTCCCTTATGGCGAATTAACTATTAGTCCATCTATGTCTGCTTTGCATTATGGTCAATCAATTTTTGAAGGAATCAAAGCCTATAAATTTGAAGATGGAACGGTGAGTATATTTCGACCTGACAAAAACTGGGAGCGTTTTAACAAGTCAGCATCTCGACTACAAATGCCTGAAGTGCCTGAAGAAATTTTCTTAGGTGGTTTGAAACAATTATTAGATATCGACCGTAACTGGGTTCCCTCAAAAGAAGGCACGTCATTATATATACGTCCATTTATGTTTGCTACGGAATCAGCCTTAGGCGTCCATCCTTCGATTTCATATAAATTCGTTGTGATAACATGTCCTGTAGGCGCATATTATAGCAAACCTATTTCCCTCAAAGTAGAAACGCATTATACTCGTGCTGCAGAAGGAGGCGTAGGCTTCTCGAAAAATGCAGGGAATTATGCTTTGTCATTGTACCCAACACAACTAGCGAATGAAGAAGGTTATGATCAAATCATGTGGACTGATGCGATTGAGCACAAATACATCGAAGAAGCTGGTACGGCAAACTTAATCTTCCGTATCGGTGATACTATTATCACGCCACATGGTGATACTATTTTACACGGTGTGACTAGACGTACAATCATGCAGTTAGCCGAGGAATGGGGTTATAAAGCTGAACAACGTAAAGTGTCAGTTCAAGAATTAATCGATGGTATTGAAGCGGGTAAAGTATCTGAAGCTTTCGCTGCTGGTACAGCTGCTACTATTACACATATTGATAGAATCGGTTTTGAAGGCCAAGACTATACTCTACCTCCAGTAGAAGATCGTGATTTCTCTAATAAAGTATTAGATTATTTGAATCAATTACGTTACGGTAAGATAGCTGATCCATTTGGATGGAATTTTATTGTATAAATTGATTTTTATCACTTCATATCAAAAGTCTAGGCAAATTGTCTAGACTTTTTAGTTGTAAAGACTTCGACGAAAATTCTCACCGAAAAAACCTACATTTTCACCGACTTTCCTATTTCATTGGTCTAAAAGACATTCATGGACGTGACATTACATCCTAACTTTGAGTTATCAAATAGAAATTAAAAAACTAAAACATAACCAACCATGAAAAGAAATTTAACAACAATCGCAACAGTAGTAATGATGGTATTATCATTAAGTTCATTCGCTAACGGAAAAGTAAATCCTACAACTCATTACACTTCAACGGCAATTTTATCAAACTACATTGATTCATCAGTATTAGGAAAACAAAAATTTGTAAAAGAGATGTTGGCTGATAATTTCGAATTCGTAAATGCTTCTAGCAATTCTAAATCAACAAAAAATCAGTATTCACAGTTTTTAAAGAATACGGATAATTTAACTTACAATTGCGCAACATCGTACGAAATTTTGGATCAATCCGGAGATGTGGCAGTAGCTAAAGTGACAATGAAATTTGAGAACTTCACGCGTGTTGATATTATAAATATGTCAACATCAACAGATTTTTCATTTACAACTTTTTGATGTCTGATATAATTTATACAAGCGTTGCGTACAGAAGTATATAAATACGATTTAATCTGTTTCAGGTTATCAAATTGTTTAAAACGATCATAAAAGATTACGAACACATCGGAAACAATATCTTGGGCATCATCCTCATTTGCAATAATTGAATTGCAATAAAAATGAAGCTGTCTGTAATACATATAATAAAGATCGTCGAAAGTTACCGAGCTATCTAAAGTATCTGTATCATGGATATGTCCAAGATTTTTAAGCATTTATAAGTAAAAAGTTTTATTCACAAGTAGATAAATAGAACAATACAAATATTGTTCTATTCGAGCTTAAAATGATTTATTATTGATATTAAGGTAATATAAGGTTAAAAAATGGCTTCTCAGATATGAGAAGCCATTACTTTGTTTAGATAAAAAACTAACTAGCATATTGGTTAATAATAACTCTTGTTGGAATCGGTCCAGCTATCCCTTCTTTATCAAATGCTTTTTTCACTAATTCTTGCGTACCAAAATATACATCCCAGTAGTCCGATTGCTTAATAAAAGAGAGATCAAATATTTAGTAGCTTCACCAAAGCCTAAATTTTTTATCTAAGAAATAACACATAATTTATATTTCAATTAATAAACCACGTAAAATATTATAACTACAAAGATTGTGTTTTACCCAAAACTTTAACTTATCATTTAAGTTAGTCTAAATTAATCTTTAAATATTCCTATTGCAAGCACTAGTAAGTACGCATACAACGTATACTTAGACCATAACGTTTACTGATAGATGGTTGAGTATCTCCTCCTCCCCAACTTTGATCCATTTCTAAAGCTCTAGCATTTGAAGAACTAACCTCATTAGATGTCCAATAATGACCATCATTCGTGTTAGAAGGGCTACAATTACTATTGCCAGGGGTTATCCAACCCGCCTCATGTAGATTTAATCGTTGACCATCCTGGGTGATAAAGTACACAGCACCATTTAAAGGTGTATTGCGATTCGACTTCGGTCCTAAATCGCTAAAATCTTGAGAAGTAGGAAGTCGCCATGCTCCTGCAGGATATACTTTTGAACAAGGATCACCTACATCACTTCCAGTTGGAAGTGTACCTCCAGTAATACTTCTTGGCTTTAAACTCATCCATAACCAATAATGATTACAAGCTGCTGTTTGTCCTGATAACACTGGGGATTCGAATTTATATTTAAACGGATCTGGAGCAAATTCATCATAATACAGATTTCCCTCTGCCCATGTAGCACCGTCGATCGTTCCTCCATCAACTAAATTAATCAAAGCTCGTCTGGTAATAGGTAGAGCAGAGGAATAATTTAGTGTTCCGCTTTTAGCGTTTAATGGGGTAATTAATACTAATGGAACTGTACCATATTTTATAATGGAAAAATCAGAAATATTAACTTTTAAACTAGTTATAGCTGTAGAGGTATAATATGCATTAGAGCTCTTTTTCACTGTCGTTTCAAATCCAGTAGGACCAATATTTTCGAAAGAGATATTATCACTATTCGATATATTTACTGTATTAATAGCCCCACCTATTATATTACCACTTTTCAATGCGAAATTATGTGTAGTTAACACTAAATCCTTAAATTGTAAATTAAGCAATGTAATTGATGATGCAAAGATTAATCGTGAATCAACAACAGCTTCTACTTTTGAAACTTTGTGCTTGAAAGTAATAGAAATATGTTTTGAATTACTTCCGTAAGCACCAGTAAATATTTCTCCTTTAGCGAATAATAAGGGTGCATCAGTCAATGACGGTACTAAGGGGTTATTAACATCTGCAGGCAAATCAGGGATTGTACTAGTATTATACGAGTAGGCATACCAAGTATATGTTTTATTTGCTTTTAATTTTGTTGAAAAAGCAGAAGATGCTGTAGTTATTCCCTCAGATTTATAAAACACTTCATCCGCATTATTCACTTCATAGAACAGGATTCTATACCCCTTTCCTGCAGACATTACTTCTGCAGTTTTAGACTTAATCCCCTTTACATATTTAGATTCCAAATATTCATTGGTTATATTTTCAGACGAGGAGAATTCAATTTCAAACCCCTCACCCCCAACTACAAATTTTTCCTCTTCAGACTTAATCAATCCTTTAACTGAACTGACTTTACCTTTTCCATTATTATTATTATTATTATTATTATTATTATTATTATCATTATCCTGGATTCCGGCAACTGTCAGGTAAAAGGTATTTTCTCCTGTAACCACATTATCATTTGGTATACTAGAATCATTCCTTGAACAAGAAGCCAGTATATTAACTAATAGAAATGCAATAAAAATATTATTTAAGCCCATGAGGTTATAGTTATTCAATATTTTCATATTTATTAATTTTTAAAGTGAAAAATCTATTGCATCTTCCTCAACACCGGCATCTTCAATGTCAGGATACCCATTACCACTATTCCCACCGACAGTGAAATCATTAAATGATCCTGTAGCGACTGAATTTTCAACAAAAATTTTACATACAGCAACTAGCGGTGATATATATTTTTTTCTTTTCATGTTTAAAAATTTATAGTTAGTGAACCAAAAAAGGACTAAAGATCCTCCTTATTTAATATTTCAAATTTAAAATAAATTTAATTTCTAAAACGAAACCATGTAGTATTTAAACTACATTTTTATAAACTGCAATAAAATTAAATGTATTCGTAGGAAAATTTCTACTATTAAGAAATAAAATAAACTGGTTTGTTAAAATTATAAACAATCGTCATAAGTTAAAAACAAAGACCATTGTAACAAACAATGGTCTTTATTTTAATGCATTATAAAATTATATTAGTTACATATTGCTAATAAATTGTAGTATTTCGCTTAATTGGAGAGGCTCAAACCAATTCGTATTACCATACTTTTTGAACCAAGTAATCTGACGCTTAGCGTAGCGACGAGAATTTTGTTTGATGTTATCAACGGCTTCTTGTAGGGAAATAGAGCCGTCTAAGTAGTCGAATATTTCAGAATAACCAACGGTGAGCATAGCGGGATTTTGACGGTAAGCGGACAAAGATTTTACTTCATCTAACAATCCTGCTTCCATCATTTTATCCACACGCATATTGATACGTTCGTAGAGTTTCTCTCTATCCATATTTAGACCTATCGTCACGATGTCGAATGGTCTTTTATTTAAATCTTTCTTTTGGTAGAAAGAAATAGGTTTGCCCGTCGCTTCAAATACTTCCAAAGCACGTATAACACGCTGAGGATTTTCTATATCTGCTATTGCATAATACTGCGGGTCTATAGCTTTTAATCTAGCTTTTAAAGGTTCTAGACCTTGTTCTTTGAAAGTTTTGTTCAGTGCATCACGAACCCCTTCAGGAGCTTTTGGCAAATCATTCAAACCTTCGCAAACCGCTCGAACGAACAAACCTGAACCACCCACCATTATTACTACATCTTTGGTTTTGAATAATTCTTCCAAAAGCTGTAAAGCATCACGCTCGAAATCACCCGCGGAATATTCTTCTTCGATGGAATGAGAATTGATAAAATGATGTGAAGCAGCAGCTAATTCTTCGGCATCGGGCTTAGCTGTACCGATATTCATTTCACGATAAAACTGACGGGAATCAGCCGAAATAATTTCGGTATTAAAATGTTGTGCCAATAAAATAGCCGTAGCTGTCTTACCTACTGCTGTAGGACCAACCACTACGACTAAAGTTTTTTTATCTTTTAAAGATGAAGACATCAATTAATAATCGTCCTCTCCTCCGCCGAATTCTTGTTGCTCCTCTTCTCCTGCTTCTTCCTCGTCATCATCCATTAAATCGAATTCATCTTCATCGTCTACACCGTATTCTTCTGTAGCGATGTCATCTACTACATCATCTTCCTCGTCGTCATCATCAGTGGCTACAGGAAAATTCGCAGCAGCAGCCATCTTAGGTGCTAGACCTACAGATTTAAATAACGAAGGGTACTCTTTACCATCTTCTTCTTTCAAAATCTTGATTAATTCCACATGAAAATCATATGGCCTATCAAAATTATAGATGTAATAAAATTTTTGGTGCGGGTCGTCAATAAATTTACTCAGACGAATATCTTCCATGATTAAGACACCCGACTCTTTTTTACGTGGATTAGGAAGATGTGCGATCTCCGTACCTTTTTTCCATTGGTCATTACTTACATAAAAAGATGATGAAACCTCAGCATTGTAACCTGTGCATTTGTGTATCTCGTGGTGTAATTCCAAAAAAGTACCTTTTGAAGGCATATCTATATCACGATATACATCTTCATAATCTTCGAAAGTAACTCTAAATCTGTAAACTGCCATATATCTTTTTACGCTTAGTAATGCTCCGTTTTCTACCTATAAAATTATAAATTATTTTGTTGTCTCAATAGACAATATTTGTTTTGGTTCCAAATTCAATGATTTCGCTTTATCCATCATGAAATTATACGCTGCTGTACGCTCATTAGGAATATCTCCGTCTAAAATTGCTTCGCGAATAGCATTTTTGATAATTCCAACTTGTCTACTTGGTCCCAAGCCAAACACATGCATGATATCTTCACCAGATACAGGAGGTTGCCAATTGCGCAAATGGTCGCGCTCCTCTACATCCTTTAGTTTTTGCTTTACCAGCTCAAAATTATCACGATATTTCTTCTTTTTGAACTCATTTTTAGTTGTTACGTCAGCATGACATAATAACATCAACGCATCAATATCATCTCCAGCCTCAAACAGCAAACGACGAACAGCAGAATCCGTCACAATATCTTGTGCAAGAACAATAGGTCTTAGATGTAGTTGAACCAGCTTTTGAACAAATTTCATTTTCTCATTCAAAGGCAATTTCATCTCGGCAAACAATTTAGGCACCATACGCGCGCCTTTGTCCTCATGCCCATGAAAAGTCCAGCCAATACGCTTATCGAAACGCTTTGTCGCAGGTTTAGCAATATCGTGCATAATAGCAGCCCAGCGCAACCACAAGTCATCCGACATTTCGGCTACATTGTCCAATACCTCTAAGGTATGATAGAAATTATCCTTATGCCCTTTGCCATCAAAATATTCGACACCGTAAAGATTTGCCATCGCAGGAAAAACCAACTCTAACAAGCCCGTATCAAACAAATATTTGAATCCGATAGAAGGTTTTTTTGACAAAATGATTTTGTTCATTTCGTCCGTAATACGTTCTTTGGAAATAATCTTAATACGATCTTTAGTTTCCACAATAGCTTCAATCGCTTGCACATCAATTTTAAAATTTAGTTGAGTAGCAAAACGAATGGCACGCATCATGCGCAATGGGTCATCAGAAAATGTTTCTTTAGGTGCTAAAGGAGTACGAATTATCCCATTCTGAATATCTGCTAATCCATCGAAAGGGTCAAGCAGTTGACCGTAAGTTGCACTATTCAACGAATAAGCCATGGCATTAATCGTAAAATCACGACGATTTTGGTCATCTTGCAAAGTTCCATCTTCCACGATAGGCTTGCGTGATTCCCTGCGATACGATTCTTTACGTGCGCCTACAAATTCAACATCCAAGCCATCATACACCAACATCGCAGTGCCAAAAGATTTGTAAACCGCAACTTTAGTATGCAATCTTTCGCCTAATTTGGTCGCAAAATCAATACCTGATCCAATAACCAATATGTCTACATCATTTTTGAATGGGCGTCCCATTATCCTGTCCCGCACATAGCCACCAATCACGTACACCTCAGTGCCCGTTTTATCAGCTAAATCTTTGATAATAGAAAATATTGGATGTTGTAAATCTTCAGTCATAGCACACATATCATAGACCTGCCAGTCTATTTAGTTGGCAAAAATACTCAAATAAAAAGAAAAATGAGTTAAAAATATAAAGGTATTATCCCTATGTGACTAATCTCTGTCTCTCGAAAGTTTGCGGAATGCTAATGGATTTTCTAATAATTCAGCTTGTTCGCGACGATTCTTAACAATATGCACTGCAGTAAATATCGCCTCCATAAATGATTCATGTGAAGCCAAATTTTTCCCTGCTATATCATAGCCCGTACCATGGTCTGGTGAGGTGCGCACAATAGGTAATCCTGCTGTATAATTGACACCTTTACGATTAGCAATATGTTTGAAAGGAATAAGACCTTGGTCATGATACATTGCCAAGACGGCATCAAATTTTTTGTATCCTTCACCTGCAAAGAAACCATCCGCAGGATATGGACCAAAGCAGAATATACCTTCTTCATTAGCTTTCTCCAAAGTTGGAGCTATAATAGTGTCGTCTTCAGTACCTATAACACCATTGTCACCTGCATGAGGATTTAGTCCTAATACAGCAATCTTAGGTTTTTGAACCCAAAAATCCTTTTTCAAGGAATCGTTCATCAAACGAAGTTTCTTTAAAATAGATTCTTCTGAAATCTTGCTAGCAACTTCATTCAATGGAATATGACCTGTAACTACACCGATTTTTAACTCATCACAAACCATAAACATCAACACATCATCTGCATTGGTTTTGCTTTGCAAATATTCGGTATGTCCAGGAAAATTAAACTCTTCGCTTTGAATATTGTGTTTGTTGATAGGCGCAGTTACTAAAGCATCAATTTTTGCTGCTGTCAAGTCTTCAACTGCTCTTTCCAATGAAATGAAAGCGTATTTCCCTCCGATTTCATTCTCTTCACCCAACGTGATTTTGACATCTTCTTGCCAGCAATTGATTAAGTTTGGACGCTTTGGATTTGCTTGATCCACATCATTAATGACATTAAAACTAAAGTCATTGATGTTATTTGCTTTGCGATGAAATGAAGCATTCTTGGTATTACCGTACACAATAGGTGTAAAGAAATCTAGCACACGACTATCCAAGAGCGATTTGATAATCACTTCCAGACCTATACCATTGATGTCACCTATACTAATACCAACTTTTAATTTTTCACTCATCGTTTTAGCGTTTTTCAACTCAAAAATAGAAAAAAAATAAGAAAGATAGCGGTAATTCCAAATTCTCTCCTGTAATATTGACCTACAATTAGAAAAATCTTTTTGTAGCAATGTCACATTTACTTTTTAATTTTGAGGCTTATAGCAAAATATGGGTACGGTACGCGCAAAAAAACACTTAGGACAACACTTTTTGAATGACAAGAATGCAGCACAGCGCATCGCGGATGCATTGGATACTTCACTAGGCTTTACACAAGTTTTGGAAGTAGGTCCTGGTATGGGCGTATTGTCTGATTTTTTGTTGCAAAAAGATGATTACGAGACATTTTTGATTGATGTCGATGACGAATCGATTGAATATCTTGCCGATAAATATCCGGAATTAGGCGACCGCTTGATTCATGGGGATTTCTTACAACTAGATTTCAGCAAATATTTCGGAGAAAAAATGGCTGTTATCGGAAATTATCCCTACAATATATCTTCTCAGATCTTATTCAAGATTTTAGAAGAAAGAGACCGTGTGGTACAAATGGCAGGAATGTTTCAAAAAGAAGTTGCCGAACGTTGCGTAGCCAAACCAGGAAGTAAAGAATATGGAATTCTATCTGTTTTCTTGCAAGCATATTACGATGTTGAATATTTGTTTACTGTAAAGGCTGGCGCTTTCAATCCTCCTCCAAAAGTTCTTTCGGGTGTAATGCGTATGACCCGAAATGAAGTTACTGATTTAGGTTGTGACGAGGCATTATTCTGGAAAGTGGTCAAAGCGGGATTTAATCAAAGACGTAAAACGTTACGCAACTCGCTTTCTGGAGTCATCGCAAAAGACAAGATGAGCGACAATCCTTTGTATGAATTACGTGCCGAGCGATTGACCGTGCAGGATTTTGTAGCTTTGACGAATGAGATAACTAAGGCAAAATAATATGCAAATCGAAACTGAATTCGCGATAATTGGCGGAGGCGTAGCTGGATTGACAGCGGCTATAGGTCTTAACCAATTAGGTTGTGAATTTTTAGTTTTCGAACAAGCAAAAGAGCTAAAAGGTATAGGTGCAGGTTTTGGACTAGCAGCTAATGCTATGCAAGCTTTGGATTTATTGGGATTAAAGAAGGGTGTGGAAAAAATTGGATTTTATACCTGTTCTTATAATATTCTTGATCAGTGTGGTAATGTTTTATTAGCGCCAGATACAAAAAAGCTCTCCCGACAATATAATCAAGATAACTTTACGATTCATCGGGCTGATTTACATTTTTATTTGCTAAATCAATTACCTAACGAGAATGTAATTCTAGGAAAAAAAGCAATTCATTTCGAAGAAAACGCCGAAACTATTACAGTTTCATTTGAGGATGGAAGCACAATAAAGTGTAAATATTTACTGATAGCAGATGGGGTAAAATCACCATTGCGGCAGCAACTACTTCCTCATTCTACGCCTCGTTATTCAGGATATACATGTTGGCGTGCAACGATTGACAAGAGCAGTATTCAACTAGACCAAGGTTCAGAAACGTGGGGAAAACAAGGTCGATTCGGAATGACTCCTTTGGTTGGAAATCGCATTTACTGGTACGCTTGCGTCAATAGCGAAGCCAATAATCCTATTTTCAGGAATTATACAGTAGAAGATTTAACCCGACATTTTAAAGATTACCACTCTCCTATTCCGACTATTCTTGCTAAAACAAAAAACGAAGATTTGATTTGGAATGACATCATCGACATTAAACCCTTGACACATTTAGCGTATGGTAATATTTTGCTTTTAGGTGATGCTGGACATGCTACGACGCCAAATCTTGGTCAAGGTGCTTGTCAGGCGTTGGAAGATGTTGCTGTCTTAATGGACGAATTGAAAATAACAGATTCCGTACCGGAAGCATTTCGTAATTTTGAAAAAAGACGTTTGAAACGCACCAAATATATTACAGACACATCCAAAAGAATTGGCGAAATTTCGCAATGGGATAATCCACTAATGGTTTCTTTTAGAAATACCATTATGAAATTACTACCTGCACGCATTGCACAATCGGGATTAGCACAACTTTTATCTGTAGATTTTATGAAAATTGGTAAATAACATCATGAATATTCTTATCGTTGACGACATACACGAGATACTTTTAGAAAAGTTTGATAAGGCTGGAATTGCTTACAATTACCAACCAAATATCACTCGTCTAGAAGTAGAAAAAATCATTTCTTATTACTCGGGATTGATTATTCGTTCCAAATTCCAAGTTGACCGAGCTTTCATAGATTTATCCCCAAACCTACAATTGATTGGACGGTCTGGTGCAGGTACGGACAATATCGACGAAGAATATGCTATTGCAAAAGGAATACAACTTTTTCCCGCCAACGAAGGAAATTGTGATGCCGTTGGTGAACATATGATTGGAATGCTCTTAAGTCTGATGAATAATCTCAATCGCGGTAATGCTGAAATTCGTCAAGGTCAATGGAAACGTGAAGGAAACCGTGGGTATGAACTCAAAGGTAGAACTGTCGCTTTGATTGGTTATGGGCATAATGGGCAAGCTATGGCAAAAAAACTTTCGGGTTTCGATGTCAAAGTGATTGCATACGATAAATACAAAACAGGTTTCTCAAACCAATATGCTACGGAAGTTTCGATGGAAGAAATCGTTAAACAAGCAGATGTAGTAAGTTTCCACGTTCCATTGACACGTGAAACCAAAGGATTAGTAGACGAAGAATACCTATTTCATTTCCGCAAACCCATTTTCTTTCTAATGGGTGCAAGAGGAGGAATAGTCGAAATTCCTGCTGTACTAAAAGGATTGGATACTGGTAAAATAATAGGTGCAGCTTTTGATGTACTTCCTGTTGAGAAATTCCCAGCTTTAGGCGAACAAGATTGGTATGAGGATTTAATTTCAAGAGATAATGTTATCCTAAGTCCACATGTAGCAGGTTGGACATTTGAAAGTTATTTCAAACTCTCGGATATTTTAGCGGAGAAGATTATTGGGTATTTGAACGGTAAGTAACGTTGAATTTAACGTCATTTCGACCGAAAGGGAGAAATCTCACAAATTAGAATGAAGAAGATGATTCGAGCTATGGAAATTCTTAATTGAGAATTATTACACCTATTTTTAGATATCTCCCTGCGGTCGATATGACGGTGTGAATTGCGGTAATTGTGACCGAAAGCGAAATATCTAACCGTCAATCAGGATATTTCTCCTAACGTCGAAATGACGGTTATTCGGTAAAACATTAGATTTACAATACTGCTTATTACGCCAGCAATAAGCTAAATAAACATAAGACATACTGCATCACCAACACCAAATCCAATAAATACACATTCAGAAAACTATTTTGTTCTTTGAATATTTTGGTTTTGAAAAGTATAAACACCAAAACATCACACAATATTAAGCCTATTTTGATATCGTTTGTAGTAGGCATTGCAACTACCAATAATATATGCAATACACCTAAGAGATAACAAAGGTATTGCGCCTTTAGTTGCCCCAAAGCAATGGGAACAGTTTTCAAATGATAATAAGAATCTTGCTTCATATCTCGAATATCGAATGGCAACGTGACCAACAGAATAAACAAAAATTTGCAACCCAGTACATAAAGTAAGCTTTTCCATTCTACAACTTGTAAATTATTGATGCTCTCCACATATACTAATCCCACCGTACTCAATGTCCAAATTAGTGCAATATGAAAAACCTTGATATAAGGCACATGCCGAAAACTTTTCCATAGCCCTTGAATCTTCAATATTGGCAACGCATAGGCCAAACTTAAAACTCCTATTAAACCTAAATATAACAAGGTATGAAAATGAATTTGCGTCAACGTATATATTATCAATAGTGAAGCTATTGCATTCAGCGTCCAAAAAACAAGCATATTTCCGAAAATCCATCGCGTTCGCTCATAAGGTGATTTTCTATAGTCATTTGGTTTAGAAACCCAAATACTCAAATTATAGAGCAATAAAGTCGCTGAAAATTCTAAAACAACAATTTCGTAATTGTATGGAATCTGAAAAATCACATAACTCAATAGCACCTGAGCACCTGCTGCAAAAGCAATCAAGAGATTCGTATAAACGAATATTTTCAAGAGACCTACATGTGATTTCACGACATAAATTTATTCACTTTGACACAGATAATTACTAAGTATCTCCTAAAAATATTCGCTTTTAATAGCGAAAAAAATTAAATTAGCCTCTATATCAGGCGATTTACCACATTGAATAAATGAATGTCTGAAATGGATAACTGAATATAATAATTGTATAAACCTATAGAAAATTTAAGCGTAAGAGAGATGAGTTTTCAAATTAAAACTTTTGAGGAGTATCAGGACACTTATAAGAGAAGTGTCGAAAATCCAGAGGAATTTTGGGGAGATGTTGCGAGCAACTTTTTTTGGAAAAGAAAATGGACTAACGTCCTTAATTGGAATTTTACAGAACCAGATATCAAATGGTTTGAAGGTGGTAAATTAAATATTACCGAAAACTGCCTTGATAGACATATTTACAAGAATGGCGATACGCCAGCCATTATTTGGGAACCAAACGACCCATCAGAGGCACATCGTATATTGACGTACAAACAACTTTTGAGTAAAGTTGAGCAATTTGCTAACGTCTTAAAAAACAACAACATCAAAAAGGGTGACCGTGTATGTATTTATTTACCGATGGTACCTGAATTGGTTATCGCTGTATTAGCTTGTGCCCGTATAGGTGCGATTCACTCTGTTGTATTTGGTGGATTTTCTGCACAATCTATAGCAGACCGTATCAACGATGCAGAATGTAAATTGGTCATCACTGCAGATGGCGGTTTCCGTGGCAACAAAGTTTTGGAATTAAAAACTATCGTTGACGATGCATTAATGCAATGTAAATCAGTAGACAAAGTTATCGTATTAACACGTTCTCGCACACCTATCTCGATGTTGAAAGGTCGTGATGTATGGTGGGAAGATGAAATCAAAAAAGTAGAAACACAAGGTAATCCAGCGTGTCCTGCTGAAGAAATGGATGCTGAAGATACATTATTCATTCTTTATACTTCTGGCTCGACTGGTAAACCGAAAGGTGTTGTACATACAACTGCAGGATATATGGTCTATACAGGCTATACATTTGCAAATACATTCCAATATCAGCCAGGTGAAATATATTTCTGTACTGCAGATATTGGTTGGATTACTGGTCATAGTTATATTGTTTATGGACCACTTTCACAAGGTGCAACTTCTTTGATGTTTGAAGGTATTCCTACTTTCCCAGATGCGGGTAGATATTGGGACATCGTCGACAAATACAAAGTAAATATTTTATATACTGCGCCAACAGCTATTCGTTCGTTGATGGCTTTTGGTGATGAGTATGTTGATTCAAAAGATTTATCTTCATTGCGTGTACTAGGTTCTGTAGGTGAACCAATTAATGAAGAAGCTTGGCATTGGTACAAAGACAAAGTTGGTAAAGGCAAATGTCCAATAGCAGACACCTGGTGGCAAACTGAAAATGGTGGTCACTTGATTACACCAATTGCTGGTGTAACGCCAGAAGTACCAGGCTATGCTCTATTACCTCTTCCGGGTGTTCAGCCTTGCTTGATGGATGAAAATGGTAAAGAAATTGAAGGGAATGATGTTTCGGGAAATCTTTGTATTAAGTTCCCTTGGCCAGGCATGTTGCGCACCACTTGGGGAGACCACGAACGTTGTAAACAAACTTATTTCTCTACTTACGAAAACATGTATTTCACCGGGGATGGCTGCTACCGTAGCCCTGAAGGCTATTACCGCATTACTGGTCGTGTAGATGATGTATTGAATGTATCAGGACACCGTATTGGTACAGCTGAAGTTGAAAATGCAATTAATATGCACTCCGATGTTGTAGAATCTGCGATAGTAGGTTATCCTCATCCAGTAAAAGGTCAAGGAATATATGCTTATGTAATTGCAAATCATCACATCGATGCAGACAAAACACGTCAAGATATTCTTCAAACAGTAACACGTTTGATAGGCGCTATCGCAAAACCTGATATTATTCAATTTGTAACCGACTTACCAAAAACTCGTTCTGGAAAAATCATGCGTAGAATATTACGTAAGGTGGCAGAAAATGAGTTAGGAAGTTTGGGAGATACTTCGACATTGCAAGACCCTACAGTAGTTGAAAAAATAATTGAAGGCGCTGAAAAATTGAGAAAAAAATAACAATAAAAGAAAAGGATAGCCAAAAACTATCCTTTTCTTTTTGACTTCAAAAGTCATTTATATTAACATATTTATTTGCCTGAAAATATCATCATAACTAATCTAATTGAAAGGTAAATTCTTGATTCGCCTCACGTTTAAAAGCTAAGTTTTGTGTACTAGGAGAAATCGCAAATAATGGTGAGAAAGTTTTGACTTTCACTGTTTTGTTATCTGGCATAAATTCCAAATACCTCAACCATCCATCTCCACCATTTCCATGCCACCCGCCTCCCATAGCCTGCGCATTAAAAGTCATCTGTGTAACGGTCTTCCCTGCTGCATTTTTGTCTTGTCGAAAGCCTAAATGTCCATTGAAATTGTCAGGCTCACCAATATGCCCTGAGAATACTAAACGTATATTTTTGGAGGGTTGAATCAACTTTGTAAACAAAGCTTCTCCATAATTAACATCTTCTATCTTGTACCCTTGTTTTTCAATACGGCTACTATTTTTATCCAAGAACACATGAGTCAGAAGTATAACATCATGATCTGTGTATTTAGGTGAATCTACTATTTTTTTTGCCCAATCGACAACCTCCTGACGAGGTCCAAACTCTAGAACCATGACTAAAACCTTCTTATTTGAAGTTGGCTGAAACTCATATATCGCATTTACCGTAGAAGATTGCCCATTCAATTGAGGACCAATTTCGCGAAGTGCTTCGCCATTTAAAATGTTCTGCTCTGGTGAAAAATATTTATCATACTGTGTAGAACGGTATTCTGCACTCGTACGACCATAATCGTGATTTCCAGTTGCTAGTATATATGGCACATGATGATCGAGTTTACTAAAACTATTTCTTACTGCTTTCCATTGCTGTATACTATTCTGATTAGCCTCCATGCCCGTAGGATTTAGTAAATCATTTTGTTCGACTAAATCTCCAGTACACAACACAAACTTCGTATTCATAGACCGATGATTCTCACGAATCCAAGAAGTCATTAATTCTAAAATACCTTGATTACGAGAAAACTTAACATAAGACTGCGGATCAGGAATTAGTACTAGTGACCAAGAATCAGGGTTTGATAACTTTGGCTTTTCATAATTAGATTGAGCAACGGCAATACAAATGAATACCAAATAACATAAAAAGAAGACTCCAATTTTCTTTATCATAATTCATAGGTTTTTATAGATTTCACAATAAATCTACGTAATAAAGTCCAAAATAGGATATTTAGTGCTATAAAAACCACGCAATTTTACTATTTTTATGGAATTCGTAAATCCATAATAAATTGTAAATGCTATTAACAGTATTATCAGGATTAATATTTTCAATTGTTTTAGTTTTTTTTGGAAGGCAATTTAAAGCCAAATGGAGTATTTTACTCCCCATACTTCCTACCCTGTTGTTTCTATATTTTGTTTCCAAAATCCCCGTATTAACTAGTGGAAGTACATTGGTACAACATATAGATTGGGTGCCCAGCTTAGGAGTAAATTTTGATTTTAACTTAGATGGTCTCTCATTACTTTTCGCCTTATTAATAACAGGAATTGGTTCCTGTATATTCTTTTATGGCAGAGCGTACCTAAAAGGACACCCGTATTTTGACAGATTCTTTGGCTATTTGATGTTATTTATGTCGGCGATGTTAGGTGTTGTCCTATCAGATAATATCCTATTGTTATTTGTTTTTTGGGAATTAACAAGTATAAGTTCATTTTTCCTAATTGGATTTAATAACGACAATGCAGATTCAAGAAAAAGTGCATTAACCGCTTTGGGAATCACAGGTATGGGTGGATTCTTCTTATTGTTAGCGCTAGTTCTGATGGGAAATATTGCTGGAACTTATACAATATCAGAACTTATTGACCATCGTGAAATATTATTAAATCATCAGCTATATCCATTAATTATCGGATTACTATTTGTGGGTGCATTTACAAAGTCTGCACAATTTCCATTTCATTTTTGGTTGCCTGGAGCGATGAAAGCTCCTACTCCTGTATCCGCTTATTTGCATTCAGCGACGATGGTAAAAGCGGGTATATTTATTCTCGCGCGATTTACACCTATTCTAGGCGACCATTTCTATTGGAATACCACATTAATCGTGGTCGGTGGTATTACCATGCTTTACGCAGCGATACATTCGCTGTTTCGTATTGACATGAAAGCTATCTTAGCTTATTCAACTATCTCTGCGTTAGGTGTACTTACATTTTTGCTAGGATTAGGGACAATAGAAGCTATGGTTGCTGTATCGGTTTTCATATTAGCTCATGCCCTTTATAAAGCAACATTATTCATGGTGACGGGTATTGTTGACCACGAAACACATACAAGAGATATTACAGTACTTTCGGGACTAAGAAAAGTATTAGGTCCAGTTGCTTTGGCTGGTATTTTAGCAGCGCTATCAAGTGCAGGATTACCTTTTATAACATTTGGCTTTATTGGTAAAGATTTAATTTACGAAGCGACTCTACAATACAGTCTACCAGAATGGGTTTGGATTATAACAGGTCTAGCTGTAGCGACAAATATTGGCTTGGTTGCAGCTGGTTTTATGGCTGGTATAAAACCTTTTGTTGGTAATCTTCCTCAACAATTTGAAAAAGTTCATTTGCCATACAAATCAATGTGGATTCCTCCACTATTGTTAGCATTACTTGGAGTTTTCTTTGGTATATTACCAGCAATAGCAGGTGAATATCTCACAACAGCTGCAGCAAATACCATTTGGGGACAGGACACTGAATCCTACTTAAAAGTTTGGCATGGATTCAATACAGTATTAATCCTCAGTCTTATTACCCTAGCGCTTGGAACAATGGTCTATTTTGTCAACAAACCAAGTCTTTCTAAGTTGCAAGCAGTGGAAAAATTAAACAATATTTCTCCTCAACGTATTATCACCGGCTATGCCAATGATATTCTGAGATTTTCAGAATGGTTTACTAACCTTTTCCACGATGGTTATTTGAGATCTTATCATTTAAAAATTATCCTATTTGCGGAGGCTTTAATAGCCTATAGATTGTGGTTAAGCGGACCAATTAAATTAGATATTTGGACATTGACTTACCCAGATTGGTATGAGATAGCTATTGTGGTCATTTTAATCGGAGCAGTTTACATTGTAGTTACCACACCATCCCGATTAACAGCAGTCGTAGCGATGAGTGTTATAGGCTATTGTATCTGTTTGATTTTTGTGATCTACAGTGCTCCAGATTTAGCGATGACGCAATTTACGATTGATACATTGAGTACCGTACTTTTTGTATTGGTTTTATACAAACTGCCTCCATTTATCAATTTAACAAGTAAAGCAATATTAGTCAGAGACGCTATTGTAGCGGCAGGCTTTGGTATTATTCTATCCCTAGTAGCATTGAAAGTTTGGTCAGAACCTATTTCGGCTGAAATATCAAATTTTTATGGAGAAAATGCTTACCTATTGGCAAAAGGCAAAAATGTAGTCAATGTAATTTTAGTAGATTTTAGAGGAATTGATACGATGTTCGAGACTGTTGTATTGAGTATTGCTGCTATTGGGGTATATAGTTTGATTCGTTTACGTTTAAAATCTACGGAGAAAGAATAACATGAAAAGTCCTATTTTACAATCTGCAACAAAATATTTGCTTCCGATTTTACTATTATTCTCCGTATTCTTATTGTTGCGTGGACACTATTATCCTGGTGGAGGATTCGTGGGGGGACTAGTTGCATCTATTGCATTCGTGCTCCATAGTTTTGCAAATGGTACGGAGGCGACAATGAAAATTTTAAAAAGGAAACCTTTATCCTTGATTCCAATAGGTTTGGGCACATCGGCACTCAGCGTTACCGTTCCCTTATTAATAGGTTATCCACCTATGACAGGATTATGGTTTGAAGAACCAATTCCTTTTATAGGAATGATTGGATCATCTTTATTTTTTGATCTAGGAGTGTATTTAGTTGTTATTGGTGTGGTCTTGACGATTTTATTTACCATTGCCCTCAATAATTTAGAAGAGAAAAATTAATGGAGTTATTACTTATAATATTAATTGGATTATTGTATTCTGCTGGGGTATACCTTATTCTGCGAAGAAGTATGGTAAAACTCTTGTTAGGAATTATGTTTTTAGGCACAGGAGCAAATATCCTCATCTTTTTATTGGGTGGAATTACCAAAGGAAAGCCTCCTGTAATTGATGAAGCAGCCAAAATGTTTCAAGACAATTATGCTGATCCGATTCCACAAGCCTTAATTCTTACGGCGATTGTAATTAGTTTCGCTTTAACGGCATTTGCTATTGTATTACTAAAAAGAGTATACGCATTGGTTGATTCAGATGATTTGGATGATTTAAATACACCGGAGGAGGAAGATATATGATTGATAACCACATTTTAGGTCCGGTATTTATACATTTATTCACCGCCATATTGCAATTAATTGCTTGGCGAAAAACTGTCACGCAACGTTTTATAAGTGGAATTGGCTCGTTTCTGGGTGTTTTAGTGGCAATACGCTTACTTACAAAAGTCTACGATCAAGGTATACTAACTTTAAATACATCAAATTGGGATGCCCCATTTGGAATTGTATTTGTAGCCGATTTATTGAGTAGTACATTGGTATTAATTACATCCATTGCAGGGTTAGCGGTATCACTGTTTTCTTCTACTGGAATCAATAGACAGCGGATGCTCTATGGCTATTTTCCTATTTTCCATTTCTTGGTAATGGGCTTAAATGGCGCTTTTTTGACAGGTGATATATTTAATCTATATGTTTGGTTTGAGGTAATTATTATTTCCTCATTCGTATTGATGACACTAGGAGGTCGAAAAACCCAATTAGAAGGCGCTGTTAAATATATGGCAATCAACATATTAGCTTCCACATTTTTCTTAACAGGAATAGGTATTCTGTATGGAATGACTGGATCATTGAATATGGCAGACCTTTCCCAAAAGATCAAAATGGTCGACAATCAATTTTTAGTTGGAATAACTTCTACTTTCTTTTTAATAGGATTTGGTATCAAATCGGCTGTATTTCCATTATATTATTGGCTTCCTTCATCCTATCACACCCCACCTTCGGCAGTTGCTGCTACATTTGGAGGTTTATTGACGAAAGTCGGAATTTATGCGATGCTTCGCGTTTTCAGTTTAATATTCATACCTGATGAATTCACACGTAATCTGTTGATGATTTTGGCTGTATTAACCATTATCACAGGTAGTTTGGGTGCATTGATAAAACTTAATATCCGACGATTGTTTTCGTACTTAATCGTTTGTCATATTGGCTTTATGCTTGGTGG
This sequence comes from Sphingobacterium composti, assembly GCF_009829075.1. Taxonomy (GTDB): domain Bacteria; phylum Bacteroidota; class Bacteroidia; order Sphingobacteriales; family Sphingobacteriaceae; genus Sphingobacterium; species Sphingobacterium composti. The sequence goes on along the minus strand of NZ_WUQZ01000008.1, from coordinate 129,561 downwards.
TATTGGAATGTTTACGAAAGTAGCTTTGATGGGAACAATATTTTATTTATTTCATGACATTCTTGTCAAGACCAACATGTTTTTAATTGCTGGCCTGATCCGTCAGATGCGAGGCACAATGGATATGAAATCCCTAGGAGGAATCTATGCACAATATCCAAAGATTTCATTGTTAATCGCCTTAATATTATTCTCGTTAGTAGGTATTCCACCACTATCTGGTTTTTGGCCCAAAATACTTTTATTCAAAGAAGCGTTTAACTTAGAACAATATGCTTTTATTGCCGCATTAGTGTTGGGAAGTTTTGTGACTTTATTTGTCATCGCAAGAATGTGGTCAGAAGTTTTTTGGAAAAATATTCCGGCAGGTACTGAAATTGAAGATAAGTTTGAGCCAATGCCTCTAGCAAGAAAAATATTATTGGTATTACCCATAGGATTATTAGGGGCAATAACAATTTATTTAGGATTAAATGCTGAAGCTATAGTACAATTAGTAGATAAAATTTCGGATCAATTAGTGGATACCTCAGCATATGTAGAGGCTGTACTAGGAAAACAAAATTAGTAGTATGATTAAACAGTTTTTGATGAACTTACTGCTATCGTTCATTTGGGTAGCACTCACAGGTTCCATGTATTATACCAATTTTGTATTTGGTTTTATGCTGGGATTTGGGATTCTATGGATCATGAACCGTACAGATGGAGATAGAAGTTATTTCTATAAGGTACCACGTATTATTAGCTTTGTATTCTATTTTATTTGGGAAATGATCAAAGCAAATGTTCAAGTTGCTTACGATGTAATGACACCAAAGTATTTCATGAAACCAGGGATTGTAAAATTCCCCTTGACAGCGCAAACAGATACTGAAATCAATTTGTTGTCTACGATGATATCTTTGACACCAGGAACTTTAATTGTTGATATCAGTGAGGATAAAAGGACAATGTACATCCATGTGATGTATTTGAATAATCCAGAGAAATTTGTGAATGATATGAAAACAGGGCTTGAACGCAGATTATTGGAGGCTATACGATGACTTTAGAAGCATATTTCGATTACTTTATACTACCCATATTGACAATATCGGTGATCTTGGTTTTTATACGCTTAATCAAAGGACCTAAGGTTGTAGATCGTGTTGTCGCATTGGATTTGATAATTACTATAGGTATAGGTATCATCACTATTTTCACGATTCGATCTAATCAAATTGTACTGTTGGATGTTGCCATCATGTTGGCCCTAATTGCCTTTCTAGGCACAGTGGCCTTTTCGTTTTACATTGAAAAAAGAGAAGATGATTGATATTTTAATTGGAATTTTGAGCACAATAGGTGCCTTATCTATATTTTTTGCTTCGTTAGGAATTTTGCGAATGCCTGACTTTTATTTACGCCTATCTGTTACGGTCAAGGCAGCAACTTTGGGAGTAGGTTTACTATTATTATGCGCGGCTATTATTTTCCCCGATATCTCAGTGAGTACAAAAGCCATTGCCATAACATTCTTCTTAATTATCACTTCGCCTATTGCAGCACACATGATAGGTCGTGCAGCATATTTTACAGGCACACCACTGTGGAAGGGAACTATAATCGATGAATTGAATGGCATGTATGATAAAGAAACGCACGAGCTGAAAAATGAGAAGCAAATTAATATGGCAGAAATTTGCGGCGATGAACCAGACCAGATTGCCGATACGGAAGAAGAAACTAAATAGAAGAGTCAAACTTAAAGTTTGACTCTTCTATTTATACTGTCGCTCTAAAATTTTGAATTTTAGTTTTTAGTGTTGGATAAACAAAAACAGCACTTAATATTATTATAGCTCCCGCATAAAAACCTACACTCATTTTTTCTGTACTCCCTATAAAGAAAAAAGCTAGTACAATTCCATATACTGGCTCTAGATTAGTCACTAAAGCAACTGTGAAGGCAGTCAGCTCTTTCATCACGGCAACACCTAAGACATACGCTAAAGCAGTACATACACTTCCTAAAAGAAACAAGTAAAAAAAGTCGGTACTCGACAATATCATATGATTATCAAATTGCCCTGTGACCAACAAAACTATTGACAAGCCTATAAAGGCACCTATCATTTCGTATTGTGTAATAATACTTGGGCTCGTTTTTTGCACCATTTTACCATTCAAAATAGAAAAAACACTCGCACATAATGCTGCACCGAGCCCTAATGATATGCCTAGCCAATATTGAAACTCGAATTTAAAAATAAGATAGATTCCAAAAATAATAACAACGCCTACGATAATATCCCCAATAGATAATTTACGTCTATAGAACAACGGCTCTAAAATTGAAGTAAATAAAGTCAATGAAGACAGAGTCACTAACGTTACAGATACCGTTGACACCTTAATTGCCTGAAAAAATAAAACCCAATGCAAACCTACTAACAAACCTACCCCCATAAATTTTAGGATATCCTTCGTTGGCACGACCATTTCTTTCCGAATAATAAAATGGTAGCCAATAAGTGTTAGCGCAGCAATCAACACACGGTACCATACAAGCTGTAGTGCTGGAGTAGAAATTAAAGATCCGAGGACACCCGTAAATCCCCAGATAAGCACCGTAAAATGTAAAATAAACAAATTACGATTGCGCGTGAAAAAATTCATAGATAAATTATTTTGGAGCTTTTTTGAGCAGAATAATTGTTAAAACTAAAAATATAATGCTTGGAGTAAGTACCGCTAGTAATGGTGGAAAACCACCTTTCAAAGCGAACATTGTTGTAAATTGATTTAGAACTAAGAAAGTAAAACTCAACCCAATCCCAATCCCCAAACTTAAACCAATACCGCCACGCACCTTTTTGGATGACAAAGCAACGCCCATCAATGTCAATATGAAAGCTGCAAATGGATTAATCCAACGTTTGTATTTCTCTAACAACATATCCGTCATTAATCCTGTACCTCTCGTTTCCTCTTTCTCAATCCGTTCGTTCAACTCTTTCGTCGTCATCGCGGTAAAAGCATTTTCGTAAATTTCAAAATCTCGAGGTAGCATATCTAATGTTGTATCACGTCTATCCCCCTTTTCCATCTTTTCTTGCAACCCAGTGATGATACGATTGGTATAATTTTCGATCCGCCATTTACTCAACGTTGAATCCCAAACTACCCGATCTGCCATGAGCTTTTCTGTCATTTCGATTCCATCAAACTTTTCTAAAACAAAATTATAACCTATAGATGTTTTGGTATCAAAATTTTCAATAAAAACATACGTATTACTGTCAATTTGCATGTGCGTAGACGTCGTATTCGTACTTACCTTATGCGGTTTGACATATACATTTTCAAAATTCACCTTGATGCGATTGGTTGCCGGTAGAATCCAGAGATTAGAAACTAGCGTAAATCCAAATATTATAGCAGCACCATAGATGTATGGTCTAAGCATCCTGTTGAAACTCATCCCTCCATTTAGAATAGGAACTATCTCGGTCTGATCCGCCATCTTGGATGTAAAAAAGATTACCGCAATAAAGTTGATGAGCGGAGTCAACATATTGAGGAAAAATGGAACTGAACCTAACGCATAGTATTGGAATAACACATCGACAAATGAAGCTTTATTTTTCAGAAAGTCATCCAACTTCTCCGAAATATCAAAAATCACAATAACGACAATAAATATGGCTACCGTAAAGACAAAGGTAGTCATGTACTTCTTGAAGATATAGCGATCTATGAGATTCATTGATTCAAAGTAAATAGTAAATATTGAAATCTAAAAATATTTACAGACGTTGACCTAATATTTTAACCATTTTCTCTTTCCAAACATAGAAGGCACCTTCAATGATTTTCTCTCGAGCTTGTTTTACCAACCACAAGTAGAAATGCAAATTGTGTAAAGAAGCAATTTGTGCACCCAATATTTCTTGCGAACGAATTAAATGTCTTAAGTATGCCTTTGTATATACTTGGTCCATCATCAAATCACTTTCTGCTTCGATTGGTGAGAAATCATCTTTCCACTTTTCATTTTTGATATTGATAATTCCATTACGAGTGAATAGCATACCGTTACGAGCATTACGTGTCGGCATCACACAGTCAAACATATCAATACCTAAGGCAATATTTTCTAAAATGTTAATTGGCGTACCTACCCCCATCAAATAACGAGGCTTTTCTTTTGGAAGAATGTTCGTAACCACTTCGGTCATTGCATACATTTCTTCTGCTGGCTCCCCTACCGATAGACCTCCAATAGCATTTCCTTCACGCTCAAATGAAGCTATTACTTCAGCAGACTTAGCGCGTAAATCCTTGTAAACCGACCCTTGAACTATCGGGAATAATGTCTGGTCATAACCATATAAAGGTTCTGTGCTATCAAAACGGTCACAACAACGCTTCAACCAACGATGCGTCATATCCAACGAACGACGCGCATAATTGTAATCACAAGGATATGGCGTACACTCATCAAATGCCATAATAATATCTGCACCAATGATACGTTGGGTATCCATTACATTTTCCGGAGTAAACAAATGTTTCGAACCATCCACATGCGAACGAAATGTTACACCTTCTTCACGAATTTTACGTACTTCTGTCAAGGAATAAACTTGATAACCTCCAGAATCTGTCAAAATTGGCTTATCCCAACCATTGAATTTGTGCAAACCACCAGCTTTCTGCAATACATCCAATCCTGGTCTTAGATATAGATGATACGTATTACCAAGAATAATTTGTGCTTGAATATCGTTTACTAATTCATGTTGATGTACAGCTTTGACAGTTCCTGCCGTACCCACAGGCATAAAAATTGGCGTTTCTATTGTTCCGTGGGCCGTCTCTAAGGTCCCTGCACGTGCACTGGAAAGTTTATCTTGAGCTTTAAGCGTAAATTTCATATTTGTATTAAAATCAGGTGCAAAAATACTATAAAAATCCGACCCTACGTCATGCGTTAAATTTTATTAATATTTCTTAACGCTTTTCTGATACTTTTAGCAAATAACGTTCTATCTTTGAATCTTCATGATGAATATTGATTTACAAAACATCGAAATTTCATACGTATTATACGCTGTTTTAGGCATACTCTTGCTTATACAATTGTATTACATACTTTTTGTATACAGCAAGTTAGCATTACACAAAGTAAAATCCTTTCAGCAGAGCACTACAACAACTCCTCTATCGGTGATTATTTGTGCGCATAATGAAGAACAAAATCTAAAACAATTTCTACCGTCTGTTCTCAACCAAGACTATCCAGATTTTGAAGTCATCGTCGTAAATGATTATTCTACCGACGAGACCAAGTGGATTTTAGAAGATTTCAAACGTCAGTATAGCAACCTGTATGTGGTAGATATCAAAGAGCATATCCGCCTCAAAAATTCTAAGAAATTTGCACTTACTCTCGGTATTAAAGCTGCAAAAAATGAGATTTTGATTATGACGGATGCAGATTGCGAGCCACAAAGTAATCAATGGCTCAAAGAAATTGCGGGAGCATATGCAGAAGGGACAGAACTCGTTTTAGGCTACTCTCCTTACTTCAAAAAATCAGGTTTTCTAAATAAACTAATACGTTTTGAAACTGCTCATACTGCTATGAGCTATCTCTCCTATGCACTCAAGCGCAATGCGTATATGGGTGTAGGACGTAATTTATCCTACCTCAAGTCATTATTTTTCAAAGGAAAAGGTTTCAATGCACATATGCATATCAAATCCGGCGATGATGATTTATTTGTCAACCAAAATGCGACGCGTCACAATGTGAAAATTGCTATATATCCCGATGCACATGTTTATTCCAAACCGAAAGAAACTTGGAAAAGTTACTACAAACAGAAAGCACGTCATGCAGGAGCTTCAGTGATTTATAAAAAAACGCATCAGCGTATGTTAGGAACACAGTTAATTTCGGCATTTGCTTTTTACATTATGCTTATCACTTGTCTAGTGTGTTTCCCATCTCTATGGTATATTGGGCTAGGTGTATTTTTTTTGCGTTATATTTGCCAATTAATCGTCTTTTCGTCGATTTATAAAAAATTAGCAGTTCGAGATTTGCTAGTTTGGCTATTGGTCTTAGATGTCTTTTATTATTTTTACATCTGTCTCAATGGTCTATTCAATCGTAAAAAGAAACAAAAATCTTGGTAAAAGTTCGCATAGCAGAACTATTTAATTAGTGAATTTTAAAATCAAACAATCGTGAATCCAACAGTAGATATTATATTCAATTACTTTCCACGTCTTACGGAAAAACAAAAAGAACAATTCAGCAAATTGGCAGAAGTTTATCCTTTTTGGAATGACCAAATCAATGTTATTTCTCGAAAGGATATCGACAGTCTTTACCTAAAACATATTTTACATTCTTTAGGTATTGCGAAATTTGTTCAAGAATTAACCCCTGGCACGCGCATATTAGACGTGGGAACTGGAGGAGGATTTCCAGGTATTCCATTAGCAATTATGTTTCCAGAAGTGCAGTTTCACTTAGTAGATTCTATTGGAAAGAAAATAAAAGTAGTTCGTGAAGTTGCTGCCGCAATTGGTTTGACAAATGTCGAGGCTGACCATATTCGTGCAGAACAATTGGATTATAAATACGACTTCGTCGTTTCAAGAGCGGTTACACGCTTGGCAGATTTTACTCCTTGGATTCGTAATAAATTCGAGAAGAAAGATAAAAATGGTATTCCTAACGGAATTCTTTACCTTAAAGGTGGAGACCTCAAAGAGGAAATAAAAGAATCCAAACTGAAAGCAGAATTACATCCTTTATCTTCCTACTTTAAAGAAGAGTTTTTCGATACAAAATATGTGGTCTACGTACCGATGTAAACAAAAAGGGTTTGATAAAATCATCAAGCCCTTTTCACTATTAATTTTTATTTTCCTGGTTTCTTTGTTGCTGCCAAATGCATTTCAACAAGATATGTCCCAGGCATATTAAATTTCAAGCCAAAACGAATTTGTAAGATATAAGATTTTGTATCAGTTTTGTGCGTAATTTCATAAGGTGGATTCCACACATCAGCATAATCAGCTGACTCGATATATTCATCATAAATTCTGTAATAGCACAAAATATTATTAGTTTGTGAATCCCAATACACATCCGGGAATCTCGCTTGTGCATAGTCATGAATCACTGCATCATCTGTCACTGTAGTTTTATAGGCAAATGTTGCCATTGTGTTCAAAAATCCGTTTCCATCAGGTCTACGTTGTAAGGCTTTTCCTGGAAATATTGCTCCATTTTTATCATATACTTTTAAGATAATCTGATTCGGACCTTGTGCATCTCTAGTGATCTTAAAGCGCATATTAGCACTTTGTTGATTATTAATATCAAACCAATCCACATCGTGAGGATATCTTTTACTTGAACCATCTTTAGGATCAACCATAATAAAATATGGCGCTGTAGTATGCTCAAAAAGCAAAGGCTCCTTTACTTGTAATGTAGTTATACCTTTGTATTCTTTTCTTCCTTTCGAATTTTCTACTACGATATCCAACAAATATTCACCTGGAGGAATACTTTCTGTAGCCTGCGTAAACATCAATTGACCGCTTTTTTCGATAATCTCAAACGGTAACTTTTTTTGCTTCTCACGTTTAGCATCGATAAGCGCTAATGTAGTATCCGTTTTAGGATCATACTTTTCTTTCCAAACTGTAATCTCTGATTCTTTAAAGAACGCTTCTTCACGTAATCCCGTTTCTTTATTTCTAACATCCAAGATACTAACTTTAAAGGGAGGTGTAGAGTTATCAGGAATGATACCTGTTACAATTTTAAACACACCTTTGTCAACTACTACAGGGTTAGAACCGTAGCGAATGTTGTCACTCAAATATCCGACTTCCACCTTCTTGCAACTTGTTGCACACAATATCACAACAAGCAGAATATTAAAAGCTATTTTATATAAATTTTTCATTCGGCTAGTTATTTTATATTTAATTTTAATGATCTGATCCAAGCATGACTGTTATTCAAGACGTGCAAGACTCCCGTATTCGTATGAATACCTGTTGTTTGACAGATAGTTTTAACATCCAAAAGATTCGCATTCCCACTTGGATCTTGCATTTGACCCGCAGAAAGTACATCTCGCTGTCCAATAACACGATTATAGTACATAAACTTCGGTCGTTCAGGAATCAAACCACCAGCGTCATAATCGTTGTTTGAATGCTCTTCCAATGTGATTAAAAAGCTATAACCATTCAATGCACTATTAAATGATTTTCCTGTTGCATCCAAATTATCACGAACAATTTCGTCAGAGAATAAATATACTGACATAGAATCTCTTAACATCTGAGGAGTAAACTGCTTAAATAATGAATCTAGATTGAAGTTTTTACGTTCATCAACTCTTCTTATTTCAGACTGACGAATACTGATAAAAGCATTGATACTATAATCTGTTGGCGCAAAGAAAGTCTTTTGGCTATTGATTAAATCTTTCATTTCACCTTTATCAATTATCATAATCAACGTATCAAAAAGACCTCTTGGATGTGACTTTAAGTAATCGTATGTTGTCATATTTACTTTCGGGTTACTTACTCCTCCATCAATAATTTGATCTTTGGTACATGAGGATAAAAGTAAAATGGATAAGAAAGTAGCAAAACTATATTTTATAAAATTCTTCATTTTCATTGTATTAAAATTATTATTTACCCATCCAATATGGAATTTGCGTAATTAATCTATTAGAGTTAAGATTTGAGTTTTCTATTGGGAAATAATATCCTTTTAGTGCTAATCTGTCCGATCCGCCATCACCTAATGTTAGGCTCCAACTAATTAGGTCAGAAGGATTAAATTGAAATTGTTGTGCTGAATTCTTTTTCCAAATGTTACGCACAATATCAAAATAGTTATGACCCTCGCCGATTAACTCACGCTGTCTTTCTTTTAAGATTTCGGTATAATAAGCTCTATCATTCAAAGTTGCATCAACAGGCCCCAGCCCTGCTCTCTCACGAATAATATTTAAAGTAGCACGCGAATCATTGATTCGGCCTAATTGAAATAAGGCTTCCGATTTTAACAATAAAATATCTGCTAGACGAAATATTACTATATTACTTTCTGCACGCAAATCGCCTAATGTTGCCGCATTCTTAAATGTGAAATTTGCATATTTTGTCAACTGAAACCTTTCCGTACGCGCATTGTTATCAACTGTTACAGTTCCATCATCAAATTTTAAAAAGAATTTAGATTTTCTTTTATCCTCATTACTATATAGTCTATCCAATCTGGATTTATCTATATAATAGTTCGGAACAGTGAATGGAAATCCTGGATAAGTAATTGAACTTGTCGTACTGAAAGACACTGAGGTAGTAAATATATTACCTGTATGTGCAGCGGATTCATTTTCACTGTCTTTTTGCGTTATCACAAAAATATTCTCTTTAGCGACATTGTCAGAAAACACATCAGTAACATTATCTGCACTCATCAAACTAAATCTGGCTGTCTGATTGATAAGTGAATCTGTATACAATAATGTTTTTTGATAGTCATTTTGAAATGCAGAAGCATGTGCTAAAAGTGCTAATGCAGATCCTTTATTAGCTCTTCTTCGCTCTGATTTCTCTACGGATTCCCATGTCATCAGAGAAGAAGCTTTCTGCGCATCTTCCATTATCAAATTTAAGATCTCCGTACTTGGAGTAGCTCCTAACAACTCGACATCACTACCACTTTCTGTAGCCTTTAATTGCATTGGTACATCACCCCACACTCGAGTGAGGTAGAAGTAAGCCAATCCACGCATGAAATATGCTTGACCAATTAGATTATTCTTTTGTCCTTCGACAAATTTATCGTCAGGTATTGTTGGCGTCTTTTCGATGATAAGGTTTGCAAGATTGATGATCTTATACCAATTTACCCAATTCAACGTTCCGCCTTCACGATAGTACGGAATCAACCAACCTCTCGTAAAAATATCCGAGTGCAGTGTTCCATCATTCGTAACCAAATTTCCTATTGGCGTGTCCCCCCAAACAAAGAATGCCTGATTGTTATTTAATGCATTTCTAAATAATCCGTATGTACCATTAATTGCACCTTCTACATCAGATTGATTTTTCCAAAAAGCATCGCTATATGTGTCATTCTTTAATATGTTTTCTAATTCTTTTTCACATGACACAAAAACGCCTGTTCCAGTAAGTAGAAAAATGCTTAGAATTAACTTTGATATATTTATTTTTTTCATAATTTCTTAGTATTAAAAATCGAACTGAAGACCTAATGTTACTTTTCTAGGAAGAGGATATCCATCAGCCATATCATACCCCTGTCCATCTACACGCTCAGCATCTATACCCGAAAAAGATTGGAACATTGCCACATTATCCACTGTAGCATACAATCGAAGTGTATTTAATTTTGATCTTTGCATCCAACTATGTTTAGCTGGATCGAAACGATAAGTTAAGTTTACATTTTTGATACGTACATACCATCCCGGTTCCATAAACATAGATTGTCCAGTTCTCCAAGTATATAACCCTAAATATGGATTGAATGCAGGATACGTTGCGACATCACCTTCTTGTTTCCAATAACTATATTGCTCTAGATCACCAATCGAACGTCTAGCCATATCAAAAGGATTGCCATAGAAGAAACTGTTAGACATACGTTGCGCAAAAGATTGATTCATGATGTCGCGACCAAGTGTAAATGTTGTTAACACCTGCAAAGAAAAATCCTTATACGTGAATAAATTATTGAATCCTCCTACTACTTTAGGATTGGAGTCTCCGAAAAAAGTACGATCATCTTCGCCAATATTATCTGAAATACGGTAATCACCATTTACATCTATCCAATTTGCATATCCTGGTTTTAAACTCCCCCATTTGGTACTTCCTACAGCTCCAGTATATGGATTTACAATAATGTCATTAGATGAACTAATAGCACCATCCACTAAGAAGCCATAATACATATTTAGAGGTTTACCAACTACATATACAGCTTGACCATAATAGATATCGCGATTACCATTTGGCAATGAAGTTACCATGTTCTTGTTGAATGCCATATTGATAGAAGGTGTCCATTGGAAAGCTTTGTCATTATCAAATACACGACCTCCTATGTTCAACTCCAAACCTGAATTTCGTACAGAAGCTGCATTAGTAAATGTACTCGCGTATCCTGTATATTCAGGAATAGTAATGCTAAGCATCTGACCAGAAGTCTCACGAGAATATGCGTCGATATTAAAAAACAATCTGTTGCTGAAGAGACTACCATCTACACCAAGATTCCATGTTTCAGTTTGTTGCCATGTGATATCATCATTGGTAATACCTGCATAATTTGGAATAATCGCAGATGAGCCTCCGTATGAATTTACGTTACCCGAGCCAGCGTATGCCGCATCACCTGGAATGAACGCATTATATCGGTCAAAATCTGTAATACTAGATTCATCACCCGTACGCCCCCAACTTGCTCTTAGTTTAAGTTCATTCATCCAGCCAAGCTCTTGTGCAAAAGATTCATTGGAAATAATCCACCCTACTGCTACCGAAGGAAAATTACCCCACTTATTATTTTTTCCAAATCGAGAAGAAGCATCTTTTCTCCAAACTGCATCAATCAAATAGCGACTGTCATAATCATAGTGCACAGCACCTAGAAATGACAATTTTGCATAAGAAGATAAATCTGTGTATCCACTTAAGTTATTTGAACTAATACCTTTTATAACCTGAATGTTGTCATTAGGAATGCCAATACCTAACAAATACATTCCAGAGTTAGTACGTGTTTCATACTCATGAATAAGATTTGCTGTAAAATTGTGTACATCACTAAAAGTTTTTGTCCACAACAAATTATTTGTCATCAAATACTTACGATATTGGGTATGCGTTGACTTCCCCGCAGCCAAATTATCCGAATTCATATAAGATGGAGAGAAAAAATCGTTTTTGGCGGTCGAATAATTAATGATACTTCTTGAACTAAGTCTAAAATCATTCAAGAACGTATATCTCAACTCTCCTACCCCAGTAAGATCCACATTAATATTATCATTACGTTGATGTTCGTAAGGATTCAAAATACCATCAATAGTCTCGTCAGACAACTGATATAATGAGGAATACATATTTATTGGATTTACACCATACACATTTCTGTAGGATCGCTCTCGCAAAAATGCCGTAGTACCACGACCTTCTTTACGATCCATTGTTGACACCTTGAAATTTGTTAGTAATTCCAAAGACTTTGAAAAGTTGAAATTCACATTACTTGTAAAAGAATATCTTTTGAAGCCTGTGTTTTTAACTATACCCTTTTCATCATAATATCCTCCGGAAATACGGTAATTAATATTTTCCGTACCACCAGCAACAGATAAATCATAATTCTGGATCGCGCCACTTTGGAAGAATAAATCCTGATAATCAGTATTACCATTAAATGATGGATTCAAACTATCTGTTAGCATGATAGGTAGATTGCCTTGTTGTGCATGTGTCCCATAACGGTATAGCAATCCTAGTTTCTGATTACGTTCAGCACGCCCCAACAACGTATTCAATTTTTCAGGCTGCACAATGAACCCTTGGTAAGTGTTTAGACTGATTCTTGGTTTACCCACTCTACCACGTTTGGTTTTTACTAGAATAACACCATTATTAGCACGTGAACCATACAATGCCGCTGAAGAAGCATCTTTTAAAACGTCAACTGACTCTATATCATTTGGATTCAGACTAGAAAGAAAATTAGTTCCAGTAACATTGAATGCTCTAACCTCATCATCAGCAATTGGTACTCCATCAATTACATACAAAGGATTACTAGTTAAATTCTCCGTATCAAACTGACTACTTGATCTTGGAATATTAGAATTACCACGAATTACTAATGATGTCTTTACACCGGGCATCCCCGTAAAATTTTGCACATTTACCCCAGGAAGTTTTCCTTGGAGCAAAACATCTATACTAGCTGCTGGCAAATTCTCTATATCTTTTGCAAGAATACTAGATATTGACCCAGTGTTTTTTGCACGGTTGATAGTAGTATATCCTGTCACAATAGTTTCTTCAAGCATATTTTCTAAAGACTCGAGCGAAACATTTATTACAGTACGATTATTTACAGCTTCTTGTTTTTGCTTATATCCAACAATACTGAAGATTAATACATCTGATGCCTCAACATTCACACGAAACGCCCCGTCCGCATTTGTGGAAGAAATAACTTTATTACTATTCTTGGAACGTATTGATACACTACTCAAGGGTCCATTGCTATCAGATACATTACCTGTAACTGTAAGTTGTCCAAAAGCAGTATAACTACATAGGAGAATGAATAACAAAGTAAAAAGAAAATTCTTAGTCCTAAGGAATAAATTTTGATTCATAATAAGGTTATTTTTTATTTTACTTAGCGCTAAAACTAGCACCATGTGAAATAAAAAGCAAACATTTTAGAATCCAAGAGAGAAGAAATCGATTGCGCAAATTAAACAAACGTTTGCTTAAACAACAAAAATGTCACAAGATAAAAAATAAACCACAAAAACACTTAATGTCTCAATAGTAAATTAAATAAAGATCGTTCCGTGTAAAAATTTTAAAAACGACTTAAATGATAACTTAATAAATAATTAGAGTTAAAATAAATACTAATAAGACAACAACATGAATAGTATAAGATATTCATTTTCTTCATTCAATTTGAATTGAATAAATGAAAAACCTATAATAAATACAGCTAGATTAAACAATTAGTTTTATATGCAAGCAATCATAAAATCAAATTTCATCATATTATTCTTCTTGCAAAGAATAAACTTTTATGGATACATCTCGTTGCTGATAACTACCAAAAAACAGTAAACACAAAACAAATGAAAGATATAGAATAGATTTCATAAAAAAGGGTTATATCTATTAAAGATACAACCCGTTCATCCTGACAGTTAATTTTAATTTTAATTAACCACCCAATTCCTTCGTAATCTCCGCACCAATCAAATTCACCTCTTCGTCCATACCGAAAAGTGGCAAGCCTGTTTCAGGACTTAATTTTAACCAGCTGGTCTCCGTATCTTTGATTATTTGCACATATTCTTTTCCGTCTTTGAAGATGGTGTAGGTATCCTTTTCATCAGGGAAAACAGAATAAACGATATCGCCAATTTCTATATCAAAAGGTTCTTGCATTTCCATAGTTATATTTTTTAAATCCTAACAAAGTTAAGATTACTATTCACAAAAAAAGTCAAACATTTGGAATAAAATCAAACTTATCCTTATATTTAAAGCACCAGTTATGAACATTCTTGAGAAAATCGCATTGACAAAAATAAAAGGGATTGGCCCAAAATTGAGCCGTACTTTATTAGCGTACAATGGTTCTATCGAAGAAATTTTCAAAAGTTCAAAAAAACAACTTTTAGCAATTCCAAATATTGGAGATGCTCTGGCCGAAAATATAATATCCAAGTCTTATCAAAAAGAAGCCGAAGAAGAATATAATTTCATTTTAAAACACGACATACAAGTCGCTTGGATTGAAGATAAGGAATATCCAAAGCGATTAAAAAACTGTGATGACGCTCCTATTCTTCTCTATTACAAAGGTACGACCTCACTAAATCCTCCAAAAACTGTCAGTATAGTAGGCACAAGAAATGCAACACAATATGGAAAGAGAATTTGCGAAGATTTTATTCATCAACTAAAAGCTTTTGATGTACAAATCATCAGCGGACTAGCCTACGGCATTGATAGTTTTGCGCACCGTGAGTCCTTAAAAAATCATATTCCTACAATTGGAATTTTAGGCCATGGATTAGACCGTATATATCCATCTTCGCATCGAGAATTAGCATCACGAATGATAGAAAACGGTGGATTATTAACAGAATTTCCATCAGGAACGAATCCTGATAGACAAAACTTCCCGATGCGTAATCGCATCATTGCGGGATTAGCCGATGTGACAATAGTCGTAGAAGCAGCTCTAAAAGGAGGTGCTTTGATAACAGCTGAAATTGCAAACACGTATAACCGTGATGTTTGCGCTTTTCCAGGAGGAATTGACCAAGAATATTCAGCTGGATGCAATTACCTTATAAAAACGAATCGTGCGCACTTAATCCGTCACGCAGATGATTTGGCTTACCTCATGAATTGGGATAAGGAGAACAAGCCAACTGAAGCAAAGCAACTGAAGCTCATTCCGGACAATATGACTAAGGATGAGCAAAAAGTATATAATTACATTAAAGAAAAACAACAAACAAGTATCGATGATATAGCGTTACATTGTGATTGGCCACAAAGTAAACTGGCAATTGTATTACTTGAAATGGAGATGAAATCCTTACTCGTCTCCCTACCCGGAAAAACATTTAAATTAATCTAACCTTGTTTAAACATTTATGACAACAGAATCAAAAGAGACCAAAGGAATTTGGAAAGTAATCGGTGCTTCCTCGCTTGGGACGCTCATTGAGTGGTATGACTTTTTTATCTTTGGTAGTTTATCTATCGTAATTTCTACTAAATTTTTTCCTGCTGACAATCCTACAGCAGCCTTTTTGTCCACCTTAGCCACTTTTGCAGCGGGCTTCGTAGTGCGACCATTTGGCGCATTATTCTTCGGAAGATTGGGCGATGTTATCGGAAGGAAATATACATTTATGGCTACGCTTTTATTAATGGGTGGAGCTACTTTTCTTATTGGCTGTATTCCTAGTTATGAAACGATAGGTTTTTGGGCACCTTTACTCGTTCTCATCTTACGCTTGTTACAAGGATTAGCATTGGGAGGTGAGTATGGCGGCGCGGCGACGTACGTTGCAGAGCATAGTCCCAAAGGTCAACGTGGCTATTGGACTTCTTGGATTCAAACAACAGCTACTTTTGGACTTTTTGTATCCCTTATTGTCATCCTTATCACGCGCACTCTTATGAGCGAAGAGCAGTTTGATGACTGGGGATGGCGTGTACCATTTTTGCTATCTATAGCAATGGTGTATGTGTCTTACTTGATTCGTAAAAACATGGACGAATCGCCAGAATTCAAAAAAGTAAAAGCGGAAGGAAAAACTTCTAAAAACCCACTTAAAGAAAGTTTTGGAAATAAATACAACCTAAAATTTGTATTGTTGGCATTATTTGGTGCAGCCATGGGACAAGGTGTGGTCTGGTACACTGGACAATTTTACTCCATGAGTTTTATGAAAACTGTCATGCATTTGCATACCGACCAAGCAGACATGATATTGGGAATTGCACTCTTGTGTGGAACTCCATTTTTTATCTTTTTTGGTTGGTTATCGGACAAAGTAGGTCGCAAATGGGTGATGCTAACAGGGATGGCATTAGCATTATTGACATACCGCCCTATCTATGAACAAATGTATCAATTAACAAATACAGAAAAGAAAACTGAGCTCGTAGATAAAAAAGAAGTAAAAGAGGAAATGATTGAAAAAGATGATAAAATAGTCTCGCAAATCATTACCCAACGTGTGTACGACGACGGAACGATTACAAAAGAAATCATTACCAATCAACCTGAAAGTGAAGTAAAAAAAGACTTACATGGACATCCAATAGTCCAACAAAAAACTTCTGTTCATCTTTCTGGAATGAATTATGTCTTTCTGGTTCTATTAATTTTTATACAAATCATTTACATAACACTAGTTTACGGCCCTATAGCGGCATTTCTAGTCGAAATATTCCCAGTTAATATTCGTTATACATCGATGTCATTGCCATATCATATCGGAAATGGTGTATTTGGAGGATTACTTCCTGCTGTATCGACTTATTTAGCAACTAATGCACAAAGCTTGCATGACCCCGAATATTATTTAGCTGGACTTTGGTATCCGATAATCATTTCGGCTGTCTGCTTTATCATAGGCGCATTGTATATTAACAAAAGTATTTACGCTAAAAATCAATAGAAATGGAATTCATAAAGAAAATATTGGGGATTGTATGGTTAATCTTAGCTGCAATAGCTGCATACTTCTGTATAGTGCAGTTTGGTTTTCCAAAATTTCAGACAGGACATCAAGAAGACTTAGTTTTTGGGATTATCATCGTATTCATTTTGACACCAATTATATCAATTGGACTTGGTGTTTTCGGTTATTTTGCCTTGACAGGCGAATTCGATGAAAGCAAAATGTAATTTTTCCAACTGAACATCAACACGATAGGAAGATTAGCGTGATTTACTTTTGAAAATCTCAAAATTTTCCTACTTTTGTGGTGGGTAAGTCCTTTACGACCAGCTCCCTTTGACTCCCCCAGGATGGGAACATAGCAAGGGTATTAGGTTGAGCGGTGCGATAAAGGGAGCTTGCCCACTTTTTGTTTCTATACTTTTCTAACAAACCTAAATCCTTTATCACTTTTAGCCTTTTAGTTTTACTTTTAGCATATCTTTTCGTTTATTTGTAGTTCGAACAAACACGATTATATGAGTTGGTTTAAAAGAAGTACGGCAGGGATTAGAACTGCAACAGCAAACAAAAAAGAGGCTCCTGATGGGATGTGGGACAAATGTCCAAATTGTAAAAAACCTCTTCTGAACTTAGAACAAATTGAGAATAAATACGTGTGTCAGTATTGTGATTACCACATTCGTATTGGTTCTGCAGCATATTTCTCTATTTTATTTGACGACAATCAGTTTACAGAATTATTCCCTAATTTGACCGCTGGTGACCCTTTGAATTTCGTTGACAGCAAACCTTATCACGAGCGCTTAGTAGAAAGCCAAAAGAAAACAGGCCTTAAAGATGCCTTACGCTCTGGACATGGTAAATTGAATGGTCAGGACATCGTAATCGCATGTATGGACTTCAACTTTATTGGTGGTTCGATGGGTTCGGTAGTAGGTGAGAAAATTGCGCGTTCTATTGATTATTGTTTGGAACATAAATTACCATTTATGTTGATTTCAAAATCAGGTGGTGCACGTATGATGGAAGCAGCATTCTCCTTGATGCAAATGGCTAAAACTTCAGCTAAACTAGCTTTATTGAGCCAAGCAAAATTACCTTACATCTGTTTGTTGACTGACCCTACTACCGGAGGTGTGACAGCTTCTTACGCGATGTTGGGAGATATCAATATCGCAGAACCAGGTGCTTTGATTGGTTTTGCAGGACCTCGTGTCATTAAAGAAACTATTAAGAAAGACCTTCCTAAAGGTTTCCAAACTTCAGAATTCGTTTTAGAGCACGGTTTCTTAGATTTTATCGTAGACAGAAGACAACTGAAAGAAAAAGTTTCAACTTTCTTGAAGTTGGTAAAATAAAACATACAAAAGGTCATTCACAAAGAATGACCTTTGTTGTTTATAAAGTTAATTAAGAATATATGTTAATGCCCTCATGCCGGGCTGGCAGTAACTTTTTCCCTCAAAAAGTTACCAAAAACTCGTCGCTGAAAAATTTTGAACTTAGCTACACCATACTTGCATCTTTCAAAATTTTGTAAGGCGACTACTTTCGCTAAACAAAGTTCAATACTAACACCAAACTAATCCTTAATTTATCTTACATAACTAACATAAAGTTATAGCAAATTTAATTCTTTTAACATTCGTTCTGGATTATTCAAAAAGAACTTTGTCAACCGATATTGGTCGGTATCTTCATAGACTACTTTTTGAATACCCTTTTCATCCAATTGCCAAATTTCAGCTCCGGGATATGCCAACAAGATTGGCGAGTGTGTAGCAATGATAAATTGTGATTTCTGTGCTAACAATTCCTTAAATCGTACCATCATATTCATCTGTCTCGACAAAGAAAGTGCAGACTCCGGTTCGTCCAAAATATATAAGCCATTCCCACTGAATCTATTGTGTAATAATGCCATAAAGCTTTCGCCGTGTGAACAATCATGGAGAGAATGTCCATATGCTCTTTCCAAAACGAAATGGGTCTCCTTCATAGAGACGTTTTACCTCACTAGCAACATTATAAAAACTTTCTGCTCGCAGAAAGTAACCATCCTTATTACGCCATGCTGTCCGAGTAATTTTTAAATCTTCAAATAATACCGAATGCGAACTCATTGTCTCGAAATTAAAATTTCGACTTCCGCCTTCTGGATTAAAACCAGCTTTAATGGCTATAGCTTCTACTAAAGTCGACTTTCCCATTCCATTCTCGCCCACTATAAATGTTATCGGGTTCGTGAATTCCAATTCTTTCAGATTACGAAGTGCTTTGATGTTATAAGGATAAGCCTTTCGTTCCTTTTTAGGCTTTAGGTTTCTTATTTTATAAATACAAATCATCACTTGCAGGCTGGTATATTTAAATATAACAACAAAATATTAATCATCTATAAATAATTCTAAAAAGCCCATTAATAAAAAATGTGAAATCCAACTTAATGAATCCCACATTTCCTTTTGCACAATTAATATATTGTGTAGTATTTATAAAATCCCTAATCCTTCCAACACAGGGATAGGCTTTTTATCATCATCAAGCGCTACTAGCGTAAACATTCCTTGAATTGCTAGTTCTCTTCCTTCTTCATACATATGTTCTAAGTAGATTTCTACTTTAACTTTTACGCTTGTACGCCCTACACTATCCACTCTTGCTATGGCTTCGATAATACTACCAGAAGGAATAGCTTTTTCAAAATTAATCTTGTCAGAAGATACAGTGACTAGGCGCTTACGACAAAAACGTGTGGCCGCCATAAAAGCTACCTCATCCATGATTGCCATAGCCTTTCCACCAAATAATGTGTCATGATGATTTGTCAAAAATGGGAATACTGTTGTACACACCCTAGTTTCTGCCTGATCTATTCGCTCTTGTAAAGTCATTTTTTTCTAATTATCTGCACAAAAGTACAACTTCTAAACGTTTTGAACGTCTACACCTATACCTTTAAGCAAAAGCGAGGCATTGAAAATCGTACATTTTCCATTCTTTAATTTATAATCAAATAACATTTCCCCATCTTTCACTTGAATATCGAAATGGAAATTTTGTAGTCGTCCAGGATATTCAACCTCCAAATTCGCTAATTGCAAATCATGTGTTGCCAACATTCCTTTTCCATTAATGCCTAAGATTTTACGTATGATAGCTTTAGATCCCAAGTATTTATCAACAGAATTCGTACCTCGCAACATTTCATCTATCAACACAAATGTATCTGGATCTGTAGCTAATTTGTCTAGAATGAATTTCATACGATCCAGCTCAGCTTTAAATGTCGAAGTGCTCTCATTCAAGCTATCCTTGATGCGCATATAACTCACTAAATTATAAATTGGCAATTCAAACTTCGATGCACAAGTTACAGCACCGGCGTAAGCCAAAACAGCATTAATACCTATAGTACGCAGGAAAGTACTTTTGCCCGCCATATTTGAACCTGTAATCAAAGCTAATTGATGGTCTGCAGCATCATAATTATTAGCTACTGCACTACTTTTATTGATTAAAGGATGATTAATATCGACGGCTAAGATTCTATCCTGCTGCGTACTATTCAAAATATCGGGCGTAACCCAATTAGGCTGATTACTTTTTAACGTAGCTAGACTTACCAAAGCTTCGAATTCAGCAATTATATCAAAAGCCCTCAGGACATTGACTTCATAGTTCTTTTTCCAATCTACTATTGCCAATACTTGTTTAAAATCCCACAACAATAGCATATTCAAAATAGAACCTATCAAAATATTATTGCGTGCATCCAATTTATCTACCAAACTCCCCAAATGTTTAAAAGCTGAAGATAATTGCTCTTGTTTATCAGTTTTTAATTCGGCTTGCAACATCTGGTTTAAGACCGAAGAAAATTGCTCTTCCTCCACCATCTTGACAGCATCTGCATACGCAATCAAGGTCACCCCAATTTTATCTATCTTGCTGGAGAAATAAGATACCTTCACAGACAGAGCCATTGACCAGATCAAATGCACAATAGCCAATAGCAACATATAATTCCAAACCGGAGTCAAAAACAAAGAAATAATAACGCCAATAACGAACAGAAAAGGCGCCATCTTAACATACAAACGCATAAAAGAAGATCCAAAATTGAGTGAACCATCTTCCATATACCTTGTCAAAAATGTTTTGATATTTACTTTTTGTCCAAGATTAAACAATAATTTAGTTTGTAGTAACTGAGTCCATTCACGTTTAGAAGCTAATTCTGCACTCGCATGCTGTCTTTCTAAAATTGTTTGTTTGGAACCAGCCGACAAAAACCAAGAGGCTAACAATGAGGCACCGTCTTTAGTGGCCGCTCGATTGATGAAAGAAAACAATGACTTTTCACCAAAAATATCTAAATCAGAAGTGTAAGCATGTCGAGGTTCGTCGTATTCTAAACCATTCGAATAGATATTTTCTGAGTGTTTTTCTATATGGAGCTCATTCTCATTAACTCGCAGAAATGCTTGTTTTTCATCTCGAAGCTTTTCCAGCTTGCTTTGACGAAGAACCAAATATGCAAAGCCCAATACAATTGCAAAAACAGCGATAAGCAATATCCAAATATTATTCATTTGGAATATTTGAAATAATGCTATAGCGCCTATAAGTATGAGCGCCAAACGCATTAAACTATTTTTATTGATACTTTTTTCAAGAACTACAAGTTCTTGTTTAGTTTGGTGTATATTTTGTTCGTAGAATGCCTTCATTAGGCCTAAAGATAGGTAAAAGCTCCTGAAGAATTGGAATGTTTATAGAAATTACCAAGCTTTATCACCTACCAATGGAACAAATCGAAATGTATCTAATTCGATTCGCTCGAAATCATTCTCACCTACACGCAGAATTGTAACCATCTTTTGGGAATTCTCATCCCCCACCGGAATAACTAACAATCCTCCTAAACGTAATTGTTTCAACATAATTTCAGGTACGAATGGCGCTCCGGCAGTCACAATTATTTTGTCATAAGGTGCATGCTCAGCAATACCTTTAGATCCATCTCCTAAAAAAAAGTTTGGTTTGTAACCCATATAAGGTAAAACTTGAATAGTACGATTATATAAATTTTCTTGACGCTCTATAGTATATACTTCTGCACCAAGCTCCATCAAAATACATGTTTGATATCCAGATCCAGTACCTATTTCAAGCACTTTATCACCCTTTTTCACATGCAAAAGTTCGGATTGATAGGCGACTGTATAGGGTTGCGAAATAGTCTGTCCATCACCTATCGGGAAGGCAATATCCTTATACGCTTGATTCCAAAATGTTTCATCAAAAAAGTAATGACGAGGTACTTTACCGATAGCTTCAAGTACACGTTTGTCTTGTATACCTCTACTTTCTAGATGCTTTACCAACTTGTTTCTTGCGCCCTTCTCTCTGTAATTATCTATGAATTTATATGCCATCGTTCGTCAAAAATACCATTGTTTATGCATATTATTAAAGAATAAATACAATTAATTCGGGGCCAATAGGTTTAGATTTTTGTTTCATATTTTAGGGTTTATTAATTTAAATAGGTAATTTCATAAATTTATAAAATCTTATCATTATGCGCTATTATTTGTTATTGATTTTGTTCCTTTTTTTAAGTTGTGATTTCCACGGAAGTACGCCAAAACGCAGTGAAGAATTCAAAAATGAAATCGAAAAAATACTAGCCAAACAAGATTTAAAAGGAACAGTTTTGGTTTTCGATGCTAAAAATAAAACCTATTATTCCAACAACTTTGAGCTAGCAGAAAAAGGTTATTTACCTGCGAGTACGTTCAAGATTGTAAATTCAATTATTGCTTTAGAAACAAATGTGCTCAAAGATGAAAATGATTCCCTAAAATGGGATGGACAGAAACGTGCTTTTGAATCTTGGCAAAAAGATATGACCGTACGGGAAGCGTTTCAAGCCTCATGTCTCCCTTGTTATCAAGAAGTCGCGAGGCGTATAGGTGTAAAACGAATGAAATCATATTTGAACAAATTGCACCTCAATAATATGGATGTAAACGAAAGTACAATTGACAATTTTTGGATAGAAGGCAAATCAAGAATTACACCAGTCGAACAAATTGATTTTCTACAACGTTTTTATACTAAAAAATTACCAATTTTGAATTCGACTTACGATAAAATGCTTCGTGTTTTTGAAAAAGAACGTACATCTGAATATATTTATTTTGGTAAAACTGGATGGTCTCAAGATAATAATCATAACAACGGTTGGTTTGTTGGCATGATAGACAAAAAACCAAACGTTTATTATTTTGCCCTAAATGTAGAACCAAACGATCAAAAAAATACTAGTAAATTTGCAGCAGGACGTGAATTAGCGACTCGCGAGATATTGAAATTATTCCAAATACTCTAAAAAATATACCTACCCTATGAAAAAACAAATTATCTTTTTACTTACTACATTACTTTTTACACTTAGTCTATCAGCACAAGAAAAAGCGCTTAAAATATTAGCCATTGGAAATAGCTTTTCGGAGGACGGTATTGAAAACTATCTTTATGATTTAGCAAAAGCGGATGGAAAACAAATCATCATCGGCAATATGTACATCGGAGGAGCTTCAGTAGAACTTCACGTAAAAAATTCCCGTGAAGACAAAGCCGCTTATTCCTATCGCAAAGTCGGATTGGATGGCAAAAAGGTGACAACCAAAGATGTCAGCATCTCGCAAGCTATCGCAGACGAAAATTGGGATTATATAAGTTTGCAACAAGCTAGTCCTTTTTCAGGGCAATATGATGTCATTATGAAGGAATTACCAGAATTGATTAGCTATGTAAAAACTAAGAAAAAACCACAGACAAAACTTATCTATCATCAAACTTGGGCATATCAACACGATTCTAATCATAAGGGTTTTGCTAACTACAACAATAACCAAGCGGAAATGTATAAAGCAATAGCAGATGCAACAAAGAAAATCTCTAAGATGAAAGATTTTGCGATGGTAATTCCTGCCGGTACAGCTATACAAAATGCACGTACATCATCACAAGGAGATACATACACACGTGACGGCTATCATTTAGAATTAACATTCGGTAGGTTCACCGCAGCCTGCGCATGGTTCGAGAAATTATTCAAAAAGGATGTCCGTAAAAATAGTTACAAACCCGAAAAAGTAACTGACAAACAAGCGCAAATTGCTAAACAAGCTGCATACAAAGCCATCAAGAAACCTTTCAAAATATCAAAAGTGAAATTATAACAGAAGAGCGAGTTAAAACTCGCTATTGTTGTTTAATATGGATCCACATCAATCACAGTCCGAACACCTGCATTGTGTTTATCTAATTCAAAATGTAGTAAAGCTGTACGGATAAGTTCTTTTACCTTATTGATGCTGATATTAGTACGTTCTATTTTGAGTGTGATGGTTTGTATATAATGATTACGGACACGAGAGACCAAAGGAGGTTCTGGCCCTAAGATTCGGTTTCCTAAAGAGGCACGTAATAGATTCGCTAATTTCTGCGCTGAATCTAATGTTTGCTGTTGGTCAGGATGCTTGACATCAATTTTGATAATACGATAGAAAGGTGGATAAGCAAAGTTCTTACGCTCGGTTACTTCCTGCATAAACATCCCATTATAATCGTGATTCACGACCTGCTCAATAACACGATGATTTGGTGTATAAGTTTGGATAATTACTTTTCCTTGGTCTTGGCGACGTCCTGCACGACCTGCTACTTGTGAGAACAACGAAAAAGCTCTTTCGTATGCACGAAACTCTGGAAAATTGATAATCGTATCGGCATTCAATATTCCAATCAAACTTACCCGACCAAAATCTAATCCCTTAGCTACCATCTGTGTACCAATTAGCACATCGTATTCATGGTCATCAAAAGCCGAAATTATACGGTCAAAACCGTATTTTCCTTTTGTCGAATCCAAATCCAACCGCCCAATACGCAAGTCTGGCATTAGAATTTCTAATTCCTCTTCTACTCTTTCGGTACCGAAGCCTTTACTTTCCATATGCGGCAATCCACAGGCAGGACAGACATTAACGGTATTTTCCGAATGTCCACAATAGTGACAGTGCAATAGGTCAGAAGTTTTGTGATAAGTCATGCTGACATCACAATTCACACATTTGGCAACATAACCGCAGGTACTACATTGCACAAATGGGGTGTGACCGCGACGATTTTGGAATAAGATAACCTGTTCTTTCTTCGCTACAGCTTCCTCAATTCCTTTCAGCAATGTCGTACTGAAATATGAATGCATTTCATCCTTACGTGTTGCTTCGGGGATATTCACGATTTCAATTTCTGGCAATTGTGCTTCGCCAAAACGTTGCAATAATTCGACTAGACCGTATTTGTTGGCCTTAGCATTATAATAACTTTCCACCGATGGAGTAGCAGAGCCCAGCAATACTTTGGCATGATGCAAATGCGCTAAGTAAATAGCCGTATCACGCGCATGATAACGCGGAGCTGGGTCATATTGCTTGTACGAATTTTCATGTTCTTCGTCTACAATAATTAACCCCAAATCTCTAAATGGCAAAAACACCGAAGAACGAGCACCAATAACGACTTTAAACTCATTTTTGATGACTTTATGCCATACTTCTGCTCTTTCGTTATCATTAAATTTGGAGTGATATACTCCCAAATCATTACCAAAATGCAATTTCAGTCTCTCTGTTATTTGTGTAGTTAAGGCAATTTCAGGCAATAAATACAAGGCATTTTTGCCCGAAGCCAATGCTTCTTCTATCATCCGAATATAAATTTGCGTCTTACCAGAAGCTGTAACGCCATGCAATAAAACCACATCCTTTTTTTCGAATTGAGTTTTAATGGATTCAAAAGCCTTTTGCTGTGTCTCACTAAAAGTGAAATCTTTTGTCAACAAGACATCCATTCCTTGGAAACGGCTAACGACCTTTTCTTTGACTTCAAATACTCCTTTATCTATCAAAGAGGTAATCGCTCCCGTACCGCAAGCTGTAGCTTCCATCAAATCCTGACGGGTAATATCTTCCTGCGTTTTGGATAATTGCATGAATCCCAAAACTGCATCTTGTTGCTTAGGCGCTCTATTCAAACTATCTAGCAAGATTCGTTTACCTTCTGCATCACTATATACCGAAGCTAATCGTAAGAAAGATTTGGTTTTTGGCTTATAACGTTCTTTGATTTCTTCCGAAATTTGAATAAAGTTCTGCTCGAACAGAGATTTCAACAAGGGGAAAACAGATTTCTGTCCCAATACCTTAGATACGTCAGCGACAGACAATTCACCTGCGACATCCAAGGCATCTAGAATTAAAAAGGCCTTATCTGATAGTTCCGATCTATCGATATTTTCGTTATTAACAGCAATTATTTTGGTTTCGGAAGCCATTTTCAAAGCTGCTGGTAAAGCTGCCTGCATGACTTCACCCAAATGACACATATAATAATCAGCTATCCAATCCCACAATTTTAATTGGCCTTCATCCACGATAGCATAATCATCGACCACATCCAAAATATATTTGGCTTCATATTTCTCAGGTGGATCAGTTGTAATATGTTTCACAATCGCCGAATAGACCTTATTTCGTCCAAATTGCACAATGACACGCACACCAATCCCAATCTTCTCATTGAGCTCATAAGGAACACGATACGTATACGTTTTGGCGATAGCCAATGGCAAGATGACCTCTACAAAATAAGTTTGACGTTCTGCAAATAAATCTGGACTCGACATATGCACAAATGTAACGAAAAAGCCCCTGATAGCATTTATCAGGGGCTTAATATTTTAGTTCATTTCTTATGCTCTATTTTTCAATGCTGCCACAAATAACCCTATCCATCCTACGATAAAACATAGACCGCCTAATGGAGTAATCGGTCCTAAAATAGAAACTTTTACAATTCCCAACAATTCGCGCACGCTAAGAAGGTACAATGAACCTGAAAAAAGTAATATTCCTATTGTAAAAAATATAAATGAAATACGAATTGACTGACTTTTAGCACGTGAAAAAGTCGATAAAAACAATAAGGCAAGTGTATGGTAGAAATGATATTGATTAGCAGTCTTCCATGTATCGATGTGATATTCACTAATCTTACCTTCCAACCCATGCGCGCCAAAAGCACCTAAAATCACAGCTATAACTCCAAAAAATGAGGCTGTTAGAATGATTTGTTTGTTCATCAAATGTGATTCAAAAAAATTATCAGATAATAACAGTCATAAATGTAGTAAAAAATATGTAGGATTCTACGACAGAAAATAATGTTTTTAACGTATTCGTTTCATTTCGCAAACTGAAATAATTAGGTTTGTAATATGAGGAATACGATTATCGTAACAGTGCTTTTATTTATTGGAGTGATTGCAGCTTCTATCTATTACTTTAGTGACATCAATAAAGAACAACACAATTCACTAAAACCATTAAAATATCTACCAGATAATACATTTTTGATTGCTTCAATCAAAAATGATGAAGTAACCGATAATATTTTCAAAGATTTTGACTTGTTTGATGCCCTTTTAGGAATGAAAGAAGTTCAACTGATTAAGAAATATAAAACTCAGATCTTGCGTCATGAAGCGTTTTATGATTTTATAGAAAATCAAGATGTTTTTATTTCTTTACACCCTGATGCTGATTCTGTCAATCTGTTATTTACTGTTCCGACGTCTTCCGCTATTGATGAAAGTGACCTGAATATTTTATTGAATGAGTATAGCAAATCGTATAAAATTTCATCGACAGATACCTTAGGGCAAAAAATCACTTCTTTTAGTTTTGGCAGTCCCGACACAACTTTGTATACAACATATTACGAGCAAGTTATTTTTGCTTCGTATTCAAAGAACACCCTTATTTCAGTTTTAGACAAAAGCAAACCAAAACTTTCGGAGGATCAAATCGATTATTTCATATCCAACAATTCTAGAAACACACCATTAAGTGTATATTTCTCACATCAACAGTATACTAATATCATCAAGCATTTTCAACAGAAGGAAAGAGGATTTTTTTCGGATCAATTTGCTGGATTAGATGGACAATCAGCTTGGAACATCAATTTCAAACAAGATGCATTGATGCTTACAGGTGAAAGTGAAATAGATAAATCCTCCGGCAACTACCTTGCATTATTCCGTAATCAATCCAAAAAAACACAAAGGCTGTACAATTATTTTCCGTCAAACACAGCTGTATTTATGGAATATTCTCTTAGCAATTATGCAAAGTTTGAAGCTGACCTAAAAGGATATTTTGAAGCTCGTGAAGAAACCAAAAAATTACAATCAACTTTCGAATCTTTTGCTGACAGTAGTTCTTCTTTGAGCAAACTTACATCTACTCTTGGACATAGCTTTGCTTTAGTTGAGCAAACGAACCAGGCCCATATCGCTTATGTAGGCTTAAATGACACTACAGCTTGGAAAGGAATTGCTAATCGTATTTTAGAAGACGAAAATGACGGAATTTATCGGTTTAGAAGTTCAAATATTTTTTATACACTCTATGGTGAACCTTTCAAAAATATGTCAAGACCATATGTCGCACGTATTGATGATGTACTTGTGCTTTCTAATTCTAGTAATGAGTTAAGAAATTATTTAAACAATTATCGTCGCAAAGATTTGCTAACCGGCACATTAGGTTTCAAAAATTTTGAAAAACTTCAAGGAAATGAAGCCAATGTCACCCTTTTTATACATAATAAGAATGCTTTCTCTAAAATACTGAATTCTTTGCCTCGACATTATCAGAAAAATTTGAGAAATAAAGAAAATTATGGTTATCAAGATTTTTATTCATGGTCAGTTCAGTTATCAGGAAATAATGGCAATTTTTCTTCGCAAATTTATGCTTTATACAAAAGCAAAAGTGCTTTAGGTAGTACTCCGGAGTGGACTTACCAATTTAATGACAGAGCAATCACAGCACCCCATGTTTTTGAGCAGTCCGACAGCAGTCAAATGATTTTGGTTCAAGAATTAGATCATACACTTCATGCAATTCATCCTTCGGGAAATAAATTATGGTCTGCCGTAATCTCAGGCCGCATCGTCGGTGAAATAAAACAAATGGCTGATCGCACCATTGTTTTTGTTACTGATCGAAACCGCTTATATCGCATAGATACTTCTGGGAAGACATTAAAAGGATTTTCGGCAGGTATACCAGAGGAACCCATTGCAGAACCGCTGATTTCAAAATGGAATGGTAAAGATTTGTTTTTGATTACCGCAAAAAATTCAATTTATGCATATGATTCAGAAGGAAATAGTGTGTCTGATTGGAAAAACACTAATATTGATGGGACAATCTTAGGAGCTGTAAGACAAGTTGGTTCCAAATATGTAATTGGTACTACTTTTGGCCGTGTATATTTTTTAAATAATGATGGATCATTGCTCAAAGAAATTGATATTCCGGGCGATGTAGAATTCAAAACACCAATAGGATTCGTAGATGTCGGCAATAATTCATACGAAATCTTAGCTTTTGATAACAAATCAACTTTGTATCGAATTAACACGGATAAAATATTATCTGAAATAAAAATTGAACAAGATGTAGATAAATATTTTGGCGCATTTGAAAACATCAGCGGATCTTCTGCTCCGGAATTTATATTAATTGATCAAAATAAACTAGGTGTCTTCGAAACGAGTTCATATAAACCGTTGTTTGAATTTCATTTTACCAAAAATATAGATGATAGACCACAGTTTTTCAAAATCCCAAATGCAAATCAATATACAATTGGCGTAGCTTCCAAAGCAACAAATCTCTTATATCTCTTCGGAGAAAATGGTTCAGTGGTAGATGGATTCCCTGTCGAAGGCCAACCCTTGTTCTATTACGGCAAGATTAATTATAATAGTGACACGTATCTATTATGCATGCGTAGAGATAAGAAATTGTATGCTTTCAAGCATCAAAAATAATTTTACGTAGAGACGAATTATTTGTACGTTTGTATTCTTAATTAAGATATGTTACAAGGAGAAGAAAATTTACAATTACTGACCAAACCTAGCCGAATCACAATCACAACGCATCATAAACCTGATGGCGATGCATTAGGTTCTTCATTAGGCCTTTACCATTGGTTGAAAAAGAATAACCATGATGTTTCTGTTGTTGTATCATCCGATTTCCCTTCATTTTTGGATTGGATGCCAGGACGTCAAGATGTAATATCTTATCCCGAAAAACCTGAACTTGCGAAAGAATTAATTGAAAATGCAGAAATCATATTCTGCCTTGATTATAGTGCCTTATCACGTACAAATATCTTAGCGCCGATTATTTCGGATGCAAAAGGACAAAAATGGATGATTGATCATCATTTGGATCCTGAAGACTTCGCGCAATTGACCTATTGGGATTCTAACGCTGCTGCTACAGCCCAGCTAATCTACACATTCATTGCCGATGTGTTCCAAGCTCGCGAGCAAGTAGATGCCGATATTGCGACGTGCTTGTATGCGGGCATCATGACTGACACGGGATCATTCCGATTCAGATCTACCACCCCAGCAGTACACCATATCATAGCAAGTTTGATTGATGCTGGAGCACGCAACTGGGAAATTCATGAACACATTTATAATAGCTCCACTGAACGTAGACTAAAGTTTTTGGGCTACTGTTTATTAAATTGTTTAGAAGTAATTCCCGAGTACAATACAGCACTTTTCGCGATTTCAAAAGAGGATTTAGCACAATTTGAAATCACCACTGGAGATACAGAAGGTTTGGTGAATTATGCATTGTCAATCAAAGGAATTCGACTTGCAGCACTAATAGTTGACAGAACCGAATTAATTAAACTATCTTTGCGTTCGATTGGTGAAATCCCTTGTAATGAGATATGTAAAAAATATTTTAATGGGGGTGGACATTTAAATGCTTCTGGGGGTAGCTCTTCAGAAGACTTATCATCCGTTGTCAATAAATTTAAATCAATTTTACCTGAATATTTAGAAATTTTAACAAAGTAAATAAGTATTAATCAATAAAATGAAAAAATCAATTTTTGTATTAGCTGCTGCAGTAGGTTTATTCGCTACTTCATGCCAGAATTTTAAAAAAGGAGACGGTGGTCTTGAGTATAAAATCGTGAAAGACGAAGCTGCAGTTAAAGCTGCAGATGGCGACCACTTATTCGTGGATATGGTTGTTAAATCTGATAGAAATGACTCTCTAATTCAAAGTACATATGATCTAGGATTACCTCAATATGTAAATGTAGTTCCCGATACAATCCCTGGTAATTATAAAGGTAGTTATTCTTCTATGTTCAAATATTTAGGTGAAGGTGATAGCGCCGTATTTCGTTTGAATTTGGATACTATGGCTGCAAAATCAGGTCAACCAAAATTACCTTTTGCTGATAAGTATTTAACTTTCACTATTAAAGTTAGAAAGCATTTCAAAAAAGCTGAATTGCCTGATTCAATCGCTCACGTAGAATTAGAAAAATACTACAAAGAATTAATCGCTAATTTAGAGAAAGCGGAAGCTGGTAAAATCGAAAAATACGTTAAAGACAATAAATTAGAGCCTAAGAAAACAGCTTCTGATTTACAATATGTTATCACAGAAGAAGGTAAAGGAGCAAAACCTGTTATTGGTGATACTGTAAGAGTGAACTACGTAGGTAAATTAACACACGGAAAAGTATTTGATACTTCATTGAAAGAGGTTGGAGAAAAAGCAGGTTTAGCTTCTAACCCAATGAAAACTTTCGAACCTATTAAATTTGCTTTAGGTGTAGATCCTGTTATTCCTGCATGGACTGAAGCACTTCAATTGTTGAATAAAGGTAGTAAAGCGACATTAATCATTCCGTCGAAATCTGCTTACGGTTCAAATGGTCAGCCACAAGCTCAAATTCCTCCATATGCTCCTCTTGTTTTTGAAATTGAGTTAGTGGATGTAATCAAAGGCACAGCGCCAAAAGCTGATTCAACAGCAACTCCAGTTCCTGTTAACTAATGAAATTATAAATAATATATCGAGGGATATATTATCATTATAAAAATAAAAACACGATTTTTTTAGCAAAATCGTGTTTTTTGTTTTTAAAACGGTTTCTATTTTAGCAATTTATTACTTTTACATCTTTATAAAGCCATGACAACACCACAGCATATTCTTACGGATACCCATACGCATATTTATTATCACATTGGTTCAGACAAAATGCAGGAACAAATCGATAGATGTAACACTAATAACATTCAACGTCTATTCCTTCCTAATGTGGATACAGAATCAATTGTGCAGGTGATGCAAACAGTAGAAGCTTACCCAAATATCTGTTTTCCGATGCTTGGTTTGCATCCTTGCAGTGTAAAAGAAAATTACAAAGAGGAACTTTCAACAATAGAAAAGGCTATCGACAATCACAAGATATATGCTATCGGAGAAATTGGAATTGATTTGTATTGGGACAAAAGTACCTTAGCTTGGCAACAGGATGCTTTTCGTACACAGATAAATTGGGCTAAATCATTAGGTTTACCAATTGACATCCATTGTCGCGAAGCATTTGATGAAATATTTGAAGTTTTGGAGGACATGAATGATAATAAGTTATTTGGCATTTTTCACTGCTTCACAGGCACATTGGAGCAAGCTAAACGTGCTATCAATCTTGGTTTCAAGCTAGGAATAGGTGGTGTAGTGACATTCAAAAAAGCGGGTTTAGATCTTGTCGTAAAAGATATTGAATTACAACATATTGTTTTAGAAACCGATGCACCTTATCTAGCTCCATCACCATTCCGAGGAAAAGAAAACGAAAGTTCGTACCTAATTCATGTAGCCCAAAAAGTAGCAGACTTACACGAAATAAGTATTAACGAGGTGGCTGAAATCACTACCCAAAACTCTAAAGAAATTTTTGGCATTTAGCTATGAATATATTCATTATATACACTGGAGGTACTATAGGCATGGTTCAGGATGAATCAGGTACATTTGTTCCTTTCGATTTTGAATTGATCAAAAATAATCTTCCTGATTTGAGTCGCCTAGATTATAAGTTGACCGTACATTCCTTTCATCCAATTATTGATTCGTCCAATATGACGCCTGAGATATGGATTGAAATGGCCAATATCATCCGAGATAATTACGACAATTATGATGGGTTTGTGATATTGCATGGCTCGGATACCATGGCTTTTTCAGCTTCTATCCTTAGTTTCCTATTAGAAGGACTGCAAAAACCTGTCATCTTCTCAGGTTCTCAATTACCTATTGGTGAAATTAGAACAGATGCACGTGAAAATATGATGACAGCACTTGAAATTGCAAGTGCAAAACACAATGGAAAATCTATTGTGCAAGAGGTTTGTATTCTTTTTGACAATAAGCTATTCCGAGGAAATCGTTCTTTCAAATATAATTCTGCAAAATTCGAAGCTTTCCGCTCCCCAAACTATCCTGTTTTGGTAGAAGCTGGTATACATTTGAAATACAATTTTGATGCGTTGATGAATAATTCGGAAAAAGAATTTATTTGTCATAATCAGGTAGACAACCAAGTTGCAGTACTCAAACTTTTTCCAGGGATTAGCGCATCTACAATCAAATCTATTTTGGATGCTAATGTGCGTTCTATCGTGATGGAAACATTTGGTTCGGGAAATACAACAACCGAAAAATGGTTTCTGGATTTGCTGAGTGATGCTATTAAACAAGGAAAAAATATTCTGAACATTTCGCAATGTAGCGTAGGATCTGTTGAACTGGGTCGTTATGAAACTAGCCAAGGTCTGAAAGCAATTGGTGTATTAAATGGATACGACATGACTTTTGAAGCTGCGGTGACCAAACTTATGTACTTACAAGGAGAATTAGCTGATCAAGATGCTGTTGCTTATTGGGTAGAAAAAGATATTCGAGGTGAGTTAACTATAAATGATTAAACAATCACAACTATATGTGGTTGTTTAATCATTTATCGCACATCAAAATATTTATTTAGAAAAAATACATTAACTCGTAATTGCTAAATATTATAATGTTTAAAAACTAACTTCATTTTCACCATCCCAATCTTCATTCTTTGTGATTTGGAACAACACATTTTGGGTAGATTCTGGTAATAATTCCCCTCTAAAAACCAATTGTATATTATTTTTTATTGTGCTAGTCAGTTCAAAAGTTCGTAATACCGTTGACGACTCTCCTAATACCACAACATTATAATAAACAGGCTTTGATTCTATAATTAACCCCATAAACTGATTAAAAACGATTTGTTTATTCGATTGAAAATCTTCTTCTACATTTATTATTGTTTGATCTAGAATTGGATTTATGATTCCACTTGAAAATGGACTATAAAAATATGGTTCATGCACTTGATTGATACTGATAGATTTGACTGTTGAAAGATCAAAATCCGTAAATTCGATCTTTACCTGACTATACAAACGTTGCAAAACAATATTTATAGACATACTTCCTGTAACTTCAAAAGAACCTGAATAACCATATATTTCAGCATCCTTGTTGGAAAAATTATTGGAAATATAGATATCACCAGCTTTGGATATAGTAGTAGGAAAGATCAATTCTTCATCAGAACTGTTAAGCACAAAGAAAATATCATATTCGCCAACAGGTAATTCTAACTCAACATCCAAACTGCTAATATCCTCTGTAATTCCTTGATAACTTTTACCATTGGTCTTATGAAAAATAAAATAATGAAATTTATTGACAGTGAATGTCGCTGTAGAAGTCGATGAAATACCCACTAAGTGCAAATTATCAATTCTAATTGTTCCTGTAGACTCATTATAGGCACTACCATTGCCTCGATCTCCTGCTTTAGGCGTGATTTTTAACCACAATTCCTCTCCTGCGAGTTCTAAATCATCCAAATTAAATGTAAATGAATTTTTAGCATTTGCAGTAATATTACCGAATTGATTTAGGAGAGAAATTTCTTTGTAGGAATCCCCTTCATCGAAGCTATAATGCAATTCAAAATCTTTAGGACCTGCTGCTGATCCTGTCCTATCGAACCCTAATCGACTTAATGCATAAACATCCTTAATAGGTAATTTTATAAGGATTTGCTTCGCCCCCACAAAATTTGTTGCCCTACCAGCGGCATAACCTTCAAACACAAATCCAGCTCCAAAACCAATCGCCTTCCCATCATTATAAGTAATCGTGGGATTAGCGGTTTTAGAATATTTTATATCTGGAACTCATGTTTCATTATTGAAACTCCAGAAATAAACATATCCCTCGCTATAATTAGCGGGAATTTGTGTAGAAGCACTTATTCTTTGCTTGACAGAAGCTGATTTCAAAAAGCTCGTAGAGCTCTTGAAATTTGTAAATGTAAAATTTACGGGATA
This sequence comes from Sphingobacterium composti, assembly GCF_009829075.1. Lineage (GTDB taxonomy): Bacteria > Bacteroidota > Bacteroidia > Sphingobacteriales > Sphingobacteriaceae > Sphingobacterium > Sphingobacterium composti. The sequence goes on along the minus strand of NZ_WUQZ01000008.1, from coordinate 94,086 downwards.
GACTAATTCATTCTCCTCATCGACGTAAGAATCCTTTTTACATGAAATAGCTAAAATAATGATGAATACAAATGAAAGTCTATAGCAAAATAGAGATAGACTTTTCATAAAATTGTTATTTAAATTAATTTGTACTCATAGTTAGTTATCAATACTAATTTAGCTAAATTAATTTTAAATAACAAAAATTAATTTTATAGAATCTTATTTTCAAACCGTTGATTTACACGTACTTTTATGCTTTCGCCTTTCTTACCGTATATTTTATAATTTACCACCTCATTATTCTTCCAAGTGATATCCACAGTTTTGTTGCCACGTAAACGAAGCCCCCTTACTTCACCATTTGCCCAACTTGTAGGTAAAGCTGGTAAAAGATGTATAAAACCTTCATGACTTTGAACTAGCATCTCTGCTATTCCTGCCGACCCTCCAAAATTACCATCAATCTGAAATGGTGGATGCGCACAGAATAAATTAGGATACGTGCCAGCTGAAACTTTGCCTTGTTCATCAATAGCCGGTTTTAGCAATTGGCGTAAAATCTCTAAAGAATGATCGCCATCGTGTAATCTTGCCCAAAATAATATTTTCCATGCTCTGGACCAACCTGTACCTCCATCACCACGCACTTCTAATGTTTTTTTTGCAGCTGAAGCCCATTCAGTTGTTGTGATCGGGGAGATAAAAGACGCTGGATACAACCCATACAAATGCGAAACATGACGATGTGTTGGCTCGATTTCATCGTAATCTTCCAACCATTCCATCACACGACCATCTCTACTCACCGTTACAGCTGGAGGAAGAAACTTCAAATCATTTTTCAATTGCGCTGCAAAATGATCTTTGCTTTTTAATATAGAATCTGCAGAAATCACAGAAAGATATAGTTCGCGTACAATTTGGTTGTCAATCGTTGGTCCCATCACCACAGAAGCTCTTTTACCATTTGGTAATCGAAACCCATTTTCGGGTGAAACTGAAGGAGAAGTAACCCAATATTTTGTTTTCGGGTCACTAACCATTGAACTTTTATAGAATTCAGCCGCCCCCTTTAGAATCGGATAAACTTCTCTTAAATATTCTTCGTCTTGTGTAAACAAATAATGTTCCCACAAGTGATTACATAACCAACCAGAAGCTGTACTCGCTCCCCACGAAGCATGTTCCCCAGGTGCAGTATATCCCCATATATTCGTCATCATATAGACAACCCAGCCAGGAACATTGTAGTATGCTTTAGCTGTTTTCTCTCCTTCTTTTGCTACTTTTTTTATCAGATTAATAAAAGGCTTATGATATTCGGATAGATTGCTAACCTCTACCCCCCAGTGATTCATCTGCGCATTCACATTCAGATGATAATCACCGTTCCAAGGTGTTTGGATTTCATGAGCCCATAGACCTTGTAAATTTGGAGGAAGAGCCTTGTCAGAGTTTCGCGCTGTACTTGCAATAGTCAAATAACGTCCAAATTGGTAATATAAAACAGCTAAGCCATTGTCTTGCGTAGGGTCTTTGTAAAAATTACCTAAACGCACATCTGTTGAAATATTATCCTTAGGTTGCTCATCATCAATCGATAATTTAACACGATCAAATACTTCTTTATATCTGCGTATGTGATTGGTTTTTATTTTAGCATAATCCAATTTATTAGCTAATGAAGTATTTACCATATCAGTAGGATTATGTTCATAATAATCTGTTGAAGCAGCATAATACACAACAATTTCATCTGCATCTTTCACGATGATTTGATTGTCATAATTTGTCAACTTCCCTCCCTTATTAACAACTAAGAATTTAGTGGCATAACGTAAGCCTTCTCCTCCTTTTCCATCTGTTAAATTTCCTTCGACAAGTATAGTATTTCCCTTTACGAGATGTGACTTCACATTTTCATCGCGATAAAAATGCATTGCAATACTTAATGCTTTCTTCTTGTTGGCAGAAAACCTCATAGCGCCTATATTTTGGTCTTGTGAGACAAAATATTCTCTCGAGAAACTAGTATCATTAGCCAAATAATGAGTGCTTGCAATACCAGTATTCAAATCTAAATTCCTTTTGTAGGATGATACTTTATAGTTGTTGAGAAAATGAATGTTTAGATACCCCAAATTTTGAAAACATCCGTATGGAACTTTTGCTCCATTTCCATGTCCTGAGCCAGCACCTACACAAACATAATTCGCATTGACCAACTTCTCTGCCTCGTCATTTTTCCCTTCTATTAACAATTCTTGAATAGTACTTACTTCCTTATAAGCATTGTAATTATTCGCATCTTGATAGCTACCTGACCACATCGAAATTTCATTCAATACAATATTTTCTTCTTGAATGCCTCCATTAGGCATCATCCCAATCCACCCATTACCTAATGGTAATGTTTCCTCCCAGATTTGTGCAGGTTTATCGTACCACATTTTAAGTTCTTGGGCATGAATTACAATAGAACACAAGCTAATAAATAGAAGTACTAGAATATTTTTCATAGATGATTATAACTTACTTATAGATGTTCAATTCCCCAAACGTAAACCCTGTCATATCTTTGGCAACAAACTTCAAATATTTACTTGATACTTGTTTATCAAACTCAACAATTTGTTCAATTGGGTTTGATAAAATGTTTGAAAACTCACCTTCTTTGATTGTAGTCCAATTAATTTGGTCTTCACTGGCTTGAATCTCATACTTTAACACAAATCCGTCTTTCACCCCATCTTGCCTTGGCAAATAGCCAAATGCTGAAATAGGTTCATTGAGTTTAATTTCAAACCCATTTCCTTTAATCGTGGATACAGATCCTGATTGAGATAATGACAAAGAAGTATTAATTGCAGTATAAGATGATTTAATGAAATGCTTACTTGATGATACATTTTCATCAAATTCGAAAGCCTCATCGTACTCTTTAAACAGCGCAAAGTCACTTAAAGTAGGCACCACAGGAGAATATAATTTCACTTTAAGCTTCGTCGCTTTGGTAGGCTGCTCAAGTTTAATTAATCTATTAGCCCCTATACTTGTTGCAGAAGCTAATTTCACCCACTTACCGCCATTCCAAGTATCAACCACTACAGAATCTAGACGCTGTCCCAATTTTATATTTTCTCGAATACGGATAAGGTCGAATTCCTTTTCGCCATCCAGTGTAATTTCAATTTCTGGGCTTAGAATATTATCCTTTGGTGCATAATAACTATATCTATCATCGTCAAAAATATTCTTTAATGTAAATTCCGCACTTTTACCACGTAAATGCTTAGAAGTCGCTTTAGCCCCCTTTGCTAAGTTATCAGCAAATGTTCTTTCAATTTTTTTTCCAAAATATTTCAATGATTTCACATCATTAGGATGCAAAATACCCTCAGGCATTGGCGCCAGACCTAAATTCATATTTGCACCACGGCCTACAGATTTCAAATAAATTTCAAATAGCTGGTTTGGAGTTTTAACCTTGCTGTCTTGATTTTTATGGTAGAACCATCCTGGTCTTTGGGGCACATCACATTCTGCAGGAATCCAATATTTACCATTTCTAGTGCCTGTAGGTAAATTTGAAGCATCTGTGCTCGCCCCAGGCATAGGCTTCACTCCTTCAAAAGCCCCCTTAGGAGTAATCGTAGCCCAAGATGTTTCAGCCGCAAATCCATGCTCATTTCCTACCCAACGCATGTCTGGTCCAACATCCGAAAAAATAGAAGCCATTGGTTGCAAACGTCTGATAATAGGCCAAGTTTTCTCTTCCCATTCATAATATGTAGCTGAATTGATTGTTCGTTTTTCATACTTACCACCATAATAGCCATCACCACCATTCGCACCATCATGCCAAGAGGTAAATAGCTGACCGTAATTTGTCATTAGTTCAGTCAATTGCTCTCTATAAGCATCTGTATAAGCTGGTGTACCATATCGCAAATCATTTCGATCCCAAGCAGAAAGATAAGTACCGAAAGCCATACCATTTTTGTGCGAAGCCTCCATAAACTCTTTCACCATATCCCCCTTCCCATTTTTCCAAGGAGAACTTGCTATACTGTACGTTGTAGTTCTCGTTGGCCACAAACAAAATCCATCGTGATGTTTGGCTACGCTAATTAATCCCTTAAATCCAGCTGATGCCGCTGCTTGAGCAATTTGGTTAGCATCAAAATTTGAAGGGTTGAATATCTTAGGATCAGCATCCCCCAATCCCCATTCTTTGTCCTGAAATGTCGTTGGGGTATAATGAATTAAACAATAAGTCTCCATTTCATGCCATTTAAGTTGACGTTCTGAAGGTAATACACCGTAAGGTTTGGGAGCTTCCTGCGCATGCAATTGCAACATGAACAAGCCATTAGCTAAAAGAAAGGAAATTGTTTTCATGGTTTATAAAGATTTATGCCAACTTTACGAGAATAGCATTTTAATACTTCACTAAAATACATTTATCTGCCAAAATATTGATACACTAATTTATCTCTAAACTAAACTATCTTACCCTCTCTAACATGGATTAAAATTTATGTGTGGTAAAATAATTATAAAAGCTTGCCATAGCTAAATTTATTATAACCTAAAAGAAATAATAAAATCGATTAAAAATATTGAAAAAATCTCGACTATTTTGATAGATATTCAAACAACAAATACTTAACTTTACCGCAGTTATGAATAAAGATCAATCCAGAATAATACGTGAGCAAGTACCACGTTCCGCTACGCGAGAGCATTCTGCGCCCTTATATTTAACTTCTAGTTTTATTTTTGAAAGTGCAGAGCAAGGCCGAGCGATTTTCGCCGAAGAAGAAGAAGGTATGGTATATTCTAGATATGCCAATCCAAATACTACAGAATTTATAAATCGTGTATGTACTTTAGAAAGTGCTGAAGCTGGATTGGCATTCTCATCGGGTATGGCCGCTGTGTTTGCTTCTTTCGCAGCATTTATCGAATCAGGAGATCACATCGTTTCTAGTCGAGCTATTTTTGGATCAACCCATCAATTATTAACACAACAATTCCCAAAGTGGGGCGTGACATTCACTTATGTGAATTCTGCGAATCTTGAAGAATGGGAAAAAGCGATTCAACCTAATACCAAAATTGTATTTCTAGAATCACCTTCTAATCCAGGATTGGAACTATACGATTTAGAAAAATTAGGTGAATTGAAAAAGAAATATCCTCATGTAATCTTCTCTATAGACAACTGCTTTGCGACTCCTTATTTACAAAAGCCTTTAAAATATGGTTTTGATTTATCAATCCATTCCGCTACGAAATACATGGATGGTCAAGGACGAGTATTAGGAGGAATAATAGTTGGTTCGAAAGAACTGATCAACAAATTAATGTTCTTCATCCGTCATACAGGACCTTCGATGTCTCCTTTCAACGCTTGGGTGCTATCCAAAAGTTTAGAAACTCTAGGTTTACGAATGGATAGACATTGTTGCAATGCATTGGCTTTGGCACAAACTTTAGAACAGCATGAAGAAATAGCCGATGTAAAATATCCTTTCTTGCCTTCACATCCGCAATATGAATTGGCAAAAAAACAAATGAAAGCTGGCGGTGGAATTGTTACTTTCGAAGTAAAAGGAGGTAAAGATCGCGCTTTTAGATTTATTGATGAATTAGCAATGATCCGTTATACTTCTAATCTAGGAGATTCGCGAACAATTGCTACACACCCAGCAACTACAACACACGCTAAACTAACTGAAGATGAAAGAAATAATTTAGGAATTAGATCTGGAACAATTCGTTTGTCGGTAGGTCTAGAAGATCAAGAAGATATTATTAATGATATTCTGCAAGCATTAGAAAAAACTAAATAGCACATAAAAACTCCGATTTGTATCGGAGTTTTTATGTTGATTAATTCGCTTGTTTGCTAAAATTAAATATTAAATATCCTGTACTTCCATTATCTAAAGGAACTGGCATTTTCATTGTTAAAGTCTGCCCATCTGCAAACATCAACCCTAAGCGATATCCTGTAGTTACATTAGCTGCTTTATCTCCAGCATACAATTTTTTGAATTGAAATTCCGGCTCACCACCATCTTTAGGATTGAAAATAGACCATACAATCGTTCTTACTGCTCCATCAGCGCATAATGTACCAGCAGCATTGAAACTGATACTACCTCTATAATTTCCAGTAGGAAGATTCCAAATACTACCAATAAAACAGTCTACAGGTGCTTCATCAAAAATATTTTTGATAGTATACGATTGCGGAATATCTTGACGAGTGACAGAATTCAATACCCAGCTTCCTTTGACACCATTGCGCCATTGCGAAGCAGATGGTCCCGAATTACTTACAGAACTTGATGTGGAACCAGAACTGTAACCACCGTCTTTACGCTGCGCACCGCAACTTGATAATAAAGCTATCACTGTAAAAAGTGACATTAATGAAAGAATATGTTTACGCATAATTAATTATTGTTTATTTATTTTATGAACGTTAGCATACAAATATAAACTTATCTTGCATACCTAATGAGCCTTGTCATCCAAAAATCATACCATAAGTAATTTATTTTTGCACAGAATCAATCTGCAAGAGAATGATTACTTTTGCAGTCAAGCTTAATTTATAGCATGAAGAAAAATAAAACGCTTGAAATAATTAAAAATATCTTCAAAGTCATTGTTACGTTTGGAGCTCTCTATTGGGTTACACGCAAAATTGATTTTGTAGAGTTAAAAAATGCATTAGTTGATTGCAATTGGGGCTTTCTCTTTTTAGCATTCTGTAGTTATACTATTTCTCAACTAATCGCCTCTTCTCGACTTAATTCGTTTTTTAAAGCAATTAAATTATTTCTCACCGAACGTTATAATTTTAGATTATATCAACTAGGATTATTATACAATTTCTTTTTGCCTGGAGGAATTGGGGGAGACGGATACAAAGTTTATTTCTTAAAAAAAGCACACAATATCAAAGGGAGAAAAGTACTAAGTGCAGTATTTTTTGACCGATTAAGTGGATTATGGGCATTAGCAATTATCATCTGTGCATTAATAATTTTTATGCCTAGGTTAGCCATACCCAATATTCTCACCATCTCCGCAGCAATAATCGGTACAGCCAGCTATTACTTCATATTACACACCTTTTTTAAGGATTTTGCCAAAAAATTTATTTCAACTCATATCAAAGCTATTGGGGTGCAGAGTTTTCAAGTGATAGCAGCGATATTAATACTCTATTCTCTAAATTTCCAAGACAAATTTTCCCCCTACTTGCTTATATTTTTAGCATCATCTTTAGTTTCCATCATCCCGTCTATAGGTGGAGGTGTAGGATTACGTGAACTCGTAATGCTTTATGGCGCCACTTATTTGCAGATCAATGAACACACAGCGGTATTGTTAAGCTTATTTTTCTATATAATATCACTTGTGATGGCTACATCAGGCATATATTATATTTTTAGACCAGAAAGATTAGGCGCTAGGAGGCTGCCCACTGTAGCGGAAGTAGAAGAAGAAATAGTAACAGAAAAAATTGAAGAAAACTAAATAACATGGCGAATATTATTATTACTGGAGCGAGTAGCGGTATTGGGTTTGAAACAGTTTTGGATTTGACAGCCAATAAAGAGAACAATGTAATTGCTTTGGCGAGATCTGCCGATAAACTACGCAGACTACACGAAATATCAACGGATCTGAATTTTGATGGCGGAAAGTTGTATCCTGCACAGTTTGATATTGTTTATGATAATTATGCCGATTCATTGGTTCCTTTCATTAAATCAAAATTTGATAAAGTTGATATTTTAATAAATAATGCGGGCGCACTAATTAATAAACCTTTTTTAGAAACTTCCACGGAGGATTTCGTACAAATGCTTCAGTCCAATCTATTAGGTCATGTGAATATGATTAAACATATTGTTCCGTTAATGACTGAAGGAGGACATATTGTAAATATTAGCAGTATGGGTGGTTATCAAGGGGCATCAAAATTTACAGGCTTGAGCGCCTATTCCGCTAGTAAAGGAGCATTATCTGTCTTGACAGAATGTTTAGCAGAGGAACTTAAAGAAAAAAATATAAAAGTCAACTGTCTAGCATTAGGTTCATCACAGACCGAAATGTTCGAAGCGGCATTTCCTGGCGTCGAGGCAGGCACATTAGCGTTCGAAATGGGTCGTTATGTAGCCGACTTTGCGCAGAATGGAAGCAAATTTTATAATGGAAAAATATTACCCGTGTCAAATATGACACCGTAACCAAAAAGCCAATTATGATTGGTTTTTTGGTTTAAATATACATTTCTAAATATAGATTATAATCAAAGATTAATCTTATATTAGTATTAACTAACAAAAACATACTAATATGAGAGGAAAGCTACTACTGCTTATTCTTTTTTGTTTCATTGCTAACCTCAGCTATGCACAAAATAGAACTGTATCGGGACAAGTAACCGATGCTAACACAAAATCACCTATTGCAGGTGTATCTATTAAAGTCTCACAATCTAATAACATCACTCAAACAGACGCACTAGGAAGATTTACGACCGAAATCGGTAATCAAAGTAAAACATTATCATTTAGCTACATTGGCTATAACACCCAAATAGTAAATATTACAAATAGTGACTCCTATCAAGTTGCAATGAATCCATCAGCAGACAACATAGAAGAAGTTGTAGTTGTTGGATACGGAACACAAACAAAAAAAAGCGTAACAGGGTCTACAACTACTGTTAAAATGAATGATTTAGAAGACGCTCCATTACCTACCATTGAAAGTGCTCTGCAGGGTAGAGCTACGGGAGTATTCGTCAATTCAAGTAGTGGTAAATTGGGACAAGCACTTCAAATAAGAGTTCGAGGCATCAGTTCCATTACCGCAGGCAATCAACCTCTATTTGTAATTGACGGAGTTCCGATTATTACGAGAGATATGGGCACATATGATGAACCAGATAACCCATTAGCTGCGATCAACCCAGATGATATAGAATCATTGGATGTTCTTAAAGATGCGGCAGCAGCAGCTATTTATGGCGCAAGAGGTTCAAACGGCGTAGTATTAATTACTACAAAGAAAGGTAAAGCTGGACGTACTAATATCGACTTAAGTTATTATGGAGGTTCTAGCACACCAACAAAAAAGGGCAATTTCTTAAATGCTACACAATATAAAGAGCTATTAACTACTTCAGTAACTAATGCGGGTTATATTGGTTCAGACCCCGATGATCAATATCCTACTATGGCCGATTTCTGGGCGGATTGGACTGGTGGTGATGATTGGGATCAAAATAACAATTCCAATTGGGTCGATGCTGGTTTAAAAAAAGGAAATATGCAACAAATAGCACTAACATTAAATGGTGGTAACGATAAAACTAGATTTATAGCATCCGGTGCGCACAATGACAATAAAGGTATCATAATTGGAAACAGATTTGTGCGAACAAGTGGAAGATTAGGCATAGATCACAATGTAGCATCCTGGCTAGATTTTGGCGGAAATATTAATCTAAACAAAATAGACAATTATAGAGTTAGTAGTGATAATGCTTTTTCTAATCCTTTACAACTAAACGCACTCCCTCCTATTCACGCTATTCGAAATGAAGATGGTGAATTAAATAAAAATACTGTATATTATAATAATTTAATTGACCTTGAAAATGGTTCTAATTTATCAAATACATACAGAACTTTTTCTAATGTATATGCCACAGCTAAAATAACTCCTTATCTGACATTCAGATCTGAATACGGGTTAGACTTTATTAACCTAGAAGAAGAATTATTCTTAGGCTCTCGCACACAGGATGGTGGTGATTCAGGTGGCTATGGATTTAGCTATATGGCAAAATCTATCAATTATAACACCAACAATACATTAACCTATCAAAATACCTTTAACGAAGTTCATAAATTTGGAGCACTAGCTGGTATGTCATATCAAGATGGGCAGTTTAGATATACTCAAGCTGAGGGTAAGAATTTCCCATCAGATAGTTTTAGAAAAATCGCAAGTGCTGCTGTTAAATCAGATGCATCATCCTACGAAGACCAATTTTCTTTTCTATCCTATTTTGCAAGAGTAAATTATTCTTATAGTGACAGATATCTCTTCGAAGCATCTATACGTACAGATGGTTCATCAAGATTTGGTTCTGACCGTCAATATGGTACTTTCCCAGCTGCTTCATTAGGTTGGATTGTTTCAGAAGAAAATTTCTTTGGTGATAGTCCTACATGGAATTATTTTAAATTACGTGCGAGTTATGGTCTGACTGGTAATGCTGAAATAGGCAATTATGGATGGAGGACTCTGTATTCTGGCGTAAATTATGCAGGAACTCCAGGCACAAAACCTAATCAATTAGGAGATAAAGATTTGACCTGGGAAAATACTGCTGGTGCAAATTTTGGTGTAGACTTAGGTTTTTTTAATGATAGATTATCCACAACTATCGATCTTTATCACAAAAAAACAACGGACTTATTATTAGATGTTCCAATTGTCTCCACTAGCGGCTTTACAACTATTTTACAAAACTACGGTTCATTACAGAATAAGGGTATTGAGTTTTCATTCAACTCTAGGAATTTAGTTGGAGAATTTAGATGGTCTACTTCGTTTAACATAGCATTCAATCAAAATAAGATTTTGACTTTAGTTGATGGACAACCTATATACTCAGGAGGTAGATACTTAGGTCGAATAGAAGAAGGTAAACCTTTTGGGTATTTTTATGGTAAAGCATATGCAGGTGTCGATCCTGACAATGGAGACGCACTTTACTTCATTGATGATTCTAAAACCACAACTACCAATGATTATAGTGAGGCGGCAGATCAAGAAATTGGTAATCCAAACCCTAAATTTTATGGTGGATTTGGTAATAAATTTAAATATAAAAATTTTGACTTAGATATTCAGACTCAGTTTGTTTATGGAAATGACATTTATAATGCTGCAGGAGCTTTTCAAGCATCTAATGGAGACTATTTCGATAATCAAATCGTAACGCAAATGAATTATTGGAAAAAACCTGGAGATATTACAGATATACCACAACCAAGATTTGATGAAGCAAACGGAATTAGACCTTCATCACGTTATATACAAGATGGTTCTTATTTTCGCGTTAAAAATTTGATTTTTGGTTATAATATTCTGAATGAATGGTTGAGTAAATACAAAGTTCAGAAGGCAAGATTGTTTATCTCTGCATCTAATTTACTTACGCTGACAAAATATGAAGGCTATGATCCTGAAATCAACACTACATTTGCTGGAAGTTATCAATTAGGAACTGACTTTTATACGCCGCCACAAGCCAAAACTATTACTTTCGGGATTAATGTTGGATTTTAATCATTATCAAATTTTATGTTATGAAAAATTTAAGTAAATCATTATATATATTAGTAGTAGCCAGTACATATTTAGTTTCATGCGATTCCAAGCTTGAAATTGAACCAAGACAATCTATTTCATCTGAGGTTGCTTTATCAACTCAGCCTGATGTAAGAAATGCACTTATAGGCGCTTACACTGTCATCGCAGAACCCGCACTTTATGGAACCAATTTAGTGATGATACCAGATTTGTATGCAAGTCAAGGATATGTTAATTGGACAGGAACCTTTTCTACTTACAGAGATATATCAAATCAGTCGATAATATCTACTAATGAAGATGTAACTCGAACGTGGACTCATGCTTATGAAGCTATAAATATTACAAATACGGTTCTTGGAGCATTAGATGTTTTTGATGATGAAGATGATCGTAATGAAATTGAAGGCAGAGCCTTATTCATTCGTGGCATTATGCATTTTGAATTAGTTAGATTATACGGAGTACCATTTGACAATAATGGTAATAATAGCGGTTTAGGTGTACCAATTGTCACTACACCCGTCAAATCTGTGTCTGATATCAAAAATGATGTAGCGCGTAGCACTGTAGCAGAAGTGTACACCGCTGTAGAGAATGATTTAAAAGCTGCGGCTACTAAATTAGAAGGCACACCATATCTGTATGCCGTTCATGGCATGCTAAGTAGAGTATATTTACAACAAAGTAAATTTAATTTAGCACGTGACCTTGCAAATGAAATAATTGAGAGCGGAGAATTCTCCCTAGCTAGTAATTTAGAGGCTCCATTCCGTACAAAAAACTCTTCTGAAGGAGTATTCGAAATTCAACAAACAGAGCAAAGTAACGCAGGTTCTTCAAATGATGGCTTAGCTACTTTTTATTCTAGTTATGTCAATCAAACAGGTGGAGATGTTGGTCGTGGTGATTTAAGTATAAATAATGCCTTTTATAATTCTTATACTTCTAGTGACAAACGTAGAACTACAATGATATATAATGGTGATGGAGCTAAATCTGGATTATTCACTAAAAAATGGTATAATTATTTTGATAATATTCCAATTGTGCGCTTAACTGAATTGTATCTGACACGTGCAGAGTGTAATTTTCGTCTAAATACAAATATTGGTGATAGTCCATTAAATGATATCAATATATTAAGAGAAAGAGCTGGAATTGATCCATTAACAACAATAACATTACAGGCTATATTAAATGAGAGGGATTTAGAATTAGCTTTCGAAGGATACAGATTACACGATTATAAAAGGACAAAACGAAATATTGGCTCAATGGCGTTTTCCGATCCAAAACTCGTATTTCCAATACCTTACCGCGAAAGAGCTGTGAATAAAAATCTTGAACAAAACACAGGTTATCAACAATAAAAAAAGAGGGCAAAGCCCTCTTTTTTTACACCCCTTTTATCCATTCTGCAATATCTATCAGCACTTGATCATTTATTGTTTCATCAATTTGTGCATATTCCGAAACTTTTCCAGTTTTAGCCCTTTGAAACAAATGATTCATTCCATCGTATTCTTTCAGAACCGTCTTTGAGTTTTTAGGGAGATTATCATGATATCCTCTTAAATTCATAGTTGACGGTACTTGTACATCTAGTGTGCCAAAAGCACCAAACACCGGGATATAAATCCTTTTGATAAAATCCGTTGGATCAATCCGCATAAAATAGCGATAAGCTGGTGCCAATAATGTCAACATCTCTTTTCGTATTGAAGCATTATTGTCTGACTCTTCCACAATATTCATATTTTTCTTCAATTGTGCGTAGGCTTCTTCAGTTATTAGATCACTTTTGACCACATCAAAATTTTTCTTATTAATTTCTCGAGCCATTGCCAACTGAAATTCAGACATACCTTCTGATTTCCCTACACTATATAACTGTTCGACCATCAAATCACGAATCGCTACAGTTGGTGCAGCCAGTGTTACAATAAAAGAAACATTTGGAACACCTTGACCTGCTAATAGATTTGCGATTAAACCGCCTTCACTATGGCCTATAATTCCAACCTTGTTGATGTCAACATTGGGATGTTTTTTCAAAAAATTCAAAGCTGATAAAGCATCTTTGCTAAAGTCATCAATGTTAGCATTTTCAAAAGAACCCTCGCTTTTTCCTGTCCCACGATCATCGTATCGAAGCACTACAATGCCATTTCGAGTTAAATAATCTGCTAACACTTTAAATGGCTTATGACCGAACAATGTCTCATCGCGATCTTGCGGCCCTGATCCCGTCACCAAAATTACTGCAGGAAATTTTCCTTTTATTTTTGGTTGCGTTATTGTTCCGGCAAGATTTATATTCGCATATTGATTAGGAATTTGTACATCTAATGTATCATATAGATAAGGAGGATTGGGCGTTTGAAATTTAACAGAGTTCCTTTCTGAACTATCAATACCTCCTTTTACCAAAGTTACCGGAATGGTCATCCCATTTTGTAAAAAATTCCCCTTTAAAGTACTATTATCTGATTTTTTTAATTTCAAACTGATTCCCTGAGGATTACGAAGTAAAACAGAATCACCTTTCATTTCTATTTGAAACGGAATACCATACGCCGATTGATCTGGACTATCCGCTTTAGCAATCCATTTTCCATCATTTTGGTTAATATGAACTACGAAAGTCAATTTTTGCATACCAAAATCTAGCTTTCCTGACCATGTACCTATCAAATCTTGACTAAAGCCAACGCAGGATTGAAGCATCAACAACAATAAAAACGCTATATTTTTCATCTTTATAAATAAGGATTTAGAAATTGTAAAATAGTATTCCAAACAAAAACCAACAGAATAATTAACAATACATCTATCTTACGTTTACTGTTCATTGCAATTTTCATTCCGACAACGAGCAAGTAAAAGAAATAGATCAAAAGAGCAATTACGCATACACCAAAAGCACCTAAAATAACCATATGTATCTTAGAAAGCTCTAGGCTGGAAAAACCTTTATCCAATACTTCCAATTCAACAGCAGTAATTGCATTTTGAACTGGAGGTAGTACTGTTAGAATAAGCATAACATATGTTACAAGGTGAGATATCAACACGACATTCAACACATCGATAAATCTTGTCTTTACATAGCGTAATCGCGCAAAAATATACATGATTAGCGTGTTGGATAATAAAGTAATTGAAATATTCAGAATCCCCTCATACCATAATTGACGATGATTGCTTATCACTTTGAGCGATCCAAAAATCAAGTGATTGGTATAACACGAAACCAATGCAGCGACAATAGCAAAAGCTATGCCTATGATTAATAATTTACTTTCTCTATATATTTCAAAGGGATTAGTTAATGCTTTCATATATTAGAATTTCTATAATCATCAATAATTTGCTGAAGCTCTTCTGGATGTTGTGTTCCTATCATTATGCGAGAACCATTTTTTAAAATCAATTGCATCCCAAATTTACCTTTGGTGTTATATGCAATTCCGTTCCTACTTACACGATATCCCCATCCACCATAATCTAAAAACGAATATTCTTTTATGTACAAATCTTCAATCTGCTCCCACAGCCATGTTTTATTTCTCACAAAAGGTAAAAATCGAATGCTTATACCTTGGAAATCCACTGTAGTGTGTAATCGCATTAGTAAGAAAAGTACCAGCACTGCAAATAGAATCCCAAACCCGATAAAGTCTGAAATAGTCACAGTCCAGTTATTCGCACTTAACTCTTTTAATTGAATGCCAATGATGATGACAAACAGAGCTATCAACCACCAGTTCCAAAAGTTTTGATTCTCTGTATAAACTTTACTTTTCATCTTTCAAATTCTTAATTTTTAATATCAAATCATCCAATCTGTTCCGTACGGTAGGATAACTTTTTCCCATTTTATTGGCCATATCCTTTAGACTACCTGAGCTCAAGAGAAATTCCAAAACGAATTCTTGCTCTTCCATAGATAATTGCATAAATAAAGGCATAGTATATTTGCCTAGCACTTCAGTTTGACATGATTCGCAAACTAATTTTGCTACGCTAAGCTTCTGTTCACAACTTGGACACTTTATAGGTAATTTCATGTTTACAATACATTTATCAACAAATATATCAATATTATTAAATAAACTATTAATAATATTAATAAATCCTGAAACAATATTAAGTTTTAAAGATTTTAAATAGTCGGGTGGTTATGTTTATATTTGCTAAATTTTAAATTGATCGAAAAATGAGAAAAATTTTAGGATTTATTCTTACTCCCATATTTTATTTAGCATTTGCGCTTTTGTTGATAATTTTCCATCCTATTCAATGGTTATGTTTGAAAATTGGGGGGTATACAGCGCACAAAAGAAGTGTGGATATTCTTAATTTCTTTTTGACACATTGTAATTATATACTTTTCAATACTGTAACTTTTAAGGATAACAAGAATTTGCCACTTAATACACCCATTATTTTCGTCGCTAATCACCAAAGTACCTACGATATACCGGCAATGATTTATTTCTTGCGTAGATTTCATGGTAAATTTATCTCCAAAATAGAACTAGCGACAGCTGGAATCCCTAGTATTTCATTCAACTTGAAGCATGGAGGAGCTGCCAATATTGATCGCAAAGATCCTAAACAATCTATCGCAGAGATTTTGAAATTGGCAAACAATATGAAGCAGAAAAATTGGTCTGCCTTTATTTTCCCCGAAGGCACACGTACACGAAATGGGAAAATGAAGCATTTTAATATTGGTGGAATTGCGACTTTAATTAAGAAAAATCCAAACGCATTGATAGTGCCTATTGCAATAACTGGCTCCTACGAAATGACAAGTTACGGCATGTTTCCGTTAAGACCTTTTACACCTTTGAAATGGGAAGTGTTAGAGCCTCTCAAAACGGAAGGACTATCATTAGAAGAAACCGTACAATTAGCAGAAGATACAGTGCGTGCGAAGGTAGAAGGTTAATTTACCTTTCTACCTTTCCAATCATACTTGCCTATATTGCCCGCAACACCTATATACACCAGATAAAACGTATGTATAATGGTAAGGAAAGGCAAATATTTCAATAACTCCGATCTTTTGGCAAATGACAATACAGGAATCATAAATAATAATTCTACAAACATTTTTAATCCAAAAGCGGTTAGAAGCCACCAATTCAGTGTGGGCAATAATATTATAAAAGCTAATAGAGAAAATATTAACGCTAAATTGAACAACCAAATACATACCCCTAATACAATTACTTTCTTGTCTTTATATTTTGTACTCTTTGAAGCCCAACGTTTACGTTGACTGATAAAGGAAGTTAAATCTGGTTTTGCATCCGTATAAACTATTGCCTCACGCGATTTACAAAATCCTATTTTGTTCGCATACTTTTCAGCCACTTTGTGCAAGAAAAGCTCATCATCACCAGAAGCTAAATTATCAATGCCTTTGAAACCGCCCATCTCAAAGAATACATCTCGACGATAAGCTAAATTTGCTCCATTACAAGTTGTAGGATTTCCATTCCCTATACCCGCAGCTCCCAAACCAATTAGATACAAGAACTCTAGCGTTTGTAACTCTTCGAATTTTGACTTTTCTTCTGAATAGACAACAGGTGATGACACTAAAAAACTATTATGCTTTTCAAAATAACCAACAACAGTTGGAATCCAGTTTTCACCCATTCTGCAATCTGCATCTGTTGTTACAATTATTTCTCCTGAGGCCATTTCTATAGCCTTGGTAATCGCATACTTTTTATACGAATTGAGCCTATTCCCTACTTGCAACTGCAATAATTTCACTCCACAATCCTCATAGGATTTGATAATCTCTGCAGTTCTATCTGTTGAATGATCATCTACGATAATGAGTTCCAATTGTGATGCTGGGTAGTTCTGATTTAATATTGCTTCAATAGTCCGTGCAATATTTTCTTCTTCATTACGCGCAGCGATTAGAACAGATACCTTTTTACTAGGACTTATTTCAGTAGAGAAAAATGGAATAGCTGACCAGCCTTTGCGTAAATAAATCACAATAAGCACATAAACGAATGCACTAACTGTCAGACAAATATTAAGAATTGTTATCACCAAAATAATTTACATTCAATACAAAAACTGAACCTATGATAGCAGGGAGAATCAGATTCACAAACCAAATAAAAGAAACTATTGCCATCACGGCAATATCTTGTGTGGTAATATATGCATACAAATTACTTGCTACAAAACTACGAACACTGAAATCAAAAATATCTAAAGTCGGTAATGCCGATTGCACAAAAAACAAAATAAAAATCATCATTACCATGGGTAATACATTAATCTCGGGAAGCATAACCGCCATCAAGATGATGTATTGAGAAGTAAAAATGACGAATCGCATCAAGGACAATAGTAAAACATTCCCTAGTTGGGCGGTCGTTACGACTCTTAGAACATCAAAAAAAGGTTGAATCCTTTTCAAGAATTTCATTTTTCCAACTAAATAATCCACCCAATGCACATTGAAATACAACAGCACAAAAGCTAAGCCATAAATAGCTGCTAAAACCCACACACCAAACTTGACCGCTGATGGCGTATCTAAAAAGTTAGAGACAAACCAAGCGATTCCCAAAGCTCCAAATACACTAGTCAATACTAATTGAGCGAAAAGCCCGACACCCATCAAAACCGCTCCTCTAGCTCTATTATCAGATTTCAGAAGTAATATTCTACCACCATATTCTCCAATGCGATTAGGTGTAAAGATTGCCCAAGTCAATCCACAAAAGACAGACTTGAACGCTTTCCAAAAGCTAATTTTTTCGATATCCTGAACTATATATTTCCATTTCAACACCTCAAAAATCCAATTGAATAACATCAAAACAACTACCAAAGCTACAGTCCAGTACAAAATAGATTCATCAATACTTCGGATAAGATACTTAAACTCGAGAAGATTCTTTTGATTATTGACCTTAGAATAAATAAACCAAAAAGCCAAACCAACAATTGTCAATTTGATTCCGTAATTAAAATATTTCTTATGCGCTTTTGTCAGCATACTATTTTTGGTCGCACAATTTTAACAATAATTTTATGTAAAACAATCGTATTAGATAAAAAGCCTAATCAATTACGTATTTTTGCTACATGTTAAAGCAAAAAGCCAAAGAAAGAATCATTCTTGGTATCGACCCAGGTACGGTAGTATTGGGATATGGTGTGGTAAAAGAAACAGGTAAAAAAGTTTCACTCCAAACATTGGGTGTAGTAAAAATGGGACACTTGGATGATCATGGCTTGAAATTGCAACGTATTTTCAAAAAAGTGCTAGCCCTCATAGAAGAGTATAATCCTGATTGTGTGGCTTTGGAAGCTCCATTTTATGGTAAAAACATTCAAGTGATGTTAAAACTAGGTCGTGCACAAGGTGTAGCAATGGCGGCAGCTTTGAGTAGAGATATTCCCATTTTTGAATATTCGCCTAGGAAAATTAAACAATCCGTAACTGGAAATGGTAACGCCAGCAAAGAGCAAGTTGCTGCCATGTTGCAAAACTTATTAGGATTTAAGGAAACACCAGAATTTCTAGATGCAACAGATGGATTAGCTGTAGCTGTTTGTCATTCCTTTCAACAGAACACGACTAGCGGCTCCAAAAGTTATTCGGGCTGGTCAGCATTTGTAAAAGATAACGAAAACAGAATACGCTAAATCTGTACCGATCGAACTACATTTTTTACGTTTAACTCCACAATATCAGTCATCGTCTTACATCTATAGTACTGCTCATTATCGTATATTTTTGCGTATCCTTCACGCAATTGTCGTATATTTTCTGGCGTTGAAAGTTCTTGGCCAATTGAGGCATCACGCAGATCCTTGATACGATGCCGCTCACTTCTGACCCGATGCACAATTGAAGATCGTTCTTCTTGCTGATACTGAGAAACCGTCTTATCAGTCAAATGCTCCATACACAATTTCACGTATGGAAAACACTCTTTGAAAAATTGTGGCATATAAACTTTTGGATTTCCTTCATAAAATTGCTGATCAAAATCTATTGCGCGTATACGAAATTGGAAATCATCAAAATCCGGAGTAATCTGCATCACAAAATTATAAGCACGCATATCGCCTAATAATGCAATTGTACAGCGCTCATTAAACTTCACAAATTCCTTTGCAATGCGTGTTTGGTTATAATCTGGATGTGTAATTCTTGTTTTACTGAATACATCACCGGGAATACCAACAATATGTTCCTCCACTAGGGTTTCGAAATCATATAAATAATTCACCTGATTGGGTGAAAGAATTTCTTCCAGCTCTAGACCATATATACGTGATGCATCAGCTTGTTTGATATAAAAATAATCGTACACATCATTCAGTCTATTGATAATACGAATACGGAATGGTCGTGTATTCCCAAAAGCACAGTATTCGATCCGATCAATGATTTTGTGTTGAACAATACGTGTATTTCCTGAGGCTTTAAGCTTGGCATAAATAACTTTTAATCCTTCGTACAAATGATCCTGAATATAAGGCGGATACAAAGGGGTTTCCCAAAAGGTATCATTACCAAATTTGTCCATCACTGGAACTGTTTCTTGAAAATTCAACAAATCAAAATAAGAAATAGGCAACTTCGCATCACGCTGATACATTTTCAAATATTTTGCTAAACCTTGGCCAACTGGATAAATTGGCTTTTTGCGTGATATGATGACATCTTCTATTTGCATATTCTTCCTCCCAAATATTTTAACTGAAATCGTAAAACAAGTTCACATTATATAAATATGTTAATTTTAATTTGCAATCATTCAAAATAAGCAAATAAAATATCAAATTTTGTTATTATTTTTGCAAAAGATTCAAAGAGATTACATTGATAATGAATACCTTTGTAAAGGATGTTTATAACTCCTTACGATAATCTTCTTATTATAAATCTTTAAAACCAAGGCGATAGCCTTAAAAGAAAAACTAATTATCGTGATAGTGATCACGGTTGTTGGAAAAAATCACATTTATGGAAAAAAATTATTCTAATTACGATTTAGACAATCTTGATGTTCAAATTCTTTCCATTCTCATGGAAGATGCATCTATTCCATACACTGAAATTGCGAAAAAATTGATTGTATCGGGTGGAACAATCCATGTTCGCATGAAAAAGATGGAAGAACTAGGAATTATTCATGGATCTAACTTAATTATTAACCCTCAAAAAGTAGGATTTGACATTACAGCTTTTTTGGGTATATATTTAGAAAAAGGGTCACAATATTCCGATGCAGTAGCACAGTTAAAAAACATTAAAGAAGTAGTGGAGCTTCATTATTGTACAGGACAATACAGTATGTTTGCAAAAATAGTATGTCGCGATACTGCACACCTGCGTAAAGTTTTGAATGAAGACATTCAAGGGTTGAAAGGTATTCAACGCACGGAGACAATCATTTCCTTAGAAGAAAGCATCAAACGTCAAATTACTTTATAGTAATTTACTCAATAAAATTTGCATAAGGTAGCGTTTGAGCGCTACCTTTTTTATGCTATATATTCTCAATATCCGCAGTCATTAGCCATATAATTTTTTGTAACTTTGTGCTGTATGTCGGATATTATTCAATTACTTCCTGATGCGGTTGCCAATCAAATTGCTGCTGGAGAAGTGGTACAAAGACCCGCTTCAGCTGTCAAAGAACTTATTGAAAACGCTATTGACGCAGGTGCGGATCGTATAAAACTTATTGTTAAAGATGCAGGAAAGACATTGATTCAAGTCATAGATAATGGCTGTGGAATGAGTGTAACAGATGCAAGATTGTGTTTTGAGCGTCACGCAACCAGCAAAATACGTAAAGCAGAAGATTTGTTTGCTATCCGATCAATGGGATTTCGTGGTGAGGCAATGGCGTCTATTGCAGCGATTGCACAAGTAGAACTCAAAACTCGTCGCATAGAAGATGAACTTGGTACAGTGCTTCAAATAGAAAGTTCAAAAGTAACAAATCAATTTCCCGAAGCTTTACCATCTGGAACTAACATCATTGTAAAGAATCTTTTTTACAATATCCCTGCACGACGGAATTTTCTAAAAAGTAATTCTGTTGAAATGCGTCATATAATTGATGAATTTCAGCGTATTGCGCTTGCTCATCCTGAAATATTTTTAAGTTTACATAGTGACAACAATGAATTATTTCATTTGACGCCAGGAACTTTAAAACAACGTATTGTTCATCTTTTCGGTAACAATTACAATCAAAAACTAGTTCCAGTTGAGGAAGAAACGACAATCATCAATCTTACAGGGTTCATAGGTAAACCCGAATACGCAAAAAAAACTCGTGGTGAGCAATTTTTCTTTGTCAACAAACGATTTATCCGTGATCCTTATCTGAATCATGCAGTAATGAATGCCTATGAGGAAATTTTACCTACAGAGACATTCCCGATGTATGTATTGTTTATCGATATTGATCCTTCAAAAATAGACATCAACGTACATCCGACAAAAACAGAGATTAAATATGAGGACGATAAAGCAATCTATGCAATAATCCGTTCTGCTGTAAAACGTTCATTAGGGCGCTATAACATTACACCTTCACTTGATTTTGATCAAGAAACAAGCTTTAGCGGTATGATTTCTTCTAAGCCTATTGATGAAATACAAGTTCCTACAATTACATTTAATCCTAATTTTAATCCATTTGAAAGTGAAATTGGATCGTTAAGACCTTCTAATAATTCCCGTTCAAATGATTACAGTTCACGTTTTGAACGCGAAGCCATTCCTAAAAATTGGGATTCACTATATCAAATCACAGAGACCGAAACTCCTGCTCAACTTCCTTTGCTAAATACGGAAGAGCAGATAATTGATGAAAAAAAGGAAATAATTCCGAAAGCTGAATCCAAAAAAAGCTTCTTTCAAATTCATAACAGATATATTGTTTCACAGATACATTCTGGTATTATGTTGATTGATCAACAAGCTGCACATGAGCGCATTTTGTTTGAACAATATAAAGAACAATTAATTAATAATCAAGGCATTAGCCAACAAAGCTTATTCCCAACCACAATAGATTTATCACCAGCGGATTTTGAGTTGATGAACGATATTCTTCCAGAATTACAAACTTTAGGATTTCAATTAAGACCTTTCGGAAAAACTACTTATATTGTAGATGGAATTCCAGCAGATTTGGGAAATAATATCAACGAAAAGCAGATTATTGAACAGCTTTTGGAGGATTATAAACACAATCGCACAGAACTTAAAGTTGACAAAAGAGATCATCTTGCTAAATCATTAGCTAAAAGTGCTGCTATAAAAGCTGGTACAGCTTTAAATAATGATGCTATTGAAGAATTGATTGACAAATTGTTTGCGTGCGAAAGCCCAAATATATCTGTACATGGAAAACCAACCATCGTAACGCTGACATTAACGGAATTGATGGAAAAATTTGACAAAATTTAATCGTATTAAATTAGATGAATAATATTTTAGGAAACCTTTCGCCTGTTGTAAAAAACTTATTGATAATTAATATCATTTGTTTTGTGGGCACCATGATATTTCCAAATGCAAATCGCTTATTAGGTGTGTATTACCCTGATTCGCCATTTTTTGAAGTATGGCAGCCTATCAGCTATATGTTTATGCACGGCGGATTCACACATATGTTTTTCAATATGTTTGCATTGGTGATGTTTGGACCTGTGATTGAACAAATGTTTGGCTCAAAGAGGTTTTTAAATTACTATTTGATAACAGCATTGGGAGCTTTGGTCCTGCAATATGGTGTTCAGGCTATTGAGGTAACTCAAATTGTAGGTTCTCCATTTGCTGCAGAATCTATAACTTTAGATTTAGCAGCAAATCGCATTTCCTCTCAGCTACCACTAACCGGAGATGAATTAGGTAAGCTAGCGTCAATTTATGCGACTCCTATGGTTGGTGCTTCTGGGGCTGTATTCGGATTATTATTAGCTTTTGCATATTTCTATCCGAATATGCCGTTGTATTTTATGTTTATCCCAGTTCCTATTAAAGCCAAATATTTTGTTGGTGGATATATTTTGATCGAAATTTACTTAGGTTTCAACAATTCTGGTTCTTCGATTGCCCATTTGGCTCACGTTGGTGGCGCTTTATTTGGTTATCTTATGATTAAAATGTGGGGATACAAAAAAGGATATTATTAATAGTAAATATATGAAAGAGAATGTCTTAAAATCTTTTATTAGAGACACTTATAAATCTGCATCTATTATCCCGTATTTTATTACTGGACAAGTATTATTATTTATTCTCCTTCATATTTTTGATTTACTGTCATTCTCAGAAACTACCTCTGTGGATTTGTACAAAATCCTTTCGCAAGAATCTATTCTTCCTAATAGCTTTAAAGAGTTTATTACCCAACCATGGTCATTTATCACTCACCCATTCATTTATACTAGTTTATGGAATTTACTTTTTGACTGCATATGGTTGTATTGGGTTGGAAATATGTTTCTAAATTTCCTCAATAATCGTCAATTTAATACAGTATTTATTGGTGGAATGGTATTGGGAGCGATAATATTTCTAGCTCTCGGATTTATTCCAATATTTCAGTCCTTACCAGTAAGCTGGAGTACAAGCGCATTTGGTTTAGCTGGTATTTTAAGTAGCTTAGCTTTACTAATCCCAAACTCAGAACTTAGACTATTGTTACTTGGTAACATTAAATTCAAATGGGTCGCAGGCGTATATTTGGGGCTTCAGTTTGCATTCTTAATGACAACTAATAAAGGCGCAGCTATTAGTTATTTGCTAATAGTATTTTTAGGCATGCTATTTACACATCAATTGCAACGTGGTAAAGACTGGAGTTTGATTTTTAAAAAGAAAAATCATAAACTTAAAGTGGTGAAAGGCAACTATTATGAACAGCGCAAAGACATTGAACAGGAATATCCCGACCAACAACAAATTGACCAAATATTAGATAAAATTTCGCTCAAGGGTTACGAAAGCTTATCGACTAAGGAAAAGGATATGCTTTTTAGAGCGAGTAAAAAAGAACACTAATGACAAACCAATTGTTTTTACGTAAGAAAAAACTCGGTTACTTTAGCAAAACTGTATTTATAGCCAATGTATTGGCTGTAGTAGCATTGCTATTAAGTTATTGTGCCTCCTTCATTGATCCACGTGAATTTTGGATAATAGCATTTTTTGGACTAGGCTATCTGCCCATCTTACTTATTAATTGTGGTTTTATTATTTATTGGTTTCTGCGCAAGAAGCGTAATGCGTTTTTAAGCATATTAGCTATTTTGGCAGGCTGGTCTTTGTTGAATAAACACATTAATTTCAAAAATAAAAACGACAAAATCTTAGTAAAAAAAGACACGACCATACGTGTTATGAGTTTTAATGTACATTTGTTTCAACATTATGATAACAAGAAGAATAAGTTTAGAGAAGAAACAATTGAATTTATTCGCACTATTAATCCTGACGTAGTTTGTTTCCAAGAATTTTATAGTCGGATCAGAGGTTCAAAACAGTTTACTAAAAATTTATTACAGGAAGGTGAATTCGAAGATTATTACTTTGAGCCCTTTGAAAAAAATGATTATGAAGGTTATGGACAAGCTATTTTTTCTAAATACCCTATAATTCACTATGGCACGATAGAAGAAAATGGATATGGGGTGAACCGTATCATATTTGCCGACGTGAAGCGTGAGACAGACACCATACGAATCTACAATGTTCATTTACGTTCTTTTGCCTTGCAAGAAGAAGATAAAGATTTCATCCAAAAGTCGCCTACAGAACAAGTAAAAAACGAAGAGCAAACAAAAAAACTAGGGCGTAAATTGAAAAGAGCATTCACCAGTCGAAGTAATCAAGCCAATACATTAGTAAAACATATTGATGACTCACCATATCCGTATGTCGTGATGGGAGATTTTAACGATACACCGATGTCCTATAGTGTCAATTTAGTTGGTAAAAATATGAAAAATGCTTTTGCTGAAAAAGGATTTGGATGGGGAGTGACATATTTTGGCATATTACCTATATTCCAAATAGACTATATCATGAGCGACAAAAGAATGAAGGTGGAAGATTACGGTATTTTGAAGGAAAGACTCTCAGACCATTATCCTATTTGGGCGGATTTGATCTATTAAGAAGCTTCATTAACTGGTGCAGGACGCAATAATTGCAAACCTGTCTCTACATAACTATCGTATCTATTTTTGACTTTAAAATAAGCCTCCCGACCAAAATAATACCTACCCACAATAGCCTCAATATCAGATTGAATAAGTTTTAACAAGTCTTGTTTTTTACGCTCTGTGATGACCAATCCTCGTTGATTTAAATATTCAATGAATGCATTGTATTCTTGCATCGGAAGTCTGTATCCTTGCAAGAAATTCTCAATAGAATAAGCCGGAAGAACTTTAGTAAATCGCTCATAAACAAACTGTTCTATATAGCTTGATTTCAAAATCTCTTGATACAACAAACTAGTTGAATTTGAGTCAATATTGACCATTATATCAGGGTTAATCCCTCCACCGCTAAACAACTCTCTTCCTGCTAAGGTCTTATAAATTTGGTTGCTTTTATAGGCGGTGTCCAAAGCCCATAACCCACGATACATAGATACATAGTCCACCATATTAGACCAATTTGCTGTATATTTACGTTGTATAGATCTTCCCAACGGAGTATAATAGCGTGATATACTCAAATTGATACGCGATCCATCTAAAAAATCAAATTGCTCTTGTACAATACCTTTACCGTAAGAACCACGACCGACAATAGTAGCGCGATCCCAATCTTGTAATGCACCTGCAACGATTTCCGATGCTGAAGCGGACGACTCATTTATTAATACGACTAATTTACCTTGTGAAAAATTTCCATTACCTTCTGAAAAATATTCTCGTTTGGTCTCGTGTGCGCCTTGTGTAAACACTAACAGTTTTTTATCTGCAAAAAATTCACTCGCAATTTTTATGGCAATATGGAAATATCCCCCCCCATTATCCCGCAAATCCAATATCAAATTATTAGCCCCTTGTTTCTTAAGGTGCGAAATGGAAGCTTTGAATTCATCACTTGTCTTTAGCCCAAATCGTCTAATTTTGATATACCCAACCTGCGGTTCGATAAGATAAGACGCATCAATAGAGCTTACATTGATTTGATCTCTTTTAACCTTAAATAACTGTTGTGTTGGGAAATTTTCTCTATTCACATAAAGGTTAACCTGAGAACCTTTTTTACCTCGCATTAATCTGTCAACGACTTTTTGACCTATATTGCGTCCTGACACATAGGTTGTATCAATACGAATTATTTTATCTCCAACTTTCAGCCCTGATCTTTCAGCTGGCCCATTGCCCACCAACCCTACAACAAGTAAGGTATCATTTAGGTTAAAGAAATCTAGACCAATTCCTTCAAAAGTACCTTCTAACATTTCGTTTTGGTTCTTGGATTCATTTGGTAACAAGTAAGTTGAATAGGGATCCAAATGCGAAATGATATGATTAATTGCGCCATTCTGAAGAGAATCTAGATCTAGGCTATCCACGTACGAACTTGATAATAAATCCAATACCTGCTGAATTTTGTAAGAATTGTCGGATAGACCTATAGGCACAAGGGAAACCCCAGGATTATTATTCTGCTGTGCAACATAATTTTGCCCCAGAATAAGTCCTAGTAATAACGTAGCTGCATATGTCGCAGCAACAAATAGATTCCTTCCAGTACCTTTTTGCATGAAATAAGTGCGTATGCAAAAATAAGAGTTAATTCAATGTATTGTATAGATATTTCAATATTTATTCATGCAAATTGTAGTCCAAAATCTTTATAATCAGTAAATAATTCCTAATCTTTGAACAATAATTGGAGAATATGCACGAGATAGAACCTTTTTACAATTGGAGACATGACTATATAGCCGCAGAAGATGAAAGGTCTCCTTTCTTCGGAACCTTGTATAATGAGTTTGAATTTGACAAACAGGTCTATAATTATTTAATTCATCCGCAATGGGATGATTTTGGTTCACAGACGCTTTACGTGAAGGTAATTTTTGTGGATTATGACAAAGGATTTGCTGTTATCGAATTCATTGGCGAATGGAATGACGCCATTTACAACGATATCATGTTACTCAAAAGAGAATTGATTGATGTTATGATTGGTGAAGGAATTAGTAAGTATATTTTAATTGGCGAAAATGTATTGAATTTCCACAGTTCGGATGACTCCTATTATGAAGAATGGTTTCAAGACATTGAAGATGGTTGGATTGCAGGCTTACATTTCCGCGAACATGTTTTGGAAGAGTTTCAATCACAAAACATAGATTATTATATCAATCTTGGAGGCTTCCTAAATGAAATTCCTTGGCGTACATTAAAGCCTAAGCAATTATTTCATCATATCGAAGAACATATGCAGAAGCGATTAGGTATGTAATTAAGGAATAATTTTATTCTCAAAATTCTTACGTGAATAAAGTCCTGGAGAAGCGTGGTCTATTTCTTCAAAATCTAAAAACACATAATTTACATCAGGAACTTCTGTCAAGGAAAATACAACTTCTGACATGAAACCATAATTTCCGGTCGTACCATATTGCTGCAGAAAGGATACATCATCAATTTTAACAAATACAGTATCCGATGCGATTTTATCTAATTTCAATTTAGCATTAGCATATCGGTTATTTAGCGTATCAATTACTAATTCTATAGTCAAATCAGCTGGAATTGTATTTTTGACCATAGTATCTAGGTCAGCATCATAAGTCCATAAGGTAACTTTTGGAGCGTCAAACTCCAAAGTGGAAACAGCAGCAATAGAATCATTTATTTGCTCATTGTCCGAAGAAGTATTATCTCCTATACAGGAAAAACAAACAACGAATATGGCAAATGACAATACTATTTTCAGAAAACCCAATATTTTTCTCATGGTACAACTAAACTTGATTTATAATACTTAAATATACAACTTTTGAAATAAATCAGACATTTCGAGGGCAAATCATGGTTTCTATTGTATATATAATTCAGTAACTTTGGGACACAAAAATAAAACTTTACTA
This sequence comes from Sphingobacterium composti, assembly GCF_009829075.1. Classification (GTDB taxonomy): domain Bacteria; phylum Bacteroidota; class Bacteroidia; order Sphingobacteriales; family Sphingobacteriaceae; genus Sphingobacterium; species Sphingobacterium composti. The sequence goes on along the minus strand of NZ_WUQZ01000008.1, from coordinate 65,518 downwards.
TCATGTCATTCAGAATAGAAAAAGATACAATGGGTGAAGTTCAAGTACCTGCAGACAAGTACTGGGGTGCACAAACTGAACGTTCACGTAATAACTTTAAAATCGGACCTTCAGGCTCTATGCCAAAAGAAATTATCGAAGGTTTTGCTTATTTGAAAAAAGCAGCTGCCTACGCAAACCACGAATTAGGTGTATTACCTATCGAAAAGCGTGATGCGATTGCTGCAGTTTGTGACGAAATCTTAGCTGGAAAATTAGATGACCAATTTCCATTGGTAATTTGGCAAACTGGCTCAGGTACACAATCGAACATGAACGTAAACGAGGTTGTTGCTAATCGTGCGCAAGTATTGGCTGGTGGTAAAATCGGTGAAGGTGAACCAGTATTGAAAGCAAATGATGATGTAAACAAATCACAATCCTCAAATGATACATTCCCTACTGGTATGCACATCGCGGCATACAAAGCGGTAGTAGAAGTTACTATTCCAGGTGTAGAGAAATTGCGTGATACATTACAACGTAAGTCTGAAGAATTCATGAATGTGGTGAAAATTGGACGCACACACTTAATGGATGCTACGCCATTGACATTAGGTCAAGAGCTTTCCGGTTATGTTGCACAATTAAACTATGGTATCAAAGCAGTTAAAAACACATTAGCTCACTTAGCAGAAGTTGCTTTGGGTGGTACTGCGGTAGGTACAGGATTGAATACACCTAAAGGTTATGATGTAACTGTAGCTAAATATATTGCAGAATTCACAGGTCTTCCTTTTGTGACTGCACCGAACAAATTCGAAGCATTAGCTTCTCACGATGCTATTGTGGAAACACATGGCGCTTTGAAACAATTGGCTGTAGCATTGAACAAAATTGCTAATGACATTCGTATGTTGGCTTCTGGTCCTCGTTCGGGTATCGGTGAGATTTTGATTCCAGAAAACGAACCAGGTTCTTCTATCATGCCTGGAAAAGTAAACCCTACACAATGTGAAGCATTGACAATGGTTGCTGCACAAGTAATGGGTAACGATGTTGCTATTACTATCGGCGGAACGCAAGGTCATTACGAATTGAACGTTTTCAAGCCATTAATGGCAGCTAATTTCTTACAGTCAGCTCGTCTTATCGGTGATGCATGTGTTTCTTTCGAAGAACACTGTGCTGTGGGTATTGAGCCAAATTACGCACGAATCAAAGAATTGGTAGATAACTCATTGATGTTGGTTACTGCTTTAAACACTAAAATAGGTTACTACAAAGCTGCTGAGATTGCACAGACAGCACACAAAAACAACTCTACGTTGAAAGAAACAGCTATTGCATTAGGTTATGTAACTGCTGAGGAATTTGATGAGTGGGTAAAACCAGAGGAAATGGTGGGAAGTTTAAAATAAGCTTAGTGAGTAAACTTTCAAAAAAATATAATTTAGCAAAAGCATACCTAGCAATTATGTTAGGTATGCTTTTCACTTTTGCAAGTTGTTATCGTCATTCGGACATGCAAACTGAAGGCGTTGCAGTACTTCAAGGAGTTTGGGTTCAAGACAGTGTTCATAATAAGGAACAATTATTGAACTACACGCTTCACGAATTCACTTTTCGTTGCGATTCCATCTATACAGTGATGGACGTACATGCGAAAACCAAAACAATGCCCGATTCTTGTTTCAAAAACGGAAATTGGAAAGAATATGCGAAAGGCGTGTATGTACAACGTGGAGATAGTCTTATTGTGGAAGGTATATTCACAAGAGAAAATGGCAAACAAAAAATTTCCGGCTGTTATAAAAACGGACAATATTTGCCACGATTTAAAATCATTTCTATTGCAGCAGACAGTATCGTGTTGCAAAATAAATTTGAATCCAAACCAATCACTCTTCGCAAAACACAGGATATTACCTGCGTTCCAAAAAAACGTTGGGAAATGTAAAATTAGTATATATCCCCTAATACGTATTTATTGAATCTTGTTGACATCACTATGGTAGAGGTTACATTACAAAACACATTCATTGGACATCAAAATCCTATTTATACTTTGGCAATAGACGAGCAGAATGGCTTGTTATATTCAGCTGGCAATGACAAAGGAATTGTAGAGTGGGATTTGAACACCTTAAAGTTCAAGCGTGTTTTGTGCGCAGTTCCTTCTTCAGTTTATAACTTGTGCTATATTATTGAAAGGGATTTATTAGTAGCGACTTTGCGCTCTGGGGGTATTTTGGTAATTCGTAAATCTGAACCGGAATTAATTGCAAAATTGACTATTGATAAAGGAGCGGCATTCGTAGTGAAAGCTATTTTGTCAAAAAATGAATTAATCGCAATTGATGAATATGGGAAAGCTTATGTATGGAGTTTAAATAACTTCGAATTACTTTATTCATTTCAAGTCATCAATACCACAGTTCGTAGTTTGGCTTTGGATGAGAATAAGCATATTTTAGCTGCAGGGGATAAAAATGGCTTTATACACTTGTGGGATATTCGAGATTATCATAAACTCACTTCTGAACAAGTTCACACACAATCTGTAACAAGTTTAGCTTTTGTAGATGGTTACTTGATTTCTGGAGGAAGAGATGCTAAGATGTTCAAGACTTCTGTTCCTTACTTATCAAAAGTTGCTGAAATTACGCCACATATGTTTACAGTTTACGGTATTATTCCGTTGAACAATTCACTTATTGCAACTGTAAGCCGAGACAAAACCTTAAAAATCTGGGATACAGATTTCAAACTCTTAAAAAATCTATCAAGGGATAAAGGAATTGATTCTCATCATTTGTCAATTAACTCAATAGCCTATATTGAAAAACAGCAATTAATTTGTACTGCTGGAGATGACAAAATGGTGAAGATTTGGAAAGTTGTGTTTTAATCAAAATCCGACCCACTAGTCCTGCATCATGTAGAATTTTCTTTTTTGATATATTAGGTAAATTATCGTAATCACACTAATACTTAATACGCCTATAAACAAATACTCCATGATGTCATAAAGCAGTGTACCTATATTAGCTTGTATATTATAGAAATATGATCCAAGAACACCTGCAGTATATCCCACTAATATTGCAGGCAATTTACATAGCATGGTTTTGTACCAAATGAAACTAAAACTCCCTAATAAAAATAAAATAGATAGAATAAAAAGTAGCAGATGATCTGCTGGCAATCGAAGAAATTTATTGATGGTAGGAATACCATTAAATCCAAGTAAATAAACGAACCAACCACTATACAAACCTAAGGAAGTACGCGTAAAAATATGTATAAAAGAAGGATTCTCTGTATCACGTATCTTGAATATTAGGTTTAGTTTATTCAAGGAATAATAGGTCCCTATGCTACACAGATAAGCAATGATTAAAAAATTATTTAATTTAAAAACCATACTCATTCCCAAGAAAAGTTGATTTACAAGCATCCAATTACCGGACTTTTCTACTTGTTGGGCTAATGGTGCATCTTCATCATTTTCTCTTTTTAAGACAATACAATAAAATATTGCAGTAAGAACAAGAACGATTGTTATTATTTTCCAAATATTGAAAGTGTCAACATGTGGGGTGAGGTAAGACCAATTCGTTGAAAACGTATCATAAATGGACAATCCATAAATTTTCTTATCATCTACTATTATAATCCAAAAACAATTTATAACAATAAATAATAAATTCAGAAAAGCAATTTGATGTGCACTTCTCATCTAATCAATCCCATAAGATAGATCCGTAAAATAATCAGTTAGTTTATTAAAGATAATATTTCTTTAATATATTTTTCATCTATTTCATTAAAATTATTAATACTTTCACTGTCGACATCCAAAACACCCATCAGCATTCCCTTTACATAAAAAGGGATGACAATCTCTGATTTAGAAAGAGAACTACAGGCAATATGACCTGGGAATTGTTCCACATCCGGAACGATTAGCGTTTCTTCTTTAGCCCAAGCTGCACCGCACACTCCTCGGTTGTAAGCGATTCTTGTACATGCTACAGGACCTTGAAATGGGCCTAAGACCAATTCATTATCTTTAACCAAATAAAATCCTACCCAAAAGAAGTTGAACTGCTCTTTCAACGCAGCGCTGATATTTGCTAGATTAGCAATCAGGTCTGTCTCCCCATCTAACAATCCTTTGATTTGAGGTAGCAAACTTTTGTATTGATCTTCCCTATCCCCAGAAATTATTTTTAAATCCTCCGCCATGCTATAATTTATAATTGTCACAAAGATACACTAAGCAATATTATGTGCAGATAAATAGTAGAATTTTATTGGAATAATAGCTTCAAACTAAAGCCAAAATAGGTATAGGAAGACGCATATGTCTGCGACGTATATGGTCTAACCGCATTAGAATTATAAAACAATCGTATGTTATAAAATCGATTAATCGTATAATCCACAGAAGGATTTAAGGTAATATTTTTGTTACCACCAGTTACTTCTTCATATTGTACCCCTGTACGATACATCGATACTTTTCTGTCATTCAGAGCCACATCTACTCTGAAATTCACATCATTCTTCCAATTTCGCGTAGCGAACAAATTGAATGGTAACCGTGTATTTAATTTGCGAAACCCAATTCCTGCAATAAAAGATTTCTCATCTAAGGTAGAAAGTTGGCTATTTTCTAAACTCAAAGCGATATCCCTAGACTTACGGTATTCTGACGTTATACTAAGTTGATTATCCAGTCTAATATCAAGACCAATCAGAGGCAAAAATCTATCGGTCAACGTAACCTGACTATACTGATGCCTTGGTATGAAATTATTATTTCTATCACGAATGAAAGGAAACTGCTCTACTTCCTGGTATTGAATATTCGAGTAGTAACTTGATATACTGTACTGCGATTGATAATGGTGATTAAACGTAATGGCTCGGATGAAATCATCTATTCCCAAAAGCTGCGCTAATCCAGAATAGTAAACGCGCCAATTTGGTAATGGAAAATGTGGTTTATTTGGCCTTCCAATCACGAATTCCTTATTTAAATACGTTTTCAAAAATGCATTTAGAATTACATCCTGTTGATTTTCATCGTATCCATCCCAAAAGAATTTTGCATTGCGTCCCGTCGAATTGGGGTTATAATTACCTAACAATTCAGATATCAATAATTTATTGTTTTCAAAATCCTGAAATAATGTTGAACGATTTTTGAAAGATTTTCTCATTCCAATCTGTGTAATAGAATAACTCCCTGTTTCGTAGAAATTCTTATCTTCAAACCCTTGGAAAGGTAATGTATTATTTCTATTGTCAATTTTGGAACTTGTAAAATCTATGCGAAGACCTTTCAAAGGCTCTGTATGTGCTAGTGCAGAAAAGTTTTTCGAATAGGATTTAGTATAAATTCCTTGTTGCAAAGAGTCGCTGGTCAGCCATTGATTGTCTCTAGCTCGTTCTAAAATATCAACTTGTGATCCTAAAATGAAATCCCAACCGGGTGCATTTTGAGAGAAACTATATCCCAACATCGTTGAGTTTGGCAAATATCCAGGTAAATAACTACCCTCGACCTTTGTATACGCAGCATTAAGCGTGCGTACACTAGTTAGCAATCTTACCAGCGTCGAAACAATACTGTTGTCTGTTGGTTTTGTATGCTCTCTATAGAATCTAAATTTATTATACAGTTGATTAAAATTCAAATTCGGGTTTACCTGAATGGTTCGGTTGTTTTGAATGCTATTACCCAAGTTGATATTTTCATCTTTCCACAAATTCAAAGGTTCACTTTGCCAGTTAAATTGTGTCCCATATCGCGTTGTTATATTTATCCATTGCAAATAAGAAATTTTATTCAGCGGAAAAGTATACGTGAAATTTAGCATATGATTGTAATCCATATTTTTACCCAATTTCCAAAAGTTGTTCCATAGGGTGTCTCTTCTTGCGCCATCCAATCTTCCATTTGGCTCATCTATAATTGCATAATTGGTCGCATTGAAATCTAATCGTAATGACGTCGATAAATCCCAACTGATACCATAGATACGATTCGTATTAAAATTTTTGTTGTAATAAGTGGGTAAAACATTGTTATTCGCATTATCTCTAAAAGTATTTTCATGATAAATACGATTTACATCCATCCGAAAGCTTAATAACGAAGGCGTTAAGTTATAATTGATATTCTGTAGTATTTTTACCTTTTTAAAAGGCTCTTTAAATGCCACATTAGGGTTATTAAATGTATAATCAACAGAACCTTTATAAGTCTTCTGCAAGGAGGAAGCCGTATACAAGTCACGGTGTGCATATTCATTATACAAATAGGAAAGTGAAAAATTTTCAACGTTCCATGGTTTCAAAACTTTATCAGAATGCTGAAAAAGTTTGCGCGCATTGATTATGCTAAAGTTTTTGCGTTTGGTTAAGTCTTGTACATGTCGTAGTAATGAGTCTTGATCACTTTCAGAAAGTTCTTCTAATGTTTTACTTAGCAGAATATCTCCGTGGAATGGGTTATACTCTGGCGTACCCAATTGCTGTGAGAAATTAAAATAAAGAGGGATAGAAACTGCATATTTGGGATGAATAAATTTCCCCAATTCAGCGTTTGCCATGAAGTCTAAAGAAGTTCGTTCTGTTCTTTCCAGTTGTGATATTCGTTGTGAAATATCACCAAAACCAGCTGACAATTTTGTGCCTGATACCGAAATATTTCCCAAATCGGCAAGTTTCACGTGCAACTGCCCTGTAGCGGCCCATCTGCTTTTGTTTTCAAAATCAGTTACTCGCAATTCATTAAACCAAAATTCACCTGAAATATCTCTTCCATCATCTACAGGATTTGCTGTATTTGTTGATTTTAATGGATTTTTGACACCAAGCATATAGAATTTAACCTTTGATAAATCAGGACTGCCTTTAATTGTAATCGTGCTTTTACCTTCATGATATACAAAAGGTATATCCAATGGCCAAGTCACACCATCCTTAAAGGCATTGTTTCTGGCTATTTTTGCCTCTCGTAATGCATTTAGATTTACTATAACATTATTTTCCGAAGGCCAAATAATATGCGGAGAGCTGCTTCCAGGAGGAGTAACTTTCAAAGGCGTTTCGAATTGATAGTAGTGGAGCTGATCGTCGGTGCCGAGACGTATAAATGCAGCAGCATCACCATCCCTTAGCGTTTGGCCCTCTGCATGTACGAAAAATTCGATATTACCATATGGTCGAAAATCATAAGACGCATTTTTGAACGCAGCACGCCCATATCCGTCTTTAACGTTTTTGACAGTAAGACTCAAGGATTGCTCATTCAATTGCACATCCAAGTTATTATTTGCGTAATCCACTTGTCTATTAATTGTAGGTGGCAAAACATATGGAATAGGCGTTCGTTTGCCGTTCTCTTCTATATTAACGTGCGCAACTTCTAATCTAGATAGATCAGCAGGTGGATTAGTGCCCAAATCGGCGTCAGCAATAACCCACTGTGTATTATTATTTGGATTGTATTGTCTCCAATCACTTTTCACGAATTGCATCTGCGCAAAACGTAATACAGTCGTATCCGCAAAATTTGTCAGAAAAAGACGTACAAAGCGAATAGACTTAAAGTCATTGATGTTGCCATATTTCCTTCCAAATTCTCGAATAGGGATTCTCAATTTATACCATTTAACATCTTCTTTTCTATTCAATACAATTGCTTGTGAAGTGTGTTCATCAACTATATAATTATTACCTAGAAACATATCTTGCGGACGCAGTGATATTCTATATTCATAATAATTATCTGCCTCGTTCATTGTGTTGTCTCGACTTATATCTTCAGCATCAGGTAATAGTGTGCGCGCGGCATTCTCTACAGCATAAGTTTCTAAAGATTGATTCTGCGTCTTTGAATTTCCTTCTGTTCCATTAATGTGTTTATAACGCGTGAGAATACCTTGACTTTTATCCCAATGTTTGCCACGATAATAATCATAATCATCGCTCGCTGGATCTCTCTCTATTTTTTCAAAAGCTTCAGGGCTCAAAACATTTCTCATATGATTTAAGAACGTGTTATGAAATTGAGCTTCCTCGACATTAGAAAGCCCATCCAAACCGACATCTTGGTATACACGGCTTTCATCTGTATTTTCAAATACTGCATTGATTGGTTGTAATCGACTCACATATCCCCAGACAGTTCTGTCTAAAACAGTTTTATCACCATTTGCAGGTATGGCATTTTCTAAAAATTTACGTCCATCTTTGAGAATGTCTTCCGAAAGATTACCCAAATTTATATACAGATCTCCTCCTTCACTATTAGGATTTGTAAGTGTGGGATCCATCATCCAAAGTTCTAAATATTCTATATTATTTGTTTCAAAATCGGTTTGTTCTAGCTTTCTAAATATTCCAGCCCACCGTTGTCTTGGTTGTGATAATGTTCCATCAGTATTAGTCCCTGAAACACTAAAATTATAAGGTCCTCGAATCATTGGATAAAATGCCAGATCTAAAGTCGGTAAAAAAGCATCTGTGCCAGTTTTAATTTCTTTGAAAGGGAAAACTTCTTGTTCAGTAATGCGTCGTGTTCGGTGATCAGCCAAGAATTTTGCTTCAATATTGGGGTTTAAAGAAGAAGATTGGTAGAAAATAGGATCAATATTATAAAAAGCGAGGTGTGCCCTATTGTATCCGTATGCAAGGTCATTACTGAATGTATGTTCGGGAAAATGTTGAGGTGTTGATGAAATTTGCCAGCCTTGCTGGCTTTTGATTGGAATAAAACTGAAGTTATTTTCGAAATCGTCAATATATGCAATTCCCTTTCGATCACTCTCTGCGTTTAAAGCTTTTGCATAACCTGGTCTTGAGTGTGCTACCTCAGCCGAAAAGCTGATCATTGATTCTTCATTCGTCTTATAGAATGGCAATTTATCCACGACTGTGGTTAACCAACTAGATTTTGTGGAATACTGAATGTCTGCACCAACCATTGTATTTGAAATAGATTCAGCACCTATTTGAACTTTTTCTGAATAAGGTCGTTCGCCTAAGTGCATGAATGTCGCTCCAAACGCAAGGTTTTCATTTACATTGTAGTCTAATCTAGCACCTAAAAATGTTTTTTGTTGAGATCCAAAAATCGCACTATCTTCAATCTTAACTCGCAAAGTACTTCCACTCAGCAATAATGCTTGATTTAGCACACTAAGGCTTCCTATTTCATAGTCTACAGTATAATCCACATCTTCCTGAAGTAATAAACTACCAGAATACACTTTTACTGAGTTTGGCTTTAAGTCAAATACGCCTAATTGAAATTCCGAACTGCTATTTGACTGCATAGATCCAGCCAGTCGATACCTATCCTTATTCGGATAGCGTTGAATAGCATCTACTTGAGTCAATTGATACAATTCTGGAAACGTATAATTTTCCTTTAATGAAGATTCAGAAGATTCAAAAAGGTTTTCTAAGTCTTTACCAAAAGGCTCAATTGACGGAAATATCAGTTTGCCTCTAGTATTATCTATTGTTATACCAGGGAAAAAATCTAATATACCGTCTGGCCCACTATTATTGTTGGCGGTTAGTTTATCTAAACCTGTTAAATCCAACCATGACTTATTACGTGTATTGACGCCTTCATACATTATAGGATTTTCAGTTGCATTTTTAGTGTCATTACGAACAATTTGCAGTTGCAAATCTTGCTCACCAAAATTATTTCCACCTAAAGCATAAATGTTTTTCATCATCAGATCCCAGGTAGGAAGATCGGTTTTAAGCACTTCATTTTTCAAAAGTTTCGTGTACAGAGCTTTTGAATTTACCGCATCAAATGCAATATCTGTAGACAAGTCTCCTACTTGATATTCTTTACCATTTGCAATATAACGATACGCCACTGCCAACACTTGATCATCATTTAATGGAAACTGAAGGGAGATATAGCCTAACTGCCTATTGACATGAAAATCTTGACCTTCGATTAGTTTCTGAGCAGCACTCAATTTCGCATAGTTTTCTGTTGAACCGGTACCAGCAAAAAAGGAAGACAAAAAGTTATTGTTTGGATTTCGTCCATTTTCACCTAATAAATCAAGGAGATTGTTTGAAATGTCGTTGGCACGCTGAGTAAAGAATCCTGAATTGGGAAAAGTAGAACTATTATTCCCTGATATAACGGCATTAAAAGGCTTTTTTTCGCCCAAATCCAATAACGCTACGATATCTCGAATTCCTTCTGTCCTATTAGCTCTATTGCTTATCCAAACTTCTATGGTTGTAATTTGAATCGGTGAATTAATAATGGGTGCCGTACGCAAGCTTCTATTGTAATTTTCTCTGAAATAATGTGCCAAAAAATAATGTTGATTTGCTTCATAATTACTTAACGGAAGATTGATTTGGCGCCTGGCTTGACCATTTGAGATAATTATTTCATGGTTCTCAGAGCGCTTTTGTGAAAGAACACTTGTGAGATTCACTTTCCCTATTTGCAATTGCGTTTTGATTCCAAAAAGAGCTTCCGCATTACCCAAGAGTTGTGATCTTGTCACGAAATTGACATTGCCAATTTCAAGTCTTTGCAAAATATCATCGGGTTTACCCACGTAATCAAATTTAATTTGATTTTCAAAATCAAATTCAGCGTCCGAACTGAAATTAGCTAGTACACGACCACGTTCACCGATTTTCCCTATTAGGTTTAAATTAAAATTCTGGTCAAAATCCACTCCCCATAAATTTCGATGGCGTTCATTAAGCAATGGATTTTCATTTCTATTTTTTTGTGCAAAAATAGAAAGATCAACGCTTCCCTTAGGAGTTATTTGAATAGTATTTCCTCCGAAAATTCGTTCGAAAGCAGGACTATTTACTAGTATAGGTTTTATTAATTTTGAAGATGTATCCCTTCTAATCGGACTATTAGATGTATTTGTCCAGTAATTCTGTATTGCAATCTTATTCGCTAACTCATTGGATACTTTGCGTGGAAGATAGTTCCGAAGTGAGTTACTATTTTTAGTGAATTGAAATTCATACAACTGAATATTGGGATTGTATATATAAGGTTCGTAATGAATATTATTAGGAAAAGAAGAAGAAAATTTAAAACTATCACCTAAAGACATAAGTGTTTGACCTTGACTAAAATGACATAGCAAGCAAAGGATAACAATTAGGTTAAAGAATCTAAGATTCGTCAAGGTTAGTGCCAGTTAAGGACTTTGTATCAGATTTATTTATACAATAAGTATACGATTTCTTTTAAAAATAACAAAGCCGCAAAAAATTACTTTTGCGGCTCCATACTATTTAATACTACAATTTGTCGTATTACAATTTTTTAAGTGCCAATTTAATAATTTGTTCGACGGTAAGTGCTTCATTCGTTTGTACGATAGAAGCTAATACTTTCTCCACTTGATTCTTTGCAAAACCCAACATCACCAATGCTGATAATGCCTCGTCAGGTACAGATTGTTTTGCAATAGGCAACGGTAATAAAGCATTATCACCTTGTTTTTTCAATTTGTCCTGCAATTCCAAAATAACACGTTGTGCAGTTTTTGGACCAATACCTTTGATCTTTTGAATTAAAGCCACTTGACCATTAACTATAGCCGATTGAATCTCTTCTGGTGTACTAGATGAAAGCATCATTCGTCCAGTATTTGGCCCTATACCTGAAACTGATATCAAGTGATTAAACAAATGTCTCTCCCCTTCAGTTGCAAAGCCATACAGCGTATGTGAATCTTCACGAACTTGAAAAGAAATAAACAATTTGCAATTTTCAAGATCTTTGATCTGCGAAAATGTTGTTAGAGAAATATGGATATGGTATCCAATACCTCCAACATCCACTATGACATGGGTAGGGGCTTTGAATACCAATTTACCGTTGAAATAATCGTACATTCTTTATTGTTTTTCGTGAGACTGTGCGTCCACAACCGCTATTGTTACCATATTCACTATTTCGCGTACAGAACTATCCAATTGTAATACGTGTACGGGCTTGTTCATTCCTAACAATATAGGTCCTACAGCTTCCGCATTACCAACTTCTTGCAACATTTTGTAAGCAATATTTCCTGACTCTAGATTCGGGAAGATAAGCGTATTGGCAGCTTCACCATTTAAAGAACTGAAAGGAAAGTTTGATTTTAACAAATCACTATTTAATGCAAAGTTGGCCTGTAATTCACCATCCACAACTAATGAAGGGTGATTTTGGTGTAATAATTTTACAGCTTCACGCACTTTTATAGAAGTTGGACCATCATTCGAACCGAAATTAGAGTACGACAATAAAGCTACACGAGGCTTCACATTGAAACGACGGACTGTTTTCTCTATTAAAACTGTAAGGTCTGCTAATTCTTCTGCTGTTGGGTTTTCATTTACGGTAGTATCACCGAAGAATAAAGGACCCTTTTCTGTTAGCATCATATACATACCCGCTATGCGGCTACCTGGTTTTGCGCCGATTACTTGCAAAGCTGGTTTGATGGTAGATGCATAATTACGAGTTAAACCTGAAATCAATGTATCTGCATCACCAAACTCTACCATACTAGCTGCATAGTAATTGCGGTTTGTAATTAATTGAGTAGCATCAAATTTTGACAAACCACGACGTTGACGCTTTTTATATAGATTGTCAACATACTCACCAAAACGGGCTGTTTTTACTTCTTCACGTGGATCAATAATAGTTACATTTCCAAGTTCAAAAGCATATTCTTCAATCAGATTGTTGATCTTTTCTTTATTACCTAATAAAATAGGAATAGCAATACCTTCTTCTTTTACGATTTGAGCCGCACGAAGAGTTTTATAGTTATCAGCTTCTGCAAATACTACACGTTTTGGATTATTCTTCGCAACAGCTGAAAGGTGACGCATAATGCCATCATCTTTTCCTAAGCGCTTACGTAATTCCTCTTTATATAAATCCCAATTTTCAATGGTTTTGCGTGCTATACCCGACTCTATTGCCGCTTTTGCGACAGCCATTGATACTTCTGTGATCAAACGTGGGTCTGTTGGCTTCGGAATCACATAATCTGTACCAAAGCGTAAATTACTTGTATTATACGCTTGATTTACTTCTTCAGGAACAGGTTCTTTGGCTAATTCAGCAATAGCTTTTACAGCAGCAATTTTCATCTCTTCATTTATTGCCGTAGCTCGCACATCTAATGCTCCACGGAATATATAAGGAAAACCTAAAACATTGTTAACTTGGTTAGGATAATCAGAACGTCCTGTACCCATAATAATATCATTACGCGTAGCTACAGCTAGATCGTAGGCAATTTCTGGATTAGGATTTGCCATAGCGAGTACAATAGGCTTTGGAGCCATCGTATTCAACATTTCTGCAGTCAATACATCAGCTGCTGATAAACCTATAAACACATCAGCATCTTTTACTGCATCCGCTAATGTATAAATATCTCTATCCGTCGCCCATTCCGCCTTAGTGGCGTCCAAATTATCTCTGTCTTTACGAATAACACCTTTGCTATCCAACATGACAATATTCTCTTTGCGCGCACCTACAGCCACATACATTGCTGTACATGATATTGCAGCAGCTCCAGCACCATTAACTACGATTTTTACATCAGCAATATTTTTTTCTTGAAGTTCACAAGCATTAATCAAAGCGGCACCTGAAATAATGGCTGTACCATGTTGATCATCGTGCATTACTGGGATATTCATTTCTGCTTTTAGACGTCTTTCGATTTCAAAACATTCTGGCGCTTTAATATCCTCTAAGTTGATCCCACCAAAAGTAGGCTCTAATGCTTTAACGATGTTGACGAATTCGTCAACATTCTTCGTATCTAATTCAATGTCAAATACATCAATGTCCGCAAAAATCTTGAATAAAAGACCTTTACCTTCCATTACTGGCTTGCCTGCCTGCGCGCCAATATCACCAAGACCTAAGACAGCTGTACCATTACTGATAACAGCCACAAGGTTTCCTTTGGCAGTATATTTATAAGCATCTTCTGGATTTTCAGCGATAGCTAAACAAGGCTCTGCTACACCAGGAGAATACGCTAAGGATAAATCTCTTTGAGAATTGTACGGTTTTGTTGGAACGACTGCAATTTTTCCAGGACGACCCATTGCATGATATTTTAGGGCATCCTTTTTTCTGTTTACATTGCTCATAATTGATATTTACTAATCTACTTAATCTACAAAAGTATTATTATATTATAATAAGGACGAAAATATTCACTATTATTTTAATGTATTAAGTAGAGTAAACATCCGTTGTCGCATTTGTGACCCAGATCCGTCATAATTGTATACTAATAGAGAGAATGTGTATTTTTTGCCGTCTTTCGCTGTATGATAGCCTGTATACCCTAATGTTCCATTGATAGTACCACTTTTCATGGTCATCTCATTATAAGTGGGCAGACTATTGTTGAATTCCGCAAACCAAGGTCTTTTGAGCGCATATTGCATGATTTGATTCATTGCTTTCGTAGTTACATTATTTTGAGGAGATAATCCAGAACCATCAACTACATCCAATTCACTACTTCTAATATTTAACTTTTGTTCCCAATATTTTTTCAAATATTTTGCTCCATCAGAAGTTGATATTTTCCCTCCACTGATATTAGCAATACTTCTTAATAACGCTTCGCCATAAAGATTGATGCTACGTCTATTGAACCAATATACAATTTCATGTAAAGCAGGAGATATATGGGTATTTAGGTCTTTAGTAGATTTTGGAACTTGTAACCCTTCTTCAAATAATCTTTGACCAGTCGTGATTCCTTGAGCTACGTCTATACTATCAATGGCTAATACCTTACTCAAATTGTATGCTAAATCGTAAGCAGGATCTGGTAGGGATATTTCAACAGTCTTTTTCAAATCTTGACCATACGTCCCCTTTATAATAATTTTTTCACTATAAGGACCAGAATATGCATATACGTTATCACCTGTACCTTTGCCTCCAACTGTCACATGATTTATCAGTTTTAAATAACTCAAATCTGAAGTGGTATTTTCTATAGGAGCAGGTTTTTGAATATCATTAACTTTGAAGTTTATACCCGAGCTATTTTCTCGCCAATTTAAAGAAGATATACCTGCGCCATAATAATTACCAATATCAGTCCACGGCCATCCTCCTGGAACATCAATACCATTATACATTCGATCGTCAGCAATGATTCTTCCGTTTATTGACTTAATTCCGTAATCCATAATCGCTTTTTTCCATTTTGCCAACACTACATCTTCTTTTGTGTGCTCATAGCGATTACTTCCTAAAGTTGGATCTCCCTCACCATGAATGACCACATCACCATGTAAAACACCAACAGAATCAATTTCACCGGCATAGTATAATTTAGTTTTGTAAGTATAGTCTTTGCCTAATATATCTAATGCGGTAATAGATGTGATCACTTTGAGTGTAGAGGCGGTAGGAAGACCAACAGCAGCATTTTTTTCAAATACTGTTTCTCCAGTCTCTGAATTTATGACATGTAAAGAAGCCATACCATTTGTTAAAGAAGTGTGATTGGAGAAGATCGTGTAATTTTGCTCTAGTTTTTGTTTGATATTTTGCGCTTGAGCTTGGAACATAATTCCCGCACTAAGAAAACTAACTAGTAATAAAGAATGTATTTTCATATTCATGGGTATATTAGCAAAGATAGTTTTTTTAAATATTTGGACACTGTACATAATTTGTAAAATTACCGACTTCTTTGCGTTGAAATTTCAAATTTGGGCTTATAAATGGTTAACTTGCATCACTTATTACATATAAAACTATGTCACATTTAGAAAGATTAGGAAAGATCAGATCGGCTATGAGTAGCCAAGGAATAGATGCATATATCATTCCATCTTCTGATCCTCATATTAGCGAATATCTTCCAGATAGGTATAAATGTATTGCGTGGGTTTCAGGTTTCACAGGATCTGCAGGCACCTTGGTTATTACTCCAGATTTTGCAGGTTTGTGGACTGATGCACGCTATTTTGTTCAAGCTAATGAACAATTAGAAGGAACAGGTTTTGAGTTGGTGAAATTAAAAACACAAGGCGCAGCTGAATATGCAGATTGGTTGGGCGAAAAGTTACCACAAGGTGCGCAAGTAGCTTTTGATGGCAATTTAGCTTCGCTTTTAGTGGCGCAAACAGTTAAAAACACATTGAAACCATTGGGCATTAATGTAAATGGACATGTAGATTTATTATCTGCTATATGGAATGATAGACCTGCCCTTCCACAAGTAAAAGCCTATTTGTTAGATGAAACAATTACTGGTCAATCTACCGAATCGAAATTGGCAGCAGTTCGTCAAATCTTAGCGAAAAGTCGTACAGAAAGTCATTTCATTTCTTCGTTAGATGATGTGGCTTGGCTATTGAATATTCGTGGGCAAGACGTGCCTTGCAATCCAGTAGTGCTGTCTTTTGTATATCTTTCTCAAGAAAAAGCTATTTTGTTTATTGCAGATGGAAAGCTAACTTCTGAAGATATCTTGACTTTAAATAATCAAGGTGTTGAAATCGCAGATTATAATGAAGCGTTTGAATTTGTTAAGAATATTAAGGCAAATTCTATCTTGATTGATCCAAAACGTACTTGCTTTGCAATTTATGACAGTATTCCTTCTGCCGTCAAGATTATAGAAAAAATTAATCCATCTACTTCACTAAAAGCTGTTAAAAATGACATAGAAATCGAACATATTCGTCAGACGATGGTGAATGATGGCGTGGCAATGACAAAGTTTTTCAAATGGTTAGAAGAAACTATCGGACAAGAAGAACTGTCCGAAATTTCGATTGCCAAAAAATTACAAGAATTCCGTGCCGAAC
Organism: Sphingobacterium composti; assembly: GCF_009829075.1. Classification (GTDB taxonomy): domain Bacteria; phylum Bacteroidota; class Bacteroidia; order Sphingobacteriales; family Sphingobacteriaceae; genus Sphingobacterium; species Sphingobacterium composti. The sequence goes on along the minus strand of NZ_WUQZ01000008.1, from coordinate 48,628 downwards.
AAGAAGGTTTTGTGGACATAAGTTTCAATACCATCGCTGGATACTTGGATCATGGAGCATTGCCACATTATTCCGCTACAGATGAAAGTAATTATACACTGAAACCTGAAGGATTGTTATTAGTGGATTCAGGTGGTCAGTATAAGACTGGCACTACTGATATTACGCGCGTAATTTCTTTAGGGAATATTACACAGGAAGAAAAGGACGATTATACGATTGTGCTGAAAGGTACAATAGAAGGTAGTCAAGCCATTTTTCCAGTAGGATCTAAAGGTTACCAAATTGACGCTATTACACGTAGACCGATGTGGGCAACGTTACGCAATTACGGCCATGGAACAGGTCATGGAATTGGTTTTTTCTTAAATGTGCACGAAGGACCGCATGTGTTTAATCCTACCCCAACAGATATTGCTATCGAAGAAGGCATGATTACTTCGATCGAACCAGGTCTGTATCGTGAAGGAAAACATGGAATTCGTATTGAAAACCTTGTTTTGGCAAAAAAACACGATAACAGTATTTTCGGGGATTTTATGCATTTTGAAACATTGACCATTTGTTATATTGACATTAATTTGGTAAATAAAGATTTATTAGGACAAGAACATATTGATTGGTTGAATGAATATAATCAGTTTGTTTTTGACAAATTAGCACCACTTTTAACTACTGCGGAAGCAAGTTGGTTAGCTAACAAAACAAAAGCAATTTAATTCAAATTACCTAAGTACAATTCATAAAAAAAAGTGCCGTACGAAGATACGGCACTTTTTTATGAATATCACCTCAGTAATGTCTTACTGATGTCTACTTTCTAAATTTTTAGCAATAGTTTCTAACGATAGTCCTTTTTCACGTAATAACACTATCAAGTGAAATAACAAATCCGAAGCCTCGTTAATCAAATCCGTTTCACTTTCTGCAAGCGCTGCGATAACTGTTTCCACACCTTCTTCACCTACTTTTTGTGCAATCTTATTCAGTCCTCTTTGACGCAAACGATTCACGTAAGACTCTTCCGAAGGATGCTCAAAACGATGGTTTACAATACGCTCTAACTCCAACAAAAAGTTTTGGTTGAATTCTGTATTAAAACAACTGCGTGAGCCTGTATGACAAGTAGGACCAACCGGCTCGGCTTTGATTAAAATCGTGTCTTTATCACAATCGATATGATAGCTTTTTACATGCAAAAAGTTACCACTCTCCTCGCCTTTTGTCCATAATCTATCCTTCGTTCTGGAGAAAAACGTAACTTTCTTTTCCTGTTGTGTCTTTTGCCAAGCTTCATCATTCATGTAGCCTAACATCAACACTTCTAATGTTTGAAAATCTTGGACAATTACTGGAACTAATCCATTTCCTTTTTCAAAATCTATCATAGCTTTATTTATTTTTTGTCCTTTATCTGATAAGGACTAAATCTATTTTAACGTAATTTCGACGTAAGGAGAAATCTGTTATTAGATTTCTCACTACACTACGTTGCATTCGCAATGACGTAGTAAACAACGTCTTTGCGAGGAACGAAGCAATCACTTTCTCATTCGACCAAATTGAAGAAATGACGAATATTATCTAACAACAATACCGTTTTTACGTAATGTTTCTTTCAAATCTGGAATCAATATTTCACCGTAATGAAATACCGAAGCCGCCAATGCAGCGTCCACGTTTGCTTGTTGGAATGTATTCACAAAATGTTGCTGATTTCCAGCTCCTCCCGACGCTATCAATGGAATATTGATTGTATCGTTAATTTTCTTTAACAATCCATTATCAAATCCATTCTTCGTGCCATCATGATCCATCGAAGTCAACAAGATTTCGCCAGCACCACGACTTTCAGCTTCTTTAATCCAATTTTCAGTTTCGATATCCGTTTTGTCACGACCACCACGCAGATGCACATAGTTTTTGCCATCTACTAAACGTGTATCTACCGCAACAACCACGAACTGCGTACCGAAAGCTTTCGCTAAATCATCAATCAATTGCGAATTGCGAACAGCCGCTGAATTAATCGAAATTTTGTCTGCACCACTATTCAACAAGATTTCAGCATCGCGCATTTCATTTATTCCACCACCAATGGTGAAAGGAATATTCACTTGACGTGCAACCGCTTTGACCAAATCAATAGTAGTTTTACGCTTTTCGTGTGTAGCCGTAATATCCAAAAACACCAATTCATCAGCGCCTTGTTCCGAATATTGCCAAGCCAACTCCACAGGATCACCCGCGTCACGCAAGTCCACAAAATTGACGCCTTTTACCGTGCGTCCATCTTTGACATCCAAACAAGGAATGATACGTTTTGCTAGCATCTTAGAATTTAATTAATGATTTCAAATTCCAATCTTTGATCTCTTCAATTGAAATTTTATTTTCATAAATCGCTTTTCCTACAACGACAGATTCAATACGACCTAAATCGTTCAAGTCTTCGATATCTTTCATTGAAGAAATACCACCTGAACCGATCAATTTGATAATTGGCGAGTGATCTAATAATTTTTTGTACAATTCCACACCAGCACCACCTAATTTTCCGTCTTTAGAAATATCAGTACACAAGAATCGGAAAAATCCTAGAGCTAGACATTTATCAATGTACTCTACTAATTTGATAGGTGAACTTTCTAACCAACCTGAATATTTGATAACCTCATCCAATACGTCAATCGCAATGACGATGTGGTCAGCATATTTCACAGGACCTTGGTTCAAGGTTGCTAATTCTTCCAAGAAAGAAGGATTAGTAATTGCTTGCGTACCCACGATAACGCGGTATACACCTGCATCCACCAATTCTTTTACTTTCTCAATACTGCGTACACCACCACCGTATTGTACCTTCATATCCGTTTTTTGGATAATTTCAAAGAGGTATTCTTGGTTGGAGAAATCGCCTTTAGCACCGTTCAAATCAATAATATGTACCATTTCAGTACCATTAGCATAGTAATTTTTGATTTGTTCTTGTAAAGATATATCGTAGGTCGTCACGTCTTGGTAATTTCCTTCTCTAAGACGTACTACCTTTTTGTCTAAAACATCAATCGCTGGAATGATATACATAGTAATATTTTTATTTAATTAAAATCTTGAAAAATTTAATAACAACTGCTCGCCAAACTTACCCGATTTCTCTGGGTGGAATTGGACACCATAGAAGTTATTTTTTTGAAATGCTGCCGCAAAATCCAAGTCATACGAACATGTTGCCGCAACCGTAGCTTCATCGCGCTCAATAAAATACGAGTGCACGAAGTAAAAGTAGCTATTATCTGGAATATCTGTAAAAAGTGGACTGTTATTTTCAATTTTGATACTATTCCAACCCATATGAGGCACTTTTGAGCTTATTCTCTTGTCAAAATGTAACGTTTTAACTGGAAAAATGTTCAGCATATCCGCATTTCCTTCTTCCGAGAAAGAAGTCATCAGTTGCATGCCCACACAAATGCCCAATACAGGTTTTTGTAATGCCAAAATGGTATCCACCAAACCCGTATCCTGCAACTTTTTCATCGCAGCACCACCATGTCCCACACCTGGAATAATAACGTGACTATATTTATCGAAGTCTTCTTGGGTATTTATCATGCCATGCGCCACTTGGATTCTATCCAATGCCGCCGTCAATGAAAATATATTCCCCGCTCCGTAATTTACAATTCCAATCATATTATAAAGATATTAGATATTAGTACTTAGTAGTTAGTAGTTAGATTCCCAAAGTCTAAATACTAATATCTAAATAATGAAATACTATTATAACACTCCCTTCGTACTTGGCAACTGCATATTGTCTGCGTCACGGCGTATAGCTTTTTTGATTGACTTCGCAAAAGCTTTGAAAATTGCTTCAATTTTGTGGTGCTCGTTATCGCCTTCAGCTTTGATATTCAAATTCGATTTCGAAGCATCAGAGAATGATTTGAAGAAATGGAAAAACATTTCTGTCGGCATATCTCCGATTTTCTCACGTTTGAATTCTGCATCCCACACAATCCAATTACGTCCACCGAAGTCTAAAGCTACTTGCGCTAGACAATCGTCCATTGGCAAGGTATAAGAATAACGTTCAATTCCTCGTTTATCGCCTAAAACTTTCAAAAATATTTCACCTAAAGCGATACCTGTATCTTCGATAGTATGATGTTCATCAATATGCAAGTCACCCTTCGCTTTCACCGTTAGGTCAATCGAACCGTGACGTGCAATTTGGTCCAACATATGGTCGAAGAAAGGTAAACCTGTATCGATATCCGCTTTACCAGAGCCATCCAAATTCAACTTGATATAAATATCAGTCTCATTCGTTTTGCGGTGGTGTTCGCCTGTGCGAGTACCTAATTTTAAGAATTCGTAAATCGCTTTCCAGTCCGAAGTTTCTAAAGCAATAGCTTCTTCTGAATATTCTACCCCTTCATGCTTACCCAACTCATCATTATTACGCAACCAGATAGCTTTAGCATCTAAATTTTGTGCTAATTTCACATCATTTACGCGGTCACCTATAACGAATGATTCGGCCAGGTTATATTTTGTAGCATCAAAATACTCACCCAACATACCTATTCCTGGCTTACGTGTTGGCGCGTTTTCATGTGGAAAAGTACGGTCTATATGTTCTTTGGCAAAAGTAACCCCTTCGCCTTCTAATACTTCAATAATAAAATTGTGTACGGGCCAAAAGTTTGCCTCAGGATGTGAGTCTGTACCCAAACCATCTTGATTCGACACCAATACCAATTCAAAATCCAGTTCTTTCGCTATACGTGGTAAGTATTGCAAAGCACCTGGATAAAACTTCAATTTTGCAAAAGAATCAATTTGCTGGTCCTCGGGCTCTAAGATTAATGTGCCGTCCCGGTCAATAAATAAAACTCTTTTAATCAAATCTGCCATGGTTAGTTATATATAAAATTGCTTGATAGCCTCTATTAATTTGATATTCTCGTCTGCTGTACCCACAGTGATACGTAGACAGCCTTCGCATAATTCTACTTTTGAACGGTCACGTACAATAATTCCTTGATTCACTAAGAAATTATACAGTTCACGTGGTTCTACTAATTTAGCCAAGATAAAGTTAGCGTCCGAAGGTGTAATGTGATGGATTTGCTCGATTGTCACTAACGCTTCAACCAATTTTTCACGCTCCGCAACCGTATCTTTAATCCATTGATTCACCTGCTCAACATTTCCCAATGCTTCCAAAACTAAATCTTGAGTTGCTTGGTTGATATTGTAAGGTGGTTTTATTTTATTGAAAACAGCGATAATTTCTTTGCTTGCGAATGCCATTCCCAAACGTAATGCCGCTAATCCCCACGCCTTTGACAAAGTTTGCAAAATCACCAAATTCGGAAATTCGTTCAATTCTTGTGTGAACGAACGTTGTTTTGAGAAATTGATATACGCCTCATCAATTACGACGATACCGTCAAAATTGGTCAAAACTGTTTCGATATCTTGACGACGAATGCTATTTCCTGTTGGGTTATTTGGCGAACAAATGAAAATCAATTTTGTATTTGCATCAATGGCTGCCGCAATACCATCCAAATTTAACTGATAATCTGGAGTCAAATTCACTTTACGAATTTCTACATCATTGATATTGGCAGAAACTTCGTACATGCCGTATGTTGGCGGAACCAAAATCACATTGTCCACACCAGGTTTACAAAAAGCTCTGTACAAGATATCAATCGCCTCATCACTGCCATTTCCTAAGAAAATATTGTCTGCAGGAATACCTTTGATGGAAGAAAGTTTGCTTTTAACTTGATGTTGTAATGGGTCAGGATAGCGGTTGTAATGATGCGGTAGTGGAGAGCCAAATGAATTTTCATTGGCATCCAACAATACCGACGCTTCTCCTTTGAACTCATCACGAGCAGAGGAATAAGGGACTAGCCTTTTGATGTTGTCCCGTAAAAGATTCTCTAAGTTAAAAGACATAATTTTAGCCTGTTAAAATTAAGGCGTAAATATGAGGAAAATTATACAAAAACACTATACATTATACCATTTTCCTTCTAAACTCAACTCTGTATTGACAAATTCTAATTTTGCCTCCTCTAAAAGAGCTGTAAGTTCACGGTATCTCGCAGAATAATGTCCAAGCAATAATTTTTTAGCACCAACTTGCTTTGCAACTTGTCCAGCTTCAAGGCAGGTAGAGTGAAATGTTTCTACTGCTCTTGACAACATGTCGTGCATAAATGTGCTTTCATGATACAGCAAATCTACATTTTGTATGCTAGACATATACGACTCAAAAGCCCGTGTATCCGAACAATATGCATAACTTCGTGGTGCTGGAGCTGGTTTTGTGAGCTCAGTAGCTCGATATACAGTGCCATCGACATCCACACAATCCTGTCCTCGTTTCAACAACGGAAGAAAAACTGTTGGAATATTCATATTCGCGATTTTCTCGCGAATAATAGAAGCATTACGTTGCTTTTCATCAAAACGAAACCCTGTTGTAGGAACTCGATGTAGTAACGGAAATGATGTCACCGAAATGGAATTATTCTGAAAAATTAACTCTTCCGCATGTGGATTAGTCGGATGAAATATCAAATTGTATTGTAAAAATGTCTCCGAATATTTGAGTTGCAGATTTATAATTTCAATCAATGGCTCAGGACCATATAAATGAAGATCACTATGGCGACCATGCAGATTCATTGACGACAACAAACCCACAAGACCCAAATAGTGATCCCCATGCAAATGACTGATGAAAATGTGTGATATTTTATTACTCTTGACACCATAGCGGTGCAATTGCATTTGTGTACCCTCACCACAGTCGATTAAGAATATTTGTTCATTGAAATTTATAATTTGGGCTGTCGGATGCCGGTCAAAGATGGGCGTAGCCGAACTATTTCCCAAAATCAAAACTTCAAATTTCATAAAATTATTGTCCTCCTATTAAATCACGTTTTAGTTCATTTCCAAAAATAAAATCTTCAGCCGCAGCCAATGATTTCAAAATGGTAAAATGCTTATCCAAATGTAAGACTTTTAACATCTGTTCTATCTGCGGTTTGATATTAATGATAATAAAATCTCCACCCACAGTATGACACAATCGATGCGCTAATAGTCCCATTCGTAAACCTTCTTCTGTGATCTCATTCACTTGATTTAGATCTAGCACAATATTACGCTGTCCTGCGGTATTTCGTAACATGAATTCGCCTTTCAAATAATTAGCCGCATGACCATCAATTACCTCACGCAATGGTTCGATGACAACATATCGCTCGTGCTTATCAATTGTGTATTTCATAATGTAGTTTTGTATAGTGATTATAATTCTAGCAATGATTTGCTGACATTATTCTCGACTCTTGCTAACACTTCACCCTCTGCTGGATATTGGAATTTTTCGCCAGTAATATGCTCATACAACTCGATATAACGTTCAGAAATGGATTGAACAATCTCATCTGTCATCTCTGGAACTTGCTGACCTTCTTTACCTTGAAAACCATTTTCAATTAACCACTGACGTACAAATTCTTTCGAAAGTTGTTTTTGAGGCTCTCCATTGGCTTGTCTCTCTTCATATCCTTCTAGGTAGAAATAGCGAGATGAATCTGGTGTATGAATTTCATCCATCAAATAGATTTGTCCATCTTTCTTCCCAAACTCATATTTCGTATCTACTAATATCAGTCCTCTTTCCTTAGCAATTTCCGTACCTCTTTGATACAAAGCGTGTGCATATTTTTCTAATTGCTCATAATCTTCTTTACTCACGATGCCTTTCGCAATGATATCTTCTTTTGAAATATCTTCATCGTGCCCCACCGCAGCTTTTGTAGTAGGTGTAATAATAGGTTTTGGGAATTTATCATTTTCTTTTAGTCCTTCAGGCATGGTTACACCACACAATACACGACCGCCATCACGATAAGTACGCCAAGCATGTCCAGACAAATAGCCACGAATCACCATTTCCACTTTGAAAGGCTCGCACATATGCCCAACTGTAGCAGAAGGATCTGGAACAGAAATTACCCAATTAGGAAGAATATCTGCTGTAGCTTTCAAAAATTTTTCTGCAATTTGATTTAACACCTGCCCTTTGTAAGGAATCGGTCGAGGTAATACTACATCAAATGCCGAAATTCGATCCGAAGCCACCATCACCAAATATTCGTCATCTATAGTATATACATCTCTGACTTTACCTCTATAAAATGCCGTTTGTTTATCAAAATTGAAATTCGTTTCTTTTATCGCACTCATACTATCAAAAATGGCACCCCAAGGTGCCGTATTATATTAATTATTATTATTTAAATCTCCGTAAGCTTCTAAAATGCGTTTCACCAATTTGTGACGTACAACATCGCTACCGGTTAAGTATACGATGTCTATCCCTTTGATACCATCCAAGATTTTGATGGCTGTCGCCAATCCTGATTGGTTCTTCTTTGGCAAATCTATTTGTGTCAAATCACCCGTTACAATAAACTTAGCTGTAGGTCCCATACGTGTCAAAAACATTTTCAACTGCATATCGGTAGCATTCTGAGCTTCATCTAAAATCACGAAACAATTGTCCAATGTTCGGCCACGCATAAATGCTAATGGCGCCACTTCAATAGTTCTGTTTTCTAGATAGCCTTTCAGTTTTTCAGCAGGAATCATATCATCCAAGGCATCGTATAAAGGTCTCAAATAAGGGTCAACCTTTTCCTTCAAGTCCCCTGGTAAAAAACCAAGATTTTCTCCAGCCTCTACAGCTGGACGAGTCAGGATAATACGCTTTATTTCTTTGTTGCGTAAGGCACGTACAGCTAGCGCAACAGCTGTATAAGTCTTTCCAGTACCAGCAGGGCCAATAGCAAATAAGATATCATTCTTAATAATACTATCCACCATTTTGCGTTGATTTGGTGTGCGGGCACGAACAATTAGACCATTTGGTCCATAAACAATAGGTTCGCCTTTTAATACTGAAGACGCATCTGATTTCTCCTTTTCGGCACTAGACGCAGACGATAAAGGTATCCCTAACAATTCTTCCAACTGAATAAGTTCCAAATTGTTAAATTTTGAAACATGATCTACAATATTAGTAAAAATTGATTCAAAAACTTTTTGCTCAGACTCTTCACCCAAAACTTTGAGTTCTGAACCTCTAGCAATCAATTTTAATTTTGGAAATCTCTGTTTTACAGCTTCAAAATTTTCATTGTCAGCCCCCCAAAGAGAAGCCAGATTAACACCTTCTAAATTAATTATTAACTCACTCAAATTATTAAATTTTTAGTATAGAAGTTTCGAAGTATTAGTCATCATTTTCACTACTGTGAATAGAATGGTTTCATCTTACCTAACAAAAATACAAACTAATATTCTGACTCTCACCAATTCTAAAAAATATTCATTATTTTACCTTTATTAAAGGGATTAACATGGGTAGTTTTTATACCTTTGTAATCAATTTTTGAAAATATTAAGGAATTTTAAGGAGCGTCAATCTTACGCACTAACAAAATAATGAGTGTAATAACATTAACAACAGATCTTGGGTACCGTGATTTTTATCAAGCGGCGCTTAAAGGAAGCATCATTTCATTGCTTCCCGATGTGAGGTTGATTGATATCACCCATGAAATACCTTCTTTTAATATTCAGAATGCAGCTTTTGTAATTCAAAATGCCTATCATTATTTCCCTAAGAATACTGTTCATCTTATAGGAATTGATACTGTTTTCCAAGAAGGCAGTAGATATATTGCCATGAAGCACAATGGTCACTATTTCGTAGGTGCTGACAATGGTATTTTTAGCATTATTTTAGGCGAGCATACTGCCGAAGAATTGCACGAAATAGAAATAATGCAAGATTTACGATTCTTGCACTTTCCCTTAGCAGATATCTTGGTAAAAGCTGCTTGTCATATTGCTTCTGGCAAAGATATAGCTGAGCTCGGCTCTAAAATTGAGTCACCTTTACAAAAAGTAACTCTATTGCCAATTATAGAAGGCAATATCATCAAAGGGCATGTTTCATACATCGATTCTTTTGGTAATGTGATAAGTAATATCAGCAAAGATTTATTTAACCAAGTACAAAAGGGTCGTAACTTTATCCTGCACTTCAAACGTAATGAAACCATTAACAAAATGAGTTGGCATTATAATGAGGTGTCCGAAGGCGAAAAACTTTGTCTATTTGGAATTTCTAATTACTTGGAAATTGCTATCAACAAAGGAAATGCTAGTACACTTTTGGGGCTTCATCCCGACGAAACCATCATGGTGGAGTTTACAGCTTAATTAAAACCCAAAACCCAACATAATGGACAACCTGTGCAAATGGTATTTACTATCCGTAAAATTATCATAACCCTGCAATGGAGATGAATCCATTTCGTCTTGTATAGGTGTTCCAATTGACCACAAAGAATTGTAATACCGCTTCTCGGCAAATCCTTGATATTTATATCCAAATGATAGCGTAATAAACTCTTGTCTACGTTTTGTATTAAACACAACACCAATTTGAGGCGAGGCAAGCATTCCACCTTTATGGGTGGTTTTTTCAAATTCCGTTTGTTGCTCTTTATTTAGCATGCCCATCCCGTATCCTAGGTCTAATGCCGCAAATAAAGAACTTGACTTTTCAGAATTGAGAACATATTTTCCTTGAACAAAAAGTGGCAATATTTTGAAAGCCTTGCCATCTACTTCGTTCATCATATATTTCTCGTATCCAGTACCCAACCCAACATACAAGTCAGGCAAAACTTTCTTGCTATGTATACCTCTAAATGAAAAGCCTAATTCTTTAGTGGCTACTCCATACGTCAGAAGACCTCCCTCAATAAGTGTAGTCTGCTTTTTATCTTGAGCATTGGCAGCATGCAAACTGAGCGCTAGAAAAAAGCACAGCAAAATTTCCTTCATACTAATCGTGAGTGGAATTAACAGATATGCAACTTAATAATCTCAACTTCGACTTATTAGCATAATCGTATTGGCAAACACCATTTTCACCTATAACAATAAGAGATTTCGGCCCTGGGATTACATCTGTACTATGCAAATCCTTTAGATGCTCTAATTGTAAATCGCCAACTTTTGTCACATCCTTCGCATCGAAACTTTTAAATCCAAATTTTCCTTCGCAGATATACAATACATCGGTTGCTAATCCTAAGCCATGCGGGTTTTGCATTTGAAAAGTCTTTAATAATTTAGGATTTTTTAAATCCTTAATATCGACAATTTCCAACACATTGACCACTCCAGCGCAGGCCGCACCAGTACGTAAAGTCACAAAAGCATAATCATCATTCACGACCACGGGATCACAAGCGCGCAAATGGGAGTACACAGATTCTTGTTTGGGTTCTGCAGCACTATCTATATTATAAATGAACATTCCTGAATTGGATCCAATAAATAGGTTATTTTTATATGGAAAAATCGTCTCAATTCCCCAACCCAACGTGATATTTTTCTTGAAAGAAGGTTTGGTTTTATCTGATACATCAAACAGATTAAGGGATGAATTATCTACGGTATAAAGATGATCATTAGCTAAAGTAAATCGAGCCATCGAGCCTCCTTGTCCATACGAGCCAACTCCAGATCCAGCATCATAATTCACCATTTCAAAGTTATGTTTGATATGAGGATTGTATTTATAAAAATCTTCCCTATTCAAAACTGTATCCACATATTCCACAGCCACATTTGACATAGTCTTGGTTTCAATATCGTAGTAATATAATTGCTTAAAAACATCCTCTATGCGATTCAATAATGTTGGCTTATCAGGATGTGACAAATCAAAAGTGAGCAAGTCAACGAAACTATCTGCATAAAGAACATTATCCTTTACAGCCATATCTACGTTACCAGGTATATTCAAAAATGATATCGGCTTTGGGGTTGCGGGATTACTATTATTATAAATATGTATACCTTTTAAAGGTTCATTGATAAATAAATAATCTTTAAAAATATAAATCTTACCACTTTCCGTTAACGGTTTGGGAGCGACAGTGGTAAGTGATTTAGCCCGAATATCAGCCATTTTCTCTAATACAGGTAGACTTACCTTGTAATAGGTATTTCGCTCTACTTTATCACATCCAGACAGACAGCCTATTGCCAAGCCAAGAAATAAAAAAGATTTTATTAAATTCATAATTTGGTTGTTTAGTATGCACATAGAACGTAAAGGCGCTTTTATTGCTACAATAAAAAAGAAAAAAATTAAACTTAATCAGCATCCAACAGTCATATACCTCAGTCAAACCGTAACACGTAACAAATGAAAAACTGGCTATTCGCACTATTCTTTTTTTTGAGTTCAACTCCTACTTTATTTGCGCAAACACCCTTAGATTCTTCATCTAATTTTGAAGATCAACGTCAAAAGGTAAATAATTTGCTCAATGCACGTGCAAAGAAATTTGGAGAATATGACTCTTCATTGCAACAAAAAACTGGAATTTTTGGATTATTCAAATCCAAAGGAGATATGCAGAAATCCATTGACATTCTTAAACAGATAGTCATTACAGACAATAACATCTTCGTCGAAACGAGAAAACTATTAGACCTGAAGGACAGTGAAAAAGAACGTTATGAGCTTTTAGCTTCTGAATATGACCAACAAGTTACTGCCTACATGAAAACCATTTCTAAGTTGCAAGCTGAGAATGATAAATTGCGTGAGGCAATTAAAAAATTGGAAGAGGAAGATCACAGCTGTAGCACCTATATTTATCTTTTTAGCATAGTGATTATTGGCTTGATTGCAGCTCTAATATACCAATACAAGCTCTTGAAATCAAAAAATGTGACGAAAGTCTGATAGCTTCATTGGGGAATATATGTACATTTGTCGCCATTAAACAAGCGTTGAGTGAATAATAATGGCTAGACAAAGACTGAATAGTGGCAATACCCAAGCTGAAGAACTACCAAAACCAAAGATTAACAAAGAACTTGTAAAAAAAGCTTTAGAAATATTTAGATATCTCAAGCCTTATAAATTCAAGTTTATCATTGGGATGGTATTTTTGGTACTATCTAGCTTAACGATGTTGACATTCCCAGCACTTTTGGGTGCTATGATCGATGCGGCACAAGGTAAGCAAACGTACCCTTGGCTTGAACCAAGTATTTTGTATATCGGCTCTCTATCTATCAGCATATTATTATTTCAATCAATTACATCTTTTTTTCGTATCAGACTTTTTGTCGAAATTGCCGAAAAAGCATTAGCTAATATCCGTCGCGACTCATATCGTAAATTAATCACTCTTCCTGTTGATTTTTTTGCTAATCGTCGTGTGGGTGAATTGAATAGTAGATTATCTGCGGATTTATCACAGATTCAAGATACGCTAACCACAACATTAGCTGAAATAATCAGGCAAACATTAAGTTTAATAATTGGTGTTTTATTATTGGTCTGGGTTTCCCCAAAGTTAGCCTTAATGAATTTGAGCATTCTACCAATATTGGTCGTTACAGCACTATTCTTTGGTAGATTCATACGCAATCTTTCTCGTCAGACACAAGATCAATTAGCAGATTCAAACAGCATTGTTCAAGAAACGCTATTAGGCATATCTAACGTAAAGGCCTTTGTAAACGAATATTACGAATCTCAACGCTACGGTCAAAAATTAGATAACGTAGTCAAGCTGGCCATTAAAGGAGCTACATTTAGGGGCTTGTTCGCTTCTTTTATCATCTTTTGCATATTCGGCGCTATCATAGCCGTTATATGGTATGGTGCTACTTTGGTTTCTACTGGCGAAATAACTGTTGGAGATTTAACAACATACATTCTATATTCTATGTTTGTTGCTGGCTCTATGGGTAGTTTTCCAGAATTGTACGCCGGTATTCAAAAAGCATTAGGCGCTTGCGAAAGAGTTATCGAAATTTTGAATGAAAAAACTGAAGACATTGTTGTCGATAAAAGCAATAAAGAAATTAGCAAACCAATTAAAGGTAAATTGACTTTTTCTTCGGTAAAATTTGCTTATCCATCTCGACCTGACTTAAATATTTTACAAGATATCTCCTTTACAGCTAATGCTGGTGAGAAAATTGCCATAGTAGGTCCGAGTGGCGCAGGTAAATCGACAATAGCATCATTGATTCTACAATTCTATAATCCTTCAGAGGGTCAAATTTTATATGATGATCAGCCATCATCACACTACTCATTAACGGACATTCGTAATCAGGTAGCTATCGTTCCACAAGATGTATTACTCTTCGGCGGTACTATTCGTGAAAATATAAACTATGGCCGTTTGGACGCTGCACCAAATGAAATCATCGAGGCCGCTAAACGTGCTAATGCACATGAATTCATCATGAGTTTTCCAGAAGGATATGATACTGTTGTTGGCGAAAGAGGCGTTAAACTATCAGGTGGACAAAGACAACGCATTGCAATCGCAAGAGCTCTACTAAAGGATCCTTCGATTTTAATTTTGGATGAAGCAACCTCAGCGTTAGATTCTGAGTCTGAAAGATTGGTTCAAGAAGCTTTAGAAGAACTTATGAAAAATAGAACTTCTATTATTATCGCGCACAGACTCTCTACAATCAAAAATGCAGATAATATTGTCGTTGTTGAAAATGGGCATGTTGTTGAATTCGGTAATCACGAACAACTATTGTCAAAAGGCTCAGGACTTTATCATCATTTGTACAGCTTACAGTCAGCACAACGCATTGTTGAAAGTTAAATTTTGTTAATCCTATTTTATAAAAACTTTTTGGAATGATGGTTGTTCTATAAAAACACTAAACGAGTAGTTAAATTTATATACAATCAAAAAATTCAAATATTATGAAAAATAAAAACGGATTAGTAGCATTTGCATTATTAGGACTTGCTGTAGGTACTGCTGCTTATTATTTATTAGCTACAGAAGATGGTAAAAAAACATTAGACAAAGCAAATTGTGGGATAAAAGATTTAACAAAATCAATCAAAGAATTATCTAAAAAAGAATCTAAAAAAGCATCTAAACTTGCTGCAAGCGCGAAAGAAGAGTTAGAAAACTTAAAAGCAAAAGCAAAAGACGCAGGTAAAAATGTATTAGATAAAGTATCAGACAAAGCTTCTACTTGGGCGAATAAGGCTTCTGATGCTGCGCATGGCGTGGCAAATAAAGCAGAAGATATTGCTGATAAAGCTAAATCAGATATTTCAAACGCTTAATCAGGTAATACATTCAATAGACGAATTTCAAATTATGTGTATCTTTGCATCACATGAGTCTTTTGAAAGAAGTCAAAACTTTAGTCCATAAAGATCTTATCTTAGAATGGCGATCAAAGCATGCTATAAATAGCATATTTCTATATGTAGTATCTACAGTTTTCGTTTGTTATCAAGCATTCAAAACTGTAGATAATACGTTAATGTGGAATGCTCTTTTTTGGATTATTCTACTTTTTGCTTCCATCAATGCAATTAGTCGATCTTTTGTACAAGAAAGTCAATATAGACAATTGTATTACTATTCCATTACTGGACCAAAATCAATAATTCTTTCCAAAATTATATATAACACCATTTTGATGGTGTTTCTTTCGATTATTGCCTATTTCACGTATTCTGTCATCTTCAAAAATCCTGTGGGAGACACTTTATTATATTTTGTTGCGGTATTACTTGGTAGTATCAGCTTTGCTACTGTGTTTACTATGGTATCAGGAATCAGCTCAAAAACAGGCAATAACAGTACGATAATGGCTATATTAGCATTCCCAGTTATTATCCCGTTATTAATTGTACTCATTAAGCTTTCCAATAATGCTTTACAAGGTTTAGACAGAGGGATCAGCTATGGCGAAATTGGCGTTTTACTTGCAATTAATATTATAACTATTACAATTTCTTTATTGTTATTTCCTTACCTTTGGAGGGATTAAATTTATACTAAGAATGAGAAAAAATTGGTGGAAAATCCTAGCTGCGTGTATGGTCAGTGCGTCGGTAGTAGCGGGATTAATTGGACCTGTTCCAGAACTTCATATTCTTAATGAAACCATTCGCAATGTGTATTTTCACGTACCGATGTGGTTTACTATGCTTATATTATATCTTATATCTGTAATATATAGCATCAAATATCTCAACACAAATGATATGAGACATGATGTTATGGCTGTGGAAGCCGTAAATGTTGGTATTGTTTTTTGTGGATTTGGTTTGTTGACAGGTATGCTGTGGGCTAACATCACATGGGGTGAGCCATGGCCTAATGATCCAAAGTTAAATGGTTCCGCTATTGCGACGTTAATGTATTTGGCATATTTAGTATTGCGTAATGCATTAGAAGAAGAACAAAAAAGAGCCAAAATATCCGCAGTATACAACATCTTTGCATTCCCTATTATGGTCGTCTTGTTGTATATTTTGCCTAAATTGACAGATTCGCTACATCCAGGAAGCGGCGGAAACTCTACTTTTGGGGATTTAGACATGGACAACTATATGCGTCCGGTATTTTATACAGCTGTCATAGGATGGATACTGACCGGTATTTGGGTATGTACAATCCGTTACAGAGTTCGTTTATTAGAAAATAAAGCAAATAAAATTCAATAGATATTGTAATGAAAAAAATTAGCCTTTTATTGGCATTTATGCTATTCTCAATCTGTTCTACATTTGCTCAAAATGATGTAGAAATGGCTACGGGATTGAGAAGTTCAGGAAAAATTTGGGTAGTCGTGGGTGTTATTCTGACTATTGTTATTGGAATGTATGCATTTTTATTTACTATTGACAGAAAAGTAAAAAAATTGGAAGACAAATAGTCTTTCAATTTTTCTATTTATAAATATGATTATCAATCAACACAGAAAGTTTACTCCACTCAACATCTTTTATGTATGCTTGATTGGCACTTTATTGTGTTTGGGCGCGTTTCTCCATCTACCAGAGGACCTTAAGCCTTTCTTCTTAGAACCGGCAGTTGATAATCTCCTGAATATTGAGTTTGGAAAAAACCTCCAACCTCAATCCAATGTATTATTCACGTTGGTACTTACACTCCTACAAGCATTTCTTCTTAACAAGATAATTAATCATTTCAACTTTTTAGGCAAACCAACATTCCTTACTTCACTGATTTTCATGACATTAGTGAGTTTATTTCTTCCATTTTTAGTGTTGTCTCCAACTTTAATTTGCAATTTCATCACCATTTGGATGATGAGTAAATTATTCAATATATATAAACAAGCTGATGTCAAAACTCTAATGTTTGATTTGGGAATGATTGTGGCGTTAGGAAGTTTGATTTATTTCCCTTTTATTGTTATGCTATTTCTATTATGGATTGCATTAATCATATTTAGACCATTTATTTGGCGAGAATGGGTTACACCTATCTTGGGGTTTGGTGTAATTTATTTTTTGATAGGGGTTGTATATTATTGGATAGATCGATTCGAGGAATTTTTAGAAATATTCAAGCCCTTCACCAATCCTTTACCAATAGGATTAGAGGCTGACTATCATGACTACTTTGCAGCAATTCCAATCGGAATTGCATTATTATTGTTTCTTTTGGTGTTAAAAGATCAATATTTCAGAAGCATTGTACATATTCGTAAGTCATTTCAATTATTGTTTTACATGCTTTTGTTAATCATCGGTTCGTTTTATCTGAGCAGACAGATTACGATTAATCATTTTTTATTGTGCGCACCTCCATTAGCAATATATTTGGCCTATTATTTTGCGTATGCTAAGATTAAATGGCTATATGAAAGTGTTTATGTGGTTATAATTGCGACAATAATCTATTTTCAATTCATGTAAATTATTAATATCTAAATGATTAACCTTTTTTAACAAAATAGACTAAGGTATTCATTTAAAAATAAATAGTTTTGTATCCAATAAAAGTTAGTATTATTATTGACCTAACAGTATAAAAGAGCAATCCGTTTTCGGATTTTATTAAATATATGCATAGACAATCAAACATATTGAGTGCAAAAAAAGCGTTAAAAGTTATGTTCGGAACGGCATTGATGCTGACGGCAACACATACTTTCGCTCAAGAAACGACTTCTCACTCACCCTATTCAAAATTTGGAATT
The DNA here is from genome assembly GCF_009829075.1 of Sphingobacterium composti. Taxonomy (GTDB): domain Bacteria; phylum Bacteroidota; class Bacteroidia; order Sphingobacteriales; family Sphingobacteriaceae; genus Sphingobacterium; species Sphingobacterium composti. Next base: position 30,463 of record NZ_WUQZ01000008.1, on the reverse strand, counting down.
GGGCAGACGCGCGAAGATTTATTACCACAAACTAGATCAATGGGAGGGATCTCCACTGCTGTGAGGTATCAAGCAGGTTTACCAATATTGAATATTGCTAACCCAGCAAGTTATTCTGGACTGAACAGAACAATTTTAGAGGCTGGACTTTATGGCAACATGACCCAATTGACAAAAGGTAGCGCACAAGATAATACCGCCGATTTTGCATTTTCACATTTTGGTTTTGGTTTTGCAGTAGCACGTAATCATGGTGTTGCTTTTGGATTAACGCCCTATTCCGATGTTGGATACAATATTACTGAAATGCGTACTATGGGCACTATTACCACTCGCCAATCCAAAGAAGGCGAAGGCGGTTTAAATAAGGCTTTTGTTGGCTATGGCTTCTCTCCTTTCAAAGGTTTAAGTATTGGTGGTAATGCAGGTTTCCTTTTTGGTGAGCTAAAAGATAATCTAACAGTTACTTTTCCCTATGATTTCAACTCATTAAATGCTAGAAGCCAAACAACTAGATTAGTGAGAGGCTTAATCGTTGATTATGGAGCGCAATACTCATTTCCTGTCAGCAGAAAACACAATATTACTCTAGGGTATTCAGGCTCATTGAATAACACGGTAAAAGAAAAAACATCCCAACTAATAACACGCACACAGCCATCCTCGGAGCTAGATTTCGAGAATGTGGCTTTGGACTCTCTACCTCAAACAGGAGAGCGTACACGTAATATAAATCTTCCAATGAAACACAGTGTTGGTATTACGGTTTCAAAAGGATATGATTGGATGATTGGTGCTGATTTCAAATATGCAGATTGGACAGAATACCAAACTCGTGCAGGTGAAGCCCCGCTTGGTAAAAACTATGGGGTAGCTCTTGGTGGACAATGGAAACCTGACGCAAGTTCAAATAAGTATTGGAATATAGTGGATTACCGCTTAGGTATGCGTTATAACCAAGGACACATTACCGCCAACAATACACGTATTGATGATATGGCCGTGACTTTAGGATTTGGACTCCCATTACCCGAGACGAACTTTGGAAGTACATCATCCAGAATTAACATTTCAGCAGAATTGGGTCAACAAGGTACTCTAAAAAACAATTTAGTACGTGAGCGTTATATAAACATCAATATAGGATTCAACATCAATGACCTTTGGTTCCGTAGAAGAAGTTATGATTAGTAAACTATTCCTAAAGAATTTGACATCCCTATTTGCTTTTTGCGCAATAGGGATTTTCCTATTTACAGCTTGTGAGAATGAAATGAAGGATATCAATGCAATTGAAAATATCCAACAGGAAGAAGCCGTAGATTTGTACAAGGATGTCAAAATAATTTATAGTGATTCTGCTGTCGTAAAAGCACAATTGACTGGTCCTGAAATGAAAATCTACCATGATACGACGCAGGGCAAGAACAACAATTACGAATTCGAAAAGGGATTACAAATTATCTTTTATGATGCTGATGGTAAAGAAACACAACGTATACGTTCGGATTATGGTATACAACGTGCTAAGGAGGGAATAACAGAATTTAGAAAAAATGTTGTCATCAATATGGCTGATGGATCTGTAATCAAATCGGAAGAGATTTTTTACGATGAGAATCAAAAAATTTATTATAATTCTGTACCAATTACCATGGATTTCAAAGATGCGAGAGGTAGCTTGCAGGCGCTCTCATTCAAATCAGATACGGAATTCAAGAATATACAAGGAGAACAAATGACGGGATTTGTGATTCCTTCAAGTAGCAGTAATATTCCAAGTTTCGGTCAATAAAATTCTATAAAACAACAATCAGCAAAAGATGTTTTGAATTAGCATATATTTTATATGCTTTTTTTTTATAAAAATTGTATCTTGCGCCTTGTTTAAAAACAAAGTCAATTAAATAACTAAAGAACACATAAATACAAATAACGGAATATGGGATTAATGGGTAATTTGCGTAACCGTGCGGGATTAGTAATCTTCGTTATCGGTTTAGCAATTGTTGCATTCTTATTAGGTGATATTATTCAATCAGGAACTCCATTTTGGATGCAAAAACAGAATGAAGTAGGTAATATCAATGGTAATGGTATTGATTATCAGCAGTTCAATGCTATGGTTGATCAAACTTCTAATCAGTATCAACAACAAATGGGTGGTGCAGAAACTCCACAAATCAGAAACTTTGCTGTTCAACAAGTATGGAACCAATTGGTATCACAAGAATTGTTGAATGCTGAAATTGAAAAAGTAGGAATTACTTTAGGTAAAAAAGAATTAAATGATTTAATCTCTGGCCCTAACCCAGCTCAACAAATCATCCAAACTTTTACAAATCCTCAAACAGGTCAATTTGATAGAGCTTATTTGGCACAAGTAATTACAGAAGCTAAAAATAATCCACAGATAGCTCAACAATGGGAAGGAATGTTAGAACAAATTCGCTCACAAAGATTAGCAGAAAAATACTCTAACCTAGTCAGTTCTTCAGTTTATGTAACGGCATTGGAAGCACAAGATGAATATACTGCTAAAAACAAATTAGCTAATTTCAAATACGTTCTTTTGGATTATTCTTCAGTAAATGAAAGCGAAATCAAGTTAACAGATGCTGACTACAAAGAATACTACGAAAAAAACAAAAATTTATTCAAAAACGAAGAAGAAACTCGTTCTGTAGAATACATTTTAATTGATGCTAGACCTACTAAACAAGATTCAGCTTCGACATTGGCTTCTATTCAATCATTAAAACAAGAGTTGAGCACATCGGCAAATGATTCTTCTTTCGTAGCGATTAATTCAGAAAACAAAGCTCCAATTACTTATTACAAAAAAGGTCAATTGAGCCCTGCATTGGATTCAGTAGTTTTTAATGTACCAGTAGGCACAACTGTAGGACCTTACGCATCAAATGGCACGTATGAAATAGCAAAAGTATTGGATTCAAAATTCAGTGCCGACTCAGTAAAAGCTAGTCATATATTATTGAATGCAACAGCTGAAGGTGGTATTGACAAAGCTAAAGCTAAGGCTGACTCTATCAAAGGCTTATTAGCAAAAGGTGAGAAATTCGAAACTTTGGCTATCGAATTTAGCCAAGATCCAGGAAGTAAGAATAATGGCGGTGATTTAGGTACATTCACAAGAGGTCAAATGGTTGGCCCATTTGAGGAAGCTGCTTTCAACAACAAACCTGGAGATGTGGTTGTAGTAGAATCACAATTTGGTGTGCACGTATTGAAAATCGAAAAACATATCGGTAATTCTAAAATTGTAAAAGTAGCTGTTGTTGATAAAGCAATTGTTGCTGGTAAAGAAACTACTGATGCAGCTTATACTAAAGCAAATAACATCCTATCTGAAATAAACAGCAAAAACTTTGCTGATGTTGCTAAAAAGCATAATGCAAATATTGAAAAAGCAATTCGTCTACGCGCTATGGACAATACATTAAATGGTGTAGATATTCCTAGAGAGTTGGTAAGATGGGTATATGAATCCAAAGCTGGTGATGTCACAGATAAAATATTTGAAACTGATAATTACTTTATCCTTGCAAAAACAACTGGCGTAAGTCCTAAAGGCATACAGCCATTAGAAGAAATAAAGTCAGAAATTCAACTAGGCGTTACCAACCTTGTAAAAGCACGCATGCTGAAAGAAAAAATGAACAACGCATTAAACGGCGCTTCTAACATTGATCAAGTAGCTCAAAAATTAGGTAAAACAGCTGTTAATGTAGAAAACATTGTATTAGCTAACCCAGTAATTCCAGGAGTGTCTTTCGAAAGTGCAGTTATTGGAACAGTATTCGGTTTGCAACCGAACAAACCTTCGAAAAGTATTGAAGGCTCACAAGGTGTATATGCAGTACAAGTTTCGAGCTTTGTAAATCCTAAAGAAATGGTGGAGACTGAACGTAAAGCACAGCAAAAACAAATGTTGGCAACTAAACAACAACGCTCATGGGGTTCAATCTTCAAAGCCTTGATGGACAATGCTGATATTGATGACAATCGTATTAGATTTTATTAAGATATTATAATTATTTTTATAGCCGACCATCAAAGATGTTCGGCTATTTTATTTTAATAGGTATGGAAATTCAAGAAAACATTGTCAACAAAGTAGCTCAAAGCGGGTTATTAACCATTGATTTGGCAAAGTATTCACCAGATCAAGACGACATTATTGTATACGATATCAAGGATAACTTATTCCATGGACTGATTCTTCGCGAAAAAGAATTTCGTGAATTCATAAAAGAACATGATTGGTCCCAATATCAAGACAAACATGTAGGTATCACTTGTTCTACCGATGCTATCGTACCGACATGGGCGTACATGATTTTAGCGAATAAATTAACACCATATACTAAATCCATTACTTTTGGCACCAAGGAAGACGTAATACGTGAACAGTACACTTTAGCTATCAATGCTATTGAGTATGATCAATATAAAGATCAGCGTGTGGTTGTGAAAGGTTGTGGCGATATATTTATTCCCGAAAGCGCATTTGTTACATTCACTTCTAAGCTAACGCAAGTTGCGAAAAGTATTATGTACGGTGAGCCATGCTCTACAGTACCTGTATTCAAACGCAAAAGTTAAACTTTTCATCTTTCAGATTGTCCTAATTATATGAAAAAATTTTATGTAGCAGTACTACTTCTTTTAGCAGGGTTTTCATTTGGCTATAGTCAAACGTTACCCTATCTCAAAGAACCTACTTTTAAGGAAGGTGAAAAGTTATCTTACAAGCTGAAATACGGTATCCTATCAGCAGCGAATGGTGTACTTTCAGTAAATAAATCCAAACTTCAGTTCAGCAATAAAAATGTTTTTCATTTGAGTGCATATGGACAGACATCATCTGGATTTTCCATCTTTTATACTGTAAAGAATAAATATGATTCATATATTGACGGATCAACTTATCAACCATATTTATATACAGAAGACATCCACGAGAATAGCTATACGCGTAAAGAGTATGCGACATTTGATCACCGTAATCACACAGTTAAAGGCGCTAAAGGAACATTTAAAAGTCCAACCTCGCAATTGTTTGATTTAGTTTCTGCGTATTATTTTGCACGAAATCTTGATTTAGCTTCGTTGAAATCAGGCGACTCATTCAAAATTCCTTATTTCCTAAATGATGAAGTTGCTGAACTAAAAGTTACCTTCGTAGGTACGGAAAAGATCAAAACTGCATTAGGTACATTAGAATGTATTAAGCTAAATCCAGAAATTAAACCTGGTCGAATTTTTAAAAAGGATAGTAAGTTATATCTTTGGGTCACCAATGATGGAAATAGAATTCCTGTTAAAGCGCAGGTAGAAATTTTAATTGGATCTGTAACGATGGAATTGACAAAAGCGGATGGTCTGAAATACGAATTGGGTAAAAAAGTAAGTTATTCTAAATAATTAAGTAATGATTGAGGTTGGAAATGTGCTTGTGCATGAAGATATTGTAAGCAATGATTTTGTTTGCAACATATCGAAATGTAAAGGCATTTGTTGTATAGAAGGTGATGCTGGTGCACCCCTTAAGCAGTCCGAAAAAGCTATTCTCGAAGAAATATATCCTAAAGTAAAGCATTTGATGACGCAAAAGGGTATTGAGGCAGTTGAGGAATTCGGCACTAGCGTAATTGATGCAGATGGAGACTTGACAACTACTTGTGTAGATGGCAATAAAGAGTGCGCTTATGTGACATGGGAAAATGGCATTACAAAGTGCGCTATTGAGAAAGCATATGAACTAGGTGAAGTAAACTGGAAGAAACCTATTTCATGTCATCTATACCCTATTCGAACCACAAATTATCCAGAATTTGATGTCCTACATTACGATCGCTGGCATATCTGCCATGATGCATGTACCTTTGGTAAAGAACTTAAAGTTCCTGTATACAAATTCTTAAAAGACCCACTTATACGCGAATACGGCGAAGATTGGTACGCTGAATTAGAAAAATCTGTTGAATCCATCTAATGTAATTTTACTATATTAGTTAATTAAAATTGATGCTTATTGGTACGTACCATTTTTCATGCGAAATTTAAAAGAAATACAAAAACCCATAGCCACTGAAATAGCAGCTTTTGAAAGAAAGTTTAAGCAATCCATGCAGAGTTCTGTGCCACTATTGGATATTATAACTCAATATCTCTACAAACAAAAGGGCAAACAAATGCGTCCTATGTTTGTTTTTTTTGCGGCTGGACTTTGTGGTACTATTAATGAGTCTACCTACCGAGGAGCTTCTTTAGTTGAGCTATTGCACACTGCGTCACTTGTTCATGATGATGTTGTCGACAATGCTAACGAGCGGAGAGGACTTTTTTCAGTTAATGCTCTTTGGAAAAACAAAGTAGCAGTGTTAGTTGGTGATTTTCTATTAGCAAAAGGTTTATTATTGTCAGTTAATAACAATGAACTTAATTTGCTCAAAATTGTTTCTCACGCGGTAGAACAAATGAGTGAGGGTGAGTTATTACAAATTGAGAAAGCAAGAAAACTTGATATAAAAGAAGAAATATATTACGAGATTATTCGTAAGAAAACAGCTTCTTTAATAGCTTCATGTTGTGCTTCAGGAGCTTCATCGGTTGGCGCAAGCGATGAAGTTGTTGAAAAAATGCGCTTATTCGGCGAAAAAGTAGGTTTAGCTTTCCAAATCAAAGATGATTTATTTGACTTTGGACTGGATGATGTTGGTAAGCCTATAGGTAATGACATCAAAGAGAAAAAGATGACTTTACCATTGATTTACGCACTTAGTGAAACGACAAGCTCGCAAAAACGAAACATAATCAAGTTGGTCAAAAATCATAATGACGATCCGGAAAAAATTGCTGAGGTAATTCAATTTGTCAGAAGCAGTGGTGGGTTGGATTATGCTACACAAAAGATGATTGCTTATCAACAAGAGGCATTTGACATCTTAGCTGAATTTCCTGATAATGAATATAAATTGGGTTTACAACAACTAGTAAAATTTACCACAGAACGTAATAAATAAAATGAGTCACGAACTAATGTTTTTTGGAGGATTTATAATCTTTATAATCCTCATGCTTGCGATTGATTTAGGATTATTTGGCAAAAATGATAAACCAGTATCCTTAAAAACCGCTGCCATCATGTCCATCATTTGGGTTTCCTTTGCTTTAGGGTTTGGCGCCATACTATATTATTGGGGGAATGAGTTACATAATATACATGATCTAGCGAGATTGCAAGAAATCGTTGCTAAGCATCTGCACGATGTAAAAGTAACAGATGACTTGGCTGAAAGTTTACAGGCATATAATAAGGCTCTAACCCTTGAATACCTAACTGGCTATGTCGTTGAGTATGCCTTATCAGTTGATAATATATTTGTAATGGTTTTATTATTCACCTCATTTGGTATACCTGAAAAATACTACCATAAAGTATTAGTATGGGGTATAATAGGGGCTATTGTTATGCGTTGTATATTCATTTTTATAGGTGCTGCGCTAATAGCTAAATTCGGCTGGATATTATATGTTTTCGGTGCATTTTTAGTATACACAGGTATTATGATGTATAAAAACCGAAATCAAGAGGAGGAAGTAGATCCACAAAATCATGCAGTAGTAAAATTTGCCTCCAAATATTTCAAAGTTACACACAAACTAGATAGCGGTAAATTCTTCGTAGTGGAAAACGGAGTGAAATATGTAACACCTTTGTTTTTAGTTTTATTAGTAATTGAGTTTACTGATTTAATATTTGCAGTGGATTCTATTCCAGCGATTTTCTCCGTTACGAAAGATCCTTATATAGTTTTCTTCTCCAACATTTTTGCGGTTTTAGGACTTCGTTCGATGTTCTTCTTACTGGTAAACATTATTGATAAATTCCATTATCTGAAAGTTGGATTATCTTTTTTATTGGTTTTTATCGGTGCAAAAATGCTTTTACACGGTTATCTGAAAGAATGGGGATTCACAACTGCTCACTCATTAATAATCATTATAGGCATCTTAGCAATTAGTGTTGTAGCATCATTGATGTTCCCTAAGAAAGCGAATTACCAATCATAAAAGCTTTATCATTATTAAAACAAAAAAGTATTGAACATATCATTTTGTACAATCCTTTTTGTTTTGGCAAAGTTTCAAAGTAGATTTAAACATAATTATATTAATCACTATCACCACAAATAATAAGTTCTCAATGGAAGATAGGAAACTTAAAAATCTATAGAATAACCTTTAAATACACCCTATAGGTAAGATTTAAATCTTAGAGTAAACAAAAAATCCAATTCTATCGAATTGGATTTTTGTTTGTCCTATATATGACTTAGTAAGATTTAGTATTAGCTTAATTAACTATTTTAAAACTACGCTTGACCTACCCATTATCGCATTATCTGCATATAATAATACAGTGTAAGCCCCCTTTTTAAGTTTTGAGTCACTCCATAAAAATTGATATTCCTCGCCATTATTCGTAAAATTGATGTGCTCTTTTAGAGTATACTGCAATTTGTCTCCATGAACATAAAAAACATCACTACTCGATGCAATTAAATTACCTTGCGGATCTATAATGCGCGCATACACTTCTTTCCTGCCTTTCTTTGCCAATGGATTATCCACAATACTGAATTTAATCTGCAATTTATCAGCACGTTTTGCACGGTTTTCAATTTCCAGCTCCCCATTCCTCTTTTCGGCTACCCCATTAATAATGATATTTGACACCTTTAGTGAAGAGGCAATTAAAACCTTTTCGTTTAATACTGTATTATCATTAGCCAATTGTTGAACTTTGCTAGATGTTTCTTTTACAGTCCCTTGTAGCTCTATATTTTGCTTCTTAAGAATTTCGTTCTGAAGCTTAAGATTATTAGTCTCATCAAGAAGTTTAGATACATTTACTTTTAATGATTCTAATTGAGTATTCGCCAACTGGATCTGACTATCAGACACATTACTCTCTTCGAGAGCTTTACGCAAATCCGCAATCATTTCACGCGCATTTCGCTTTTGCAATTCTACCTCCTCAGGCAACCCCTCAATATTTTGTCTATCGATATTATCGAGCTCCGCTTCAATTCTATCAATCTCAATTTGCAATTTTTCCCTTTGTAGCGTTAAGGTATACAACTTCTCTCCCGATGATTTGTACTTGACATAGAAGTAAACATTTGTAGCTAATAGAGCTATAATGGCAACAATAAAAAAATAAATCTTTGATTTATCTTTATTTACCTTTTGCTCTACTGAACTCTTATGTGTTATATTAGCTACTTTTTCTTCCATAATCCTGCCCCCAAATTATTCATAACTATTATTTGTTATTTAATATAACTTTTTGTTTTTCGTAGATGTTATTCATTATCAAAAACTATTCCAACTTACTTGCCCTTTTTTACAAAATTAGCTTTGTAATCATGCAAATTTGCAAAATCACCATTTAAGACTAACTTAAAAAAAGGGATAAAGTAAACTTTTGATTAAATTCCTTAACTTTTTAAAATCATCTAGTTGTAATTCAGACACATAAGAATTATTGATGTTTTTCGTAATATTTGCAGAGGTAAACGCATAATTACCATCATTTATTTTTATTAAAGTGTTGCCAAGCCTAATTTTCGGAATATCAATATTTCTATCTGTCAAAAAGTCTTCGTCATAATCAACTATTACACCACGTTCATGTTCGCCTTTACCACAGAACTCTAACTCTGCACCTAATTCTTCACAAATAACTTTGAAAATATCCCTTAGACTTATTACATTAGGAATAAACAGATGATTACGCTCGTTATACTTCTCAATAATATCATCTAGAATATTTACGTACTCATTATCGGCACAGAAAATTATATTAAGATCAAGAAGATTAACATATAGGCGTTTATTCTTATCAAGTAAGAAATCTCCAATCCTATTTATTATTCCTTCCATCACTTCCTTATTACAATGGAACGCACGATGCTCCACTATTTCTATATTATTTTCGCTGGCGAAAGAATCTAAGAGAAGTCTAATCTCCTTTTGCTTGATTTCATTTTCAAAGGAATAGGAACTTTCAAAAATAAAAGCGGAGCTTAGCATACTCTTGATATAAATAAATTCAGAAAAATCTTCTTTAGACAAAATTTTGAATAAGTTGCTATCACAACTATTTTTTATATCATAATATTCAAATGATCTGTTATCTAAATCTTCTTCAGCATATCGAGTATTAACATATTCCTGATTGGATAATAACATCACCTGATGACCCTTAGCAATTAAAATTTTCGCTAGATAATATCCACAAGGAGAATATGGATCGTATATAAGGTGTTTATGTGTGATTGATTGCTGCATAGTGCAATATTATTCATTATTAAATAATATTACACCAAAATTTGCTAAGGAATATCCAAACATCCCTTAGCGAATTTTATGCTATTATTATAAAACGCCTAGGGCAGCCTCATAATTAGGCTCATCGGCAGTTTCGGCCACCTGTTCGTGATAGATTACTTTACCTGTCTCGTCGACTACTACTACCGCACGACTTAATAATCCCTCTAGTGGACCATCACTGAAACGGACACCATATGCATCAGAGAATGAAGAATTCTTATATTCAGACAAAGTGATTACATTTTCAAGCCCCTCGCCTGCACAAAATCTAGATTGAGCGAATGGCAAGTCTTTAGAAATGCATAGAACAACTGAATTAGGTAAGGTTGATGCAATCTCATTAAATGCCCGCACCGACGCTGCGCAAGTACCTGTATCTACACTTGGAAAAATATTTAATATAACTCTTTTACCTTCAAAATCTTTTAATGACTTTTGCGACAAATCTCCTGATGTTAGAGAAAAGTCTGGTGCTTGTTCTCCAATGTTAGGTAATGACCCATTCGTGTTTACAGGCGACCCTTTAAATGTTACTTGACTCATGATGTTAAATTAAATTTTGATTGTTAAGTTAATCATTTCTATTAATCAAAAAAAGACAAATAATTATTTTATTTCTAAAAAAAATACTATGTTAGCATATTATTTATAATCAGAGCTAACCTCACATCATATGAGAAAATTACTTTTTGCCTTATTGTTGGCAAGTCCCACACTAACATTTGCTCAAGGTTCACAAGTGAATACCCAAGGCATTAGAGCACTAGGCATGTCTGGTGCAGGCTCCGCATTATTTGTTGACGAGACCAGCATTTTCTATAATCCTGGAGCATTATCAAAAATGGAAAATAACGCCATATCCATTGGCGCCTCAGCTGTAATGTATCGTTCAGCATTCAAAGAATTAGATAGTGATGTGCAACACAACACAAAATTTCAAGTGACCCCTCCATTTTCAGTTTTTGCAACATTCGGTCCCAAAAACAGCTGGTGGAAAGCTGGTATAGGAGTATATACTCCGTTTGGTGGAGCTGTTGACTGGGGCACAGAATGGCCTGGCAGATATGAATTAAATCACCTTTCAATGCGAGCGATTTATATACAACCTACTTTGAGTTTTAAACTTACCGAAAACTTTGGTATAGGTGGTGGATTTGTGTATAATCTAGGATCTGTGGATTTATCACGTTCTATACCAGTTTTTGATCAACATGGAAATGCAGGACGCGCAGAGTTAAGTGGCGTAGGAAAAGGAATGGGGTTTAACGTAGGTGTGCATTATAATTTAGAAGAGGATTTTGCAATCTCCTTAAGTTACCGTTCAAAAGTCAATACTAAACTTGAAGATGGTGATGCTGTATTTACAGTTCCTGCAGCTTTGGGAACATCATTCCCTAACACAAAGTTTTCTGCTGAATTACCACTTCCTTCTTCATTTAACTTAGGAATTACATTCCCTATGGGTGAAAAACTAGATCTAGCTGCTGACGCAACCTTAATTGGGTACAGTATTTACAAAGAATTAGTTTTTGATTACGAAAACAATACTCCTGTTCTTACTGACACAAGACAACCTAAAAAGTATGAAAATGCTTTCTCAGGTAAAGTAGGTTTAAATTACGAAGCTACAGATAAACTAGACCTAAGAATGGGTGCAGGTTATGTATACACACCGGTACGTGGACAATATGTATATGCAGAGACACCTGACAATAATCGTATAATGGGCTCTGTTGGTTTCACATACAATCTATCTGAAAAGTTTGATTTATCAGGTGCTTACACATTCCAACGAATTATGGAACGGACTGTTAAGAACGTAGAAACACAATTACAAGGAACGTACAAAACTAATATTCATGCTCCAGGTATTTCTTTAACCTATAAATGGTAATCACGATGAAAACATTTCAAAAAAACATAAAATTATACTGTGGATTGGCAGCCATTGCGCTGATGGCCTCATGTAAACCAGAAATAACTAGGGAATTTCAACCTGCTCAAAACGCTAATGTTGATTTCTCAAAATATATTGCCGTAGGCAATTCGCTAACTGCTGGTTTTGCAGATGGAGGATTGTACCTGGAAGGACAAAATGTAGCATTCCCTAATCTTGTTGCTGAGAAAATGAAAACCCATGGTGGTGGTACTTTCAACACTCCATTCTTCTCAGAAGCACAATCCAATGGCTCTGGCTATTATAGATTGAAAGCTTTGGTGAATGGTCAACCACAACTAGAATGGGTGAGCGATAAATCTGCTCTAAACAACGGTGTGCTTACAAAATTCGAAGGAACTGAGATTAATAACTTAGGAATCCCAGGTATGCGGTTGGATCATTCGGGTGTAGGATTAGTTAGTGCAGGTAATATGTATTTCGCAAGACTGTTACCAAGTTCTGAAGTCGGAACTAAAAGCTATCAAGACTTTGTTGACAACAGAAATCATACATTTTTCTCGTTCTGGTTAGGCAACAATGATGTATTAGGTTACGCTACAAATGGTGCTGTAAATGATAATCCAGCGGGAACAACTGTATTAACGAATGAACAAACTTTTAGAGCTGTATATACACAATTCATTGGAAAATTGACTGCTAATGGACAGAAAGGAGTTGTAGGAACTATACCTGATGTAACTACTATTCCATTTTTCACGACTGTCACTCGAAAAGCATTGTTGGATGCAGCATCAGCGGCTTCGGGACAAACTATTACTAATTTATTCATAGCCACAAAAACAAACCCTTCGCGACCAGCGACAGACAATGACTTATTTGCATTGCCTTTCTCTAGTTCTGGATTATTGGGCAACACAACTGGCTCACCAGCGCCTTATGGATTACACCCTGATAGACCTATAGAAGATAAGTATGTATTAGATACCGAAGAAGCAGCTGCTATCAAAACCCATATTGGGAAATTAAATGCTATCATAAAAGAAATTGCAAATAGTAAAAACCTTGCAGTTGCCGATGCCAATGCCATGTTGACTAAATTGAAAACTGGTATTAATTACAACGGTGTGGGGGTAAGCTCTGCTTTCATTACAGGAAATGCTTTCTCATTGGATGGTATACATTTGACTCCTATGGGAAATGCGATTATGGCAAATCTTGTAATCGATGCGATAAATTCGAAATATGGCACAAAATTAGAAAAAGTAGATGCTACAGATTTTAGGGGTGTAAAATTGCCTTAAGTCATAGAATCGCTAAAAAAATAGTAAAAGGTCGCTAATACAGCGACCTTTTACTATTTTAGAAGTATAGAATAATTGAAAGAATATGAAAGTAGCATTACAACGTATAAATAAAGCCGTTCATTTTGAAGCATCTAGTGAGTTGTCTTCTGTAAAAGTTAACATAGATGGTTCTGATGCTATCGGCGGTGAAGGAAAAGGTGTAAGACCCATGGAATTGGTTCTTATGGCATTAGGCTCATGTAGCGTCTTCGACTTAACTACAATTCTACAAAAGCAACGTCAAGAAATTGAAGATATTCAAGTGGAAGTATCTGGCGACCGCAGAGAAGAAATCCCGAATATTTTCACTAAAATTCATATTAACTTCATCCTAAAAGGGAATATTGATGAAGTAAAAGCACAAAAGGCAGCAGAATTGGCTGTAAAAAAATATTGTTCTGTACACGATATGCTAGCCGCTGGAGGCGTAGACATCACTTACAGCCTAAAAATCAACTAAAAAGCAAGCTCTTCTATGTAGAAGAGCTTTGCTTTTTCCATATCTTTTCGGACCAACGTCCTACTAACCAAAAGGAAATAGCTAAGATTAAGAAGAAGATTGTTCGATTGATATTATCCCAAAGGTACTCCACAAATCGTGTATATAGATTTATCAAAAAGAATACAAATCCAATATCCCGAATCACCGTATCTCGTTTTTTCAAACCATATAATGCCAAACCTAGAGACAAAAATACAGCTATCAATCCCCAATAGAATATTTCCCATTGCCTAATCTTTGACCACGCTTCGAAATCACTGTAATTACCAAAGATAGACAAGCACCACAGTGCTATCATCGTATACAACAACCCAATCACTATACTTGTCGATTTAAATGGCTCTAATTGTGAAAATCTAGGTTGAACAAACACAGCACATGCGGTAAGAATAATACCAAAAATTGTGAAACGCAACGGATAATTCATTCCCCAGAATTTCCATCCCCAATCGCTATGGTAAGCTGTTTCGGTTGCAAACCAAATCCCCAGAGCAACTAAGGTAAATACCCATATCAACTTTGAACTTAACTTGACGGACAACACGCCGTATATTAAAATAGAAAGAAAAAATAAGATGCTGAAAAAATGATTATCTCGATCTAATATTTGTCCTAGAAATCCAATACAAGCAGCAGTTGAAAATGAGCCTGCTAACATTAAAGTTTCATTAGAAAAAGTCTTATCCGGATATAACTTTTTATTTCTAAATCCTAAAAAGTAAAACAAAAAGGCTAATCCAGCAAAAGCAATGCAAAATATCACATTAGGCGTATCATAGAATTGCTGCACAAACTTTTCCAGAGCATTATCCGAAAACAAGGAAATCACGGAAAAAATCAAAGACGCTAAAGCAACCCAAAAAGCATATCGAGCAAGCACCTTCCACTCAAAACTACGCTCATCAATTGTAGCTTTAAGCTCCTCCGCTTTTTGGCTATCCAAATTTCCATTTGCATTCCAAAAATCAAGTGCTTGCTCTACAGTTTCTTTTTCTTGGCGACTTAAATCTAATTTTTTCAAGGATTAATTGTTTGTCAGAGTAAATTACAAAAACTATTCCATCATCCGAATATAATATTAAGTAATAACACCTTAGACATCAGTTCAAATTCCGCCTAATAATGAGTAACTTTGCAAGTTCGTAAAATATTTAGCTCGATATGTCCAAAACAAAAGTAGTCGATTTAGGTGATCAAAGTGAAGTAGAAGTATATGGTGCGCGTGTACACAATTTAAAAAACATTGATGTTTCTTTTCCGCGCAATGAGCTGGTGGTTATCACAGGACTGAGTGGTTCGGGAAAATCATCATTGGCTTTTGACACCATTTATGCAGAAGGACAACGTCGTTATATGGAAACTTTCTCTGCCTACAGTCGTCAGTTTTTGGGTGGATTAGAACGTCCAGATGTAGACAAAATCTCAGGATTGAGTCCGGTTATTTCTATAGAGCAAAAAACTACGAACAAAAATCCACGTTCTACCGTAGGTACAATTACCGAAATTTACGACTTTTTACGTCTGCTGTATGCACGAGCAAGTGAAGCATTTTCGTATGCAACGGGTAAGAAAATGCAGCGTATGTCCGAAGAGCAGATTGTAGATCAAATCTTAACTGAATTTAAAGACGAAGGAATTAATATTTTGGCTCCTGTTGTCAAAGGTCGTAAAGGGCATTACCGTGAATTGTTTGAGCAAATTCGCAAACAAGGCTATTCTAAAGTACGCGTGGACGGCGACGTCTTGGACATAGAACCAAAAATGCAGGTTGACCGCTACAAAATCCACGATATCGAAATCGTTATTGATAGACTTCAGGCTTCTGAAGGCGACAAAAAACGTTTGTATACATCGGTGCTCCAAGCGATGAAAGCTGCAAAGGGCATCATCAAAATTGTAAATCGCGATAATACGAAAGAACAGTTTTTTAGTAAATATTTGATGGATGCCGAGTCAGGCATTTCATACGATGAACCGCAACCGAATACATTTTCGTTCAACTCACCTTATGGGGCATGTCCCAAATGTGATGGTTTGGGCTATATTTTTGAGATTGACAAAAACATTGTTATTCCAGACAAGAAATTAAGTATTCAAAAAGGTGCAATCGTTCCTTTGGGATCGCTAAAAGAAAGTTGGAATAGTGCGATTATCAAAGCGGTAGCAAAGAAATTTGAGATTTCGCTTACGACTCCTGTCGATAAGTTGACAGAAGAACAAATAGATTTGATGCTTTTCGGTGCGGAAGAACCTATATCACTTACTGTTTCATACGGGTCTTATGGCGCAAGAGAATATAAAGTCACTTTTTCGGGCATCTTCAAAATGCTGGAAGAGCATAGCGGTAAATATTCGGACGATGCGCCTGCATTGGATGACTTTCGTACGCAAGTGGTGTGTCCAGCTTGCCATGGTGACAAATTGCGTAAGGAATCACTACATTTTAAGATAGCCGATAAAAACATTGCAGAATTAGCCGCTATGGACATTTCGGTCTTAGCCACTTGGTTGGAAAATGTAGAAGACAAAATGGATGAGCGTCAAAAAACCATAGCTGTTGAGATTTTGAAAGAAATCAGAACTCGTCTAGGATTTTTATTAGACGTAGGCCTGAACTACCTGACGTTAAACCGTTCTTCGAAAACATTGTCTGGCGGTGAAGCACAGCGTATTCGCTTAGCTACACAAATTGGTTCGCAACTGGTAAATGTCTTGTATATTTTGGATGAGCCAAGTATTGGTTTGCATCAACGTGATAATGAGCGTTTGATTAATTCCTTGAAGAACCTTCGAGACATCGGAAACTCGGTATTAGTTGTGGAGCACGACAAGGACATGATTCTAAATGCGGATTATGTAATCGATATGGGACCTGCAGCAGGTGTGAATGGAGGAGAAATTGTCGCTGAGGGCCTTCCAAAAGATATATTAAAAGCGGATTCACTTACCGCAGCCTATTTGAATGGTAAAAAAGAAGTAGCTATACCTAAAGAACGCAGAAAAGGTACAGGCGAAGTATTATCACTAAAAGGCGCGACAGGCAATAACCTTAAAAATGTTTCTGTTGATTTTCCATTGGGAAAATTAATTTTAGTTACTGGCGTATCGGGTTCTGGAAAATCGAGTTTGATAACAGGTACGCTCTACCCTATTCTGAATAAACATTTTTTCCGAGCTAAAGCAACGCCAATGCCACACAAAAGCATTGAGGGCTTAAAAAATATCGATAAAGTTATCGAAATAGACCAAAGTCCGATTGGAAGAACACCACGTTCGAATCCATCGACCTACACAGGTGTGTTTTCGGATATTAGAACGCTTTACGTACAACTTCCTGAAGCTAAAATCCGTGGTTATAAGCCAGGACAATTCTCTTTCAATGTAAAAGGAGGACGTTGTGAAACTTGTCAAGGGGCTGGAATGAAGATTATCGAAATGAACTTCTTACCAGATGTACAAGTTCCTTGTGAATCGTGTAATGGAAAACGCTATAACCGCGAAACATTAGAAGTTCGCTACAAAGGAAAGTCGATTTCGGATGTATTGAACATGAGTATCAATGAAGCTGTAGATTTCTTCGAACATATTCCATCTATTTATCGCAAGATTAAAACATTACAAGATGTAGGTTTGGGCTATTTGACTTTAGGACAATCGTCCACTACCCTTTCAGGTGGTGAAGCACAACGCGTAAAATTAGCAACAGAATTATCGAAAAAAGATACTGGTAATACATTTTATATCCTTGACGAACCAACCACAGGATTGCATTTTGAAGATGTTAATGTGTTGTTGGGAGTTATAAATCGTTTAGTCGACAGAGGAAATACAGTTTTAATTATTGAACACAATTTGGATGTAATCAAAACAGCGGATTGGATTATTGATATGGGACCAGAAGGAGGTCGCGAAGGTGGAAAATTACTTTTTGCAGGTACACCAGAAGAGTTAATCAAAGTTAAAAACTCTGAAACCGCTCGTTTCTTGAAAGAAGAGATGAAGTAAAACAAAAAAGCTCCATTTGTGATCAAAATGGGGCTTCTGGTTTATACCCTAGCGAACTTTGCATACAACTTCCAAAAAGATTTCTTATTTTCTTCTGTAAAAACAGCTTCCTTCCAATCGTTAAGTTTTAACTTTATTTGTTTGTCAGCTACTTCGTATTTCCCAAAAAACATATCTTCTCCGTCTAAGTAAAAACCAATTTTTGAATCTAGAATATGCAGTATATCAATCTCTACATGCTCAAAAAAAAGAATTGTCCCTTCTTCAAAAGGAAAATCAGCAGGATTTGAAATTATATCCGAATTTTCCACAGCCAACATACTGTGTTTATTATATATTGGAAAATGTATATGAGGCAGTTCTTTTAATTCAACAGCTGAATTCTTTTGTAAATATTCCCGATTCAAAAAAGGTATTTCTGTTAAAGTCTTTGAATCTAATTGAATTGACTTTTCAAAGTGATCCTCAAAATTTAAAATTTCATTAACCGTCAATTGCTTTTCAAGAAGTTCTGCTATGGGAATGCTAAAATATTTTGCAATCTGCAAAATTACTTCTATTCGTGGCTCTGCACGAAATTCCTCATATGAGGAAATATTACCTCTGGTCAAGTTAAATAACTCTGCAAAAGCCTGCTGACTTAACCCTTTCACCTTTCTAAGCTTCTTAATATTATTACCAATTTGACTCATTGTAAAAAATAATTTAAAATTATTTTGCAAAAATATTTTGCATTCACTATCTTTATGCTAACATTATAAGCAAATATATAAAAAAATTAGCCAATGAACTTCAAAACTGTTGAAAAATTTATTCTCGATTTGGATTACACCATTATCAGCAAGAATGAGAATGAAGGTTTTTTTCTGATTGAAAACAATTTTGATGGCATTAAGAATCTGATTATTGGTGTTACACCTCCGATAATCATTTTCGAACAACATCTATTTTCGTTGCATTCGGACAACTTGCATATTTTCAAATCGCTCTTGATTAAAAATAGAGATATCATTCATGGAGCATTTGCACTTACGGAAGATGGGAAGCGTGTGATTTTTAGGTACACTTTACAATTGCACAACCTGGATCAAAATGAATTTGATGCGGCTATTAATTCGCTTTCTTTATTGCTAGGTGAATACAAGGAACAACTTATACAATTTTCAAAGAAATAAATCGTGTGATGAATATTTTTAAAAGACTTTTAAAAATCGGACAAGCAGAAATTCATGCTTTGGTCGATAAGATGGAAAATCCAATTCATTTGATTGAAAAAGGAATTGAAGAAATGAAACAACAGCTATCAGAATTGACAGAAGCTTATATAACGAATAGGGCGCATTTAATACGAAGGGAGATTCTTGCTAAAAATAAGTTGAATGATGCAGCAAATTATGAAGATAAAGCCATGTTGTTATTACAGAAAGCCCATCAACAAGAAATTGACTCAGCAAAAGCAGATCAACTTGCATTGGAAGCACTGAATATTAAGAAAAAATTAACCTCTGAGGCAGCAGAAATCACAAACGAAACGACAATATATTCTAAAAAAAACAATTTACTTAACAGTAAAATTGATATATTAAAGTTCAATATTGCAAAGTGGGAAAAAGAGTTAAGTACGTTGAAAGCGAAACAATTAATAAATAAAGCTTCTGAATTTGCAAATAGACAAATGGCCAATATAGACAACAACAGCACAATTGAGCTTCTGGAAAAGATGAAGACCAAATTGGAACATCAAGAAGCGTATAATGAGGCATTGGAAGGATACAGTCAGCAGCATACAGAGAAAGAAATTGACTATTTGCTCAGCAAATCGGATACAACCAACGAAGAATTAGAAGCATTAAAG
The DNA here is from genome assembly GCF_009829075.1 of Sphingobacterium composti. Lineage (GTDB taxonomy): Bacteria > Bacteroidota > Bacteroidia > Sphingobacteriales > Sphingobacteriaceae > Sphingobacterium > Sphingobacterium composti. Next base: position 10,433 of record NZ_WUQZ01000008.1, on the reverse strand, counting down.
CGTAAAATTAACAACACTTAAAGATGAATAATTTAGTATTTATAAATATCGGAACAGCCGAAATGTTTATGCTCGTCATTATGAGTTTCATTGTATTGATTCCATTAATTATGGCTGGTGGAGCACTATGGGATTTGCACAAACGAGATTTTTCACATAAGACTACAGACAAGATATTGATAATACTTTTGATACTTTGTGCGCCCTTCATTGGCACATTAGTCTACATATTAATAATACGAAATCATTATCCAGTAAAATTAGCAGTATGAAAAGATTTGAATATAAAACGGTAAAAGTTGAGCCAAAAGGTTTTTGGGGAACCTTATTAGAACCAGAGGAAATAGACAAAATTCTTAACGAATTTGGCCGACAAGGATGGGAACTGGTAAGTGTGCAAGACCTTACCTTCGGTGGTAATTCTTGGACATTCCACTATACATTTAAAAGAGAAACAATTTAATTTTAACGAACCAAAATTATGGTCGAACTTCTAAACATACTTTTTAATCCTCTGGCAAATGCAATAATGACGCTGTTGACAGGATTGTCGCTATTGTATTGGTTGTTTACTATGCTGATGGGTGATGGCTTTGATTTTGGCGGAACAGATGTTGATGCAAATTTTGAAGGAGCTGACGTCCAAGATATAGAAGGTGACACGACTATAGATGGAGATGCAGAACCATCGTTCATCGCGAAAGCCATGGATTTTATCAATATTGGTAAAGCTCCTTTGATGGTAATCGTTACACTTTTCAAATTTATTGGATGGCTTATCACGATTGCGACATCACTGCTTTTTCATCTTGGCAGTTACGGATGGAAATCAGTATGGATATTAGCCCCAATACTTGTTTTGACCTATTTTTTGATGCATTATGTAACAATACCTGTTGTGAAACTGTACCAAAAAGTAGGTTATACTGGTGAAGAAGCTATAGAATTTTTGGGCAGAACAGGAAAAATGCGTTCGAGCATCAAAGGTGAAAGTATTGGTTCTGTCGAATTATTGATTCAGCAAGATGTCATCCGACTAAATGTAAAAAGTGTGGATGGTTCAGAAATTCGCTATAATGAAGAAGTCACTATTGTGGATGAGGCTGCAGACAAAAAATACTATTATGTTCAGAAAAATATAAACCTAAATAACTATTAGAAAATAAAACTTAAATATATCATGATTACTAATCAATTATTATTTATCGATGGACTAACAGGGATTGTGCTCATAGCAGTTGGTGCTGTAGCCTTTATCATCATCGCATTTTTTGTGGTTCTTAGTATGTTCTACAAAAAAATTCCTCAAGGAAAAGCGATTGTACGTACCGGTGTAGGAGGCTCTAATGTAGCTTTCAACAAAGGGATGTATGTCATTCCGGTATTCCATAAAATGGAAGTAATGGATATTTCTGTCAAGAAAATAGAAATCAACCGTATGCAAGGTGATGGCTTGATTTGTAAAGATAATATCCGTGCAGATATCAAAGTTGCGTTCTTCGTACGTGTCAACAAATCCGTAGACGACGTAATCAACGTAGCGCAAAACTTAGGTTGTGACCGTGCAAGTGAGCCAGAAACATTAAAAAATATTTTCGAGTCTAAATTTTCAGAAGCACTTAAGACTGTAGGTAAAAAATTTGATTTCATCGAATTGTACGAAGCGCGTCGTGAGTTTCGTGATGAGATATTAAATATTATCGGTACGGATTTGAATGGGTATATCTTGGATGACTGTGCTATTGACTATTTGGAACAAACAGAATTGAAATTCTTGAGCCCGGATAATATCTTAGATTCCGAAGGCATCAAAAAAATCACAGAGTTGACGGCAAAGCAGAATATGAATGCGAACTTGATCCGTCGTGAAGAAGAAAAAGTAATCAAAAAACAAGACGTAGAAGCTCGTGAAGCTATTTTGGAATTAGAACGCCAATTGGCAGAAAAAGAAGAAAAGCAGCGTCGTGAGATTGAAAATATCAAATCTCGTGAGGATGCTGAAATCGTTAAAGTACGTGAAGAAGAACGCTTAAAAGCAGAAACTGTTCGCATCTCTACGGAGGAAGCCTTAGCTATTCAAGAAGAAAACAAGATGCGTCAGATCATCATCGCAGAGAAAAACAAACTCCGTACAGATGCAGTAGAAACGGAACGCGTAGAAAAAGACCGCGCGTTGGAAGCAACAGAACGTGAGCGTATTGTTACTTTGGCACAAATCGACAAACAACGTTCGGTGGAGACGGAACAAAAATCAATTCAGAATGTCATCAAAGAGCGCGTTCAATTGGAAAAAGGTGTAATTGAAGAACAACAAGCTGTTAAAGATGTAGAGGTATTCCGTGAAGTTGAGCGTAAGAAACAAGCTGGGGTTATTGCGGCTTCGCAAGAAGCTGAAGAGCGCTTGATTGCAACGGTAAAAGCTGCTGAAGCAGCGAAAATCGCAGCAGAACAAGAGGCGGAGAAAAAAGTAATCGATGCAGAAGCTGCACGTAAAATAGCGGAGAAAAAAGCACAAGAATTATTAATCGAAGCGGAAGCGAAGAAAGAAGCATCTGCAAAAGAAGCGGAAGCACGTAAAATCATTGCGGAAGCGAAAGCAAAAGAAGAAGCGGCTATCGGTTTATCAGAAGCGGAAGTGATGGTAGCGAAAGCTGAAGCTGAGGAAATTCAAGGCACGAAAGAAGCTTCCGTTATTGAGAAAAAAGCAGAAGCGTTACGCAAAGAAGGTCTAGCACAAGCAGAAGTTGTTCGTGAGAAAGCTTTAGCAGAAGCTAAAGGAATTGAGGAAAAAGCTTCGGCAATGAAGCAATTAGATGGTGTGGGCAAAGAACACGAGGAGTTCAAATTGCAATTGCAAAAAGAACGCGACATCGAATTGGCGCATATCAATATTCAGAAAGACATCGCTGGTGCACAATCTGCTGTGTTAGCAGAAGCATTGAAATCTGCGAAAATTGACATCGTGGGCGGTGAAACTTTGTTCTTCGAGAATATTGTACGTCAAGTTTCTAATGCAAAAGGTTTCGACAAATTGATTGACAATTCGCAACATGCTACAGATATAAAGAACTCGTTACTTGGTCCAGATGGAAAAGGTGATTTGGCAGAAAAAGTTCGCGCGTTAGCAGATAAGTATGGTATCTCAACAAATGACATTAAAAACCTTACTGTTTCCGCTGCTTTAATCAAATTGCAACAAGCCGCTTCAGCAGAAGAAAACGAAGAAGACAAAGGCTTTATTAATTCGTTATTCGGCATTGCCAAGAATTTAGGTATTTCGAATAAGAAGTTAAGTTAATTATAATGAATTAAATGGCTAATACCTACACGCAAATGTATGTTCAGCTTGTCTTTGTTGTCAAATTTAGACAAGCGATGATAGCAACTTCTTGGGAAGATAGATTGCATCATTGCGATTGTTCAGAATAATGGACACAAGGTATTAGCCATCAATTCAGCCTATGACCACGTTCATTTATTCATAGGATTAAATCCGAATCAGACAATTTCTGAGTTGATGAGACAAGTAAAGCATGAGTCTTCACAATTTATAAATTAGCATAAACTGACTAAGACACTCTTCCGATTGCAAGAAGGATATGGCGCATTTAGTTATAGTCAATCGCAAATACCAAATGTTATTCGGTATATCGAAAGACAAAAAGAGCATCATAAGAAGGAGACTTTTAGTGAGGAATATCTTAAGCTATTAAAGGCTTTTGAGGTAGAATATAACGATAAGTATATTTTCAAGGAACTAGAATAAAGTTGCATGTTGCGCACCTCACGGCACGCTCGAAGTTTGCAAGCTTAACTTTATACACAGCTTTTACCTCTACGAGGTATAACTGTAGAAACAGAAAAATATCACTCCTTAGATGTGCAAGTTTTTAAGAGTCCAAAGAGACTCAACTACTACCACTCCGTTAAGTATGGAAGAACAGCAAAAAAGTCTTGAACGCACTTAACGGAACGGTTTAGGCTAGGAAGTCCAGCTTTTGATACAGAGTTTTACCTCTGCGAGGTAAGTTCTGTTGACACTAAAAAGTATCATTCCAGAGGAGTGTAAACCTATAAGCAACTATACAAGATAGACTCCGTTAGGAGTCATAGCTCTGTAACATAATAACGAAACTATATATCACTCCGTCAGGAGTGAAAGCTATGTAACCAATGGCAGAAGAAAACAACCAAACAATCCAAAGGATTGAGACACTCGATACAGGCTCGTACGAAATCATTCGCAAGCGCCTATTGACGCAACGTGATGATTTAGCAAAGCGTGTGAATGAGCTTAATTCAGCTCGCAAGGAAGTCTTTAATTCGACAAGCTTTGTATTGAAAGCTAACCAACGCATCACAACTGAGAATAACTGTGTGGCGCGTGGCATTATAGCACTTGACAAGATTTGTATTTTCGGTTATAACGTACATTTTGGCCTTCGTACAGAGATTAAATTGGAGGATGTATTCAGTATTTACGCGTTTGAAGAAAATCATTTCAATCCGTTACCTCTGGATTTAATCAACGATCCTAATTTTATTACGGACTACCAAAATCTTTATAAATATTACCGCGACTCCATATTTTCAAAGTTCCGCAGAACGGAAAATTTTCTATATATGATTTTCCAAACCAGCAAAAATGCGGAAGACAGAAAAGCGTTTAAATGGTTAATAAAAGGCGATAAACTTATCTATCAAGATGACCGTAGTATTCATGAAGTAAAGTTACCTGCGCAGCATGAATTCTCGTGGACGAAAACGACCTTGGAAGACCGTCGGTTGGGTAAATTTCCACACATTTCCATTTTAGACAAAGTCTTCATCGAAGCCTTGCACGGAGATATTACATTCAAAATAGAGAATAACACAGATTCTGGGCAAGGAATTTATGCGGAAAAAGTAGCTAATACAGATCAACAATTGGATGATGCGGATTACTATTATGCCGATTTAGGAAACTTAATCGCAGTCCGCGTAAAGCCTTATCAAGAAGATTTTAGAGCTTACATTTTCAATCAACGCACCAAAGAAGTTGTCAATATTAAATCATTGAATGAATCGGCTATTTTGCTCCCCGACAACCAAGGTATCATATTCTCTAATGGCTATTATTTACAGAACGGCACCTACAAAGTATTTGACAATACTTTGGAAGATGTATCCTTTTTGCGCAGGATTGCTTCACCGAATGGTGAAGACTTCTTGTATGTGTTTACCCAATCAGAAACCAACACCTACATTTTGATGTCTTATAACATCATTCAGCAAGCTGTTGAGACTCCAATTATCTGCAATGGTTTTACCGTATTTGATGATGGTTCGTTGATTTATTTCCGAACTGAGGCTGAGGCAACACGTCATCATCAGGTGCAGATTTGGGAAACGCCATACATGGCTATCTTACAGGAAAACACCGAACGACGCGATGACCCAGTGTACAAAGTAGGCAATAAGCAAATTGTACAAGCTATGGCCGAAGTCCAAGAAGTCGTGCAATTGGTCAACAAAGAAGACAGCTATGAAGGGCTTTATGAAGATATTCTGCGCAAAACCAATGGAATATTAGATAGTTATTTTTGGATTAATGACCCCGCTTTAAAAAGTTTGGGAGAGCCACTAAAGCAGATCTCAGAAGTTGCGAACACTGCAATCGATGAATTTGTGAAAGTACAAGCACTGCGCAAACATGCTTTAGAAGTCGTAGAAAACACACATAAGAAATTAGAACATCTAGTGTTCCAGATCAACAGCACAACTGTTGAAAAGCTGGATCAGTTGGTACATCAATTGGCAGATTCGCGTAAACTTCAAGGTGAAATTATTGATCTGAAAAATATAAAATACACCGACGAAGCACAAATAACTACACTTTCTGCGCAAATTGAAAAAATTACCGTTGACCTTTCGGACAAGACTGTTGCTTTCTTATTGAAAGATGAGGCCCTCCTCTCCTACGAAGAACGTGTCATCGATCAGAAGAAAAAAGTAGAAGAAATTACCAAAGCTTTTGACGCCAAAGAAGTTGAAGAAAACAATACAGCCATTTCTTCTGAATTGGAATTACTGATTGATATTCTCAATAGTCTTAAGATTGAAGATACCACACAAACGACTAAGATTATTGAGAAAATATCGTTGATATTTTCATCATTGAACGAAGTTCGTGCACAACTTACGCGTAAATTAAGTTCTTTGCGAAGTAAAGAAGCAGTAGCGGAATTTTCGGCTCAGTTGACGTTGTTGGAACAGTCGGTGACAAATTATTTGGAACTTTCGACTTCGGCTGATAAGGTAGACGAATATTACACAAAGATTGTTGTTCAGCTTGAAGAATTAGATAGCAAGTTTTCGGAATTTGATGATTTTGCGTTGAAAATCGCGGACAAGCGCGATGAAATTATCAAAGCTTTCACTACGAGACGTGAACAAATTGTAGAGCAGCTCAATAAAAGAAGTTCTTCTTTGGAGCAGATTGGCTTACGCGTCCTCAAAAACATTGAGAATAAATCCAAAACATTCAACACGCGTGAAGAAATTCTAAGTTTCTATGCTTCCGATTTGATGATTAACAAAATTCGTGAACTTATCACCGAATTGAAGTCATTAAACGATGTTTCAAAGGCTGAAAACTTAGAAAATTTACTTAAAAAATCACAGGAAGACGCATTGCGCGTTTTACGCGACAAAACAGAGCTTTATGTTGATGGCGATAATATTATTGCCCTTGGCAAGCACAAATTTACGGTCAATAAACAACCGCTCAATCTGACTTTGCTTCGTCGCAACGAAGAATTGAATTACCATCTGACAGGTACGAGTTTTTACCAAAAGGTAAAAAATCAAGAGATACTCGATTTTCAAGATATTTGGGAGCAAGAATTAGTTTCAGAGAACAAGGCTGTTTACCGTGCTGAATATTTAGCCTTCAAAACATTTTTAGCTTCGATAGATCAAGAAACTTTTAATGCAGAAGAATTTATCACACAAACGGTAGAACAAAGTTATTCGGAAAATTACATCAAAGGTGTTCACAATTACGATGCATTGTTTATTTATCAAGCCATTAAAGCTATGGATGATAAGATGGAGTTCCTTCGCTATGCACCATCATTACGTGCTACAGCCCATCTATTTTGGTTTACTTTAGCTCCAGAAATCAGACAAAAAACGGAAGCGCTCATTCATTCTACAGCAAATGTTTTGCATGCATTTCCGAAAAGTAATCGTTACCAAAGTACGGTGGATGAGATTGCGCGTATTTTCCAATCTTGGATTAATATTGTCGATGGTCAAGAAGAAAGCACGAATCAAATCGCTACGTATATTTTTGAAGCTATCTCGAGACATGGGAAAATGGTTTTGAGTGAGAGTGCAGACCATTTGAAGCAAGATTTTGTACGAGCATTGGAAAGCAAAAAAACGCTCAAATCATTTCAGGAAGATTTAGAAAATTCATATTTCAGCCTTGAAGACAAATACTATTTGACATTGAACTGGCTACATGCTTTTGTCGATGAATATGATAAATACGAATCGTACAGACAACATGTGGAAGAGGCAGCTGTAGAACTGTTGTTCCCGAAAGAAAATTATCATTTGCATTTTTCTCATGACACCGCTTCTTTAGAAGGACTCAAAGGCAATCATGCTGTGCTAGAAGAAGGCAAATTGACGATTCATTACCATGAATTCATACAAAAGCTTCAATCATTTGTACAAAATGAAGTAAAACGCTTTGAATCTTTTGCCGCATTAAAAGAACAATTGGTAAAATCTTATGAGAAAGAGTTAAAAATCCATGAGTTTGAACCGAAAGTATTAACTTCTTTTGTTCGTAATAAATTGATTAACGAAGTTTATTTTCCTCTCATCGGAAACAATTTAGCGAAACAATTGGGTGCAGCAGGCGACAACAAACGTACTGCTCGTATGGGTATGTTGTTGTTGATTTCCCCTCCAGGTTATGGTAAAACAACTTTGATGGAATATCTGGCGAAAACCATGGGTTTACATTTTGTGAAAGTCAATGGTCCTACTATTGGGCATTCTATTACGTCCATTGATCCAGTCGAAGCCAAGACCTCTGGTGAACGCGAGGAGTTGAAGAAAATAAATTTGTCATTTGAAATGGCAGATAATGTAATGCTTTATCTAGATGATATTCAGCACTTGAACCCAGAATTCCTCCAGAAATTCATTTCATTAGCGGATGGACAACGCAAAATAGATGGCATTTTTGATGGGGAAAGTAAAACTTATGACTTACGTGGTAAACGTTTTTGCATCGTGATGGCAGGAAATCCATACACAGAATCGGGTTCTAAGTTTCAAATTCCAGACATGTTGGCGAATCGTGCGGATGTGTACAACTTAGGAGATGTCATTGGAGATACAGAACATCTATTTAACCTAAGCCTCATTGAAAATGCTGCTATTGAAAATCCACATTTAGAAAAAATTGCAAACAAATCGTTTAAAGATTTCTATGCGCTGATTGATTTTGTGCAAAACGATTCCGAGCAATTACCCGATTTAGAAGGTAATTATTTAAAACAAGATGTTGATAATTTCGTAGCGGTACTGAAGCATGTGCTGAAAATTCGGGATGTAGTTATCAAAGTCAACAAAAACTACATTCAATCCGCAGCTATGCAAGATTCGTATCGTACGGAACCTTCATTCAAAATGCAAGGCTCGTATCGTAACATGAGTAAGTTGGTGGCACAAGTTGTGCCGATGATGAATGAAAACGAAATCGAAGACGTCATACGTGCACATTACGAAAGTGAATCACAAACTTTGACAGCTGACACAGAAAGTAATTTATTAAAGTTGAAAGAATTAGCAGGGTTAATAACTTCAGAAGAGCAAAATCGTTGGGAAGATATCAAAGCCATATTCCGTAAAAACAACAAGCATGGCGGCTTAGGAAAAGACGATAAAGTATTTGCGCAGCTTTTAGAATTTAACGAAAACCTCGAAGGAATTATTAAGGCAATAAAAGAAAATAATTAACGTGGGAATTAGATAATTTGAAGATTTGGAAATAACTAAAATAAAAACGATAAAATGAAAAAATTAACATTACTAGTTACATTCCTAGTAGCATTATGTACAATAACTTTTGCGCAAGACAAACCCCTAACTGGGATTTGGGAACTAAAGAAAACGAAGGACGGTCAAGGAAATATACATAATATGACCTTCGGAGCATACAAACTCTTCTCAAATGAAGGTAGATTCACAAATATGCGCGTCACAGAGAAAGGTGCTATTATTTCACATGACGGTATTTTTACATTAAACAATACAGGTAATTACACGGAAAGTATTTTTAATCATACATCGAGAACATATCTTGATGAAATTCGCCTGACGCTCAAGATTTCCGAAGACGGAAATATGCTAACTATAGAAGGAGAATTAAAATTAGGTAACGATAACACCTATAATCTTTATGAGGAATGGAAGAAAGTGAAGGTTGGCAGTTTTTAACCTCATAAATATGATACATAAACACATCTGTCCTAAATAAATTTAGGATGTAAAAAAAACTGGCTTCATCTATGAATTAGGAAAGCTATTTGTGAAAATTCAAATTATATCCTCACTATTTTCTTTAGAAGAGTTTGAATTGCCCAATTTTATCAGGAGGTTTGCCAGAAAAGAATGGATCATTAGCCCATTTCCAAAGATCAATTTTAACAAATATATTTAAACGAATAAAGTTCACCAGATTGGATAAGTTCCATTGATATTTAGCTTTCTTCTGGATGTATTTAAAGAGTAGTATTCCTATTAATGCAGTCCAAATTTGGATGTAGACGGCGTTTTCTGATGTTCCTACAAAACTGGTGACTTTCAGACGCTGTTTTAGATGTTTGAAGAAAGTTTCAATCTCCCATCTTTCCTTATATAAGGCCGCTACTGTTGATGCTTTCCAAGTAAAATTGTTTGTTAAGAACTCATATTCAGCATTATTTATGCTGTCCCAAAAACGAACTAGACGCATCTTCTTTCCTTGATAGTGTTTCTTAGCATCCCCATCAAGCTCAATGAGCTGATCCATAATGATGTTATTTTCCTTGAGGGCTTCACTTTGAAATGATCGAACCACTGTATATTTCATGTTGCTTTTACTGCGTGTGACAAAAAAGCACTGGTTGCTGTCAAAACATTCATCCAAGCATAATCAACGTAGCCTCTATCCACAACAACCACACATCCCTTAGGAAGTGAGATGGTCTTGGCTATCTTGGATTCATGTTGTTTGCCATCGGTGATATGTACAAAGCTCGGCATACAGCCATCATAATCAAGTATAGTATGGAGTTTAACAGCTCCCTTAGCACTGCGGAATTTAGCCCAGTCGAATACACTTAAGCATAAAGGAATAATAGTTGCATCCATGAGAAATACTTTCCGCT
>NZ_WUQZ01000079.1 GCF_009829075.1 Sphingobacterium composti | reverse complement strand
AGATGAAAGCTAGGATTAAAGGACTAACGGGCCGCAGTCGAGGTTGGAGCGATGAACAGCGAATTCTCTACTTGAGGGAATACCTCACAGGCTGGATGCACTACTTTAAACTAGCGGACATGGGGACGAAACTGGGGCATCTGGATATGTGGTATCGCCGTAGGTTACGTATGGTCAAATGGAAACAATGGAAACACAGCAAGTCTAAAATTAGGAACTTGTTACAACTAGGTGTAAGTAAATACAAGGCGTACGAATGGGCACATACAAGGAAAAGTTACTGGCACACAGCAAAAAGCTGGATACTGACAACAACCCTTTCCAACGACTATCT
>NZ_WUQZ01000078.1 GCF_009829075.1 Sphingobacterium composti | reverse complement strand
GAAGTGGGGTTTAGAGATCAAAAAAGCTTAATGGGGTGTGGACAAGCACAGGTGAGAGAAAAACAAGCCGTGCAAAAAGTGCCAGCGTTCTTATCAGCTTGTTACGGTATGCTTTTACTTGCTTCACACAAAGCTAATCAACTAAATAATGATAAACTTCCAGCTCCAAAATGGTATAATAAACAAGGACAAAATAGAACAACAACAGGTGATATATTAAATGCGGTTAGGTTAGAAAACTGGGCTATAAGCTCAAAAATCAATTTAACCGACTTCGTGAACATTGAAAATAAATTAGCGAAACAAGGTAAAATCATGAATAATGCTGTTTCTTCTTTCA
>NZ_WUQZ01000077.1 GCF_009829075.1 Sphingobacterium composti | reverse complement strand
GCTGATGACCTTATGATACTTTGTCGTAGTAAACGGAGCGCCTCACGAGTGATGGAATCGATCACAAAATTTGTTGAAGGTAAGCTGATGCTTAAAGTCAACAAAGAGAAAAGTGTGGTTAGCCATGTATCCAAGATTAAATTTCTAGGCTACAGTTTCTACAATTACAGAGGGGAATCACGTTTAGGTATTCACCCTAAAAGTCTAGGGAAGATGAAAGCGAAGATTAAAGTATTAACCTGCCGTAGTCGGGGTTGGAGCGATGAACAGCGAATTCTCTACCTTAGGGAATACCTCACAGGCTGGATGCATTACTTTAAACTAGCGGACATGGGGACGAAACTCGG
>NZ_WUQZ01000076.1 GCF_009829075.1 Sphingobacterium composti | reverse complement strand
TTAGTATGCTTTTCTGCCATCTTTCATCTGCGGATTCCGTTCGTGATATTTCTAATGGTCTGCGTAGTACTACAGGTAACATGAGCCACATGGGCATCTCTAGGACACCCAGCAAGTCCAATTTATCCTACATCAACAAACATCGCGATCACCGCCTATTCCGAGACCTTTATTACAAACTTTTGGAACATTTGTGGAATAGAAATTCTCCTAGACGAGCTGAGCTTAATAGACTTAAGCGGAAAGTATTTCTCATGGATGCAACTATTATTCCTTTATGCTTAAGTGTATTCGACTGGGCTAAATTCCGCAGTGCTAAGGGAGCTGTTAAACTCCATACTATACTTGATTATGATGGCTGTAT
>NZ_WUQZ01000075.1 GCF_009829075.1 Sphingobacterium composti | reverse complement strand
GAAACATGAGTCATATGGGAATTTCCAGAACACCTAGCAAGTCCAACTTATCTTATATCAACAAACATCGTGATCATTGTCTATTCCGTGATTTGTATTATAGACTTTTGGATGATTTGTGGCATAAAGATTCTCCTAGACGCGCCGAGCTTAACAGGCTCAAGCGTAAAGTATATCTCATGGATGCTACTATTATTCCCTTATGTTTAAGTGTATTTGACTGGGCAAAATTCCGCAGTGCTAAGGGAGCTGTAAAACTTCATACTATACTTGATTATGATGGCTGTATGCCCAGTTTTGTGCATATTACAGATGGTAAACAACATGAATCAAAGATAGCCAAGAACATTACCTTTCCAAAGGGATGT
>NZ_WUQZ01000074.1 GCF_009829075.1 Sphingobacterium composti | reverse complement strand
CTTGAAGTGCCTCAGTTGCCAATTGCTGCACATGAAAGCGATCAATAACCTGCACTGCATTAGCAAAACACTTCTTAGCTATAATCCCCATATTACCAGCTAAGTCAAGTGTTATTTCCCGTACTTTATTGCGTAATCGGAGTGGAATTTGCTGAAGCACAGAGATAATACTATCGGATTTAGTTCCTTTGAGAATTGCAACTATAGTCCCTTTCTTTCCGTGAGCTTCTTTATTAGTTACCACCGTATAGAGTTCACCATGAGAAAGACTGGTTTCATCAATGGAAAGACTACTACCTATATTCTTTGGAAATATTAGTCCTTCCTGTGCATTTTCGCGATGGGCCCACTGTTGAAAACCACTGAGTTTATTACGGT
>NZ_WUQZ01000073.1 GCF_009829075.1 Sphingobacterium composti | reverse complement strand
TTTCAATATGTCAAAGAACTCTTTGTTATTCGCTCTAAAGCGAAAACTCGTGGAGAATATCGGAGTCGAACCGATGACCCCCTGCGTGCAAGGCAGGTGCTCTAGCCAGCTGAGCTAATTCCCCTTACATTTCGTAGTCCCGAGCAGATTTGAACTGCTGACCCCTACATTATCAGTGTAGTGCTCTAACCAACTGAGCTACGGGACTAGCTTTATCTTTCTCATCTTTCTCATCTTTCTCTCGGTAACCACTTCCTTTCGGGGTGGGCACTTTCTTCTAATGTCTCTTTTTAGTACTTAGTAAGTAGATAGTAGTATTTAGACTTGTCGTCTTTTTACTTTTTATTTCTAACTTTTTACTTTTCCTTCTTTTAATCATGTATAT
>NZ_WUQZ01000072.1 GCF_009829075.1 Sphingobacterium composti | reverse complement strand
CACCAGTTTTTAACCAATAATTTGGACTTATTGCCACTGGATTTATAGTTCAAACTTAGTTATTTTTTTTCTTTCTTAATGATTTTCCTTTCAAAGGTAATCTATGGGCACAAGCTGTCAATCTGTCCATTATAGCATCACTCAACGTTGGTTCATTAATGAAATCATACCATGCTTCTACTGGTAATTGAGAGGTGATTATTACGGAGCTATTTCCATATCTGTCTTCCAGTATATCTAATAAAGCCAACCTTGTGTCTGCATCAATAGCCTTTAGTCCAAAGTCATCAAGTATGAGTAACCTTTGGTTCGCAATAGTTTTTATCCACTTTAAATAGGTTCCGTCTAATCTTGCTTGAGTTACTGTATCCATAAATTTATTCAT
>NZ_WUQZ01000071.1 GCF_009829075.1 Sphingobacterium composti | reverse complement strand
TTTTTTTGTAATGTAATTAACAAGAGTAAAAGTATGAAAAACTGGAAGATTATTTTAGGAGTGGATGTATCAAAGTTAACATTAGACGTATGCTGGGCAGAACGTAAGCTGCATATCAGAATTGAGAATAATAGTAAAGGATTTGGGGTATTTAAAAAGTGGTGTAAAACCAATCAGATCAAACTGGAAGAAACGTTAGTAGTAATGGAATATACCGGAGGTTACGAATACCGGTTTGTTCAGTTTTGTGAGTCAGGAAATATCGCTTATTGCCGGGTACCGGGCTTAGAGATCAAGCAATCGATGGGTATGACCAGAGGGAAGAGTGATCAGGCAGACGCTTATCGTATCGGACAATATGGTGAAGAAAAGCGTAGACGTCTGGAA
>NZ_WUQZ01000070.1 GCF_009829075.1 Sphingobacterium composti | reverse complement strand
CATAATGATGTTATTTTCCTTGAGGGCTTCACTTTGAAATGATCGAACCACTGTATATTTCATGTTGCTTTTACTACGTGTGACAAAAAAGCACTGATTGCTGTCCAAAACATTCATCCAAGCATAATCAACATAACCTCTATCCACAACAACCACACAGCCTTTGGGAAATGAAATGGTCTTAGCTATTTTAGATTCATGTTGTTTGCCATCGGTGATATGCACAAAACTGGGCATACAGCCATCATAATCAAGTATAGTATGGAGCTTAACAGCTCCCTTTGCACTGCGGAATTTAGCCCAGTCAAATACACTTAAGCATAAGGGAATAATAGTAGCATCCATGAGATATACTTTACGTTTAAGCCTATTAAGCTCAGCTCGTCTAGGAGAAT
>NZ_WUQZ01000007.1 GCF_009829075.1 Sphingobacterium composti | reverse complement strand
CTCTTCCCATTCCGAACAGAGAAGTTAAGCCCGCCCGAGCCGATGGTATTGCCGTAACAGGTGGGAGAGTAGGTCGGTGCCTTTTTTTATACAAACCCCTTATCAGTAAAATGATAAGGGGTTTTTTTGGTTTAATAGGGTTTATAGGATATTTGAATTATTTTGAAATTTTATTACGATTAGAAATTTAAACGGAGCTTAATTTAAGCTCCGTTTTTATATATTATTCTTCTGTATAAAAATCTATAAGACTTCCGACATATTCATTATCCCATCCATCAATAATTTCTTCGAATGCATCATCTGGAATATTAATATGATTTACCTCAAATGAAGTTCCTTTTTTATGATCGTGTAATTTAATAGTAACTATTGATTGTTCCTCATCTCCAAAATACCACTCTTGCACAATCTTTTTATCTGGTACAAGTTCTATAAAGCGCCCATTAATACTTCCGTCCCATAAAGAAAACTCACCTCCTTCACGGGGATCTATTTCAACAGTATCACCTGTCCAGAGACGTATCGTAATTTCTGTCGTTAACGCCTTGTAGATTTCTTCAGGTGTTGCTGGAATAATATAATATTTTTTGAAGTTTTTCATTGATAACAAAGATAATGGAATTCAATAGGATTTCAGTTTTTAGATCTGAATTTTTACTTTTGGAAATGAGTAATATACTTCCTAATGATTTATTGTCGCTATTGAAAGGCGATCCATCTTTTGATTATGAGGCTTTTGTTGCAGTTCATGATAAAGAGCAGAAGACAACATCAATTCGAATAAATCCTTTAAAAGACTTTCCAATTGAAAATTATGATATTGAAAGGGCAATCCCTTGGTGTGAGAATGCATATTATTTAAAAATGCGCCCTGTGTTTACGCTGGATCCATTATTCCATAGTGGTAGCTATTATTCTCAGGAGGCAAGTTCTATGTTTTTGGATCATGTAATACGACAGTTGAATCTAAATATTCATCCTATAAAGGCTTTAGATTTGTGTGCAGCTCCTGGTGGAAAATCCACTTTAATTAATTCAGCGTTACACAAGGATAGCCTACTTTTAGCTAATGAAATTATCAAATCACGTGTAAATATATTGACCGATAATTTAGTGAGGTGGGGCAACTCAAACACCGTTATTTCTAATAATGATCCTTCCGCTTACGGTAGATTGCCTGGTTATTTTGATTTTATGGTAGTAGATGCTCCTTGTTCAGGTTCAGGGATGTTTCATAAAGATCATTCGGTAGTAAATGAATGGTCGTTGGCTAATGTAAAATTATGTAGTGAAAGACAACAGCGTATTTTAAGTCAATCTATTGCAACTCTAAAGACAGGAGGATATTTATTCTACTCTACATGTTCTTATTCGAATGAAGAGAATGAAGAAATTGTAGATTGGTTAATCGAAGAATTTGATATGGAATCTGTAGCGATAGAAGTGGATTCAAGCTGGGGAATTACAATTACAGAATCGAAATCTCACCAAGCTACTGGGTATAGATTTTACCCGCATTTATTAAAAGGAGAAGGATTCTTTTGTGCTATATTGAGAAAAAAGGCATACCAAGAAACTTTTTCTATGAAAAAAATTAAGATGGAGAAGAATGGCACTTCTCAAAATATCGCTAAAAATTGGATCGATGACACTGGGCATTACTCTTTTATACATCATAACTTTTTACATATATTCCCTATACAATACGAACAGGATCTACAAGCTTTGCAGAACGTTTTGTATTTAAAAAATGCTGGCACGGAGATAGGAGAGCTTAAAGGGAAGGATTTGATACCTAGTCATGATTTAGCTTTAAGCAATCTTGTTCGAATAGATTTGCCTTTTATAAACTTAGATTTGGAGCAAGCACAAAATTACTTGCGTAAAGAGCAGCTTCCAATTACAATAAATACAGAGAATTTAAAGGGTTGGATTATTGTTAGGTACAAAGGCGTAAATCTGGGTTGGATAAAAGCAATGCCAAATCGCATTAATAATTACTATCCGAAAGAAATCAGGATTTGGAATTTATAGGGCTTTGTTGATGATCAACTATTAGTTGACAGATATCTTTAGCGACCTCTTGTTTAGACTTGAGGTCGTAATTTTTTGGGGCATTGTCACGTGATAGAATAGTCACTTTGTTGGTGTCCGTACCAAAACCCGCACCAGCATCTTGCATTGAATTCAAGACAATGAAATCAGCGTTTTTACGGCTGAGTTTATCTTGAGCGTTTTCTAATTCATTATTTGTTTCTAAAGCAAATCCAATAAGTGTTTGATTATTACTTTTTCGTTGTCCTAGTGTACCCAGAATATCTGTTGTTTTCTTTAACTCAATAGTAAAGTCTTCAGCTTTCTTTTTAATCTTCTCGGTTGCGGGATCTTTTGGTGTATAATCAGCCACAGCTGCACTCATGACAATAATATCTGTATCAGCGAATACTCCATTACAAGCGTCGAACATCTCTTGCGCAGAACGTACTGAAATCGTTTTTATGGCTTCTGAAGCTTTAAGGTAAGTAGGTCCGCTCACAAGTGTAACTTTTGCACCTAATGATTCTAGCTCTTCTGCTATAGCGTAACCCATTTTGCCTGAAGAGTGATTCCCGATAAAACGTACGGGATCAATAGCTTCATAAGTGGGACCAGCTGTAACTAACGCTGTTTTACCTAGTAAAGGTTTACCTTTTGATAACGAATCTTGCAGGAAAGCTATAATTTCTTCTGGTTCTGCCAAACGACCTTCTCCAACTAATCCACTCGCTAGTTCTCCATTCCCAGGAGGAATAATAATATTCCCGTAGCTCTTTAATAAAGACAAATTATGTTGTGTGGCAGGATGCTTCCACATATCCAAATCCATTGCAGGAGCTAAATAAACGGGACATTTAGCGGATAGGTATATTGCAGCTAGTAAATTATCACAAAAACCATTTGCGAGTTTAGCTAAAGTATTAGCTGATGCCGGTGCAATGAGCATGAAATCTGCATGCAGTCCTAAGTGTACATGGTTATTCCATTCACCAGTTTTAGAATCGTAATAATCGACTAATACAGGATTTTTAGAAAGTGTAGATAACGTAAGAGGTGTAATAAATTGAGTAGACTCGGGCGTCATAATGACTTGCACAGAGGCCTCCTCCTTTCCGAGTAGTCGTATTAAAGAAGCTATTTTGTATGCGGCAATACTGCCGCATACTCCTAGTACAATATTTTTGCCTTTTAGCGAAGACATAGCTCCTCGAATGTATTAGTCTTGATCTTTAGAAGGATTTCTAAAGTAAACTTTATCTTTCAAAAATTCGTCGATAGCGATTAATGAAGGCTTAGGCATACGCTCATAGTGTTTTGAAATTTCGATTTGCTCGCGATTTTCAAAAACTTCTTCTAAGTTATCATTGCTACTTGCAAACTCAGCCAATTTCGCATTTAGCTCCTCTTTCACTTCTACACCAATTTGGTTTGCTCTTTTGCTAATGATTACGATTGACTCGTAAAGATTGTCAGTAGCTTTGTCCAATTCTCTCAAATCCCTTGTTACTGTAGAATTTGGAATGGTGTTGTTTTTTGCTTGACTCATATTTACTAAATATTATTTTATTTCTTATTATTTTGATGAATTGTCTGCACTACCTTCTTCTTTTTTCGTTTCAGTAATACCCAATTCTTTATTTCTTTCTTCTACCTCTTTGTTGTACTGATTCATTAGCCGAATAGCAGCAACAATTTTTTTGTCCGCACTTTTTTTCAAATCATCTGCTTCAGATTTGAATTTACTAGTTGGAAAGTGTTCTGTAAAGCTATTATAATAATCGATAGCTTCATTAAAACGTTCTTCTTGACGATATGCACGGCTATTATCCGCAAATAAATATTGAGATTTTAACATCAAAAATTCAATCTCTTCGGCATATTTCGTGTCGGGATATTGTCTCAATACATTCTCTAGAGAAATAACAGAAGCACGATAATCATCTGGACCACCCATATTATAATAGATTTTAGCATTTTCAAATGCTTTTTTCTCTAATTTTTCACGAAGATCTTGAATTAATTCACCTGCTTTTTCAGCTCTTTCCGACTCTGGATAATAATTTACAAACAATTGCAGCTCATCAATAGCCTTACGTGTATTCTCTTGATCCAATGTAGAACGAGGAGATTCTACGTAATAACAATACGCGGCCATATACCTACATTCCTCTGCTCGAGGACTGTTTGGATACGTGTTGGCAAAGTTTTTAAAGTGAAAACGTGCTGATGTGTAATCTCTTAATTTATAGTTTGCGTTAGCAATAAGGTAAAATAAATCCTCTGCTTCTGCTCTTCCGCGATATTTCCCAGCTAAATCATCAAACAAAATGAGTGCTTTAGAATATTTGCCTTTCTCATAGAGCTTGACAGCTTCTTGATATTTCATTGTAATATTGTTACTGTTGCGAAGTTTTTCAAACTTGCTTTTACAGCCTACAAAAAACAATGTAGTCAAGCATAAAGCTAAAATTATAGGGATACGTCTATTCAAAAACATTTTACAAAGATACGTCAATTAACAATAATATTCAATTAAATTTTAAACCGCAATTTACTTGATTTTTAGGAACTAATATATTTTTGTAAAACGCTTTAACAAACTTTAACCATTCATTTAATATGTCATTATTTTGCTAATAATGAAGACTGAATTTTAGATGGGAATAAAATTCATTATATTTACGGATTAATAAGTAATACAAAAGATGAGCTTACACGAGAGAGTAGAACAGGCATTAGACACAATTCGTCCTTATTTGGAAACTGATGGAGGCAATGTAAGTATTGAGGAGATTACGGAGGATAAAGTTGTGAAATTGAAATTATTGGGGGCTTGTGCAAGTTGCTCTATGAGTATTATGACTTTTAAGGCTGGTCTTGAACAAGCTATTAAGAAGGCTGTACCGGAAATTATCGCTGTTGAGGCAGTTAATATTACGGATATGAATGATCCGAACGCTACATTACCTGGATAGTCTTTGTAACAAAAATGTTGTTCGGTCATTAACACATTTTAACAGGATCGGATAGTCTTAAATTTTATTTTTGTTTAAATGTCTATAAAATCCCCTAAATATCTTTTGCTGTGTGTAGGAGTAATGCTTCTCACAATTAGTTCGGTGTTTGCACAGAGCAAAAAGATTCTTCAATTTAGTGGATTAATAACTTCTACAGGATCTGACTTGCCGGTTGGATTCGTAACCATAAAAAATACTTCGTTTAATAATCAAACTTTTATGTCCAATAATGATGGCTACTTTTCTTTTGTAGCACATGTGGGAGATGAGATACAATTTACAAGTGTAGGTTTTGATCCAGTGACTTACACTATTCCTGAAGTGGAAGGAGACAAACATACTGCTTCTGTAAAAATGAGAGCGTTAATAATAGAACTACCTGCAGTGACACCGTTTCCTTGGGCGAGTTATGAAGATTATTTGGCAGAATTTATGGGCTTAGGTAGTGGAGAAGATCCAATTGCTACAGCTAGACGTAATTTGAGCCCCGATGCTTTAGCTGCATTAGCTCGTGTCGTGCCACGTAGTGCTGAGGAAATACAAACGTTCAATTCATTACAAAGACATCAATACATGCAGAATAAGAATATTAATCAACGCATGAATAATCCTTTCTTGAACCCATTCAACTGGTATCAATTTATTAATTCTATTAAGAAAGGCGATTACAGTCGCGAAAAACTTAAATACTAGATTTACTCTTCGCTCTTTAGTATTGTAATATTGCCAATCTCTCTGACACTTAACTTCGATGAGAAATAAGAAACGATAATCGATAATGTGGTTATTGTAAAGAAGACTAATATAAAATCTTGTGTCCGCATATCAACTGGGTAAACATCTATAAAGCCACCATTAACATTGTTAGTCCGGATAAACCCATAAGTATCTTGTAATAAACAGAAAATATAACCAATTAAAATCCCTATTGAGCTGCCAATAAATGCAATCATAATACCTTCATAGAAAAATATCTTTTCGATGGTAGATTTGTTAGCGCCGATATGCTGTAGAATTTTCATATCTTCCTTTTTATCGATCACCAACATAGTAAGGGAACCGATGATATTAAATATGGCTATGATACCGATGAATGTTAGGATAAAGAACACAATCCATTTTTCGGATTTTATAGTTTTGTACAGCGTAGGATTTTGTTGCTCTCTGTTTTTAACATTAAATTCTTCGCCTAACTTCTTTTGAATATCTTTTTGCAAAAGATACGAATCGGCTGGATTATTCACAAAAAGTTCTACAGCTGAAATTGCTTTGTCTTCACCTAATATGTCTCTCGCAAAGCTTAACGGAAGAATGACTAAATTTTGAAATTCAGGCTCAAAAGTCAAGACACCATTTACTGCTACTTGACGAATGTTAAAGTCTTCCAGAGGATTAAGGTTATTTACAGATGATTCTTTTCTTGGAAAGAATAAATCAACAGTATTGATAAATTCTGAAATAGGAACTTGAAGGTTTGTTTGTATTTGAGGGCCTATCAATGCGTATGGAACAGAATCGGCTTCAATCTCAAATGATCCAATATGAAGAATATGTTGTTTTGACTGTTTTGATAAACTTTCCTGTGTAATTCCTTTCAATTGGCCAACAATTTGTTTGCCTTCATGTTGGATTAGCACTTTATCTTCAAGTGCTTCGGAGTAATTAGCTATTTTATTATTTTGAGCGATTTCTTGAAATATTTTGTTAGTACTAGGATCAAAAGTTTTTCCCTTAGTTGCCTCGATACGTAAATCAGGCGAAAAAGTGCTGTTCATGGATAAGATGAACTTCTCCATTCCATTATAAAATGAAAGGACGATTACAAGAGCTGCAGTACTTACAAATATTCCTACTATGCTTATTAAGGAGATTATATTTATTGCATTAACAGATTTCTTTGAGAAAAGATACCGTAAAGCAAAAAATAGTGGAACACTTATCTTTTTCATCCTCTCACAAAGGGGTTTGTTTCTTTTTCGAATCCAATAGTCGTAGATGGGCCATGACCAGGAAAAACTTCTGTGTCTTCTGCTAAAGTAAAAATTCGAGTAGTGATACTATCCAATAATGTTTGATGGTCTCCACCCGGTAAATCTGAACGTCCTATGCTATTACGAAATAATACATCACCGCCAATTAAGGATTTCAATCCGGGGATATAATAACACAAATGACCTGGAGAATGTCCTGGAGCCAGAATACATTCAATCTCATAGCCTCCAAAGTTTAGAATCTCTTTGTCGTGAATAAAAGCTTGGGGAATTGGTGATGTCTCATATCTGAAGCCCATTTGTGGAGCATAGTTTTCAACTGAAACTAATACAGGAACTTCATTTTCGTGAAATTGAGGAACTAACGCCCAGTTTTCATATACGAAATTGTTGCCAAGAACATGGTCTATATGACAATGTGTATTCAGCAGAAGTGTTGGTTTAAGCTTATTATTTTCTATATGTTCTTTAAAATAAGCTTGTTCCTGAACATTGTGCATCCCTGGATCCACAATTATGCACTGATTGTTAGCGCTATCGATAATCAGATATGTATTTTCCTGATAAGGATTAAATGTAAAAGTTTCAATAGTTAACATAGATCAAATTTAACTATTTATTTCCATCTTATGGTACTAATTAGATGCTGAATGTCTGATTTAAGAAAATCCAAAACTGGTTGTATAGAATCTAAATTAGGTTTTTCGTTAAAATATAGTGCTCCACGCAAATAATTTTTATTAGAATCGGTTGCGTAGAATTGAAAATTGGAAGCTGTATTTCCTTGAATATTGTATGTCAGTCCTGAAACTTTATGTTCTGGATAAGAAATGTTTTGTTGATCTATTGCTGTAGCTTTTGTTGTATGTTTAAATACAAATGATCTAGCGTCTTCTGTCAGCTGTTCAAGGGTTGACTTTGGACTAATGGAGTAATAGCTTAAATGCAATTGCGCATTGTAATTTTTAAAAACTATATTTTTCCAACATGTCTTTGCGCCTTTAGACAGATCGTCCTTTAAGACACTGTAAGTAGGGATTTCAAAAGTAAATGGGCATCCTGAGATATTTATCGTTTCAAAGCTTTTGATTGGAAATTCTATACGATGATAGGCTCGAGGTTTTGGACTATAGTCGTTATTGTCACATCCAACGAGTATGAAAAGGAAACTTAAGGATAGCAAAAAACGTAACATATACTAAAAATTGCTTTGCCAAATTTCCCAATTTTTTTCGGCTTGTAAGACTAGCATTTCGTACCCATTTTTCGTTGTTGCACCTTTGTCTCTCCCTTTTTTCAAGAATAAAGTCTCTTCGGGATTGTAGATTAGGTCATACAACAGATGCTTTTCAGAAATTGTTTCATAAGGGATATTTGGACAAGCATCCACATTTGGATAGGTACCTATAGGCGAACAATTGATAATTATTGGATATTCAGAAATTAGATCTTCTGTTAAATCAGTATATGTCAGATCACCTGTTTCAATATTTCTGCTTATGATTTTGTAAGGAATATTTAATTTCTCCAGAGAATAAAACACGGCTTTTGCAGCACCACCATTTCCCAAAACTAACGCTTTGTCGTGATGAGGTTTCAAAAGTGGTTCTAAAGATTTCTGAAAACCAAATGCATCCGTATTAAATCCTTTAAGAATAGATTTGCCGTTAATATGTTTAATCGTTATACAGTTAACTGCTTTCATTTGTTGAGCCTCTTCTGAAAGCTCATCCAAATATTGAATTACGGTTTGTTTGTGGGGAATAGTTACATTAAATCCACGGAATTGGGAGTCATTAATGAATAGTTCTGGAAATTGATTCACATGCTCAATTGCATATAAATCATAATTTACTGACGTTATATTTTCTTTATCGAACTTTGCTAAATAAAAATTTTTGGAAAAGGAATGTCCCAAAGGAAATCCTATGAGTCCTAATTTAATCATCCTTCTCTGTGTACTTTTTAATAATTTCCGAAATGATTTGATTGCCTTGTAATTGCGGCAAGTATTCAAACAGAATATGATGCTTTTCTGGACCAAATGCTAAGGCAAGTTCTAAGAAATTCAAAGCTTCGTTGTATTGACCATTCGCAAATAAATATGCTACCAATCGGTAATACAACTCAGGAGCATCTGTATTTACTTTTATAGCTTCCGACATTACCTCAATAGCCTCATCAATTTTACTTTGCTCAAAATAAATAGACGAAAAATCTAACCACGCTTCAACATCTGTCGGATTTAATTCAACGACCTTATTATATGCTTTTTCAGATTCTTCTATTTGTCCCAATTTATAGCGTGCATCAGCTATAGCAAACCAATAATCAGGATTCTCATCGTCTATCTCTAAAGCCTTTTTATAAAAATGTAAAGATTCAAAGTATCGTTCTTCAAAATCTAACGTAACGCCAATTCCAAACCACGCATCTGGCAATTCACTATCCAATTTTACCGCTTTCTTATAATATTCTCTCGCGGTATCCATTAATTCTAACTTCTCATAGCATTCTCCAATTGCACAATAAGTATCTGCATTTGGTGGTTCATATTCGAAAGTTTGTTTATAATTTTCAATTGCTTCCGTATATCTATCGAGATTTACTAATGCATTACCTTTGTTGTAATATGCTGAAGAGAACGAATCATTAACTAAAATTGCGTAATCGTAGGCGTCGATAGCTTCTTCGTATCGTCCCAATTTATGATATGCATTACCCAAATAGTACCAGCAATGATATGAATATGGCTCTTCATCAATTAATGAAGAAAAGAATTTTAGAGCCTCTTCATTTAGTTCTAATACATCAAAGCAAAAATTAATCTCCAATAAAGCGTCAGGATTATTAGGTTTAATTCTTAATGTTTTCTTTAAGAATATGACTGCCTTGCTGAAATCACCTTGTAATTGATAGATAGTAGCTAATTGATGATATATTTCAAGTTTATTATCTGCATTTTCGAGCGCAAGATTTAGAAACTCTTCAGACTTCGCTAGCATGCCTTGAGAAGCATATATCGAAGCTTTTACTAGGAAAACATCTGGATCAGAAGGTTCTAGTGTTTCCGCTTTTTCAATAGCGTCCATAGCCAAACTAAAATGACGCATTGCGGAAAGTATTTGAGCTTTCTTAATATAAAAGGCAGCTTCATATGGATGTTGACTCGTGGCAAAATCAATTACTTGTAGTGCTTTTACAGAATCGTTCTTGTCTGAATAATAGTCAATAATACTTTCAAAAGTACCAGCATCAAAAAAATATTGATCCTCGTTTCGAATCATTTCTTCAAAACGATTTACTGATTTTTTTTGCTCTTCTGATGATTCAAAATCGAATTCCTCTTCCATAACCTTTCCAATTTAGTGAAAAATACGTTTTTTAATTTAATTCATGTCAAATTATTTTCCACATATTCACATATATGGATTGGTTTAAGAGCCAAAGGTTTAATTGCCAAAAAAGCCGCCACATATTGTGGCGGCTTAATATATCATAATAATTATCTAAAATAATTATTTTTTGATTTCTACGCGACGGTTTTGAACACGACCTTCTTCAGTAGCGTTAGAAGCGATAGGATTAGCTTCACCGTATCCGTTTGCATTGATGCTTGATGCAGCAACACCAGCGTTAACTAAGTATTGTTTTACTGCATTAGCACGGTCTTTAGATAAGTTCATGTTGTACTCTTCAGTACCTTCAGCAGAAGCGTAACCATCCAAAGTAACTGTACCATTTGAATCACGTAATTCTTTAGCTAATTTATCTAAAGTTGCGTATGATTCAGTTTTCAATACTGAACTGTCAAACTCGAAACCGATAGGAGCATAGTAAGCGCCAGTAGCGATTTCATTTTTAGCAGGCTCAGGAAATTTGATAGGACATCCAGAACCATCAACTACTGTACCAGCAGGAGTGTTAGGACATTTGTCAAATTTATCAGAAACACCGTCACCATCAGAATCTTTACCTAATTGATCAACAGTACCTTCTAAAGTAGAAACACGTTGTTTTAATGCTTCAACTTCGTTACGTAATGAAGGATCTTTTAACTCGTCGTATAATGTAGCAACTGGGTTAGCAAAAGTTAAGTTTTCTTTATCACGAGAACCTAAAGTGAATTCTAAACCACCGTATACATTAGAGAATTTACCTTTAACATCTGAACGGCCTGGTCCGTATAATAAGTTATCATCAGTGAAGTTCATTGTGTAACCTAAGTTCAACGCAACAACTTCAGATAATTTGAATTTAACCCCAACACCTACAGGAACGTAAGCTGCTAATTTGTAATCTCTGTCACCAACAGCGCTTCTATCACCAAAAATTTCCTCACCCCATTTACCAGAATTATCGTATACAGGAGTACCAGTGAAATCTTCGTTTGCGTATTGGATTGGGTTGTTAGCTAAAACACCTAAACCAACTTTTGCATAGAAATTAACAGCATTTTCTCTTCTTAAGAAATCGATAGTACCTAATTGGAACACACCATTTAAGCTAGCTGCCCAGTTTACATCAGTTTTAGCTGCGATAGCACCGTTTGAAGTTTCTTGTCTAGGAGAAGCTAATTCATGGTTATAAGTTTTGATTGAACCACGGTTACCTTCTAATTCCAAACCGAATAAGTGAGAGAATTGTTTACGTACAGTCAAACCATAGTACTCGCCAACTTTATTTTGGAAATAACCAACTTTTTTACCGAAGTTATTAGAACCACCAACCAATACGTTAGGAGTAGTAATACCACCTTGTAAACCAATTGACCAAGTTCTGTATTGAGAACGTCCACCGAATACAGTAGGAGTTTGTGCTTGAGCTACATCAGCGTAACCTAAAGCGGCTACTAAAGAAGCGGCAACAGCTGTTTTTTTAATTGTAGAATAGTTCATACTCTTTTTTTTTAAGGTTATAAAAATTTTTAATTGTTTTCTTTTTAATTTAACATTACTTAACAATAAGTATGCCAAAAATGAAATTATGAATCTTTATTTTATTAAGTAAATAAGTTTACATGATTTCACGTGTAAAAGTAATTAATTCCCTATAATCTAACAAATCTTCTTAATAAAATTTATGTGTAATTCGATAAAAACAAGGCAGATGTGGATTTATAGCTACATCTGCCTTGTTTTGGATTAAAGTATATAGTGAATAATTGCTAAGGTAATACCCCCTAGTACAGCACTTACTGGTATAGTGAGTATCCAAGCCCATAATAAACTAATGGTGACACCCCAACGTACAGCAGATACTCTTTTTACAACTCCCACACCTATAATTGATCCTGTGATAGTATGTGTTGTGGAGGCAGGAATTCCAAAATGTTCTGTAATTCCTAGAGTTACAGCTCCTGCTGTTTCGGCACTGACTCCCTCCAATGGAGTCACTTTAGTAATTTTTGTACCCATTGTTTTCACAATCTTCCAACCACCACTCATCGTACCTAATGAAATAGCTGCATAACATGAAAGTGGAATCCATTCAGGCATTTGTTCTCCGGCAGTAGCCGCTCCACCTGCAATCATAGCTACGAAGATAATACCCATTACTTTCTGCGCATCATTACCCCCGTGAGCAAAACTTAATCCAGCTGAAGATATTAATTGTAGTATTTTAAACCATTTTTCCGCAACACGCGGTTTAGCGTTTCGACATATATTTATTATGACAAGTGTTATAATAATAGATATTGTCATACCAATAACCGGAGCTAGTACAATGAAAGAAATGATTTTCATAGTCGCGCTAATGTTGATTGCATCAATGGGATTAGCACCTAAAAATAGAGCATATGCCATTCCTGACCCAGCAAACCCTCCAATAAGCGTGTGGGAAGAACTAGAAGGAATTCCATAGTACCAGGTGAATAGGTTCCAGGATATTGCTGCGACAAGCCCAGCAAAAATTACTTCTAATGTAATATATTGTTCTATTACAGTTTTGGCAATAGTATTAGCTACTTTGTGATCTGTGAAATAAAAATATGCTGCAAAATTGAAAATTGCAGCCCAAAGTACAGCCATGAATGGTGTTAATACTTTGGTAGAAACTATTGTGGCGATTGAATTAGCTGCATCGTGGAAACCATTGATATAATCAAATGCTATTGCTAAAACGATAACTACCACTAATAATGTTGTTATCATATTGAATGAATTAACGTTGGTTAAAAATTAAGATTAAGCATTCTTAACCAGAATACTCTCTAATACATTTGCTACATCTTCGCATTTATCCGTAGCATCTTCCATAGCTGATAATACTTCTTTCTGTTTGATTAATGAGATTGCGTCAGTTTCGTATTCGAATAAATCAGCAACAGCTCTGTCAAATATGTAATCTGCTTTATTTTCAACGCTATTGATTCTAACACAAGAGTCTGTGATGTTACGAATGTTTTTTAAGTCTTTTAATTCGAATAAGGCTTTCGCTACGTGTTCTGTTGCTTCTAATATTAAAGCCGTCAATTCAATCATTGGTTCTGTAGGTTTTTCTACTTTATACAATTGAATACGGTTAGATGCACCATGGATGAAATCAGCAACATCGTCTAATGAACTCGCTAAAGCGTGAATGTCTTCTCTGTCAAAAGGGGTGATAAAATTACGACCTAATTCTAAATGTATCTGGTGAGTTATATTATCTCCCACATGTTCTAAATCTTCAAGCTTCTTCGATAATGATTTTCTTTCTTCAATGTTTGAAGTGTTAACACATTCTTTTAAAAGCTTTGCCATTTCAATTAAATTGGCACCCGCTTGTTCAAATAATGGGAAGAACTTTTTATCCTTTGGGACAAAGTACTGGAAAATACTATTTAGTGACATATACTTATATTTTGACCAAAAGTATGATGTTAATGTTAAGTTAATGTTAAGTTTTGCTAGAAATTATATTAGGTGGATTTCGATTTTTGAAGTGTAAACCCAAAAGTTGTTCCTATACTTTCTGTACTGCGTGCATGAACAGTTTGCTCATGTGCTTCAATTATATGTTTTACAATGGATAAACCTAATCCTGACCCTCCAATGTCACGAGATCTACTTTTTTCAGTTCTGAAAAACCGCTCAAATACACGAGAAATATATTTTTCTTCAATACCCTGTCCATTATCCGTTACTTCCACTAAAATCTGATCAGGTAGAGGGTATAAGTTTACCTTTGTCTTGCCGCCATCTCTTCCGTATTTGATCGAATTATCTATAAGATTGATTAATACTTGTTGAATTCGTTGTCTGTCAGCCTTGACATATATGGGGTTATTGTTTTTCAAATCAATGACGATCTCGATATTTTGCTTTTGTGCTTTATCAATTAAGTGATCTACCGTTTCTAAGATTAGCTCTACGATATCAAACTTTTCTAGATTAATGGATATTTGGCCGCTTTCTAGCTTTGAGATTTCATCCAAATCATTTAATAGGTAAGTTAAACGATCGATATTTCGAGAAGCTTTATTCAAAAAAATGTTTGCCATCTCCACATCTTCTTCGATCATACCATCTTTTAGCGTTTCAATATAACCTTGAATGGCGAAAAGAGGGGTTTTGAATTCATGGGAAATGTTGGATAGAAAGTCTCTTCTAAATTTTTCTTGTGCTTTGAGTTGGTCAATTTCCGAAGATTTTTGGATTGCCCAATCACGCACTTCTTTTTCTGTACTTTGAATGGGGTCTTCGCTGGAATGCTCGGCTAATACGACTTTCATGTCTTTTCCCAATTTTAGGCTCCGGATGAGCTTATAAATATTACTAATCCTACTATTTATATGATGATGCAATATATTGGTGAGAATAATGAAGCTAACAACTAAAGAAATAATTAAAATAGGTAAAGAATGTTGCCAGTTTTGAGCATAGAAGTAGCTCAAGCTCGCTAATGAAATCGCGATAACAGCGGAAATATAAAATACGAGCAGTCTAAAGTTCATAAAAAAAGCCTCATAAAGATGAAGCTAAATTAATTATTTAATGTTAAGATAATATTAAATGCGTGCAATAACTGTTTTTCCACCCACAACCTTATCGCCGATATTGACAGTTACTTTGGTTCCAATTGGTACGAATACATCTACACGCGACCCAAATTTAATAAAACCAAACTCATCACCTTGTTGTACTTTATCTCCTTCTTTAACATACCATACAATTCTACGAGCTAATGCACCGGCAATTTGACGGAAAAGGACTTCAACGCCACTTTCTTTTTTAACGACCACAGTGGTTCTTTCGTTTTCTGTAGAAGATTTAGGGTGCCAAGCCACTAAAAATTTTCCAGGATGATATTTGAAAAAAGATACAATACCAGAGATTGGGTTTCGATTCACGTGTACATTTGTAGGTGACATGAAAATAGAAATTTGCAATCTTTTATCTTTGAAATATTCTGTTTCTTCTGTTTCTTCAATCACCACAACTTTTCCGTCCGCTGGACAAAGAATCGCATTTTCATCCAATGTGATGATTTTTTTCGGGCTACGGAAAAACTGAGCAATGGTTAAAAATAAGAATGCAGATAAAATGTACAAAAACCATTTAACATATTGATTTGCATCAAAATAGTCTGCAGTAGCATTTATTATAAAAATAAATAAAACCACTAAAGCTAAGCTTGTATATCCTTCTTTATGAAATTTCATGAATCTCTGTTTTGTGCAAATATAAGCAACTGTGTCAAATAAACGCTAAAATACTATTCTCCGATCTCTCTTTCCACATTTACATGTTGTAAAATTGAAGTTCCATTTGAAACAAGGAAGGTTCCATGCAAAATTATTTTGTCTTGTATAGGCTTATCATTTTGTATTGAAGGAATGAAATATGTTACAGATTCGAACAAATCTTTAAAAGTTTTGAAGGCTGGATTTGACAGATTTTCTGGAGATTCAATTATCTCCATCGATTTGACGATTCCTTTATTGGTAACAGAATATCTTGCCTTAAAAGAAATTATGCTATTATCTATGTCTATTTTTTCTTCGCTTAAATATGCATTAAACTTTTTGACTATATGATTATTAAAGCTACTGTATTCATCAAAAGAACAACCATGTACTAAAAACGACTCGGCTCTGCCGAAGAAATCGGAAGGAACGATATAGAAATCATCTTGAGAGATGAAATAATAATCAAAATATTCTGACTCTATGAATCGAGACTGAGTCCCATCGCTAAATATTTCTTGGAATGCAGTCTCATAAGTTTTATTTTTTTCATTTTGAACAAAATAGGTTGTCCAAACACCATTCGGCTTGCCTTTTGTGATTTTTCCTTTTTTTATATAGGAGGTATATCCATGCTCGGTAAAGCCCTTTATGGGGAAACTCATTTCGTATTGACCTTCTCCTCGTACTATTTTCTGTTTTCCAAAAGTATCCCAATAGTCGACAAATATGAAATCATCATTATCAAAGGATAGCGTTAACATGGGTTTTCCATCAGGATAATAATATTTCCATTCACCGATTTCTTTGTTGTTAAGATAAGAAGATTCCCATCTAAGCTGGCCGTTGGTGTGATAAGATTTAAAAGTACCATTTCTAATTCCATCCTTATAAAATCCGTGTAGAATCAATCTTCCTTGGCGATTATAATCTCGGAATTCTCCTGTGAATTTAAAATTTACCGTATCAAACTCTGCAACACGTTCAATTGCTTTAAATTCACAGTTTTTATCAACCAAATAGTAGTTGTCGTCGAAAAAAAATCTTGTAAATTTATCATTAACCTTTTCCTTGTATCGAATTTCCTGCCCTAGGATGATTTTGCTAAAAAAGATAAATGAAAGCAATATAAAAAGGTTCTTTGCCATTATAATTTTTCTTAATGTGCCTCAAGCCAATTTGTGCCTTCCCCAATTTCGACTTCTATAGGTACTCGCATAGAGATTGCGGACTTCATTCTCTCTAATATAATGTTTCTAAACGAATCTGCTTCATTTTTAGGTACATCAAACACCAATTCATCATGTACTTGCATGATCATTTTGCCAGTAAGACCTTGTTGCGTAATATCATTTTGAATATTTATCATCGCGACTTTGATCATATCGGCTGCAGATCCTTGAATAGGTGCATTGATTGCATTTCGCTCTGCAAATCCTCTTACGGTCATATTAGCCGAATTGATGTCTCTTAAATAACGACGTCGTTTCAAAATTGTTTCGACATAACCATGTTCTTTTGCGAATTCAACTGCTTTTGACATGTATTGTTTGATGCCTTGGTATTGGTTAAAATACTGATCAATTATCTCAGCGGCCTCACGACGTGGAATACCCAAACTTTGAGATAGACCAAAAGCTGATTGACCGTAGATAATACCGAAGTTTACAGCCTTTGCATTGCGACGCTGATCTGAAGTAACTTCATTGATATCGACCCCGTATACACGTGCAGCAGTAGCTTTGTGTATATCATGCCCCAAAGTGAAAGCTTCAAGCATATTTTCGTCTTGACTCAGTTCGGCCATGATGCGTAATTCTATTTGCGAATAATCGGCAGAAAGCAAGACGTTATCAGGGGATCTTGGAATGAATGCCTTACGAACTTCACGGCCTTTTTCGGTACGAATCGGAATGTTCTGTAAGTTCGGATTTGTAGAACTTAATCTTCCCGTAGCTGCAACAGCTTGGTTATATGATGTATGGATTAAGCCTGTACTTGGATTTATTAGCGTTGGAAGAGCATCAACATACGTGGATTTTAACTTTTGAAATTGACGGAAGTCCAAAATATATTTTACTATATCCGATTTGTGTGCTAGTGCTAAAAGCACATCTTCTCCCGTTTTATATTGACCTGTTTTAGTTTTTTTAGCTTTGGGATCAAGTTGTAATTTATCAAATAAAACTTCACCTAATTGCTTTGGAGACGCAATGTTAAATTTGATCCCCGCTTTTTCGTAAATACTATTCTCTAAAGAAGCAATATCTTTTTGTAGGGATTCAGAAAAAGTTTTCAGCGTGTCAACATCTATTTTTACGCCGTTTTTTTCAATATCTGCTAAAGTGTAAACTAATGGAAATTCAACTTTTTGGGCTAATTCATCAGTTTTTGTTTCAAGTAAAAGCGGAGACAATCTTTCATACAATTGCCAAGTTATATCCGCATCTTCAGAAGCGTATTCCTTGATTTTTTCAATCTCGACATCACGCATATTACCTTGATTTTTGCCCTTTCCGCCAATTAATTCTGTAATAGAAACAGGCGTGTAGCCTAAGTAGGTTTCGGCCAAAATATCCATTCCGTGACGGGTATCGGGGTCTATCAAATAATGCGCTAACATAGTATCAAACAATTCACCCTGTACTTTTACATTATATTTTGTTAAAAGCAATATGTCATATTTTATGTTTTGACCTACCTTTTTGATGGCTGTATTTTCTAAAATAGGTTTAAAAATATTGACGATTTGTTGTGCTTTTTGAGGATCGGCAGGCGTAGGTACATAATATGCTTTTCCCTGTTCGTAAGAGAATGATAGTCCTACGATATCGGCTGTCATGGCATCGAGACCTGTAGATTCAGTATCAAAACAAAATATCGTTTGATTCGCCAAATCAGCAGCTAAATCTTCCATAGTGCTGATTTCATCTACTAAAATATACTCGTGCGGTGTATTGTGAATATTGTTTGAGGCTGACTCTTGAGGCTCGTCTAGTGCTTCAATATCATTAGAACTTGGATTAGCAAACAAATCCATTTGAGTTGTAGCTGGCTTATTGTTCTCTACCACAGAAAAGTCTTCACCAAACACTCGTTTTCCTAATGTTCTAAATTCAAGTTCTGCAAATAAAGGCTCAAGAATTTCTTTGTTTGGATCCTCAACTATCAATTTTTCTTCTTCTAGTTCTACAGGAACATCAAGTAGAATCGTGGCAAGTTTTTTAGATATAATACCTTGTTCTGCGAATTTGATTACATTTTCTTGTTGTTTGCCTTTTAATTTATCTGCATTCGCGATCAAGCCTTCTACAGAACCAAATTCTTGAACGAGTTTTTTGGCAGTTTTCTCGCCGATTCCTGGTATTCCAGGAATATTATCTACAGCATCTCCCCATAGACCAAGAATATCAATGACTTGCGATACTTCGGTGATTTCCCATTTCTCTAAAATTTCAGGAACACCCAAAACTTCTGCGCCATTGCCCATGCGTGCAGGTTTGTAAATAAAAATATTATCCGAAACCAATTGTCCGAAATCTTTATCGGGAGTCATACAGTACACGGTGAATCCTTCTTTTTCTGCTTTTTTGGCTAATGTGCCAATAATATCATCCGCTTCGTAGCCATCTTTTGTAATCAAAGGGATATTAAATCCTTCAATCAACTTGAATACGTAAGGAATAGATTTGGCTAAATCTTCTGGCATTTCTTGACGATGAGCCTTATACGCTTCAAACTCGATATGACGGTTTGTAGGCGCTGCGGTATCAAACACAACAGCTAAATGTGTTGGTTTTTGGTTTTTCAAAACATCTAACAATGTGTTTGTGAATCCCAAAATAGCCCCAGTATTCAAGCCGTATGATGTCAAACGAGGTGCTTTACTTAATGCAAAGTAAGCTCTATAAATGAGAGCCATTCCGTCCAGAAGAAATAGTTTTTTCACCGAATATTAATTTATGTGTACTTACAAAGGTAATAAAATCAGTAAGCCTGATATTAACAAATTTTTGCGACTTTTGTAAGATGGTGATACAAAGCAAAGGAATAGCATCATTAGTCGTATGAGAGGATTGGTAATAAAATCTACTGGGAGTTGGTATCAGGTGCAGGATGAGTCAGGCAATCAGTATGACTGCCGAATAAAGGGGAAATTTAGGACTAAAGGTATCAAAACGACCAATCCAATTGCTGTTGGCGATTGGGTTAATGTTGAGCTAGAAGCAGATCAAAATACGGGTGTCATCACAGACTTAGAACCTAGAAAGAATTATATAATCCGAAAATCAGTAAATCTTTCTAAACAAACTCAAATTATCGGAGCAAATTTGGACCAAGCTATTTTGGTTGTGACGTTAGCTTCACCGCCTACTTCCATGGGGTTTATAGATCGTTTTTTAGTGACAGCTGAAGCATATGATATTCCTGCTATTTTGGTTTTTAATAAGTTAGATTTGTTTAGTGAAGAAGGGTTAGAGATTTTGGAGGACTACAAGTCATTATATGAAAATATTGGCTATCCATGTTATCAAGTTTCGGCGATGGAAGGAACGAATATTGATCATATTATAGCTCTTTTGAAAGACAAGGTGACTTTGGTTTCAGGACATTCTGGTGTGGGTAAATCTACATTGATAAATAGTATTGTGCCCAATGCTGCGTTAAGAACAGGATTAATTTCAAATTGGTCGGATAAAGGAAAGCACACGACTACTTTTGCGGAGATGATTGATTTGCCTTTTGGTGGAAAATTGATTGATACCCCTGGAATAAGAGAGTTAGGGATCGTAGATATTGAAAAGCAGGAGTTATCGCATTTCTTCCCAGAGATGCGTAAATATTTGAATAAATGTCGATTTAATAATTGCGTACACATCAATGAGCCGGGCTGTGTGGTATTGGATGCTGTTGAGCATGGTGCAATAGAGCCCACTCGATACGAAAGCTATATCAGCATGTACAATAATGATGACAATAGAAATTAATTAACATTAAGGCAAATCCCTGAAAACAAAATGCTTTGTGTATTGTTTTTTTATAAATCAATACACAAAGCATTTTTATATGAGGCCAATTTGGAAATGGGTACTTGGTATCATAGCCGCACTTCTAATTATAATTATTTCTGTGGTTTGGTATTACGGTCATAATTGGAAGCCAATAGTTGAATCTAAGCTTAAGGAGGTTGTCCATAATTCCACCGATGGTCTTTACTCATTGCGCTATGATGATTTAGACCTTAATATTGGTCTTGGAAACGTGACTTTAATCAATGCAGAATTAATCCCTGATTCTGCTGTTTATAGAAAAATGGTCTTATCTAAAGATGCGCCTAACAACCGTTTCCATATAAAACTAAAAAAGCTTAAAGTACGTCGCTTCAATCTGATGGATGTACTAACAAATAAGAAACTCCATATTAATTCTATATCCTTTGAAGAACCTAATATCCACTTAATGAGTGAATATCATACTTTTAATGATACCTTGCGTACAACTCCCAAGAAGACATTGTATGAAAGTATAAAGGATATTTTTACCTCCATAAATGTTCGAAATGTGGATATTGATAATGTGCAGTTCAAATACTCTAAGTTTGAAGAAGGCAAACAGAGTAGCATTGATCTTGATAAAGTTACTATAAAAGTACACGATGTATTAGTAGACGAAACTTCGTTACAAGATACGACACGCTTTTACTATACTAAAATGGTTGATGTGCATGTGCCAGGGTTTGAATACGATCTCCCCGACGGATTTTATAAAGTAAAATTCAATGGTCTAAAAATTAACACAAGAGATCAGAACTTGCTACTTACTGATGTGGATTTTCGTCCAAAAATGGATAAAAATGCTTTTTATAAACAGAAGAAGCAAAATGTAACAATGACTGTTCTAAAATTCGATACGTTGCGCGTAGAACAGTTGAATTTTCAAGCTTTGATCGATAATCAGCAAACCATCGCTCGAAAAGTTCAACTTAAAAATGGAACAGTGGATTTGCATGCGGATAAACGATACCCTAAATATCCTATTATAAAAATTGGGGAATCCCCCCACCAAAAACTCTTGAAGCTTAAAAAATTATTGAGCTTAGATACTGTTGTCGTGGATAATGTTACGGTGACCTATCATGAGATGAGTGGTAAATTTTTTCGTGAGGGCTCTATTAGCTTTAACAATGCCTCTGGTATTTTGACTAATGTTACGAATGATTCTTCAGCTCTAGAAAAAGATAAATACATGCGTGCGGATTTGCGTGCTAAAATCATGAACTCAGGAAACTTGCATGCCAAGTTTGGGTTTGATATGTTGAGTAAGACGGGACTCCATACGTATAGTGGTACGTTGGGGCCTATGAAAGCAACTGCATTTAACCGCATCCTAGCACCTCTATTGAATGTTGAAATTGCTTCTGGAAATATTAAAAAAGTTGCTTTCAATATGCAAGGTACAGATAGGAAAAATTGGGGAGAGTTTAGATTTGATTACGATGATTTGAAAATCAGTCTGTTGAATAAAAAAGATGAAAATGGTGAACAGTCTTCCAAAAAGGTTGTTTCTTATCTCATAAACCAATTGCTCATTAACGATAGTAATCCAGATAATAAAGGGGTATACACTGTGGGTAAGGTAAATTATACAAGAGTGCCAGAACATACTTTCTTCAAAACTTTGTGGCAAAGTCTTTTGGATGGGATCAAGCAATGTGCGGGGATTAGCAAAGAGCGTGAAGCGAAATTGATGGGTGCAGCAGAAACAGGAAAAGATGTGGTCGAAAAAGGTAAGGATATAGTCGAGGGCGCAAAGGATGTAGGGAAAAAGACGGGTAGTTTTATTAAAGGATTATTTAAGAAAAAGGATAAATCCGATGAGGATTCTAAACAGTAATTGCTTGTAAAGTCAAGTATATTACTAAGTTTGTATCATGGAATCCATTGCAAGTTTTCTAAAATTTGTTTTCCGTTATCGAAAAGGTTTAGTCGATAAGGTTATGTTTTATGTGAGCATGATATGTGCGTTCACTGTAATCATTCATGTTGGCTATATCACCAATCCCGAGGTGGCGATTTATACAAGAAAATCTATTTTTTGCATGTTTTATGGATTGTTCTTGCTAGAATTAATCCGTACAGGATCATCTATTTATGCAAGTCGGCGCATTAATGTTTCTCAGTATTCTGGAGTAGTAGTTCTGTTTAGCTTATTTTTTATTGTATTTGCTAGGCTCAGTGGTCTAGATTTTATCTCGTATTTCGCTCGTGAAGAATGGCTTTACTTTGGTATTGGAGTCATATTTCTCTCCGAATTGTCTAAGAGCAGTTTGTTTTTCGATAATTTTTATTTTAATCCTACTATATTATTTGTAATAAGTTTTTTGGGATTGATATTAATTGGAACCTTGTTATTGATGTTGCCAAGAACAACTTTGCATGCGCCCCTTTCTTTTGTTGATGCTTTTTTTATGGCAACCAGCGCAGTATGTATTACAGGATTGACTGTTGCGGATATTTCTACTAATTTTTCCTTGTTTGGACAAAGTGTTATTCTGGTTTTAATTCAAGTTGGCGGTCTAGGAATTATGACCTTCACGGGTTTTTTTGGCTACTTTTTCTCTGGAGGATTCTCTTTTAAGAATCAACTGATGTTTGGAGAGATTCTGGGTGAAAATAAGTTGAATTCTGTTATTTCTACCTTGTTGACTATTATTTCCATTACACTTCTTTTTGAATTTATTGGAGCAGCTTTTATCTTCTTTTCGTTAGATCAAGCTCATTTTTCGAATGTTGGAGAACAGGTTTTCTTTTCTGTATTTCATTCCGTATCGTCATTTTGTAATTCAGGTTTTACCATTCTTCCCGAAGGTATTGGAAATGGCAATTATAGATTCAATTATAGCTTTCAAATTGTTCTGGCGCTTATATTCGTTCTAGGAGGAATGGGGTTTGGAACAGTCTATAATTTTTACACGTATGTGAAATCTCAAATTCAAGCTATTTTTCAAGTTATCTTATATAAGGGAAAATATAAACATAAAGCTCAGCCATTCTCCTTTAATACCAAATTTATAGTGCTTTGTAATATGGTTGTCTTGTTTCTGGCTACCGTATCGTATTATATCATGGAACAAAATTATACACTTACAGAAGACAAAACAGCTGCAGGAGAATGGGTGACTTCATTTTTTATGGCTAATGCATCGCGATCTGCAGGATTCAATAGTGTGAATATTGGTTTCTTGAATATTCCAACATTAATCATGATAACAACATTGATGTGGATTGGCGTTGCTCCAGGTTCGACTGGTGGTGGGGTTAAAGTGACTACATTGGCATTAGCCTTTATGAATATCGTAGCATTAGCAAGGGGTAAGGATTCTATTGAGATATTTCGAAGAAGAATAGCCGCAGAATCGACAAATAAAGCCTTTGCGATAATTATATTGTCCGTTATTACAATTACATTATCATTTATTTTATTAAATGTCTCGGATCCAAATCAGCAAATGATTCCTTTACTTTTTGAGGCTGTATCAGCATATACCACATGTGGTTTAAGTATGGGGGTCACTCAATCTCTTAGTGCTGCTGGAAAAATTATTATAATAGTAACAATGTTTGTTGGTCGTGTAGGTATGCTTACACTTCTTGTTGCATTTATTAAGAATACAAAAAACAAAAGTTATATTTACCCTACGGAGAAGTTGCTTTTCTAGTTTTTCACGTGAAAAAATTTAAGAATGAAATATATTATTTTGGGATTGGGGCATTTTGGACGTTCATTAGGAATACACCTTACTGAGCTTGGTCATGAAGTAATTGGTGCTGATCTCAATATTCAAATTGTTGAACAATTAAAAGATAAAATTACACACACCGTGTGTTTAGATACAACAGACCGAGAGGCTGTCAGCTCTTTACCCCTGAAAGATTGTGATGCGGTGATCGTGGCAATAGGTGAAGATGAAGGAGCGACCCTGATGACAACAGCGTTAGTAAAACAACTAGGTGTGAAACGCATCATAGGACGTGTAGTTTCTGATTTGCAACGAACCGTAATGGAAGCAATGCAAATTGATGAATATATTATGCCAGAAGAGGAAGCTGCTGAACGCCTAGCCATGCGACTAGACAATATTGACATAGTCGATTCGTTCAAAGTATCCGATCGCTATTCTATTATTGAAACTAAAGTTCCCCGCAAATATGTAGGAATGACATTGCAGGAAGCAAACCTTACAAACAAGTACAAAGTTATCGTTCTAACTACCGTAAAAGTATCAGAAGGGTTACATAAAGAAGCCTCCGGGATCGCTAAGTCTAATACTTTATTGAATGAAAATGATTTATTAGTACTTTTTGGCGAATTGTCCGATATTAAAAAGTTAATTGAAAAAGGAAACTAATCAACAAAGTCTAGGTAAATATTAAAATCAATTCTATATTTTTGGACTTTGACAAAAAATAACCGCTAAATTATTCATGAAAAATTGGTTTAAGGAAAACTCCTCACATTTAATCGTTATTGCAATATTTTTTGCGTTGGTGTTTTTTTACTTTTCGCCCGTATGGCAAGGTAAAACATTGACACAACATGACGTTGTACAAGCTATAGGAAGCCAAAAGGAGCTAATGGATTACAGGACTCAAGATGGTAAGGCGCCTAATTGGACAAACTCCATGTTTGGAGGAATGCCAACTTTTCAAATTTGGTACGAACACACAACAAACGTAGCAACCTATATAAACCGCGCTATTAAATCAGTTTTTCCAGTTCCTGCAGATATTATTTTAATTTACTTATTAGGTGGGTACTTTTTGTTGAGTGTCTTACGTATTAGGCCATGGCTTGCTGCGGTAGGCGCAATAGCTATAGCTTTTTCGTCTTACAACTTCATCTATATTGAAGCCGGACATTTAAATAGGTCTTACGCGATTGCTTATTTGGCGCCAATTATTGGTGCAGTGATTATGTGTTATCGTGGAGATAAATTTTGGGGAGGAATATTGCTTGCTCTATTTTTAACCCTTGAAATACGTACGAATCACGTACAGATGACTTATTATCTGTTCATTGCTTTATTGATATATGTAGGTTTCGAACTTTATTATGCAATTCGCGATAAGAAATTGCCAGAATTTGCTAAAAATACAAGTGTTCAATTGGGAGCAGTTATTGTTGCGGTTGCAGTAAATGCTACAGTGTTATTCCCAACTTATGAGTTCAGTAAACTTACGACTAGAGGTAAAGCTAATATTGCGAAAACTGATGACGGTAAAATATCAAATGGGTTGGATAAGGATTATGCCTATGCCTGGAGTCAAGGTATTGGTGAAAATTTAACATTGTTAATTCCTAATGCTTATGGGGGTAAATCTAACGGCGTATTGGATGATAAGTCTCAAACGTACAAATTTTTAACAAGCGTTGGTATTCCATCCAATCAAGCTTTACCATTTGCACAATATTTACCAACCTATTGGGGCGACAAAACATTTACTTCTGGACCATGGTATTTCGGTGTTGGGGTCATTGCGTTATTTATTTTAGGATTGTTTATTGTTAAAGATAGGTTGAAATGGTGGATTCTATCGGCGATTGTATTGACAATGTTGCTGGCTTTGGGAGAAAATTTCCCATTAATATCTGATCTTTTCTTCAATTATGCACCTCTTTACAATAAGTTTAGAGCGCCGGAATCTATTTTGATTATTCCATCTATATTAATTCCTTTATTGGCTGTCTTAGCGGTTCACGAGTTAATTGTTCGTAAAGATGAAATCAAGGATTTAGATAAAAAAATATTATACAGCTTCGGTTCTGTCGCAGCTATCTGTTTGATTATTGCTGTGATGCCTTCTATTTTGGATTTCAGAACAGCACAGCATCAGAATTTTGTGGCTATGCTTGGTCAACAAACAGGTGATGCAAGTATGGCAAATCAATTGGCAGAAGCTTTAGTAAAAGATAGAGCGGATTTGGCAGCAGCTGACGCTTGGCGATCGTTCTTTATTGTTGCGCTTATATTTGCTTTAGTTTTTGCATTTATTAAGAAGAAATTATCAGCTACCCCATTGATCATTGCTATTGGAGTGATTACGTTAGTAGATTTATGGACAGTCGATAAGCGTTATTTAAACAATGATACTTTTGTTGACAAGAATGCGTTTAAAAACCCAATTGAAGAACGCGAAGTAGATCAATTAATTAAGTTGGATAAAGATCCAAGTTATCGTGTACTTGATTTAACTACAAACCCATTTTCGGATGCGAAGGCATCATTCTTTCATAAGAACTTTGGAGGGTACCAAGCAGCTAAGCTGATGCGTTTCCAAGAGGTTTTGGAACACCAATTCAATGGAGCGATTAACGAGGATGTGTTGGATATGTTCAATGTTCGATATTTGATCACGAAAGATCCTCAAAATAATGTAGATAGAATTCAAAGACGTTCTACTGCTGCTGGAAATGCATGGTTTGTTGATAAAGTAACATTTGTAAAGGACAATAATCAAGAAATGCAAGCTATTAGCAGTTTCGATCCATCAAAAGAAGCATTCGTCCATGAAGAATTCAAAAGTCAAATTGATGATAAACGGTTGGGCTTAGCAAATAATGCGTCAATCAAATTGACATCTTATCATCCTGATAAAATGGTGTATGAGTATACAGCTCCAAATGATGTGTTTGCGGTATTCTCAGAGGTGTACTATGATAAAGGTTGGAAAGCGTATGTTGATGGTGAGGAAGTGCCAATTTTGCGTGCTGATTATATACTTCGTGCTTTACAGTTGCCTGGTGGTAACCATAAAGTAGAATTTGTATTTGATCCAGAGAGCGTTAAAATTAGCAGTATTATATCTTTGATAGGCTCAATAGTATTGGTGTTGGGAATTTTAGGCGGAATTTTTATAAGCTACAAGCGAAAGAAAAAATAGCATTAAAGAATGAAGGCTTTTCAGATCGAAAAGCCTTCATTCTTTTAAAATAGAGTCAGTTGTGGTTTGCTAACTGTAAAAGTTTTGCGATGGTGCGGAGTAAATCCGAGTTCTATTACTGTATTACGATGCTTTACTGTAGGATAACCTTTATTTGTCGCCCAATCATAATGCGGAAATTCTTTTCCAATTTCGACCATATAATCGTCCCTATAGGTTTTGGCTAATATAGATGCTGCTGCTATAGATAAATATTTACCATCACCTTTAATGATGCATTGGTGTTGTATATTTTTATATGGTATGAATCTGTTTCCGTCTATCAACAGTAGCTCGGGTTTCACGTGGAGAGCATCTAGTGCGAGATGCATCGCTCTATATGACGCATTATGAATATTGATTTTATCAATTTCTTGCGGGCTGACGGTCTTTACAGCAAATGCCAAAGCATCACGCTCTATAACAGGTCTGAGCTCCATTCTTTTCTTCTCAGAAAGTTTTTTGGAATCATTCAATATTGGATTATAATATCCTTTTGGAAAAACTACTGCGGCAGCAAATACAGGCCCAGCCAAACAACCTCTTCCTGCTTCATCGCAGCCCGCTTCGATTAAATCTTCTTGAAAATGTGATAATAACATGCTATACCTATCTGTAACTTCTCTGTGATAAGTTAAATAATTGTAGAGTATACAATTAGTAATTGTTTTTTTTGTAATTCAATTAAACTATTTATAGACTGAAATGTCTAATTCAAATGTAAAAATAAGTAGAAAAACTAATGAATAAACTATCTATTCTTTTATTATGTTCACTTCTGCCTTGTCTTGCATTTGCTCAGAAAAACAAAAAGGTCAACTATTTATTTTCTAACCCACCAGAGATAAATATAGATGCAAATATAACAGATTGGGATAATACCTTGACTTATGTGGGGGATGAACTTTGGGCTTTTAGCGTCACGGAACAAAATAACAATCTGTATGTTACAATAGTTATCAAGGATTTGCAGTTGCAAAGGGAAGCTTTTAGAGGAGGGCTATTTATAGATGTTAGCTATGATGGTAAAAAGAAGGAAGGCGCGCGTTTACAATTTCCGTATTGGGATAGAGAGCGTAGAAGGGCTTTAGCAGATCTTGGCCAACATGAAGAAACTGCTAATCTAGAAAAGGAATTGCTGAATAATGTAAACGGCTATTTTCTTACAGGATTTGGAAGAGTGAGAGACGGTGTATTGGCTTTGCAAAATGATTATGGGATAGATGGAATTGTAAAAATAGATACTAATAAGTGCTTGGTGTATGAAGCCAAAATTCCATTGCAGTTAGTTGGGTTGAAAAGCGAACAAATAGCGGTTAATTTAGGAATTAACACACAATATGCATTGCTCAAAAAGGCAGCTTCAAATGCGAATAAAAATAGAAATATGTACCCAATGATGGGAAGGCCAGTCATGCAGAGTACATTGAAAAATCCTTATTCTGGAGAGACTGAAGTGTGGGTCTACAATAAAATTATTAAGTAGTTATAATATATTATGAGGTTTTACAGCGCTTTAATAGCCGTGTTTTTTTTGAGTTTGAATTTTAACTTACAAGCTCAATCCGACAAAGTAGTTCAAGGATTATTACGTGATTCTCTATCGCGAATTGTATCTGGAGCTACAGTTCAATTTATATCTGCGACAGATACATTGAGTACTAGCTCATCAGTAGGAGGTATTTTTACCTTCAACAATGTCAAAGTAGACAAATTCAAAATCAAAATTGCAAGTTTAGGCTTTGAACCTTTTGAGAAAGAATATACTTTTCCGGCAGGAGAAAGCAGAATGCTTGTGCCTACCATTCAACTAATACCTGTTGCAAATATGATCGAAGAGGTCGTAGTGGCTGGTGTTGTGACTATACAAGTGAAGGGCGATACGGTTGAATACGCTATGGACAATCTAAAATTACGTCAAGGCGCGGTAGCGGAAGATGCTTTGAAAAAATTACAAGGCGTGGATGTCGACAAGGATGGTAATGTTACATCGCAAGGTGAGCAGGTGACACGTGTGCGTATCAATGGTAAAGATTTCTTTGGTGGAGATGTGAAGACCGCAACCCAGAATTTACCAGCTGATATTATTCAGAAAATTCAAGTTGTAGATGATTTCGGAGATATGGCCAATTTGACGGGGAATAAATCTGGAGAATCAACTAAGGTCCTAAATATTCAGATTGATCCTAAATATAATAATGGATATGCAACGACAATTCGACTAGGTGGAGGTACCGAAGA
The DNA here is from genome assembly GCF_009829075.1 of Sphingobacterium composti. Classification (GTDB taxonomy): domain Bacteria; phylum Bacteroidota; class Bacteroidia; order Sphingobacteriales; family Sphingobacteriaceae; genus Sphingobacterium; species Sphingobacterium composti. The sequence goes on along the minus strand of NZ_WUQZ01000007.1, from coordinate 136,850 downwards.
ACGTTTCCAAACAACAGGAATGTTTATGGGATTTAAAGAAAAGTCACAAGTATCCGTTTTAGGTAACTTAAATAATATGAATGCGCCATTATTTGACTTTAATGCAGTTGGAGGTGGAGCTCGTGGTCGTCAAGGTGGCGGTGGCGGACGTGGCGGAGGTATGTTTGGTGGTGCTGAAGGTATTACAAATACAGGTTCTATTGGTGTAAATATTCGTCATGATTTCTCAGAAACGTTGAAAGCTTACGGCTCATATTCTTACGGTCGTGATGATAACAACACACTGTCAAATTCATTCACTGAGTATATTGGTCAAAATTTAACACAAGGTGATACGACTAATAATAATAGTATTCGTGGAAATCACCGTTTTGAAGGTAATTTGGAATGGAATATAACTGCTAAAGATTATATCAAAATTACGCCTCAAATTGGATTTAACGACAACTCAACTAAAAATTCAGCGAATTCTATATTGTACAATAATAGTGCACTAGACTATACTCAGCTTCAGTTAGCGGATAATGAATCCACTAGTCCACGGTACAATTTCTCAGGTTTGTATAATAGAAGATTAAATGATAAAGGTCGTAACTTGTTTTTGAATTTTAATTATGATAATGCATCTACTACGAATGAATATAATCAAGTATTAGATCGTTTAACTTTCGACCCTGCAAATCAAAATACACCAATTGGAGAGATTTATGAGCAGACAATTCGTGAGGCGCTCAACAAAAGCTGGAATGCTGGAGCATCTTTGTCTTACTTAGAGCCATTATCTGATAAGAGTAAATTGGAATTGTCGTACGACTATAATACCAATGATTATGACAATGATGACAAACAAAATCAAGTCGATGCAAATGGCAATACGGTTCCAAACTCATTTTTGAATTACGATTACAATTATGATTACGGATTTACTACTCACCGTATTGGTGCGAGCTATATGTTCGAAAATGAAAAAGTCAAATATTCATTAGGAGCGGCAGTTCAACCTTCTCAACTAAAAGGTACAGCGCGTTCAGTAGATGAATCAGTTGAAATTGATCGTTCGAACTTTAATATTATCCCGATTGCACGTTTTGAATATAAATTTTCACGTCAATCAAATATTACTTTCAATTATTCAGGTCGATCAGCGGAGCCAGGTATTTCACAGATCATTCCATTTGAAGTGAGTACAAACCGTACAAGTACTACGATCGGTAATGCGAATTTGGATCCAGAATTTAGACATTCCATGAATGTAAGATTCAGAACGGGTGATTTCCAAAAAGGCAAGTCATTCTTCGCGATGTTACGTTCTGAATTAACTCAAGATAAGATTGTTTCATTAAACAAACGCTATTCAGCGTCAGGCGAAGGTTTAATTCAGGATGTTGGATTTATCAATGAATCTGATCCTGTTTATAACATTAACTCTTTCTATCACTGGTCAAGAGCATTCAAAGAAAAAACATATAATATCATGTATGGCGGTGGTGTGAGCTACGCACGTACAATTTCTTACTTGACAGATGACCAAAATGCGAGTTTAGTAAATAATAAAACTGCTACAGGATTCGATAAGGGTATAAATAACAATACTACATTGACTCAAATGTTATTTTTCAGATACAACCCATCAGAGAATTTGGAAATAAATCCAGGAGTGCGTTATAATTATACATGGACAAGTTCAACATTACCTGATTTTGCAGCAGCAAATACACAAAAAATTGTTCCAAATATTATTGGTTCGGTTAATATAACACCAAGTACTATTTTTGGTGCTGATGTATCAAAAGAATTCAATACAGGATACCGTACTAACGCTAATCCATTTATTATAAACTCTTACATCGAGCAAAGATTCTTAAAAGATCAGCGCGCAACTATTCGTTTCCAAGGATTTGACTTATTGAATCAACAAACGAATATTAATCGTACTGTGGGTGAAATTTTGAGAGATAGCCAGACAAATCGTCTTGCAAGATACTTTATGTTAACGTTTACATTTAAGTTGCAAAAATTTTCGGGTATAAATCCAATGCAAAGTGAAGACCAATTCCCTGGTCACAGAAGACCTAGAATGTAATATCAACGTCTTATAAATCAAACGGCTGTATCAACATACAGCCGTTTTGTTTTTATTGTGTAGCTTTGCAATCACTTTTACATTAGTATATAAATGAAGGAATACAATCTTATCCAATTGGATAATGGTATCAGAATATTGTTGCATTACCAAAACTCACCTATCACCCATACCTGCATGATAGTGAATGCAGGAGCACGAGATGAAAGTGAAGGAAAGTTTGGCGTAGCACATTTTATCGAACATTTATTATTTAAACGTACAGAGCGTCGCTCAACAAATCAAATCCTTAATCGTCTAGAGCAAGTTGGTGGCGACTTGAATGCGTACACGACTAAAGAATATACCTGCTTACATGCTTCGTTCCTCAATCCGCATTTAGAACGTGCTTTGGATTTATTCGAAGATGTATTGTTTCATTCTACTTTTCCAGCTAATGAAATAGAGAAGGAGAAAGGCGTAATTTTGGATGAAATGGCTTCGTATTTGGATAGTCCTGAAGAGTCCATAATGGATGATTTTGAGGATTTATTGTTTAAAGGAACTGGGCTTGGTCATAATATTTTGGGCCTTGAAGAAGACTTAAAATCTTTGCAAAAAGAAGATGTGTTGGAATTCATGAAAATGAATTATGATACCAACGAGCTCGTGATTGCAATCGGGGGAAATTATTCTTTAGCACAAGTTGAACGACTTGGTAATAAGATTTTTGGAAAATTAAAGTCTAATACCAGATCGAGACAGGATAAGGTAAGTTTTGACAATATCGGTCAACAAATTGTAATCGAAAAGCCTATTAATCAAGCGCATTATATGCTTGGAGTAAAGACCTTCGGTATTTATGACGAGCGCAAAACAGGCATGCTCTTGTTGAATAATATGTTGGGTGGTTTTGGGATGAGCTCGATTTTGAATCTAGGTATTCGTGAAAAATACGGCATTGCCTATACGATCGAGTCTAATTTCACGATGTACACGGATACAGGACATTTTAATATTTATTTGGGTACGGACGAAGAGAAATTGAAGAAAGCTGTCTCTTTGGTATTCAAAGAGTTGGATAAGCTCAAGCAAGCGCCTATTTCGGCTTATCAACTCAAACAAGCGAAACAAAAGTTCAAAGGTCAAATTGCTTTGGCAGAAGAAAGTCGCATGAGTATGATCATTGCAGAAGCAAAAAATCTCATCGATTACGGCAAGGTAATCCCATTGCAAGAAGTTTTTGACAAAATTGATGCGGTGACTCCAGAGGATATTTTTGCACTTTCAAATGAATTTTTTGACGAATCGAAGTTGACATCACTAAGCTTTGTCCCGGAAGAAGAATAGCTTTTCGGCATTATTAGTATATTTGCCGATCCATTAGATAATAACCTTTAACATAGAAAATAAGTCGTCATGAAAACAGCTTACATTTTCCCAGGTCAAGGGGCTCAATTCGTAGGAATGGGTCAGGACTTGTACAATCTTAATGAAGAGACGAAAACTTTATTCGAAAAAGCTAACGATATTTTAGGTTTTCGTATTACTGATATCATGTTCAATGGTACAGACGAAGACCTTAAACAAACAAAAGTTACGCAGCCTGCTATTTTCTTGCATTCGGTAATTTTAGCCAAAGCTTTAGGAGATAAATTTCAACCTTCAATGGTTGCAGGACACTCTTTGGGTGAGTTTTCTGCATTGGTTTCTGCAGGAGCATTATCTTTTGAAGACGGTTTAAAATTAGTTTCACAACGCGCAAATGCAATGCAAAAAGCATGTGAATTGCAACCATCAACTATGGCTGCAATTTTAGGATTGGATGATGAGACGGTAGAAAAAATCTGTACGCAAGTAGAAGAAGTTGTTGTAGCAGCAAATTACAATTGTCCAGGTCAATTAGTTATTTCGGGTTCAATTGAAGGTGTCGATAAAGCTTGTGCTTTATTGACTGAAGCTGGAGCAAAACGTGCATTGAAATTGAACGTTGGTGGAGCGTTTCACTCACCATTGATGGAACCTGCCAAAGTTGAATTGCAAGCGGCTATCGAAGCTACTGATATCAAATCTCCAATTTGCCCGATTTATCAGAACGTGGACGCCAAAGCGTATACAGATCCACAAGAAATCAAAGCAAACTTGATTGCGCAATTAACTGGTGCTGTTCGTTGGACACAAACTGTTCAAAATATGTTGGCAGATGGCGCAGAAACTTTTGTAGAAGTAGGTCCAGGAAATGTACTACAAGGTTTGGTGAAAAAAGTAGATCGTCAAGCGCAAACATCTTCTGCTTCTGTAGGAGAATAGAATATTGTAAATAAATATATAACAAAACAAGCGACTATTTGGTCGCTTGTCTTGTTTAAATATCAGTTAAAATTTAATTTTAAGCAGATGATATTTTCATCTCGTTTTTATTTCATTCGAAATGACCACAATATAACTCGCCCTATCGTCGCAGAGAGATATCTATATTTAACATTTAATTATTTTTGAAAGAATAATAATGATCTTGAATGACTTGAGCGACAAATTTTTCAGGTAGCTCCTCATTCTTTTTTCCAATCAATACTTCCACTTTTGCAGCCAAAGCTTTTATAATTTCATAATTCTTGCGGCGATATCCGGTGTTGTAAATATCTTTTATCTCATTGATTTCTCGATCTGAAATTTTATAGACTTCTGGGTATACAATTGTATGTTCCACGGTGAGTTCTTCGAATACAGTTTCTTTGAGATTCAGCGATTCTTTTAAACTAATAACCGTAGTATCAGCAGCGATGTCGCCTAATCGTTGCCCCTTCTGCGATAGAATAATACTCATCAAGCCTATGCCTCCCATGCTCATAAATATATCTACAGCATTCGATACCCAGCGAATAAAGTATTGATAAAATGTAGCTCGTGTGCCGTCAATTTTAACCACTTTGAGTTTCATGATTTTTTTTCCAAAAGTTTGTCCATTCATCAATACTTCGGTGCCTATTGTATAGAAAAATACGGGTAATGAAACTAAAGAATATATTCCCCAAAGTGACCAGTTATCCAAACCTTCTAAGACGTTCGTAGAATCAAAAAAGAGAACAAGTGCAAAAATATACAACAGCATAAAGCCGTAATCTATTGCAAACGCAATGATACGTGTGCCTACTGGCGCTAATTTGTATTCAAAATTTACGTTTTGAGGTGTGTTTATTAACAGCTTATTCATATATTTGAGATAAAGTCAATTTAACTTAAATTATGCGAGAGGCGTCCTTTATAGAACGAAATAAAGAAAAATGGTTGTCAATTGAAAATAATTTACTCAATATTATACATGTTGACCCTGATATTCTAGCTTCAAACTATATTGAACTCACTAACGACCTTGCCTATGCACAGACTTTTTATCCTGATAGTAAGACAAAAGATTACTTGAATGAATTGTCTATTCGCGCACATCAATTGATATATAAAGACCAAAAATCTTCTAGTAATAAATTAAGGCATTTTTTCACTTACGAAATTTTTGAATCTATATGGAAGATTAGGAAGCAACTTGTTTATTCATTGCTAATCTTTCTTCTGGCAAATATAATAGGTTTTATTTCTGCTATTTATGAAGAGAGCTTTCTGAAATTCATAATGGGATCACATTATGTGGATATGACTGTTCAGAATATTAAAGAGGGAAATCCTGCAGGAGTTTATCAACAAGGTTCCAATTGGGGAGGTGCGCTTGCCATTACCATTAATAATGTTAAGGTAGCATTCTTTGCTTTTATTTACGGTATTTTTTTTAGCATTGGCACAGGCTATATTCTTATGATGAATGGTATTATGGTCGGAACATTCCACTATCTTTTTTTCAAATATGATGTTTTAACGGAAGCTATGACCGCCATTTGGATTCATGGAACGATTGAGCTTTCTGTTATTGTCATAGCTGGTGGATGTGGATTAGCGATGGGTAATAGTATTCTTTTTCCTAAGTCATATACGCGATTGGAATCCTTCAAAAAAGCTGTAAAACACGCTTCAAAAGTCCTGATTAGTACTATTCCATTTTTTATCATTGCAGGTACTCTTGAAGGATATGTAACACGTTATTATCAGGTTTCTATTTGGCTATGCTTAACGATTATTGCTCTTTCGGCACTATCTATTGTGTACGTATATGTTTTAAAACCTAAACAAATGGCTCAAAAATACGCATGGGACAGATAGACTTCGAATTCAAGCGAGAACGTAAGTTGGGTGAATTTGTGCAGGATTTTATCAACTTATTGAAAGTTATTAATAGACATTTGGTGTCGGTATTGTTTCGATTACTCCTCATACCAATTTGTATTGTCGTACTAATTGGATATTATCTAACGACACAAATGCGATTCAATGCTAGCTTCACTAATGTTGATTATTTCAATATAGGAGCCAGTTTTGTAAGCCTGGGATTACTTATCTTGTTGATTTCTATGTTTGCTTTCGGATTTACGATAGAATACTTCATACTTCTTCGCAATAGAAAAAAGATTGATTTTAGCAGCACAGACGTGTGGCAGCAGTTTCGTTGGAATATATCCTATTACTTACGGTTTTTTTTAGTGATGCTTGTTGTGGCGGTATTAATTGCTATCCCATTAATTATAGCTGTTTTGCTTGCTGCATTCATTCCTATTGTAGGATCATTTGCTACTGGGATAATCTTTTCTATGGTCGGTCTTTGGTTTTTCGCTGCCTTTATGCTTTATAGAGAGGGCTATTACGATTTGATAGATTGTTTTGGAGGAGCTTTTACTTTATTGCGCACCAAAATATTTGAATATGGTATTGCTTCTTATATTGTTTCTTTCATCTTTCAGGCACTTTTGAGTATTATTACCATTATTCCATTCGTCATCCTATTTATATTAAGTTACAATGCTATTGGCTTTGGTAATGATTTTTTTGAATCTGCTTGGGGAAGAGGTATCGCTACTTTTGGAAGCTTAGTGATCGTCCTACTATTCATTATCTATTATATGCTTGCGGTGATTAGTTATGGAATAATTTATGAGACAGCCAAGGAACTTAAATTTGGAGAAGATGTGTTCGAAAGAATTGAGAAATTAGGAGGAGGTAAGGATGTTTAGATATCTGCTGACATTAATTTTGTTTATTCTATGCCTATATAGTTATGCTGCGCAACAAGATTCTGCAACAGCAATTATAGAAGGTGTTGAACACGTAGAAAGTTCACCTAAATATGAATATTGGAAAAAGGATTATTATAAAAATATTCCCAAGATTGACTCTTTAGCCTTCCCAACTAATCAAACTTTTGACGAAATGATTGGGCGCTACCAAAGTAAAGAGTTTGAATACATTGAAAGTATATCGGACAAATTGGGCGTGTGGACGACGATTAAAGATTGGATAAATAAATTTTTTCGCGATCTATTTCCTGATGTTAATGCTGATCCCGCAGAATGGTTGGTGGATTTGTTGGGTATATTAGGCGTCGTTTTGGTTGTATTTTTATTGTATAAATTCTTTTTATCTGGCAAACAATTTATTGTCAATCCTAAAGAGGATATTAATGATGAGGAGCAAGCAATTGAATTTGTTGAGCGAAATTTGTTAGATATCGATATCAATAATTATATAAATGAGGCAGTGCACTCAAAAAACTTTGCTTTAGCAATTCGCTATCATCAGCTATTAAATATTCAGCTTTTAGCCAAAAAGAATTTGATTCACTGGGATAGAAGCAAGACTAATCTCGAACTGACGCAAGAAATTCTACAAAGCGATTTGAGAAATGATTTTAAAAATTGCACGGCATTATTTGATTACGTTTGGTTTGGTGATTTTGCAATTTCTGACGCAAAGTTTCAGGAAATTTCCAATCAGTTCACAGCTTTTCAAAGGAGGTGGTCATGAGCAGAAATACTTGGCTAGGAATTCTATTATTATTTACCGTTTTTCTAGGTATTGCGCTTATAGATGCAGGCGCCAAGCGACCTATTGACTGGAATGAAACCTATTTATTCAAAGATAAGATTCCTTTTGGTGCTTATGTTTTTAGAGAAGAGTTGCCAAATATACTAGGCAAGGATAGATCTTATACAAATTATGGAGAGTCTACTTACGAATTATTAGCAAATTTTGATTCCTTACAATATAATAAACGCGCAATAATTGATATTAGTCAATTTCACAGCATATACGAGCATGATACCAAAAGTTTATTAAGATATGTGGAAAATGGGGGAGAAGTATTTTTGTCGGGTAAATCATTTTCAGATGAATTCCTAGATACTTTAGGATTATATTTTGAATTGTTAGACTATGCTAAATTTACACCAAATCCTCGTTCGGTTTATTATACTTTGGTTAATGATACTGCTAAATTATATCTGGAAAAAGTCACGAATTTACCAATTTTCTCCAAGCTTAATCCAGAGAATACTACCATATTAGGTTATCTGAATAGCAGAGGAAGAGCATTGCCAAACTTTATTAAAGTTTCTCGCGGAAAGGGTGCAATGTATCTTCACTTAGTTCCTGCGGTTTTTGGCAACTATTATATGTTGCAGGAAAATAGTTATAATTATGCTGCTAAAGTGATAAATACAGTGCGTAGTGAAGAGGTTTGGCTTTCCGATTACGGATATTATTGGGATAGACCGAATACTCCATTGCGTGTAATATTACAAAAGCCAGGTTTTGCACAAGCTTGGTATTTATTATTGATTGGCTTACTATTGTTAATGATATTTAAATCAAAAAGAGAACAACGTGCGGTGCCAGTGATCATTCCTGAGCCGAATAAATCCAAAGAATTTGCGCAAACTATTGGTAATTTGTATTACGAAAATGGATCGCCCGGAAATATTATTCAGAAGAAAATTGAGTATTTCCTATTTGATGTGCGCAACAATTACCAATTGGATACCCTGAAGCTAGATGACGACCGTTTTATAAAGCAATTATCTTCTAAATCAACAGTCGATATAGATGAGACTAAACATTTGTTGAAGCTCATCGATCAGTATAGAAATAAGAAAGAAGCATCTATTGCAGATGTGAAAATAGTGAATCAAAAAATTGAAGATTTTAAACAAAAAGCCAATTTCATATGATGGAGCAAGAAAATATGGAAAGATATCAACCTGATTTTGAAAACAGAATAGATCTTAGCGTTTTGCAGACCAAATTGGATGCAGTACGTGATGAAGTAAAAAAGGTTATCATAGGTCAAGATAAGGTTATTAACATGTTACTGTTAGCTATTTTAGCTGGTGGACACTCCCTAATTGAGGGTTTGCCGGGTGTAGCAAAGACGTTAACAGCAAAATTAATCGCAAAATCAATTCAGAGTAATTTCAAAAGAATTCAATTTACCCCCGATTTGATGCCTTCGGATGTCACAGGCTCCACGATTTTGGATATCAAAACTAACGAGTTTGAGTTCCGCAAAGGACCTATCTTCGGAAATTTGATTCTTATCGATGAGATAAATCGTGCTCCTGCAAAAACACAATCTTCTCTTTTTGAATGTATGAGTGAGCGTCAGGTTACGGTAGATGGACACACTTATCCGATGGCGAGTCCTTTTATTGTTTTTGCTACGCAAAATCCCATTGAGCATGAAGGTACATACCGCTTACCCGAAGCACAATTGGATCGTTTTCTCTTCAAAATTGATGTAAATTATCCTGATTTCGATCATGAATTGATCATTTTGAAAGAACATCACGAACAAAAGGCTAAAAATAAAGAGGACTTAGTTCAAGAAGTGGTTTTGGTTGATGAAATTATTCATTTTCAACATTTGGTCAAATTAGTTTATGTGCATGAAGATGTGTTAAAGTATATCGCACAGATTATTTCACAGACACGTACTAATCCATATCTTTCATTGGGAGCATCACCACGTGCATCACTTGCTATCTTGGAAGCCTCTAAAGCAAATGCTGCTTTGCAGGGACGTGATTTTGTGACTCCTGAGGATGTGAAGTATGTTGCTGATGCTATTCTTTCACATCGTATTCAACTAACTCCAGAAAAAGAAATGGAGGGCTTTACGCCAGCTTACATCGTACAGCAGATTGTAGAAAGTGTAGAAATCCCGAGATAATGAAGCATTTGCGTAGGTTGTATATCGCCAATAGGTTCTTTTATATACTGCTTTTGTTAGGAGCATGCTTTGCATTGTCCTTTTATTGGGAGCCTTTACGGGTACTTTCTACTATAATATTGTGGTTGTTTATTGGGGCATGTGTATGGGACTTATTTTTATTATATTTTCCCAAGCATCAAATAAAAATTCAACGTCAATATCCGGACAAATTATCAAATGGCGATCAAAATCCTCTTGCAATAATTTTGAAAAGCACTTTCCCTCTAAAAGTCCGAGCGCGTGTATTGGAAGAAATGCCTTTTCAACTTCAAGTAAGACATAATGAATTTAAGTTAGAATTGAATCCGCGCAAAGAGCATAAAGTAGAATATTTCTTATATCCAAAAAAACGTGGAGTTTATGGATTTGGAAAGTGTAATGTGCTCATCAGCCATTTGGGACTGTTTGAGCGTAAATTTATATTGGAAGAACAATTGGAAATACCTTGTTATCCTTCGTTTATTCAAATGCGTAAATATCAGCTTTTGGCGACAACAGATCGCTTGATAGAAATGGGCGTAAAGCGTATTAGAAGAATCGGTAGTACGATGGAGTTTGATCACATACGTGAATATGTGAAAGGTGATGAGTATAAACATATGAATTGGAAGGCTTCAGCAAAGCATAAGCGCTTGATGGTGAATCAATACCAAGAAGAGAAATCGCAGCCAATTTATTCTTTTATTGATATTGGGCGAGTGATGCGTATGCCTTTTAATGATATGACGTTGTTGGATTATGCAATCAATTCTACCTTAGTTTTGTCGAATGCTGCGATTTTAAAACAAGATAGAGCCGGGATGTTGACATTTGGTAAAAAAAGTGAAAATCATATTTCTCCAGAAAGGAATAATAAGCAGATGAAGCTTATTTCAGATAAGTTATATGGCATTAAGACAAATTTTGAAGAATCCGAATTTGGAAATTTGTATGCATTTATGCGCCGCCATATTAATAAGCGTAGCTTAATCTTTTTGTATAGTAATTTTGAAACGTTAGATTCGCTGAATCGTCAACTACCGTATCTTAAAATGATGGCTAAGAGTCACATAATCGTAGCTGTGGTTTTTAAGAATACGGAATTAATCCAATTGTCAAAGGAAAATGCAAAGACTTCAGTGGAGATTTATAATAAGATTATTGCGGAGAAATTTGTGTATGAAAAGAATCTAATCATTCAAGAATTAAATAGACACGGTCTTCAAACGATCTATACGGCTCCTGAGGATTTGAGTATTAAATCAATTAATAAATACTTAGAAATTAAAGCTCGAGGATTGATTTAAATACTAAACGCGGAATCTTTAGATTCCGCGTTTAGTATTAGATGCCAAATGCTTCTTTTATTTTATCGACGTAATCTAATTTTTCCCATGTGAATAATTCCACTTCAAGGGTTTTAGTTTCGCCATTTGTATTGTCAAAAGTCTTCGTTACTTTCTTATTTGTTCTTCCCATATGACCGTAAGCTGCAGTTTCGGCATAAATAGGATTACGTAAACCTAGTCTTGTTTCGATACCATAAGGTGTCATATCAAATAAGTCTGAAATCTTTTGCGCAATTTCACCATCAGTAAAATTCACCTTACTTGTGCCATACGTATTTACATAAATCCCCATTGGATCTTTTACTCCGATAGCGTAAGAAATTTGTACTAATATTTCGTCAGCTACACCAGCAGCAACTAAATTCTTCGCAATATGACGAGTAGCATAAGCTGCTGAACGGTCAACTTTTGATGGATCTTTTCCTGAGAAAGCACCGCCACCGTGAGCACCTTTGCCACCATATGTATCTACAATGATTTTACGCCCTGTCAATCCCGTATCACCGTGCGGACCGCCGATTACAAATTTTCCAGTAGGATTGATATGGAATTTTATATCATCGTTGAATAAAGTTTGTAATTCAGGCTTTAATTGCGCCTTTACACGGGGGATCAATATATTTTTGATATCTTCTGTAATCTTGACCAACATATTTGGCTCCGTGTCGAACTCATCGTGCTGGGTCGAAATTACAATAGTATCAATACGTTGTGGTTTATGGTCGTCGCTATATTCTAAAGTTACTTGCGACTTTGCATCAGGGCGCAGGTAGGTGATTTGGTTATTTTCACGACGCAATTCTGCCAATTCGTATAGCAAACGATGAGAAAGGTCTAAAGCCAAAGGCATATAATTTTCAGTCTCGTTGCTCGCGTAGCCGAACATGATTCCCTGGTCACCAGCACCTTGCTCTTGTTTGCTTTTACGATCCACACCTTGATTGATATCAGCGGATTGCTCATGTATGGCCGAAAGGACACCACAAGAGTTCGCCTCAAACATATATTCTGATTTGGTATAGCCTATTTTTTCAATTACAGAACGTGTAATCTTTTGAACATCAAGATAAATTTTAGACTTAACCTCTCCAGCTAATACAACTTGTCCTGTCGTAACTAAAGTTTCTATTGCTACGCGTGAATCTTCGTCCCAAGCTAAGAAATTGTCAATTAATGCATCTGAAATTTGATCGGCAATTTTGTCAGGATGGCCTTCCGATACGGATTCGGATGTAAATAAGTATGCCATATTTATTTTTTTGTTTTTAACACTAATAAAATGGAGGTGCTATCAATAGATAGAAGTGGAAAAACGAATGAATGAATGGTTTTTAGCACTTTTTTTCCGTGGTTGCAATCTCCCTTTTTACTTAAGATTTGTAAAATGCAAATCAGTCCACATTTATATTTGGCGCAAAGTTACAACACTTTTATTATTATCCCAAAAATTGGTAGGTATTATATTAATTTTTACGCCTATTGAAAATTTAGCCTATATTTACTCAGTTGATTTTAGTTATGCAAGAACAGAAAAAGATACTTTTCGTTATTAATCCAATATCAGGAGGCAAGAAAAAAACTGCTTTTAACAAAAAAGTTTTAGAGGCGTTGGATATGCAAAAGTTTAAACCAACTTTCCAACAGACGACTAAGCCCAATCATGCATATGAATTGGGTAAAATGGCAATTGAAGAAGGATATGATGCGGTCGTCGCAGTCGGTGGTGATGGTACAATAAATGAATTAGGTTCAGCATTAATTGGTTCGGATATACCAATGGGAATTATTCCTGAAGGTTCGGGAAATGGATTAGCGCTTTATTTAGGTATTCCAATGAATGAAACTTCAGCTATCAATCGTTTGAATAGATTTGAGACCGTTGGAGTAGATTGTGGTGTGATTAATGATAAACCATTTTTCAACATTGCAGGCTTGGGATTTGACGCTTCGGTTTCGGATAGATTTGCAAGTGATTCTATACGTGGACCAATTGGTTATTTGCGATCTGCTATAAATGTAATTAGTAATTATAAGCCCAGTAAATATCAGTTGACAATAGATGGCGTGGAATATGAGCGTGAGGCTTTTATGATTTCTGTCGCAAACTCTCCGCAATATGGAAATAATGCCTATATAGCCCCAAATGCTTCGGTAAATGATGGTATATTGGATGTTTGTATTGTACATAAGTTTCCGCTTTATATTTTGCCTATGATGGTCTTTCATTTGTTCAATCGTTCAGCTGATCAATCAGAATATGTTGAAATAATTCCAGGTAGAGATATCCTGATCAAACGTAAGGATGATGGACCTATTCACGTGGATGGGGAGCCAATAAATATGAATGGTGATTTGCAAATAAATGTTAAATCAAGTGCATTAAAAATAATTTGCTAATAGATTACTTATGGCTAAACAAAAAAAACAAAAATTTGAAGGTATCGTGTTTTCAACAGATTCTAATTTTGAATATGATTATGAATTAGATGAGATAATCGAGACGTTACCGCCAAAGCAACAAAAATTAAGAGTTTTATTAGATAAAAAGTCTAGGAAGGGGAAAATCGTTACATTAGTGGAAGGATTTGTAGGTGCAGATGAAGACTTACAAAACCTGGCCAAAGCATTAAAGCAGAAGTGTGGTGTTGGTGGGAGTGCTAAAGATGGAGAGATTCTGATACAAGGAGATTTTAAACAAAAGATATTCGAGCTGTTGAAAAATCTTGATTATCAAGTAAAACTTGTAGGTGGATAATACTAAAATATAGTTTAACACGTTTATATAAAGATTGTTTAGTAGAGCAACCATTCGAAATTTGAATATTGATTCTATTTTTAAAGTGAGTGTTTGGTTACTTATTTTTTGCAATTAACTATTTATTAATTTGGATATGCAAAAAAAAATGGTTTTTATTGCATAATATTCTGTAGATGGATATTGATTTATAATCACGCATAAGAATAGGATTGCCGCGATGATCGTTCTTATCGTAATCCATAAAAAAGAATGATAAAAAAAGATTGAAAAATTTGAATTTTATATCAAAATAGTATATTTGTTTTGACTAACGTCAAAATGATGTCAATAATTTTGCATTATTTCAATAGAATTAAACATAATAATTAAACAACAGTAAAAATCTAAAACTTAGTAAAAATGGCAAACGCACCAAAAACTACTAGCCCAGCGAAACAAGAGAGCGGCAATTCAGGTAATTTATTTGCGAGTTTAGCAATCGTAATTTGTTTTATCGTAGGTATTGCGGTTTATAAATTTGTATTAGGAAATCCTTCAAATTTTATCGACAATGACCCTGCGAATCAACCATTGCCAGGAAACTATATGGGTATGATGTACCATGGTGGTCCTGTAATCCCTGTACTACTTGCATTATTTTTAATGGTATTTGTTTTTGCTCTTGAGCGCTTCATCGTGATTGGTAAAGCTTCAGGTACAGGTAATGTAGGTAACTTTGTAAGAAAAGTACAAACTTTATTAAAAACAGGTAGTATTGATACAGCTATCTCTGAGTGTGACAAACAAAAAGGTTCTGTTGCAAACGTTATCAAAGCAGGTTTGTTAAAATACAAAGATGTTGAGGCTAACCCAGGATTAGATGCTGAAAAATCAGCTTTAGCAATTCAAAAAGAAATCGAAGAAACTACAGCATTAGAAATGCCAATGTTGGAGAAAAACTTAAATGTTATCGCAACATTAGTATCTATTGGTACATTAACAGGTCTATTAGGTACAGTAACAGGTATGATTAGAGCTTTCTCTGCGTTAGCAACAGGTGGTGCACCAGATTCAGCTAAATTAGCAAACGGTATTTCTGAGGCACTTATGTGTACAGCTACAGGTATTGGTACATCTACTT
The DNA here is from genome assembly GCF_009829075.1 of Sphingobacterium composti. Classification (GTDB taxonomy): domain Bacteria; phylum Bacteroidota; class Bacteroidia; order Sphingobacteriales; family Sphingobacteriaceae; genus Sphingobacterium; species Sphingobacterium composti. The sequence goes on along the minus strand of NZ_WUQZ01000007.1, from coordinate 121,433 downwards.
TTGCGATTGTATTCTACAATATCTTAACTGCTAAAATTGATAAATTAACTTATTCTATCGACGAGGCTGGTTTCTCAATCGTACAAACGTACGCTGCAAACCACAAATAAGATGATTGCAAAATTATTTCAACTTTTTTTATGGAAAGTGAAATAATAAAGCATCATTAGTTTAAAGAATAGAGTTGTTAATATAAAAAAGGTAAAGAAATGGGTAAAGCAAAAGTAAAAAGAGCCAGTACATCGATCGACATGACGGCGATGTGTGACGTGTCTTTCTTGCTTCTTACATTCTTCGTTCTTACAGCAACTGCTAGACAGCCTGAGACTCTAACCGTAGATACAGCGCCTTCATACTCTCAAGCTAAATTACCTGATGGTAACGTGGTTATGATTACAGTAGGTGATGAAGGTAAAGTTTTCTTCAATATGAGTGACCCTAACGTACGTGTGCAGACATTGCAACAAATGGCAGCAATTTACGGCATAGAGTTTACTCCAGAAGAGTACGGTAAATTTAAAGGTCTAGAAGATTTTGGGGTCTCTATAAAGACAATGAAAACTTTGTTGGCTGCCAACGATTCTGAAAGAACAGCAGAAAAGCAAAGAGGTATTCCGGTAGATTCAACACAAAATCTATCGAATGAGTTATTCTCTTGGGTAAAACAAGCGCGCTTAGCGTCAGCTAAAATTTTGAAAGATAAAGCAATTGAAGAGGGTAAAGATCCAGATGACATTGAATTAATGACTGTTGCGATCAAAGCAGATGCTGATGAAAAGTTCCCAAGTTTGAATTTAATAATTGAGACATTACGTAATCAGAAACAAAATAAGTTCAGTTTCGTGACTGGTCTTAAAACTGATTAATAATATTACTTAAATGGCAGAATTAAATCAAGACTCCGGTAATAAGGGTAAAGGTGGAAAAGTAAGATCAAAAAAGGATGGCGGTAAAGTCGATCTGACAGCCATGGTAGATTTGGCGTTCTTATTGATTACATTCTTTATGTTGACTACATCCTTGAATAAGCCACAAGCTATGGACGTAGCGATGCCAGACAAAAACGTTGAAACTGATAAACAAACAGATGTAGACGTAGATGAGCATCGAAGTGTGACTCTAGTACTAGGGTCTGACGACAAGCTAGTGTGGTATCAAGGGGATGTTAAAAAACCTCTTCAGGGTCCTACAGTGATTGACTATAGCTCGGAAGACGGGTTACGCAGCGTATTAATGAGGATGCAAAAGCTTGTTCCGCAACAGGCTGGAGGTAAAGACATTATAGTTGTGATCCGACCAAGTGAAAAATCTGTTACACGCAACATTATCGATGCGTTGGACGAAATGAAGATTGTAGACATCAAACGTTACATGATATCTAACCGTATCATGAGCGAAGAAATTGAGCTATTGAAAAAAGAAAACTTATATAACGATTAATTGTTTAATAGGTTCTCATAAACTAATAACAATATGTTTGGAAAATTAAATATATTTAGAAGTGAGTGGCTTGATGTTGTCTTCGAAAATAGGAACAAAGCTTACGGTGCATATGAGCTACGTAAGTTAGGTCCAAAAGCAACCAATACTGCAGTAGCTATTGTAGTTTCAATAGTGACAGTGTTAAGTTTGCCGAAAGCATTAAATTTAGATCTTTTCAAAGGTTCTGATAAACCTACAGAAGAGATTGCATTTACTGAAGAGGTGACGCTTGAGGATTTGGCAGAACAACTTCCACCAGAAGAAGAGAAGCCACCTGTACAAGAAGAGGCACCAAAGATCGCAGAATCAAAGCCCGCTCTAGATGTTGTAGCTCTTCCAGAAATTAAGCCTGTTCCTAAAGAAAAGGCTGTAGAGGAAGAAGTGGCAACTGTAGAAGAAGCTACAGATAAGAAAAAACTTATCGGTCCTGTAGCTATGAAAGGTATGAAAGGTGGTAGTATCACTACTGAAGGTAAATGGGGTACAAAAGATGTAGCTGGTGCTGCAACTGGTAGTACTAAAGGAGTTGAAGGTGGTACGGGTACTGGAGAAGAGATCTTCCAATCCGTAGAAATTCAACCAGAACCACCAGGTGGATTGAACGCTTTCCGTAAATGGATCGGAGACAATTACCAATATCCACAATCAGCTATTGATGCTGGTGTAAAAGGAACTGTTCAAGTTACTTTCGTAGTAGAGAAAGATGGTTCTTTGACAGATATCAAAGTAGCTCGTGATTTATCATACGGTACAGGTCAGGCTGCGATTAACGTATTGAAGAAAGCTAAAAAATGGAGTCCAGGTATTCAAAATGGTCGTCCAGTACGTGTAGCTTATTCACTACCTATTCGTTTGGACTTAACAAATATGTAATGAGTGGAAATTCAGAAATGAATACAAACAAATTTAGACAGAAATCGCCAACAAAGCGATTTCTGTCTATTTTAGGCCTATGCATGTTTTTGTTTTATTTCATAATAGGCATATTGATAATCTTTTGGAAGGATTTTCCAATTGAAATCGATAAAACATATAAAAATATGTTTGGAATACTATTAATAGTTTATTCCTTCATGCGTTTTGCGCGGTTATGGCAAAATAATTTTATACGTTAAATAATGTTAAGGCTTAATCCTTTTATTCTATAATTAATCATATTGGTAATGAATTTGTTCTATAAAATTATGTACGTATTTTCAGCTTTTCTTTTTCTTGTGTCTTGTAGGGACGGCGAAAAGAAAAACTCGAAAGATGATATATTGACTGGGGAAATTACAGTGTTGGTCGATGAGTCTTTATTACCAATCGCTGTAGAACAAAAAGAGGTCTTTGAAAGTTCATATTATAATGCAAAAGTAAACTTGGTTGGAAAGCCAGAGATTCAAGCTGTGAATGATTTAATAAAGGGTGAAGCTGGGATGATTATTCTCTCAAGAGAATTAACAGATGAAGAGAAAAAAACATTTGAGCAACGATCTATCAATCCTCGTATTTATTCATTTGCCTACGATGCAGTAGTTTTAGTTGGTAATACAAACCGTGATTCGACAATTAAATCACAAGAAGTTATTGACTTGCTCTCTGGTAAAAAATCTTCTGGGGAGAAATTGCTAATAGATAATCCTAATTCTAGTTCTATAAGATATTTTAGAGAATTAGGGAAATTGGATAAAATTGCCAATACATATATAGAAGTAAAAGATAGCGTTAAGTATATACTTGAAGATGTATCGTCTGATGAGAAGCGTATTGGTGTTATGAGTTTGAACCAATATTTATCTTTACAAAGATCCTTTACAAAAAAGGATAAAATTCGTATCTTGAGCGTGCTAAATGACACGCTGGCTACTCCAAAGTATGTGAAAGCTACACAAGCCTCATTAGCTACAGGAGAATATCCTTTGCGTAGAGAGGTTAAAGTCTTGAATTATCAGCCTAATATGGGCTTAGGTTTGGGCTTCTCCGCTTTCATAACTGGAGATAGGGGTCAACGAATTGTATTAAAATCAGGTTTATTACCTGCTAAGATGCCAGGACGAGAAATTATTATAAGAGATAAAATTAATTAGTAAATAACTAAAAAACATAAATAGAATGATGACAAAAAGTAAATTGTTTTTGAGTTTATTAGCAGCAGGAGCTTTAGCGAGCACTGCTAGTGCTCAAAGTTTGAAAGATGCGCAAGCAGCTATTGATGCAGAGCAATACGACAAAGCTAAAGGTATCTTGCAAAATTTAGTAACTAAAAAACCTAAGGATGGTCTTAATCACTTCTACTTAGGGCAAGTGTATTTAATTAACGATAAATTGGATTCCGCAGCGTTAGCATTTAATAATGGTCTTACAAATGCGCCTAAAGAAGCATTAAATACTGTTGGATTAGGAATAGTTGATTTGCAAAAGAATAATGTATCTGCTGCAGAACAAAAATTTACACAAGCAACTTCTGCATTAGGTAAAAAGGATTATTTACCGCTATATTATATTGGTAAAGCTTACGTGGAAGCACCTAAGCCTGATTATGCAAAAGCAGTAGATTATTTATCTCAGGCGAAAGCTAAAAATGCGAAAGACGCATTAGTTCCTGTTTCTTTAGGTGATGCTTACTTAGGCTTAGGCGAAAATAGTCAATCTTATATTAGCTACCGTGATGCATTGAATATTGATCCAAACTTAGTTAAAGCTAAAGTTCAACAGGCATTAATTACACGTCGTGCATTTGCATTTGATGCAGCTTTGGAATCATACAATTCAATTGCAGCAGAATATCCGACTTACGGTCCAGTATATCGTGAGATAGCAGAAACTGAGTTGCAAATTGCAAAACGTATGCCTGATAATACAGATGAGGAAAAAGCAGCATACGAAGCACAAGTGGCGAAAGCAGTGGATAGCTACAAAAAGTACTTAGAAGTAACTGGAGATAAATCATCTGATGCATTAGTACGTTACGCGGATTTCTTGGTATTTGGTCAAAAATATGATGAGTTGAAAAATGTTGCTCTTCAATTAGAGAATGTACCAGGTGTTGATGCTAAAGTATATCGTTATTTAGGTTTGATTTCTATCAACCAAGATAAGGATGCTGCTAAAGCTGTTGGTTATTTCGATAAATTATTTGCCAATGCGGACGAAAATCGTTTGATCGCCATTGACTATTTATTCGGTGGTTTTGCAAATATCGAAGCTGGTGATAAAGCTAAGGGTTTACAATATTTAGGTAAAGCTTTAGAATTGGATAAAGAATTAATTAATGAAGTTGATGGTTACGGTAGAAATGCGTTCAATGCTTCAAACTTTGAAGCAGCAGCAGCAATTTTCAACGTTCCAGCATCTCAAAAAGGCGAGCCTTGGTACTACGAAGCGAACTACTTAGTAGGTGACGCAAACTTCCGTGCAGGTAATAAGAAAAAAGAAGCTGGTGAAGATGCAACAAAAGAATTCAATGATGCAATCAAAGCTTTAGATGTTGTTATTAACTCTACGGATTCTGCGGCAGCTGATTTCAAAGTTCCTGCGTTGTATATCAAAGGATATAGTAACTATAACTTAGATGTTATCGATCCAGAGCAACCAGAATTGCACAAAGGTTTATATTTAGAGTCTTTCAATCAATTAGCGAAAGTTCTTACGGATAAACAAGCTGCAGGAGAGCAATTAACAGAAGATGATATTGTTAAATTAACTGACGTTTATAATGTAATTGGATATTACTATATCTTGAAAGAAGATTACAAACAAGCAGGTGATTTATTTAAGAAGGCGATCGCATTATCACCAAATGATGAAGTTGCATCTCAATATTTAGAGGCGTTGAAAGACGTTATCTAAAAAATTTAAGATTTTCTTTTAAAAGGGCAAACTGAATTCAGTTTGCCCTTTTATTTTTTAATAAAAGTTTTATATTTGTCAGTACAACTAAGAACTAAACTGTTAATTATGGAAAATCTACAAGGGCAAAATATGCCTGTTGATTATTTGCCGATACTAATTCAATTAATTGTTGCTGCAGGTTTTGGGATAACAACGATTATTGGCACTCACCTTATAGGTCCAAAAGTCCGTACGGAAAGTAAACTAACTGCTTTTGAATCTGGAGTAGAAGTCGTAGGTAATGCAAGACAACCCTTTTCTATTAAATATTTTCTTGTTGCCATCTTATTTGTCATTTTTGACGTGGAGGTTATTTTCATGTATCCTTGGGCAGTTAATTTTAGAGAATTTGGATTTGAAGGTCTTATAGAGATGTTCATTTTCATGGGTTTGTTGCTTTTAGGTTTTATCTATGTGATTAAGAAAAAAGCACTTAATTGGGATTAAGAAACATTCTAAATAGCATTCCTTTAATCAATTTAAGGAATAAAAATATTAAATTGAGAACTATATAAACCGAGGAAAGAATAAACTGTATTATGAGCAAGGTCACCTTAGCGGAGGCGCCTCCAGGAGTGGAAGGAGCCGGATTTTTTGCCACTACTTTAGATAAAGCAATTGGATTAGCTCGTGCGAATTCCTTATGGCCATTACCTTTTGCCACTTCTTGTTGTGGGATTGAATTTATGGCGACAATGGGTTCGACATATGATTTAGCGCGATTTGGTGCCGAGCGACCAAGTTTTTCTCCTCGTCAAGCGGATATGCTTTTGGTAATGGGGACTATAGCGAAGAAAATGGCTCCAGTATTGAAGCAAGTTTATCTGCAAATGGCAGAGCCACGTTGGGTAATAGCAGTTGGGGCTTGTGCTTCTAGCGGTGGAATTTTTGATACATATTCGGTGTTGCAGGGAATAGATGAGATTATACCAGTGGATGTGTATGTACCAGGGTGTCCTCCTAGACCTGAAGCGATTTTGGATGGTGTGTTGAAATTGCAAGATATTGTGAAGAATGAATCACTGAATAGAAGAAATACACCTGAATATAAGGCATTGTTGGAGAAATATGGAATAGCGACAGACAATGGATAAATTAACCAACCAATATATAGTAGAAAATTTAAAGGAAAAGTTTGGTGAGATAGTGGAAATTATTGGCGAGCCTCATGGGCTGTTGACCATTTCTACATCAGCAGAATCAATTATCGAATTGCTGTCTTATTTGAAAAATGAGGAATCCTTTCGATTCAATTATCTAACCGATATTACGGCAGTACATTATCCGAATCAAGCTAAACCTTTTGCTGTAGTTTATCATCTTCATAATCTTTTTCAAAATTTTAGGGTTCGTATTAAGGTATTTTTAGAAGGTGAAAATCCAACTATTCCAACGGCGACGACTTTGTGGAAAGGAGCAAATTGGATGGAGAGAGAAACATACGATTTCTATGGTATTATATTCGAAGGACATCCAGACTTGCGACGCATTCTGAATATGGATGAAATGGAAGTGTTTCCAATGCGTAAAGAATACCCATTGGAAGACCCTAACAAGGTAGATAAGAAAGATTTTTATTTTGGCCGATAACTTGAATTTACGTAGATGAGCAATCCGATTACCAAAATAACACCTAATAAACCCATTTTTGAGGACAATGACCCGCAAGATGATTTAATAACCTTAAATCTTGGTCCTACTCACCCAGCTACGCATGGTGTTTTTCAGAATGTCATTCAGATTGATGGAGAACGTATTGTCAGTGGTGTTTCTACTATTGGCTATATACATCGTGCTTTTGAAAAAATAGCAGAGCGACGTCCTTTCTATCAAATCACGCCATTGACAGACCGTTTGAACTACTGTTCGTCGCCTATTAATAATATGGGCTGGCATATGACGGTTGAAAAACTGCTGAATATTGAGATACCGAAGCGTGTGCAATATATGCGTATTATCGTTATGGAGCTGGCACGAATAGCGGACCATATTATCTGTAATGGTATTTTGGGGGTGGATACAGGAGCATTTTCGGGATTCTTGTATGTGATGCAAGAGCGTGAATTTATATACGAAATTTATGAAGAAATCTGTGGAGCTCGTCTGACGACTAATATTGGTCGTATTGGCGGTTTCGAAAGAGATTTCAACGATATAGCATTTAAGAAAATAGAAGAGTTTTTAGAGCGATACCCTCCAGTTTTAAGAGAATTTGAGGAGTTATTCGTTCGCAACAGAATATTTATAGAAAGAACATCGGGAGTGGCAGCTGTAACACCAGAGGAAGCTCTAGAGTATAGTTGGTCGGGACCAATATTGAGAGCGACAGGCGTAGATTATGATGTACGCGTTGTATCACCTTATTGTTCTTATGAAGAATTTGATTTTGAAGTTCCGGTAGGGACAAATGGTGATGTATACGATAGGTTCATGGTGCGAAATGCGGAGATGTGGCAATCGTTGAGTATTATTCGTCAAGCATTAGACAAAATTAAGAACGAGCCGGCAGGAGTTTTTCATGCTGATGTTCCAGAATTTTATCTTCCTCCGAAGGAGCAAGTGTACAATAATATGGAAGCTCTTATTTACCATTTCAAAATTGTAATGGGTGAATGGGAAACGCCAAAATCGGAAGTTTATCATTCCGTAGAAGGAGCAAATGGAGAATTGGGTTTTTACCTGATTCATGATGGAGGTCGTACTCCATATAGACTTCACTTCAGAAGGCCTTCATTTATTAATTATCAGATGTTTGCGCCGATGAGTGCTGGCATGTTGATATCGGATGCGATTATTAATATGAGTAGTTTAAACGTAATAGCAGGAGAATTAGATGCTTAGTGTACAAGAGAACCTTCCAGTAGAATTTTCTGCTTCACTCTTGGCAAAATGTGCTGAGATTGTGACTCGCTATCCTGCAGGTAAGCAAAAATCTGCATTGTTACCTATTTTGCATGAAGTACAGGCTGAATTCGGATGGTTGAGTACGGATGCGATGGATAAAGTTGCTGCTTTCTTGCAAATAAAGCCTATTGAAGTCTATGAAGTAGCTACTTTTTATACCATGTACTTCTTAAAACCACAGGGTAAGTTTGCGTTAGAAATATGCAGAACAGGACCGTGTTGTTTGGTGGGCGCGGAGAAAATTATGAATCATATAGAGCAACGCTTGGGTGTAAAGGAAGGTGAAGTGACTGCTGATGGTTTATTCTCATGGAGAGGTGTAGAATGTTTGGCAGCTTGCGGTTATGGTCCAGTTTTGCAGATTGGTCCAGAATATACTTTTTATGAAAATCTAACAGAAGAAAGTGTCGATAATTTGATTGAGACTTTACGTAATAAAGCTAAAGAGGCATAATCAAGATGGGACGTAAATTATTATTAGAGCATATCAATGAGCCGGGAATTAACACTTTTGACGTGTATCGTCAAAAGGGTGGTTATCGTGCTGTAGAAAAAGCTTTGAAAACAATGTCGCCCGATGATGTTGTCGAAGAAGTTAAAAAATCAGGATTGCGTGGCCGTGGTGGGGCTGGTTTTCCAACGGGCATGAAGTGGGGATTTTTGGCTAAGCCAGAAGGTGTGCCACGTTATTTGGTATGTAATGGTGATGAGTCGGAGCCAGGTACATTCAAAGACCGTTTTTTGATGACGCATATTCCTCACGCTTTGGTGGAAGGAATGATTGTGTCTAGTTACGCATTAGGCGCGAATACTTCCTATATCTACGTGCGTGGCGAGATGATGCCACAAATTAGAATTTTGGAAAAAGCAATTGCAGAAGCTAAAGCAGCGGGATTTCTTGGCAATAATATTTTAGGATCAGGTTATAATTTAGAAATATACGTTCAACCGGGTGGCGGTGCTTACATCTGCGGAGAAGAAACGGCATTATTGGAATCTCTTGAGGGAAAACGTGGTAATCCACGTATCAAACCACCATTTCCTGCTATAGCAGGTTTGTATGGTTGCCCTACTGTAGTCAATAATGTAGAGTCAATAGCTTCTGTCGTTCCTATTGTGAATGATGGTGGTGAAGAATATGCAAAAATTGGTATTGAGCGTAGTACAGGAACTAAGTTAATTTCTGCGTCAGGTAACATTAATAAGCCAGGTGTTTATGAAATTGAGCTAGGGGTTTCTGTTGAAGAATTTATTTATTCAGATGAATACTGTGGTGGTATTGCGAATGGGAAAAGACTAAAGGCTTTAGTGGCCGGAGGTTCTTCTGTTCCAATTTTGCCAGCAAATTTAATAACAAAGACAGCTGCTGGAAATGCGCGTTTGATGACGTATGAATCATTAGCCGATGGTGGTTTCCAAACAGGTACGATGTTGGGTTCAGGTGGCTTTATCGTTTATGATGAAGACCAATGCATTGTGCGTAATACTTGGAATTTCGCGAGATTCTACCATCATGAAAGTTGCGGACAGTGTTCGCCTTGTCGTGAAGGAACAGGATGGATGGAAAAGGTATTGCACAAAATAGAACTAGGTCATGGTACTATGGAAGATATAGACCTTTTATGGGATATTCAACGCAAGATAGAGGGAAATACCATTTGTCCATTAGGAGATGCGGCGGCATGGCCTGTTGCGGCAGCAATCAGACATTTTCGTGATGAATTTGAATGGCATGTTCTTAATCCACAAGAATCGCAGACACGTAATTACGGTTTGGCACATTATGCTGACCCTTTAGCACCTGTAGTTCAATAGATATTTAGAAGCAGATACGATGGCAGACGAAGTTGTAAATTTTAAAGTCACAATAGATGGTATTCCGGTAGAAGTAGCTCCGGGATCAACAATATTGAATGCTGCACGTCAGATTGGAGGTGATATTGTTCCCCCTGCGATGTGTTATTATTCCAAATTAGAAGGTTCTGGAGGTAAATGCCGTACCTGTCTAGTGAAGGTTTCTAAAGGTTCGGAAAAAGACCCTCGTCCGATGCCAAAGCTAGTCGCTTCGTGTCGTACGACAGTGATGGATGGCATGGAAGTGCAAAATATCACTTCTCCTGAAGTAGAAGAAGCGCGTAAAGGTGTTGTAGAGATTCTTTTGATAAATCATCCTTTGGATTGTCCAATTTGTGACCAAGCTGGTGAGTGTAAACTTCAAGATTTGGGTTATGAGCACGGTTCTGAAGGCACGCGATATGAATTCGAGCGACGTACGTTTGAGCGCGTTGACTTAGGTGATAAGATTCAACTACATATGAACCGCTGTATCTTATGCTACAGATGTGTCTATGTGGCGAATCAACTGACCGAGGAACGTGAGCATGGTGTATTATATCGTGGAGATCATTCTGAAATATCAACACATATCGAAAAAGCATTAGACCATGATTTTATTGGGAATGTGATTGACGTATGTCCTGTAGGGGCGTTGACGGACAAAACTTTCCGTTTCAAAAATAGAGTATGGTTTACCAAGCCTATTGATGCGCATCGTGATTGTCCTAAATGTTCGGGAAAAGTAACATTATGGTACAAAGGGGATGATGTTTTGCGTGTAACTGGGCGTAAAGATGAATTTGGTGAAGTAGAAGATTTTATCTGTAATACGTGTCGTTTTGATACAAAAAGTACTTCTGATTGGGTGCTAGAACATCCGACTGATGTAGAGAAAGAATCTGTGATTGGTGCAAATCACTATGAGCAATTCCACCTGCCACCAGTAATTAGAGAGGATGAAAAATTGAAACTTGCAAATGAAGAGCAATTGCAAAGAACAGAACGTTTAAAATAATATTCGATGGAAGTCGCTTTTATATTAGAGAAACTTATACTTGTAGTAATCGTATTCACTGTTACGTTGGTGATAGCGATGTATTCTACACTTGCTGAGCGGAAGATTGCTGGCTTTATGCAAGACCGTCATGGTCCAGATAGAGCTGGTATTTTTGGGATTTTGCAACCGCTATGTGATGGTGGTAAATTCTTTTTCAAAGAAGAAATTATTCCGGCAGGAGCGCACAAGACTTTGTTTATTTTAGGTCCGGTCATTGCTATTATTACGGCATGTATTAGTTCTGCTGTGATTCCATGGGGACAAAATCTAGTTATTGATGGCAAAAGTATTCCACTACAAGTGGCTGATGTTAATATCGGTGTTTTGTACGTATTCGGTGTAATAGCGTTGGGTGTTTACGGTATTATGCTTGGTGGATGGGCGTCGAATAATAAGTTCTCTCTGATGGGAGCTATTCGTGCGGCATCACAAAGTATTTCGTACGAAATTGGAATGGGGCTATCTTTAATCGCATTATTGATGGTTACTGGTTCATTACAATTGGGTGAAATCGTAGCCCAACAGTCTGGTTTCGTGAACTGGAACATTTTTGTGCAACCTTTAGGATTTTTGATTTTCATAACTTGTGCTTTTGCAGAGTGTAATCGTGTTCCTTTTGACCTGCCTGAATGTGAGACGGAATTAGTCGGTGGATACCATACCGAATATTCTTCCATGAAATTGGGACTATATATGTTCTCGGAATACATCAATATGTTTGTATCATCAGCTTTGATGGCTGCATTGTATTTCGGTGGATACAATTTCCCATTCATGTATGATTTGGGTTTATCCGAAAACTGGATAACCATTATAGGCGTACTTGTCTTCTTCTTAAAAATATTTGGTTTCATCTTCTTCTTCATGTGGATTCGCTGGACATTACCACGCTTCCGTTATGACCAATTGATGAATTTGGGCTGGAAAATTTTGATTCCATTGGCAATTGCCAATATTGTATTGACAGGTATAATAACATTAATTAAGGATACTTACTTTCAATAAGTCGGGATATGCAATCATTAACTAATCGAAAAAAAGTCATCGAGCAAAAGCCAATGAACATATGGGAACGTATGTATCTTCCAGCTATCGTGAAGGGACTTTCTATTACAATACGACATTTTTTCAAGAAGATTCCTACGATAAAATATCCTGAAGAAATTAGACCTTATTCCAAAAACTTTAGAGGTCAACATTCTTTGAAACGTGACGAACAAGGTAGAGAGCGCTGCACAGCATGTGGATTGTGTGCGTTGTCATGTCCTGCCGAAGCGATTACGATGACGGCTGCCGAACGTCAGAAAGGCGAGGAGCACTTGTATCGTGAAGAGAAATATGCAGCTGTATATGAAATCAATATGTTGCGTTGTATCTTCTGTGGTTTGTGTGAAGAGGCGTGTCCGAAAGAAGCGATTTATTTGGACGGTCCACACGTGACGGCGGAGTATGTGCGTAAGGATTTTATCTACGGTAAGGATAAATTGGTCGAACCAAAGTTTGATATCACTAAACTAAATGTAAACGGATAAGCATAATGGGTATATTTTATTTTGTAGCATTTTTGTCCATTTTCTTTGCGTTGATGACCATCTTCACAAAGAACCCAGTACATAGCGTACTTTATTTAGTCATTACGTTTTTCACGTTTACAATTCACTATATTTTATTGAATGCCCAATTTTTGGCTGTCGTAAACTTTATTGTTTATATGGGGGCAATTATGGTGTTGTTCTTATTTGTATTGATGTTGCTCAATCTCAATAAAGATACAGAACCAATGAAGTCTACCGTTGTAAAAGTTATGGGGGCAATCGCAGGGATGTGTTTGTTGGCGACTTTCTTAGGAGCATTTCGTGTATTGGAAGGACAAAATGAATTTGTAACAGGCAATACGGATGTTGGATTGGTGAAGAATTTAGGAAAGGTATTGTTCGATGAGTTTTTGTTGCCTTTTGAATTGTCTTCAATTTTGTTGTTGACGGCAATGGTAGGTGCCATATTATTAGCTAAAAAAGAAACGAAAGAAGGATAATGGTAGATATTATTCAAAATATACAAGGTATTCCTTTAAATCACTACTTGATATTCTGTAGTGTGATATTCGCTATCGGAGTTATTGGTGTATTGATACGTCGTAATGTTATTATCATTATGATGTCGATAGAGTTGATGTTGAATTCAGTGAATTTATTGTTAGCTGCATTTTCGGCATATTATGGTGATGCGAGTGGACAAGTATTTGTATTCTTCGTCATGGCATTAGCGGCGGCAGAAGTCGCTGTGGGTTTGGCGATTGTGATTATGGTGTACAGAAATACGAAGTCTGTGGATATTGAGTCGTTGAGTAAATTACGTTGGTAAAATAAGTAAAACCTAAATTATATGATGGAACTAATCTGGCTGATACCGTTGATACCTTTATTAGGTTTTATAATTAATGGACTAGGGCAGTATAATTTTTCGAAGTTTGTTATTGGACTTATTGGTTGTGGTACCGTTTTAGGAGCTTTCTTGATAAGCTGTATCTTGTTTGGACAGGTATTGCAAGCTAGAAATGCAGGCGAGGATGCGACTACTATTTACCACTTATTTGATTGGTTGACGGTAGGGGATTTCAATCTGAAATTCTCTTTTCTACTAGACCCTCTAAGCTCATTGATGTTACTTATTGTAACTGGAATTGGCTTCTTAATTCATTTGTATTCGTATTCGTATATGCATACAGACGAATCTTTTGGTCGCTTCTTTGCTTATTTGAACCTATTTATCTTCTTCATGTTATTGTTGGTATTGGGGTCAAATTATCTAATCATGTTTATTGGTTGGGAAGGAGTAGGACTATGTTCTTACTTGTTAATAGGCTTTTGGTATAAAAATTCATCATACGCAAGTGCTGCAAAAAAGGCATTTGTAATGAATAGGATAGGAGATTTAGGTTTTTTAATAGCCGTATTTGCAATCATTGCTACTTTCGGAACTGTTGAATATGCTGAAGTATTTGGTTTGGCTTCACAATTTCCAATAGGAGATGCTACATTACTGTTAATCACGTTACTATTATTTGTGGCAGCAACGGGTAAATCAGCGCAAATTCCTTTGTTCACTTGGTTACCTGATGCAATGGCTGGACCAACTCCAGTGTCTGCATTAATCCACGCAGCGACGATGGTGACGGCTGGTATATACATGATTATTCGTTCGAATATCTTATTTACGTTATCTCCATTGACATTGCAAATAATTGCGGTAATTGGCGTAGTTACTGCTTTGGTGGCTGCATTTATTGCAGTGACTCAAAATGATATTAAGAAAGTATTGGCTTATTCGACAGTATCACAATTGGGATATATGTTCTTAGGCTTGGGCGTAGGTGCTTATACAGCTGCGTTCTTTCATGTGTTGACACATGCATTCTTCAAGGCATTGTTGTTCTTGGGAGCAGGATCAGTGATTCATGGTATGCACCACGAGCAAGATATGCGCAAAATGGGTGGGTTGAAAAAATATATGCCTATTACCTATGCGACTATGTTACTAGGAACCATTGCTATTGCTGGTATTCCGCCATTATCTGGATTTTTCTCCAAAGACGAAATTTTAGCGTTTACATTTGAATCGAGCACATTGCTCTGGGGATTAGGGTTTGTGGGGGCGTTGTTTACGGCATTTTATATGTTCAGAATGTTGTTTTTGACTTTCTTCGGGAAGTTCAGAGGAACAGAGGAACAGGCACATCACTTACATGAGTCACCAATTCAAATGACTTTACCGTTGATTGTATTGGCAGTTTTATCTGTCCTTGGAGGAATAATCAATTTGCCTTCGGCGCTTGGAGGAGGAAATTGGTTGGCAAACTTCCTTAGCCCAATATTTAGCTATAGCAATGCGAGAGTAGCTGAAGTACATTTAAACCACACAACCGAATATATATTGATGGCTGTTTCTGCTTTAGCAGCAATAATTATGGCTGTAGTAGCTTATCAAAAATATGTGAAAAAGTCAGAAGTGCCTCAAGAGGATGGTGTGGAGCAAGGTACTTTGTATAACCTTTCTTACAAGAAATTATATGTTGACGAGTTGTATGCGACTTTATTTGTAAAACCACTCAATGGATTATCTAAATTTTTCTACAAAGTAGTGGATAAGGCAGGTATCGATGGTTTGGTACATGGTGTAGCCGATTTGATCAATGCGTCAGGACGAGGTATCCGCCAATTACAAAGTGGCTATGTTGGATTTTATATCATCATGATGGTCATCGGAGCGGCTGCCATATTATTGTATGGTCTTTTGAATATTTAAATAGATTTGAAATAGAAGATAATCAATGAATAACCTTTTTATACTGCTATTACTACCTGTTGCAAGTGCTGTTTTATTGGCATTCGCAAAATCCTCTTCTACGGCGAAGTGGATAGCTCTTGTATTGTCTCTCGTTCAAGTTGCATTAACCATACCTTTTGTATGTGCTTTTGTACCTGATGCTTCAGTTCAATTTGAACAATCTTTTGCATGGATTTCAAGTTTAAATATTCATTTCCATATTGGATTAGATGGCATTAGTTTTCCTTTGGTATTATTAACCAATGGATTATTTCCTTTGATTATCTTGTCCACATTTAGCAAGGAGATAAAACATAGTTTCTACGCATTGGCTAGTTTTATGCAAGCAGGATTGCTGTTGGTGTTTATGGCTTTGGATGCGTTTACATTCTATGTAGGCTGGGAAGCGGCATTAATTCCAATCTATTTTATCTGTGCGCTGTGGGGAGATGGAGATAGAATCAAAGTAAACCTAAAATTCTTTATTTATACATTCTTCGGAAGTTTATTTATGTTGATTGCGATTCTATATCTAGGTCAGCAAACACCAAATAAAGACTACGAATGGACATCATTCGTGGCATTAGACTTAAGTGAATATGCACAACGCTGGTTGTTCTGGGCTTTCTTTATTGCTTTTGCGATAAAAATTCCGATTTTCCCATTTCACACTTGGCAACCCGATACATATACAAATGCACCTACAGCAGGAACGATGCTGTTGGCGGGTATTATGTTGAAAATGGGTACTTATGGTGTTATTCGTTGGTTAATTCCGGTTGTTCCTTTTGGAGCTAGCACGTATGGAACTGTAGCTTTAATATTGTGTATTATCGGTATTGTGTATGCCTCCATAATTGCTTTTAAGCAACAAAATGCAAAACGTCTTATCGCATATTCTTCTATTGCTCACGTAGGTTTGATTACGGCAGGTATTTTCGCTTGGAATCAAGAGGGACTGCAAGGGGCTATTTTACAAATGGTGAATCATGGTATAAGTGTAATTGGATTATTCTTGGTATTAGATATTATCAAATCACGAACTGGAACCAATACATTAAATGAGTTAGGTGGCCTTGCGTACAATATGCCAGTGTTGGCAACTTTGTTTGTTATCATTATGATGGGGGCTGTAGGATTGCCTCTGACTAATGGTTTTATTGGGGAATTCTTGTTGTTGAAATCATTGTACAGCATCAATATTTGGTATGCTGCATTTGCAGGTCTTACATTAATTTTTGGGGCTGTATATATGCTACGATTATTCCAAAAGTCAATGTTAGGTACGGTGGATAGTAGTTATGTAAAAGTAACAGACGTAAAAGGTGTAGAAGTACTTGTATTAGTAATCATTTGTGCTTTGATAATAGCTTTAGGAATATTTCCAAATAGTATCTTGAAATTATCAGAGGCATCGGTCACACAATTAGTTCAATCAGTTAAGTTTTAAAATAAGTCAAAATACACAATCATTTATGGGTGCGATTATTACACTGTCACTTTTGGGAATTCTGGTTTTATATTTAGGCTTATATAAAGCGAAATCTTTGCTGTTGCCTGTTACCATGTTGGGATTGGTAGTCGCATTGGGATTCGAAATCTCGGCTTGGAATAAGGGCGTAAGTCCTATTTATAATGGCATGGTCTTATTTGATAATTTTGCCTTAGCCTTTTCCATTCTTTGTATCGTTATTACTGGGCTTATTTTATTTCTGAGCAAAGAATATTTTCGTGCGATAAGTAATAATGTCGCTGAATATTATTGCTTGATACTGTTCTCGCTAACTGGTGCATTGATGGTATGTTCATACCACAATCTTGCTATGCTTTTTATTGGTATAGAAGTAATGTCAGTAGCGTTATATATTTTGGTAGGTATTCGTAAGACAGATTTTGCATCGAATGAAGCAGCATTGAAGTACTTCTTAATGGGAGCGTTCTCGACAGGATTTTTACTATTCGGTATTACGTTATTATACGGAGCAACAGGCACATTTGATATTACGGGTATAAAAAATTATTTGATAGATAATCCAACAGCTCTATCTCCATTATTCTATGGTGGAATACTATTGTTGTTAGTAGGATTGTTATTCAAAGTCGGTGCAGCGCCATTCCATTTTTGGACACCAGATGTGTATGATGGGGCGCCAATCTTGATTACTTCTTACATGAGTACAGTAGTAAAAGTGGCTTCATTCGCGGGTTTTATCAAGCTATTTAGTTATGTCTTTTCTCCATTACAAGATTTCTGGACACCTATATTATTGTTGATAATAGTCATTACATTATTTGTAGGAAATATAACGGCATTAATGCAATCCAGCTTCAAGCGAATGTTGGCATATTCAAGTATTTCACATGCAGGTTATATGCTTTTTGCTATTATTTCGTTGGGAGCGAATGCAAACTCAAGTATTTTGACTTACGGTTTTGCGTATTCGTTAGCATCTGTAGCCGCATTTGCAGGGTTGATTTTAGTGAAAAGAAGTCATGGTTCTGATCAGTTTGTAGCGTTTGATGGTTTAGGAAAGACGAATCCATTATTAGCTCTAGTTATTACTGTATCGATGTTGTCTTTGGCAGGTATTCCATTGACAGCAGGATTTATCGGTAAGTTTATGTTATTTAGAAGTGCAATGGCAGATTACCATATTATCTTGCTAGCATTGGCTGTGGTAAATGCAGCAATTGGTGTATATTACTATTTACGCGTTGTTGTACATATGTACTTCTATCCGAGTATTACTGGAGAAGATACTGTTGCTGTTCCGACAAGTTTTAATGTGGTTTTAATTCTTACGCTTTTGCTAACAGTTTTGATAGGTATATATCCAAATTGCGTCATATCATTATTATAAGATATATAAATTTTAAGCGACAAGCTCTTCATTTTGAAGAGCTTTTTTGTTTAGAATAATTTTGAACTTTAAGCACAAATTGTATCTTTATAATTGAGCCTTAAGGTATATGAAAAGAGCGGATTACAGTCAGATACGATTTATATATGCTATTCTCGTTTTGCTACTTTCAGTAATAACTGTACAGGGACAAGTGCGTATTCGCGGTAAAGTTATCGATGCTGCCACGAAAGAGGCGATTGTGACGGCTAGTATAAAGGCGAATGCAGAAAATGTTGGGACGGCAACAGATAAATCAGGTAATTTTTTATTAATTCTCCCCAAGCCATCAAAGGAAATTATGGTAACTGCTCTCGGTTATGAGGCGAAAGTTGTCTCTATTGACTCTACTGTGTCCTATTTGGAAATTGCATTAGATCATAAAAATTTTATAATAGACGCTGTTGAGGTAAATAGAAGACGTAAATATGTCAATCGAAATCCTGCAACGGAACTCATCGATTTGGTTATCAAAAATAAAAACCTCAACAAATTGGAAAAAAAGGATAGCCTTTATTTTGAGGAATACTCTAAACTTAAGTTTGGTTTAATGGATCCCAAAACTGTTTTTGCAAAGGGAGGAAAGGATCTTAAGTTTTTCTATACCAATGTAGATAGCTCTGTTGCTGATAATAAGGAGGCATTAAGCATTTATATGCAAGAAACCTTATCCGACAATTATGTGCAACAGAATCCAACTCGGACTAAGAAGATAATTAAAGCCGAAGAAAAAACTGAATTTGATTCTAGATATGTAAATAATCCCAATATTGAATCTTTTATGGGATATATGTTTCAGCCCATTGATGTATATGAGGAGAGTATTTATTTCATTAATAAGCAATTCCTAAGTCCGATAGCGAGTAATGCAAAGATGTATTATAAGTATTATGTGAAAGATACTATTCGGACGGAAAAGGACTTTTTTGTGCGCTTAGAATTTGAGCCACGCAATCCTACAGATTTGTTGTTCAAAGGTCAGCTGACTATTTCTATGGATGGGCGATATGCGGTGAAGGCAGCTCAGATGCAGTTAGACGAAAAGGCTAATGTAAGTTGGGTAAATGATTTAAAGTTGAAACTTTCCTATTTCAAGGATGACTCAGGCGTGATGTTACAGGATACCTCGGATATAACGGTGCTTTTTGGAAGAGGCTCTAAAGATGCCTTATTTGGTCGTAGGCTGAGTATTAATAGTAATTATGATGTAAGTAATAATCCTGTTGATAATGTATTTGCTGGAGCTCCTATTGAAAAACGGTTGTCGTCAAGTTTTTCCCTACAAGGATATAGACCGGTACAATTATCACTGACAGAACAAAATACTTATAAAAACATTGATAGCCTTAACAACCTCTCTTCTTTCCGAACTATGATGGCTATGGGGTATTTGTTATCACAAGGCTATTATTCTTTGGGAAAATTTGAGTTGGGGCCTTTAGAATATTTATATCACAGAAATAGTGTAGAAGGAAACAGAATTCGAATAGGAGGTCGTTCTACTGCAGCTTTTTCAGAAAAAGTATACCTAGAAGGCTATATGGCTTATGGGCTTCGAGATCAGGACTTTAAGTATAATCTCAGAACGGCTGTGTCTTTAAACGGAAAATCAATTACGACCTTTCCGGCGCACTATCTTGAAGGCTCTGTGCAGCATGATATTTTCGAACCTGGCAAAGGAATTGGATTTCTGAAAGGAGATAGTTTCTTCAGGAGTTTTCGATCAAATAGGCCAACAAAATTTTTGAATACGGATGCATATCGATTGGGGCATTTAATAGAGTTTGGTAATCATTTCAGTTTATCATCTCAGATGACCTTACAACGTCGCAATCCGATCGGTGATTTGCGATTTGCATTATCTGCAGATTCCTCAAAATTTCTTGATAATATCAATACTTCGGATTTACAGTTTATATTGCGATGGGCGCCTAATGAAAAATTCTATTATCGCAATTTGACGCGTAATACAATAATTGAGAATTATCCGGTATTCAATCTGCAATATAATAGAGGGTTGAATGGATTTTTGGGCGGACAATACAACTATGATGCGTTGCGATTTTCTGTATCAAAGCGTTTCTTTTTGAATCAATTGGGATTTGGAGACGTTACAGCATCCGCAGGAAAAATTTGGGGAACCTTGCCTTATCCGCTATTAGAAATGCCAAATATTCAAGAACAAAATGATCGACATACAATTTCTTATCAGCGAGTAAATTCTATGGAGTTCGTTGCAGATCAGTATTTGAAATTAGCCTACGATCATAGATTGAACGGATTTTTGCTCAATAAAATTCCTTTGGTCAAGCGACTTAAATTAAGAGAAATCTTCGGGACAAGAATGTTTTGGGGAGATTTATCTAGTACAAATAATCCATACATGAGCAATGAAGTAGTTTATTTTGATAAAGATAAAGAGGGTAAAATCATGACAAAGGTAATGGGCAAAGAACCTTATTGGGAGGGATATGTAGGATTGGATAATATATTCCGAATTTTGCGCGTTCAATATTATTTACGAATGACATATAATGAGGTGAAAGAACCTATCAAAGATCGATTTAGATTATCATTACATTTTAGTTTTTAAGTATGGCTACATATGAAAATATCCTTGTAAATCAACAAGACAAAACGGCTATTATCACAATCAATAGAGAAGACAAATTAAATGCATTGAACTCTCAGACTCTTAAAGAGTTGTCTGAAGTGTTTGACAAGTTGTCGGAAGATGCGACTGTGCGAGGGATTGTTTTGACGGGTAAGGGCGAAAAAGCTTTTGTTGCAGGAGCAGATATTAAGGAGTTTTTGAGTTTGAATTCTGCTGAAGCAAGTGAGTTATCGCGTTCAGGGCAGCAAAATGTGATGAATAAAATTCAACATTTTCCGAAGCCTATTATTGCCGCTATTAATGGATTTGCTTTAGGAGGAGGTTTAGAACTTGCGCTAGCTTGTCATATACGTGTTGCGGTTGAGTCCGCCAAAATGGGACTCCCAGAAGTGTCTTTGGGTATTATTCCTGGATATGGGGGCACGCAGCGCTTACCACAATTAGTGGGTAAAAGTAAGGCTTTGGAAATGATATTGACAGGAGATATGGTTGACGCACAAGATGCATATCAATGGGGGTTGGTGAATCATGTCGTCGCAACTCAAAGTGAGCTTTTGGCAAAATGTATTGCATTATTGGAGCGAACCTATACACGCTCTTTTACCGCTATTACGGCAGCAATTGATGCGGTAAATGTAGGTATTGTTGATGTGGACAAAGGATTTGAAAGGGAAATAGAATTGTTTGGGAAATGCTTTGGATCAGCTGATATGAAAGAAGGCGTTGCAGCATTTTTAGAGAAGCGCAAACCAAACTTTTAATCGTTTGTTGTTATTCATAAAGACTAGCTTCTATGAATAACCCTGTTTTTTCGCAAAAAGAACGTAATATCATCATTTTGCTTATTGTTCTTGTGCTTGGTGGTATCCTATTGTATGCCATGAAAGGTATCTATGGTGCTTTTTTGGGTACGTTTGTGATGTACGCGCTCTTTAGAAATCTAAATATTTTCTTGATTGAGAAATGGCGTTGGCCTCGATCATTATCCTCTGTTTTTATTATACTTCTTTCTTTAGTAATCATTGTCCTTCCTTTTGCAGGAATAGGAGCTATGCTGGTGAATAAGGCTGTGGAGCTAAAAAACAATCCAGAATGGCTCACTAAGCTTATTGATGCTATCAATAATTTTGTTGGGGACATAGTAGGCAAGCCTGACCTGCTCAAAGAACAATTAGAATCAAGTGCGGCATATTTAGGAGGGCTTATGACCATTGTGCTAGGGGGAGCTGCAAATGTTTTTTTGGAAGTTTCGGTCATGTATTTCATTTTGTACTTTTTGTTCATTAACTACAAAGGTTTTGAAAATAGCTTTGTGCATTATATGCCTTTTGATGAGGAAAATGCAGCTGCTTTTGGAGAAGAATTAAAGAACATTACTTATTCCAATATTATTGGTCAGACATTTATTGCTATTGTACAGGGGACATGTCTAGCTATAGGTTTCTGGATTTTTGGCGCAAAAGATGGGTTCTTTTGGGGGGTCATTTGTGCAATTCTTTCTTTTATACCATTGCTTGGTCCTCCATTAATTTTTGTTCCCGCATCAGTTATTTTGATCTCTCAAGGTATGACCTGGCAGGGTATAGGGTTGCTACTTTGGGGATTTGGTCTGGTGATCAATATCGATAACGTATTACGGTTGGTAATTGCTAAAAAGGTCGGCGATATACATCCCATTATTACAGTTGTGGGTGTGGTGATCGGGATTCCTTTATTTGGACTTATGGGACTAGTATACGGGCCTTTACTCTTGTCTTATTTCATTATTGCAGTAAAAATTTATAAAGCAAATAAACGATTGGCACTCAAGAAACAAATGTTGGAAGATAGTCTGAAGTAGCTATTCTACAGCATAGCCAAGCATATAATTCTGAAATTGTTCGTAATAAACTTCGTATGTAACTGTCTTTCCTTCTTTTGTCAACTCTAATAACATCACACCTTGTGGTTTGTAATTAAATGGCTTTATGGTCATGTCTTCTAAAAAGGAGACTCCCTTATTCCCCTGAAGTTTATATACGGCTTCTTTAGCACACCAGCATGCGTACAGTTGAAGAATATCGTGTTCGGGATTTATAAATTTTAATTCTTCGGCTTTGAGGAATTTTTCTTTTATACGTACGACTTTGTCCATGACCAATTCCAAATCCATTCCACATTCGCCTTGCGTACTCAACATTACGCCGGCATACTCGAAAGAATGTGTTAGGGAAATTTTATAAGGATAATCGGGTAAATAAGGTTTTCCATTACTATCAGATGGGCAGTTGATGTACTGATGAGTTTGTAGCAAGTAACGTAGTAAAACACGAGTGGCTAACCAGTGTAAGGTGCGCTTCCCTTTACTCAATTGGCGAAGTTTTTCTTGTTCTATTTCATCCAATTGCAATTTGCTTAACAATTCGTCTGCTGATTCTTCAATTTTCCAAATCGCAAATTTTGTTTGGGTATTTAATTCTCTGAGATAAACTAGCGCCATACTCAAATGTACAAATTAAGTAAATAAAAAAGTACATATCGTCGGCTTTTGATTTGCTTGGCTACGGTTAATACTGTATTTTTGAAACCTATTTGGTTTATTGCCAATGTAATATTAATCCGTATGATTTTATCCGATAAAAGAATTCTTGAAGAAATAGAAAATGGTAGCATCGTAATCGAGCCATTTGACAGAAAATGTCTAGGGACGAACTCATATGATGTTCATTTGGGAAAGTACTTAGCTACTTATAAGGACGCTGTCTTGGATGCGAAAAAGCATAATGAGATTGTACATTTTGAGATTCCAGCAGAAGGATTCGTCTTGGAGCCTGGTAAATTATACTTGGGTGTTACTTTAGAATATACGGAAACACATGGTCACGTACCATTTTTGGAAGGAAAGTCAAGTACTGGTCGTCTGGGTATTGATATTCATGCGACAGCTGGTAAAGGTGATGTAGGCTTTTGTAATACATGGACGCTTGAAATTTCTGTAGCTCAACCTGTTCGTGTATATGCGGGAATGCCGATCGGACAATTGATTTATTTTGTAGTGGAAGGAGATATTGAAACGTTGTACAACAGTAAAGGTAATGCTAAATACAACAATAAAACTATCCGTCCAGTAGAAAGTATGATGTGGAAGAATGCTTTTTAATAATTTGAAGAGCAGAGAGTATAAAAGGAAATGCGCTTGTGATATTATTACAAGTGCATTTCCTTTTATAACGTATTTCAGACATTTAAGAGTCTAAGCTAAAGCCTAATTCTTTTTCTTTGTTTATCAAAGATGCAATACTTGTGTCATTCAAGATTTGCAACATCGCATTGCGCACATCGACAAAAGTATCACGGATACCGCAAGCGTGCTCTTCTGTACATTCATCACAAGAACGATAGAAATTTAAGCTTACGCAAGGTAATAATGCAATAGGGCCGTCAATTAAACGCATTACTTGAGATAGAAAAATATCTTCAGGAGCTTTATTTAAACTGTATCCGCCACCGGCACCTTTTTTAGAATATAATATACCTGCATTACGCATTTCTAATAAGATTTGTTCAAGAAACTTTTTTGGAATACGTTCTTCTTCTGCAATTTTAATGATTTGCATAGGCTCCTTTCCATAGTTTCTTCCCAATACCATTAAAGCTTTAATGGCGTATTTTGTCTTTTTAGAAATCATAAGTTTTGTGATTTTAACCTCAAAAATACAAAATTTTATTGTTTATTGCCCTAAGACTTCCACAATTGGCTTTCCAATAGAGCCATTAGGTTCCATTACATGCAATAGCGAAGCCAATGTAGGAGCAATATCTGTGCTATACACTTCTTTATTGCTCTTGCCCGGTTTGATTCCCCAACCCATGAATACCAATGGGATATGTGAATCGTATGAGGACCAAACACCATGAGTAGTCCCAGTACTGCGTGGCGTACCTGAATACCACTGAGGTTCAGCAACTATTTGGATCACTCCACTATTTTTTCGGTTGTAGCCATTGATTATTTTTTCACGAATCGGGGCAGGAATAAACATATTTTCCGCATTCTCCATATCCACTACGTAAGCTATGCCGTCTTGTTTTTTTAGATTTTTAATTATAGTCTTTTTAATTTCTTGATCATCAAGATTTAAAGAGTCAATCAATTTATTATTGAGATGAACTTGATAATTCATCATGCTTATTACAAGTCCTTTATGACCAAATTTGGAAGTCAATTCAGCATCAATTTCTTTTTGGATCTGTCTCAAAAATAAATAGCCACCACTGCCTTTTTGATCAGTATAGAATAAAGGATTATAAGAGGCTGCGTGATCAGAGGTTAAGAAAAATGTATAGTTTCCTTTTCCAACTTTATTATCTAAATATTTTAAGAATTCTGCGATATCTCTATCCAAACGCAAATAGGTATCTTCGATTTCAATAGAAGATAACGAATAACGGTGACCTACATAATCTGTTGCAGACAAGCTGACACATAGAAAATCAGTACTTTTCGTGGGGTTATTTCCTAGATTTTCATTTTCAATAGCTGCTTTTGCAAAATCCAATGTAAACGTATTGCCTTGGGGTGTAGTTTTGATCAATTCCAAACCTGCATCTTTCATTAGTGCAGATGTTTTGCGTGGAAAAGTAGGTGATTTTTCGCCAGCCCACTTTCCTTCGTATATGTTATCGTCAGTGATGCTGTTAACGTAAGTTTCAATAGGATATAACGTATTCCAATCTTGCTTTAAATATTTTTCAGCTAAATGCTGCTTATTGAATTTTCCTACCCAGTTAGGCAAATTTTCCATGTAGAAAGTACTACTTATCCAATCTCCAGATTTTGATTCAAACCAATAGGCGGCATCAGCAAAATGCCCAGCAGGCAATATTCCTCCTCTATCTTTAATCGCTATTCCAATAACTTTTGATCTGAAATTGGTAGCTAATTTGAGTTGATCGGTTATAGTTGAGGCTAATAAGTTGCGTGGTGATTGTTTGCCTTCCCTTTCTTGAGTTCCAACACCTTTCACATTATCATCTTGCGTGCAATACATTTCTTGCCCACTTGACTGTATTACCCAATCATTACCCGCAATACCATGTATGGATGGAACAGATCCTGTATATACTGTGCTGTGTCCTATAGCGGTATAAGTTGGGATGTAGGGAATCAGTGTATTTTCGCAAGAAAAACCTTCGTTTAATATTCTTTTGAAACCATCATTACCATACCTGTCTGCAAATTGATATAAATAATCCCATCGCATTTGATCCACCATCAAACCAACAACTAACTTTGGCCTTTCTACTTGTGCTATAAGCGCGCTTGAAGTTGCAAAAAGCGAAACTACTGCTATTAATAATCTTTTCATTTTAAAACAATTAGAAACTAAAAATAATAAAATTAAAGCTTATTTAAGGTGGTTGGTTAAATAATGTCCCGTAAAACTTTCCTTACATTTCAATAAATCTTCAGGAATACCTGTAAAGACAACATTTCCGCCACGCTGGCCACCTTCGGGACCAATATCAATAACCCAATCAGCAGATTTAATCATATCCATATTATGTTCAATCACCAGGATACTGTTGCCGAGAGCTATTAAATCATTGAATGAACGCAAAAGCTTTTTGATATCATGAAAATGTAACCCTGTCGTTGGCTCATCAAATATGAACAATGTTTTTTTGCTGTTGTTTCCTTTTATTAAGAAAGAAGCGAGTTTTATTCGCTGCGCTTCTCCCCCAGATAAAGTACTAGACGACTGACCTAATTTGACGTATCCCAAGCCAACATCTTGTAGTGGTTTTAATTTTGCAAGGATCTTTGGTTGATCTATAAAAAAAGTTAAGGCTTCGTCAACACTTAAATCTAAGATATCAGAAACAGATTTCTCTTTATAATTAACATCCAAGACATGTGGTTTAAAGCGTTTTCCACCACAAGCTTCACAAGGCAGCACAATATCCGCCATAAATTGCATTTCGATCTTAACCTCACCATCTCCTTGACAAACGTCACATCGCCCTCCCTCAATATTGAATGAAAACGCGGCTGGTTTTAAGCCATTTGCCTTGGCTGCTGGCAATCCTGAATACAAGGTGCGGATTTCATCCCAAGCTTTCACATATGTTACAGGATTGGAACGAGAAGATCGTCCGATAGGATTTTGGTCTACTAATTCAACTTGCTCTATTTGTGTAATATCACCATCAATACCATCAAATTGCCCAGTTTGCTCACCAGAATAGTTACCCAAGGACTTCTGTAAAGCGGGATAGAGCACACGTTTTACCAATGATGTTTTACCAGATCCTGATACGCCCGTGACAACAGTAAACACATTTAATGGAAAATCAACAGTAATATTTCTTAGATTATTCTCTCTGGCGCCTTTGATAGTTATTTTGTCCGTCCATTTGCGTCGTGATTTGGGAACAGCAATTTCCATTTCGCCACTTAAGTACTTCCCAGTAAGGGAGTTGTTATCTTGGATAATTTGCGTGTAATCTCCCGCGAATATTAACTGTCCTCCATTGATGCCTGCTTCAGGACCAATATCTATAAGGTAATCAGCAGCTTCCATCATTTCTTGTTCGTGTTCTACCACAATTACAGTATTGCCTATATCACGTAGAGATTTCAAAACGCCAATCAGTCTATTTGTATCTTTTGGATGAAGACCAATGCTTGGTTCATCAAGTACATAGATCGAACCGACTAGAGAACTTCCCAAAGAGGTTGCTAGATTAATACGTTGAGACTCCCCTCCAGATAAGGTGTTGCTCAGGCGATTCAGCGTTAAATAGCGTAATCCCACATCACATAGAAATTGAATACGATTTGTAATTTCGGCAAGTAGACGTTTTGCAATGATCTGCTCATTTTTACTTAACTCGATATTTTTGAAAAAAACAAGGAGCTCATCTATTGGAAGTAGCACGAGATCCAATATTGATTTGTCACCAATTTTTACATAAGCAGCATCTTTTCGTAGGCGCGTACCTTTACATTCTGGACAATCCGTTTTACCTCGATATCTTGATAGCATTACACGGTATTGTATTTTGTATGTCTGTTCTTCGAGTTCAGTAAAGAAATCATTTAATCCACGAAAATATTTATTTCCAGTCCACAACAATTCTTGCTGCTCAGACGTGAGGTCCGAATAGGCGCGATGAATTGGAAAATCGAATTTAATTGCCTTACTAATCAAGACATCCAGCCATTGCCCCATTTTTTCTCCTCGCCAAGGCGCAATAGCGCCATCATATACCGATTTACTTTTATCCGGAACGACTAAATCAGGGTCTATACCAATGATTTTACCATATCCTTCACAACGTTTGCAGGCTCCATACGGATTGTTAAAACTAAAAAAATTAGGTGACGGCTCTTCGAAAGCAATCCCATCCAGTTCAAATTTTTCAGAAAAATGTTGGACATCTCCATTTATATCAATGTAACATTCGCCTTTGCCTTCGAAATAAGCTGTTTGAATGGAGTCAGCAAGACGTGACATGGTTTCCTCTTCATCATCTAGTCGAATCCTGTCAATCACAATGCGAATGTCTCCCGTTTTGAAGCTTTTATTAGAAATGGATTTATCATCGATAATACTTTCAATCTTTTGTATAGCATCTTCGAAAAGTACACGAACAAATCCTTTTTGAAGTAATAGACTTAGTTCTTCTTTCAATTTGCGATTAGAAGGAAGGAGCGGACTGTATACCGTTACGGTTGAGCCAACCTCATTTTTAAGAATATGGCTAACTATACTCGAAACTGAATCTTTAGTTACTATGTCTCCTGAAATCGGAGAATAAGTTGTTCCAACACGTGCAAAGAGTAATTTTAAATAATCATAAATCTCAGTAGAAGTTCCCACCGTAGAACGCGGGTTGGACGTGATGACCTTTTGCTCGATTGCAATTGCAGGAGCAATACCTTTGATATAATCCACCTCTGGCTTATTCATACGCCCCATA
Organism: Sphingobacterium composti; assembly: GCF_009829075.1. Classification (GTDB taxonomy): domain Bacteria; phylum Bacteroidota; class Bacteroidia; order Sphingobacteriales; family Sphingobacteriaceae; genus Sphingobacterium; species Sphingobacterium composti. The sequence goes on along the minus strand of NZ_WUQZ01000007.1, from coordinate 92,476 downwards.
AATTGTCGCGCATAGGAGGAAAGGCTTTCTACATAACGTCGTTGCCCTTCTGCATATAAAGTGTCAAAAGCCAAGGAAGATTTTCCAGAACCCGACATACCTGTAATAACGACTAACTTATTTTTCGGGATTTCGACATCAATATTTTTTAGATTATTGACACGAGCACCTTTGATTTGGATATATGATTTGGGATTAAAATCCTTATTTTTTTGCATAACCAACAAAGTTAATCATTTCTAATAAGTTGATGGTTAAATGAACGTAAATGATTCTAGTTTTTTTATCTATGGAGAGTAATAGAATATTTGTGTATTGTTGCGTGGCTTAATATATTTAACTAACCATGCTCTTATAAGTAGGTATTTTTATTTTTTCTTAGTAAATTAGTTGTTTGTTATGGTATGTTTGTGTAATACAACTACCGAAACATGACAATCATTATTTTAGCTATCTCAATAGGAGTCTCCCTTCTTATATTCCTTATTTATTCAAAAAATTGTAATTCCGCCAAAGTGTTTGATAAAAAAATTAATCTATCGGTCAATTTAGATTTTAGCCAAACACAGCTAAAATTAGATAACAAATACGGTTCTCTTCTTTTCAAAATCCATAATATTAATGAGGGTTGTAAATCATTTTTTATAGAGAAGATTAGGTTCAACACATCAAAGCTTAGTTTGAGAAATTTCAATAGCCTACATGTCAGTTCACCGCTCAAACATGAGGGTGTTGTATTATCTGTAGGTGTTAAGCGAACAGAAGACTCAAATTTGTCGGATTTTGCTAATATATCCGTAATTATTTCTGGATTTTTGGTTGAAGAAAATCATCAAAAGGTAAAATTCAAAAAATCTATACCTGCCCAACTTATTCAAATTCAGGAGTTGGTGGATTATTAGCTATAAATGTTGTTACTCTCCCTATCATTTGGTTTAATGACTTATTGATTGCTTAATATGCTTGTGATCTGTGTAGCAGGTTTATAAATAATTGTTGTTGAGAAATAATACCGTATTTAGTAGTTGCCTAGCAATATTTGGTGAGTCAAGGTTTAATTTTTGTCCGACATCTACTAAGGAGTAAATTATTATTTAAAATAATTCTAAATAATGTATATTTGCCGCAACTTTCTGTTACTATGAAAAATAAGTTCTTAACCGTTGCTATCCTTAGTGGTGTTTTAAATACAAATCAGTTGTTGGCTAATGCAACCAAATACAACTTTGATTCTTTATTTATAAAGCAAGATGTTGTAATAAACGGATCGGTACATGCTGATGGTAAAGCGTTAAGTGGTGCTACTGTAACTTTGGTCGAATTACAGATCGTAACAGCCACAAATGCGAAAGGCGAGTTTACCTTTAATAATTTGCCAAAAGGAAATTACTCTATTCTAGTTCAATATACTGGGATGAAGTCGCAAACAGCAAAAGTCAATCTAAGTCAACCAATTCGAATAGATCTACAAGGCAATACTATTGATATTGATGGTGTGCAAGTTGTAGGAGAGCGATCGACTGTCAAAGGAGCTACATCAACACATATCTCACGTCAGGCAATTGAACATCTTCAAGCAACGAGTATTGCGGAAGTTCTGCAATTGCTCCCAGGACAAACGATAACTAATCCGGATTTCTCAAGAATGAACTCCCCTAATATTCGTCAAATAAGTAGTGATCCCTCTTCGGGTACTGCTGATGCTAACGCTAGAAAGGTGTCATCTATTGGCACTTCTATAATTATAAATGGAGCACAACTTTCTAATAATGCGGATATGCAAGCGGTTAATACATCTGTGGGAGGAACCCTGTCGAGTTTTAATAATTCAACAGGTTTAGGCACAGATTTACGACAGATTTCAGCCGATAATGTGGAATCTATTGAGGTGATTCGTGGTATTCCTTCTGTCGAATACGGAGAGCTTACTTCGGGAGTGATTGATGTGAAGACTAAGGCAAGTGTTGAGCCTTTGCAAGCAAAATTTCGTCTTAATCCAACAGCGAAACAAGTGTGGGTAGGTCAGGGTTTTGCTATCGGTAAAGATCAAGGAGCTTTGTTTGTCGACGTTGATTATACCCATGCGGCGAGTTCCCAAAGAACTGCAAGTGAGTCTTATCAACGATTTAACACATCATTTCAATATACCAATAGATTTGGATCGAATAAAAACCTATATACGAATACAACGCTTGCGCTAGGTGGTTATTACGATGATGCTAAAATTGATCCAGATTTAGAAATAAATCAGGTAATTAATAAGGCTGAAAATTATGACTTACGTTTTTCAACGAATGGAAGATGGACTTTAGATAAAAAATTTGCTAGGAGCATAAATTATGTTTTGTCAAGTCAACTTGGGTTCCAAAATGGTTTTCAGCAGCAAATTAATAGAGGAGAAATATCTGCGGTATCGAATTCGATCGTAGATGCGACAAAAGAAGTAGAATATTTACCTTCTAGCTATTTGCAACAGATTTATTTAAAGGGCAAGCCTCTAAATATTCAGGCCAAAATTTCAGATAATTTTTATCTATTCACAGGAGAGGCGCGACATGCATTTATGATTGGTGCTTCTTACACCATGGACAAAAACTTGGGCGAAGGAAGGTCATTCGGCGAAGGCTTACAACCGAGAACAAATGATGGTCTTGGCTATAGACCACGAAAGTTCAGTGATATACCGGCATTAAATCAATTAGCTTTTTATGCAGAAGATAAAGTGAATGTGGATTTATTTGGTAAGCCACTAAATATTTTAGCCGGCTTGCGTTATGATGTGATTCAGCTTGGACGTGATGACAAGAAATCAGCTCTATCTCCACGAATAAATGCGTCTTATGATATTTTCGATAATGTAACGCTTAGAGGAGGTTATGGATTGAGTGCAAAAGCGCCATCATTAATCTATTTATATCCTGATCCTGTGTTCGTGGATATTTTCAGTTTAAATTATTACAAACAAGATCCAAACGAACGTTTGGCATTGATGACCACACGAGTTTTTTCTGCGGAAAATAAAGATTTGGAAATGGCTGTTTCCAAGAAAGCAGAAATAGGGGTAGACTACAAAAAGTTCTCCGTTACCTTGTACAAAGAGAAAGTGGATAACGGTTTTGATTTATATCCATATTATAATTTTGCTAATGTGCCGATGTATTCGGTAGCGAATCAATTGCCTGGACAGAAGCCGGAATTAAGTGCCGATATAAAGGATTCATTATATATTGTAGACTACAACCGTGCAACGAATGGGGTTAATATTGAAAATAAAGGCATAGAATTCGACTTTGACTTTGGTAGATGGAAAGCTATACGTACTTCATTTATTTTGAATGGAGCGTATTCTTATACGAAGCGTTTGGACAATAATCCTTATGTATATGCGCGTCGCGTAGCTAATCAGCCTTATAATCAATTGGGTGTATTTGAAGGACGCGGAAGAGAATATTCTCGATTCTTGACTACATTAAGAACAGTTCACCAAATTCCAGAAATACGGTTATTAGTCACACTTACCGCACAAACGATTTGGTCTGATAAAAATAAATATTTGAATTACACGAACCGTCCGTACGGTGTCATTGATGTACTAAAGGGTAATGATGGAAGTGTTAGAATGCTGTCTGCATCTGAAATAGCGGCAATTCCAGAAACATCAGGCTTGTATCTTAGTGTAAGCGATGATTATTATAAGGAAGAATCTTGGAAACCTCTTTGGTTATTCAATACGAAGGTGACGAAGGAGTTTGGTATGAACTATGGTTTCTCTTTTTATGTAAATAATATTACGAATAGTCGACCATATGTGCAAAGTAAGCGTAACCCTACGCAATATGAGAAACGTAACATTCCGATTTTTTTCGGTAGTGAATTAACTATTAAATTTTAATACTTATTCAGATGAGAATTTTACATATACTTTGTCTTATAGTCATTACATACATAGTTAGTAGTTGTCGCAAAGACTTTAAGGAAATAACAACAGTGGATGTCGTATTTCAATTAGAGTTTCCCGATAATTATATTCCTGGCTCTGTACCTCAAGATATTACAATACAACTTAAAAATAATATCACGGGAGATGTAAAGACTATGACATCAGATGCTGATGGTCGTGTAGCAGCTTCGGTTTTACCAGGTACTTATTCATTGATTGCATCTAAATCATACTCCGCTGAGGAAGCTCTTCTTCTGACTGGATATGAGCAAGAATCTTTTGTCAATGCAAATGTTACACCCGTCGTTATTACTGAAAATAAATCGGTCAATGTAAAATTGAGCGGTAGTAAAACTGGAGATTTGGTGATTCGTGAATATTATTACTCAGGTGTGCCATCTGCGTATTTTTATGATTTATTCATCGAAATATACAATAACTCCAATCAGTCTATACGTGTGGATAGTCTATATATGGGCAATACAAAAACAGCTTCTGCTGCTGCCTATGGCTTCATAGGTGACAACCAAGATTCTGTTTATTTATCTCATGTATGGATGGTGCCTTATGAAGGGCAAGCTCGATATTTAGAACCAGGCGAATCTCTGGTATTGGCTATGGATGGAATCAATCACAAGTCCGATCCTAATGGCAACCCTAATTCTCCTGTGAATCTTGGTCCGGGTGTCGCAGATTATGAAACGTATTGGCCTTATACAAATAGAGATACAGATGAACCAGATGTACCAAATTTAATTCATGCGTATGCAAGTGGAACAGCAGGATTTGACTGGTTGCCTGGAGTAGCTGGTTGCGGTTTAGTAATCTTCAATTCAGCTAATTTTGAAGAACTTCCTGTGCGACGTGAGCCTGGTGTGACTTCTGCAACATTATACAAGGCTGTCCCAGTTACGGATATAATAGATGGGGTAGAGACTGTGGGATCAGCAGCTATTACTGCAGCAAGCAAGAGATTGCCAATCATGATAGACGCTGGAATGATTACTGTAGGAGCAAATTACAGCGGAAAATCGGTCCGTAGAAAAGTCAAATCTGTGATAAATGGTAGAACAATATTCGTAGACACGAATAATTCATCCAATGATTTTGAAGTGAACAATTCACCTTCACCTCGTAAATGGAATTAAGAATGATACATAAAAATATAATTTGGAGTCTTTTGGCAGTGTCGAGTGTCGGTTTAGCACAAGCGCAATACTCATTTGATTTCGATAAAATAAAATTAACTGATGTAGGTCTGTCAAGTTCGAATGCTGCATTATTGGTAACGAATGATGTACAAAATGTTGGTGAATCAAATCTTTATTATAATAGCGTAAAAGGGACATTTAAGCATCCATTAATAGCAGAAAAAAGTGATTTTGGAGGATTTGCTACAGCACGATATCAACGCATTAATAATTGGAAATTGTATGGTAAGTTTGATTTATCATTCGGTAAGGACAAAGATGTAAAACATACAACACAGTTGAATCCATTACGATTAAATCCATATATTATAGCTGATTCTCTAGCTGGTGATTGGAACAAACAACACTATAATGTTGAAGGAAAAATTTCTTCTCCGATTGTACGTGAACAATTTGTGTTTGGTATTGGACTTAAATATAATGTAGCCACAGGAGCAAGACAACGTGATCCACGACCATTAAATACAAGTAATACTGTTGTATTAACGCCATCAATGACTTATTTGATTAATGAAATTAATGCTATTGGGCTAAACGTTTTATATAGTCATTTTGTAGAAGATTTTTCTTTAGAAAATAAAAACACAACGACTGTTCATAATTTATATAAACTTATAGGTGTTGGCGAGTACATCGGCAGTTCTCCTCTTTTTATATCTTCTGGTTCATTAACAAGAAGATACACAGGAAATCAGTATGGAGGTGCGCTACAGTATGTGTATAAGGGAGAAGGGAATCGTCTTTTTCTAGAGGGTTTTATCCAAGGTAATAAAGAAAATGCTATAGATGGCACAATATATCCTCAACAGGCTGGTCAACATGCATACTTACATTATGGTTTGAATGCCGAATCGAAATTTGGTAGCCAAGGTCATCTACATGCTGTTAAGGCTTCGTGGAATCAATATGATATTGAAAACACGGAGTTTCATCAATATCAAGACGCAACTTCCAAAGCATATATTACCTTGTTTTCTGAGAAATTTAACACCAATTTAGTTACCAATTCATCATTGAATTATTCATTTATTAATAGCAAAAATGATGAATTAAGCTGGGTACTCGGTGCTGGTGTATCATATATGGGCTGGGACAATAAATATGCTCTAAACGAAAGTCAGCAAACTGTAGATAGGCTAAGCTATAAAATTGATTTTAAGAAATACTTCAATTTTAAGAATATGAGTGCTTTGAAACTAGAGCTTACGCCATTTTTTAGTAAAGCATTCAACTCCGCATTCCTATATGATGAGAAGAGTTATTCTAGCAATTTTGTCGCAAATAACATATTATATCCAACAAATGCTTACCTAGGTGCGGATTACTTTGGATTAGGGGCCAATATACAGTATAACTTTAAAAAGTCTTCTAAAAACAATACGCAGTTATATATAAAATTGGCTGAAAACTATTCTAAACTAACAAGTGACAATACTTCCTTGTATTTTAATTCGGGCTCAGACCGAGTAGAGTGGCAATTTTCCTTGGGTTTATTGACATTTTAAGTAGATTATAATCACATTAATTATATAATTTTGGCATTACATATGAAAAACATGAGATTGATACTAGGAGCATTATTCCTAGTTGGAAGTTTGCAGTCATTTGCCCAACAGGTAGAAAAACCTACTATAAAATCAAAAACTACATTTGCTATTGTTGTCGATGATAAAACGTATAAAGCAGCTGAAACTGAGCTAAAAGCTTATAGACAAGTTGTCGAGAAAGATGGCTTAGGAACATATATAATCACAGATAATTGGACGTCGCCAGAGAAAATTAGGGAAACACTACATAAATTGTATCTGGACAAATCTTCACCTTTAGAAGGTGTTGTTCTAGTGGGTAATATTCCCGTGCCTATGATTCGTGATGCGCAGTATTTGACATCAGCATTTAAAATGAATCAACGTTTTCGATGGGATAGCTCTTCAGTTCCTTCTGACCGTTATTACGATGATTTTGATTTACAATTCGATTATTTGAAACAAGATACTGCCAAAGGTCGTGAATCCTATCATTATTATAGCTTAAAAGCTGAATCTCCTCAATTTATTGATATGGACATTTATTCCGCACGTATCAAACCGCCCGTTGTTGATGGTGAGGATATGACGCTGAAAATTAAGACATATCTATCTAAAATTGTCAAATTGAGATCACAATCATTCCCTCTAGATGATATGATTGTTTCAGTAGGTCATGGATATAATTCAAATTCTGTTAACTCCGTAATGGGAGAAGCAATTGCTTTGAAAACACAATTTCCCAACTTGTTTCAGCCTGGTGGATCTATTAAGTTTCTTAATTTCCGTTCAGCTGAATTTATCAAGTTTAATTTGCTTTCTGAATTAAAGCGTGATGGAATTGATTTTGCCTATATGACTGGACATGGTACCGCTAGAATGCAATTATTGAGTGGGTACCCTAATGTGTCAAGTCCACAGCCTTCTATGCAAAATGTAGCTCGTTATATACGAAGTAAAATGCGTGCGGCAAAAGAAGATGGTCGTGATCTGGAAGTCGTAAAGGAAGGGTTTCAAAAGTCTTTGGGATTGTCGGACAAATGGTTTGAAGATTCATTTGATCAAGCATCTATTGAGGCGGATTCAATCTATAATATCAATATGGATGTACAGATGAGTGATATCAAGAATGCAAATATACAAGCTAAATTAGTTTACCTAAATTCTTGTTTAACTGGTTCATTTCACTTGGACAATTATATCGCGGGATATTATCCTTTTTCTGATAATCAGAATATTGCTGCGGTAGCTAATTCGATTGGGGTATTACAAGACCTATATCCGAGTGAATTGATGGGATTATTGGGACAAGGATACCGTGTAGGTAATTGGTTAAAGCATATTGCATATTTAGAAACTCATATTTTAGGTGATCCGACATTTTATTTTGCATCAAATAGAGCGAAAGAATTAAATGAAGCCACTGTATTGAATAAAAAATCTTCTTACTGGAAGTCTTTATTAAAAGAGAATGACGCGAGTTTACAAGCATTGGCTCTGGATAAATTGACACAATTATTGTCTGAAAAAGAAGTTTCACCAATATTGAAGTCATATTATTTCAATTCTGCTTTTGAATCTACGCGTATGCAAGCGTTTCAACTGTTGAGTCAATTCGAAAATCAAGATTATATTGATGTATTGCACGCTGCTAAAAATGATTCATATGAATATATTCGTCGTCGTGCTATTTATGATTTGACAGATTTTGGGTCTAATGAATTTGTGAAGGATTTAATTCAATTTTATGTGTCGGATCCGCATTCTGAACGCGTAGCTTACCGTATACGTTGGGCTTTACAATTTATGGATCCAACGGAAGCCAAAAGGCAAATTAATGAAGTGATCAGACAAAATAACTCTTTGTTTGGGGGTAAAGATTTGGCAGATAAATTGGATAAAGATGTTGAATATTATCAAAAGAAAACAGAGGAATTGAACCAGAACTTAACAGATAAGTCTGTAGTCGAAAAGGAACGTCTGTCTGCTATCAACTCCTTACGTTTGTATAGAAATCACAATGTAATTCCAAATGTTATTAAGTTGGCAAAAGATAATTCAGAATCAGAGGCTCTTCGTGTTGCAGGATTGGAAGCGATGGGATGGTTTACCTTATCGTATCAAAGAGATGAAATAGTGAAAGCCTGTGATGATATTCTGAAATCACAATCATCGGAGGCTATTAAGAAAGAAGCTTTGAAAACAAAAAATAGAATCAAAGGAAATTCACATAAGATTTAAGACATATACCATAAACAAATAAACCCGTCAGAATATGACGGGTTTATTTGTTTATAGATAAACTAGATAAGGAACTGGAAAGCCGTGGTCACCGTTTTGTTCGCTATGCAGACGACTGTAGTATTTATGTTAGAAGTAAACGTGCTGGGGATCGTGTAATGGAAAGCATTAGTAAGTACATTGAAAAGGAACTAAAACTGAAAGTAAATTTAGAAAAGAGTGTTGTTACTCGTCCTTGGCGCACGCGGTTACTTGGGTTTACGTTTTACCATAAGAAGGGCAGCAAAGGCATTAGTGTACACGGTAAAAGTATTAGTATCTACAAGGATACAATCCGTAAGATTACTAGTCGCAGAAGCCCTGTGTCTATGGGGAAACGGATGATACAAATCCGACGATTGAACCAAGGATGGGGTAGTTACTTCAAGTTAAGTGAATCGCGAAGCATATTTGAAATCCTAGACGAGTGGACACGTAGCCGTGTTAGACTCTGCTACTGGAGCCAATGGAAACGGATCAAGACCCGTGTGAAGGAGCTTAAGAAACTAGGGGTGACTTCTAACAAAGCTTATCAATGGGGTAATACCCGTAAAGGTCCGTGGCGAACGGTAAATAGCCCAATCTTGAAACGAACGCTTACCAATGCATTCTTAAAGAAAGAAGGACTACTATATCTTACCGATATAATAGTCCCCCAAAAAAAACTGTTAATGTTTAATGAACCGCCGTATGCCGAACGGCACGTACGGTGGTGTGAGGGGTCAGGTAATCAAATAATGATTACCTTCCTACTCTATGTATCTAATGATATTTTAATGTTTGTGTGCTTCTAAAGGGGGAGTAATCATGATATGCGCTTTGTAAGTTCCTTCGTCCATTAGCCATGGCATGCCAAGGTTATTGTGTTTGTTCGAAAGACCTAAATCAGCCGCTTTAGCAAAAGGAACATAAATCACATATCTGCGTTTAGCATCTTTGATTTCGCCTGTCTCTGGGTTTACATCTTTAGCTTCTCCCCAGTAGCCGTAAAGTGTAGTTGGTTGTTGCGGAATAAAAAGTTTACCTTCTTTGAATTCTTGTTCACGAATTTTATCTCTTTCTTTGCGTTTACCTTCAGCGATTAATTCTCTACCACGAGCCATCAAAGGCTCCAAACTTTCTGGATAGCAATAAGCATAATAAACCGACATTTTATAATTAGGTGCCAAACAGATATAGCCATTTGTACCTTCTCTTAGTGTTACAAACTCACCTTCACTATTATAGCCGTAAACTTTAGCACTATCTCTAAATTCTACTGGTGCTGCTTGTACAGCCATCTTAATTTGCAATTCTGCAGTAGGAACAGTTCTTCTCTTCGCTTCTACAGGTTCTTTCTGTGCATTGGATTGCAATATGACAAGCGCCAATACAAGTAAACTGAATATGTTTTTCATGTCTAGTGTAATTTTCTAATTTAATAAAGCAAAGCAAATATAATTTGAATATTTTACAATATGTGAAGCAAATTCGATCGGAATTCCTTGTTGAATGTAAAATTACTCTTCTTCGTCGGTTGAAAGAGTATCCTCTGTCTCAACGTTAAGTTGCATTAATAATCTGTCTACTTCTTCTTCTGATGCCACAAGTTTAGCTTTACATACCGCAATGAGTTCTGAAGCTCTTTTGATTTTTGAAGCAAGGTCATCTACATTGATTTCGCCAGTTTCGATATCCGTTACGATTTGTTGCAATTCGTTGAATGCGTCTATATAGGTGTAGTTTGATTCCATGATTATTTATTTTTTGAAGTTACCTGACTCGTGATTGTGCCATCTACTAAAATTGTTTCGACGATATCGCCTACTTTCACATCTTGTATTGAATTTACTGCTTTACCATTTAATCGGGTTATTGAGAATCCTCTTTTCAAAAGTTGAGAAGGATCTGCCATTTTTATTAAGCGTAATATGTTTGCCAATTCACCATACTGCTCCTTGAGGTATTGTCTGCTGAATAGTTGAAGTCGCTGTGTTTGAATTTGAATATTATGTTTTTCTGACTGCAGCTTATTCTTACTATTCCAAGAAAGCGATAGAGCAAGGTCTTGAAGTTTCAACTTTTCTGTTTCAAATTTTCCTTTTGACAAGGAAATCAATTGATTTTGTAATTGGTCAAGAGGGATGGCGAAATTGTGAAACTTTTGAATTAAAAAATCTGCTAATTCACTTGGAGTAATAGCATTTTTGTACGCTACCATTTCACTGACAGTTTCATTAGTCGAGTGTCCAATTCCTGTCAAAACTGGAATCGGAAATATTGTGATTGCTTTAGCTAAATTGTAATTGTTATACGAGGAAAGACCAACTTCGCCGCCGCCACCACGGATAATGGCTACGGCATCATACGCTTTTGTTCTTTCGGCGATAACAGCTAGTTGTTTGATGATAGAAGGTATAGATTTATCTCCCTGCAATAGTGCTGGATATAAAGTTGTCTCAATTTTATATCCCCACGGATTGTTGTTTATTATTTTATAAAAATCAGAAAGACCTTTACTTGTTTCTACAGAAATGATGGCTAATCGTTTTGGGATTACGGGGAAAGGTAATGATTTATTCGCATAAAAGAGTCCTTCTAGTTGAAGTCTTTCAATACTTTCTTTTTTCTCCCGTTCTAATTCGCCCAAGACAAAGGTTGGATCAATATCGACTATGCGCAAACTCAATCCATGCAACGGATCGTAGGATATACCCGCTTGAAATAAAATCGTGATGCCATCACGAAGAGGTTCATTCAACAATTTAATAAATGAATTATTGACTCTTTCGAAGTCGGATTTCCAGAGGATGGAACGAATCTCCGCCACAATTTTGCCCTCTTTTTTTTCGACCAATTCTGGATAACAATGTCCTGAATGCTTATAATGATTCAGTTTATTCATCTCGGCTTTGATCCAATACAAACTTTTATAGCGATCTGCTAATGTTTTTTGTATGCTCTTGGTCACTTCCAATAGCGAAAAAATGGTCTTATCGTTGGCTTTTTCTGGCATAAATCAAATATAAGTTAATTAAAATTTTCGAAAAAAAGAAATGAATATGTTACTAAATCTTATTGCGGTTTTATGCGTTTTATTATTACATTTACGTTAGAAACCTTGATACTATAATGAAAATAAAATTCAAACTACCTAGCCTCTTATTATGTTTTCTTGTTCTTTCAACTGGAGTACAAGCGCAGTATAAACAAACTATTCCTAATAAAACTCAACTTTTATTCAATAAAAATCAAACCATACCTTTTGGTAAATTGGATGAGTTGAAAATTGCTATTGCTGTATCAGACAAAACAAAATATCATACTTTTATAGAGCAGGCAGAGCGTTATGCGGACATTTCTGTAATTGACTTTAATCAATTGAATGAGCAGGGCAAGTTAGCAAATACGATTATCGTAGTAGGTACAGCATCTGAGCTGGCATACACCAATGTTGCTTTGTTGAATCAAGCTGTTTCGAATAATAAAAATCTGGTATTGTGTCGATTTTTAGATTCTGAATCGAGTAGACTTCAAACTACATCGCTATTTGGAGGGAAGTTGACGGAGTTAATTTATCCAGTATTCAATGATGAGGCTCAACGTAATTTGGCGATGAGTTTATTTGGTGGATTAGCGATTACAGAAGGTAACACGAAATTGAAAACCGTTCAAACACGTCTTCAATATTCTCAAGGAGCTGGCTCTGGATTGAATTTGTCAAAGATGACACAAAAAATTGATGCAATTGCAGCTGAAGCTATTCGCGAACAAGCAACTCCTGGATTGGTGGTCATGGCTGTTAAAAATGGACAGGTTATTTTTGAAAAGGCCTATGGTAACCACACCTATGAAGCAAAACAAAAAACAACGGTCAATGATATTTTTGATTTGGCATCGATAAGCAAAATTGCAGGTACAACTCCTGTCATAATGAAATTGCAAGAGACTAAGGCCATCCATTTGGATAGCACAATGGGACGTTATTTGTGGGATGTGCGTTCTACGAATAAAAAGGATATTACATTAAGAACGGTGCTCCTCCATGAGGCTGGATTTACACCTTATATACCTTTCTATAGAAATCTAAAAGCTGGTGATGTACAGCGTTTTCCATCAGCTACACATCAAGTGCAGTTGGCAGATAGTTCCTACTTGAAAAACAACTATTATGAGGAAGTAATGTGGCCGCAAATGATGAATTCGGCTGTCAAACCAACAGGCAATTATGTGTATTCGGACATCAGTATGTACGTAATGAAAGAAGTGGCGGAGCATATCACGAGCATTCCTATGGATGAGTATGTACAGCAGATCTTGTATAGACCTATTGGGATGAAAACTGCGGGTTATAATCCGCGTACGCGTTTTGATAAATCTCGTATTGTTCCTACGGAACATGATACGGCATTCAGAAAAGTATTATTAGAAGGTTTTGTACACGATCAGGGAGCTGCAATGGCAGGTGGTGTGGCTGGACATGCAGGTTTATTTGCCTCCGCAAATGATCTGGCAATATATGGGCAATTGTTACTAAATCGAGGAGAATACGGTGGTGCGCAATACTTCAAAGGAAATACAGTAGATCTGTTTACATCGAATCAATCCAAAACAAGTAGACGAGGGTTAGGATTCGACCGTTTCGATCCAGATCCTAAAAAAGAATATCCATCTAAACTGGCTAATGCATCTGTATATGGACATACTGGCTATACCGGTACATGTATTTGGATTGATCCAAAGCATCAGTTGATTTATATCTTTTTGTCTAATCGTGTGCATCCACAAGTATCTACGAAATTGCTGAATCTGAATATTCGTAGTCGTATTCAAGATGCTATATACGAAACCATCAACGAAGCGAAATAATGAAAAAGTATTTAGTCATTAATTTCTTAGCAATGTGTTCTTTTGTACACATGGTCAAAGCTCAGGAAGATTATAAAATGATTCACAAGGATATTATCGTGGTTGATGGACACAATGATGTGATTATTTCTAGCATTCTTGATGGACATGATATTTCAAATAGACTCACAACTGGACATACTGATATTCCTCGTTTGATAGAGGGTGGGGTTGATGTTCAAGTTTTTGCAGTTTGGTCTGATGACAAAAAATGGAAAACCAATGCTTTCAAGCATGCCAATGATCAGATTGATGCTTTAGAAAAAGTTATTAAGAAGAATAAGGGCAAAATTGCTATTGCTAAATCTGTCGATGAGATATACAAACTCCAAAAGAAGGGTAAAATCGCTGCGGTTATAGGTATCGAAGGAGGTAATATGATCGAGGAGAGTATACCTTATCTGGTGAAGCTTCACAAACGTGGAGCGAAATATTTAACATTGACCTGGAACTATAATTTGTCTTGGGCTACAGCAGCTTCACTAGAAGATGGTAAACCTACTAATGAGCAACGAGGCCTTTCTGAAAAAGGGCGAGAGATCATCCGTAAAATGAATGAACTAGGAATGATGGTTGATCTATCTCATGTTAGTAAGAAAACATTTTATGATGTATTGGAGGTTTCTACAAAGCCTATCCTAGTTTCTCATAGTAATGCAGCAGCTTTAACTCCCCACTCACGAAATTTAGATGATGCACAATTGGCAGCTCTTAAAGAGAATAAAGGGGTGGTAGGTGTAAACTTTTATTCAGGATTTTTGGATACAGCTTTTGAATCTAGAATTCATCAACTTTATGATAACCATTTTGGTAAGCCAACAGAAAAAATGTCTGCTTCTAGAAAGTATCACAAACTACCTAAAGAATTGAAGTTTCAGGCTGATGCAAAATTGGATTTATTATTAGATCATATTGATTATTTGGTTAGCAAAGTCGGTATAGATCACGTTGCCATTGGATCCGATTACGACGGGATTGAGTCTACACCGCAGTATTTAGAAGATGTTTCTAAACTTCCGATATTGACAAAGTCATTGTTAGAAAGAGGTTATCAAAAGGACGATACAGCTAAGATAATGGGTCTTAATTTTCTTCGTATAATGAAAGAAAATGAAGAATAATTGATGCTTTCTAATTTGAGTATAAATTTGTTCTGAATATAAGTACATTACAAATAGATTCTAGTTCGCATCTTTTATTAGGTCTTGGCACTTATTTATAAATTGAAAAGAGTAGAAATTTAATCATGTTGTTAAATTTCTACTCTTTTGATTTATTGTGTTATTCTCCAGCTTCTATAGCAACTAATTCTTCGTAATTTTTATTGAGTTTTTTTAATAGAAAACCGTAAATAATTTTGTAGTATAATTTAAATATAAATCTTGCCAATAAAATTGTTAGGCTAGTAAATATTATAGCAGTTAATAGACCAAAAATCAAAATACCCAAATAAGTCCAACCATGAGTAAGGAAATCATCCCCAAAATATTTTCCATTACTTCCAACTAGCTTTTCTATTGATTGAATAATCATAAGAAATGTATAGAAAAGTAAATTATAGCTGATATATAGTTCTGCATTATTTCTAACTGCAGCAATGTTTTCTAATAAAAGCTTTGTGTTATTTATGCTTTTTATCTTTCTAAATAAGGTGAAAAACTTATAAATGAAATAAATGGGAATACTATATCCAATTATATCAATTAGTACCTGTTTAATCTTAAAGTATATGTTAGGATTATGTTTTGTTGGAAAAGCAACATTTAATAATATTCCAAGTAATAACTCCAAACAGCATATAATAAATATCCATTTTACAATAGAAGAAGAGCTTTTATGCAACATGCCGAGAATATCTTCTTTCTTAAATTTTATATAATCTTGGTCTTTTTGCCAATGTGTTTTTAATAAATCTAATTCGTTCATTTATTACCTCCTTGTTGTGCAATTATGTTTTTAATTTTTGTTTTGATACGGTTCATTTTTACGCGGGCATTGACCTCTGATATCCCCAATGTCTCCGCGATTTCTGCGTAATCTTTATCTTCCAGATACATGTAAATCAGTGCTTTTTCGATGTCGCTCAACTGTTTCACTGCTTTGTAAATCTGTTGAAGTTGCTGCTCTTCTTCCGAATTATAATCTTCGTATGTGATGTTTTCTAAAGAAATATCCCAATTCACGGTTGTTATCCTATGCTTTGAACTTCTATAGAGTGATATTGCTGTATTCAGCCCTATGCGGTAAGCCCATGTGGTAAACTTTGCTTCTCCCTTGAAGTTTGGATAAGCTTTCCATATTTGGATAACCATCTCTTGAAATAGATCTTTATGTGAATCAATATCATACGTGTAGAGTTTGCAGATTTTATGCAGGATGTTTTGGTGTTGTTCCAAGAGTCTTGCAAATTCTATTTCGTTGTTTTTGTTCATAATTGCTTATATGTCGAAAATAGGGAGATATTGTTACAACTGGCATTTAATTTTTTTTAATTGAATAATAAATGTGCTCTAAATAAGCAAACCCCTCGACTTATCATCGAGGGGTTTGCTTTAGGAAAAAGAAATTCTTAATATGCTCCAATATAGAAGCTACCTGATTGGTTTTTCAATTTTGCTCCTTTTGTTATTGATTTAGTTTTGTAGTTGATGATGTAAAGATTTCCGTCTAATCCATTTGGAGTCATCGGAACATATACATTGTCGCCATAAACACCAATGTTTTGGAATTGACCAAATGTACCTACTAAAGCAGTAATACCAGTGGCTGTGTTTGCTGAGCGACCGCTGAATCCGATATTAGTTTCTTGTTCTGTAGACAATTTTGTTGCTGTCTTCGCTTTCAAATCAACTAATGCCAAGTAACCACCATCAGTACCTGTTATTGTATATAATACCAATCCAATATCGTCTTTGATTAATCTCCAAGCTCTAATTGCAATATTAGCTGATGAACCTAATGCGATTTTTAAATCAAAGTTGTACGAATCATCATAGGTATTCGAGCTCGATGAAATTTTTAATATTTGAGAACCTCCAGTTGCAGTGGCTTGGTAAATGTCACCGTTAGAACCAATCCATTGTGTCATTGTACGGTAGGAGTGGTTGTTTGTTTTGCTAACACCAGAATAAATTAATTTAGGATTAGCTAGGCTTGGATAATCAACAACTAAAGTAGCTGTTCCTAAATCTCTACCAGAATTATTTGTTGCCCAAGTCTGAACTCCATTGTCATTAACTGTTGATTTCTTAGATAAATCAATCTTTGTTAAGTTGCAACCTATAAGTACTTTGTTTTTAGCTGCATTTAAAACAGGAACATCAATACGTCCAATTTGATATCCAGCTTTAGTTTGCGCTTCTGTCAATGGAATGGTAAATTCTGTTTGGCGTAATATTGTAGGATTATCTAAATCTAATGCTAAGATTTTTGCTGTACTTTTTACATCTACGAAATCAGCACCAGCACCTTCAGAACTTCCTTGTACTTGTGCAGAAGCATATACCCCAACACCAATTCCATTTGCTGCAATTACCCAGCGAGGAGCACTTCCTAATATAGGTTCTGTATTCACTTCTTCGCGTGTGTCAATAAAGTTTTTACCACCTTGTACATGATATTTGTTGAAAATACCACCATCATCACCTGTGTATTGTATGTTGTATAAGAAGTTTCCGTTTGGAGAACCTTGCACACGTGCAGTACGTTGCGAACGTAAAGTATAGCCATTTGCAAAGACATTTGCTTCAAAATTTGGGTTCTCCGCATCAGCTAATGAAATAGCCAAAGCTCTCGTACCTCCATTCCCAGCTTCGCCACTAGCATCTGGAAATGCGCCTGTTAAGGTTATAAATTGTCTTGCACCCAAATCTGGTCCTGTAATAAAATTAGGCCCATCATCATTTGTTTTTTCACAGCTAGTAAGAGTTCCTATAGCTACAGCAGTACCGCAGATTAGTGTTCTAAATATATTATTTCTCATCGTTTATTATTTAAAATTATTTATTGTATAGTTTAATTTTACGTAAAATGCTCTTCCTGGTTTTTGTACACCGAAGTTGTCGTATACTTCAGAATTGAAAATGTTTTTGCTATCCAGACTGACTATAACATTAGATTTAGGGAATCTATAGTTCACACCTATATCATGTGTGAATTGCGTTGGTGTTGTAAACCAATCCGAATCGTACCAAATAGTTTTGAATGGCGCGACATAGCCCATGTTGTAATAAACATTTACAACAGATTTTTTTTGTACAAGGTTATTTATACGATATTGCACGTTTGCATTCATCGTAAAAAATGGCTCATTAGGTACTTGCAAATTATAGAGCGAGTGAGGATTTCCCCAATCATCATTTTTTACTTTAAATAAGGAATTGAATTTCGATAAGTTGAAAACTGCATTTAACTTATTATCGTATATATAATTTAGTTCTGTTTCAAAACCTACAGCCTGTGTTTTTTCTAAATTCACGAACTGTGTGACTTGGATATCTTCTATTTGATTTTCACGTCCTGGTAATACCTCTTCCGTTCTTGTCTGTTGTATGATTTTATCATATCCATTTCTCCAAAAGAAGTTTCCATATAAGGAAAGTTTATGTTTCTCAACATTTGATATAGTATATCGAGCGCCTAAATTGTAATTGACTGCCAACTCGGGTAAAATATTCTCATTTGGCAATAAGTTCTCTTCTGGCGAACCAAAAATGTGTCGCTCAGTAGGCATTATAAAAGATTTTTCAGCGGAAACAATTAAGAAACCATTTTTAATTGCCTCATATGACGCTGTTCCTCCAAAACCACTATTATCACGTGTGGTCTTTTTGTTATTGTAAATCATCTGTCCATTAGCTTCGCTAACCGGAATATTTTGAACAGTATTATATATACCATATTTCCCAAAAAAATTAGTTCTTAATTTTCCGCCAAATGTTTCGGCTTCATAATTTAAAGCGAAAATATTGTTACTCACATCATTTTGAGTAATCCACTTACTTCTATCAGGTCTTAGTAAATCTTTGTCATCTCTAGTGGTAGATTCGTATTTGTGGTTCAAAGAAAGTTTGTGACCCGAGTAAAGCATGTAAGATAGATTTGAACGGATATTTGTGATGGTACGGTCAATATCAGAAATCACTGCCTCTCCCTGTTGGCCACGTCCTACTTCATGCGGATAGGGAAGTACCTCGCCTTGGCTATTGGGTGGAGCAAGCATTAATTCTAATTCATATGAATTACTGCCTTCTTTAGCCCAGTTGTATTTTTGACTAACAGTGTCCTGTAGGTAAGTATTTCTATAACTTCTTGCAGCATTAACATTCAGAGATAAACCATCAACAAAAAGATTCCTTTTGTTATAATTTAAATTTAAAACATGTGCTTGATATTCATTGAAACGCCCTTTATATGCACGAGTCATTGTCAATCCATGTGGAATATCCTTGTACGAATCAGAAACATTGTAACCAATAAAGAATTGGTCAGCCCAGTTCACATCTGTAAAACCAAACTCAAATCGTCCGCCAACAGTTTCGAATTTGTCATTTGGTCTTCGGGTTTTGTTGTATCTAAGTGTATTTCCTCCCGATGTTGTGTACTTAGAGAATTTACCCCACATTTCGTAGTTATTGTCCGAATGACTATAAAATCCAGATACGCGTGTTGTAAAGCCTGATTTCTGATTGCGATACATGCCCGAAATATCAGCGCGGTACGTATTGAATGAGCCGTAAGAAACTGCAGCGGTAATATTATTAGCAGAAGCATCTTTTTTCATCACCACATTGATAGCTCCACCAATATAATTGCCTGATAAATGTGAAGGAAGTACACCTTTATATACCTCAATACGTTCAATCATGGCAGGTGGAATATTATTCAGGTTGAATGAAGAGCCATATGTAGATATTTCTAATCCGTCCAAAAAGATGCCAATAGTACTTCCCGACATACCGTTTAAGTTGTATTCGATTGGTGATCCTTCACCGCCGTTTTGACGAACTCGTACACCTACAGCTCTGTCTAGTAATTCATTTGTCGTAAGATTACGGAGAGAAGCCTCTTTAGTCTCGATGACAGCTACCGCAAATCCTGAAGTTTCTAGTTCTTTCTTCGCAGTTTTACGCTCTATACGAACTTCATCTATAGAAAATCCTCCTTTTTCGTCGATATGAATATGTAGGTCAGGATAGTTTTTATTAACGTTCAACTGCAAGACTTTGCTTTCTATTTCTATAGATGAGATTACAACTTTATACTTTCCAGCTGGGACATTTTTAAATTCGTAAAGTCCGTTTTCATCTGTCACAGCGATTAGATTAGTTCCTTCTAGTTTAATAGTGACATGCGAAACAGGTTGACCATTTTCTTTATGTACTTTGCCTTTTACAAAATGATTTTGCTGAGCTACAGCAGCAACTTGTATAACTAAGAAAATGATTAGCAAGAAAATATTTTTCATTATATCAGATTAATCTTGTAATTTCGAACACTCTTTAGAACAAGTCTAAATAAATATTACGATGCAAATGTAGATTTAATCTAAATAACAAAATGACGCAATCGGGAGATAATATTATACAATCGGAAAATAATAGAGAAGATGTTGGGCATATGCAAAATATGCTACAGCAATTTCATCTTGATTTGCATTATTTGTTGTTGAAGAAAGAAGGTGCTGTACATATTTCATCGCCCCTCAATGGATTTCTAAATGTTCTTTTGCTTAGAAATAATGATAATTGTATATGCCCATATTTTATTAATCACAGTTCTTTTGTAATTCGAGGAGGCGAGAATGTCATACATCCAGTATCAGAAGGAGATATTTTTGAATGGAAAAATATTTACGAACATAATGTTGGCTTAATAATATTCATTCCTCAAGGGTATATAGAAGAATTTCACCTAAAACTAAAACAGAATAACACACGATTTAAAGATGGATTATTGACTTCTAGTGATAACAGGATGCAATTGTTACAGAGTCAATTGCTCGAACTTTATCATCAACCATCTTTACTCATTCAGCTTAAAATTCAGTCAATCTTAATAGAAATCATTGCCCATCAAATTGATGGTCTGATGGTGGAAAATGAAAGCCAGCAGGTAATCACCGTCAAAAGTCATTACGATAAGATTATGTTGGCAAAGAAAATGATTGATGCCGATGTATCAAAGAATTTCACAATTGCTGAATTGGCAAAAGAAGTAGGTACGAATGAGCAGTATTTAAAGAAGTATTTTAAAGAATATTTCGGAAAAACAGTATCTACTTACATTACCGAGCGCAAGATGACTTATGCGAAGGAGTTGATTGTTTCGGGAGAATATCGTGTTGTGGATGTTGCACGCATGACTGGTTACAAGCATTCAACACATTTCACTACAGCATTTAAGAAGTATTTTGGATTTATCCCCAACTCTCTACGCTACACCTATTTAATTGCACATAGTGCCTCGCAAGTTCTAGCTGATATAGAAGGTTTTATCACCATATTATAAAACATAAAGCTTCACATTTTTTGTGAAGCTTTATGTTTTTACTGACTTACTCTAAAACTTATAGGATATAGTAGTTATAAAATTTCGTGGAGGAATTGGGTTTACCGAGTAATTCTCGTGAATGTAATAACTCAACTCGTCCGTAATGTTGGCTACTTTAGCTAGAATGCTGAATCTCTTGGCTTCATATCCTAAGGATAAATCAATAGTTGTAAATGGGTCAACAGGAATTAATCTATTTACACCATCACGTACGTTAATTTTGCTATTGTTCCATCCTGCATTTCTTTTACCAGTATAAAAGGCTGATGCACCAATTTTGAAACCTTTGAAACCACCTTCTTGTACCGTATAGAAAGTTGTCATATTTCCAGTATGTGCAGTCGTTCCAACCAAACGAACACCTTCTTCACTTCCCGATGCTTCAGCTTGTTTGCCATCTACAGCGGTGTATGAATAGATTCCCATAGTTTCTTTGTAGCGCATATAATTGTACGCATAACCACCCAATATTTCCAATCCTGGCAACAATCTTCCGGTAACATCTAGTTCAACACCTTCCGACGATGTCTTGCCTGTGAATTCTTTCATATTAGTGTCACCATTGGCACTTCCATTAGCAGTGACAATAGCCATTTGTGTAAATTTATTATTATCAATGCGATATGCAGTTAGGTTGGCTGATAATTTCCCATGCATAAAGTCATTTTTGATACCAGCTTCATAATGGTCTACTAACGATGGCGCTAACGGTTGGAAGTTTATGTCGTACCCGCTATTTGTTATAAAATTATTGGTATAACTCGCATAAATGGATGATGTGGCTGTTGGCTGATAGATTAAGGCAAACTTAGGTGACCACGCTTTATCTATTTTGGCGCCTAATTCATTGCCTTTGGCATCTTTGTTTACAGCCTCCTCTTTCAATCCTGTTTTATAAGTGTATTTCTCCGAATAAGGAGTACGTTGATAAGTATACCTTACTCCAGCTAATACTTTGAATTTATCTGTCAAGGAAATCAAATCCTGAACAAACGCACCATATCTGTTAATATCAGTTTTGGTCCACGTGTTTTTTTCTGCAAGAGGAATATCTTGACGACCAGCTACGAGTTTGAAAACATCAATTTGGTCATAAGCTGTACTCGGTGTGTTAGGATTTGACAGATTTGCAAAAATATTGTAAGCATACGCTTTAGTCGAAGATTGGTCAGCATCTCCACCAAACAATAATTGATGTTGAAGACCGCCAGTATTAAAATGACCTGTCAAATTTATTTGTTGGTTTTTAGTAAATTCCTCCGTAGCACTTCTACTTAATGCACGCGGTGCCAGACCTTGTGCATTTGCTTGGATTCTGTCCGAACCATAATAGTTACGAAGATAATTTTGAATACCTGCCACTAATGAAATTTTCCAATTATCATTAAAGTTATGGTCGAAGGATACGTTTCCGTTAGTCGAATTTGTCTTATTGAATGCTCCATTTACATTTAAAAAAGTTCCTCTCCCCACGGCGTCATTGATTTTGCCCTCTACAGAACCAATTCCAAAATCTGGAGTATAATCTGATTTTAGATAATCGAAATTAAAGTTTAATTCCGTGCGGTCAGATATTTTGTACAATACCGAAGGATTGATATATACTCTTTCTGATTTGACGACATCGCGGTAACTGTTGGCTGATTCGCCAGTTCCAATAAATCGAAAAGCTACTTTATTAGACAAAGGACCATAGATATCCAATGTCGGTTTGTACGTATCCCAAGAGCCATATCGGAATGATACTTCGCCACCCGTGTGAAATTGAGGCTTCTTTGTTACCAAATTTACCACTGCACCACCTGTCACGCCACCATAAAGTAGAGCAGCAGAACCTTTCAATATTTCTACCGATTCCAATGTGCTGGCTTCAATACGTCCTCCATTGTTTGTACGAATACCATTTTTGAAGATATTATTTCCGCCTAAACTGTAACCTCTAGCGAAGAAATTCTCTCCTACACCACCACGGTTTGCACCTAGCGCTATACCATTTGCGTTTTTTAAGGCGTCGCCCAATGTATTAATCTGCTGGTCAGAAATTACTTGCTTGTTAATAATTTGAACAGATTGCGGCAGGTCTTTGTTATCAATGCCCGATTTTGCAACACCAACTTTCTTATTATTTATGGTGTTATATCCGAAGACTTCTACTTGGTCGATTTCGTTGTCCGATTTGATAAGTGTAATAGTCTTTAAATCTGTTATTTCTCCATCAGGATTTATTTGTAATGTTTGTCGACGATAACCTATACCTGACAGGTCAATAGCAAAAGCGTCTTTTTGAGGAATGTACAGTTGAAACAAACCTTTGCTATCCGACTGGGTCAGTTTGTTTCCGCTTTTAATCGTGATATTGGGTAATTCTTTCCCTTGATTGTCTACAAGTTTGCCTTTTATTGTAGTTTGGGCATGTACTAAGGTGCCGATTGTCATGGAAGCTGCGAGCGCAAAATATATCTTTTTCATTTTATTTAAACTAATTCTAAACTAGAGCAAATGTAAAGGAGGATGAAGCATGAAAAAATAAATAATCGGATAAAAAGTTTAACAATCGGAAAAAAACAAAAGAAAATATAGCGTCAAGAAAAAAGCCGTTCAATTATTTGAACGGCTTTCCTATATATAATTGACTTATTAGTCAAATTTCCATCTTACAAAAGCTTCGATAGCTTCGTAATCTGCTAAACCTAATTGACGGTAAAGTCCAGCAGTGTACGTAGTTCTGTCTTCAGCACGCACCCAGAATTCACGTGGATCGTCACCTGGGAATACAGGAAGATCTTTTTGTGATTGGTGTTTGAAGATAGCCAAACGTTTACGTTTTACTTCTTGTGGAGAAAGAGGAACAGCCATCTCGATTTCGTGCATTGGGAATTCGTACCAAGCACCACGGTATAACCACAACCAACAATCTTTAGCCCATTCTTCAGTCGCGCGCAATCTTGTCAACGCTTCTAAGATAATATCAAAACATACTTTGTGTGTACCGTGTGGATCGTGGAAGTCACCAGCAGCAAATACTTGATGCGGTTTTACTTGTCGCATCAACTCCATTGTTTGTTGGATATCGTCTTCAAAAGAAACGTCTTTCGAGAATTTTTGACGATCGTAGAACGGCAAATCTTGGAAGTGAATATTCTCGTCAGGTAAACCTACGAAACGAGCTCCAGCGATAGCTTCACCTTTACGGATATAAGCTTTCACCTTGCGGATGATTTCTGGATCGATTTCTTTAGGTTGTTTTTTCGCGAAATAAGCATTAGATTCATTGTATAACGATTCTAATTTAGAAGTATCATCGCCTAATTCTTTTGTAATATCAGTTGCGAATTCTAAGAATCTTCTAGCATCATCATCCCATACCGCATTGTTACCTGAAGTTTGGTAAGCAACGTGTACATTGTGACCTTGATCTGCTAAGCGAATGAACGTACCACCCATGGAGATTACGTCATCATCAGGGTGTGGAGAGAACAAGATCGCATTTTTGCGCGCTGGTTCTGCACGTTCAGGACGATTAGAATCATCAACACCTGGTTTACCACCTGGCCAACCTGTGATTGTACGTTGTAATTCGTTGAAAATTCTGATATTGATGTTGTAAGCTGGTCCTTTCGTCGTCGAAAGACTAGCCATACCGTTGTTGTTATAATCGTCGTCCGTTAATTTTAAAATTGCTTTGTTCAATTTTAATGATAACCAAACTACCGCTTTCTTGATTAAACTATCAGTCCATTCTACATCATGCGCTAACCAAGGTGTATCAAAGCGTGTCAATAAACAAGCCGCTCCTTCATCTAAGATGAATTCTACATTGTCCGAAAGTTGTAAGAATGTAGCAGGGATATCAGAAGAGATTTCGCCTTCAACAGCTTTCTTAACGATTTCAGCTTTTTTCTCATTCCAAGCCATCAAGATAATCTCTCTAGCTTTGAAGATCGTACCTACGCCCATTGTGATTGCTTTGGTAGGCACATTTTCTTTACCTCCAAAATCATGAGAGGCATCACGACGTGTCAAATCGTCCAGAGTTACGATACGCGTTCCTGAGTTTGGTGCAGAACCAGGTTCGTTGAAACCGATGTGTCCAGTACGACCAATACCCAAAATCTGAATATCTAATCCACCCAAATTAGAAATCTTTTGCTCGTAAGCTTCGCAGAATGCTTGAACTTGATCTTCTGCCAATGTTCCATCAGGGATATTGATATTCTCGCGAGGGATATCTACATGATCAAATAAGTTTTTGTTCATGAAGACAACATAACTTTGAGCAGCTGTAGGTTGCATTGGATAATATTCATCCAAGTTGAAAGTAACTACATTTTTGAAGCTCAATCCTTCTTCTTTGTGAAGACGTACTAACTCCTTGTACACTTTGATCGGAGTAGCACCTGTCGCTAATCCTAAAACAGCTGTTTCGCCATTAGCTTGCTTCTCTTTGATGATAGAAGCAATACGATTTGCAACTTGAATCGAAGCAACGTCTTGATTTGGGTATACCTTTACGGGTACTTTTTCAAAACGTGTTTCCTCTAATAAATTTAATCTTGCCATTTATGAGGTGTATATATATGATAAATCGTGAATTGCAAATTTAACAATAAAAAGCCCGTGTTAATAAATAAAAAGGCAAATAATTAATATTTGATAAAAAATATATTAAGTCAATCCGTTGCGTACTTAAATATTTCGTAGATTTTGTAAGGCGAGCTTAAGCGTACCTTCTTTTTTAGCAAAACAAATACGTAAAAGATTCTGGTTTAAACTGTTTGTGTAAAACGCAGAAACGGGAATAGTAGCTACTTTATTTTCTATGGTAAGTTTCTCCGCAAAATTTAATTCTTGCTCTTGGGTAATTGCACTATAATCCACCAATAGAAAATAGGTGCCTTCACACGGCAATACCTTAAATGGTGTAGCCTTTAGCTCTTCTATTACAAAGTCTCTCTTCTGCTCAAATAATGGAGCTAACGTGCTATAATAAAGGGGATCATCCAGGTATTCCGCTACCGCATATTGTATGGGTGTATTGACGGAGAATACATTGAACTGGTGGATTTTTCGAAATTCAGAGGTTAACAATGGATTTGTTATGACATAGCCCATTTTCCAACCCGTAGCATGTAGCACTTTACCAAATGATGCCACCACAAATGCGCGCTGTCTAAGTATATCTGATTGCAGTACAGAAATATGCTGTTTACCATCAAAGACCAAATGTTCGTATACTTCATCGCTTAGAATATAAACGCCCGTTCCTTCTATTATATTTTCCAACGCTTTGATGTCATCTTGGGACAAGATCCTTCCAGTAGGGTTGTTGGGATTATTAATAATAATCAGTTTTGTACGTTCCGTAATCTTTGCTTTTACATCATTCCAATCAATAGCAAAGTTCGGGGCACAAAGTTCAATTGGAACAACTTTGCCCCCAAAAGATTGTATGCTGGGGCTGTAAGAATCATACGCGGGTTCAAAAGTTATGACCTCATCGCCCGGATGTATCAAAGTGCCAATCACCGAATACAATCCTTCTGTTCCTCCAGCTGTGATGGTAATTTCTTCGCTAGGATCCACAGCTATTTTATAGTAATGCTTATATTTCTCGCTAATCGCTTTTCGAAGTTCAATAGTGCCAGGCATGGGCGCATATTGATTAAACCCTTGCTGCATATATTTAGTCACAAGTGCAGTTAGTTTTGGATCTATATCAAAGTCAGGAAATCCCTGAGATAAGTTAATCGCTTGATGCTGTTGTGCGAGGAGCGACATTTTTGAAAAAATACTTACTGTAGAGTTTGGTAGCTTAGATTTGAAATTGCTTTGAAAACTTTGTGTCATTTTTGATTTTATTACTATACTAAAGTAGTAGATTATTTTATATTTGAACAATAAATCTCACTGGAATGAAAAAAATACTATTAATATTCGCATTTATTTTCCCTGTATTATTATTTGCACAGACTAAGGAAGAAAAGATAAAGCAGATATTGGAAAATCCAAAAGATCCAAATGTGCTTCAACTTATTCAACGTCTAGATACGTACAATCCGGATTATAAGGAAATGCGTACATATTTTAAAAAGCTGGATAAAAAAGTTCGAAAATCCACTCAAGGAAAGATTTTTGATAGGTACTTGAAAGCATTGGAAAATTCATCTGTAGGAAAAAAAGCGCCTGGTATTACACAATTTGACCCTGCAGGAAACGTTTATTCGCTCCAAGATTTGAAAGGTCAATATGTATTGGTGGATTTTTGGGCATCATGGTGTCCACCATGTCGTGAAGAGAATCCAAAATTGGTAGCGATTTACAATGATTTTAAACACAAGAATTTTGAGATTCTAGGCGTGTCATTTGACAAGGATATTAATGCGTGGAAGAAAGCCATTGAAGATGATAAATTGACTTGGAAGCATATATCTGATCTACAACATTGGAATAATGGCGCTGCAGGAGTCTACGGTATCAAAGCTATTCCACAAAATGTCTTAGTCGATCCTAACGGAATTATTATTGCTCGCAATTTGCACGGCGATGATTTGAAAAAGAAATTGGAAGAGGTGTTGAGGTAAAGACAAGCTGTTATTAAAAGAAAAGTGCATTTAATTAAATGCACTTTTCTTTTACCCAAACAATGCCCTAAAGATATCTTCTAATTTTGCTACTGGTCGGATTGCGATATTGTATTTCTTCGCGTCGAGTCCTTTGGTATTGTGTTTTGGAATAAAAATTCCTTCAAAACCCAATTTCTCGGCTTCTGCGATACGTTGCTCAATGCGGTTTACTGCACGTATTTCACCAGATAATCCTACTTCACCCGCAAAAGTAATATTTGTTGGCAAAGCGATATCTTGTTGTGAAGAGATAATAGCTGCGATGACAGCCAAATCTATCGCTGGATCTTCTACACGTAAACCTCCTGTAATATTTAAAAACACATCTTGTGCACTCAAACGAAAGCCAAAACGTTTTTCCAAAACGGCTAAAAGCATGTTCAATCTTTTGGTGTCAAAACCTGTAGAACTACGTTGTGGTGTGCCAAATGCTGAATTTCCGACCAAAGCCTGTACTTCAATCATCAAAGGACGAATACCTTCTAACATCGTGGCAATTGCTACACCACTTGTCGGTTCTTCGCGTTGGGAAATCATGATTTCCGAAGGATTCGAAACTTCGCGTAATCCCGAACCTTGCATTTCGTAAATGCCAAGTTCAGACGAAGAACCAAATCTGTTCTTCACGGCACGTAAGATGCGGTACACGTGATGACGATCGCCTTCAAATTGAAGAACCGTATCCACCATATGTTCCAAGACTTTTGGTCCTGCTATCGAACCATCTTTGGTGATGTGTCCAACAATAAAAACAGGCACATTACTTTCTTTAGCATAACGTAACAGTTCAGCCGTACATTCACGAACTTGTGACACAGAGCCTGGCGCAGATTCTATTTGTTGCGAATGTAACGTTTGGATAGAATCAATGACGACTAAGTTCGGCTCAACGGATTCTGCTTGTTTGAATATATTTTGCGTAGAAGTTTCTGTTAAGATGTAACAGTTAGCTTTTGACTGTTGTGAAAGTCGTTCAGCACGCATTTTAATTTGCTGTTCGCTTTCTTCTCCAGAAATGTACAAAACCTTTATTTGCGGTATAGAAAGCGCTAATTGCAACATCAATGTGGACTTGCCTATTCCAGGTTCGCCACCAATTAACACGAGCGATCCAGGAACAATTCCTCCTCCTAATACACGATTCAGTTCTTTATCAGGCGTAATGATGCGCTGTTCTTCGGCATAGACTATTTCATGAATAATGGCTGCCTTATTCTGTCTTTTGGAAGATGAACTGATCGTGGTACTTCTCCATTCGGGTACGCGTGAAGATGCTGGAGCGACGATTTCTTCCACAAAAGTATTCCACTGTTTGCATGAAGGACATTGTCCCAACCATTTCGGAGATTCATTGCCGCAGGATTGACAGAAATATGCTGATTTTGATTTTGCCATTAAGCGAAATTAATAAAAATTGCTGGTAGACAAAGTATAGATTTCCTGCGGTGAGTAACAAGAAATTAAGTGCACTTGTTAAATAATGTTAAAAACAACTAATTTTGGGCGCCCACTGTAATCTTTTGTCTTTTGTTATCGTCTTATAATAAAAGAAAGAAATTATGAAACAGAATAGAATTAAATTTTTAGGCTTATTAGTGGCATTTATCACATTCACAGTTCAAGTAATGGCGCAGCAAGTGATTACAAAACAAGATCTATCTATATTTCCAAAGCCTGAGGCAGGATATAAAAAAGTAGTAATTGAAGTCCCCCACTCAGATAAGGATAATAAAAAGAAGATAGAATTTTCGGTAGGCAAATGGATGGAAGTAGATGGCTGTAACTTCTTTAATTTGCAAGGTACTTTGGAGACTAAAGATCTACAAGGTTGGGGATACAACTATTATGTGTTCAAAACAAATGGTCAAGTAACTTCTACGATGATGGGTTGTCCTGATGCGGAGAAGAGGAATCTTTTCGTAACGGCTCAACCCGAAATTGTGCGTTATAACGGTAAATTACCGATTGTGATTTATGTTCCTGAGGGATATGATGTCCAATTCAAGATATACAAAGCAGAAGAGGATACATATTGGGCTGCTGAGGAAATTAGTAAGTAGTGCCTACTAAATTATACACACCATATCGACCGTAGGGAGGAGATATCTAAATTTTGTTGAAAGCTAATGTTTCTCTATTGTTTAGATTGCTTCGTCCCTCCCAATGACGGAAGGATATAAAAGATAAAGCCTCGAATCATTGATTCGAGGCTTTATCTTTTATATACATTCCAATATTATTGGAATTTTTTAGCATTTACTTTACGCTCATTTTCTGTTAAGTATATCTTACGCAAACGCATAGATTGAGGAGTAACCTCGATATATTCGTCAGCTTGAATGTATTCCATACACTCTTCCAAAGAGAACTTAATAGCTGGAGCGATACGAGTGTTATCATCTGAACCAGATGCACGCATATTTGTCAATTGCTTACCTTTTGTAACATTGATTGTTAAATCGTTATCACGGATGTGCTCACCCAAGATCTGTCCTTCGTAAACTTCCACTCCTGGATCAACGAAGAATTTACCACGGTCTTGTAATTTATCAATAGAATAAGCTGTTGTAGAACCTGTATCTAAAGAAATCAATACACCATGTAAACGACCTGGAATAGTTCCTTTCCAAGGCTCGTAACCTTTTAGACGGTGTGCCATTACAGCTTCACCTGCTGTAGCTGTCAATACGTTGTTACGTAAACCGATGATACCACGTGAAGGGATAGAGAATTCTAAGTGTTGCATTTCGCCTTTAGATTCCATGATTAATAACTCCCCTTTACGTTGTGTTACTAATTCAATAACCTTACCAGCTACATCACCCGGTACATCAACTACCAATTCTTCGATAGGTTCACATTTTTGACCGTCGATTTCTTTTAAGATTACTTGAGGTTGACCTACTTGCAATTCGTAACCTTCGCGACGCATAGTCTCGATTAATACGGACAAGTGAAGGATACCACGACCATATACTAACCAAGCATCAGGAGATTCTGTAGGCACTACACGTAATGCTAAGTTTTTCTCTAATTCTTTTTGTAAACGGTCATAAATATTACGAGATGTTACCAATTTACCCTCTTTACCAAAGAAAGGAGAGTTATTGATGGTGAACAGCATGTTCATTGTTGGCTCATCAATGCTGATAACTTCTAATTGTTCTGGATTTTCAAAATCAGCGATAGTATCACCAATATCAAAACCTTCGATTCCCACCACTGCAGTGATATCACCTGCGTGTACTTCTGACACTTTGATACGACCTAAACCTTCGAATACTTGCAATTCTTTAACACGAGATTTTACAATTTTGCCATCACGTTTCATTAACGAAACAGGTTGGTTTTCTTTAATTGTTCCACGTGCTACACGACCGATAGCGATACGGCCTACAAATGTAGAGTAGTCTAATGAAGTAACTTGCATCTGTAAAGTACCTTCTGATACTTTAGGTGCAGGGATATGTTCTACGATAGCTTCTAATAATGGAGTGAAATCTTCAGAAGGGTTTTTCCAATCTTTAGACATCCATCCTTGTTTAGATGAACCGTACAATACTGGGAAGTCTAATTGTTCTTCAGTAGCACCTAAGTTGAAGAATAAGTCAAATACATTTTCGTAAACTTCGTCAGGACGACAGTTTTCTTTATCAACTTTGTTTACCACTACGATAGGTTTGATACCTAATGCTAAAGCTTTACCTGTTACGAAACGAGTTTGAGGCATTGGACCTTCGAAAGCATCTACTAAAAGTACAACTCCGTCAGCCATTTTCAATACACGTTCTACTTCACCACCGAAATCGGCGTGACCAGGGGTGTCGATAATATTGATTTTAACGTCTTTGTATTTAACGGATACGTTTTTAGAAACGATTGTAATACCACGCTCACGCTCCAAATCATTGTTGTCCAGGATTAATTCTCCTGAATTTTCATTTTCTCTGAATTGATTTGTAAAGTGTAAGATTTTATCGACTAGGGTAGTTTTACCGTGGTCAACGTGTGCGATAATCGCGATATTTCTGATTTTTTGCATTGAGCGATAATGTATTATATATAAAATTTGAGGTGCAAAGATAATTATTTTGGACCTCAAATTTTAGTATTTTCAATATTATTTTTTCATCTTTTCAATTTCATTTTCAAATAGTTAAGATAGAAATATCGAAAAAAGCATTCTTATGTGATTTAAATCAATATTATGTCTTAATTAATCACACCTAATTCTTTACCAACTTTGGTAAATGCAGCAATAGCTTTATCCAAATGTGCAATGTCGTGTCCAGCGGAAATTTGCGTACGAATACGTGCTTTGCCTTGAGGAACAACAGGGTAGTAGAAACCAATGACATAGATTCCTTCTTGTAGCATTTTAGCCGCGAATACTTGCGCTAATTTGGCATCATACAACATTACTGGTACGATAGGATGGAAACCAGGTTTGATATCAAAACCAACTTCTGTCATTTTCTCGCGGAAATATTTCGTATTAGATTCTAATTTATCACGTAATTCGGTTGTTTCACTCAACATATCTAATACGGCTACTGATGCGCCTGCGATTGCTGGAGCCAATGTATTTGAAAATAAGTATGGACGAGAGCGCTGACGCAACATATCAATAATTTCTTTTTTACCAGAAGTAAAACCACCTGAAGCACCACCTAAAGCTTTGCCTAGTGTTCCAGTAATGATATCTACACGGTCAATTACATTAAACAATTCGTGTGTTCCACGACCTGTTTTGCCAATAAAACCTGAACAGTGAGACTCATCAATCATCACCAATGCTTCGTATTTGTCAGCTAAGTCACAGATTTTGTCCAAAGGAGCAACCGAACCATCCATAGAGAAAGCGCCATCTGTCACAATGATTCTATGTCTAGCGCCAGCAGCAGCTTTCAACTGAACTTCTAAATCCTCCATGTCACAGTTTTTGTAACGGAAGCGCTGCGCTTTACACAAACGAACACCATCGATAATTGAGGCATGGTTCAATTCATCTGAAATAATAGCATCTTCTGCACCTAATAAAGGTTCGAATACTCCTCCATTCGCATCAAATGCAGCAGCGTACAAAATAGTATCTTCTGTGCCTAAGAATTTAGACAATTTTGCTTCTAATTCTTTGTGAATATCTTGTGTACCACAGATAAAGCGTA
Source organism: Sphingobacterium composti (assembly GCF_009829075.1). Classification (GTDB taxonomy): domain Bacteria; phylum Bacteroidota; class Bacteroidia; order Sphingobacteriales; family Sphingobacteriaceae; genus Sphingobacterium; species Sphingobacterium composti. Next base: position 59,290 of record NZ_WUQZ01000007.1, on the reverse strand, counting down.
CTGATGACATGCCATAACCATGCGTGTCGATTGCTTTTTTAGCAGCTTCGATTACTTTAGGGTGTGAAGAAAGACCTAGATAATTGTTCGCACAAAAATTAATTACTTCTTGACCAGTACTGACTTTGATGTCTGCACCTTGTGGCGTGGTGATAATACGCTCTTCTTTATATAATCCAGCTTCTTTAATCGCTGCTAACTCTTTTTCTAGTGCAGGCTTCAATGTTTTATACATAGTATATGAAATTAAGTATGAACTACTTTTACAAAGATAATATAATTCCCTACTCCAAATTTGTGAAATCGTTTGTGTGATTTTAAATAAAGAAGGTGACAAATAGTTTTGTCACCTTAATCCAGTAATATGGGATGTTTTTGTTTATTTAGTTATTGTCCAAGTTTGGGTTCGCCCAATAAGTGAAAACCCTAAATATCCACGTACATTTAATTTGTCTCCATCGCGTGTGATCGTACATTTGTAAGTTTTTCCACTTTTTGGATCAGTGATATTACCTCCAGTGAATTCCTTACCATCTTTCTTCAATCCTCGAATTATTTCCAAACTTAACAAAGGCTTATTCTTGCGATCATCCTTACAGTTTACACAGTTTTCATTCTCGGGTTTTTGTAGCAACTTTACAATTTTTCCATAATATTTACCATCGGATTTTTTAAATATTTCTACGATAGACTTTGCTTGTCCGGACTCATCATCGATTGTCATCCATTTGCCCAATATATCGTTAGACTGCGCTTGCGCGAAAAATGCGAACAGTAGTATGCAGCATGTTATAAGTGTCTTTTTCATAATTTTCCCTAATTAGTATATGTAAATATAAAAAAATAAAAATTATGCAAGCATAGTATATTTATTTATATGTAGATTTTTATGGTCTAAAACATTTTGTCTTGGCATTACTTTTGAGTTTGAAAACTAGAAATTAACTTGATTTTAAATAAATTTGGCATTATGAGATTCATTATTTCTTTACTTCTTACTGGCTTAGTCGTTGCAGTAGCGGCGTATTTAGTTCCAGGTGCTCAAGTAGCAGGTTTTGGTTGGGCAATTATAACAGGCTTAGTAATAGGCTTGGTTAATGCTTTAGTTGGCGGACTTTTAAGACTATTCACTTTCCCGCTAAACTGGCTTACCTTTGGATTAATTTCCTTTATTATTACTGTATTGATGGTGATGTTGAGTGATTCCTTATTGGGGTCTAAGTTTGATGTGGGAGGCTTTTGGAATGCTACCTTATTTGCTATTGTCGTGGCAGTATTAGAAATGATTATTGGTAAAGTTGGAGGCGACGAAAAATAATATAATTACTATAAAACTACACTCATGTCCCTTTGTGCTTTGGCTCAAGGGACTTTTTTTAGAAAATCTTTTTGATGAGATTAAGGACTTGTTTAGTCTTACTATTGTAGGGATACCAAAAGAACTTACTCATCGGAAAAAAGTTTGCTCTCAGAACCGCGCGTTCATGAGAGAAAGATTTGAAGCCATACAAACCTAAAGATTGTCCTATTCCAGAATTATTGACACCGCCAAAAGGTAAATTTGGATGCATAATATGTAGCATAGCGTCATTTATCGTAGTTCCTCCAGCAGTCGTGTTATTCAATATATAATCAACGTATTCCCTTTGCTTGCTAAAGACATATAGCGCCAAAGGTTTTTCCTTCTCTGCTACAAATTTTAAAGCTTCGTTTACATCTGTGTAATAAATAATTGGGAGAATGGGGCCGAAGATTTCATCTTGCATAATCTTCGCATTCTGAGGAAAGTTTTTTAGAACCGTAGGATGAATAAATAAAGTGCTTTTATCATGCTCACCTTTCACCACCCATTCTGTCTGCGTATTTTCAAGCTCATCAAAATATCCCAATAACCTATCATATTGCTTTTGATTAATGATACGTGCCAGATCTTTACTCTCTATAGCCTTATCCCCAAAAGCATTTTTAATTTCTTCTTTTAATGCTGCATCAAATTCTTTTTCAATAGCTTTATCTACAAGCAAATAATCTGGCGCAATGCAAGTTTGTCCCATATTGATAAATTTTGCCCAGATGAGATTGCGTACAACTTCCTTAATATTGATGTTTTTATCAATAAAAACAGGACTTTTACCACCTAATTCTAAAGTAATATCGGTAAGATGTTTTGCTGCAGCCTTCATAATAATCTTACCCACAGTCGGAGAACCTGTAAAATGGATATGGTCGAATTTTTGATTGAGCAAATGTGTGGTTTCTTCCACCGCTCCATCGATGACTGCCACGTGATTTGGTTCAAATATGTCCGAAAGAATATCCTTAATCACTTGATTGATGTGCGGTGTAAATTCGGAAAGCTTTAAAATAGTGGTGTTTCCAGCGGCTACACTTGCGACCAAATGCACAATCGGAAGCTGAAAAGGATAATTCCATGGCGTAATGATCAACGTATTTCCTTTGGGTTCGTAAATCAACTTAGCGGAAGTCGTGGCGAATATTAGAGAGGATCCTACAGACTTTGGTCTAGCCCACTTTCTTAGATTCTTGATAAGATGATTTATTTCTAGAATGCTGGCTAAGATTTCTGTAGTTTCTGTTTCTATAAAGGATTTTCGGAAATCTTTGTAAATAGCTTCCTTGATTTGATCTTCTTTATTTAGAATTAGAGACTTGAGCCTTTTGAGTAAATTGACTCTTTCATCAATTGATATATTCTTTGCATGATCTTTAAATGCAACTTGTGTTCTGTATATTTCATCTAAGAAGTCAAATTTTCTATCCTCCATATCTATTATTCAAGTGATTTTAGCTTTTCAGGAGCTATATATTCTATCAATGCTCTGGCCAAAATTCTGTTTGGATCAACTGTCGGTATTCCAAAATAAGATTTTTCCGTCAAAGCTAAAGGTAGTTCAGTACAAGCTAAAACAATTACTTGTGCACCTTGTTTTTGCAGAACCGAAATTGCCTGATTTAAGTTTTCTGTTGCTTTGGCAGTCACGGGTGAGGAACATGCTTTGATGCCATATTGCTCGTTATATATCGCCTCATGGACAAGCGGTTGGAGTTCATCATCAGGTGCAATATTCGCTATGCCAAAATTCGATAAAATATCGGTGTACAATCGCGTGTCTCGAGTTCCTGTCGTACTCAATACACCCACCATTTGGTCGGGATAATTTGCTTTGATAAATTTTGCAGTCTCTTCTACAATATGTAGAAGCTTAATCTTTATGTTTGAATTTTCGATTTGTTTGGTGATAACATCAAAAATAGCGGGAGCATGTGCTGTATTGCACGGAATGGCAGCAACTTCCGCACCTGCATCCTCTAATTCGTGAATGATTTTCGATAAGGCATATCCAGGGTTTTCATTCGACTTTTTGAGTAAAAATGCTGTTCTGTCTGCAATGTGATGCGGTTGAGACGAGAGGATAACAGGAAGGTGTTCCTGATCTTTCGTTGCAATCGTTTCTTCAATGATTTTTTTAAATATATCTAATCCTGCTAACGGACCAACACCTCCTACAATTCCTATCATTATTTTCTAATTAATCTAATTCACCTAATCGCCAATCGTAAGCCCAGAACGTCTGCTTGTTGTCCAAAAGCAACTGCATTATCTTCTTCATCGCAGGAAAGCCTTCGTCTGTATTCATAAACGCAACTAACGTTTCTTTGGTGGCTGGGTAGGTAATAAAAAAACAGCGAAAGCCTGGGTTAGAGCCTGTATGCCAATAGGCTGTACCTTTTTCGTTGATTTGCATTCTGGAGATCAATGCACATGGAACATGCTTGTCCGTCGGGTCAATCTCTTTGCCTTTTTTGGCTTCTGCGGATCTCTCCAATAATAAGTTGTGTGTGGATTTTTTTAATCCAAATCCTTCAAAAAAGACTTTCTGCACAAATTTTGTGTAATCTTCCGCTGTGGTGTAAAGTGTATAAGCCGCATTTGTTTTAGCGTATTTGCCCAATCTTCGTGGTTTTTCTAATGAATAGTGACCATAGGCAGCATTCGATTCTAGAGTATCATTCCAGACTATATTACTGTATTTTAAACCCAAGGGTTGTAATACTTCTTCCTCTACCAGAGCTTGAAAAGATTTTTTGGTGATATGTTCTAAAGTCTCTTGCAGAAAATAAAATCCTTCACCCGAATACATATAATCTGTTCCAGGTTCAAACTGTAAAGTCAATGGTGTTGCGCGCCATGTCGCAGAAGGGACATCTCCTTCCCAATTCAGCAATCCTGTGCGATGTGTGAGCACCATTCGAGCTGTTATTTTTTCGGCTCCAGTAGTGTTGGTTAATCTATCGTAGCTGTAATAGCTTAATAAAGGCTTGTCTAATTCAATAACACCTTTATCGAGTAAGCGAAAAAATGTATAAGCAGCGACAACTTTTGTTAATGATGCGGCTTGAAACCTCGTGTGCTTGTCTACCGCATCAGCTGTATCAAACCTCTTTGTACCATGTGTATACACCTGCATCTTACTCCCCTTGGCGTAAGCAATCTGCATTCCCGGAATTCCGACTTCTTTAGAAATTTCTCTAAGCCTGTCTTCTTTGGATTGCGCTTTAGTGACATTAATGCTGCCTAAGATAAACAGCAAAACAAGAAAATTACTTCGAAATAGCTTTTGGCAATTTATCATGATTCAATGCGTTGTATTTCTTCAAAATTTCCAAAGTCTCTTTGATAGGCAATGCTTTCACTGTACGGTTGTTTATTCCTGTCATATCTTCTGCCATAAACATCGAATTCAACAAGGCTTCTTCCGTGGCTTCCCAAACCGCCATAAATAATGCGGAGAGCTCGTCATTATGCACATCCTTCACGTCCATTTCAATTTGATTTTTGTTGTTGTAAGGCACGCGAACTGCTGGATTTGTAGAGAAAGCAATAGAATAATCGCCAGAACCATTAGAAGAAAATCCGCCAACATTACCAAAGGAAATGTATGAACGCTTGGCAAGTCTTTCGAGATTGCGCGAAGACAGAGGCGCGTCAGTAGCTATGATAATCATGCACGAGCCGTCGGCTTTGTAGGGCTCTTTTTTCTCCATCATATAGAAGTTTTGAAGCTCCCTTCCGACAGGTGCACCATTGATTTGCAATACGCCTCCGAAATTGGATTGCACCAACACACCAACGGTATAGCCACCTTTGGAAGCAGGTAACTTGCGTGATGCTGTCCCGATCCCGCCTTTGAATCCTAATGTTTCCGTACCAACACCAGCTCCGACATTTCCTTCGGCTACAGGACCTGAAGTGGCTTTAGTCAAACTTTGTAATACATGTTCAGCTTGTACATGACGACCACGAATATCATTAAGTCCGCCATCATTCGTTTCACCGATAACAGAATTAACAGAACGCACACGCTCGTTTCCCGGAAGTTTGATCATGTAATCTATAAGTGCATCCGCAACTTTAGGTGCATTGAGCGTATTGGTCAATAGGATAGGGGTTTCAATATTTCCCAATTCTTGGATCTGCGAAATACCCATCATCTTTCCGAAACCGTTACCAACATATACCGCAGCAGCTACTTTATCTTGAAAAATATTCCCTTCGTGCGGGATAATAGCTGTTACACCTGTGCGGACATTATCAGCCTGAATAACGGTGGTATGGCCAACTTTTACACCCGGAACATCCGTAATGGCATTCCACTTTCCAGTAGGGAGTATACCTGTTGTGATACCCAATTCGCGGGCACGACTTCTTTTTTCTTGTGCAAAGGTTTTTGAATCCAAAAATGTGCTGCAGCCAATAGCCAAGCACAAAGCATAGGTAAGTATTTTCATAGTTCGTTTTAAAACGTCTTGAAAATACTAAAAGAACTTAAGAAGGGAAAACTATATTTTAAAAGATTTGAAGAATAAATATTATATCTTTTACTTTTTAGGGAGTTGTGCAACAGTTACCGATGTTAGCTATAGTGTGATTTTTTACTTATATTTTTAAACAATATTTTTCAGAATTTCTTTATTGTTTTCGTTTATTGATATAGCAAAATCGTTAAGTATTTCAAGTTCATTTTCATGTTTATTGAAATACGAATAAAAATGATTTTCTTTTATTTTTTCAATCAATTTACTGTTATAAGTTTTTTTTACTCTAACATTTTTAATCATTTTAGAGTCAATTAAAACTTCAATTTTTTTCCGGTTTTTTCTAGGTAATCCAATGACTGGAATCTTTTCGTGTCCCATTCCTCCATATTCAGGAATTAAATAAACTTTTGCTCCAGCTCGAAAATGTTTTGTTCCGCTTTTAATATCCTTATTTTCTCCGTAAAAATGTTCATCTATTATGTTTCCAACAAGTAAATATCTAAATACAATTTCCGTTTTATTTTCTTCGTAAACTTTCATTGGCGCATTTTTTCGGATTGCAGGCAACGGTTTGGGTATTGCCGAAGGAGGGGGATTATAGCACTAAAGTTCATTATAATTACTTTTGTTAAGCTTTTCAATAACTTACAATCGAAGCCATTCAGCCACGCTTTTGGGAATACGATGTTACAGGCTGGTATTGTATCTTTCTCATTATCTGTAATCCGATAGCTTATAGTCAATTATCTAAAAATTCAAGTTTCACAAAAAAGTCTCTACCTTGAGCATAATGCAATAATTTTTTTTTATGGAAACGACCAATAATCATTGCAGGATGCGTATTGAATTTTTTGGCAAATTCTTGAATGCTTTCAATTGTTAATGGAACAGAATCTAATACTTCTTCTTCCTGCTCATTTGAAAACGTCCATTCCACAGCAAAGTCGTTTGCCTCGGCTTCTTTTTGTAAATCTGCTTCCGAATATTCAATATCTTCTAAGAAAATATCCTTTTTCCCGTGCAGAATTATATGTCCTGCTTCGTGAAAGAAAGTAAACCAAAAGCGGTCATTCTGTTTGTATCTGCCTGTTAATTGTATCAACGGATTGTCGTCTATCCAACGGGTTGCTCCACTTAAAGGTGCTTTTTTGATACAAGGCGTATAAACCACCTTTACGCCACAAGCCAGACATAGTTGTTGCAGTTGTTCGAAAAAATCATCAGGCTGTGTGGACATTAAGGTTTTAATTTCTTTTAATGCTTTTTTGAACTTCGCTTCTGAATATTCTCCACAATATAATTGGCTGGCCTGTATTTCACCTTGCCTTATCCAAGCAGAAATTGCATAGGGTTCTCTAGTATGTGCCAACGAAATACGGAAAGCTACTTTCAGTTGTTGGTTAAAAAAATAATCTTTCCAAGCATCGGGTGAGCTAACTCCAAAAAAATGAAATAATTCTGCTACTTTTTCTTCTGCTTTTGTTCTAGCGTTCAGCCATCCGCACTTTACCATATCGGTAAAAGGGAAACACTTTGCCCAATCTTTGGCTTCTTCAATAGCCAATGTTCTTTTTTCTCGCGCTTTGTATTCGTCAAATCTGTATTGTTTTTTTAACCAAAAGTCAGCAGGGATTTTTAATACACTTTCAAAGAGAACCGCCATTTCGGGTGTGATGGAACTATCGCCTTTAAGAATGGCAATAATCGTCTTCTCAGGTTTGCCGGTACGGATAGCAAACTCTTTGGGTCCCATTTTCAGCTCCTCCAATTTCTCTGCCAGGGTTTCGCCCGGATGGAATGCTATGTCTGTATAAAATTCGTTTACAGTTGCCATAATTGCTGTTTTTTTAATGGTAATCTACTATTTCGATAATCTCTACACCTACAATTTCAAACCAAATGTATTGACCGTCTTCATTAGTGGGTATAGGGTTTTCTTGCGGTATAAAAATAAGGCGATAGGGATGGTCTAAGTCACAAGCCCATTGACCTTTGCGTGTTTCCTTAAGCTCGTGATACCTACCGGGTAAGTGTCTTACATCTTCCAGCGTTTCGGCATCACGTAAATCAGTCAACCTTTTTAAAAAGAGCGTGGCTCTTCTTGCGCCCATTTCCTGCTTACACTTTCGCGGGTCGTTGGCTAATTTCCTTAATTTCTTATCGTCAAATTTTATGTCCACTGCAAAGGTATTATTTATATTTTTAATTTACACTAAATGTAAGTTATTTTATTTTTTATATAAAAAAATTATTGTTTGTAATTACGGCATTCGTTGAATACTAGGTAGTGTAGTTGCATTTAACATTATTTTTATAGTAGCGTACTAATTTAATATTTTATAGTCTCGTACTTCGGTAATTTGTTGTCTTCAGTAACGTAGATATTTGCACGATCGCCCTACGCTTGCCCATAACATCATTATATACACAATATAAGCTGTTTTCTTACAAGTATAAAAATGTTTGTATGAAATTGTCTATTAGGCTATTATATAATCGAAGTAAATAGCGCATTCTTAATAAATCTACCAAGAATAATGTATAAATTTATTAAAAATTCGCTATGTAATTTTATAAGAAATCAGCTGCCGAAGCAAACTACTTTTGGCTTTCGTATTCTTGGCTAAGTCTATCCATTCTACGCTGAATAGCGACATCTGTACGATGCGGTACAAGATGATTAAGTGCATTTTTCTCTACATCGACATTGGATGCCGATTCAAAATTATGTACTATATTTTGATTAGCAATGGCTATGTCGTAAGCGTCTTTTTGGCTCATTAGTTTTACAAATACAGGCAAGCATTCGAAGAATACAAACAGCAGCGTGATAAAGATAACGGCATATTCCGTAGATTTTTCTATGGAACCGTCAGGCTTTTTGTGCAAATTACTCAGCGCAGCATTGCGGTCAGCAAAACCAGCGACATTGATTGCGCTATCTAGACTTTTATCCGTTAGGATTTTTTCATCCATGATGCCTTCCTTTACTTTTCGTTGCGAGAGCAAACTCTCTTTGACTTGATTACGCGACCGCAATGTGTCCAGATAAACTTCCTGTTTATTGAGATTAGCTTCTTTCATTTTTGCATATGGACCATATCCTGTTACCCCCGAGGTTTCATCTGTTTTGGTTCCAAATATTTCGTGATTGAGCTTTTGTCTATCCGTTTTGATGCTTGATTCCAACGAATCGGCTTGTGCTTTCAGACCGTTGAGTTGTGCGTATTCATTTGCATACTTGTTTTCAAACGTGCTATTGAGGGTGTCAATAGTAGCTTGTTGCTGACGGAGATAATCCTCACGCAATTGCCGTTTGATTTCTTTATCAAATATTTTCAGTTCCAATGGACGGGAGATAACCAGACCAATCAATACAGCAAGCAAAATACGAGGCAAGGCTTGCAGAACTTGCTTAAATGTACCTTTTGTCTTGTCAATACTTAATACGATGTATCTGTCTAAATTGAAAATGGCCAAACCCCAGATTAAACCAAAAATAATCGAATAAAACACATCGAAATCATTGCCACTGAAGACAAAATAGAGGGCGTAGCCACCCGCCAACGCAGCGAATAAACCTGTGAAAAATATGGTCGCACCTATACTGATATATTTGTTATGCTCTTCTGGATATTTGTTTAGTGTTTCTTTATGGACGCCAGCGCACCACCAAAAGAAATTTTTAATATTGTTCATCTCTTTGTTATTCAGATTGTAAGAATAGTCAAAGATAATTATCTCAAGTTATGTTGGATTTAATTTTCGGTTAAAGCACGGTAAATGTCGGTGAAATGAGTTTGACCTTTAAGTTTGATAGTTCGCTGTAATATTTTTATCTTGTCAGCTTTGCTTGTTGCGGTATTTCCCATTTGCATGAAATATTGTTTACTTTTGCACACATATATAAAAACACTAAATAAATTGTAATGAATAAAAAGAGTTTCATTCCATTTTTGGTTGTTGCGTCCATGTTCGTCGGATGCGGTAGCGAAAACAAATTGCAGTCAGACAATCCACTTTTAGCAGCGTACGAAACGCCATTTAATGTCCCTCCTTTTGACAAAATTAAAGACGAACACTTCAAACCAGCTTTTGAAGAAGCATTAAAACAACACAATTTAGAAATTGATTCTATCGTAAACAACGCGGACGAAGCGACGTTCGATAATACGATTGTAGCATTAGAAAATGCAGGTTCATTGTTGTCCAATGTATCTACAGTTTTCTACAATTTGAATTCGGCTAATACGAATGACAGTATTCAAGCCTTAGCAAAAGAATTAGCTCCACAAATCTCTGCACACAGTGACGAGATTAACTTGAATGCTAAATTGTTCGCGCGCGTAAAAACAGTATATACGAATAAAGATAAGTTTGCGTTAGACGCAGAAGACTTGAAATTGTTAGAAGAAACGTACAAAGGTTTTGTGCGTTCAGGCACTAACTTGTCTGATGCGGATAAAGAAAAATTGAAAAAAATCAACGCAGAACTTTCTGTATTGACGACAGAATTTGGTCAAAATCTATTAGCTGAAACAAATGCTTACGAGCTTGTAGTTGAAAACAAAGAAGAGTTATCAGGCTTGCCAGCAGGGTTAGTTTCTGCAGCAGCAGATGTGGCTAAAGCAAAAGGTAAAGAAGGTAAATGGGTTTTCACCTTATCAAATCCTTCGGTTATGCCATTTTTGCAATATGCGGACAACCGCGAATTGCGTAAAAATATTTGGGATGCGTACCAAAAAAGAGGTAACAACGACAATGAGAATGATAATAAAGAAATCTTAGTAAAAATTGCAAATCTTCGTTTGGAGAAAGCTAAATTATTAGGATACAATTCTCATGCGGCTTATGTATTGGAAGAGGCGATGGCTGCTAATCCAGCAAATGTCTATCAATTATTAAATAAATTATGGACGCCAGCGCTTAATAAAGCGAAAGTAGAAGCTGCGGATATTCAAAAAGAAATCGATGCGGCACAAGATACATTCAAAGTAGCACCTTACGATTGGAGATATTATGCAGAGAAAATTCGTGTGAAACGTTTTGCGTTGAATGAAGAAGAAATAAAACCATATTTCAGCTTGGCATCAGTACGTGAAGGTGCTTTCGAAACAGCTAAAAAATTGTGGGGAATCTCATTTGTAGCTTTAAATAATGTACCTACATACCACGAAGAAGTAGAAGTATACGAAGTAAAAGACAAAGACGGTTCGCACTTAGGTTTGATGTATGCAGATTTCTTTCCACGTGAATCAAAACGTGGTGGTGCATGGATGACTTCATACCGCAAGCAATCTACAAAAGATGGTAAGCGTGTAGCTCCAGTTATCTCTATCGTATGTAATTTCACAAAACCAGTTGGCGACCAACCGGCTTTATTGACTTTCGATGAAGCAAGTACATTATTCCACGAATTTGGTCATGCTTTACACGGTTTGTTGTCTAATGTGAAATACAAATCTTTATCTGGAACATCAGTATCTCGTGATTTTGTAGAATTACCTTCGCAAATCATGGAAAACTGGGCTTCAGACGCTGAAGTGTTGAAAACATATGCGAAGCATTACAAAACTGGTGAAGCTATTCCAGATTCTTTAATCACGAAAATGGAAAATGCAGGTACATTTGACCAAGGTTTTGCAACGACAGAATATTTAGCTGCTTCTTTATTAGATTTAGATTACCATGCTACACAATCTCCTATTTCGGGTGATGTAAATGTGTTCGAGAAGAAAGCAATGGACAAAGCTGGTTTGATTGATGCCATTATACCTCGTTATAGAAGTTCATATTTCCAACATATCTTCTCTGGAGGCTATTCAGCGGGTTACTATGCGTATATCTGGGCTGAAGTATTGGATTCAGATGCTTTCGCAGCGTTCAAAGAGAAAGGTTTGTTTGACCAAGTGACAGCAGACTCTTTCCGTAAAAATATTTTAGAAAAAGGTGGAACGGCAAATCCTGCGGATTTGTACAAAGCTTTCCGTGGACAAGAACCTGACCCTGTTCACTTAATGAAGAAAAGAGGATTAAATTAGTCCTTGTTATAACTTATAAAAGAATGCTCATTCCGATTTGGAATGAGCATTCTTTGTTAATATTAATTTTTAATGTCTGAATGCCTTCATGCCAGGCAGGCAGTGACTTTTTTCCGCAAAAAGTCACCAAAAACTCGTCGCTGTACCGAGTTGCCACAACTTCTCGATATTCGTGCGATTTGCAACTCACTAAGGCGACATATTTTCGTTTAACAATGTTTGATCAATAATTTTATTATCGTTGTAATTCTGCATTGATTTTCGGTAAATTTAAAAGGTTACTAAGTTAGATATCTCCCATTCGGTCGATATGACGGACAGTTTATACGTCACTTCGACGAGAGGAGAAGTCTGTTAGTGAACTTTTGAAGAGTATAAATCTCTCTTACTTTTTCTTCAATTTTTGAATAATAGCGAGTAATGCTTTTCTATTCTTAGCTTCGTGGTAAAATTTAGGTAACTTCTCCAACAATGTAAAACCTGTCCTCTCTTTGTGCTCGCGCAAGTCTGCAGCAATATATTGTTCTAGGTATTCTAAATGTTCGCCATTAAACGCAAAAAATACTTCATTCTTAAATGGATGTTTGAGCCACAATTCTGCATCAAAATAACTATGCGCATCCAGATTCCAATTTCCTTTAACTCCAAATACTGTTGACTCTGTGTTTTTTTGTTTATTGTATCCGCAACTTTCACAAAATAAGATTGCCTTTGCAGTTTCGTAATCAACTTTTGCGATAGCTTTTTTGGTACAAGAAGGACATTCAACCCAAACTGTGGTTTGAAAGTCGGTGAGTCTCTTGTTTTGGTCTGTGAAGCGATTAGTCATCGTAATTTATTTAATCGTGAAAGTCGCTAATAGACCTTTGTGGTCAGTTGGCCAAACACTTTTGGGTAATAAAAAATCATCTTCACTATCCTTTTCTTGTTTTTGCGCGTACCGCACAGTTGCCTCTGGACCTACTATTTTTATGTCTTTTAGCTTGAGCTTTTTGTTTGATGATTTATAATAAATATAATCGATGCGGTCACGGTCATCGGCTTCTGGTATCCAGGCTAATTTTTTGATGGGTACATCAGGATTATAGCTTGGATAGGTAAAACCAGGATGCGTCACAGGATTTGGGTAAATAACACGAAATGCATCCTGATAGCCTGCGTCGTACAACATCACCGAACAATCCCAAGGAACTACGGCGCCACGACGGTCGTATAAGTGTTTATTCTCTTCTACCCAGTCTAAATGCGATGGTTCGTTTAGGTCTCCAGCAATGATAATACTGTGTTTTTTTGGTTCTTTTGCTGCGTCAGCAATCACATCGCGTATGGCTTCATCACGCTTCCCTTTACGGTTAGCGGTTAGTATTTCTTGTACATCAGTAATCGGCTTATCCATCTTTTGCCAGGTCACGCCATCATATCCTCGCGGCAAATAGCAGGCATAATTGGTATAGTCAAGATGTAGTGAATAAAAAATAATCGGATGGTTGTGAGCGTTTATCGTTGTTTTCAGCACTTGTCCCTGTCTGCTTTCTCTCTCGTATAATGGCTTTTGCTCTAGAATGGGGAATTTAGATAGCGTTGCTACATCTAGTGAATGCTCGTTGGGAATTCCATTGTAGGTAATTCCTCTTTGTCTTAAATCCTTAATTAATTTGGAGACAAAATCGACTCCATCTTTATTATTTACTTCACAAAGTAAAACAACATCTGCATTCTTATCAGCAAGTTCATCTACAATAGCATCGTATCCTTTGGGAACAGAATTGCCTTCGTGCCAGATATTAAGTTGAAAAACAGTAAAGCTCTTTTTTTGCGCAAAACAGCTTAAATGGAATATTATTAATGATAAAAGAAGTGCGACATTTCGAGCCATAAATCTAAATAAGTTTATAAAAATTGGAAATAATAGTAAAGTCACTTTGTGACCAATATTTATCTAAATTTAGTAAACTTATTCTAACTGAACTAGAGCGGATTTCTATATTCCCGCAGAATCGAATTGTAAATCGTAAAGTCGCTTATAATAGCCATCCATCGCTAACAACTCTTGATGCGAACCAATTTCTTTGATTTCGCCTTTTTCTAAGACAATGATTTTATCGGCTTTTTGAATGGTCGAAAGTCTGTGTGCAATCACAATGGCCGTACGTCCTTCCATCAAGTTGTCAATTGCAGATTGAATCATCAATTCCGTTTCGGTGTCAATCGAAGAAGTTGCTTCATCCAAAATCAAAATGCTCGGGTCGTGCACCAAGGCGCGAATAAATGATACCAATTGAGCTTGTCCTGCAGATAGCGTAGCGCCACGCTCTTGCACTTTATAATCCAAACCTTCAGGTAATCGCATAATGAAATCGTACGCGCCGACACGTTTAGCTGCATTGATGATTTCCTCATCGGTTATAGCTGGATTTTGCAGTGTTATATTGTTTTTTACAGTATCGGAGAACAAAAATACATCTTGCAAAACCGTAGAAATGTTCTTGCGTAAGAAAGTCAATTCGTAATCGCGAATATCCACGCCGTCCAAAAGAATTTGACCTTTTTGAATTTCGTAAAAACGACTTAGAATATTAATAGTAGAAGATTTTCCTGCGCCTGTGGCACCGACCAATGCTAATGTTTCGCCAGGTTTAACTTTGAAACTTACATCTTTCAAAACCCATTTTTCGTCGTTGTATGCAAACCAAACATTCTTAAATTCGATTTCTCCACGAATTTGCGCAGGCTTATGTGTTCCTGAGTTTGGGGTAAATTCGTTCGTATCCAAGACGTCAAAAATTCGTTCTGCAGATACCATACCCATTTGCAGGGTGTTGAATTTATCAATTAACTCGCGAATAGGGCGGAAAATCATATTGATATACATCAAAAATGCTACAACAACACCCGGTGAAATAACATCGGCTAATACTTGTTTCGAACCGTACCAAACCAATAAACCCGTTGCGATAGCAATGATAATCTCCAATACAGGAAAGAATATAGAGAAATACCAGTTTGCGCGAACATGTGCATTGCGGTGTTCTTTATTGATAGCCTCAAATTTTTTCATTTCTTGCTCCTCACGAGCAAAATATTGAATAACAGCCATTCCAGAAATATGCTCTTGCAAGAATGTGTTTAGATTTGACACCCAAAGACGCACATCTTGAAATGCCGATTTCATCGCTTCTTTGAAAATATACGTTGCCCAAAGCATCAACGGCATAGGAACAAGTATGATCAAGGTCAATCGCCAATCTGTGTAAAACATCACACCCAAAATCACAACTAATTGCAATAAGTCTCCGATAATCTGAATCAAACCTTCGGAAAAAATATTGGCTATCGTCTCTAAATCGGAAATTGTACGTGTGATTAATCGCCCTATTGGTGTATTGTCAAAATATTTAAGACGTAAATTCGTGATATGTTCAAACACTTGAATACGGATATCGCGAATGACGGATTGTCCCAATGTATTGGTCATTAGTGTGTGGAAGTAGCGCACTATAGTTTGTGCAATCAACAAAAGCATCATGATAATTAGCATCATGTCTAAGCCTTCGTATTGTCCATTCAAGATATAATTATCTAGGGTATATTCTATAAGCATTGGCAACGCTGGTGCCACAGCCGCCAGTAATATGGTCAACACAACAGATATCCAGAATATGGTTCTGTACGGACGCATATATTTGGCTAGACGACTCAACAATTTGCTGTCGTACGCTTTTCCTGATATTTTATCTTGTTTCAAATTCTATTTTTCTTGAATATACGGGTAAATAACACGTGTCAAATACAATCCATGCGCAGGAACAGACACGCCTGCTTTCGAACGACTTTTGCTTTCCAAAACTTCTTGAATATACGAAATAGGTTTTCCTTTTACACCAATCTCCAATAATGTTCCCACAATAGCCCTAACCATATTTCGCAAAAAGCGGTCTGCTGTAATATGAAATACAAAATGATCACCGTTTTGTTCCCAACGCGCTTCTTTTATCGTACAAATATTAGTAAAAACCTGTGTGTTTGATTTGCTAAAACATTCGAAATCCTTTGTCCCTAACAATAGTTGCGCAGCTGCATTCATCTTTTCTATATCTGGGATATCGCGGAGAAGCCATGATTTATTAATCAAAAATGGATTTTTCTTGCTGTGAATATGGTATTCGTACGAACGTTCTGTGGCATCAAAGCGCGCATGTGCATCCGAAGCGACAGGAATAATTCGTTGCACAGAAATATCGTATGGCAATAAAGAATTGATAGCCTGCAAAGCACGATTCGGATTTTTTATTAAGACCTTATTCGTGCTATCAAAATGCACGTACAGTTGTTTCGCGTGTACGCCTGTGTCTGTACGACCTGCACCTAAAGTCTCTACTTCTTCACGTAAAAAAGTGTGTAAAGCATGATTTAATTTTTCTTGTACTGCGATAGCATTTGGCTGTAGTTGCCATCCGTGGTAGGCCGTTCCATTATAGGCTATCTCTAAAAAAAATCTTTTACTGTCGTTCACAAGACAAAGGTAAAAAAATACTATAAGCGATATAATAGAACAAAGTCATATTTCTGTGGTTTATATTATATTTGTAGTATTGTCATAAGATTAAAAAATAGATATGATTCAACGTATTCAAACCATTTGGTTATTATTAGCAACAGTAGTTATTTTAGGATTATTTATGTTTCCTTACCTCAATTATATTGACTTGGTGGGATTAGGTAAAAAATTATTTGTGACTGGTGAATATTCTGCCGTAAATAATGAATCTGTAAAACAAAGTAATTTTCTATTGCAAACCATCGCTACAATAGTGGTTGCGTTAGTTCCTTTAGCGACTATTTTTCAGTTCAAAAACAGAAAACTTCAAATTAAACTAATCTTTGTTTCTATTGTATTAATCGCATTATTGGGTGTTTGGATGTACATTACTTCAAGCAATACATTGGTCTTGATTTCTCAAAGCTTTGGCGCTAATAATATTGGTGTTGGATTTTTCTTATTGCCTATCGCGATTATCTTTTTAGCAATGGCATTAGGCGGTATTCGCAATGACGAGAAATTAATTAAGTCTGCAGATAGGTTACGTTAATAGTATGAAAAAGCTAATTCTATCGCTTTTAATTCTTGTAATTGGGTATGGAAAGACCAATGCCCAAGAGGAAACAGAGCGAAAATCTATCAATATTAATGAAATCGAAGTTTGGACGAAAAGTGTAGAAGTATCTGCCAAAGGCGATATGGCTACAGTGGAATTGTATTTTCAATCTTATTTGAAAAATCCGCGTGAATTTAAATTAAATACTTTCGCGAGCGGACTTTTAGGAGCAGATTCGAAACCAATGTGGTATCATACGATGCAATTGGGAAAGGTGCGTGTAAGTCTTGCCGATAGACAGAATTATTTACATTACCTATTGACCAGAAATGAACCTGTCGTATATACAGTTAAAACTGGAGGTTGGAAAAAACAATGGGGCAAACCAAAACAGATAAAGTTAGCCTTTGAAGATTTTCAGGAAGAAGGAAAGATATTGGAATTTATAATTGATTTATAAACAAAACTGCCTCGAATTTTCGAGGCAGTTTTGTTTTATCTTGAATAACGGAACTGTTGTCTATCCATCATTCCCATTTGATCTTTCATCATTTTGATTTGGTCAGCCAACAATTTGTTTTTGTCAGCACGTTTTGCTTCTTGCAAATATTTCTCAGCCTCACGTTTATTGCGTTTTGCCATCATGACACCTGCTAGACTCAATTTTGCCAAAGCCACATTGTGGTCCATGTGCAATCCTAAAGAAAGTGCTTTTTTGAAGAATTTCTCTGATTGCAAAGGCGCACGTTGAGATTCCATAAGACCCAATAACAAATGATAATATCCGTGTTGAGCAGGAATAAGTTGTTTTTCGTAATTAGTAATTTTACTCAACCATTTTTCCGCATTGACAGTGTCTTGTTTACGAAAATACCATTGTGTAATAAGCATATATTCGTGAAAGAAAACAGTCACCCACGCCAAAATTGTAACTAGAATACCTAAAATACCCCAGCCCCAATATCCGAACCAAAATAATACAACTGTACCCACTAAAAGTAAACAGCTAATAATAATACGCACTAAATTTGACATCTCTTCTTATTGTAGTTTTTAAAACGCAAATATCCATTAATTTAAGTAGTTATGCAAACTTGTTTATCCGATTAGGTGCGAAAAATGTACTTTTGTCGTATGGAAAATATGTACGACGAAAGTTGGGCGCCAATCTTAAAGCCTTTAATGCAACAAGAATACATGAAGAAATTGTCTGCTTTTGTTCAGCAAGAGCGGAGACAATTTGAAGTATGTCCTCCGCAGCATTTGGTTTTCAATGCTTTTCGTCTTACTACTTTACAAGATGTTAAAGTTGTGATTTTGGGACAAGACCCTTATCATAATATTGGTCAAGCTCACGGATTGTCATTCTCTGTACCGCAAGGAGTAGTTTTTCCGCCTTCGTTAAAAAATATTTTTGCTGAGCTTGTAACAGATATTGAGGGATTTCAAATTCCGCAATCAGGTGATTTGACGAAATGGGCAAAGCAAGGCGTCTTGTTGCTCAATGCAACTCTTACTGTGCGTGCCCATCAAGCAGCTTCACACCAAAAGCAAGGATGGGAAACTTTTACAGACCAAATAATCGAAATGATTTCATCTGAATTACAGCACGTTGTTTTCGTGCTTTGGGGTTCTTATGCACAAAAGAAATCGGTTCTAATTGATGAAAAAAAACATTTGATTCTAAAAGCCGTGCATCCTTCTCCGCTTTCTGTTTATCGAGGATTCTATGGTTCTAAACCTTTTTCCAAAGCAAATAAATATTTGGAAGCAAATGGCAAAAAGCCTGTTGATTGGAAATTGTAATCTGTAAAATTAATTTGTTGTCCTCTTTGCCGGACGGGCATCATACTTTTGACCGCAAAAGTATGCAAAACTCGTCACTCGAAAACTTTGGCTGTGAGGTATCTGCATCCTCCTGCTATTGCCAAAATTTTCCAAGGTGACATGCTTGGAGATTTGCAAGGTTATTGCGTTTCTTTATAGAAGAAAATCGCCAAAGTTATGTTATTTAAGCGTAACGCTCTTTGATGTTCTCGAAGTCGTATTTCTCATTCTCTAATCTTTCAATATGATTAATTCGGATTTTTTTGCCGTTTTGTTCAATGTGTGTAAATAATAAGTGGCTGTCGTAAGTTATTTTCCAATCTGAATTCAACTCGACAAGTTCGTCAGACTCGCCAAGCACCACATACTCCAATTTTCCTGAGGTAGTAAATCTTTTGATGATGAATTGATTGACAGTTTCCGTGGAGGTAATTTTAAACCATGCGCCATCACCTACACCGCCAAGATACATAGCGTCCTTTGGTATAGTAATGGGTTTTGAACTATAATTCATTCCTCCGATGATAAGGTCATTTGGAAATGAAGCCGATTTTTTCCGAGAAATATTATCGCTCAGTTGTTTTAGTAAATAACCAAAAGATTGAAATCTATTCATTCGGAAGCTTTTGATCCCTTCCTCGGGAAGATAGGAATAAATTACACGGTCTTCTGCTGTATTAACCAAGTTGCTGACAGGACTACTTTTTATAGTTTCGGGAAGGTTGATGTAATGCCAAAAATGATATTTTGGACATGATTTCATCAACATTCGGGTGATGAATCGAGAGCAGTTATTATTGTTTTTTGCGACAGCACCATATGGATATGTTCCTTCTTCTACACATTCATCGCCATAAGCTTTTGCCATTTCGAAATTTATTCCTTGTACGACAGAGAAAAAGAGTTTTCCGTCACCGTACATGGCAGGTTTGAGGTCTTCAAAATGTTGTATGATTTCTTCTAGATTCGAAATCTTATTGTCTTTGATTTCCGCTTTCAGCGAAATGTCTAAAAGTGGGTCTGAAAATTTGGATCGTGCTCTGCCATAGCCTCTTGGTGCTATATATCGTCCAAAATCATAGAATAGCATTTCGCCATTTTCATGATTGATAATGACTATGCCTGTGTGCCCGACTTTGAAATTAAGGTTTTTGACCAAACCAATTTTTTTGAAAAACATCATCCATTTCTCATCGCCACGAATCGTAGCGTCTGGCCAGGTCAAGATAATTGCAAAGTCGCGATATTCAGTGTTCATCTAATATTCTAACGGAACAATTGGTTCTTTTTTCGAAGTGGACATAATCATCATCGTTTGGAAAGTCTTTACAAAAGGAATTTTTGAAATCTTTTCCATGATAACAGCCTCATACGCTTTAATATCTTTCACATACACTTTCAATATGAAGTCGCAATTGCCGGTTACGTGATGACATTCTGTAACTTCAGGTATTGCTTTTACTGCTTCCACAAATTCAGGGATAGCATTGTGCGTATGGAAGTCCAAAGATATCTGAATAAATGATTTAATTCCTAATCCTAATTTTTCTTCGTCAACAAATGCATGATAACTTTTGATAAATCCCGAATTTTCTAGCTTACGTACACGCTCTAATGTAGGAGCTGGTGAAAGACCAATATTGGTCGCTAATTGTAAATTCGTGATACGCCCATTTTCTTGCAAAAGGCGTAAAATCTTTAAATCAAGTTTGTCAAGTTGGTAGGACATGATATATCTTTCTTCGAATCGTAAATATAGCAAATATTATACAATAATATATCTTTATGAGAAACAAAACAGTGTGTTAAGAGGGGTTCTAAGAAAATTTTGTTAGGTTATTAGAATTAGATGAGTATTCCTTCTTAAGATAGTATAGATTAATATAAATCTTAATTCATATGCATAAATACAATCTTAGTATAGGTTTTGACTATTTATATTTTTTCATGATATAGTTTATATTTATATCGAATCATTTTTTTGTCAAAAAAATATGGTAAAATCGTCTTGAACACACAAAGAAGTGACTTTTGTCATAAAATTGACCTTATTGGGTAGTCTAGTGACCAAAATATGCTATATTATTGGTATTTATATCGTAACTTTGTAATCCCAAAAAGGTCTGCTATAATGGTTTGACTTGTAAAAAGGGAAGCATTAAATATGAGTACCAAAGACGACGAATTACTGAAAGAGCTGGAGCAAGAAGAATATAAATACGGTTTCACGACTGATATTGAGATGGATATTGCTCCCAAAGGATTGAACGAAGATACAATTCGCCTAATATCATCTAAAAAAAATGAACCAGAATGGTTGTTGGAATGGAGATTAAAAGCTTTCCGCCACTTCCTTTCTATGGATATGCCTACATGGCAAAATTTTGATAATCCTGAAGTGGATTTTCAAGATTTGTCTTACTATGCTGCGCCAAAGCCTAAAAAGCAATTGGAAAGCATGGATGAGGTAGACCCAGAATTATTGGCAACATTTGAAAAGTTGGGTATTCCTTTGGATGAACAAAAGATATTGGCAGGTGTAGTAGCAGTTGATGCGGTGTTTGACTCGGTGTCTGTAAAAACTACATTCCGTGAAAAGTTGAAAGAAAAAGGAGTGATTTTCTGTTCTTTCGGCGAAGCTGTTCAAGAGCATCCTGAATTGGTCAAAGAATATTTGGGAACTGTAGTTCCGCAAACAGATAATATTTACGCGGCATTGAATTCAGCGGTTTTCTCTGATGGTTCGTTTGTATATATTCCAAAAGGCGTTCACTGTCCGATGGAATTGTCTACATATTTCCGTATTAATGCTCAAAATACAGGTCAATTCGAGCGTACATTAATCATTGCTGACGAAGGTTCATATGTTTCTTATTTGGAAGGATGTACTGCTCCGATGCGCGATGAGAATCAACTGCATGCTGCGGTGGTAGAATTGGTGGCAATGAAAGACGCGGAAATTAAATACTCTACGGTTCAAAACTGGTATCCAGGTGATAAAGACGGTAAAGGTGGTATTTTCAACTTTGTGACTAAACGTGGTATTTGTAAAGGTGATAATTCTAAAATCTCTTGGACACAAGTAGAAACAGGTTCGGCGATTACTTGGAAATATCCAGGCGTTATCTTAAAAGGTGATAATTCAGTAGGAGAATTTTATTCTGTAGCGATGACGCGTAATATGCAAGTGGCGGATACAGGTACTAAAATGATTCACTTAGGTAAAAACACGAAATCAAAGATTGTTTCAAAAGGTATTTCTGCTGGAAAATCTCACAATAGCTACAGAGGTTTGGTGAAAATAGGGCCTAATGCGGATAACTCACGTAACTTCACACAATGTGATTCATTATTGATTGGTGACCGTTGTGGAGCGCATACTTTCCCTTATATCGAGAACAAAAACAAAACGGCTAAACTAGAGCACGAAGCAACAACCTCAAAAATAGGTGAAGATCAAGTGTTCTACTTAAATCAACGTGGTATCGATTCAGAAAAAGCTGTTGGATTAATCGTAAACGGTTACGCGAAAGAAGTGCTTAATCAGTTGCCAATGGAATTTGCGGTAGAAGCGCAGAAATTATTAGCAATCTCGTTAGAAGGTTCAGTAGGTTAATAGAATTTGAAAATTAGATAATTTGAATAGGTGAGTGAGCAAAGTCTCAATACTCATAACTCAATACTCAATACTAAAAAAGCAATGTTATCAATAAAGAATTTGCAAGCGTCTGTTGAAGACAAACAAATATTAAAAGGATTAAACTTAGAAGTAAAAGCGGGTGAAGTTCACGCAATCATGGGACCTAACGGTGCTGGTAAAAGTACATTGGGTAACGTATTAGCTGGACGTGATTCGTACGAAGTGAATGGTGGTGATGTGACGTTGGATGGTATCGATTTATTGGATTTATCTCCAGAAGATCGCGCACGTGAAGGTTTGTTTTTGGCGTTCCAATATCCGGTAGAAATTCCAGGTGTGTCAAACATCAACTTCTTAAAAACTGCTGTAAGTGATATCCGTGAATATAAAGGTCTTCCTCCATTAGAAGCGAAAGAATTCTTAGCGATGGTAAAAGAGAAACAAAAGTTAGTAGATTTTTCTGCTAATTTGGCTAACCGTTCATTGAACGAAGGTTTCTCTGGTGGTGAGAAAAAACGTAACGAAATTTTCCAATTGGCGATGTTGAACCCAAAATTAGCTATTTTGGATGAG
The DNA here is from genome assembly GCF_009829075.1 of Sphingobacterium composti. Lineage (GTDB taxonomy): Bacteria > Bacteroidota > Bacteroidia > Sphingobacteriales > Sphingobacteriaceae > Sphingobacterium > Sphingobacterium composti. Next base: position 36,272 of record NZ_WUQZ01000007.1, on the reverse strand, counting down.
ACAGATTCAGGATTGGATATTGATGCTTTGCGTGTAGTAGCAAATGGTGTGAACCAATTGCGTTCGAAAGACAATGCTTTCATCGTCATTACACACTACCAACGCTTATTAGATTATATCGTTCCAGATTTCGTTCACGTATTGCACAATGGTCGCATTGTAAAAACTGGAACTAAAGAATTGGCATTAGAATTAGAAGAAAAAGGTTACGATTGGTTAAAAGACTTAGATGCGCAAAATGCCTAATCTAATCGGTCACCGATAAAAATTAAAGGTCATGAGCGGATTGATAACAAATAACATGAGTACAACAATAGCAAACTCTTTATTCGAACAGTTGACGTCAACTTTCCAAGAATTGGAGGTGACTAATGAGCCTTCTTCGCTGAAAGCTATTCGTCAAGAAGCTTTCGCAAAATTCGAGAAAGCTGATTTTCCAACAGTAAAGAATGAAGAATGGAAATATACAAACATTCATGCTTTAGTCAACAAAACATATTTGTTGAATGAAGATGTGGATGTTGCAAATTTGGATTTGAGCAAAGCGGATATTCCAGAATTGGATGCACACCGTATTGTCTTGATCAATGGTCAATATGTGTTGGCTTTCTCTTCGTTGGAAGATGAAGTAGGTATCACAGTAAAACCAATCGAGGAAGCTGTAGAAGAATCAAACTTCCAAAAACACTTTGCACAATATGCTGACAAAGCGGACAATTCTTTGGTATATTTGAATACGGCTTTATACACTTCAGGTATTTATTTATCAGTAGGCAAAAATAAAGTAGTTTCTAAACCATTGCATATTGTACACGTGGCAACTGGTGGCGAAGAATTCTTTGCACAAACAAGAAACTTATTCGTTGTAGAAGCTAATGCTGAGGTGGAGATTATTGAATCTTTCATCACATTAGAAAATACAGCTAAAAACTTGCACAATAAGGTTACAGAGATTGTATTGGACGAAAATGCAAAAGTTCAGCACTATTACCTTCAAGTAGCTGATTCGGTAAGTAACTATATCAACCATACAGAAGTTTACCAAGCAAAATACAGTTTGTACAACAATTATAACTGTACTTTCCCAGGTGCAACTTTTGTACGTAATAACATCAATGTACGTTTGGACGCAGAAAATGTAGAATCACATTTATATGGAATCAATTTGCTAGCTGACAAACAATTGGTAGACAACCATACGGTAGTAGACCATTTGAAGCCGCACTGTGAATCGTACGAATGGTACAAAAACATTCCTCAAGACGAAGCAACAGCGGTATTTAACGGTAAAATTTTCGTTCGTGAGGATGCACAGAAAACAAATGCTTTCCAACAAAACAACAATATGTTGATTGGTGACAAATCTACTGTTTACACAAAACCTCAGTTGGAAATCTTTGCTGACGATGTGAAATGTTCACACGGATGTACGATGGGGCAATTTGACGATGAGGCTTTATTTTATTTGAGAGCAAGAGGTATCGGCGAAGAGTCTGCACGTATCTTATTGGTGCACGCTTTTGCTTTTGACGTGACTTCTCGTTTTTCGAATGAAGTAGTACGAGCTTACGTAGAAGATTTAGTTGCAAAAGGACTAGATAGAAAATAATTAGTAGTGTAGTTTTATATTTTAAAAAGCGTCTATAGAGAGATCTAAGACGCTTTTTTGGTTGTTTCTACCTTGTTAAATCCAATCGAATAGGCAGGGCATAAGCTACTCTAACCGGCACGCCTCGCATAATACCTGGACTCCATTTTTTAGCTCTTTTCAACACTTGTATAGCAGCTTCGCCTGTGCCGAATCCAAGATCTTCAACTACTTTTATCTCAGTCATTTTTCCATCTCTGTCTATAACAAAAGAAGTTCTAACAGTGCCTTTTACACGATTGAGAATCGCTTCTTTAGGATATTTGTAATTTTGACCAATGAAATTGCGTAGCACATGTATTCCTCCCGGATAGTCCGGCGGAGTCATAAAGTTCTTTTCTGTGTAAGTGTACTCATGACCTATAGAATCAATGGATTTACCTGATTCTAATTTTCCATTGATATAGTTTTCCGAAAAAGTATATTTTCCACCCAAAAATTCTCCCGTCCAAATACCTATTCTTTTATGATTTTTGTATTGTCCTCTTTCTAGATCAGAATTAATATCTATCTCCGCCAAGCCGTTGCCATCTGAAAGAAGCCTTTTGCCAGTAGAATCACTATAAACCAATATCAAAGTGTCAGTAACCGTGGTTTTTTCATTATTTACTTTATAGGGATAAGAAAAAGCTAATTTCAATTTGCCATTCTTGTGATAATAATATGCTGTATCTATTAAAACACCATCATGACTATACAATTGTTTTAATTTTATTTTGCCATTTTCATAGGCTTCTAATTTTGGTCCTATATAAAATTTGTTCTTAAAATCTTTAAATGTCCCTATTAGTTTGATAGAATTAGTTGAGGAGTATTCTTCTCTTACATCAACAGATGAATCGTCCTTGATCGTGAGCGTTTTTACATAGTACGCGTTTTCTCGGGATTTAGTTTCTTTACCCTCTTTATCATGGTATGTAGTGAACTGTAATTGTGAATATCCAATCATACTATTCATACAAATCATTAAGAGCAATATTATTCTCATAACAAATTTTTGCACAAGATAGCAATTATCTTTTAAAATAAATTTATTTCAACAATTAGTTTGGGTGTTTGAAGCGCAGAAAATTGTGTATTTTCTTATTTAATGTATACAACCTCAATGGAGGGGTTTATATTTAATAATTCATTGACTAATACATCATTGTTTTTCAGAAGTTACAAATGTTTCATTAAACTTTTCAGAATAAATTATAATTCCTCCAGTATTACTGGATGCGGGCTGTCCATTAAGCCAATATGAAGCATTTACTTCTTATCTTTCTAATAGAGTTAATTTTATTTTTACCTTTTAAAAACAAAGCCTTATAAAATTGTGCATCCTCCATAATCCAATATTTGGTCGTTTTTTGCGCAAGAAAATAAAGTTTTTGCGCAAGCCAATAAAGTAACGCAACTATCGAATAAGTGAATAATAAGAATGTACTCCATTCCAATAATGTTGTGTAGGTAATAAAAAAGATGATAAAAATTGGGATTAGTAATAGTGATACAAGCTTATACGCAGATATAATTGGTTTTAGATCTCTTTGAGGGTGAAATACTTGCATATTTAAAAATAAGAAAAGCTTCTCAATTTGAGAAGCTTTTCTTATGAGCGAAAGACGAGATTCGAACTCGCGACCCCAACCTTGGCAAGGTTGTGCTCTACCAACTGAGCTACTTTCGCTTGGTTTTGTGATACAAAAATAAAGCTTTTTTTAGCATCTGTCAAGACCATTTTGAAAAATATATAGTTCTTCAATAAAGAAGCTTAATTTTTAATGACTTAAATTTTTATAGCGTCTACACAATTAATCCCGTCAATAGCCGCAGAAACAATCCCCCCTGCATATCCCGCGCCCTCAGCACATGGATATAAGCCTTTGACTTGAGGGTGTTGCAAGGTTTCTTTGTCGCGAGGAATACGAATTGGTGATGAGGTGCGCGATTCAACTCCCACCAAAATAGCCTCATTGGTATAATAGCCTTTCATTTTCTTTCCAAAAATTGGTAAAGCTCCACGCAATGCCTGATTTACAAAATTTGGCAAAACTTCATTCAAGTCAACAGAACGCGTGCCTGGTTTGTATGAATTAATAGGAAGGTCACGTGAAACTCTGTTCTCCACAAAGTCTACCATGCGTTGTGCAGGAGCAACTAAATTGCCTCCGCCTAATTGAAAAGCTTGTTGCTCAATCTGACGTTGAAAATCCAATAAGGCAAAAGAATTTGTTGCCGCATCAGGTACGTCCTCCAAATTGATTTGAATAACTGTTCCAGAGTTTGCATGTGGGTTATTACGTTTAGATGGAGACCAACCATTTACTACTATTTCATTGTGCTCTGTTGCACATGGTGCTATAATTCCACCAGGACACATACAAAATGAAAAAACGCCACGGTCATTTACTTGTTCGACCAAACTATAGTAAGCAGGAGGTAGGTTTTCATGACGTGTACTGCAATGATATTGCGCTTGATCAATGATGGATTGCGGATGTTCGATGCGAACACCCAAAGCAAAAGGCTTAGCCTCAAGTAACCAGTTTTTTGCTCTGAATAACTCGTAAATATCGCGTGCCGAGTGACCTGTTGCCACAATGATGTGTTCCGCGTCAAATGATTTGCCATCTGCGGTTTTTATGCCAGTAACTTGACCAAATTTTTCGAGAATATCGATGACTTTTGTGTCAAAATGAACTTCACCACCCATTTCTAAAATGCGATTACGCATATCTTCGATGATGTGCGGCAATTTATTCGTCCCAATATGTGGTCGAGCATCTATTAAAATATCTTGGTCTGCACCATGTTCGACAAATATGGAAAGCACTTTGTGTACATCACCACGTTTGTTCGAACGTGTATATAATTTACCGTCCGAATACGTGCCTGCGCCCCCTTCACCATGGCAATAGTTTGAGTCAGGATTGACGATTCCTTCACGATTAATTTTAGCCAAATCACGACGACGATCTCGAACAGCTTTGCCTCGTTCAATAACAATAGGTTTTAATCCTCTTTCAAGACAACGGTAAGCTGCAAACAAACCTGCAGGACCTGCGCCTATTATGATAACAGGTTTACCATCATGAACTGATTTTAATTCACTTGTAAAGGAGTCAATGATAGGTTCTTCGTTTATATAGAAAACTACACGAATCCGATATACAACTTGTCTGCTTCTCGCGTCAATAGATCGTTTGCGGACATATATGCCTTTGATTTTTTCTCTAGAAACTTTTAATTTTTTGACCCCTTGTTGGATAATATAGTCCTCATTGTAGATGTAATCTGGACTTATGGATAATTCAATCTCTTGTTGCATAATATTTCTATTGGGTATTTATCCCAAAATCAGATGCAAAGCTACAAAATTTAAAATTTGTACTTTATTTTTACTGTAAATTGGCACTTGCTTTGACTAGGATTTGCTAACTTTTAAAAAGTTATTTGTATTTTTAAAAAACAGATTTGAATTTATTACACATGAAAAGATTATTGTTTGCCTTAGTAGGTTTATTTACAGCACTTTCATTTAGTTCTTGTGGTTATAACACCATGGTTTCTAAAGATGAGAATGTGAAAGGAAAATGGGCTCAAGTAGAGAATGCATACCAAAGACGTGCAGACTTAATCCCTAATTTGGTATCTACTGTCAAAGGTGCTGCTCAACACGAAGAAGGTACATTGACTGCGGTAGTAGAAGCGCGTGCTAAAGCAACATCAGTAAATGTTAATGTTGATGATTTGTCTGAAGAGGCTATTGCTCAGTACCAACAAACTCAGGATGCCTTATCGCAATCTATCGGTCGTCTTTTGGTTAGTGTAGAAGCTTATCCAGATTTGAAAGCTAATTCTAATTTCCAAGAGTTACAAGCGCAGTTAGAAGGAACAGAAAATCGTATTTCTGTAGAGCGTAGAGCTTATAATGAAGCTGTACAAGATTACAATACAACAGTTCGTAGCTTCCCGAACAACATTATGGCTGGTATTTTTGGATTCAAAGCTAAAGGTACTTTCCAAGCTGCGGCAGGTTCGGACAAAGCTCCAGAAGTGTCGTTTTAAGAATTTGATAATTAAGTGCAAAAAGATGGATATAGGAACTATTAAGTCACTATGTTCATCTTTTTTTAATTTTAAAGTAAGCTGATGGCTATTTTAAACGAAGAAGAACAAGAGCGCGTCGTGCATGCAGTGAGTGTGGCTGAAAATATGACTTCTGGCGAAATCCGCGTGGTAGTTGAAAATGTGGTGGGAGATAACTTAACTGCTTTTGATAAAGCAAGAAAATATTTTGAGCAATTAAATATGCACAAAACCCAACTACGTAATGGTGTCTTATTGTATTTGGCTGTAGCAGACCATCAGTTTGCTATTATCGGAGACGCAGGAATAAATGCCAAAGTACCAGATGATTTTTGGGAGAATACAAAAGAAAAGATGCTTGCTCATTTCAGAAATGGAGATTTCGTGTCAGGTTTGGTGACAGGAATCCACGATGCTGGGGAAGAGTTGCATCATTATTTTCCTCGTAAAGAGGATGATATCAATGAACTACCAAACGAGATTCACTTTGGTAATTAATTACATCTATATGCTATCAATTTCTAAATATAAATTTTCAATAATCTTTTTACTGACACTTTTGTTTAGTGTCTTTATTGGGAATACGAATGCACAAAATTTGCCCGATGTCTCTCGTACTATTGTTACGGATTTTACGAATACATTGTCTCCTGCTGAAAAGGATGCTTTGGAACGTAAGCTTGTAGCATTCAATGATAGTACTTCGACGCAAATTGCTGTTGTATTGGTCAATTCCACTGATGGCTATGATGTTGCGGATTATGCTGTTCGTTTAGCACAAAAGTGGGGTGTTGGGCAGGCTAAATACAATAATGGAGTTATGCTACTAGCTGCTATAGGCGACCGCGCAGTTACCATTCAGACAGGATATGGTGTAGAAGGAGCATTGCCCGATGCCATAGCGTATAGAATTATTGAGAATGATATTAAACCCGCTTTTCGTGCTCAAGCTTACTATAGAGGATTAGATGATGCAACAAACTCTATAATCTCCTACACTAAAGGTGAATACAAGGATTCATCTGCCAGAAATTCAAGTTCTGGAGAAGGTGGGGGGGGCATTAGTGGTATCTTTGTCATTATAGTAATCGTCATCATATTTGCGTTGATATCAAAAGGCGGCGGTAATAATAAAGGTGGAAGAATGATAAACGGAAAAGGTTCAAATGACCTTTTCTGGTGGATGCTTTTGAATGGAATGGGTGGAGGAAATTCTCGTGGTGGCGGTGGATTTGGAGGCGGAGACTCTGGTGGTGGTTTCGGCGGCTTCGGCGGCGGCGGCTTCGGCGGTGGTGGCGCTAGTGGCCGATGGTAGTTGTTAAGACGTGTTAAATCTTGACACTTCAAACCATATTGTTGGATTAGAAGAGATATATTTGCTCAATTACTTATATAAACGAAATGAAAAAAGGACTATTTGCAATGTTAGTAGCCATTCCAGCACTTTCTATTGCACAAGAAGATTATACGATAAAAGGTAAAATAGGAAATCACAATGCTCCCGCTAAAGTTTATCTTCAATATGTAGATGGTGAAGCACGTAAATTAGATTCTGCAGAAGTAAAAAATGGACAATTTACATTACATGGCTCGGTCGGTTTTCCAGTAGAAGCATATTTAATTCTTTCTGCTGAGGGTAAAACTATTCGTGAATTAAATAATCCAGATTTTGGAACAGTTTATTTGTCAAAAGGTGTAATTAATGTCGAAGGCACTAACTTAAAAACAGCTAAATTATCAGGAAATTCTGTGAATGAGGAGTATGTGAAATTTAAAGATTTAACTAAGGAGACTGAACAAGCGATTGAGACTGTAAATCAAGAATATTATAATTCGACTGAGGATCAAAAAAACGATGAAAACTTTGTGAATGGATTACGTGAAAAAATTGAGCCATTGTATGAAAAGCTTGAATCGTCACAACAAGAATATCTATCAACTTCTAAAAGCATCATTGCGTTAAATATCCTCGATCAGAATCTTAGTGCAACGAATGTTGTTGAGTATGAGGGATACCTTAAAGGTTTCTCGTTAGACTTGCAAAACAGTGCTAAAGGAAAGGCTATAGCAGAGAAAATCAATAGTCTAAGAAGTGTTGCTATCGGTGCGGTTGCTCCTGACTTTACTTTACCAACTCCTGAAGGTCAAGAAGTAGCTTTATCATCATTGAGAGGTAAATATGTATTAATTGATTTTTGGGCATCATGGTGTGGTCCTTGCCGTCAAGAGAATCCACATGTAGTAGCGGCATATAATAAGTTTAAAGACAAAGGTTTTACAATCTTAGGTGTTTCTTTAGATAATCCTGGTAAAAAGGATGCGTGGGTTGAGGCTATTGAAAAAGATCAATTGGGTCAATGGACAAATGTTTCTGACTTGAAAGGTTGGAAATCTGATGTTGTTAAATTGTATTCTGTAAGAGGAATTCCTCAAAACTTTTTATTAGACAAAGATGGTAAAATAGTAGCATCGAATTTAAGAGGCGAGGCGCTTGAGGCTAAATTGGCTGAGGTGTTGAATTAATTTTTACACATAATAATAAAAGAAGGTCTTGAATCCACGAATCAAGACCTTTCTGTTTTATATCTTTTCGATAGCTTGCTCCCAATCTGCAATGATATCGTCAATATGCTCAATGCCAACCGAAATACGTAGCATTCCTAATGTGATTCCTGATACTTTCTTCTGAGAGGAGGAGTGATGCGATCCCCACATGCTCGCAGGATGAACAACTAATGATTCTACACCGCCCAAACTTGCAGCATTCGCAAATAATTTAAGATTATTCAATATAGTCTGCGCATTTTTAAATTCATCTGTTTCGTCTTTTCCAGCGACTTCAATGCACAACATACCTGTATGACCTTTTAGCTGTTTTTTTGCTAACCCATGTTGAGGATGTGATTTCAAACCTGTATACGACACTTTCTTGATAGCTGGATTTTTTTCTAGCCATTCGGATAATGCCAAAGCATTGGAATTTATTTGATTAACTCTTAATGACAGGGTTTTCAATCCTCGAAGTAATAGCCAAGAGTCGAAGGGGCTTAAACTTGCGCCTAATATGATGCTTCTTCGCCAAACTTTTTGAATAAAATCTTTACTACCACAAACGATTCCTGCCGTGAGGTCTGAATGTCCACCTAGATACTTTGTAGCACTATGTAAGATAACATCTATACCAAAATCCGCTGGAACTTGATTGATTGGTGAAGCAAAAGTGTTGTCCACTATGGTCAATATTCCTCTTTCTTTACCCAATTGACCAACAAATTCTAAATCGGTTATATCTAGATTTGGGTTAGATGGAGTCTCTATATAAATTAATTTGGTGTTAGGTTGAATAGCGTCAACGAAAGATTGATTATTCGTTTGGTCTACATGAGTAACCTCAACTCCATAGTCTGAAAGAAACTCTTTCAGGAACAATGTAGCACCAGAGTAATGTGCATTTTGAGCGATAATATGATCACCTGCATTGACAACAGCAAGTACGGCTGTGCTAATTGCTGCCATGCCAGTTGCTAATACCAAAGCGTCTTCTGTTTTCTCTAGTTTGGCCACAATTGCTGCCACTTGGCTGTTAGTTGGATTACCGTGCCTATGGTAAAATTCAGGATGTTTGGGCTCTGTGGCTGCGGTGATATATTCTTGAGGATCTTCGTCGGCTAAGTATGTGGATGTCTGAAATATGGGTGTGACAACTGCTTTAGTTTTGTTAAATTCAGTGCCAATATGAATGAGATTAGTTTCGGTTTGCATGATTTTTTAATTTCGTTAATATCCAAATCTAACTAAATATCTACAAATTTGATAGAGTATTTTTCAATTGATAAATTAAAACGTTTGTTTTGGAAATATTTTTATATTGCATTCATAAAACTACATTATGAAAAAATTACTAACGCTTTTTCTTCTTCTTAGCATAAGTACAATTGCATTAGCTCAACTTAAATCTCCAGAAGAGTACTTTGGCAGAAAGATTGGTTCAAAGATTACTCCTCATTGGAAAGTGCTAGAATACTATAAATATATTGCTGAGCAGGTGCCAACACAAGTTAAATATCAACAATACGGTGAGTCGATTGAAGGTAGACCGATGTATGTGTTTTTCATTTCTTCGCCGAAGAATATACAACGTCTAGAAGATATCAGAAAGAAAAATCTGGAGATCGCAGGAGAATTATATGGTAATACGGTAATGCAGGATATGCCAGCTATTATCTGGATGAGCAATAATGCGCATGGCAATGAAACTTCATCTATGGAGTCGTCGATGATGACACTTTACCAACTGGTGAATCCAAAGAATGAGGCTACAAAAAAGCAGCTCGAAAATACTTTGGTGATTATTGATCCTTGCCTTAATCCTGATGGAACTGAGCGCTATAATAATTGGCAAAATGGGATTTTAGGATCGTCATATTACCCTGATTTATACGCTCGAGAGCATAATGAACCTTGGCCAGGAGGTCGTGTGAATCATTATTATTTTGACTTAAATAGAGATTGGGCTTGGCAGACACAATTAGAAAGTCAGCAACGTATGAAAATTTATAATGCTTGGTTGCCACATATTCACATTGATTTCCATGAAATGGGAATTAATGCGCCTTATTATTTTCCGCCAGCTGCAGAACCATTGCACGAAGTCATTACACCTTGGCAACGCGAATTTCAAACAACCATTGGTAAGCACAATGCCAAGTATTTTGACAAACAAGGTTGGTTGTATTTCACGAAAGAACGTTTTGACTTATTCTATCCGTCATATGGAGATACTTATCCGATGTATTCAGGAGCTATAGGGATGACATATGAAAAGGCTGGTAATAGTTCTGCTGGTATTGGGGTGTATACGGACAATAGAGATACCTTGACTTTGGTGGGCAGAGTCATTGAGCATCATGCCTCGGGAATGAATCTTGTTGAAATTGTATCAGAAAATGCTCAAAAAGTGGTCGATGAATTTCAAAAATTCTTTAAACAAGCCAATAATGGGGATTTGGCAAGCTATCAAAGTTATGTGCTTAAATATGACGCCAATCGTGAATCTTCGATTCGTTCTTTACTGGAATTATTAGATAAAAACAATATCCGCTATTATGCGGCCGAAGGGACATTCAAAGGCTTTGACTACTCGACAAAGAAGAATATTACTTATACAGCAAAAGAAAAAGATTTAGTTATTCCTGGTAATCAACCAAAAGCGGCTTTGGTACGTGTGTTGTTTGAGCCGGAGGCTAAACTGGTGGACTCCGTGACGTACGATATTACAGCTTGGTCGATGCCTTATGTGTATGGCCTTTCGGCGGTAGCTAGTCAAAATAAAATTACTTCTACAAAACCTTACAGTTTAGAAAAAGTAAGTAATAGTCTGGAGGAAAGCTTTGGTTATGCGATTAAGTGGAATGGATTTTCGTCTGCACGAGTTCTAGCAGAACTTTTACAAAAGAAAATTACAGTTAAACGTTCGGAATATGCTTTTAAATTGAATGGTGAAGATTTTCCCAGAGGTTCGTTGTTGGTAATGTCCAGCAACAATAAAGCGGTGGATATCAAGCAGACCTTGAAAGAAGTAGGAGACCAGCACGCTGTGAAAATACATGCAATCAGTTCGGGCATCATTGAAGGCGCTAAAGATTTTGGTAGTTCGGATGTGAAAACTATTAAGGCACAAAAGGTTTTGATGTTGGCTGGAGAAGGCATGCGCGCTTTAAATGTGGGTGAGGTATGGCATTATTTCGATCAACAGTTAAAATATCCAATTGTATTAGTGAATCCAAAGGATTTGTCTCGTGTTAAATGGTCCGAAATCGACGTGTTTATTATGCCTGGCGGAAGTTATCCATTTTTACAAGACAAAGCCCAAGCGGAAAATTTTGTAAATTGGGTGCGTGGAGGAGGAAAAGTTATAGCATTGGAAAGTGCTGTATCACAATTGTCTTCCCAATCTTGGGTAAAACTCAAACCTATTAAACAAGATACAACAATCAAGGTCAAAGAGAATCCATTAAAAGTGTATGCAGATCGTGAACGCGAATCTTTAAAAGAATATACAGCAGGTGCGATTTATAAAGTGGATTTCGATGCTACACATCCGTTAATGTTCGGCAATAAAGAATATTATACCCTGCGCCAAAACGGTACGCTTTACCAATATTTCAAAGATGGCACGGGGTGGAATGTGGGATATATCAAAGAAAATGCCTTAATAAGTGGCTTTGTAGGACAAAATCTAAGTAAGCAAATCAAGAATGGTTTAGTCTTTGGAACAGAATCCGTTGGAGCAGGAACTATTGTATACCTAGTTGATAATGTGTTATTCCGCAATTTTTGGGATGCTGGTAAGTTGGTGATGGCAAATGCGGTATTTCAAGTTGATTAAAACATACAACCAATATATTATAGACGTCATTGCGACAAAAGAAAGAAATCTATATATCTAAAAGCTAGATGTATAGATTTCTCGATTTACCTTATCAACTGTGTCAGAATAAAAATAATATTCAAAGAAAACGCAGAAAACGTTGTTTCTCTAAAATGTCGCCTTTAAATGTTTTGGTAATAGCAGGTGGAGGCACATAACTTACAACCAAAATATTTGAGCGACGAGTTTTTGGTTACTTTTTTCGGATAAAAAGTAACTGCCTGCCCGGCAAGAGGACAGCGCGAAGCTGGACTTTTACACCATCTGCTTCAGCAAATGCAACGCATAATCTATTGTTGTAATATTGCTTAACGCCAAACGCAATTGTCCTTTTACTTCTTTTAAGTTGCTTATTGAAGGGTTCGAGCCTACGAAAGCCAACACTTTTCCAAACTGATCCGATTCGAAATAGCTAGATTTCGCATTGTTGATAAAGAAACCTTTCAATGTTTGCTTTTTGTACGAAATCTTCTCAAAACCAATTTCTTTGCCTAGCCATTGCAAACGCAAGGTGTTGAACAACTCAAATACAGGTGAAGGAATAGGACCAAAACGGTCTTCCAATTCTTTCTCAAAAGCTTGAAGCTGTTGTTCATTTTCGAGCTTCGCAATATCATTGTATAAGTTATATCGCTCGCCGATATTGGTTACATACTCATCTGGAATCATCACTTCCAAATCGGTATCTATTTGCGTAAAGGAAACGTATTTTCTGTTTTGTTCGTCCGCAAATAATTCCCCAAACTCATCATCTTTCAATTCTTGAACGGCTTCATCCAAAATCTTGTTGTACATCTCAAAACCTATCTCCGCAATAAAGCCCGATTGCTCCGCACCCAATAAGTTACCCGAACCACGGATATCCAAATCACGCATCGCTACATTGAATCCAGAACCTAGCTCCGAGAACTCCTCTATAGCTGAAAGACGTTTGTAAGCTTCTGAAGTTAATGTTGATAATGGCGGACTTAATAAATAACAAAATGCTTTTTTGTTAGATCGTCCAACGCGACCACGCATTTGGTGCAAGTCACTCAACCCAAACATATGGGCATGGTTAATGATAATGGTGTTGGCATTTGGGATATCGAGACCAGCTTCGATAATCGTTGTTGCGACGAGTACATCAAAGTCATGGTTGATAAATTTCAACATCACATCTTCTAGGTCATCACCTTCCAGCTGTCCGTGCGCTACGCCGACACGCGCTCCAGGAACTAGTTTTTGTATCATGGCGCCCAGCTGTTTCAAGTCTGCTACACGATTGTGAATAAAGAAGACCTGACCACCTCTATCAATCTCGTATGACACGGCTTCTTGGATAAGTTGCTCGCCAAATACATGCAATTCGGTTTGTACGGGCTGTCTATTGGGCGGTGGTGTTGAGATAATACTCAAGTCACGCGCTCCCATCAAGGAGAAGTGTAGCGTACGAGGAATAGGTGTTGCGGTTAATGTCAAAGAATCTACATTGGCTCGCATCACTTTTAGCTTCTCTTTGACCGACACTCCAAACTTTTGTTCCTCATCGATAATCATCAGACCGAGGTCTTTGAATTTCACATCCTTGCTAACTAGGCGATGTGTACCGATGATAATATCTATTTTACCCTCTTCGAGTTTTTTAAGAGTTTCTTTGATTTGTTTTGAAGTTTTGAAACGATTGATGTAATCAATGTTAGCTGGTAGACCTTTTAATCGCTCAGAGAATGTACGGTAATGTTGCAATGCCAAAATAGTCGTCGGTACCAAAACCGCCACTTGTTTGCTGTCCGCAACAGCTTTGAAAGCGGCACGTATAGCAACTTCGGTTTTACCAAAACCGACGTCCCCACAGACCAGTCTATCCATCGGATGTGGTGACTCCATGTCACGCTTCACATCGTTGGTCGCTTTTTCTTGATCTGGCGTGTCCTCATAGATAAAGGACGCTTCTAATTCTTTTTGCAAATACGTATCAGGACTAAAGGCATTACCCGTTTGCGCTTTACGCAGGGCATACAGTTTAATCAAGTCACGCGCGATATCTTTAACCTTTTTCTTGGTTGTTTTCTTCAATTTGTCCCAGGCATCCGTACCCAACTTATTCATTTTGGGAATAGTGCCTTCCTTGCCCGAATACTTCGAAATACGGTTTAACGAGTTAATATTGACGTACAAGAGGTCATTGTCAGCATAGATCAGACGAATCATTTCTTGCGTCTTGCCGTTGACATCGACCTTTTCCAAACCCGCATATTTACCTACACCGTGGTCAATATGCGTGATATAATCACCAGGTTTTAGGTCACGCAAATCTTTTAAGGTAATCGCTTGTGAACGCTCGTATGCCTTTATACGCTTGTATTTATAGTATCTATCAAAGATTTGGTGATCGGTGTAACAAGCTAATTGAATCGTATCATCACGGAAGCCTTCGCGAAAAGCTTTATAAATTGGAGTAAAAGTCACCGACTTATCAATGTCATCCAAAATAGCGTAAATACGCTCCACTTGCTTTGTGGAATCCGAAAATATAAGATTCTTTATCTTCTTGCTTTCGTTTTCTTTGAAATTATGAATCAACAAGTTGAAATCCTTGTTGAACGAAGGTTGCGGATGGGTATCGAAAGTGATAACCTCACCTGCCTTAAAGAAGAACTGCTTGCCAAACTCCACATTTGGAAAATCAAATAACATCGAACCGAAGTTCTTGTCATCCGTAAACGTGAAACGCGGATCTACTAAGTCTGGATTATTTTTGAGATCGGCTTCGGACAAGGCTTTCCACAATTGGGAAGCTTTTTTATAGCCTTCTTGGATAATATCAAATGTGAACTGCACGTCTTTAATCCAAATCACCGAATCCCTATCGATGTATTCCAATAAGGAAATATGGTTATTGGCTAAAAACTTTGCTTGTACATTGGGAACAATCGTTACAGTGTGAATCTTACTCACCGAAAGCTGACTTTCGATATCAAACGTACGAATGCTTTCAATTTCATCGCCAAAGAACTCCACACGATACGGCAAATCATTTGAAAAAGAGAAAATATCGACAATACCACCTCGAATAGCAAATTGCCCTGGCTCATACACAAAATCTACGCGTTCAAAATCGTATTCGTACAAGAACTCATTGATAAAATCAATGCTCAACTTGGTGTTTTGTGTTATTGGTAAAGTGTTTTTCTCTAAATCTTGACGATTGATAACCTTCTCTGCGATGGCTTCGGGATAGGTAACCACGATTTTCGGCAGTTCGGAAGTATGATTGAGCGAACTCAGCGTTTCGGCACGTTGCAACACGTGTGCACTATCCAGTTGCATGAAATCAAAAGCCTTGCGGTAGGAAGCAGGGAAAAACAATATCTGCTTGTCAAACATGCTTTCCAAATCACTCAAAAAGTACGATGCATCTTCGTGAGTGGGTAAGATAAACACATAAGGTCGCTCGTGCAGATGATACGCCGAAGCCGCTACCATCGCATCCGATGACCCAATAAGTCCTTTGAGTTGGATTTTAGGATTTTTACCTTGAATAGCTTTGACAAGTGAGGTTACTTGAGTTGTTTGTCCGTATTGTGCTAAGATTTCCTGAATATTCACTTAATTCCCAATGTTTTCCCCAAAGTTAGTAAAAATATGGGAGTGGCATTAGTCCAATCTTATGCGATTATAATTTATAGTTTTTTTATATTAGTGAACAAACGAATGACACCTATGAAGCTAATACTGTTCACATTAGTATTGATCTTTTCCTATAGTACGAGTTACTCACAACATAAAGTCTGTGTAGATGTTATTAAAAATTATGCGGGAAAATATTATATCCTTTATTCTGATAGTACTTGGGATATAACTACAAAATCTACTTATGATGTTTATAATATTGTTAAAAGTGATAATTCTGACAAAATTGTCAGTAAGAAAGCTGTCTCTATAAATTCTAAACCTGTTGAATCTTCTACTACGAAAACAAAAACAAGTAAAATTACGACTACTGGTACTAGAAGTAACACTTTCGTTATATCAACAACTTCCTCTATTTGTGGTGCAAGAACTAAAAAAGGTGGATCATGCCAAAGACGTGTTGTTGGAGGTGGCTATTGCTATCAACACAAATAGAATTTAACTAGTGATTTTAGAAATAGATTTAAATGAACCGCAAAGTACATACACAACCCTCAATCTCCTAAAAATAAACAAATAATACTGAAATTTCCAAATCGCGCATCGCAGGGAAGTCTCCTCAAATTCACATCTGCTTAGCGCTTTATTTGGGCTTTGTTCGGTAGTTGTTCGGAAAAAATGCTAATTTTCCGAAGCCGACCCGAAGGAGATCCGAACAAGACCCGAACAAACACCTGAAAAGTTAGGATTGTCAATAAAGTACAATCTGTGCCAAACCTTGCCAAATGTGTATCATTTTGAGACAATTTATGCAAATGTTGTCCATTTGTGTTTTTGGACTGGGTTTGCACATGTTTTGTAACAAAATCTGGGAAGAATGCTACAAACAAAAAAAAGCCTGCACTCCTGCAGACTTTTATACTAAACAAAAATTACCCAGTACCTATGGATAAGTCGTTACCACTTTATTAATTTTCCAGCCTTCAGCAGATTGGATCAATGTAATGTAGTCTACTCTTTTGAACGTACCGAAGTCCATAGTCACTTTGCTGATCGTCGTGCTACCTACCTGATCTACGATTTCAATAGTTTGTGTCGAGTTATATTTTAAGTCTTTGACAGATTTCAAATAGTTTACGTATTCTTTCTTGCCAAATTTGTCGTTGTTAGCGGTGTTGCTGTATTCGAAGTTGTTAGCAAACATTTCTTTGGTGTATTCTGTACTTCCCAATAAAGTTGCCCCTACATAGTTCATGACAACTTCCTTGCTGTTCAATTCTTTGAAAGGTTTGCTATCAGCGTGAGCGTAAAAAACTGTTGATACTAATGTGATAACTGCTACTGCGATTGTTTTTATATTTCTTTTCATAACTTTTATATTTTAATTTCTGGTGTTTTGTTAGGACAAAGGTATAGCAGTAACGTGGGGTGCGAAACGCTGTTTCGACCAGTAGAGGCAGATTTTCGGTGAAAATGGAATAGAAATCGGTGAAAATATTTAGAAGGAGGGAAAGAGGTGCTGTTAAATGATTATGTGTTCATAGCCCTCTATGCCGGGCAGGCATCCTACTTTTTATCGCAAAAGTAGGCAAAGCTCGTCGCTGTACCGAGTTGCCACATCGCTATACCATCCTTACAAATGGCAACTCGCTAAGGCGACATTTAATGCACCACAAAGAATAGTGCAATAATTTGATTATAAGAAATAGTTTTATTGACTTTTTTATTCCGAACAGATGTTATATAAGAACTGTGCTCAGCGAGAGAGCTTTAGACTAAAATGATTTTAGCTTATCATTAACCCTTGCTCTTCAGCAAAAGTAAGAACCTTTTCGTATGACTCTTTAAGATCAAATTGAAGGTCTTCGTGAAGTTTATCGTATTTGTTGAAAGTTGTCTTAAGGCGTGCGGCTACATAGCGTTGTAATTTGTCAGCAGCAGAGACATAAGTTTTGTGGAATAAGGCAGGATAATGTTCGAAAGCACGTTCTAATATCAACAAGCGAAATTCAGCTTCGCTAAATTTATCTTTCGTCACCTTTTCGTGTTCGTTGATCATACCGCTAGCTTGTCGCAGTAATACAGTCAATGCACGGTAATGGGAATACATCGCAACATTTTTTATTCCCGAACGATTGGGCCCTAGCAACTCATTAAGTCGTTCACGCAACGTATTAATGCGTTCTTCCAAATCAATTTCATCCTCCAGCAACTGAAAGTGCAGTTGTTTCATCAGCATTTTATCTTTGCTGATTAAGCGCACCAACAATTTGTCCTTCTCCTTCGGAGGAAGGCTAAGAACAGCTGCTTTGAGTTCAGGATCTTTGTGTAACGACATTGGGTTAAAGTTAGTAAGAAATGTTGAATTTCTTAGGTTTATTGATAAGCACTCTTGCTGGTAAGGCAATTACTTTTTTATTGAAAAAAGTAACCAAAACCTCGTCGCTTTACCGGATTGGCACAATGTCACACCCTTCTTGCTGTTGCCAATCCACTAAGGCGACATTGTTCGTACCTGTGTGGAATGTGCATAAACTTTTTTAATACTGAGTATTTAATGAAAGAGCCATATAAACTGTGGTACTTTTTACTTAAATATAAAAAGTACCATTAATTGCATTAATATTACCATATATAATGGTGTATTCAAAGTATCTTTGTATACGATGGCAAAAGTTCCTGTTATAGCGCAATGTGTGGTGTCTGATGGGCTGAATCAAGAAATTATGATTGAGAGCCTATCGGATTATTTGGTTCGAAATTCGAATCTTGTATTCCCACATCGCCATAATTTTTACCATTTTGTGTTATTCACAACAGGACAAGGATCTCATACGATAGATTTTGAAAAGTTCACTATTGAACCTTGGCAAATCTATTTTATGTCGCCGGGACAGATACACACTTGGGAATTCGAAGGGGATATGCAGGGCTATGTCGTGAATTTTCATAAAGATTTATTTAAGAATGTCCTGTTACGTTCTGATTATTTGACGACATTATCTTTTTTCTCTGGATTGGTCAGAGATGAAGTGTTTGTCGTGAATGATGAGGACAGATCTTTAGTTTTGGAAATTCTAGAACGACTTGTAAAAGATACTACACAAAAGAATTTTGTCTCAAGCTCGCTGCATTATCTTTTCAATCTGTTAAATGCCCGACGTGTGCCATCTGTGACTCAAGATACAAATGCGTATAATCATACTTTGTTGCGTAATTTTTTGAATCTGATAGAATCAAATTTTACGTCCTTGCGTCTTCCCAAAGAATATGCAGCATTATTGTACATTACGCCAAATCATTTGAATGCACTTTGCAAAGAATTATTGGGGCAATCTGCTGGCGAGTTAATTCGCGACCGCGTAATTTTGGAAGCAAAGCGTCTATTGGTAATAAAAGACTACTCCGTTGCTGAAATTGCGTATGAGCTGAATTTTAACGATAATTCCTATTTTACGAAGTTTTTCAAAAAGGTAGTCGGACTTACGCCCGAAGAGTTTAGAAAGAACATTTATAACAATAGAAATACATAATACTATGTCTACAGAATATACAATACCTAGTGAATTAAAAAGTGCGGTGGACGGCAAATGTCCGAGATGTCGTAAGGGGAATATGTTTAAGGCACCACTGTTGAGCTTTAAATCTAAAAAGATGCACGAGAACTGTCCGCACTGTGGTTTGAAATTTGAGAAAGAACCAGGCTATTTTTATGTAGCGATGTATGTGAGTTATGCTTTTGTAGTGGCAGAATTAGTGTCCGCATGTGTAGCTACATATGTATTGACAGGCAATTTAGAGTCTCCATGGTTGTATCTTTCTGTTGCGGTGGCTGTAGCTATTTTGCTAGCGCCATTCAATTACCGTTATTCTAGGATAGTACTGATGTATTGGATGACACCTCAATTTAAATTTCAAGAGAAATATTTTTTACTCAAAAAAGAGGGTTAATTACTATTTTTGACAGCTATTTGTAACAATGTAGAAGGGATTTATCGTCGCAGGACATAAATCCCTAATTTTATTTTTTATCTATTACTTCGATTTATGAAATACTTTGCACTTCTATTATGTGTTTTGTTGTCCACATCCATTTTTGCACAGCGAAAGGGGTATTGGCAACAAGATGTTCAATACAAAATGGATATTGATGTCAATGAGAAAAACTTTCGTTACGATGGGAAGATGACATTGGTATATGGTAACAATTCAGGACAATCTTTGTCGAAAGTTTATTTTCACTTATACTTCAATGCATTTCAACCAGGAAGTATGATGGATAATCGTCTAGTGTCAATAGCAGATCCGGATGCACGTATGGTGAAAAATTTGGGTACAAAAGAAAAACCGGTGTACCAAAGTCGTATTTCCGAATTGAAGCCAGAGCAGATTGGTTACCAAAAGATTTCTTCTATCAAAGTAAACGGTGTTCAAGCAGCATTCAAAGTAGATGGTACTATTTTAGAAGTTATCCTTCCGCAAGCTATTGCAGATGGTTCGAAGACGACTTTCGAATTGGAATGGCAGGCACAAGTTCCAGAGCAAATTCGTCGCAGCGGACGTAATTCGAAAGAAGACGTAGCATTCTCTATGGCGCAATGGTACCCTAAGTTGGCGCATTTTGATGAGTTTGGTTGGCATTTGGATGAATATGTAGGTCGCGAGTTTATTGCACCATTTGGTGATTTTGATGTGACTATTCATTTGCACAAAGATTATGTAATTGGTGCGTCAGGTATGTTGCAAAATCCTTTAGAGGTAAAAGGCTATGTAAAAAACGCTAAAGTCAAAGCAAATGGTAATAATAAAGCTTCTTGGCATTTCAAAGCAGAGAATATTCATGATTTCGCCTGGGGAGCCGATCCTAAGTTTGTGGTTGATTCAACTGTTACAGCAGGAGGTGTAAAGTTATACTCTGTTTTTATTCCCAAGAATAAGGAAATAATTGAAAACTGGACACAAGCATTAGGTTTTGCTAAAGAGTTTTTTGACTTTACATCGACCCGCTTTGGTGCATATCCATGGTCATCGTATACTATCGTACAAGGTGGTGATGGCGGTATGGAATACGGAACGATGACGTTAGTAACGGGAGGACGTAATTTGAAAAGCTTAGTAAATGTGATATTCCATGAAGTAGCGCACTCTTGGTATCAACATCTATTTGGTATCAACGAGACTGTTGACGAGTGGTTTGATGAAGGTTTTACTTCCTACATCGAAGAGTTGGGTATGCAACATGTTTTTGAGAAAAAAGGCGCTGTAGCTTCTAATCCTGTCATTGAGCCTTACCGCGCATATTATCGTTTAGCCTTATCAGGCAAAGAAGAACCTATGAGTTTGTTGGCGGATTACTATAATACAAATTATGGATATTCGAATCAGGCTTATAATAAAGGGGCTGTATTTGCAGAGCAACTGGGGTATATTATTGGTCAACAAAACTTAGAAAAGACATTTTTGCAATTCTATGAGCAATGGAAATTTAAGCACCCTACACCAAATGATTTCAAACGTGTATCGGAAGAAGTTTCCGGTATTAATTTGAAATGGTATTTCAATCTCTTCATTAATACTACTCGTAAGATTGATTATGCCATAGAAAATGTTTCTAATAAGCGTGTTGTCATTCGCAACAAATCTGATTTAGCAATGCCTTTGGATATTTTGATAGAATACACTGATGGGGCAAAGGAATTATTCTATATCCCACTGCGCGAAATGCGTGGTGAAAAGCCCGCTGAAAATTATGATATATATACTGGTGTAAAACGTACTGTGTTAGAAGATTGGTTTTGGACAAAACCAACATATACTTTCCAAACTGAAAAGGAAATTGCGAAAGTTACGATAGATCCTACTCAACGACTAGCTGATATTGAAGCGAGTGATAATATAAAAATATTGAAGTAATATAAACTAAAGGAGCCAAATTCTGGCTCCTTTAGTTTTGATATACGCCGTAATCAGCAATATTGCCTTCCTCTTTTATTGTTCCTGGATGAGATGTGTTTGTTTCTTCCAATACCGTTATCAGCACATACATAAAGATAGAACAAATAAGCATTGTTAAACAAAGTAAAAATTGTTTCATAATATTGTTTTAAACAGGTAGTAGTTTGTTAATTGCAAATTTATTAGTATTTTATTTCATTACCATTAAGTTTTTATTAAATAGCCATTATTAGGTACTCTATTTAATAGTAATTTTTACTAAATAATAGTAATCTCAAAGAAAAAACTGTGCCAACTTATTTAAGTTCAAGGTAGTGATAGTTTTTTAATCTAAATTATTATTTGATGAGATTACGTTCTAATACCATACATAAACTTTTGTAGAAGTTTAATATGTGTTTTTTATAGATTAATATTGTCTCTAGTGGCAAATAATAATTGTTAAGCTAATTTAACAATAATTTTTAATTATACTATTATTTAAATAAATGCATCTTGAGGGGTGTTTTGTTAACCAACTAAGGGTGTGGTTGATATTAAATATCGCTTAATAATAGCCATTTGATAGTACTATTATACATTCTTTAGGTAATCGAGTAATTGATCAGTACTAGTGTCTTTTAATAAGACCTTTTTGTCTTGATCAAGTAAATAAATAGTAGGTGAGGCTTTAAGATCATATAGTCCTTCTTGAAGGACTTTTTTACTTAAATCAATTCCGTTAATCCATGTAGAAGGAATAATCTGGAAGCTTTCAGCCCAAATAGCTTTGTCCCCGTCTGGATACATAGCCAGCATTGTGACTTTTTCCTTCAAAAGGGAATTAAACTGTGTGCTGCTCTTTAGAAGCTCAATTGTTTCACGACACGAATTGCATGTGGGCTCATAAAAGAATAAAATCGTATATTCTTTTTTGATGTCATACAAGTTCATTGTTTTTCCGTTTGTATGGAATTCAAAACTAGTGGCTTTGGTACCTACTTGATTTTTGGTTGCAATTTTTAATAACGTATGGTACTTTGTTTTGTTCGCAGAAGGGATTCCATCAGAATTTATAAGTATTTGCAATACAATTATATAATAATCTTCATTATAAAAAGGTGAGTTTACATCGTATAAATATCTACGCAATAACTCTTCAAAGTATTGTCTAATTGTGGGGTTTGTGCTAGATTTTTGGATAAGTTCAGAAGTAGATTGCGCGATGGTGGACGAATTTGCTCGCGGAAATAGGCTTATGAAATCTACTAAATGTTGTTCGCCATATTCTGCTGATGTAGCTTTATTTTCATCTTGAAAATTAAAATCATCCCAAAAATGTAAAAGTCTTCCATCAATAGTTTGTATATGCGCAGATGGAGGAATAAAATCCTTGTCTATTTCAACTTGTTTTTCAGAGGAAGAATTATTGACGTCTCTTCCACAACCAAATAATAGAATGCAAATTGCAAAGCATATAAAACTTATTTCTTTCATTAACCTTATTTTATTTAAAAATAAACCAACCTTTCTTCTTCTGTCTGCGTGCTGTGAATTCTGAATCGAATTGCAAATTTAGTGCTTTTTTTTCTTGAATTACTTCATATATAAAATGCCAATTAGGAAGTCCGCCGAAATTCCTATCATCTATAAAGAGGTCTGCTTTAAGCTTACGTGGTGCTGTTGACCGATCTTCTTCAGGAAAGTTAGCATTGTGTGCAAAGAAATAAAGGCCATTATCCGCACAAAATCTAACAGCCTCTTGTAGTAGTTCACCCTCTCTTACTGTCCATAAGATTAAAGTGTGATTTTCGTTTTGAAGCTGTTTGAGCGTGTCAAAAGCAAATGGAATTATTTTACCAATTTGCGGATATTTATGTTCTACTATTGTTCCATCAAAGTCAACTGCTATAACCATAAGAATTGTTTAGAGATTTATAGATATGAGCAAATATACGAAAAGATAGGTTCTTAAGTATGTAGACAATTAACTACGATAGTTTTTTAAATGTTTTATTATTAAATAAAATAATTAATCAATTCTTATTTTTGTGCAACATGACCGTTGATATAGATTTGTATGGCATGGAAATTGTAATTACTTATTTATAGTGATTCAACAAAATATTTAGTTTGAAAAGGTGGTATTTTTAAGCTAATTTTAACGTATTATATTGCATTTATGGGTTTTTTTTCTAATTTATTCGGTTCTAAGAAAGTTTCAGGTGATAAGGTGAGATCCATGGGTAAATTATCCTTCTTAGAAGTGGATATGCATAATCATTTACTTCCAGGTATTGATGATGGTAGCCCATCCGTTGAAGATTCCTTAGATTTGATTAAAGGTTTAAACAGTCTAGGCTTTCAAAGTTATATCTGTACACCACATATCATGGAGGATGTTCATCCGAATAATAAAACGACTATTAACGATGCTTACAAATTATTAAATTCAGCACTAAATGAGAGAGGTGGCAAAACTAAAATTTTTGCTGCGGCTGAACATATGATTGATGATGGAATAAATCGATTAATAGCTAAGGATAATCTATGTGTTATGCCTGGAGGCTATGTATTGATTGAGATGTCTTATTTGGCAGAATCCAAAGCATTATTTCAAACAATATTAGATATTCAAAATTTAGGTTATAAGCCTATTTTGGCACATCCAGAGCGTTATAACTATTATCATTATAATTTTGATGTGTACAAACAGATTAAAGATGCTGGATGCTTATTGCAATTGAATTTACTTTCTATCAGTAGATATTATGGTACTGAAGTAAAAGTAGCTGCATTGACAATGCTTAAATCAGGAATGTATGATTTTGTAGGTACCGACTTGCATCATCAGAAGCATTTGGCAGCATTGCAAGATGTGGTAGCAAAATATCCTATTCGTGATTTATTAAGAACTTGCAATGTTTTAAACCCGACATTATTAGATCATATAAGTCAAGATGATGCTTCTATAGCAACTGGATAATATTTTGAAATATGGACAATGCAAGGTGGAATTATTATTCCACCTTTTTTTATTTATAGGGGGATTGACTAATTATTTTTAAATTTGAAATAGATCGAATGTAAGTTGAAAGGTAAGGAAAGTTGATAGCAAACGAAACGATACAGAAAGTTTTAGATGCCGCTCGAATAGAGGAGGTAGTAGGGGATTTTGTAGATTTAAAAAAGAGAGGAACATCTCTGATAGGAAATTGTCCTTTCCATAATGAGAAAACACCGTCCTTTCACGTATCTGTAGCTAAGGGTATTTATAAATGCTTTGGGTGTGGAGTTGGAGGGGATTCACTCAAGTTTGTGATGGAGTTGGAAAAATTTTCTTATCCAGAGGCTATCCGATACTTGGGTAATAAATATGGTATCGAAATCGAAGAAATTGAGCGTACTCCAGCTCAACTAGCAGCTCAAGACAAAAGAGAGAGTCTATATATACTAAGCCAGTGGGCAGGGAAGTTTTTTAAAGAGAATCTTTGGGAAACTGATTTTGGAAAATCAATTGGGTTATCTTATTTCAAAGAACGTGGATATCGCGAAGATATTATAAAGAAGTTTGAATTAGGATATTCGCCAGATCAATGGACGGCGTTAGTTGATGAAGCAAAAAAGGCTGGATTTCACGAAGGCTATCTAACTGATATTGGTTTAGCAATAGAACGCGATGACAAGTCGTTGTATGATCGGTTCAGAGGAAGAGTTATTTTTCCAATTCACAATCTCACAGGTCGTGTTATTGGTTTTGGGGGAAGAACACTAAAAACAGAAAAGTCTGTCCCAAAATATGTTAATTCACCTGAATCAGATATTTACCATAAGTCGGATGTACTTTATGGATTAAATTTCGCCAAAAAGGCAATTATGGATGCTGATCTCTGCTATTTAGTAGAGGGTTATGCAGATGTAATCGCCATGCATCAAACAGGGGTAGAGAATGTTGTTTCATCTTCCGGAACATCGCTGACTTCAGGGCAAATCAAACTCATATCTCGTTTTACAAGAAATGTTGTGATTCTTTACGATGGCGATGCAGCGGGAATTAAAGCCTCTTTGCGCGGTACAGATATGTTACTCGAGGAAGGACTCAATGTTAAGGTTCTTTTGTTCCCAGATGGAAACGATCCGGACTCCTATGCCAAACAAGTTGGTTCTACAGCATTCAAGGATTATATTGAGAAAAATCAGGAAGATTTTATTTTCTATAAAACCAATATCCTATTAAAGGATGCAAATGATGATCCTATCAAAAGAGCAGAAGTTATTCGTGAAGTCGTAGAAAGTATTGCATTGATTCCAGATGAAATTAAAGTTTCTGTTTTCATTAGACAATGTAGTTCTCTATTGGATATTGAAGAACGAATATTGCTCACAGAGCTTAATAAAATAAGGCTTAATAAAGCGAAAGCACAAGATAGGAAAGCTTCGCAAAGTAGAGCTCAATCTGGTCCTCAAGCGCCTAGCAGTGATTATCCTGCAGATATGCCACCTGCGGATTTTTTCTTAACAGAACAAGAAAAAGCTGAAGCAGGGATTACCTCGAGTCCAGCACAAATCATTACATCAGAATTGCTTCAAGAACGGGAGATTGTACGTATTCTGTTAAATTACGGCCGTGAGATGGTTACATGGGAAGGAGATGGGGATGTTCCTGTCGCACCCTATCTTCTCGGAAGTCTTGATGATATTGAATTTGAAGACTCTATCTGTGCTAAAATTATAGCTGAATTCAGAAAACAAGCTGAGAATTTCGAGGTGCCCGATGCGAAATTTTTTATTTCTTCGGAAGATAAGGATGTTTCTGCTTTGGCAGTGGATTGTATTGCGTCTAAATATGAGATCAGTCCGAATTGGAATGACGATAAGCGCAAGATTTATGTCACACAAGAAATTGAACACTTGCAGGAGCTAGTTATTCAGGCTATTTATCGGATAAAAAAACGTAAGTTTTCTCGAGAAATGCATAAGGTACAAGAGGAATTGAAAAAGAATCTTTCTGCAGAGGATATGGAAATAGAATTGCATAAGTATCAGAAGCTTAAGGAAGCAGAAAAGATGCTAGGGCAATTATTGGGGAATATTGTTATAAAGTAGCTTATAAAATAAATTTATACCAATGGCTAATCACTTGAAATCTGGAAAATACGGTGAAAATTTAGCTGTTGATTTTTTAAAAAATGCAGGCTTCGATATTTTAGCTGTAAACTGGCGATTCAAATATTGGGAAGTGGATATAGTGGCCATGGAGGAAAATATCCTCGTGTTTGTGGAGGTCAAAAGTCGAAAATCTGACTTGTATGGAGTGCCGAGTGATTTTGTGGATAACAAAAAACAACAAAACCTAATACAAGCTGCAGAAGCTTACATCGAGTTGAATAAGTACGTGGGAGAAATAAGATTTGATATTGTTTCAGTATATTTAGAAACAAAAAAAGTGGAATTAATAAAAGATGCTTTTTGGAGCAACTAAACTAGTATAACATGCGTATTAAGTTTTTTTCAGGTATATCATTAGCGATTTTATTAGCAATCGCAGGCTGTAAATCTCAACAAGGAAAGTTTGAGTTTGTGCAACCAGAATCGGGACAACGTGTCGCTTTTGGGGAGCAAGTGAAATTGAAGCTCAATTTTCCGAACACATCCTTGGATTCAGTAGTTTATTCCATAGACGGACAAGCTTTTGTTACTAAAACAGATACAGGAAGTGTAGTTTTTGATACCAAACAATACGGTTTCGGTGATCGTTCTTTATCTGCAAAGATATACGCCCAAGGTAAAGAAGATATCGCTTACAGCAATATATTGGTGCTTCCACCGAATGCAAAAAACTACGCTTTTGAAGTAGTAAATGAATTTCCACATGATACGAAAGCTTATACACAAGGATTGCAATTTGCAGATGGAATATTGTACGAAACTACAGGTCAGCCAGACATAGAGGGAATTGTGACTTCAATACGCAAGGTTGATTTAAAAACAGGTAGTATCTTGAAAATTGAGAAACCTGAGGAAAGTTTCTTCGGAGAAGGTATGACAATCGTTGGAAATAGGATAGTTTTTCTTACTTGGGAAAAAAGAAAAGGATTTTTCTTAGATAAAAATACACTTAAGAAAATAGGCGAGTTTAATTATGGTAATAGTCAAGAGGGGTGGGGAGTTACTTATGACGGTAAACAATTGATCAAATCCGATGGGTCTAATAAATTACATTTTCTTAATGCCGATACTGGACAGGAGGAGTCATATATAAGTGTTTATGATGAGAACGGCAAAGTTGATTCATTGAATGAACTTGAATATATAGATGGAAAAGTCTATGCTAATATTTACGGGAAAGATGTTATAGTTATTATTGACCCTAAAACTGGCGCAGTAGAAGGTAGAATCAATTTGATAGGGTTGTATTCTGAAGGAAGAAATGCAAATGACAATGAATTGAATGGAATTGCATATGATTCTGTGGGCAAACGATTATTTGTGACAGGTAAATTATGGCCTAAATTATACGAGATTAAACTTATAGAAAGATAACATTAAAAGGCAGCCTAATAGCTGCCTTTGCTATGGTCTCACATTTCCTGCTTCGATAGAAAATTGGATCTTATCTTTCAAATCAACTTTCTGGGTTTTTGTTTGTTCCTCAAGACGATCAGGATAGAGTATGCCATAAAGATGGTCCACTTCATGCTGAAAAATAACAGCAGTAAAACCTTCAATATTTTCTTCGATAATATTTCCGTTCTTATCCCAATATTGCAATCGAATCGCATAGTTTCGTTGTACTTCTTCGCGTCTATCGGGTATCGAAAGGCAACCCTCAGTTCCAAGACGTGTTAGTTTTGAACGCCAAATGATTTTTGGATTAATAAAAAATTCAAATGGCTCGCCCGTTTTGTCAAAGCGTTGAACCCAAATCAAATTTTTGTTAACGCCAACCTGCGGAGCGGCAATTCCTACACCAGCATGTTCAGGGTCTTGAACGGTCAATAGCATTCTTTTTTCTAAAATAGGTAATAGCGGGTCATCAAGTTTGATATCTTGTGATGTTGCTTTTAAAACTGATAATTCATTGTCATTTGTAGTCTGATATACATGCAGTTTTGTGTTTATATCACCACTGTTGATAATGGCTTTTTCTTTTTCAGTGAAATTCTTTGCCATAGCTTTATTGACTTGTCTTTCGTTTTTGGGACCTTTATAATTTTTTTCTCCTGCCGTAATGGCTATATTTAGTGTATTTTCAGCGGGTGGTTGTGGACATCTATATCCCGAACTGTATGCGCAATAAGGATTGTAAGATTTGTTGAAATCTAATTCAATTTTTCCATTTTTAATATGTGATGCGTCTAGTTCTAAATACCTTCCACCAGAATATGTCTCTTCACCATTCGTTTTATCCAGATAAGGTAAGAATAAATAATTCTTAAATTGTGGATTTTGGAATAAAGCCTCACTTTGATATAACGTAAGCGTATGTTGTTGCCCATATAATTCAAAATGTACGAGTGCATATCGCTTATATGTATTGCTAGTACCGTCATAAGTAGGCATCCGAAATGATTTCTCCCCATACAGTGGCTCTACATCCGCATTTATGACAAAATCTTTGTTCGCACGGTAATAAGACAAAAAAGCAATGTTTTCTTCTTTCAGTGGACCAAATTTATCCTTGCTGAACTTATTCTTTATTTCTGATCTATAAGCTTCGATTTGTTGTTCAAATGTCTGGGCTTTTATACCAAAAGGAACGAGCAAAAGTAATATGTATAAAATTAGTCGCATATTGTAAATATATACTACCAAAGTTATAGATTTTTATCCTCAATAATGAATTGTACCTTTGTTAAAATTTTTTGAGCGTATGCGAATAATGGCATTTGATTATGGGACTAAGCGTATAGGAATCGCAGTCACTGACCCCTTACAGATTATTGCGACGTCCCTTACTACCGTTCATCCTGAAGAAATATGGACATTCTTAAAGGATTATTTGCAACAGGAGCAAGTGGAAACATTTGTCGTAGGTAAGCCTCTGCAAATGGATGGAACGGATTCGGAGTCTGCGCAACACGTGCTGGGTTTTACGCGTAAGTTGAAGAAAGAATATCCCGCAATTAATTTAGTAGAAGTGGATGAACGTTTTACCTCTAAGATGGCATCCTCGGCTATCGCACAATCCGGAATGAAAAAGAATAAAAGGCAAAATAAAGGATTGGTGGATACAGTTTCCGCAACACTAATTTTGCAAACATATATGGATACAAAAGGATTTTAATAAAATGGCATTAAAGGATATTTCATTTTTTTCGGAAGATATTGATTTTGTCTTAAAGGATAAGGCAAAGGTTAGAAACTGGATAGGGGATACTATCAAAGCAGAAGGTTATAAGCGTATTGGCGAATTAACTTTTGTGTTCTGTTCGGACGAGTATTTGTTGGATATCAATAAACAGTATTTGAGTCATGATACTTATACAGATATTGTGACTTTCGATTCTTCAGAAGAGGAAGATATGATTTCGGGTGATATTTTCATTTCGATAGAAAGGATTCGTGAGAATGCTGCGAAATTTAATGTTACTGAAAAAGATGAGTTGCACCGTGTGATTATTCATGGAGTATTGCATTTGTGCGGTTATTATGACAAAAAGAAGGAAGATAAAGAGTTAATGACTTCCAAAGA
Organism: Sphingobacterium composti; assembly: GCF_009829075.1. Classification (GTDB taxonomy): domain Bacteria; phylum Bacteroidota; class Bacteroidia; order Sphingobacteriales; family Sphingobacteriaceae; genus Sphingobacterium; species Sphingobacterium composti. The sequence continues at coordinate 5,876 of NZ_WUQZ01000007.1, read as the reverse complement.
AAACGAGCATTTAGAAAAAAGATCATTCTAAAGGGATATTTAAAGTGAACTATTTAGTTCACTTTTTTTATACAAAATTGTTACAGCAAATGAACTTAAATTATAGGAGTTAGGTCTTATTTTCGAAGTATGAGAGCATTATTCCTATTATTTACTTTATCTATTTGTATTTCTTCACAAGCGCAGTCATTGAATGGTTGGCTGATATATTTTGGCAATACGCAAATCAAAGACTCGAAATTTAGTTTACATCATGAATTGCAGCTTCGTGATTATAAAATCATTGGCGACCACAATCAAACATTAATTCGAATTGGCGGTCAATATCAATTTAAACCTTATTTTCAAGCAACTTTAGGTTATGGTTTTATCCATACAGAAGCTGAGGGGACGCCAAACAATCCATTTGCTGAACATCGAATTTACCAAGAAGGCATGTTTTCACATGGTATCTTGAATTCAAAACTTAGACACCGAATTAGATTGGAAGAGCGATTCATTGAAAATCAAGATTTTCGAGGGCGATTCAGGTATTGTTTATTTGCTGATATTCCTTTGAATGCAAAGCAATTTGATAAGAATGGCCTTTATTTGGCGCTTTATGATGAGATTTTCTTGAATATTTCTGATGAAGAATCCATTAAGGCTTTCGACAGAAATCGAGCGTATTCTGGATTGGGGTATAAGTTGCAGCAAAATCTAGGATTACAATTGGGATATATGCGTCAACATGTGGGGTCAAATGCAGGAACTAATCATCTGATGCTTTCTGTGCATCATAAGATGAATTGAAAATAATAGATAACAATAAAGGACAATCAATTCGATTGTCCTTTATTGTTATTTTCAGTTTTTTATGATTAAAATCTTTCGAATTGAGAGAAGAAGAAGTTACCTTCGATTTGTGCATTCTCGTCAGAATCTGAACCGTGAACAGCATTTGCATCGATAGATTTAGCATATTTGTTACGGATAGTACCTTCAGCAGCTTCAGCAGGGTTAGTAGCACCGATTAATGTACGGAAATCTTCTACTGCATTTTCTTTTTCTAAGATAGCCGCTACGATAGGACCAGAAGTCATGAATTTTACTAATTCACCGTAGAAAGGTCTTTCTTTGTGTACTGCGTAAAAGTTTCCAGCAGACTCTTCAGTCAATTGGATATATTTCATTGCTACGATTTTGAATCCGCCAGCAATAATGTCGTTTAAAATAGCTCCGATGTGACCATTTGCTACTGCATCAGGTTTAATCATCGTGAAAGTTCTGTTAGTTGCCATAACCTTATTATATCAAATTTTTTGCAAAGGTACAGAAAAAGGAAAAAATATAAAGAAATATTAAAGTCATTCTTTGTAGATGAATTTTTATACATATTTCACGTACCAAATCTTATTGCTAACTTTGTGATATGTCAAAAAATCTGCAAGTTACGATTGATAAAGATTCAGGCTTTTGCTTCGGAGTAGTCTATGCTATTGATATGGCAGAAGAAATATTAGAGCAAGATGGCTATTTGTATTGTTTGGGTGATATTGTGCACAATGATGAAGAGGTCGCACGATTGAAAGCCAAAGGATTACGTATTATCAATCACGATGTGTTACCGACTTTGCAGAATGAAAAAGTGTTAATCCGTGCACATGGAGAAGCGCCTGAAACGTACAAGCTTGCACTTGAAAACAATATCACTTTAATAGATGCGTCTTGTCCTGTTGTTTTGAAACTGCAGAATAGAATCAAGACTTCGTACGATGAGGACGAGAAGATTCTGATTTTTGGTAAACATGGGCATGCAGAAGTGATTGGTTTGCAAGGACAAACGAATAATGAAGCCCTTGTTTTTCAAGATATCGATGAATTGGATAATGTAGAACTGCCAAGTTCGTTTACATTATACAGTCAGACAACTAAAAGTGTAGACAAGTTCTATGCGATAAAAGAAGAATTAATCAAAAGAGGTTACGAGGTGAAAGCCAATGATACTATTTGTCGTCAAGTGTCCAATCGTTATGATGATTTGAATGACTTTGCACGTCAATATGATAAAATAGTCTTCGTTTCTGGCAAAAAATCATCTAATGGTAAAGTATTATACGATGTGTGTAAAGCTGCCAACCCAAATTCTTATTTTATATCAGGCATTGAAGAATTAGATTCTACGATTTTCAACGACGGCGATACTATCGGTATCTGTGGCGCGACATCCACGCCTATGTGGCTGATGAAAGATGTCAAAGAAGCGTTAGAACAACTCTAATTGCTGGTCATGTTATTATCATTTTCGATAGTTGAAGAAAGTCAGCTATAAATTTTAGTTATTTTTGTATCAATGAATAAGCAGCGTAAAAAAGGTGTTTTGTTGGTACAATTAGGTACTCCTGATGCGCCTTCTACTCCAGAAGTGAGAAGGTATTTAACAGAGTTTTTGATGGATGGTCGCGTAATGGACATTCCTTTGCTAGGAAGAAATCTTCTAGTGAAAGGAGTGATTGTTCCTAAGCGTGCCGCGCAATCTGCTGAAACTTATGCGACGATTTGGGATGAGGTTAATGGTTCTCCCTTGATGTATTATTCAGTACTTCAGCAAAAAATGTTGCAAGAAGAATTAGGTGACGAATACCACGTGGAGTTAGCGATGCGCTACCAGAATCCTTCCATAGAGTCTACATTGAAGAAAATGCAAGGGATGTATCTGGAGAGCATTAAGGTGATACCATTGTTCCCACAATATGCATCTGCTACATCTGGTTCTGTAATAGACAAAGTGATGGAAATCATGCGTACATGGCAATATATTCCAAAAGTATCTTTTGTGAGCAGCTATTGCGAAGATGATTTGATGATCGATACGTACGCCGAACATGGGACACGTCATGATATTGATTCATTTGACCATATTATGTTTAGCTATCATGGTCTTCCTGTACGTCAGTTAGGTAAAGTTGACCCGACAGGAGAACTAAAGTGCCCAGATACGGGTTGTGATACCTGTAAGAAAGAAACTAATTCATTCTGCTATTTATCTCAATGCTACGCTACGTCAAGGGCGATTGCGAATAAGCTTGGTATTACGGAGGATAAATATACGGTATGTTTTCAGTCGCGATTGGGCAAAACACCATGGATTCAGCCTTATACTTCGGATGCATTGCATGATTTGGCAAACAAAGGAGTTAAAAGACTGTTAGTATTTAGCCCAGCTTTTGTTGCCGACTGTATCGAAACGTTGGATGAAATTCAAGTCGAATATGCTGAAGAATTTAAAGAGCTTGGTGGGGATGAAGTGGTGATGGTCGAAAGCTTAAATGATGACCCCAAATGGATACAATCTCTAAAGAGATTAGTATTGTCTAATTAAACAAGATACCGATGCTTATAATCAATGCAATAATTTTATTTTTATTAGATTTTTATATTTTTTTCGCGCTTAGGTCTACGAAGATACCTTTTGCCAAAAAAAAGTGGTTTACTTATTTGTGGTGGGGTTATTCTATTGCCTTATTCATAGGTTTATTTATTTCCTTCAAATATAATATCCCATTAGCTTATCGTTCTATTATTTTGGTGGCTTTCTTTTTGACTGCTATCAGTAAATTCATTTATGCTTTTATTTTGGTGATAGATGATTTGAGACGTGGTGGAATTTGGGTGACTCGGTTGTTTAGGCGTAAGCCTGTACCAAATATTAAGAAGCGTATTGAAGAATTAGAGCAGCCTTTGCCCGAAGTTCCTACTAAAGGTATTTCAAGGTCTGAGTTTTTATTGAAGTCGGGTATTGTGGTGGCGTCATTGCCTATTTTTCCGTTGTCTTGGGGAATTATTTCTGGCGCTTATGATTATCAAATCCGCAGACAAAGACTAGTATTGCCGAATCTTCCGAAAGCTTTTCACGGTTTCAAAATAGCACAAATATCGGATGTGCATTCTGGTTCATTTTATAATAAAAAAGCGGTATTAGGTGGTGTAGAAATGTTATTGGGAGAAAAACCTGATGCGGTCTTTTTTACCGGAGATTTGGTGAATAACCAAGCTAATGAAATGACGAATTACCAAAATATCTTTTCTAAGCTTCAAGCGGATTATGGTGTGTATTCAGTCTTGGGTAATCACGATTATGGTGATTACTATTATGGGCGAGAAGATAGTCCTGCTAAACGCAAGAATTATCAAGATATGTTGGATGTTCATCGAGTGATGGGCTGGGATTTGTTAATGGATGAAAACCGTTCTATCAAAGTAGGTAATGAGGAAATCAGTATTGTCGGTGTTCAGAACTGGGGTACAGGTCGTTTTCCTAAAAAGGGAGATTTGAATAAAGCATTGCAAGGCACCGAAGAAATATCAACTAAACTTCTACTTTCTCACGACCCGTCGCATTGGAGAGCACAAGTATTAGATACCAATATTGATGCTATGTTTGCAGGTCATACACATGGTATGCAATTTGGTGTGCGTGGTGAACATTTCCAATGGAGTCCAGCGAAGTTTATATACAAAGAATGGGCAGGCTTATACCAAGAAGGAAATCAACAATTATATGTAAATACTGGTTTTGGATTTCTAGGTTACCCAGGACGTGTAGGGATAGTGCCGGAGATTACTATATTTGAGTTGGTGACAGCGTAAGTAAAGTGAATTAATTTAAAAAACGCCATTAAAATTAGTTTAATGGCGTTATTGTTTTATAATGAAAGTATTTCAACTATTCGTGTTAAGTTAGTATTGACTTTGTCGATGTGTTTGATTGCTTTGCTGAAAGGTGTGTAAGTTATTTCTCCGCAAATCAATCCTGCCATTTCTCCTCGTCTTCCAGCAATAAGTCCTTCCACAGCAGCTACACCTAAACGACTTGCTAGCACGCGGTCCATACAAGATGGTTTTCCTCCACGTTGAATGTGACCTAGTATGGAGACACGAACATCATAATTTGGGAAATTCTCTTTTATTTTATCGGCTACAACTAATCCGCCTTCATCATCACCTTCTGCTACAATAATGATGCGAGATGATTTGTTTTTACGTGTACTGTCCAAGCGCTTCATGATAGCATTATAGTCTACCTCAAGTTCTGGAATTAAGACAGCTTCTGCACCAGTGCTAATACCCGAGCGTAACGCAATAAGACCAGAGTCACGTCCCATAACTTCTATGACAAATAATCTATCATGGGATTCAGCTGTATCTCGTATTTTATCTACAGCATCCACTACCGTATTAATGGCGGTATCATACCCGATAGTAAAATCGGTACCAGCTAAATCATTATCAATAGTTCCTGGCATTCCAAGAATTGGAATATCGAATTCTTCAATAAATTTAGAAGCTCCAGTGAAAGTTCCATCACCACCGATTACAACTAAAGCATCAATGCCCAGCTTTTTGATGTTGTCATACGCTTTTTGGCGGCCTTCATAAGTTCGAAATTCGTCACTACGGGCTGTTTTCAAGATTGTTCCGCCACGTTGAATAATGTTCGCAACAGATTTAGCATCCATTGGTAGAATGTCTCCATTTACAAGACCATCGTAACCTCTTTTGACACCAAACATATTTAATCCATGATATATACCTGCACGAACTACTGCACGTATACCTGCATTCATTCCTGGGGCATCTCCACCAGATGTTAAAACTGCTATATTTTTGATTTCACCCATATGTTACAAATATATCAATATCAGGCTATTTTTTTTATTAATTTAATATTAATTACTTGATTATTTTGACTTAAATTTTTCTAATCCTGAGCGCAAGAAAGCTTCATATTTGTCGATATCGTAAACAGCTCCACTCGTCGGAACCAATAACTCGCCATTCGCATCAAGCAAAGCATATAATGGCTGGGAATTACTTTCAAATCTGGTGATTTGAAA
>NZ_WUQZ01000069.1 GCF_009829075.1 Sphingobacterium composti | reverse complement strand
TGAAGCAGATCAGTCCCTAGGCTATGTTCCTGTTGTTAAAGAGAAATTAAATTTGCTGAAAGAAACGGTACAAGATACAGATGAGGCCTATCGTCATACGATTTCCAAAGATACAGATGCCACCATTAGACATAAGACAGCTGACAGCAAATTCTTTGGTTACAAGACCCATATTGCTATGACACCAGAACGTCTGATCACTGCAGCCATTGTTACCTCAGCAGAAAAGGGGGATGGCCCCGAGCTACCCAAATTATTAGAAATAAGTCAAAAAAACGACATTCACGTAGATACTATAATTGGAGACTCAGCGTATTCAGGAAAAGAAAATCTTAAACTTAAAAACAAAGATAATCAACAGATAAAAGTCGTAGCAAAATTAAATCTCTCCATTACTCAAGGTTGT
>NZ_WUQZ01000068.1 GCF_009829075.1 Sphingobacterium composti | reverse complement strand
TGAAGCAGATCAGTCCCTAGGCTATGTTCCTGTTGTTAAAGAGAAATTAAATTTGCTGAAAGAAACGGTACAAGATACAGATGAGGCCTATCGTCATACGATTTCCAAAGATACAGATGCCACCATTGGACATAAGACAGCTGACAGCAAATTCTTTGGTTACAAGCCCCATATTGCTATGACACCAGAACGTCTGATCACTGCAGCCATTGTTACCTCAGCAGAAAAGGGGGATGGCCCCGAGCTACCCAAATTATTAGAAATAAGTCAAAAAAATGGCATTCACGTAGATACTATAATTGGAGACTCAGCGTATTCAGGAAAAGAAAATCTTAAACTTAAAAACAAAGATAATCAACAGATAAAAGTCGTAGCAAAATTAAATCTCTCCATTACTCAAGGTTGT
>NZ_WUQZ01000067.1 GCF_009829075.1 Sphingobacterium composti | reverse complement strand
GAATTCAAAACCAATAGCTTATTATCCAAAGGTTTTTTTGATCCCGTTACTTTACAAGATTTTCCTATTCGTGGTCAGCAAGTTTATTTACATGTTAAACGTCGAAGATGGCTCAATCAAGATACTGGTAAGGTAGTTTATAGGGATTGGAATTTAGTAGCAAAAGGAACGCGTGTCACATCAGATTTCGCGGCTTTTTTAAAAGGTATCAGCGGATAATCAAGCCCATAGCATCGAAACTATTAGCTCATTTTATGGTATATCCGCCAATAAATTAAGGCGATATTACCGTAATAAACTCAGTGGTTTTCAACAGTGGGCCCATCGCGAAAATGCACAGGAAGGACTAATATTTCCAAAGAATATAGGTAGTAGTCTTTCCATTGATGAAACCAGTCTTTCTCATGGTGAACT
>NZ_WUQZ01000066.1 GCF_009829075.1 Sphingobacterium composti | reverse complement strand
TATGAATGATAAGATTATGCTTAGAAAAAGATCAGTTATAGAAACTGTGAACGACGAACTTAAAAACATCTGTCAGATTGAGCATTCAAGACATCGTTCATTCATCAACTTTATCGTAAATATCTTAACTGGATTAGCAGCATACAGTTTCTTCCCTAAGAAACCTTCAATCAAATATCAAACGGTAAAAACTAACCAATTGTACGCTTTTTAATTATCGAATTCAGGTTTATAGTATCACCATTTGATAGGATTTCTGGACAGTAAGTTTCTTTCCTTTTTTTAGCGTCCTCAATGGCCATATTTTCTTCATCAATAGCTTCCCAACGGTGTTTTATCCGGATTTCTTGAAGTGCCTCAGTTGCCAATTGCTGCACATGAAAGCGATCAATAACCTGCACTGCATTAGCAAAACACT
>NZ_WUQZ01000065.1 GCF_009829075.1 Sphingobacterium composti | reverse complement strand
AAATTGTAGAGTGGGTAATAGATGATCATCAGCGACTTGTTCTTCAACGAAGTGACGAGTCTGTAAAAGACCTTAAAAAAAAACTCCCCAAAAAAGCATAATCGCTCATTTTCAATATCTTTTTGAACAATGTAGTTCGGCTTTTAATCAACACCGTACCTTTCAGAGAGCCCGCAGTTTAGCATTGGGTTTGCTATGTAGTCTAGGTCGATGTACAGTGACTGGTATGTTAACAGCAAGTGGCAATCAATTTAAAGATTGGTCTGCAGCATACCGTCTATTTAAGGGGAGCCGAATGAATCTAAAAGATATTTTTGGGGTAATTCGAAAACAAGTTGTTCTTTTGAATGAATCAGAGGATAGGTATATCTATGCGCACATGGACGATACCCTATTGCGAAAGACAGGGAAGAAAATATATGGTT
>NZ_WUQZ01000064.1 GCF_009829075.1 Sphingobacterium composti | reverse complement strand
TCGTGGTCCTACAACCCCAGTATTGCCGTAACAATACTGGTTTGGGCTCTTTCGTGTTCGCTCGCCACTACTTACGAAATCATTATTATTTTCTCCTCCTACGCTTACTTAGATGTTTCAGTTCGGCGCGTTCGCGTATTATACAACTATCCTTCAGATAGTTAGGTTGCCCCATTCGGAAATCTACGGATCAAATCGCATTTGCCAATACCCGTAGCTTATCGCAGCTTATCACGTCCTTCATCGCCTCTGAGAGCCTAGGCATCCCCCGTGTACCCTTATTTACTTTCTTCACTCATATAGCCCTTTTGCTACTATAGAGTTGCTTTGATATATACATCGTAATACTTATCATTAAAAAGTTCGGCCTTAGACCGGGGGTCTCTTTAATAACTCAAGCATATTACAACGTTGTCTCTACTGTTGTCTTCTCTTGTGTCTTTTTTTCTTTCAATATGTCAAAGAACTCTT
>NZ_WUQZ01000063.1 GCF_009829075.1 Sphingobacterium composti | reverse complement strand
TATCGCTTATTGCCGGGTACCGGGCTTAGAGATCAAGCAATCGATGGGTATGACCAGAGGGAAGAGTGATCAGGCAGACGCTTATCGTATCGGACAATATGGTGAAGAAAAGCGTAGACGTCTGGAATCTTCAAAGCCTCTGAATAACAAGGTGTTAAAATTGAGGCAACTACTATCTTTCCGGAAAAGACTGATTCGTGAAACGGCGGGATTAACATGTACGATTAAAGAACGTCAACACATGTACGGGGTTGTGCAAACTGATACCACTATCCTTGTGGCCCAGGCTAAAATAAAAGAGAATAAAAAACACATCGCTCGTGTGGAGGATGAGGTCACAGATCTGATCAAAAACGATGACTCGATGTTGCAAAGCTATCGTATCATCAGCAGCATTAAAGGGATTGGGCCGGTAAATGCCTGGATGACGATAGCTTATACAGAGAATTTTACCAGCTTTACCGATGCGCGAAAATATGCGGTATATGTTGGCGTGATCCCT
>NZ_WUQZ01000062.1 GCF_009829075.1 Sphingobacterium composti | reverse complement strand
CTTACTCAGTCATTTTTGTTTAAGGGATTTCTGAAAGATTGTTTATTAATGGTCCTTATTGTAAGTTTAGTCAATAAGGATATGCTATTTGGCTATTATCATCCCAATTTGAGATTTTTAAAGCTAATACCCCTGCTTTTTTAGATTAATTTCAGGATTCTTTTCATATTTACAGTGAAGATCGCCATTGCACCCTGCATTTCCATGTTTTGGATGCCATAGGAATTAGCCCTGCCATATCCATGGACATTTTTGAGTTCACTATTCTTAGCTTCAATTTTATATCTTTCTTTGGATTTACTTCGATAATATTCAGTTTCCTGGAATATCATCTGATCTTTGTGAAGGTCAGATTTTATAGAGACTGAATAGGTTTTCGTTTTAGCTCCAGGCTTATAACACCCCTGCCCAAATGGACAGGCCTTACATTTTTCGACATCAAAGTAATAGGTCTCCGTTTGATTTGTGCCTTGTTCCTTTTTTCCCTGACGGGCCTTTCGGATTGCCAAATGTCCT
>NZ_WUQZ01000061.1 GCF_009829075.1 Sphingobacterium composti | reverse complement strand
CTCTTCCAAAAATATATCCAAGCGACATTCGCCTTTTGAATAATGGGTCATTTCAAAATAATCGGAAACCCCTTCTGGAATAATGAGAGGCATTAAAGCTTTAAATGAATCGTGCATCTGAATAATAGAATAATGCAAATATCCGATTATTTTTCTTCTACTCCACAGGTTTTGTACATGATCCGGATTTCTGGATAGTAAGTTTCTTTCCTTTTTTTAGCGTCTTCAATGGCAATATTTTCTTCATCAATAGCTTCCCAACGGTGTTTTATCCGGATTTCTTGAAGTGCCTCAGTTGCCAATTGCTGCACATGAAAGCGATCAATACCCTGCACTGCATTAGCAAAACACTTCTTAGCTATAATCCCCATATTACCAGCTAAGTCAAGTGTTATTTCCCGTACTTTGTTGCGTAATCGGAGTGGAATTTGTTGAAGCACAGAGATAATACTATCGGATTTAGTTCCTTTGAGAATTGCAACTATAGTCCCTTTCTTTCCGTGAGCTTCTTTATTAGTTACCACCGTATAAAGTTCACCATGAGAAAGACTGGTTTCATCAATGGAAAGA
>NZ_WUQZ01000060.1 GCF_009829075.1 Sphingobacterium composti | reverse complement strand
TACACCAATTATTCCGCGACAAAGTACACCACTGGATATTTAGATAAAATGATTGCTAAGTTAGGGATCAGATATATTCCTAATTATGGCAAATAAACCTCTAAGTATGCAAAAAATTAGACAGATATTACTGTTTGTCGAGCGTGGTTTTTCTCAACGATCAATAGAAAGAGAGACAGGTATAAATAGACGGACGATAGCTGGGTATATTAAAACCTTTACTTCTAGCGGCCTAAGCATCCAGGAGCTTCTATTGTTTAATGACCATGATCTTCAAGTTTATCTCAATATTGATAAAAAGGAGACTGTAGTAAAAGATGCAAGACAATTACATTTAGAATCCCATTATGAATATTTTACTACTGAACTTCGCCGTGTAGGTGTAACTCGTCAATTGTTGTGGCAAGAATATATTTCTGAATACCCGGATGGTTTTGGTTATTCTAGATTCTGTGAACTTTTACAGGATCATTTGCGTAAAGGTAATTCTACTATGCATTTTGATCATGAGCCAGGCAGACTTTTAGAAATTGATTTTGCAGGAGATAAACTTCACTATGTCGACACAAGCACTGGAGAACTTATTGAATGTCCTGTTTTTGTAGCTGTTCTTCCGTATAGTGGATATAGTTATGTTGAAGCCCTACCTAATGCT
>NZ_WUQZ01000006.1 GCF_009829075.1 Sphingobacterium composti | reverse complement strand
TCACTTGAACTTTTGTTGGATATCCCATATCTAGTTGTTTAACTAGATGTTAAGTTATAAAAAAAATGCGATAAATCAAAAATCACCGCATTTTTTTAAAATATCTAGTAAACAGCCAAAGTCAAGAAAGGAGATAACCCATGGTTATCTCCTTTTTTATTATGTTTGTGTTTCAATAAATAGAATTTGACTATGAAACCAAAAACTATAATTACCGCTTTACTTTTAGCTTTAGTAGCTATAATCCTTTTTAATAATAAGGAAGAAAGCTCTTTTTGGTTATTTGGTGATATTCGTACTTCCAAATTATTAATATTAGGCATATTTTTTATTCTTGGTGTTATCACAGGAGGTATACTATTTAGACGTAAAAAGAAACATCCAACAGAATACGGCATTAACAATCCGGTTTACCAACCTCCTACCGCTGAGCAAGAAGAAGATAATTATATAGATTCGCCATACAAGCCTAATGATGGCTTGTCAGATGAAGACAGAGAATTCTTGAGAAGGGATTAAAACAATAAAGGCATCAATGAATGATGCCTTTATTGTTTTGAAGATTTTAATTTTACTTGATTAAATTCTTTAGCAGAAATACAGGAAAATTTGTAGATGTACTATCAGAAAGATTTCCTTCTATTTTGTCTACAGAAATTTTAGTTGGCAGACTAATAGTTGATTTACCTTGTGTAACAACGGATAAACTAGAGATTGTCGTAGGACCATTTGGCTCTTCAATAGCGAATTTGGAGTTCTCTGCCTGAACGGCTAAACCTTTAATCGAGGATGGCTGAAGTTTTATCGCTGAATTAGTCAATTTTAGATTTAAGTTTTCCAATTTCCCAATTTTTAGCGTATTATCAATAGACGAATTCGTTAAACTCAGATCCAAAGATTTTAAACTTTCATTATCTATATTATAAGATCCCCATGAGGCATTTAGAATGTCCAATTTTAATGAATCTTCTGATGTAACCAACTCATCTAGATTTAAATTTGACAAAGTCACATTCTCAAAATGAGGGGCATAAAGGTAAACATGCAGATATTGAAATGACTTTGTTTTAAAATTTAATATTAGTCCTTCATTATCGGCTGAAACTTCCACTTCATTTAACTCCGAATTACTTTTGTATGCAAATGTAGCATCTTTAATTAAATGCAAATAAAGACCTCTGCTGTGTTCACTCTTTATTGAAATACTTCTGTAAGTATTTAATTTAGCGCCCTTCAAATATTTGCTTTCTGAATTAAAGTTTTTAGCCTCGTTTTCTATGCTTTTCCAATACTCTGCTTGATCCACACCACCAATATTAGCTACAACGACAATACTCAAAATAAGTGTAAATAAGCTTACGCCAACCCCTATTAATAATTTATTACTTAATTTCATTTTAGTACGATTTATAATTTTCATTAATAAAATCATCATATCTCTCTTTCAATTCCTCTAATGAAATATCCAGAAGATAGATATTTTTGAAAACTTGAGGAAGATCTTCTTTCACGAAGACTTCTTTCTTATACTTTTTTATTTGTGAAAAAGAATCTGATGTCACAAAAAAACCAACGCCACGCTTATTCGAAATAACACCTTGCTGCTGCAAGAAATCATATGTACGCATGACTGTATTTGGATTCACCGCTATATCAATAGCCAACTCACGCACAGACGGTAATTTCGAATCTATTGGCCATGTACCTAGCAGAATATTCTCACATATATGATCTACTATTTGCAAATAGATTGCTTTATTCTGGTTAAAATCCATATTAAGCCTCCTTTTCTTTCAATCGAACATATATGATTGTCCACAAAATAATCGTTATAGTCCAACCCAGCGTAGCAAATAAAAATCTAATCAAATCTTTATGGTCTATATTGTTATTATTATCCAACTGCATATGTCCTAAAAAGAATAACCTATAAATACTATAAATTAGCAAAAAACAAAGTCCACCATATACCGCAACAGATACTATTGTTTTGATAAAGTGCTTGTTCTTAAAATAGATTGAGCCCAACAAAAAAAGCGCATTAATAGTAAACGGTAGAAATACAAAATATTGCACTGGATCTATATATATCACCTTGTGTAAGAAATTTAAGTTATCACGTACTATTTCTTTGCCATTTTCCATGTGAGATGTCGTACTTGTCGTAAATGAACGCACGTAATTCATAAACCCGAAATCTACAATATGAAATAGAAATAAATATGTTATAAATCCTAAGCCTGTTGTGTAGAATATGCCTGCAAGAAATTTTTCTAATTTAGAAGCCGGAAGTAATATCTCCGCTATAGCCGCATTGGATTTGCCGTAATTTTTAAAATAAGAACTAGCGGTTAAAGAAATATAAAGAAGTCCAAGAATAATAAATAGGGGAATTCTGAACCTAAAATCATTGTTATACATAACAATATCACCTTCCTTGAAAACTTTGTAAAGTTCATTCCCATAGAAATAAAGAATTATAGCCAGCAAAACACCAACAATAAGGAAATACTCTTTTTTATAAGATTGCCATTGTCTACCAATGAGCAATTTAAAACGATTAAAATCAAATGTATTATTCATATTCTGCGGTTAAAATTGGTTGGTAATTTTTTCATTTTCTACGGTGACAGCATTGAACAGCAATTCAAGATCAATTTTCGAATCTTCAAAATCAGCATTAGTTGAAATAACACTGTATGCTCCAATTCCTTGTTCAGCATACAGTACATCTTGACTCAATTCCGTAACTTTTTTAAAGTGCAGATGATCTGCAATTGTTTGAATGGATTCATTCAATACAATACGATGTTGATCTAAAATAATAACAGAATCAATCAAATTGTCCAAATCACGTACTTGGTGCGTAGAAATTACAATCACACATTCTTCGTTCATGACGGCTGCAAGAACCTTTCTGAATTGTGCTTTGGACGGAATATCCAATCCATTAGTCGGTTCATCCATGATGACCACTTTGGTGTTCGTCGCAAGACCAAACGAAATCAGGAACTTCTTCTTCTGTCCATAACTCATATTTCCTAAATTTTGATTCTTAGGAATCTGAAATTCAGCAAAGAGTTTTTGAAAATAACCCTCATCAAAATTAGGATAAAAACGAGAATTTGATTTTAAGTAACTTTTTACCGATACATTAGGTAAATACAAATCCTCTGGTATAAAGCAAATCTCTTGCAATAAAGAAGGTTTTCGCTGTTGCACATCCTGTCCAAGAATTAAAATCTCGCCTGAATTGGGATATACTAACCCAATCATATTCTTCAAAAGCGTCGATTTTCCTGCCCCATTCTTACCGAGGAGTCCATAGATATGCCCTGTATCCAAATCTAGATTCAAATCTGAAAAGATTGGTTTGTTTTTGGTATAACTAAAATTTAAGTTTTTAATTTCTATCATACTAGTGTACTATTTAAATAATACACTAATATAAATCGAAAAATTTATATTCCAACTATTTTTGAAAATAAATTTTTGTTTTATGTAATTTGAATCCCTTCCAAAAACGAAAAGAGAGATTCGAAAATCTCTCTTACTAACTATTCCTTATTCTTTTTACGCTTGCTCTTCACCAGAGCCTCGTGTAGTAAAAATTCAATTTGACCATTGACACTACGAAATTCATCCTGCGCCCACTTTTCAAGTAGCTTGAATGTATCCTCATCTATCCGCACCACAAAACTTTTTTTCTTCATATCAAATCACTTTGATGCCCCTATTATTAATACAAGGAACCTGTATTTACAATTGGTTGTGCTGCTTTTTCGCCGCATAGTACCACCATTAGATTACTTACCATGGCTGCTTTGCGCTCATCGTCCAGCTCTACAATATTTTCCGCAGACAATTTCTTCAATGCCATATCCACCATACCTACAGCACCGTCGACGATCTTTGCACGTGCTGCAACGATTGCCGCTGCTTGTTGTCTTTGTAACATTGCACCCGCAATTTCAGCTGCATAAGCCAAATGACTTATTCTAGCCTCTTCAACGATAATACCTGCTTTTGACAGACGCTCTGTCAATTCACTTTCCAATATATGATTCACTTCTTCTCCCCCATTACGCAAGGTAATTTCTGCCGTATCATCCTCCAAATCATCATAAGCAAAACTCACTGCAAGATGACGAACCGCAGCTTCGGATTGTGCGCGCACATAATCAAAGATACGTTCTACATCGTACGCAGCTTTATACGTATCGCCTATTTTCCACACGATTACTGCACCGATTTCAATAGGATTACCCATTTTATCATTAACCTTTAACGTTTGTCCTTGTAAGTTTTCCGAACGCAAAGACATTTTTGTCGCTGTATACAATGGATTCACAAAAAACAATCCATTCTCCTTAATCGTGCCAACATAACTACCAAAGAAATTCAATACACGTGAATGATTCGGATGCACAATCAAAATTCCTTTAAAAATAAAAACTGAGGCTAAAAAAACTAGAATACCGAGGAATATAAATCCTGGTCGATCGTTTAAAACAGATAAATATACAATGTAACCAGACATTAATAACAAGACAATTCCAATTCCGATTGCAGAATATCCTGAGGTAGGCTTAATAACTTTTTCCATAATTTATAAGTGTTAAAAATTTGATATCATTTTGATATCATAAATATATCAAAATAAAATTCAATTTCAAAAAAATTGAATCTCATTATTTTAAAACATTCTGTATCTTTATTTTTTATAAACCGAATATATGATACTCAACATATTCAAATGGCTAATCGGTAGTCTTATTGTGCTGATAACAGTTGTTTCTTTAGGTCTATTATTTACAGGAAATGGCTATATTCTCAAGGCTGTACGTACAGTTTACTTGACAGGACATACTTCTGCATTTTTGGAGGATTATAAATATTTTGAGAACAGAAAGATCGAAAAAGGTACTCCTCAACCTTGGCCACAATCCGTAGATTATAATAAAAGCAGTTCTACACCTGTATTAGATTCTATCCACCTTGCTAATAAAAGCATAGCATATTTGATAATAAAGAATGACAGTATCTGGTTTGAAAAATATTACGATGGTTTTAATGAAAAATCATTGACGAACTCATTTTCTATGGCCAAAAGCATTACTGCTGCCCTATTAGGCAAAGCCTTAGAACTAGGCTATATAATTAGTTTGGATGAAAAAGTAAAAACCTATCTACCCGAATTACAAGGCGAATACGCAGATGAATTAACTATCCGTGATTTAGCCACGATGCGATCTGGACTGGAGTGGGATGAAAAATACTATTCCCCTTTTTCAATTACAACTAAAGCATATTTTTACAAAGATATCAGCAAAGCGATGTTGGAATTGCCAATAAAGGACAAACCAAATCAAAAATTTAAATATCAAAGCGGTGACACGCAATTACTAGGAATGGTATTGGCTAAAGCCCTTCCTGTTTCGCTATCAGAATTTTTGTCCGAACATTTTTGGAAGCCAATGGGCGCTGAAAATGATGCACTTTGGCAATTCTCCCCTCAGGATGGGGTTGAAAAAACATATTGTTGTATAGCAAGTAATGCACGCGATTTCGCACGTTTTGGAAAATTGTATACCCAAAATGGACGTTGGGGTGATAAACAGCTTCTAGATTCTTCTTACGTGCAAAATTCAATAACGCCAGCTACTCCTGATTCACAGAATTATGGTTACAGTTGGTGGCTGAATGAATATAAGGGCAAAAAAGTATTCTATATGGATGGTCATTTAGGGCAATTTGTTATTTCAATTCCAGCTGATAATATTTTAATCGTTCGATTAGGTCATTTGCATGATAAGAAGAACAAACAAGATCCTCAAGGGGCTTTTTACCAATATATTGAGCAAGCTTATAAAATGATGGGTTATTAATTAAACTATTTTTCGACTTCTATTCTGCGTTGCAATACTAGTCTATAGGTTCCTTTGGTTTTATTAATAACAGAATCATAATTCAACTGAACTTTATCACCTACATTGTATTTTCCATTACGGATATCGCTGTATTTGACTTTCTTTTCAAAACCTTCGACATAGAATCCGCGAAGATGTCTTTTACCACCTCGTTTTATTTCGGTAATAGTAAATTCACCTTGCTTGGTGTGTGTTTCATACACATCATTGTCACAGGCTAAAAAAAGTATGACTATAATTATTGGTAGAAAGTTTTTCATCGGCATTGCCAAAAATAATAATTATGTGTGATTTTAATCAAATAACTTAAATACAATTATGATGCTATAGCCTTAATTTATAGCTATATTTGCCCCATGAATCAATATGCCGTATTATTTGATATGGATGGTGTAATCTGCCACACCAATCCGCATCACGCTAAAGCATTCGAAGCTTTTTTTGACAAATACCAAATTCCATACACAGAGCAAGAGTTTGAAGATCATATGTATGGAAAACACAACAGTCACATCATGACTTACTTTTTCAAAAGACCTGTACATGGTGAAGAATTATTAAAATTTGAAAACGAAAAAGAGGAATTGTTTCGTGATTCGTATAAAGATAAAGTGGAAACAATTCCGTATTACAAGAATTTTTTAGCCGATTTAAAGGCGAATAAAATTTATACTGCTGTATGTACTGCTGCACCACGAGCAAATATGGATTTGATTATTGATCGATTAAATATTAGAAAAGATATGCAGTTAACAATGAGTAGTGAAGATGTTAAATTGCATAAGCCTCATCCAGAAGTATATCTGAATGCAGCAGAACGCCTTGGAATCGCACCAAGCAACTGCCTAGTATTTGAAGATTCATTTTCGGGCATTACAGCAGGACTTAATGCAGGAATGAAAGTCGTAGCCGTTTTGAGTTCGCATACAAAGGAGCAATTACCAAAGTGCAATTTTTATATTAGCGATTATTCAGAGATTAGTGCTGCAAAAGTTCTTGAAATATTAAAAGATTAATATGCAAGAGGCAATGCAATTGATTTCAAGTCCTTATGGTTGGGCGTTGTATTTTACGTGCGCCATGTTGATTGGTATTTCCAAAACGGGAATTCAAAACATTGGAACATTAGCTGTGCCTCTTTTTGCTTTACTCTTCGGGGCAAAATATTCCACAGGAATTGTGCTAATTCTGCTTTGTTTTGCAGATTTGGTGGCTGTAATTTATTATCGAAAGGCATTTCTGTGGCATGAAGTCAAAAAATTATTACCGCTAGCTTTCTTTGGGCTTTTCATAGGGTTATTGTTGGGAAATTACATCGACGATAAGACTTTTAAAATCTGTATTGGAATCTGCATAATAATTGGCGTTTTCATCATGCTTTGGATGGAAAAATCATCTTTAGAAAAGCAGAAGCTATTGACTAACAAGAAATGGTATTCGCCGCTATTTGGATTTATATTGGGTTTTTCTACGATGATTGGCAATGCAGCAGGCCCTGCCCTTTCTGTGTATATGCTTTCAAAGCGTTTGGATAAAATTGCTTTTGCCGCCACTTCAGCCTGGTTTATTTTCATATTGAATCTGAGTAAGATTCCACTTCAAGTATTTGTATGGCACAATATAACCTGGGAAGGAATTTTTTTAAATTTTATGGCTCTGCCCTTTATTCTATTGGGTGGATTTATAGGTATTAAAATTATTAAAGTTTTACCCGAAAAGATTTTTCGAAACATCATAATTGCTTTAGTAATCATTGCTTCAATCCTATTGATAGTTCTCTAATCAAAAACTTGTTTGTACTTTTGTCGTATGGAATATGCGATTGTGGATATTGAGACGACTGGTTCGTATGCAGCAGGTAATAAAATTACAGAGATAGCAATCGTCATTCACAATGGAACGCATATTTTAGAGAAATTCCAATCCTTAATAAACCCAAATACTTCAATTCCTTTTCATATACAAGCCTTAACTGGTATCACTAATGAAATGGTAGAAGATGCGCCAACATTTAAAGATATTGCATCTACTGTTCACAATTTATTACACAAGAGAGTCTTTGTTGCGCACAATGTGAATTTTGATTATTCCTTTATCGTCGAAGAACTAAAAAATGCAGGATTTTCATGGCGCGCTCCAAAATTGTGTACAGTTCGATTGTCCAGAAAAATCATTCCAAATCAATCATCTTATAGTTTAGGTAAGCTTTGTCAAAATATTGGTATTCAGATTCATGACAGACACCGCGCTATGGGAGACGCTGAAGCTACCGTCACCTTGTTCGAAAAATTAGTGCAGGAGGATAAAGAAAATATCATCGAAAGTACGTTAAAGAAAACAAAGGAACATCGCTTACCAACACATATTAATGAAGATGATTTTCTTCGATTACCCGAAACCACAGGTGTGTATTTATTCCAAAATGCATCTGGTAAAATTATTTATGTAGGCAAAGCTATCAATTTAAGAAAGAGAGTTTTAAGTCATTTTACCGGAACTAACGGAACCCAGAAAAGACAAGCTTTTATCAATGAAATACATCACATTGATTTTTTGGAAACTGGCACTGAATTGATGTCTTTATTGACTGAGTGCAAATTAATAAAACAACATTGGCCAACGCACAATCGTGCTTTAAAGAAATATGAACCCAAATTTTCACTAATTCAATACACTGACCAAAATGACTATATTCGGTTAGTTGTATCACCATACGACAAACATGCTAATGCTGTACAACATTTTGAGCGTCCGTACGAAGCTAACCAGTTATTGTTGCATTTGATGGAGGAATTTGATTTGAATAATAAGCTCTGTTATTTCTACAGTGTAAATAATGAGCCTAAACCAAAATTAGATTACAGTATACTTCCTTCCCCGACTGACCACAATCAAAAAGTCGAAATAGCTTTAGAAAAAGTTAAAATGGAATCGCAATCTTTTTTGGTGATTGACCAAGGTAGACATTTAGATGAAAAATCATACATTCTCTTTAAAAACAATAATTTGTATGCTTTTGGATATTTTGATACAGACCAACAGGTTATGGATTACGATGATGTTATCAAAGAAGATGATAAATGCATTAGCAATTATTACATGAACTCATTAGTATTACAATACATTGAACGATTTCCAAGCATAGTCAAAAGATTAGTTCAAAAAGTATTTCTTGACTAACCAAAACAAAAATAGATGTGCAGGATAAAAAACGTAATAGAGTAAACCAGTATTCTTTCCCTTTTTACCATTGTACAAATAGATAGGAATTAGTCCCATAATTGCAGCAGATTGCGTGGAAATTCTAGCCATAAAAAACATGTTCAAAATTCCTACTGTCAAATATTGCTTAAAACGATGAGACCTATATACATAAAAGCATACAACTTGTAATACACCTAAGTAATAATAATCAAAATGAAACAAATTAGCGGCTGTAACCAATGCTACTACCAGTAATACTTTTACATCAGAAGCAACCTTTTTTGATTCTATAATAAGCAAGGATGTTAACCCTGCGGATAAAGTAAAAAATATATTTTGTCTATTTGGCTCAAACCAAGCATCCCCAAATGCTAAATCATAAGGAATTTCAGAAAGGAATGCAAACAACAATAATCTACTAAAATACTTTCTAGAATCTTTGGTATGAATAAATCCTTCAACTAACAAAAAAGCGTAAAGAATAAATGCCATACGCCCAACAACCTTCAATAAATAGAGATCAGGATAAAGTACACGAGCAAAATGATCTAAAATCATAGTGATCAATGCAATTAATTTAAGTTGATATGCATTGAGGGAAAAGATTTTAGATGGTTTGAGCATTTTAGTTTTTATAAATTTAGGTTCGCAATTTTCAACTCATTATTATAAATTTAACAAAATTTACAATTTTACCTACTCAATATAAATTTAAATTGAAGCTAATCCGAATTATTCCAAGAGTATTATTTATTATACTTTTTTTATCATTTATTTTCGTGATTTACATCTGGCGCATCGAACCACGATGGGTGGAATGGAATTACATTGATATGCCAACTAAAAACCTTCCTATTTCTCTACAAAATAAAACTTTAGTTCAAGTTTCTGATATTCATATTGGAGAGACTGTCAGTGAAGATTATATTATAAAACAGTTTACCAAAATAGATAAAATAAATCCAGACATCATTGCGTATACAGGTGATTTCATCAGTCCTATAAATGATAATCAAGCACCATTTGATCAACTTGAAGAAGCCATTAAACATGTTGCTAAAGGGAAATTAGCTACTTTAGCTATATTAGGAAATCACGATTATGGCAGCGTATTCCAAAATCCAGGTAGAGCAGATTCCCTTGTGCATATTTTAGAAAAGTATGGTATTACCGTTTTACGAAATGAAAACTTAAATGTACATGGTTTGAATATTATAGGGATAGATGATTATTGGAGAGGAAATTTTAGGCCCAAAAAAGCAATGAGCCATTATGATAAAACTTTGGCAAACTTAGTCTTGGTACATAATCCCGATGTGTGTGATTTAGATGTATGGAGAGATTATGATGGTTGGATATTGTCAGGTCATACACACGGCGGTCAGGTACGATTTCCCTTCCGTAAAGCCAGTATAATTCCCGTAGAAAATAAGAATTACGACAAAGGGCTAAAACGCCTTTCCGATGGGCGGACTTTATATATAAATAAAGGCCTTGGTCATTCCATCAGAATAAGATTTAATGTAAGACCCGAAATAACTGTCTTCACCTTAAAAAAAGAAAGGGTAGAAAATTAAATTTTCTACCCTTTTTATAATATAATGGAATATTATTAAGCGAAGTTTGACCAATCTGAATTATCCTGATATTCAAAGATCGGATTAGATGTATTAGCAGACATATATTGTCCCACAAACATAGCAATGTCTGATGCCATATGTTGGCGAGTCAATTCTACTAATTGCGAGTTATAACCATTCATATTCAGCACAAATTGAAAACTAATCACACGAGCAATCATGCGACCCAATGTCACAGCATCACGTTGACTAACGGCAGAATCAATTGTAAAGTTAAGTTGATTTGCAAAGTAATGAATACTTTCGCTAGCATTTGGATGATTTGCCAAGAAATTAACTAAACTAGTTTCTTTTGACTTACGCATTTGTTTCAAAATTGCATCTGCAATCTGACCATATAACATTTCGTTCGAACCTTCGAAAATTTGGAAAGGTCTACTATCTATCACTGCTCTACCCGCAAAATGGTCTAAACGATAACCATTCGCACCAGCCAATTGCAATGCAATTTGCGCCGACTCTTGCATCAAATCCGTAATCAGGGCTTTTAATGTGTTTGCTTCAACTGCAGATGAAGCTAGATCCTTGTCAATCCCACTATTTGATGAACTATAGTGACACATTCCAGAACAAATAGTATATGCAGCTTGAATACGAGATAATTGATATTTTACAGCGTCCAAATTAGCTAAAGGAGCACCTCCGACTATTCTATTTTGACAATGTTCTAGCGATTCATCCATCAGTCTCTTTATGAAGCCTAATCCCATTCCTGGAAATTGCAAACGACTGCGATGCAACATATCAAGCATCAACTTTAATCCTGTACTTTCAGGTTGCAATTTTTGATCTTCAGGTACGGTAATATCAATTTGATTGATTCCATAAGGAATAGCAAACAAACCAAAATTATTGTAACGCTCGACCATTGGAATATGTTGATCTGAAATATTATCATCTGTCACGAAGAAATCAATATCACGAACTAAATCACCATTTGCATTCGCTTTACGAGCTGTCACCAACCAAAAGTCGGCCGCTCCACTCAACCCTTGCCAATGCTTTTCTCCATTGATTTTATAACCACCTTCTGTCTCTTGGTAAGATGTTTTCATGTTCAATGCGTCACTACCATACAACTTTTCGGTAATCATCAATCCCCCCATAGCTTTATCTTCTAAGAATTTTTTGAAGATTCGCTCTTGAACAGAATATTGTCCATATTTAGCCAATGGTTCTAGAAACAACGCAATGTTAATCCCAAACATTAAGGACAAGGATAATGATTCATAGGAAGCAGCAGAAAGTACACCAAGACATTCTTTGACATTCACTCCACGACCACCATGCAGCTCTGGAATAGCCACTGCTAGTGGATTTTTTGCCATTATTTTTGCTTTAAAATCCGCTGGCAAATCACGGTTTAAACTGATTTTGTTGAAATCGTACTCGTTTCTAAATAATTCACGTAAATGTTTTGCGAAGTCATCGATGTATGTCTTGAAATCTACATGTCCAATAGTTTGACTCATATCCTTATGGTATTAATTTATTATATTTTAATAAGTAACAACTAATATATCACTAGCTGAAGTTACTTTCGTAAAGTTAGTGGGAAAACGTTCTGAAAAATATGGAAAACAGGACCAATAATAGGACAAATCGTGCATAAGCAATTTAGCTTGCGCTATTGCGGTATTCAGTTGGTGTGATACCGACAAGTTTTTTGAAAAGACGAGTGAAATAAGAGGGATCTTCGAAATCTAACTCATAAGCTATAGTCGCAATTGGTTTATTGGTCTCTAATAACAATAATTGACTATGCATAATAGCTACTTCTAGAATCACTTGTTTTGCAGATTTTTTAAAGACCGCTGATACACAGCGATTAAGATAATTCGTGGAAACAGCTAATTTATCAGCATAATAACTCACGGATTTCTCTTTGAAAAAATCAAGAAATACAAGTTGTTTAAAGGAAATTGCAACTTCTTGGTTGCGTAGTAAAGTTTTGTTCGAATCGGAAAGCTTTATAATTTTTAAGACTATCGTCTTGAAGATACTTTCATAATAGGATTTATAAGGATTTTCGTCATAAATCTCTTTGTACAACAAATGAAAAAGCTGTTTCAAATCATCGTTATCCTGGTCTTGGAGATTTAATAAGGGTGCAATATTAAAGATATTTAAGGTTTCTTGATCACGGAGAATCGAAGTCATCGCTTGTTCTTTAATAAGCACACAATATCCTTCAGCATTTTTATCCACTTCATCTATTGCAGAAGTATGTCCATAATTCGCAATCATAACTGCAGGAGCTTTAACCATAAACTTAGTTGACTCAATTTGGTGTTGAAACTGCCCCTTGGTAAGATGAATGATTACATTGTAACCAAATAAAATGGGTGGAATTGGCGTACGTAAATAAGGCGCAATATCTTTTAGTGCAAATATTTTGATTGGAGTCTGAATATACTTCAAATGCTGTAAACTACCTTCCATAAACTTGGAAACAAACTCATCAGCATATATTTTATTCGTATTCATTCAACCAAAATCTTTAATTATTCTAAAATATCTCAAATAATAGTCATCTCAAAATAAAGTGTGCTAAAATTGATTAAAAATGACCAATATCACCTGTGACAAATAATATTTGACACACTTTAACTGTATAGATATTAAGGAATAAAACCTTATCTTTGCGCCATGATTAATGTATCCAATCTATCCCTTCGTTTTGGCAAACGTGTGCTATTCGAAGATGTTAATTTAAAATTCACTTCTGGAAATTGTTACGGTATTATCGGTGCAAATGGTGCTGGTAAATCTACCTTTCTAAAAATTATATCGGGTGAAATTGACCCAAGTACAGGTTCGGTAGTTTTCACACCTGGCGAACGTATGTCAGTATTGAAACAAAACCACTACGAATTCGATGAATATACGGTTATCGAAACGGTAATGATGGGTAATCAAGAACTGTACAAAATCATGAAAGAAAAAGATGAAATCTACATGAAAGAAGATTTCTCGGATGCTGATGGTGAACGTGCAGGAGAATTAGAAAGCTTATTTGCTGAAATGGACGGCTGGAATGCGGAAAGCAATGCCGCTACCCTTTTGAGCAACTTAGGTATCAAGGAAGAACAACATTACAAACAACTGAAAGAATTAGACGGTAACGAAAAAGTACGTGTGTTATTAGCGCAAGCGCTTTTTGGCAAACCGGACATTTTGATTCTCGATGAGCCTACCAACGATTTGGACATCAATACTATCGCTTGGTTAGAGGATTTCTTAGCATCTTACGAAGCTATCGTCTTGGTTGTTTCCCATGACCGTCACTTTTTAGATCATGTGTGTACACATATTGTGGACATTGATTTTGGTAAGATGACAATTTATACTGGTAATTATTCATTCTGGTATGAGTCATCTCAATTGGCATTGAAACAACGTGCTGACCAAAACAAGAAAATGGAAGATAAGGTGAAAGAGTTGCAAGAATTTATTCGTCGTTTCTCAGCAAATGCTTCCAAATCAAAACAAGCAACTTCTCGTAAGAAAGCTTTGGATAAAATCAATATTGATGAAATCAAGCCTTCGAACCGTAAATATCCTGCTATCATGTTCAATACTTATGATAGAGAACCAGGTGACCAAATCCTACATGTAGAAGGATTGAGCAAAACAGTGAATGGTGAAACTTATTTCAAAGACATCACATTCATGATGAACAAAGGTGATAAAATAGCTGTACTAAGTCAAAACAACTTGGTAACAACAGCATTTTATGAAATCCTTACTGGTCGTGATAAAGATTTCACAGGTGATTTCAAATGGGGTATTACCATTACTCCTACTGATATGCCTATGGACAATGCAGAATACTTTGAAGGTAACAACGAGAACTTGGTAGATTGGTTGCGTAATTATACCACGAAACCTGATGCTGATGAACAATTTATACGTGGATTTTTAGGTAAAATGTTATTCTCTGGTGAAGAGGTAATGAAAAAAGTATCGGTATTATCAGGAGGTGAGAAAATGCGTTGTATGTTCTCCAAAATGATGTTACAAGGTGCTAACTTCTTAATCTTCGACGAACCAACCAACCACTTAGACTTAGAATCTATTACAGCGTTGAATAATGGCATGAAGGATTTCAAAGGCTCGATGCTATTCACTTCTCGTGACCACGAATTGACAGAAACTGTAGCCAACCGTATTATCGAATTGACTCCAAACGGTATCATCGACAAGTTGATGACTTACGACGAATACATCAATTCTGACGTTGTAAAAGCACAACGCGAAGAAATGTACAAAGTGAAATAAGGCTTTATTTTTAGTATATGCAAGAATCCCCAATTGGCTTAGCTAGTTGGGGATTTTTTATATTATCATCAATATTAACTTTTATAGATTGCTTCGTTCCTCGCAATGACGAGAATAATTATGGGTTTGCTATATCGACCGTGCGATACAATAATAATCAATTATCCATTTTCAATTGCTAAAAGATTCTTCCTGTCGTCAGAATGACAAAAAAGGAAAATCAATCCTACTCCTTAAACCCTACAAAACTTGCAAAGCACAAATTCTTATGTAGAATATCGACTTTCGTAAAACCAACTTTACGTAATAAGTCTAGTTGAAACATCAGACTGCGCGGAGAATCTTCTTTATCGATATAATCCAATACATGGTCACGATATGCCGTATCATTCAATGAAATCAAATAGTCTCCATAACGAACAGAATAAATAAATTCTTGCAGTGCACCCGAATCTTGCGTTATCAAATCGAAAATCCAGATACTCCCACCCTTTTTAAGTTTACTGTACAACATTGTGAAAGTTGATTCCCAATCCGAATCATCACGCAGATGATGCAATACTGCCGTAGCAATTATCACATCAAAAGATTCATCCGCTACTGGTAAAGTTCTAAAATCACCTTTAATCATTTGACATGAACCTCCTTTATTAATAGCCTCTACTCTTTCTTTAGCTTTATCTAGCATCGGTTGACTCAAGTCAGACAAAGTTATATGCAAAGGCGATTTGCGTTGTAATAAACTGACATCATAATTGCCAGCACCACAGCCGATATCTAATACATACTTAACATTCGGATGCAACCGTACAATAGCTTCCGTGACCAATTCCATATTGTATTTGGCATCCAAAGTCGTCAATTGCCCTGTATCCAAGTTAGCAAAACGTTCTACATCATTATCAAAGCGCTGTTCTATTTCTCTCAAAGATGATTTTTGGCTCATGTGTGATATTTTTACACTACAATGTACTCAATATATCTTTACGATTTATTCAAAAATTTAGCAGAACTTTTCAAGATTTCAACTGTTTATGATAAAGAGTATTACTATAAATTTAATATCTTAGCCTACAAAACGCAACATACATTATGAACAAACTTTTTTATACCGCAATATTTGCATCTACTATTATTGCCTCATCATGTACCAATGACAATAATACCAAAGGCGATGGTACGGCGCAACAAACGGACACACTTCCTCCAGTAGAGACTGGTAAGGCTAACACAAACTATAAACCAGCATTCGAAGGTCAAACACGTATAAATGGTGTTAAGACTACTACTCCTTACGAAAGCAGAGTCATTACCAATAAACTCAAATCACCATGGGGTATTGCAGTTCTTCCTGATGGAAGGTTTTTGATTACCGAAAAAGAAGGTGTATTTCGCCTAGTGACAAATGATGGAACAGTAAGTGAAGCTATCACAGGTTTACCGAAAGTAGATCCTAATGGCCAAGGTGGTTTATTAGGTATAACATTGGATCCAGATTACGCAAGTAACAAGACAATATATTGGACATATTCGGAACCTGTATCAGGTGGCAATCATACTGCCGTGGCTAAAGGTCGCTTGGCTGATGACGAAAAATCAGTTGTAGATGTGCGCGTGATCTATCGTACCACACCTACATACGATGGTAAATTACACTACGGTGGTCGTCTGATCTTTGACAAAACTGGACATTTGATTGTTACTAGTGGTGAGCGTTCGGATCTGGCGACTCGTCCATTGGCACAAGATTTAAAATCGACATTAGGTAAATTGATACGCATCACCAAAGAGGGACAGCCTGCTGCTGACAATCCTTTTGCTGGTAAAGCCGATGCTTTACCAGAAATTTACTCCTACGGACACCGTAATCCACAAGGGATCGCATTTCATCCAGAGACAGGTGATCTATGGGAGTCTGAATTTGGACCACGTGGAGGTGATGAGTTAAATCGTGTGGAAGCAGGTAAGAACTACGGATGGCCAACAATCACCTACGGAATCGAATATGGTGGTGCAGAGATTGGAAATCCACCAATCCAAGCTCAAGATGGTTTAGAACAGCCTGTTTATTATTGGGATCCTGTTTTATCACCTGCTGGAATGACTTTTTATACCGCTGATGCTATTCCAGAATGGAAGAACAATCTTTTCATAGGTGGATTGAGCAGTACGCACATTGCCCGCCTTGTCATTAAGGACAATAAAGTAGTGGGCGAAGAGCGTTTGTTAGCAAAAGAAGGTGAGCGCTTCCGCGATGTAGTACAAGGTAAAAATGGTGAATTACTTGCTGTCACAGACGGTGGTAAATTATACAGCATTGGAAAGAAATAAGCGTACAGCGTAAAATATTCTTTACAATAAACAGAAAAGTCTTCTAAACTGCAGTATTAGAAGACTTTTCTAGTTTTAAAACCAGAGTTCATTCAGAAACAACTTTTTATATGTTCTCTTTTTAATAAATTTGAATAAACAACTTAATTTATGAAAAACCTAATACTAACAGCCGGTGTAGCGACTACACTTTTATTGTCTTCATCAATACTACCACAACATACATCTTATATTCATATTCCACTTTTTCAAAAGGACACGGTAGCTCCTGTCGAAAAGAATAAAGCAAACACAAACTATAAGCCTGCCTTTGCTGGTCAAACGAGAATTGGAGGTCTTAAAACAAAAGCTGGTTATGACTTTAAGGTTGTAACTAATAAATTAAAATCTCCTTGGGGAATTGCGGTATTACCTGACGGTAAATTACTAATAACCGAAAAAGAAGGCACTATGCGTATCGTAAATGCAGCGGGCAATATCAGCGAAGCTATCGCGGGATTGCCAAAAGTTGAGGCTCGTGCGCAGGGTGGTCTATTAGGCTTGGTTCTCGATCCTCAATTTGGATCAAATAGAACAGTCTATTGGGCTTTTACTGAGCCTACTACGAATGGCAACCATACCGCTATCGCAAAAGGCTCACTATCAAAGGATGAAAAAACAATGCAAAATGCTAAGGTGATCTATCGTTCCACCAATACACATCGAGGTGCATTGCATTATGGCGGAAGAATGGTTTTCGACAAGTCTGGCAATTTATTAGTAACTATTGGCGAGCGTTCAGATCAAGTTACAAGGGTCTTGGCACAGGATCTCAAGAGTTCATTAGGAAAGATTATCCGTATTACTAAAGAAGGAAAACCAGCCTCCAATAATCCTTTTGTAAGCAACAAAAATGCTTTGCCAGAAATCTATTCGTACGGACACCGTAATCCACAAGGCATTGCCTTCCATCCTACTAACGGGACATTGTGGGCGGCTGAATTTGGTCCTAGAGGCGGCGATGAATTAAACCTTATTCAAGCTGGTAAAAATTACGGATGGCCTATTATTACTTACGGTATCGAATACTCAGGAAAACAGATTGGAGAACCCACTATACAAGCTAAAAAAGGTATGGAGCAACCCATTTACTATTGGGATCCAGTATTGTCTCCATCTGGTATGACATTTTATTCCGGTAAAGGTATTAGTGAATGGAAAAATAATTTGTTTATCGCAGGACTAAGTAGTACACATATAGCGCGTTTAGTAATTAGTAACAATAAAGTTGTGGGCGAAGAAAGACTTTTGTCGCGTGAAGCTGAGCGTTTCCGCGATGTAATTGAGGGCAAAAATGGTGAGCTATACACCATTACAGATGCCGGAAAATTATATAAAATTACAAAGAAGTAGCCTTTGCTACTTCTTTGTATTTATTACTATTATAGATCTACAGGGTAATAAACCTTTCCTAAGTGCGCTAGATCATCAAGATAGATTTCTTCTTCGAATATACCATATACGGATGATCCCGATCCAGACATAGAAGCGTAAAGAGCACCCTTCTCATACAATTTATTTTTTAGTTCTTGTATCAACGGATATTTTTCGAATATCCCCAATTCAAAATCATTTGTGATATAGTATTTCCACTCTTGTATCGGAAGTTGAATGGCTCTGCGCATGTCTACTTTTGGAATTCGGGGTGTTATGTTACTATAGGCTTCTGCTGTTGAAATATGTATTTCTGGTTTAATAACAACTATATAATATGTTGACAAATCTAAATCCACTGAGCTAAATTCTGTTCCTATTCCTTCCGCAAATACAGGTTTGTTTGAAATAAAAAAAGAACAATCAGCTCCCAATTTGCTAGCATATTGTTGTAGTTGTTCTTCTGTCAAACCTAGATTGTTAAGTTCATTAAGTGCTTTTAATACAAAAGCAGCATCCGATGAACCCCCACCTAGTCCGGCACCTATTGGGATATTCTTTAATAATTTAATGGAAATAGGTCTGATAGTATAATCGTTTTGTAAGATTTGGTAAGCTTTTGTACATAAGTTTACACCATCTTGCGGAATATCTATTCCTAATGCTTCAAAAGAGTACGAATCGGAATCACCAAATTCTAATACATCGTACATTTTTACAGGATAAAAAATGGTTTCAATATTATGGTAACCGTCTGAACGTTTTTCAGTGATGGATAATCCAATATTTATTTTAGCATTTGCGAACGAAATCATAGTACAAAATAACTAAATAAAGATAAAGTTAGAAAAGATTTTAGTCATGTTTTCCCTGCTCAAATTGCTAAATAAAATTAATTGACCTCATTTTCAATACTTAAAGCTACAAGGGTCAAATAAGTTTTGTAGATCTAGTTAGAATTTCTACTTTTGTGGCGGAGAGCTGGCAGAGTGGTCGAATGCGGCGGTCTTGAAAACCGTTAACTGTAACAGGTTCGGGGGTTCGAATCCCTCGCTCTCCGCCAAAAAGCTTCATCAATTGGTGAAGCTTTTTTCGTTTCTAGTTTTTCACTGAACTTCCTTTAGCCATTTAACAATTCCTCTATAAATTTTATCTGCTGTTTGCTTATGAAATTTATGATCCAATATTCTCTTCTCATCTTCAGGATTACTTAAAAAAGCAATTTCCACTAAACTATTGGGATACTCAGTAGGTGAGTTTAGCAAGAAATTAAAGTTTCCGATCAATCCAAATTCATTTAAACCCAAATCCAACATCTCATCCAAAATATACTTCGAGACCTGTCTGCTACCCAAATGATGGTAATATGTACTTACTCCTTTTACCTCTTGTCGAGATGAAGCATTGAAATGCAAACTAATGAGTATATCAGGTTTTATTTCTCTAAGTTTAAGAACTCGATCTGTCGTAGCAATATCAATATCTTCTGTGCGTGTCAAATACACATTTTTAACACCTTTCTTTAGTAATAGCTTTTGCAATTCTTTTGCAAATAACAAGTTATAGGTTTTCTCTTCGGTGCCATTTGGGCTGACCGCACCTTTTGAAGTACCTCCATGCCCCGCATCTATAGCAATAAATAGATTTTTAATTCCAGACTTTGTTGGAGCATGTTTCACAGAAATCCGTAAAGAATTATTGCTGTAATTAACACTATATCCCCAATTTTGATCACCTTCCAAATCAATATGAATACGGAATACATCCTTCTCCAATTGTTCGCGATATACATTTTTAACTATTTTAGCATTTTTTAATTGTGTAATCCATGTCGTGTTAGAAGTAGCGCCAAACACATCGACTAAAATTTTATTTGGCTCTGCCAATTGAAAACTTCGATAAGGAAGGCGTTCAGGAAGACTTACAGATAATATATCGTACCCATCTTTACCAGAAAGATGCCATGATCCACTTAAATAATTTGCAGTATATATACTATCCTCAATTTTCTTACTACGACTTACAAAACGTTTTGGAATATAGGCCTCCCAATTTTGTGACAACTTAATCTTATATCTATTTTCAACAGAATCCAAAACTAATATTCGTATAGCTGTATCGACGAAAGTCATTTTATCAGCACCTAATCGAACCATACCATCGCTATACTCTAAATAGGGCAAATCTCCTGTAGTTCTTCCAACCCACGGTGTTTGTGCATTTAAATTAGTATTAAAAACACAAGTAAATAGCAGTAAGTTAAAAATAGATAAAATAGAGGTTTTCATAGGTTTTTATAGTTTGTATATAGAGAATTGATTTTCTTGAAAAAACAAAGGATAAAACCATGGTTTTACAAGAAATACTACGCAATATCACTTACAATAAGTAGGCTGTAAATATATAATAATTATTCTGAAGAATAAATCCTTGTTAGATATCAATGACACATAAAAATAGTCCTAAGATTAGAATCATAGGACTATTGATCAAAAATTATATTAACATATTACGCGCCCAAAAAGTCTTTTTCCAAAGCCAAGGGTTCGATGTATGTTCCGTTTTTATAAACACGCATATTGCCGCCAGAAATCTCATCAATTAAGATAATTTCATTCGATACGGCATCACGACCAAATTCTAATTTAATATCGTATAATTCCAATCCTTTAGTAGCTAATTCTGCTTTAATTATATCGCAGATTTGTTGTGTCAATCCTTTCAATGTCGCATACTCATCTTGAGTCAATATACCTAGCATTTCCAAAGCATCAGCCGAAATCGTTGGATCACCACGCTCATCATCTTTAATAGTCACTTCTACAAAGCGATCAAGCGCTTGACCAGATTCGCAGTACGAACCATATCTTCTTAAAAAACTACCCACAGCTTTATAGCGACAAATAACTTCCAATCCTTTCCCGAACACATTCGCACGTTTAACGACCATCTCTACCGCATCAATATCAGCCGATACAAAATGAGTTGGTATGCCTAAAGAATTTAATTTCTCATAAAAGTATTTTGTCATTTTCAAACCCGACTTACCAGCTCCCTCAATAGTCAATCCAACAGTATTAGCACCTGGGTCGAAAACCCCATTCTCACCTGTAACATCATCCTTAAACTTTAATAACACTTGGTGATTATCCAAGCTGTAGACATCCTTTGTTTTTCCTTTGTAGATTAATTGCATTATCTGAGTGTTTAAAAGCGATAAATCGCCAATTCCTTAATTACCTAAAACACAAATATAATTCTCCCCTTTCTCAAATCCTAAATTGAATATGTGTAAATGTTAAATTTTATTTAAAATGAAAAGATTTAAAAATTAATCATTTACTTTGTACATCAAAGTACTTTTATAAAACATAATTAAACACAAAAGTTATGACAATGATTATAAACAAACGAAGGGCTATAACCCTTTCAGTAATTGGATTAATTCTATTACTACCTGTAGTTGGCATGCAGTTTTCAAACGAAGTTAATTGGACCAGTTCAGATTTTGTTGTCGCAGGAATTTTACTAGCTATAATGGGATTTAGTATTGAACTTGTATATTATTTCATTAAAAATAGATCACAAAGACTAATTTTCTTGGCTGTTATACTAATTTTCGGATTTTTGATTTGGGCGGAAATGGCTGTGGGAATCTTTGGCTCACCAATCGCAGGGAATTGAAATTCTCAAAGCTTAAAAATACTCCTCCTCTAACTTGAAGTATGGAGGAGTATATTTTATGTAAAGAATATCAGAACTTTTCCTTTCATTTCTTGTTCACATCATACATAAAATTGATCTATCATGAAGACTAAAAATGAACACCTTAAAAGTAATAAAGACGCAAAAGATCCATACAAAAACGAAGAGTTCGACAAAAATAAAGAAGATAATACAAAAGTTGAAAATGATACGGGCAAACGTCCTGAAAATGACCAAAGTCCCTTACCACCTAATCCTAATAAAGTAGATAATCATGAGGATAACTAACACACTACTTTATATTTTTAAAAGTCTATTAGTTATCGCTTAAGTTATAAACAAATAGTCTATTTGATCCTATTCTTTAATCAATATTCTGTTTTTAATTGATTAAAGAATAGAAGTAGTCCCATGCATGTCTTTTGT
Organism: Sphingobacterium composti; assembly: GCF_009829075.1. Taxonomy (GTDB): domain Bacteria; phylum Bacteroidota; class Bacteroidia; order Sphingobacteriales; family Sphingobacteriaceae; genus Sphingobacterium; species Sphingobacterium composti. The sequence continues at coordinate 147,051 of NZ_WUQZ01000006.1, read as the reverse complement.
CTGCTATATCAATTCTTATTTTTTATAGGATTGACATTAGGTGTCTCGGCATTCACATCTATAAGCCATTTATCTAGCATAGTTTTCATCTTTGAAGCTCTCTCTTTATCAATATTTGCGAGATCATTTTTTTCAGATGGATCGTTTTTCAAATCGTATAACTCAATTCTTTTAGCTTTATAAAAGTATAGTAATTTGTAATCTTCAAAGCGTATAGCACTACACATCCTATTTACCCATTTACCCGTTTCTGATGGATAATGCCAATAAAATGCATCGCGTTTAGGTTGATTTTTACCTAATAGTGTTGGTAAAAAACTAACTCCATCTACGATATCTCCACCATACTGCGTAGCATTAGCCATTTCTAAAAATGTAGGATAGAAATCTGTGCCATAAACTGGGGTATGGATCACAGTATGAGGTTTTATCTTCGCAGGCCAATTAACTATTAGGCTTTCGCGTATTCCTCCTTCATACAACCATGATTTCCCAGCTCTAAGGATACCATTATTTCCCAAATGCCAAACTCCTCCATTGTCAGAGAAAAAAACAATCATGGTATTGTTGGCGATACCTAATTCTTGCAACTTATTCATAATACTCCCCACACCGGTATCAATAGTTTCAATCATTGCTGCTAAATAGGGATTGTCTAAATGTCTTCCTTCATGCCTATCATCTTTCTCAAATAGTTCATCTGCTTTGCCCGTCCCATACTTCTTGTCAAATTTCTGCTTATACTTATCTACCAAATGCTTGGGTGCATCGAGACGCGTATGAACACTATAGAATGTCAGGTAAAGGAAAAATGGAGACTTTTGGTTACGATCTATGAAGGAAACAGCCTCCTTACACTGACGATCAGTCAAGTATTCACCATCATACCCATCAGCATTTAAATTTTCATTCATCACATATGGATAAAAATAATCACCATCACCTATATACTTTGTTTCAGTACCTATTACCTCATGAAATCCATGTTGTGCAGCATTACCTTTTGGATTATCAAATTTTGTATCCAAATGCCATTTACCTATTATTCCTGTGTGATAGCCTACTTTATCAAGCGCTCTATTAATAGTTACATACTTGTTTGGATCGAGATAACGATCAGCATTATCATCCAAAAAGTCTGTGATTCCGATTCGAGCTGGATACTGCCCAGTTACAATGGCAGCACGAGAAGGAGAACAAATGGCAGCGGCAGTATACCCCAGCGTAAATTTTGCTCCATTTGATGCTAACTTATCCAAGTTAGGTGTTTCATTAAATGTATTGCCATAACTTCCAAGTTCTGCGGAACCTAGATCATCAACCATAATAAATATAATATTAGGCTTGGAGCTTTGCTGTGCACTAGCGTGCAGGCAAAATAAAAATAACATGCCAAAGGCAAGTTTTTTAAAAATGTTGGTCATTGATAGATTTGTTTATAATGTTTAATGGTTTAATTAGTATAAAATTAATACATATTGATATGTAAGCGAAATGATTTTTTCATTAATATGATGAAAACAAACATTATTGGATCTTAATTCATCTATAAACTATAGGTTCTAATTGAAAGTTTTAAATCCCGTTTAGCTATCTTTGCATCCAAATGCAAACAGCTCCTATCGTAATTATTGGCGCAGGTCCTGCGGGATTGATGGCTGCACAGCGACTTGCTGAAGCAGGCAAACAAGTACATATTTACGAGCAAAATAAAGCCGCAGCACGCAAATTTTTAGTTGCAGGTCATGGTGGTTTTAATCTCACGCACAGTGAGCATATTGCTGACTTTATAACTAGATACGACAAAACTGAAGTACAACAGATTGTTCAGTCATTCGACAATACCAAAACTGTTGATTGGTTAAATAGTATTGGTATTGAAACCTATGTAGGAAGTTCGGGAAAGATATTCCCTATCAAATCAATCAAACCTATACAGGTATTGCAAGCATGGTTAGATAGATTGCAAGAGTTAGGTGTTCAAATACATTATGAACATAAATTCGTAGATTTTGACAACTATAAAGCTACTCTTGAGCATAAGGGAATTGTTATAGAAAAAGATTTTGCACAGCTCATTCTTGCTTTAGGCGGAGGTTCATGGCAAAAAACGGGTTCAGATGCCAAATGGATTTCTTTATTTGCGAAAAAGAACATTGCTATTTCGCCATTGGAATCTGCCAATTCAGGATATAATACTTCTGTTGATTATGCAGAATTAGAAGGACAAGTACTTAAAAACATAGCAGTGCATTTTGGCGAAACCTCGAAAAAAGGAGAAGTGGTATTTACAAAATATGGTATCGAGGGAAGTCCTATTTACTACCTAAACAGATTTACACGTCCACACAACTTTCCACTAACGCTGCATATTGATTTAAAACCGAATTATAACGAAGCCGTTATTGTAGAAATATTAAAGACATCGAATAAAACTAGTGAAGTATTAAAAAATAAACTTAAGTTCAACAAAACAGCTTTAGCTTTGCTAAAAAAGTTGGATAAAGAAACATTTACGAATGCAAAAATTTTGGCAAAAACTCTTAAAGCGTACCCAATTCCTGTAGAAAGTTTAAGACCTATTGACGAAGTAATATCTACTGCTGGTGGCCTGCGTTTTATAGAACTAAATCAAGGTTTAGCTCTACATAAATTTCCAAATGTCTATTGTATAGGAGAAATGTTGGACTGGGAAGCACCAACTGGAGGTTATCTTTTGCAAGCTTGTTTTAGCATGGGGCATTATTGCACTGAACAAATTCTAAAATCGAAATCTTAAAACCTATGTATCCATACCACAACAAAATAAAACAACGTATACAGCAAGGGGAATTGGTTAAATATGAATATGTAGACAAATACAAACAGATTCAGCCAGCGTTGCTTTTATATTTCAGAACTGAGCCATACATACGTCCAATTCGTGAACATCGATTCGAGGTGTATGAAAAATTATTTGAAGAATTAGGCTTGAAGGATTAATTTAGGTTACTTATACGGTGCTTTGGAAATTCAAATTGTTGCTTATTCAATTCAATAAAAATCGTGAACTGTACAGTTGAAGAACTTTTGTTATAAAATTTAACATCTTGGATCAAAAAAGGACCTATTAGAAGCGTATCAGCAGATGAAATTTTAAAATTATTCCCTTTTACTGATACTTCAAAATCGTCCCCAGTATAGTTCTTGCTTACAATCTCATAATAATAAGATTCATGCGCAGCTGGTTCAAACACTAAGCTACTATTACTTGCTAAATCAAAAGTTTTGATTAGACGACCAGTAACCTGTCCTTTGTGTAAAATACATCCTTCACAAAAGAGAATAAACGCAATAAAATATAATCTAAGAAATTTCATATGTTGGTGTTTGTATATAAGACGCAAACACCAAGCATATGGTTGCATAGTAGTGTAAAAATATCTGTTTATAAAATTGCTTGAGCTCCAGCTACTGCTACAGCGTGGTCATCTTCTACCGTACTACCGCTTACCCCTATTGCACCAATGATTTCTCCAGAAGCATTTTTAATGACTACACCACCTGGAAAAGTAATCAATCCATCATTGGAATGCTCAATATTATATAATGAACTGCCTGGCTGTGACAAAGAGCCAATTATACCTGTATCCATATTGAAATAACGTGCTGTTCTCGCCTTTTTTTGCGAAATATCTATCGAACCCAACCAAGCATCATCCATTTTGTTGAATGCCACCAAGTTCGTGCCGCTGTCTACGATAGCGATATTCATTTTTGAGCCCAAAGATTTTGATTTTGCGATAGCTGCATCAATGATTTGACGCGCCTCTGCTAATGTAATATTACTCATACAATGGGACAAACTATTTTCGCAGATTTTCCTGATGCAGACATCCACAACCCCGTCCAATGTGCTACCATATTAATACCGAGCGACAAATTAAACCAGCAACTCGAATCACTTCAATTATTGTATCCAGATAAAAACTGGAATCTCAACTATACAAACTTTCACTTCAATAACAATTCTGACTTAGCAAGAGCCTTCAACGAATTGTTACAGCTCACTAAAGTCTCCGAACAGAACCCTACGCTGAATGATTTGCTGTTGAAATCCTTTTTATTGCGAATCATCAATGCAAAGCATGAGCATATTGCTGAAATGAATTTTCTACAAGTCAATAATCAACTTTTCAAAGTCAAACAATATATCAAGGAAAATCTAGCCGAAGCAATTACTATGGATGAGTTGACAGAAATAGGTAATTGTAGTAAACGAACATTATTCCGATTTTTTGAGACCTACTGCGGACGTACACCTGGGGAGTTTATCTTGCACGAACGAATGGCGTTAGCTAGAAATCTTTTGCTGCATCCCGATTACAATATATCATCCGTAGCATTTGCGTCAGGATTTACATCACTTAGTTATTTTACCAAGCAGTTTAGATTACATAATAACTGTACACCAAGGGAATTTATAAAGAAATTCAGAGTTTAAGCACAACCCTGAATTTCTTTTTGTAGTATATTAATGTCTAATAATATGGGGAATAAAACGGCTTTTGTCTGTAGTAATAGGCATATCCGATTCGCGGAAAGAGATACCACAAGATTCTTGACCAATAACCCAACTTCCAATAATTGAAAATCCTGTTTCTTCACGGTGCAGGGTTGCTAATTCTTGATAAATAAACCCTTCTTCACCATATTCTCCTTCTGTATCATAGATCATCTGATTATCGTAATACATCTCCACGTTCGCACCTTCACGTGACAGAATAGGCTTACGCACATAATGTTTCAAATAAGACGGCTTCTCAAAATACGAAGCCAACAAATAAGGATGATTAGGAAACAGTTTCCACAATATTGGTAATATCGCTTTGTTCGAAAGCAACATTTTCCACGAAGGCTCAATCCATTGCGCTTCGTTAATATCATTCGTGATATGGTGACCAAATTCCTCACGCACCATCCATTCCCAAGGGTAAAGTTTAAAAATTGACTTTATCTCCTCTCCCTCCAAATCAACAAAAGCACGTCCATCCCATCCAATATCGTCGATGTAGATAAGTTTGGTTTGAATACCCGCTTGTATAGCGGTATCACGCAAATATTCGACATTGGTCAAATCTTCCAATGTTTCTTTCGCACAGGAGAAATGCAATGTTTCCCCTTTCAGGTAAGGTTGAATTCCTTTCCAACTCTCAATAAGCTGTTCGTGTATACTGTTAAACTGATCAGTCAATTCGGTGAAATAATGTTTTTTCCAATACCACTGCACTATTCCAGTTTCGAATAAAGAAGTCGGCGTATCAGCATTGAACTCCAACATTTTGAGCTCATTGTGCTCAGTATCAAAAGCAAAATCAAATCGCCCATAAATCGATGGTTCATCATTCTCCCAACTGCGCTCAATATGGTGAATCATATATGCAGGAATATGAAATTTGCTGTACAGTTTGTTTTGAATAACATATTCAACCGCTTGCAAGCACATATCCCAAAGTTCGGTCGTAGCCTTATAAATAAGGTCAGCATCTCGCGCACGAATCTCGTAATAGTAATCATCTACCCAATACGGTACACCGCCCAACGTGTGGTAGCCATACCCTATTGATTCCAATCGGGATTCCCAATTGGGGTCAATACGTAATTTCTTAATTTGCATTATGAACCAGTAGACGCTCTAGGTGATGATGAAACTGCACTCTTACCAAATCCACCACGCTGTGCATTGACTGCAGCAGCTTTTGCCGCATTAGTACCTGCCACAGATTGCGGATGCAAACTGTTATTCGCATAGCCAAGCATACCGCCCATATGACGGAACGCCATAAACCATAACAGCGATGAGCCCATGCCCATGCCGCCGCCATTTCCCTGCTGATAGTTGTTCGTTACTTCTGTGTATGGCGCAGTTTCGTCTGCACGCATGAAGACACGTTGTTTATCTGTGGTGTTAGCTTCATTTGCATGAGGTTGCGCACAGGATGCTAATACTGACGTAATTAATACTAATTGAATATTTCTAGCTGTATTTTTTCTCATTATTATTGTACTGTTACATAAATTGGAACCTTACTCAAGGTATTTGCTGAATCCACCTCACCCCATGTTTTTGGTGCTATTTCGGTTTTGATGGTATCCGATTTGGATGCTACCTGTTCGCCGTTGTACCAAATATGTTGTGTCGTAATATGCAGCACCGAGTCCCCTTGAGTCACTGTTTTTAATGTGACTTCGCGAGCTGATTTTTTATCCAATTGTTCTAATGGTTTTTCTTCTGCCGACTGATTAGCACATGAAGCAAAACCAACTAGCGTGATTAGTAAAAACAAATATTTCATAAAATGTATAGTCTATCACAAATATAACATCTTAAGCTGTATTAGTATAGCTTATCCTTTATAATTAGAAAATAAAGACATTGTGATTATTATTCTATAGATATACTTTCAAAAGTGCCTGCCAAATCATATATTACATCATTATACAAACACATTGATTATTAATTTATGAAAACTATTGGAAGAATATTTGGGATACTATCGCTGATTGGATTATTTCTTGGATTTATCCCGTTATTAGGCTGGTTGAATTGGCTAAACATTCCATTTGCCGTTATTGGATTGGTATTTTCACTTTTAGGAAAAAGTAGAGGCGCTACAATCATCTGTCTAGTAGCTATATTTTTAGGTGTATTTCGATTGGTTATTGGAGGAGGGATTTTATAATAGTTATTTTTAGGTGATTTAATTTTTTTGTCATTCTGACGATAGGAAGAATATCTAAATAATTGAAAATTGATAATGGTGAATTGATTCAGATATTTCACTACTTTTAATATGACAACAACTTAGTAAATTGAGTGCGAAGGAATTAATCTAACAAGTTGTAAGGTTTTGTTGTTATTTTCTTGTCTTTTGACGATAGGAAGAATCTAAAAATAATTGATTAATATTATTATGCAGAGATAAAAAACATATCTATATACAATTCTTAATGTCCTCTATGCCGGACGGGCATAATACTTTTTTCTTGACAAAAAAGTATTCAAAAAGTCAAGACTAGATTGCTAGGCTAAATTGTATTCGTATTTTCTAAAATCAAACAAACTCGCTACGCTCAAGCAAGTTTGATTTCTTAACGAAAATCCTCTACAATTCTTAACGCCTACACAGTCTTAGGTCGTCCTTTGGTGGATAGTAGTAAATCGAATCTTATCTATCCCTATCTGCTAAATATGCTTTTACATATGTGAAAGATAACAAACACTGAGAAGCTACTGCTGGAACATTGACCATCTCAAAAAATGACGGATCTAAAATATCAGGAACATATGAAGCTACAGCAGGTACTGGGGTGACAGGTGTAAATATTGTAAAAGGTAATTTCACAGATATTCCATTAAAATAAATATCGGTAAATTGATTTGAACATGAACTAAATTCCCAATAGATAGGTAAATGAATGGGGTTGAAAATCTGTATAAAATCAGATATCAGCCCCTATTTATTTTCATAATTTCTAAATGAATAATAAATGGTAAAAACAGAATTAAAATTCTTTATCATAGGTACGTTTCCAATGATTGTTTCTATCCATTGGCGTCTCTTTCACCTTATATTCTAGACGAATTCCATTTAGACGGCGGCGTTTGATACGTTTATTGACTTCATCACGAAATGCTATCCCCGTAATTTGATAAATACCGAAAGCAGTACCCACAAATTTACTATTGACAGCATCGTCATCCACCAACTCTAAATCAAAAAAGCAGTTGAGATAATCTTTCCAAAAAAGAATAGGATTTTCCTCTTTGTCATGCAAACTATCAGGACCATAGCAGTCCTCATCATAAATTTCAAAATGCTCAGCTAGAACTTGATTTGTTTTAGCTAAAAAATCAGCAGCTCTAGCAGCATCTTCAATAGGTAAAACGGATATAACATCACGCTCCTCTAGTACATCATACATAGCATGCTCGGTAAAGCATCGTACCATATCTTCCAACAAATCCTCGATATTATTAAACATTTTAGCCATAGTACAAAGGTAATAACTATTTGCGGAATGCAGTATTAGAAAGAGAAATGTAATAAAAAATGAGGCCTTATGCCCCATTTCTACTTTTAATATTTTATTGGATAATCCTCCATAAACTCAAATTTGTACCCTTTAGCGATCAATTTATCGATCAAATCAGAAAGGAGCTTTTTACCTTGCCTTGTCTGAAACATATCATCGTGCATCAAGAATACAACATTATTAGGTTCTTTAGACGATTTATTATTCATAAAATTCACGATACGTTGGTATACGGTCTCAAGAGGTACTGTAGCTACTCCTGTCAGACTATTCAATCGCCATTCTACATCCCACCCAAATATTTTGTATCCATCCTGAAATAATAGATCAGCTGTAGGTTCAGCACTAGCAATATCTATCTTTTTTTCCTCATCATAAATCCAGATATTACGCCCTGGAAGCCTTGCGACTTTACTGTTAAAAGCAATATTATCTTCATTCTTTTTGAAGTCATCAAATGCTTTTTGACTATCCCTATAGAATGTCTGTAGACGATTAAATCCATGTGTATAACTGTGATTATAAACTGCTACTAATGGATTTTCTATATACAAATTCAGATCACGCAATCTGTACTTACCCATAGTTGAATGGCGTCCCACTACAAAAGCATTTACTTTTATATTTTTGGCACGGGCGATAGAATCAATAGCTCGGCTTCCAACTAATGGTCCATCGTCAAAAGTTAAATAGATATGCTTCGGATGCTTATCAAATTCACGACGTAAGGAATCTTTAAGTTTTTGTTTCTGCGTCTTAATAGGAATAGGATTTAAACTATCTATATGAAATACAAGTTTATTATCGCGTAGCGAATCCCATTTTGCATGAAGAGTTGGTTTTTCAACTATCAATTCTTCAATTTTACTTACTAATGAATCCACTTTCTGTGAACCCATTACAGTATTAGATAAGTTGTTGCAAGAATAGAAGCCCAAAGTTGCGAGAGTTACAGCACAAAACCCACATAACCCTCCCTTTAATTTCAACATTTTAGAATGTATTAATTTTTTCAAAATTAAAAGAAAAAAACGACACAAAATCAATATTTAAAAATATTATTTAGACTGAAGTAAAGATAGGTCTACAAATAGAAAAGCCTACTTTCTAAAAAGAAAATAGGCTAAAATCTATGTATAGTAAACAAAATATGTATCTAGCTCATATGGAGAATTTTACCTTCTATGGTCATGCTTGTGCCCCCGATGTTTGTTAGACTTTTTATCGTAATTATGTTTTGTACGTCCCCTATTATCGTGATGATGGCGAGGAGCATCACGTAATACAACTTGATGATAATTACGTGCATGTCTGCCATACTCGCCTCTATGCCTTTTGTGATAATTCCAAGGATTTGCATCATTGATTACGACTTTATAAGTTCTGAATAAATCAAAATTGCGGTATTTCCCCGGTAATTTTGATTTTGTAACCCAACGGTTACCTTGATAATATGTATATTTTCGTGAAGCTACATTATAATAAACATCAATTTCAGGCATATAATAATAGCGTACATAGTCATATCCTACAGGTCCCCATAGTGGTTGTGAACCAATATTTATATTTACGCGAACTTGCGCATCAGCAGATTGGGATATAAACAACCCTCCTATTAAAAGTGTGAAGTAAAGTAATTTTTTCATAGTGCCCTCCTTATTAAATATGGTGTTATTTCGGAGTATGACCACTATTTGCCTCCGAAGGATTAACTCAAAAAGTGTTAAAATTTGTAAATGCACAAGAAAGCATTCATAGTGAAGGCTTTAAAATTGATTTATTTCTAATTGTATCGAAAATATTTGGTTTAAGATCCTTTTCCATTCTTAACAATGAAAATAATACAAAAGTAAAATCCCTGCACGCAATAAAATACCAATTATCTTATCATTCTATTTTACTATCTTTGCACAAATTTTAAAATCTTACAGCATAAAGAATTTATGGCTTTACAATGTGGTATCGTAGGCCTACCAAACGTAGGTAAATCGACATTATTCAACTGTTTGTCCAATGCAAAAGCACAAGCGGCAAACTTTCCATTCTGTACAATAGAACCAAACGTAGGTGTCATCACTGTACCTGACGAACGTCTTAATAAATTAGCTGAATTAGTAAATCCACAACGCATCGTACCTAATACGATAGAAATTGTAGATATCGCTGGTTTGGTAAAGGGAGCTTCTAAAGGTGAAGGTCTTGGAAACCAATTTTTAGGAAATATCCGTACTACAAATGCAATTATTCACGTGTTGCGCTGTTTTGATGATGGAAATGTAATCCACGTTGATGGTTCGGTAGACCCTATTCGTGATAAAGAAATCATCGATACTGAGCTTCAGCTTAAAGATTTGGATACTGTCGTAAAGCGTATTCAAAAGGTGGAAAAAATGGCTAAGACTGGTGGCGATAAAGATGCTAAAAAGACTTTTGAAATTCTTTCTGTAGTAAAAGAACATTTGGAAGCTGGTAAATCAGCGCGTACTGCCCCTATCTCAGAAGAAGATTTTGAATATATTGCTGACCTTACATTATTGACTGTAAAGCCAGTATTGTATGTATGTAATGTGGATGAAGCATCTGTAAATACAGGAAACGCTTACGTAGAAAAAGTAAAAGAAGCTGTTAAAGATGAAAATGCACAGGTATTAATTATATCAGCTCAAATCGAATCAGAAATTGCGCAATTGGAGAGTTACGATGAGCGCAAAATGTTCTTAGAAGATTTAGGATTAGATGAATCTGGAGTACATAAATTGATTCGTGCAGCTTATTCGTTATTAGACTTAGCTACATACTTCACTGCAGGTGTTCAAGAAGTTCGTGCATGGACAATTGAAAAAGGTTTTACAGCACCTCAAGCTGCTGGCGTAATTCATACAGACTTTGAAAAAGGTTTTATCCGTGCTGAAGTTATTAAATACACTGACTTTATTCAATACGGTTCAGAAAGTGCTGTTAAAGAAGCTGGTAAACTTTCTGTCGAAGGAAAAACTTATATCGTTGAAGACGGAGATATTATGCACTTCAGATTTAACGTATAATAATAGATTATTATAAAATTTTTGAGGGTTGATAAATTTTATCAACCCTTTTTTCATAAATTCAATTAAAGAATCTGACTTCGATATTACAAGATTTTAGATCGCATTAGTTATATTAGACATATGAAAATATTAGCTTTCGGAGCGAGCAACAGCTCCAAATCCATTAACAAAAAATTTGTAACAAGTGTCTCTAAATATTATAAAGAAATTGATGATAGCAAAGAAATCATTGATCTCAATGATTATGCTATGCCGGTATTCTCTGTGGATCTGGAGGCAGAGCAAGGTATTCCACAACAAGCATTAGATTTTGCAGCGAAGATCGACTGGGCGGATTTCATTTTAATTTCGTTTGCTGAGAATAACGGAAATTATAATGCCTGCTACAAAAATATTATTGACTGGGTATCACGGATCAAGGGGCGTAAAATATTCAATGGGAAGCCAGTCTTTTTATTAGCGACTAGTCCAGGTGCGCGTGGTGGTCAATCGGTATTGAGCATTGCTGAGGCACGATTACCTTTCGATGGCGCCAAGGTATTGGATACATTTTCATTACCAGAATTTAATAAAAATTTTGAAGAAGGTAAAGGTGTCACCAATATGCTTTTGCGCAGTCAATTGGAAGCTAAGGTACGTAAGACTAAACGTACACTTAAAGAAATATTCGAACGAAATATCGAAAACAATAGTTAATAGAATGATGTTTTACTACTAAAACCTTAAAACAATAAACAATGGCAAAGAAAGTATTATTACTAGTTGGTGATTATGTAGAAGATTATGAAGCTATGGTGCCTTTTCAAGCAATGGGCGCAGTTGGAATCGAAGTTGATGCTATTGCTCCAGACCGCAAAAAAGGAGATGTAGTACCTACTGCTGTTCATGATTTCACAGGAGATCAGACATATAAAGAATTACGTGGACACAACTTCGCTATTAATAAGGATTTTGATACTGTAAATCCTTCAGATTACGACGGTTTGTACATCGCAGGAGGTCGTTCAGCTGAATATATCCGTTTGAACAAACGTGTTATTGAGATTGTGCAGCATTTCTTCGAAGCGAACAAACCCGTAGCAGCTATTTGTCATGGCATACAAGTGTTGACAACAGCAAAAGTATTACAAGGTAGAACTCTTACTGCTTATGTTGCAGTAGGTCCAGATATCGAATTAGCAGGTGGAACTTGGAAAAATATTCCTGCGGATCAAGCTGTAGTAGATGGTAATTTAGTGACATCACCTGCTTGGCCTGGACATCAAGAAATATTAAAGGGATTCTACAAATTATTAAACATTAAAATTAGCTTATAATACTTATAATGAAGAATACTAGAAAGGTATGGCTAATAGCTATACCTCTAATTATATTTTTAGGGTACATGATATGGGATTCCTATAGTCAGCCAAGTATAGCGGATATACCTGGTGATTTTGAAGAAGTAGCATTTGTGCGAAACGAACAAAATAAAGGTGGAATAGAACGTATTTATGCCGTTACAGTTGGAGATATAGCAAATGCAAAGTATGAGGCATGTGCAGAAATTTTTCCAGTGAATGATTTTAACAGCGTTACAAGGGTTTTCTTTTTTGACAAAAATAAACCCTATCCTACTACACTAACCTTAGAACCTCCGCATTACGACACATCGAAATATGAGGCGTTAAACATTATAAAAAGAAGAGGTTCGAAATAATTTGTTCACAACAAATTAACATAAAATTAATATACAAAAAGTACATTTGAGTTAACAATTATTTCATGACACGAAAGTATATTCCTAGAGACATTAGTTGGCTTAGTTTTAATGGACGCGTATTGCAAGAAGCAGCAGACAAATCTGTTCCATTATTATCTAGAATCAAATTTCTAGGTATATTTTCGAATAACCTAGATGAATTTTTTCGTGTCCGGGTAGCCGGACTCAAACGTGCTTTGCTTGTCGATGAGAAAGAAGCAAAAAACATTTTTTTTGAAAAGCCACAGCTAATTTTGGATGAATTAAACACCAAAGTAATTAAACAGCAGAAAAAATTTGAAAAAGTTTGGTTGGAAGTGCAGAAAGAAATGGCAAAAAAGGGAGTTGTTATTAAAGATACTTACGATCTGAACGAACAACAACAAGAATTTGTACGCAATTTCTATATCAACGAAGTTGAATCTAATGTAATTCCGCTACTACTCGACGAAAATCGTCCTATGCCCTACATTCGCGACAAATCTTTGTATCTCGGTGTAGCAATGAAAATGCAAGATTGGAAATATGAAACCAAATTTGCGGTCATAGAAATTCCAACCTCTCTTATCGATCGTTTTACGATTCTACCCTCACCTAAAAAAGAAGTTCATGTAATATTATTAGAAGATATCATCAAATTTAATCTTCCCTATATTTTCTCCTTTTTTGGATTTGATGATTTTAAAGCACATGCTTTCAAAATCACTCGTGATGCCGAGTTTGATTTAGACAATGACATCAATACAAATTTGGCTGATAAAATTGCCAAAGCTGTCAAAAATAGACGTAAAGGTAAACCTACACGCTTTGTATTTGACCAAAATATGAATCAAAACTTAGTAGAGTTTTTAATTAAAAAACTAGATATATCCAAAAAAGACAGTATTATTCCTGGGCAGAAGATTCATAATTTTAAAGACTTCATGAACTTTCCAAGTGTTTTTAGAAAATATAAACCACCAATTGAAAGAACCTCAATACTACACCCTGATTTAGCTGAACAACATCGTATTGCTGATGTCATAGTCAAGAAAGATCTCTTATTAGCTTTTCCGTATCACAATTTTGATCACATCATCGATTTACTTCGAGAGGCAGCAATAGATCCAGATGTAATCTCTATTCAGATTACTGCCTATCGTCTTGCTACAAATTCTAAGATCGGCAATGCACTTGTTAATGCGCACAGAAATGGTAAGAATGTAACTGTAATGCTTGAACTTCGTGCGCGATTTGATGAACAACATAACCTTCACTGGAAAGAAAGATTCGAAACCGAAGGTATTACAGTATTGGTAGGCGTTCCAAATAAAAAAGTACATGCAAAATTGTGTATCATCAAAAAACGTGTTGCGAATAAGACGATTCAATATGGGTTCGTCAGCACAGGAAATATTAATGAAAAAACGGCTAAAGTCTATGGAGATTATTGTCTTTTAACGAGCAATCGTACAATTATGGCTGACATCAATAAGGTATTTCACGTATTGCGGAAACCCAAAACCATCCTTGAAGACTATTTGGTTTCGGGGAAAGGACTTTTGTTCTCTCCTACAGACATGCGAAATCGATTATTGGAACATATCGACGAAGAAATAACCGAAGCACTAGCTGGTCGAAAAGCACATATTATTATTAAGATAAATTCATTAAGTGATAAACCTCTAATAAAGAAACTATATGATGCTGCAGAAGCTGGCGTAAAAATCCAAATGATCGTCCGGGGAATATATTGTGCTGTAAACCAAGAATCTTTTAAAGAACCTATCGATGCGATCAGTATTGTCGATCAATACCTTGAACATGCTCGAGTATTATATTTTTATCATGGAGGTAAAAAATTGGTCTATTTATCTTCAGCAGATTGGATGACAAGAAATTTAGATTACCGCATAGAAGCTGCTGTAAAAATCAGTGACCCAAAATTAAAAAAGCAACTTATTGATATATTACATATACAATTATCTGACAACGTTAAAGCTAGAAAACTAGATGATTTATTAAGTAATGATTATGTAGAAAATAATAAAGAAGCTTTTCAATCCCAAATTGAAATTTATCGTTACCTAAAAAATCAAGTGAAGTAATTGTTTTGCTAAAATTTTTAGTATTTTTACTTTCATATGGAAGGTAAGGAGTATATAAAAGGTAGAGGAGCACAATACAATCCACAAAATAAGTTTGTACACGATGTGTATGGGAAATTTCATACAGAAGCAATAGATTCATTTGAGTCTGAATCAAATAACACGATTTTCATTCATTCTGAAGCAAAGACTTTAGTTCACAAAGTAGAAAGTCCAGATGTAGGAATGGGGTATTCGGCAAATCCTTATCAAGGCTGTGAACATGGCTGTGTATATTGTTACGCAAGAAATTCCCATCAGTATTGGGATATGGGATCAGGGTTGGATTTTGAACGAAAGATTATCATCAAAACTAACGCCGTTAAACTTTTCGAAGATTTTATAACTAGGAAAAACTGGAATTTCAGTCCTATACATTTGTCAGGCAATACGGATTGCTATCAACCTATCGAGCGAGAGATGGAGCTCACTCGAAATATCCTACAGTTAGCACTTCATTACAAACAGCCAATCAGCATCATTACTAAGAACGCATTGATACTTCGAGACAAAGATATTTTATTTGAATTAGCAAAATTAGGTCTAATCAAAGTTTATGTATCCATTACCTCACTAAAGGAGTCTACACGACAAAAGTTAGAGCCAAGAACTGTTACTGCAAAACAACGACTGCGTGTGGTCGAAGAATTAGCAAATGCTAATATCCCAATAGGAGTCAATGTCGCTCCTATCATTCCTGGACTGACAGATTCAGAAATTCCTCAAATGTTAAAAGCAGCTAGCGAAGCTGGAGCCAAATGGGCAAATTATATTATAGTCCGTCTTAATGGTCAGATTGGCGAAATATTTCATGATTGGTTACAAGTGGCTTATCCGGATGCAGCAACAAAAATATGGAATGCTATAATGAGTTGCCACAATGGGCAGGTGAATAATTCAAATTTTGGAGAACGCATGAGAGGTTCAGGGAATGTTGCTCAAATTATAAGAGATGTTTTTAAGTTGCATTGTTTAAAAAACAAACTAAATTTAATTCAATTTGAGTATGCACAAATTAATAGATCAACCCCCTCCACAAATCAACTTTCCTTATTTTAGTTTAATATTATGTTTCAATAAGTAAATGTTAAAATAACGTTAAAAGATAGTGATACAACTTTCCATGGCACAGTGGTTGCATTTTATTGATTGATTTAATAAAATTTTTGTTACACACTAATTAAACGTTATGAAAAACACTATCAAAATTTTAAGCTTATTATTTATTGCATTATTTACTTTCTCCTCATGTAGTAAAGACGATGATCCAGTAGACAACGATCTTTTTGTAGGCACTTATAATGGTACTGTACGCTATAATGAAGGCCTTGGAGACAGCAAAAGCTCCACAAGTGGTTCTGTACGAGTGGCTAAAGTTGGTGACACTTACAATTTCAACTTTTCAGATGGAATTCCTTCTTTGAACGGTATAAAAATGGAAAAAGGTGAAGGTAATGTGATTATTTTTGAAGATGGAGCCTTAGGGAGAGTTTCAATTTCGGCATCAAATTTGGATATATCATATACGAAAGATGGGAAAACCTGGTTTGCGGATTGCAGCAGGTAAACTTACTTAAAATTACACTACTATTTATTAGGGCTTGAATTAAATCAAGCCCTTTTTTATGATAATGATTCTGGTTTGTCCGCTAATTTGCGAACAAATAGATTATAATTTTCATGTTTTTCGACATATATTGATTCGCCCATATCTACAAATCCGTCCAGCGCTACAGCATCATACCATACACCTTCAATTTCTATCTTTCCAGATGGGCGCAATACTGTACGTGCTATACCATTTTTATTAAGCAAACTAACTTTAGGCACGGAGGACGTGTATCCTGTATCCGCACGTTGTTCGTCTTCTAACACTAAGCGCTTAAATGCGGAAGATTGTAATAGATTTTTGCCAAATATTACCATTAATACGACGGATAATACCATCGATCCTATTACAATTAAAAATGAATTCATTAATAAACCTGGTTTAGATATTTTAAAATCAAAAAAATCATTCGATAACATCGAAAAAGAAAGCCCACAAAGTACAAAGATAATACCGAAAATACCTGCGACACCAAATCCTGGTATCACAAATACTTCAAGGGCAAGTAATACAACGCCAATTAAGAAAATAGCAATTTCCCAATGATCCGCTAATCCTTGTAAATATAATGGCGCAAAGAACAAGGCTGCACACACAATTGCCAAGACCATAGCAAAGCCAATTCCCGGTGTCTGTAACTCAAAATATATCCCTGCAATTATCCCCATTATCAACAATCCACTTATCAATGGATTAACCAAAAAACCAATAATATGATCTACAACCGTTTTCTGATACGCAGTAATTTTTGGCACATTAATTTGCAATTGATGATATATATCGCTTTCCTTCTTTATTTCTGCATTGACCACATTTGCCTTTACTGCCTCTGCTGCTGTGAAAGTAAGAATTTGTCCATCTGCTTTCCATTCTGGAAGCGAAATCGCAGGATCGACAAAAGCTTCTGCAATTTTAGGATCCCTACCTTTAGCTTCAGCTGTTGCACGCATCAATCCTCTCATATAAGATTGATATTTTTCTGGCATTATTTCGCCTTGTGGATTTACCACGCTGGCTGCACCCATAGATGCCCCGGATTGCATAAAGATATAATCCGAAGCCAAGGATATTAAAGTGCCTGCTGATGCCGCATTATTGTTGATATAAACAACGGTTTTAATCTTAGAATTCAACAACAAAGTACGGATTGAATCAGCAAAATTAACCGCTCCACCAAAGGTATTCATCTCTATCAGAAAATAATCTGACTTCTCGCTAAGCGCTTGATCATAAGATTTTTTGATGATACGCCATGAGTTTGGTCCGACGTCTTCTTTCAGCTCTGTTTTAAATATCGACTGTCCTTGTGAGCCAAAAGACGATATTAAAAACACAAATAAAAGAATAGTTTTAGTAAATTTGTATAGCATATTTCTGCGCATTGGTATGAATAAATATACAATAAATAAAGCATTTGAAAGAAATTTTCCTTTCCCAATATGGAAGATAGAAGTCGACTGTGCACATACTCAGATTGCGGTAGAAATTCGAAATCCTGAATCTACACTTCCTAGCTTCTCTGTTTTTTCATTCTCTGGTGATGCCAAACTAGACTTGTATGAAGTAGACTCACGAGAATGGACATTGGAAGAAATACAGGGTGATTACCTCATTTTGAAAAGATTTGGTGACTATTCGCCGATTCAGGCGGGTATTCAAGTGATACATATTCCGACAAAAGCCACCATTTTTACATACATGGAATATGTGATTAAAGATGTTTATAAAAACACCATTTTAGCGACACATCGCTCTATTCTGACAGGAATAAATTTTTACATAGATATTGCTACTGGCGAAATTACTAACAAATTTGATTGCGTCCCCCAATTCCCCATAAGGGATATACATTATCCGATTCATTTCCAAGGAAAATTGCCTTCCTTTCTAAGCGATATCTCTTACATTGACCAAATTTGGTTGCAACCCTATCGCGATTTATTTTTATGGTCTTACCATACAACTAATTCAAATAAATATAACCTTAACCTTTCATTATCCTCTAAGAATGAATTGTTTGACAGCAAAATGATAATAGAAGACATGGACAAATTAATCCCTCAACCTTATTTTACTGTCAAAGAGCATATTTTCTTTTTATCAAGTAATAAAATGAAAATTTCCTCGTATTTAGTATAATTGTAAGATATGAAGCAGCATAAGACTTTTAACACGTATCATAATTTAGCTTTTTTATTTGTTTTTGGCTTAGCTATTCCAACATTTGGTAGCGCTAAATCAATAGATATAACAGTAGCACCGAACATAGAAAATAGATTAGATTCTATAGGAACTGAGAATGTAAATGGTAAAAGATTCGTCATTCACAAACTTAAATCCAAAGAAACATATTATCAGCTTAGTCGTATATATGGAGTTCCTGTAAATGATATCATGGCGGCCAATAACAAAAAGAATCTTCGTGTAGGAGATTCTGTACGTATACCTCGTGGTGCAGCTGTAGAAACACGTCCAACTTTATCGGTTCCAACAGCTCAAAATACGAATTCGCAAAACAAACCTAATAATGCTCCTGTATTAATTAACCCTAACGAAATCACGGAATACAAAGTTGGCAAAAGCGAAACACTATTTGCGATTTCACGACGATTCGGCATTTCTGTTCCAGATATTAAACGCATCAATAATTTGACCTCAGATAGTTTGAAAGAGGGACAAATTCTAAAAATTCCTAATCACGCTTTACCTGCTGAAGAACCACCAGTTGTGGCAGTTGAGCCAATTCAAGAGGTAATCGAAGAAAATAACCCTATTGATGATTCTGCATTCAAACCAAATAAATACGGAATCCGTGAAAATAAAGAGAAAGGTGTAGGTGTATGGCTTAGTGATTTGGAGAATGATGGAAATACGAGTTTGGCTTTGCACAAGACAGCGCCAATAGGAACTATTCTAAAAATTACGAATCCTATGAATAGAAGTGTTACCTTTGCAAAAGTTGTGGGAAAATTTAACGACAATCACGACACACAAGGGGCAATAGTTATTCTATCCAAATCTGTAGCTTCATCGATTGGTGTTTTGGATAAAAGATTCCAAGTCGAAATCACCTATGGTGTGCCCTTAAATTAAAACATAGGAATTAAATTCAATAAATGGACAAACCATACGTAATTGGTATCGCTGGAAGTAGTGGATCTGGCAAAACATTTTTTCTTAAAAGCTTTTTAAATCATTTTGCAGATTCAGATATTACGCTAATCTCGCAAGATGATTATTATATCCCTGCTAATACAAAGACGCAGGAAGAGAATAGATTGTATAATTTTGATTTGCCAACGGCTATAAATCGTCAAGCTTTTTACAATGACATCAAAGATTTGTTTGATGGAAAAACAGTCTACAAAGAAGAGTATACGTTTAATAATCCCAACATCAAACCTAAAATGTTGGAAATAAAACCTGCTCCGATTTTGATTGTAGAAGGTTTATTTATCTTTCACTATACTGAGGTGAATGACTTGCTAGATTATCGTATTTTCTTGGATGCCAATGAGGATGTAGCGTTAGAAAGAAGATTGAAAAGAGATTTGATAGAGCGCGGCTACGATCATGATGACGTGATGTACAAATGGATCAATCATGTCGTACCTTCGTACAATACGTATCTACTCCCCTATAGAGAAATAACGGACAAAGTCATCATTAACAATACAGATGATCCCGAAATCATCAATTCTGCCACAGCAATGATATCTCAAGACTTGAGAGAAAAACTAAACTTTGTTTAATTTAAAATCATTCTAAATAACTATCTTTGTAGGATGAGTATGCAAAGTGAGTTGAATCAAGACAATAGTATTCTTATTCTAGATATAAAAGAATCAGCAAAAGGATTTAATCCCTTTGCTGATTTTTCATGTTGTGCCCTCAAAAAATGTTGCAAAAAATATAAAAGAGGAAAACGCTGTAAAAAGTGTCCTGATAAGTAAAAATTTATTTTTTATTTTTTATTTTTTATTTTTTATTTTTTATTTTTTATTTTTTATTTTTTATTTTTTATTTTTTATTTTTTATTGTTTATTTTTAAAAATTATCTGTAACTTAACTACAGCAACTTAAATTATAATTCAATGAAAAATTATCTTTTATTATTATTTCTATCAGTCACTGGTATTACATTAGCAATTGCTCAAACTCCATCGAAGGCCTTATTTCATAAATACGAAAATAAAAATGGAGTTAATTTATCTGTATCTTCAGGTGTGACGACTATGTCAATAGATAAAGACGATGACGACCGAGATGTAAGAAAAATCTTTAAGAAAATCTCTAAAGACTGTATTAAGTTATTGAATAATAAAAACTACAAAACCCTAGTTTTCGAGAAAGAAGAAAATGATATAACAAAAATTAGTAGTTATGAAAAGAATGGATATGTTGAAATGTGCATTTTAGAAATTAGTGATGATTCATTAACATTAACATCAACTCTTATGGACGCATCAACAGCACAAAGTTCACAAGGCATTCAACTTAACAAAAATTAATTACATCGGGATAGGTTATTTAATTAAAGAATTATACCATTGTTGCTTTACAAAGTGATTTTCCTCGTCATTTCGACGTAAGGAGAAATCTAAAAAAATATTTAAAACAACTCTTTCAAGCCTCCATTATCTTTCTCAAAATAAAAAAATGGATTTCTCCCTTATGGTCGAAATGACGACTTTGTATGTATAGCTTGTGCTGTGACAATCATTTATGTAATTTATTCACTAACCTTGCTCCTCATTATAATTTAAATCCTTATCAAAACTTTCTTTAAGTTGAGATAAAGCAAATATGGCAATACCACTTAGCAAGACTAAAGTAATCCCTGCTGCCCAGATTATTCCCCATTGGTTAACTAAAAATCCATACAAAATCGTAGATGGAATTAGTGCGCCACGAACAAAATTAGGCGCTGTAGTCGCGACAGTAGCACGTAAATTCGTTCCAAATTGTTCTGCAGCAATAGTCACAAAAGTTGCCCAATATCCAACGCCTAATCCCATTAAAAATGCTATCCACATAAATTTCTGTTCGGTAATTCCCTCGCTATTCAAATACCAAATGGATGTAATCAAAATCATTATCTGACAAATTAATACAACAAGACGTCTAGATTTCAACCATTGTGCTAATAGTCCCGCCAAAAAATCGCCTACCGATATCCCCAAATAGGTAAACATCACTCCTTTTCCTGCACTCAATATGACGGGAGCTCCTAGAGCTTTCCCGATTTCGGGTGACTGCGTCACTAACACCCCTACGACAAACCAAATCGGCAATCCGATACACAAACAATAAATATAGCGTACGATACGCTCCTTACTTGCAAATAATAATTTGAGACTTCCCTTTTGAATATGTTCTTGCGTAGCCGTCTTAGTAAACATTCCTGATTCGAATGTCCCAACGCGCATCAATAGAAGGAGTAAGCCCATCCCGCCACCAACAAAATATGCTGTTCGCCAATCAAACCATTCGGACACGAAATACGCTAAGATAGCGCCTAAAACCCCAACACCAGCTACTATCATCGTACCATAACCGCGTTTATTTTTAGGCATACTTTCACTCACTAATGTAATTCCCGCTCCCAACTCACCAGCCAAACCAATTCCTGCGATAAATCGAATAATCGCATACGTATTAACATCTTGCACAAAACCGTTATAAATATTAGCCAGTGAATACATCAATATCGAACCGAAAAGCACTTTAATTCGACCATACTTGTCCGCTATCACGCCCCAAATCAATCCCCCCAAAAGCAGTCCCCCCATTTGCATATTGAGTACAAACTCGCCTTTGCTTCGCATCAATTCTTCGGGCACACCGATATCTTGAAAAGACTTGATTCGGACAATTGAAAAAATTATGAGGTCATATATATCGACAAAATAACCAAGAGCGGCTACCGTGACTAACAAAACGACGTTGCTTTTCTCTTTCATGATTTAGGTTTGAAATACTTAGGAAAGATAACACACAAAATTATTTTAAGCAACATATTGCGGATATTTGACGATTGTCCATGCAATTAATCGTAATTTTGCGGCATGAAATTAACGCCATCAAGTCTTAAGTGGGTTTTGCGTACCTATCCTCCTTTTGTGTTTCAACGCATTTGGGTGAGGAAGATATACGACAATTTTAGAGGTGCAGAGGTTAAGATTTACAAAAGCTTTTTGAACATAAATTCGAATAAAACAGTTTTTGGAGGTACAATTTTCTCTGCATTAGACCCGATGCATTCTATTCTATTGGACCAACTTTTCAAACAAAAGGGTTTAAAAAAAACTGTAGCATGGTTGAAATCTGCTAAAATAGATTACCTTAAACCCGGAACTACTGATTTAACTTATCGTATTCAACTTAATGAAGATGAGATAGATGAAGCCTTCAAAACAATTAAAGAAAACGGCAAAGTAATCAAAACTTTTACGACTGAAGTCTTTGATAAAAAAGGTACGAAATGCGCAGTTTGTCAAAATGAAATTTATATCCGAGATTTGACATTTGACTTTAGCAAATTAAAACGAATACAACAAGACAAAGTAAAAACAGCTTAAACTGTAATCATATGAAAAAAACATTATTAGCAATTTGTGTATCTATTGCAACATTGAGTAGTTGTCAACAAAATTCAACAAAAGAGTCTACGCAGCATCAAAAATTATCTGAGGAAGCAATCAGAATTCATGATGAAATCATGCCGCAGATTAGTCATTTTGACCGTACTACCATCAAAATTGATTCGATATTAGAAAATTTATCAGTTATCGCGCAGAAAGATAAATCATTAGATACTGCTGTTGTGAAATCCGAATTGGAAACTTTGAAAACAAATTTAGAAGACGCAACAGATAATATGATGACTTGGATGCGCGACTACGCACCGGACAGTACTGATGTTGCTTATCAAAAAGCTGAAATCGACAGAATCACTAAGATGAAAAAGCAATTTGAAGATGTTTCGTTAGAGAGCAACACCAAATTAGGTAAATTCTAAAAAATTATGATAAAAAATTTAGTAGCCGTAGCAATCGTATCTCTTGCATTTTTGGCCTGCAAAAATGAACCAAAGAAATTGCCAATTATTGGCGATAGAGAGGTGGTAGAAAAAGTTGTAGATGGTCAGACAATCACAGATACCATTTATCCTGCTATTCCTAATTTTCAGTTTTTGAATCAAGATAGTGTATTGATTTCGGAAAAAAACTTTGAGAACAAAGTATATGTTGCCAATTTTTTCTTTACCCACTGCCCTACTATTTGCCCTACAATGCAGCGTAACTTGTTAAAAGCTTACGAAAAATTCAAAGGTAATAATGGCGTATCATTTTTATCACATAGTATTGATTTCAAATATGATAGCCCAAGTATACTAAAGGCTTACGCAAATAAGTTAGGTGTTGACAATGACCAATGGCAATTCGTTACAGGTACTAAAGCTGATATTTATGGTATCTCAGACAAATATTTAGTTTTTACCAAAGAGGATGATACAGTCGAAGGTGGCTACGACCACTCTGGTTATTTAGTACTCATTGACCACAATAAATACATCAGAGGAGTATATGATGGCACAAGTGAAGAGGAAACTCAAAAATTAATTACTGATATTGATATTTTATTAGCGGAATATAAGTAGTATGAAGTTAATTTATACAGTACTATTTTTTGGTATGATGATAATTGGTTTTAGCCAATTATCATCTTGCCATAATAATAATCTCAATATTCAAACCGCACAATACGCTGTGAATGGACAAAAGCTTTATCGCACACATTGTCAAAATTGTCATGGCGCAAAAGGAGAAGGTCTTGGTAAGTTGTACCCGCCTCTTACGGACCAAAAGTATCTTTCCGAAAATAGAGACAAACTAGCCTGCATTATAAAAAATGGATTATCTGGTGAAATAGTTATCAATGGTGAAACATATAATCAAGCGATGCCTGCACTATCCAAACTTTCTGATATGGATATAGCTTATATCCTCACCTATGTGACCACGCATTTCGGCGATTCTGATTCCACCTTTACCCAAGATGAAGTAATTAAAGGATTGAAAGATTGTAAACTATTTTTTTAAAATCATTTGGTATATTCAATTATTAAATAATATCAAATGATAACCTTATTACCAGAAAACGACCAAAAAAGAAAAGTTTTTTCTATACTAGTTTCAACAATATTAGCTGGATTAATTACAATTTGGGGGATTTACGGAATTGGAGAATATGGAATTGCTCTTTTTATATTAACACCCTTATATATTGGAATTTCAACAACCGTAATTTATGGCCTAAAAAAAGGAATTACAAAGAAGCAGTCGGCTCAATACAGCTTTACAAGTCTAGCAATTCTAATTATTTGCTTGTTTATATTTGCTATCGAAGGACTTATTTGCATCTTGATGGTATTACCCTTAGCTATACTTTTAACTTGGCTAGGTAGCTACATCGGCTATTTATTCATAGATAATGGGAAAGTTAATAACATAACGGTACTACTGTTTAGTTTCTGTTTAATTCCTTTAACTGCATTCATAGAACACAAAAAATCTCCCTCATTATCGTCTGTCGTTACATTTGTCGATATCGATGCATCCCCAGAAAAGGTTTGGCAAAATGTTGTGGAGTTTCCTGAACTTGACGAACCCCATGAATTATTATTTCGGTCGGGTATATCATACCCAATAAATGCAAACATAACAGGAAAAGGTGTTGGTGAAATACGTTATTGCAATTTCACTACTGGAAGTTTTGTCGAGCCAATAACAGCATGGAAAGAAAATGAACTTCTTAAATTTGAAGTTTTAGAACAACCTGCTCCTATGAAAGAATTAAGTTTTTGGGATATAGATGCTCCACATTTACATGACTATTTTGTTTCTAAAGAAGGTCAATTCAAACTTACTCAACTTGATAATGGCAAAACAAGATTGGAAGGAACAACCTGGTATTACCACAATATCAAACCTGCTATATATTGGAAAATATGGAGTAACTATATTATTCATAAAATTCATGTAAGAGTTTTAACACATATAGAAAAGAATTCCGAAAGAGAATGATATCTTAATTTTGTTAGCTCATAAAACAAAAAAAGGTTTTCAAACGGGGAGAATGAAAACCTTCGATAACCAATTATAAACCTAAATTATGATGATACAAATATAAGTGTAATTAATACACTATGCAAGATCTATTAGTTGATTTAACAATTATTTAACATTGGAGATTTTTATTCATTGTTTTATAACAGGATTTTGACATTTTCGAGTTACAACAATTCTTACATTTGTAACCGAATGAACGTTCAATTTACAGACAAAAGAAAAAGTATCTTTAAGAGCACCTTGCATCTTATCAAAGATAATGGCTTCCACGGCACTCCAATGAGCCAGATAGCCAAACATGCTGATGTAGCCATCGGCACCATTTACCACTACTTCCCTTCTAAGGATGAATTAATATTAGCTTTATTTGAGTACTGTCGCAAAGAATTGTATAGTTACATCTTCAAGCAGGTCAATCAGGACATGACCTATAAAGAGCAGTTTTACTCAGTCTTTAAGAGCTTTTGTACCTTTCATATTGATAATAGGGAATGTTCTTGCTTTTTCGAGCAATTTTATAATTCGCCCTATAATGAAATCATACGTACTAAAGATTCAGAAGAAGGTCCTTATGCCCAAAATACTTTTATGAAATTCGTCATTCGTGGTATTCAAGAAGAATATATAAAACCTATTGATGAAAAAATAATTTGCTCGGCATATATCGGTGCCGCCGTTACCTATGCAAAGACCGTAGTATATGGCAAAATAGAATTTAGTGAGAAAGAATTAACAGAATTGATTGACATCATCTGGACTGGTATAAAAAATAACGATTAATTATGAAATATAGATTTAAGTATCTCCTTCCCTTTTTATTATGTGCGCTATCCGGAACAGCCTTAGCACAATCGACATCCGATATTGGTGCAAACGCTACGTTGGATGATTTGATTGATTATGCTCTGCGCAATAAGATTGAATTAAAACAAGCTCAATTGGATAAGGAAATTGGCGAAAAGGAAATCGCCTCTGCCCTTTCGGGTTGGTTGCCGCAAATCAATGCAACAGGAAATTTTGCCCATACAATTCAAATTCCTACTGTTAATATCGCAGGTAATGATGTAAAAATGGGACAAAAGAATAATAGTGCGTTAACCTTTCAAGCAGAACAATCGATTATTAGTCCGCAGTTATTTCAAGCATCACGCGCATCGCAATTTGTACGCCAGAAAAACGAATTGAATTTAGAAAACACAAAAATCAATACGATTGTCGATGTAAGTAAAGCATACTATGATATCTTAACAAGTGAAGAGCAAATCAAAATAATCAGCGAAAACATTAGCCGTCTAGAACGTCAATTGAAAGAAGCTACTTCGCGCTATGAAGTTGGATTAGTAGATAAAACAGACCATAAAAGAGCTCAGATTTCATTAAACAATGCTAAAGCTAGTCTGAAGTCGGCAATTGAAAATCGTCAGTTTAAATACGACTATTTGAAGTCTCTGCTAAATATTTCATCGCAAGATAATTTGACTTTATCATTTGCTAACCAAAGCATGGAAAGTAATATTTTATTGGATACAGCAGAATTATTACAAGTTGCCAATCGTGTAGAATATAAACAGATTCAGAATCTCAAGGAAATCCAAAAATTGAATACGCAATATCAAAAATGGAATTTCTTACCTAAATTGAATGCATACGCCAATTACGGTTTAAACTACCGTAATAATGAATTCTCCAATTTGTATAATGATAATATCCCATCTTCCAATGTAGGTTTAAGTTTATCAGTTCCTATATTTCAAGGAGGAAAACGTCTTCATGAAATTCGTAAATCAGAATTGCAAGAAGCACGATTAGAATTGGATTTGCAAAATTTAGAAAACCAAATCAGTGCCCAATATTCAGCTGCAATGGCATCCTACCGTGCTAATATGAATGAATGGCGCAATGCGAAAGGTAATATGGAACTTTCGGAAGAAGTATATAATACCATCAAATTGCAATATGATGCTGGAGTTAAAACTTACTTAGAACTAATGACAGCAGAAACTGATTTAAAAACCTCACAATTAAACTATTTGAATGCCTTATATGCAGTATTAGTTAGCAAACTTGATATTCAGAAAGCATTAGGTACAGTAGCAACCAACAACTAAAACAACCTCCTTAAGACAACAATATACAATGAATAAAACGCAATTATTTTCGGCATTATTAATCAGTTCGGGATTGTTAGTACAATCTTGCAATTCAAAAGACAATAAGCAAGCTAATCAAGCGCAGCAAGCTGATATGGCTACTCCTGTGAGTATGGCAGTAGTTAGCAAGGAAATCGTAACAGGAGTAAAAAGTTATCCTGCGAATGTTGTGGCTTTGCAAGAGACAGAAATTCGCGCAGAGGTATCAGGATACATTACCAATATATACGTCACAGATGGCGGTGTAGTAAGCAAAGGACAACGTCTTTATGAAATTGACCGTACGCGCTACCAAGCAGCTGTTGACCAAGCAAAAGCTAATTTGGCGATAGCTAAAGCTAATTTAGAACGTGTGCAAAAAGATTTGCAACGTTATCAAACGCTTGCCGAACAAGACGCAATTGCTAAACAAACATTGGATTATGCGACTACGGATGTCAATAATCAGAAAGCACAAGTTCAAGCTGCTGAAGCTGCTTTAACAACAGCACAAACAAATCTACAACGTTCTGTTATTGTAGCACCTTTTTCAGGAACTGTAGGAATTTCACAAGTTCGAAATGGCGCATTAGTAAGTGCTGGAACAACATTGCTGAATACCATTTCTTCAACCAACCCTATTGCTGTAGAATTTCAAATCAATGAGCGCGATATCGCTGAGTTTACGAAACTTCAAACTAATGCTTCAGGCTCGGAAATTTACGTTTCCTTACCTGACGGAACTCGTTATACGGAAGCAGGTCGTATTTCAACAATCGACCGTGCTGTAGATAGTCAAACTGGTACTATAAAAGTTCGTGCGACTTTTGGTAATAATGCAAACACATTACGTTCGGGAATGAATACGACACTGAATGTTGCGAGTACATCAACACAAGAAGAAGTTGTAATTCCTTACAAAGCAGTTTTCGAACAGTTGGGTGTATTTAACGTGTATACAGTTAACGATAGCAGTAAAGTAGAATTGAAACAAGTGAGTTTAGGTAATAAAATTGAGGATAAAGTAGTAATTACCTCTGGTCTTGAAGCTGGACAAAAAATCGTATTAGATGGTGCTGCTTCCTTACGTCCTGGTACGAAAGTAGTAGAAACCCCAAGTTCCAATAATCAATAAAATTTTGCCAAAACTTTAAATAATTAAGAATGATTTCAGAAGTATTTATAAAAAGGCCCGTAACCGCAATGGTGATTTCCATATTGATTACTATCATTGGAGCTATCTGTATTACGACCTTACCTATCAGTCAGTATCCGTCTATCGCACCACCAACTGTTACGGTGACAGCGAATTATACAGGTGCAGATGCACAAACAGTTGAACAAACAGTTACCACACCAATAGAAAGTCAAATCAACGGTACACCGGGAATGATTTACATGTCTTCGAATAGTATGTCGAATGGACAATCACAGATTACCGTGACTTTCGAAGTAGGTACGGATATTGATATTGCAACATTAGATGTACAAAATCGTGTTGGAATAGCCGAACCTTCTCTCCCAGAAGCTGTACGTCGTCTAGGTGTTACCACTCGTAAAGCCAATTCAGACATTTTGATGTTAGTTTCATTAGTTTCTCCTAATGGAACACGTGATGACAAGTTTTTAGCGAATTACGCAAGTTTATATGTAAAGGATGCCTTGATGCGTGTAAAAGGCGTGGGTGATGTTACAGCATTTGGACAACCATTCTCTATGCGTGTCTGGTTGGATGCTAATAAATTGGCGAATCTAAATATGACACCTGCAGATGTATCTGCTGCGATTGCCGAACAAAACATTCGTATACCAGGTGGTTCGGTAGGTGGACGTCCACAAGAATCTTCGACAGTATTTGAATATCCAGTAATTACTGATTCTGATTTATCTGAAGTTGAAGACTTCGAAAATATTGTCGTGAAGACCAATAAGGATGGTTCATTAGTTTTACTTCAAGATGTTGCTCGTGTAGAATTAGGGCAATTTAACTACGGTACGACGACCAAAGTGAATGGAATGCGCTCAACAGGTATGATGATTAACCAAACACCTGGAGGTAACGCTGTAGAAACTGCTGAAGGAATTTACCAGACACTAGACAAATTAAAACAATCATTCCCAGAAGATGTTGACTATGTCATCGGTTACGAAACGGTTTCTGTCGTTAACGCATCAATTGAATCTGTAATTCACACATTAATCGAAGCTTTAATCTTAGTGACATTAGTTGTCTTCTTCTTCCTACAAAGCTGGAGAGCAACATTGATTCCTGTTTTGGCTATTCCTGTATCCATCGTAGGTACATTTATCTTCTTTACACTATTTGGATTCTCCATCAATAACTTGACGATGCTTGCGTTTGTGTTGGCGATTGGTATTGTGGTGGATGATGCGATTGTCGTCGTGGAAGCGGCTCAACATTATATTGACCATTACAAATTATCAGCCAAAGAAGCTACTCGTCGTGCCATGCAAGATATTACTGCTCCCGTTATAGCAATTGCATTAATCTTGGCGGCGGTATTCGTTCCGGTAGGTTTTATACCAGGAATGGTGGGGCAATTGTATCAGCAGTTTGCAATTACTATTGCTGTTTCCGTAATGCTATCTGCATTTATTGCACTGACTTTGACACCAGCATTGTGTTCGATAATGTTAAAGCCATCCGCAGTAAACCAAGAATCAAAAGGATTAAACAAATTCTTCTACAAGTTCAATGTTTGGTTTGATAAAGTAACATATAGATATTCTAAAGGTGTTAAAAAAGCTATTAAAGCCGCACCTTTGATGTTAATATTGTTACTTTGTATCTTCATTGGTACAGGCTGGATGTTCCAAACGAAACCTACAGGATTTATTCCTACGGAAGATGGTGGTATGTTCTTCGCCGGTGTTACCTTGCCAGAAGGTTCTTCTTCTGCGCGTACGGAAGCATTACTAGAAGAATTGCAAGTAGAATTACGTAAAGATTTCCCTGAGATTAAATACATCACTTCTATTTCGGGTATCAATATTTTGAATAGGTCATTCAAATCAAATGGTGGTTCCCTATTCGTGTCTTTACAACCTTGGAGTGAGCGAAAAAGAACTGCTAGTGAAATCACTGGAGCTATTATGAGCAAATACGCAGCTTTTTCACAAGCTCGAATTCTAGCTGTGACACCTCCTGCTATTCCAGGATTGGGTTCTACGGGTGGTTTCTCTATGCAAATTCAAGATTTACAAACCGTAGATATCAAACAGTTTGAAGCACAAGTTGCCAAATTCCTAGCGGCAGCCAATCAACGTCCTGAAATCGGGATGGCGTATACCCTATTCAATTCGAATTCGCCTAACTATAAATTGGAAGTTAATCGTGAACAAGCAAAAAGAATGGGCGTACCTATTGCAAACATTTATTCTACTATTTCTTCATATCTAGGTAGCAGTTATGTAAATGATTTTACAAAATACGGTCGTAATTTCCGTGTCGTGACGCAAGCCGATGTCGAGTACCGTATGAATATTGAAGATATCAATAAATTGTATGTGAAAAATGTTCAAGGTAATCCTGTACCAATAGGCGCATTGGTTAGTTACGAATTAACAACAATGCCATCTATTATCAATCACTACAATATCTTCAGAAGTATTGATTTATCAGGTAGTGCGGCTCCAGGTTACAGTTCTGGTGATGTGATAAAAGCGCTTGAAGAAGTTGCTGCTGAAACATTATCGGATGGATTTGATTATCAATTCTCGGGATTATCATTACAAGAAAAGCAATCAGGTTCTAAAACAATTCAAATCTTTGCATTGTGTATTTTATTCGTTTTCTTACTTTTAGCGGCATTATATGAAAGTTGGTCTGTACCATTCTCTATCCTACTTTCGGTTCCTCTTGGTATCTTCGGAGCGATACTGACATTGATGTTTATTCCATCATTGGACAACAATATCTTTGCACAGATTGGTTTAGTTACCATCATTGGTTTGGCAGCAAAGAATGCTATTCTTATTGTAGAATTTGCCAAAGAGCGTGTTGATATTGGTATGCCTTTATTAGATGCAACAATAGACGCCGTTAAATTACGCTTACGTCCTATCATCATGACATCTTTAGCCTTCATCTTAGGTATTATTCCATTGATGTTGTCTACAGGTGCTGGCGCAGCGTCTCGTCAAACTATCGGTTGGACGGTATTTGGTGGAATGACAGCCGCAACGTTCCTTGCGATTTTTATTGTACCTGTACTATTTGTAGTTATTACACGAATGGCATATGGTAAGAAAAAATTAGCTGAGTTAGAAGCATCATTCGATGAAGATAAAAGAAAGCAGTTAAGTGCACACTAGATATTTAAGTATCACTTTTAGAAAGCCAACTCAAATGAGTTGGCTTTTTTGGTTAATAAGAATGTTTATAATGAATTTCTATATTTATAGGAATCAATCTTTAGCGTAATAAATTTTATATTTGGGAATACCAAAATTGCGCTATGTATAAACCGCTTTATTTTATATTTTCCGTATTTTTTCTAATTGGCTTGAAATCCGGTGCACAATCTATTTCACCAATCGGTACCCCTGCTGTACAGCAATATACAAAGTCGCAATACAAAGCTGGTAACCAAAATTGGTCTATAGCTATTGCACAAAATGGTATTTTATATGCAGGAAATAATGAAGGATTACTATCTTTTGATGGCACATACTGGAATTTACATCAGCTACCGAATAAATCTACTGTAAGAAGTGTGAACATTGCTGCAGATGGAAAAATATATACAGGAGGACATGGAGAGTTCGGTTATTGGGTACGAAATAAATTGGGTAAACTTAAATATACTAGCTTGTCTACTTATATAAAAGATAAGTCTATTTTGAAGAATGATGAAATATGGAAGATCATTTTTTTAAATGATATCATCATATTCCATTCCTTCTCGAAAAGTTATTTATTTCAGAATAATGAAATAAGAACTTTAACTGCTGATGGAGAACCATTTTTATTTGCACATTTAATAAATACGAATCTCTATTATGAACAAATCCCTTCGGGATTACATCAGTTAAATAATGGGAAATTAGTACCGCTAAAAGATAAAAATGTCTTATTTAATAAGAATATTTTGAGTATCCTACCCTATGATCAAAACAAAAGCTTGATAGCAACTGCAAATGATGGATTCTATTTTCTAGATAAAAATAATAATATTGAAAAATGGAATAGTGAAGCAAGTGATGTATTATCAAAATATAAAATAAATACTGGCGTAAAGCTTTCTGAGCATTATTACGCATATGGTACCATTAAAAATGGTATATATATAATCGATAAATCTGGTAATATTATTCAGCATATCAATAAAAATAATGGATTACAGAATAATACAGTATTAAGTATTCAGAAAGACATGCAAAATAATTTGTGGGTTGGCTTAGATAATGGCATTGATTGCATTCAAATAAATAGTCCATTATACTTTTACACAGATATTAAAGGCGAAATCGGAACTGTTTACACTTCTGCTTTATTTGAAAATAAATTATACTTAGGAACTAATCAAGGACTCTATGTAAGTTCATGGCCAAATAACAACACCAATCAATCTTTTTCCTTTAAACTTATTCCAAATTCCAATGGACACGTTTGGAACTTATCAGTGCTAAACAATCAATTAATCTGTGGCCATAATGAAGGAACATTTCTCATAGAGAATGATCAATTGAAAAGAATTTCCAACATTACAGGTGGGTATTTTTATTTACCCATTTCAAACGGAAATTATATTCTGCAAGGGAATTATACAGGTTTAAGTCTCTTTGAAGCAGATAATTCAATTAATCATATCAAACAGTTTGAGTCCTTAAAGGAGCCTATTAAATTTTCTGCTCATCATAGTGCTGACCAATATTGGGTAGGAAATCAAAACCAATTCTCTCTAATAGAATTTGAGCCAAACACAAAAGAAATAAAAATTCGGTATAGCACGTCACAAGATTCAACATTAAAGCATATAACCTTTAGTGGCATATCCTATTTAGAAAATCGCGTAGTATTTAGTTCTGATACAGGTTTATACACATATGACGATGTCCTTAAAAAATTCGTATACTATAAAGACTTAAACATTAGTTTAAAATCTTTTAACGATGTGACACATATAATTCAAAAATCTTCCAATCAATATTGGTTTGCTCGAAATGCTGGAATAGGACAAGTCACACTTTCAAAAGATGGAAACATACACATAGATTCAATTACTCTCAATTCTTTGAAAAATAAGATGATGAAGAACTATGAAAATGTACTAAATATTGGAAACAGCAAATATTTAATTGGATTGGACTATGGATTTGCGATTTATTCAGATGATATAAAAAATCAAAAACAATTACCTTTAGCTCCTGTCATCGCAAATCTCACTGATTTAACACAAGGGATGCGCATTTTAGAAACTGAAACAGTTCGTATACCTTATAAAAACAACAATATTCGTATCGCTTTTAGCAGTCCACTTTACAATCAAAATATTAGATATCAATATAACTTAGAAGGCTACACAGATGATTGGTCGCCATTGCAAGAAGAGGCATACAAGGATTTCGCCAACTTGCCTTACGGAAAGTATAGTTTTAAAGTACGTTCAATAGATTCAGAGGGTAATATTTCAGAAATTAGTACAATTATCTTCGAAATTATTACGCCTTGGTATTTAAGTTGGTGGTTGAAAACGGTCTATTTTATTTTTATAATAATACTGATATACATATCAATTATTAAATACAATCAAGCGTTAGCACGTAAACAGTGGATTATAAATAAACGCATGTTAGAGAAGCAACGTGAAGAAATAGCAAAAAATGCAGAAAAGAATGAAAAAGAAATTATTCGACTTAAGAATATACAACTTGAAAAAGAATTAGCAATCAAAAATAGAGAGCTATCAAATGCTGCAACTAACATGATATATAAAAATGAAATGTTAAATAAGTTACAAGCAGAACTACAAAATTTAAAAGATCAAGAAGGCAGAAAAGTAAATTCTGAACAATTAAATAAGCTTAATAAAATTATTGAGGGTGTACAAAATGATAATAGAGATTGGGATATTTTTGAAAAAAGCTTTAATGATGCGCATGAAAATTTCTTTAAAAAACTCAAATTAGATTACCCTGACCTTGTTCCGAATGATTTAAAATTATGTGCATATTTAAGACTAAATATGTCTAGTAAAGAGATCGCTTCACTGCTGAATATTTCAACAAGAGGAGTGGAAATTAGACGTTACAGACTACGCAAAAAGCTTGAATTACCAACAGATAAAAATCTAACCGAGTTCCTTTTAGAAAGATAATTATAAATATTACTACATCATTGCCTCTCATAATATATCGTGTAATAATTACACTTAACACTAACAAATGAGAAACAAATATATTATATAAATAACTATATATAAGAATGTTATGTGTTTACAAATACTAATATGAGCAAATTTAATTTTTGTGTAGTAGTAATGTAAAGTTAGTTATTTTGGTAATGAACATTTACATCACAATATTTGTTATACAATTTTAGATAACTAATTACATCCACTTCAAACAATAAACCAAAATTATATGAGGTATATATTTACTTTATTAGTGATTTTGCTGTACGCTAATTCCGCAAGTGCGCAAAACACTTTAACAGGGATAGTAAAAGACGAGCAATCTCTAATCACAATCCCAGGTGTGACAGTATCTATTAAGGGTACGACAACAAGTGTACAAACAAACGCAGTTGGTCAATATTCCATTACTGCGTCATTAGGTGATACACTTTCTTTTTCCTTTATTGGATACCAATCTCAAAATGTAGCTGTAGGTATCAATACACAACTTGATGTTTTCCTTGTGAGCGAAGACAATGCTTTAGAAGAGGTTGTGGTGATTGGATATGGTACAGCTAGAAAAAGAGATTTAACTGGATCTATCACCCAAATAAAAGGTGAAGACATAGTCGACAAGCCAGGAAC
The DNA here is from genome assembly GCF_009829075.1 of Sphingobacterium composti. GTDB lineage: Bacteria > Bacteroidota > Bacteroidia > Sphingobacteriales > Sphingobacteriaceae > Sphingobacterium > Sphingobacterium composti. The sequence goes on along the minus strand of NZ_WUQZ01000006.1, from coordinate 111,186 downwards.
TAATCCTGTGGCAAATTTGCAGGGTAAGGTACCAGGATTACAAGTAACCAATTCAGGTAGACCGGGTCAAGAACCAGATATTCGTATCCGTGGTACAAATTCAATCAATGGCGCTAAGCCACTCTATGTAGTTGATGGATTATTAAATGATAATATTAATTTTCTCAACCCAAACGACATCGAAACGATTGAAGTGCTAAGAGATCCTTCCAGCTTAGCGATTTTCGGTGTTCGTGGAGCAAATGGTGTAATTGCTATCACTACTAAGCGGGCAAAACTAGGTCAACTGAATTTTGAATTTAATTCTCGATTAGGTGTTAAGAATGTAGCAAAACGTATGGATATGGCAAATGCCGAACAATTCAAAGAATTGTATGAAGAACAACGTTTTAATCAAGGAAATTACCCATATGACTATACAAATTGGACAGGAAATACAAACTGGCAAGATGAAATTTTTACTAATGGAATTTTGAACTACAATAATCTAAGCGTCAGTGGAGCTACTGACAAGCATACCTTCCGTATGGGTTTAGGATATTCAACGGACGAAGGTATTATCAACCATGAAAAACATAGCCAAATAACTTTTAATGTTACTGATGAAGTTAAATTGACTGATAATTTTAGAACAGGGATTGTGTTAAACGGCTATAGAGCACGTTTACCACAAGAGCGTGGAGTATTCGGAGCAATACTTGCCGCGCCTATAGCTCCTGTTTTCAACAACGAATATGGTCTTTATCACACTCTGCCAGATTTTCAACGTGCGCAAGTAAATAACCCTTTGGTGGATATTGAAGAACGCAAAAACACCTACATTGGTATTAATTACAGAGCATTAGCAAATTGGTATGCTGAAGTTGATTTCCTTAAAAATTTCAATTTTAGGGTTAACCTATCAGCGGATTATGGGTTTAACAATTTTAGATCTTACCAAGGATTAGTATCCGTATACAATCCAGATATTCAAGGTGAAGATAAAAGAGAGCGTATTGGGAATCAATTAACTTCTGTTAATCATGAACAAAACACGCATTATAAATATCAAACAGATTGGCTTCTAAATTATAGAAACACTTTTGATAAACACAATTTGACGTTAATGGGAGGTTTCACGACCTATTTGCAAGGTCTTGAAGCTACTACAGCTCGTAGAACACAAGGTCAAGGCTTAGAAATTCCGAATGATCCAGATTATTGGTACGTCAATATCGGAGATCCAAATACTACAACCGGAAATTCAACCGCATCCGAATACCGTACATTATCGTGGTTAGGTAGAGCATTATACAATTACGACGGTAAATATTTGATCAATACCTCTTTCCGAAGAGATGGAAGTTCTGCATTTGCAAAAAATGGTAAGCCTTGGCAAAATTTCTACTCAATCGGTACTGCATGGGTGGTAAGTCAAGAGAGCTTCATGCAAAATATTGAATCTATTAATAATCTGAAATTAAAAGCTTCTTGGGCTTCTCTTGGTAACCAAAATGTTGGCGGAAATTGGTATCCGATGTACCCATTAATGGTTCCAGGAAATTCAGCAGTTTTTGGAGATGATTTAATTCCTGCATATGAAGCTGAATATATTCCAGATCCGAACTTACATTGGGAAGTAGTGAAATCCTGGGAAGCAGGTTTTGAATTGAATGCGCTTCAAAACCGTTTAAGTGTTGAAGCTGTATACTACAATAAAAACACTGAAGACATTTTAGTACGTGTACCAGGAATTCTAGGCAGTAAACCAGGCTTGAGTAATTTAGGTACTATTCAAAATAAAGGTATAGAAGCTGGTGTAACTTGGACACAAACCATTAATGAAGATTGGAGCTATAGAATTGGAGGTAATATTACAACTGTTAAAAATAATGTTGTCAAACTTTCAACTGATGGATATGATATAATCAATGGTGCATCTAGAACAATCGCTGGTTATCCGATAGGGTATTTTTGGGGATATATACACGATGGAATATTCCAAACACAAGCAGATGTGGATCAATATGCAACAAATGGTTTAGGTGGTGGAGCATTCTTACCAGGTGACATCAAATACAGAGATATGGATGGTAATGGTGTAATTAATACACAAGATAGAACCATGATTGGTAATCCTACTCCTGATTTTTACTATGGCATATCATTAGGTACGTCTTATAAGAATTTTGATTTAGGAATTGAATTACAAGGTCTTTATGGTAATGAAATCTTAAGAACTTGGAATCAAAACCAATTTGCTACTTACAATTTCTTGACCGATAGATTAGGCAGATGGAATGGTGTGGGTACATCCAATTGGGAGCCAATCCTACACGAAGGAAGATCAGTCAACAGACAATATTCTACTTATTTCATTGAAGATGGAAGTTTTTTCAGAATTCGTGATATTTCATTGGGATATACTTTACCAGCAGAAACAGTATCACGTATGCGTTTAAAAAGTTTACGCCTATTCTTGAATGCACAGAACGTTGCTACATTTTCGAAAAATACAGGTTTCACGCCTGAAATTGGCGGCAGTACCACATCATTTGGTGTTGACAATGGTACTTACCCAGTTCCTGCAATTTACACTTTTGGTTTAAACTTAAATTTTTAACGATTATTTAGGTCATCATTATGAAAACAATAACAAATAGATATAAAATAATCACAGGCATTTTCCTTGTTTTACTCTTTGCTAGCTGTAGTAAAGATTGGTTAGATATTAAGCCAAAAGGAAGATTTACAGAAGAAGATATGCCTACAGGATCGTTGGAAGGACAAGTTTTTGCCGCATATGCCGGTTTACGTTCTGAGGCGACCAGTGGCCTTCCCTACGTTGCATTACACAACATTCGTTCTGATGATGCGCAATTAGGAAGTAGCACGGGCGATGAGGCTGGCGCAGGGCCAATATTTGATAATTTCAATTATCCGCTTGATTATTGGTTAGTGAACAACTATTGGTCTGGGCATTACAACCTAATCAATTTGACCAATAATGTACTAGCGACTGCAGATTCTATCGATAATCCATCCGAAGGTACATTAGCCAATATTGGAGAAATGAAATTCCTACGTGCATGGGCTTATTTTAATATGGTAAGAACATTTGGAGAAGTTCCTTTAGTAAATTTTAAAATTACAGATCAAGCTTCAGCGAATATTCCAAAATCAAGTATTAATGATATCTATCAACAGATTGATGCTGACTTAACGGACGCTGTAGCCTATTTACCATCGACATGGCCAAGTCATCCTGGACGAATTACAAAAGGTGCTGCTTTAGCTGTGCAAACTAAAACGCTAATGGCACGTAAGAGATTTAGTGAAGCTCTGGCATCTGCTATGCAAGTAATTAATTCTGAAGTTTACGATTTGAGTGTTCCTTATAACATGATTTTCCGTGAAGAAAGTGAAAATAGCAAAGAATCGATTTTTGAAATACAAGCACTATTTGATGGCGTACAAAATTTTGGTGTTACGTATGCCAGTCGTCAAGGTGTACGCGGATCAGGTTCTTGGGATTTGGGTTGGGGATGGAATATTCCACACCCTAGATTACTGGAAGCTTTTGAACCGAATGATCCACGAAAAGATGTTACAATTTTATATTCTGGTCAGCGAAATGAGCCGTATGGTGAAGTATTACCTGACAATTTACCACGACCTTATTGGAACAAAAAGGTATATACAAACCCTAACTTAAGAGCAAAATATGGAAGCAGATTTGGAGATTGGTTTAATGTTCGTCTTATTCGCTATGCTGATGTGGTTCTGTTAGCAGCAGAAGCAGCAAATGAAGTGGGTGGAAACGCAAATGTTGACTTAGCCTTGGATTTATTGGAGCGTGTCAGAGCACGCGCAAGAGGTAGTAATGCGACAGCATTACCAGCTGTGACTACACGCGATCAAGTGGCTTTACGCAATGCTATACGTCACGAAAGACAAGTAGAATTAGGTATGGAAAATGAGCGTTTTTATGATTTAATTCGTTGGGATATTGATGTACAAACAATGCGAGATGCTGGTCATGTAAACTATCAATTGAAACATCGCTTCTTCCCTATTCCTCAACCTGAGATTGATAAATCTGCTGGAGTTTTGATTCAAAACCCTGACTATAGATAACCTAAAAGATATTTAGATATGAAAATTTATATATATAAAATATTTTCCATTTTGACATTACTTGCTTTTATGAGTTGTCAAAAAATGGAACGACCTACAATGAATTTTATACCTGAACCTGCGGATGATGGTACAATTCGTGTCCTTGCCATTGGGAATAGTTTTTCCGAAGATGCCATAGAAACACATTTGTATGATCTTGCTAAAGCTAATGGACAGAAAATCATTATTGGAAATCTGTACATCGGCGGAGCTACATTAGAACAACATGTAAACAATATAAAAGCAAATGCAGGTGCATATAGCTTTCGTAAAATAGATGCTGAAGGAAATAAAACTACAGTAGCAAACACATCAATAGCGACGGCTTTAGCAAGCGAAAATTGGACACATATTAGCTTTCAGCAAGAAAGTTCTAATTCTGGGAAATTTGCTACCTGGTCTGCTTCTTTAGCTGAATTGTACAATTATGTAGCACCACGTGCTAAAAATGAAAATGTAAAATTTATTTTGCACCAAACTTGGGCATACGCCAAAAATTCTACACATACTGGATTTGATAATTACAACAAAGACCAAATGCAGATGTATACAGCCATTGTTGATGCTGTCAATAAAGCGAAAGAATTGGTTAAAATTGATATGATAATACCAGCAGGAACCGCTATTCAAAATGGAAGAACAAGTGTTGTAGAAGATAATTTTACGCGGGATGGTTATCATTTGAGCATGCCATTAGGAAGATATCTAGCAGCATGTACGTGGTATGAAAGTCTTATGGGTACTAATGTTGTTGGTAACAGCTACAAACCGCAAGGCTTATCTGATTTTGAAATAGCAATTGCGCAAAATGCAGCGCATTCTGCTATACAAAAACCTAATGAAGTTACCCCAATGACAGATTTCCAAGGTGGAGCTGGCGGACCTTTGACAAGTAGTGTATTATTGGATTTTGGCAATAATGCAGCGGCAAATCATTGGAATCAAATTAACTCTTTCTTAACAGGAACTTCTATCAATTTAAAAGATAGTATAGGCTCATATGTGGGAATTAAGTTAACTATCACTGAAAGATTTAACGGCGTGAATGCTGATGGACCAACGACATCAAATACTTCACTTAATATGCCTTCGACTGTTTCAAGATATTCTTATTTTGGTAACTCCAAGGCTGCATTTAGTGGAATGACCATTGTCCAAAGTAAATTTGAACTCACGGGCCTAGATAAAGATTTGAATTATGATTTATCTTTCTTCGGCGCTAGAGGGAGTGTGAGTGATAACCGCGAGACTAAATATATCTGCTCGGGAGCTAATGAAGTAACTGTACGATTAAACACTTCAAATAACACCAGTAATATCATAGTTGCAAAAGATATCAAGCCTGATAATTTTGGTAAAATTACTGTAACAGTTACATCCGGTGAGAATAACACTAACGGTTCCGGATTTTATTACCTATCAGCAGCAAGACTTATTTCTAAATAATTCGTATTCCTCCTCTTGGGAGGAATACATTTACACATACTATGAGATTACTTTTTATATATATTGTTACATTCGGATTGTTTTTAGCTTGTAAAGCTCCTGATCATGCTAAACATGACACGCATACACAAGATTCTTTACTTACCAAAATCCAGCAACAAACCTTCAAGTACTTTTGGGAAGGTGCTGAGCCAGTTTCAGGTTTAGCTCGAGAGCGTATTCACATGGATGGTGAATATCCACAAAATGACAAAGATGTCATTACAATCGGTGGTAGCGGTTTTGGATTAATGGGAATATTAATCGCTGAACAGCGAAAGTTTATCCAACCTCGAGAAGCTCAGGATCGTTTCAAAAAGTCACTTACTTATCTTTCAAATTTACCTCGATTCCAAGGTGCCTTTGCACATTGGTACGAAGGCCCTAGCGGAAAAGTAAAAGCTTTTGGTGATAAAGATAATGGAGGAGACATTGTTGAAACGGCATTTTTAGCGCAAGCACTAATCTGTGTGCGGGAATATTATAAAAATGGTACGCAAGAGCAAAAAGAAATAGCAGCATTAGCAGATAAGATTTGGAAAGAAATAAACTGGAAACATTATACCAATGGTAAAGACGTAATTTATTGGCATTGGAGTCCAGAACACAGATTTGGAATGAATCATCCTATTCAAGGATTTGATGAATGTCTAATTACCTATGTTTTAGCGGCTTCTTCCCCTACATTTCCTATTGAAAAACAAGTATATGACCGTGGATGGGCTAGAAACGGGCAAATAAAAACAACTATCGAAAAGTACGGATTTCCTACAGAGGCAAAGCATAATGCTCACCCAGGAGAAGTAGGACCTTTATTTTGGTCGCATTATAGTTTTTTGGGATTAAATCCTAATGGTTTAAAAGACAAATATGTAGATTATGATAAAGTAGTGCACAATCATACCCAGATCCATATCGAACATGCGAAACGCAATCCAAATAACTTTGTGGGATATGGAGCTGAAAAAGGTTGGGGATTGACAGCAAGCTATTCTGTAAGTGGATATGATGCACATCATCCCAATAATGACAAAGGTGTTATCTCTCCTACTGCCGCATTATCATCTATACCTTATGCTCCAAAAGAAAGTATAAGTTTTGCTAATTACTTATTCAATAATTTGGAATCAAAAGTTTGGGGTGAATATGGGTTTTATGATGCTTACAGCGAGACGGCTAATTGGTTTCCACAACGCTACTTAGCAATAGATCAAGGTCCAATAGTCGTTATGATTGAAAACTACAGATCACAGTTCATTTGGAACTTGTTCATGAACGCACCAGAGATTAAAGAAGGTCTAAGAAAACTTAACTTTCAACATAAACAATAAAAATTTTAATGGAAATTACATCCGATAACACATAATTATTGTTGTAGCTAAATGATTATAATTGGCATATTTTTGATATTTTTGTAACTCAATAAAAGTCAAGACTGTGCCAATTAAGAAAACATTCATACTTCGTTTATTGCTCTTACTTATTATTACTATTTCATTTGTAATATTATGTAGTATATTTGCCTCACAGTACAGACAATACAAGGAAATTGAACATCGGCTTAACATTGCTTATGCTAATAATTCCAAGATTTCTCCTACTCTATATGAATTATTTTCTACAATTTCCGAAGTAGACAATTCCTTTAGACTTTATGCAATATCTTTTGAGGATCAAAATTTTAAAGCTTATCAACAGAAATTAGATACGCTACATATTATTATTAATTCACTTGACTCCTTATCTTCTAAAGAAAGCTCTAATAGCTCTACTACTTCGAGTCATGCAGAAATGCTTACTGATCCATCACTATCAATGCGGTACATTGCATTGAAAAAACAAATTGATGAACTTATTATCTTTGCTGATAAAAATTTAGCTAAGAATTCACCTAGTCTCCTATCAACAAAAAACAATAATATTATAAATGCGGACTCCGTTATTAACCGCATCCTCAACGATTCTTCAGCAGTCAGTCAATCTAAAGCTGATACTATAATAAGAAAAAAAGAAGGTTTGATTAAAAGAATTTTCAATGCTAAAAATGACACAATTCTTAATTCTAACAACACAGAAATACTTAATGTCAATCAAATAGATATAGTTCATAAAAATATAGAGAATTTAATTCGGACATATGAGTCAAGTTACAAAAATAATTATGGCGATTTAAGAAATATCTATTTGTTATCAAAAGAACAAGAAAGAAAGCTTATTACTTCTAATTATGCTTTGATTAATGATTTAAAAAAGACAATTGAAGAAATCAGAGAGATTGAAGAATTAAAATTCAGAAATGCAGAGAAAGATGATTATTTCCTTTACAAACTTAACACTGAAAAATTTCGTAGCTACGCCATATTAGCGCTATGTGTCATCTTGTTGATGCTTCTTTTCATTATATATTACCAATATGTAGTGTCTAAATATGAACAAAATCTTATCAAAGAAAAAGATTATGCTTCACAATTAGCTGAGGAGAAAACTAGTTTATTAGCGAATATCAGTCATGAAATTAGAACTCCACTAAACTCATTAAAAGGTGTTATCAAATTATTGTCCACGAATCAAAAAGAAGATATTGATGAAAAAATGTTGTTTAACATTAACTATGATATCAACTTGATTAATAATACAGTCAATGACATTCTTAACTTAAGTAAGATTGAATCAGAATCTATTGAAGTTGTGCTTGAATCTTTAAATATATCTCAAATCATTCATGACACATATAGTCTTCATAGTTTCCAAGCCAGCCAAAAAGGAATTACGTATATCAATGACAATAGATTCGATTCGATTTTAAAAATCAATTCAAACGAATTCAGACTTCGTCAGATCATCTCGAACTTAATTAGCAATGCAATAAAATATACCAAGAAAGGTAGTGTTAAAGTTGTAAGTCAAATCATTAATGACAAAATCACGATTGATGTAATAGACACTGGAATTGGAATTGAGGAGCAAAAAATTGATCAAGTTTTCAGAAAATACTATACGGTAGATGGAGATAAAAGTAAAGTTGGTTTTGGATTAGGATTGCATATTTCACAATTATTAGCCAAACAAATAGGTGGAAAACTAAGTGTAAAAAGTCAATTCGGTAAGGGTTCTACTTTTACTTTGCAGATTCCCTTGAACAATAGCAAAATTTCAGAAACTAGTAATACATTTAAAGAGATTAGTAAAAAAACTATTCCAAAAGATATTGCTATTGTCTTAATTGATGACAATAAGATTAATCTATTGATGGCAAAACAAACATTCAGCGAATTTACAAATATTGAATATTTTGAAAATGCAAAAATAGCATTGTCCTATATCGAAAAAACCAAACCAGCAATTGTAATTACCGATATTGTAATGCCTAAAGTCTCTGGGTGGGATGTTTTAAACAAAATAAAATCGAACAAAAATTTATCTTCAGTCAAAGTAATTGCCCAGTCTGCTGAAGGAAGTTTGGTAGAAAATAGAAATCACACCTACAATTTTGATGGTATTCTAGACAAAAGTTTTAATCCAGAAGACTTAGCTAAAATTTATTTTAACTAGATATATAAAAGAATAGAGACATATTTAATGTCTCTATTCTTTTATCAACGCTCTGTCCAAATGAACATAGCCACCGTCTACATAAACTAGCTGCCCAGTTGTATGGCTCGAACGATTAGACAATAAAAATACAGCTGTATTCGCTATTTCTTCGGCTGTAGTCATACGGTTTTCTAAAGGAATTCTGTCAGTAATTTTTTTAAGCGTTTCCTCAGGATTATCTAAAGTTTGGATCCAAGTATCATACTGCGGAGTGGCACATTCTGCAACAATTATAGCATTTACACGTATCCCATATTTCAATAATTCAACAGCCCACTCTCGAGTCAAAGCATTTCGAGCACCATTAGAAGCCGCATAACCGGATGTCCCACCCTGTCCGGTTTCTGCAGTCTTCGAACTAATATTAAGGATTACGCCTTTGGAATTCTTTAATGCTTCCAATGCATGTTGAACCGTCAAATAATAATGAACCACATTTTTATGATAAGACTCGATAAATCCTTTATAACTGCCATTTTCCAATCCTATACCATCATTTTGACCTGCATTATTTACGACACCATCTATTCTCCCGTACTTCTCAAGCGTAGCATCTATGGATTTTTTGCATTCATCTGGATTTGAAAGTTCTGCTTCAACACAAATGCACTCAGCCCCCAAGGCAGATACAGCCTCGCGTGCCAAATTATTGTCATCCTGATTTCTTCCCACGATAACGGTAATAGCGCCTTCTTTGGCCAACGCCAATACAATACCTCTTCCTATCCCCTTTGCTCCACCAGTTATGATGAAGACTTTATCTTTCAAATTTAAATCCATAACGCTTAATTGAGATTATAAAATTTCACTGCATTCAATCCCCAAAAATTGTCTTTCTCTTCTTCTGTAAAATACACTAATTTACTTTCTACAATTTCGATATTTTCTTCATAAGAAGCAGCCAATAAACAAACCGGCCAATCTGAACCAAAACATATTCTATCTTTTCCAAAACACTTAAAAACATGGTCAAGATATTGCGAAAAATGGTCTAAACGCCAATTTGTCCAATCCGCTTCTGTAGCCAAACCTGAAACCTTACAATAAACATTTGGATAGGTAGAAAGATTTTCAATAAAAACACCCCACTCCTTGAACTCTTGAGATTTAATTGGTGGTTTGGCAATATGATCCAACATAAATTTTTGATTAGGATTATTTCGTACACATTCCAACGTACTTTGATAATGACGTGGACGAATGAGTAAATCGTAGGTATAATCAAATGCTGTTAATTGTTCAATGCCACGTAAAAAATCATCTTTAATCAAAAATTCGCCATCAGGTTCTCCCTCTATTACATGACGGAAGCCCTTGATAATGTTATGCTTCTTGAACTCATCTAAATATTCACTCAAATGAGAAGATCGCAAATCAACCCAGCCCACTACACCTTTTATCATTTTATAAACCTCCGAAAGTTCAACTAAAAAATGTGTTTCTTGATGAGATTGATCCGCTTGAACAGCGACTACACCATCAATTCGGTTATCCTTTAATGTCTGTGAAATATCATTTGGTAAAAAATTACGTCTAATGACGTCCATATCATCCGTAATCCAAGCATCACGTACGGGGTCAAATAGCCAAAAATGTTGATGAGTATCTATTCGCATAATTCAATTCTATTTTCTGTAGGCAACTACCTCTTGTCTTTGCTCTCCTAAATAATCAGCGCCCAACTCGATAACATCTCCTTCTTTAAGATAAATAGGTGGATTAAATCCTAATCCAACTCCTGCTGGTGTACCTGTCGAAATAACATCACCTGGAAGTAATGTCATGAATTGAGAAACATAAGAAACTATAAATGGTACAGAGAATATTAAGTTTTTAGTATTTCCATTTTGATAAATTTTTCCATTTACCTTCAACCACAAATTAACATTATTAATATCTGGAATTTCGTCTTTGGTCGTTAACACAGGTCCCATTGGAGCAAACGTATCACAACCCTTTCCTTTATCCCAAGTCCCACCTCTTTCTATTTGAAATTCACGTTCGGACACATCATTGTGTAGCACATAACCAGCTACATAATCCAAGGCATCTGCTTCTTCTACATAAGTTGCTTTTTTGCCAATAACAATACCAAATTCTACTTCCCAATCCGTTTTCTTCGAATTTTTAGGAATTACTACTGTATCATTGGCCCCCACTAAAGCTGTGGTAGATTTCATAAAAATAATCGGTTCTGCCGGAATGGTAGCACCAGTTTCTTCAGCATGGTCCTTATAGTTCAAACCAATACAAACAATTTTTGATGGACGAGCAAATGGAGTGCCTAAACGAGTATTAGCAGGGATTTCTATAAGATTATTTTTATTGTCAGTAATAAATTTTGAAAGGTTTTCCAATCCATTATTTTCAAAAAATCCTTCATCATATCGAGTTACAAATGATGACACGTCATAATTTTTACCATCAATCTGTACGCCCGCCTTCTCCTTACCTAATTCTCCGAATTGTATTAATTTCATGTTTTTAAAGGTTATGTATAATTGTTAATTATTTAATTTAATAAATCCTCCATCAATAGGATAATCATTTCCAGTGATAAATCCAGCGTCATCCGAACATAGGAACAAAGCTAATTTAGCAATTTCAAGAGGTTGCGCCATACGACCAATGGGTTGAGAAGCAGATAATTTTTGAAACATTTCTTCTTCCTGTCCAGGATAATTTTTTGAAATAAAACCATCCACAAAAGGCGTGTGTACTCGAGCTGGTGAAATAGAATTACTACGAATATTATCTTTCATATAATCTCGTGCAACAGACATGCTCATAGCATAAATAGCACCCTTACTCATCGAATAAGCAAACCGATCCGCAATACCAACCACGGCAGCTATAGAAGCAAGATTAAGTATCGCACCTCCTCCTTGCTCCTTCATTTTAGGCACAACAGCATATAAAGCATTGTATGCACCTTTTACATTAACATCAAAAATCTTATTAAAATCTTTTTCTGAGCAATTCTCTAAATTTCCTACATGAGCAATTCCTGCATTATTCACCAATATATCCACACGACCAATTTTATTTACCACTTGCACAACTTCTTCCTGATTTGAAACGGAACAAATATGTAACTCTGCTTTCCCACCACTACGCTGTATATTACGAACAACTTTATTTCCATTATCGTCACTCAAATCGAGAATATGAACAATAGCTCCTTCTGAGGCAAACACTTCTGAAATAGCTTGTCCTATACCACTTCCTCCTCCTGTAATAATCGCTACTTTACCTTCTAATTTTGACATATTCTGTAATATAATACTCTATTAATTTTATAATGAAACACCTCTACGCCAAGGAATAAAATCGTCTTGACCTAAAAGAACTGCCTTCGGTACTGCATTTCCGCTTGCCACTTCAATCACATAATCTAAAATCCGATGAGCTGCTTGTTCAATCGTTTCTTCGCCATCGATTATAGTTCCGCAGTTGATATCGATGATATCTGACATGCGCTCAAAAGTTTTTGTGTTAGTCGATATCTTGATAACAGGCGTGATTGGATTGCCTGTTGGGGTACCCAGTCCCGTTGTGAACAAGACTATATTCGCTCCAGCTGCCACTTCCGCTGTAGTACTTTCCACATCATTACCTGGAGTACATAATAAATTTAAACCCGCTGTGTCAGCTACTTCTGGATAGTCTGCAACATTTATAACTGGCGAAGTACCACCTTTTTTGGCTGCTCCTGCAGATTTGATAGCATCCGTAATCAAACCATCACGAATATTTCCCGGAGAAGGATTCATATAAAAGCCCGAACCATCTGCTTCTGCTTTTGCATTATAAGTTTGCATTAAATTCATAAAATGCTTAGCAATATCCTCATTCAAGCAGCGATCACTCAGTTCTTGCTCCACACCACATAGTTCTGGAAATTCTGATAAAATAACAGAACCACCTAAAGTAACTAATATATCTGAGACCATTCCTAAAGCTGGATTTGCTGAAATGCCAGAAAAGCCATCAGAACCACCGCATTCTAATCCAATACACAGTTTATCCAAAGATGCTGGTTGACGAGTAAATTGATTTGCTTGTACTAGACCTGCAAATGTAGCTTTAATAGCCTTTTGCATTAGATCCGCTTCTGTTCCTTCTTTTTGTTGCTCGAAAATATATAATGGTTTATCAAAATTAGGATCACGTTTAGCAATTTCTGCTTTTAAAATAGAAGCTTGCGCGTGTTGACAACCCAAACTCAAAACTGTAGCTCCCGCTACATTCGGATGGGTAATATACCCTGCTAACAAACCACATAGTGCGTCTGAATCCATACGAATACCTCCGCAGCCCATATCGTGGTTCAAAAACTTAACGCCATCCACATTTTCAAATGGTCTATTAGCACTTTTTTTAATATTAGATGGGGTTAAATCTATCTGTAATAATTCATCTATTGAAGCGCCATTTTTATAGCGTTCTAATAAAACATCTACTTCATTTGAATAGTCTTTACTTTCTACTTTGTAACCCAACTTCTCTTCTAAAGCTGATTTTAGTGTAAGGACATTTCGATTTTCACAAAATACTAAAGGGATCACTAACCAATGATTAGCAGTGCCTACTTTTCCATTAGAGCGATGAAATCCTTGAAATGTTCTATTTTCAAACTTTGACACATCAGGTCTTTGCCATTCTAACTTTCGCTCTCCCAATTTAAAGTCACCTGCAGCATGTCTTAAGTTTTCTACCGTTAGGGGACTTCCCTTAGGTAAGGCATAATTTAACTTCCCAACAAGTACACCGTACATATAAATCTCTTGATCCTTGTCAAAATCACCTAATGTAAACTTATGTTTGGCTTTTACAAACTCTAATAATTTTATACTTTGTCCACTAAATGTAATCTCACGCCCCTTTTCTAAATCACGTAATGCGACTAATACATTATCTTTAGGATGTATTTGCAAAAAATGCAATCTTTCCTTCTCCATTTCTTACAATTGAAATATTTTATCCATTATTACCCATTTTTCACCTTCCTTGGCTCCTGGAATTGCTTGCTGATACTTCCACATCAATGCCTCCCATTCCTGAACTTTAGGATTTGATGCATCCATTTGAGATTTTTCATCAAAACTAAAACTTTCATTTACTTCCATAATCATACATAGTCGATTGCCAAATCGATGAATTTCCATATTAATAATACCCGAATCCCGAATGGAAGTTATAATTTCTGGCCAAACATTAGTATGAAAATCCTCATATTCTTTGATAAGTTGAGGGTCATCAACTAAGTCTAAGGCTAATACGTATTTATTCATAATATCAATTATTTAACTTCACCTACATTTCTAGTTTTCCAACCAAAAAGTAACACAACAAAAAAGCATATCAGCACAACGTAATAAGAATTGTGAATATTGTGCGTATAGTCAGTTATACCGCCAGCTATCGGAGGTATAATAGCTCCGCCAACAATGGACATAATGATAAAACTAGATGCTGATTTCGTATCACTACCAACACTCTTGATACCTATGGCAAATATCGTTGGAAACATGATAGACATAAAAAATGTAATTCCTACAAGAGCATAAAGAGTTACCATTCCTTCTCCATGAATCACTACCATACTTAATAAAATAGAGAAAATGCTATATAACATCAAAAGCTTATAAGGTTCGACAAAGCGCATAAAGAAAGTTCCCACAAAGCGCCCTATCATAAATAAAAAACCTGCTAAACCAGCATAATATTTAGCATCTTGTCCTGACATACCAAGCGCATCACTCGCGAATACTAATAAAAAACTAAACACGTAAACCTGTGCCCCGACATAGAAAAACTGTGCTAACACTCCCCAACGAACATTCATATGTCGCAAACTCGCAAAAAATCCCCGTTTAGTATCATTTGAATCTTCTTCCTCATTAATCTCAGGTAACTTTGTCAAAAAGAATAATACTGCAACTACAAGAATTATTAATCCCAATACCAAATATGGACCTTTTACCAAACTTGTTTCTGCTAAAATATAGGCATTCCTAGCATCCGTTGACAGAGCTGCAATTTCATCTGCAGATTTTGGTTCTTCTGCAAGTATAAAAACACCTCCAACTATAGGAGCCAAAGAAGCGGCTAATCCATTAAAGGATTGAGCAAAATTAAGCCTTTGAGTCGCTTTTGCTGGATCACCCAAAACTGTGATGTATGGATTTGCAGCAGTCTCTAAAATTGTCAAGCCACATGAAAGGATAAATAAAGCTGCAAGAAAGAAAGGATAACTAATTGCATTTGCGGCAGGAATAAATAAGAAACATCCTAATGCAAATAAACTTAATCCAACAAGAATCCCTGCTTTATAACCAAATTTCCGCATAATAATCCCAGCAGGTATTCCTAAAAGTAAATAAGCAACAAATACAGCTGAATCTACTAATGATGCTTGCACATGTGTCAAACTAAATGCACTGCGTAGATGATTTATTAAAATTGGATCTAGATTATGAATAAACCCCCAAAAAAAGAATAAAGACGTAATCAATATAATTGCGAAGGTGTAATTTTCTTTTCTAGACATAAGTTATTTATAATTGATTAAGTAAATGTAGCTGTAATACTTTTAATTTACATAAACCAATTTACCAAAAACATAAACTATATTACCCGAATTATTACTATTTTTATTAAACTATAGAATATTAGTTATTTTAAATAAAGGGTATGAAAAAGTTAAGTCTCACAGAGAGCTTCCAAAAACGACTACATGTTCGACGAGATGATTACCCAAAGCATCATACCATTTGGCATTATCATGATGAAATCGAATTTATATATGTTGCAAAAGGTAGCGGAACTTTATTTGTCGGAGATCGCATACAATCATTTAACCAAAATAGTTGTGTATTGATTGGTCCTAATATTCCGCATTATTGGTTATTTCACAACGACTATTTGAATGAACACAACCCTATAGATTGTATTGTTATACATTTCAAACCTGATTTTTTAGGAGAGGAATTCTATGATCTTCAAGAAGCCAAAAGTCTACAGCAATTAATCCTAAATTCTGAAAGAGCCCTATATTTGGAAAATTGTTCTAGTCTATTTAGTAATTTATTCTTTAAGGTTCATGAACAATCAAATATTCTCAAAATCACCAAACTCATTGAATCATTATATTATTTTCAACAAAGCGAACCGATATTGTTGATTAGTGAAGAGTATGAGGTTTATAATCATTCATCTGATCACAAGCGGATGAATAACGTAATTAACTATATAAAAGACAATTATCGTAACAAAGTTGAATTAGACACGTTATCTAATTTAGCTAAAATGACTAAAAATTCATTTTGTCGATATTTCAAACAAAAAACTGGAAAAACCCCCATCCAATTCGTATCTGAACTACGAGTTTCTCATGCATGTCGGTTGCTTAGGTCAACAGACAAAAATTTAAAAGAAATTAGTTTTGAAAGTGGGTTTAACAGTTTTGTTAACTTCCACAAAATATTCAAAAGTGTGACGAACACAAGCCCAAAACAATACAAAAAAGAAAATATATCTTAGCTACTTCGTATAAAAAAAATAATTACCTAACTCACATGACATCTACCGTATTTTTTGGTATTGATAATTTAATAAATCAAACGGATAAATTAAAAGACTTACGTTTAGCATTAGTGTGTAATGCTGCTTCGCGTACTACAACAGGTAAGCATAGTAGAATAGCCCTTAAAGAAGCAGGATTTAATCTCGTAAAATTATTTGCTCCAGAACATGGCTTCGATGCACAAGGTGCTGATGGAGCTTTTATAGCGCATGAGGTAGACTCCCAAACACAATTACCAATTGTAAGCCTCTATAGCGAAAAACTATCACCAACACAAGAAGATTTGAAAGATATAGATCTGGTTTTAATTGATTTACCAGATATTGGCTCACGATTCTACACGTATTTATGGACAATGAGTTATGTCTTAGAAAGTTGCGTACACTATAACAAATCTGTGCTATTACTCGATCGTCCAAATCCAATGGCACATTCCATAAAATTGGCAGAAGGTCCTTCTCTTGCTCCTAGCTGTAGCTCATTCCTTGGTCGTTTTAATATTCCCATTACGCACCAGTGTACATTTGGTGAATTAGCACAATATTTTAAATCCAAATATTATCCAAAGCTTAGTTTAGAAATTATAAAGCTAAAAAATTGGGATAGAAATACCAATCAAGGCTATCCATTTTTTCCGACTTCACCAGCTATTCAGAATAGAGAAACGATTTACACACATGCTGGTGCATGTTTATTTGAGGGTTTGAATATTAACGAAGGACGAGGTTCAGATTTTCCTTTTGCGCAGTTTGGCGCTCCGTGGATTGATGCTGAGAAATTATATAATCATGCATTAAATGAATTTGAAGGAGCTGACTTAAGAATAGTACATTATACACCCACAATAAGTATTTACGAAGGCGAAGAATGTCACGGATTACACGTGTTGCCAAAACAACCAGAATCATTTCAATCTGTAAAGTACTTTATTCAGTTAATACAATTGATTAATCGATTATTTCCTGGCAAACTAAAGGAACGCAATTATCTTACGAATGTAAATCGTTCAGGAACTAAACATCTAGACAAGTTATTAGGTATTCCCAAAGCATTTGAACAATTAGTAAACGGCGAAATCAATACAGTAGGAACCTCGCTGGAGTGGGAAAAAGAAATTTCACCTTACTTACTATACTAAAAAGCTCAATGAATTCAATCATTGAGCTTTCACAAAAAAATATTATAGACTATATCTTCCCAACTACAACTTTAAATAACTTATCATAATCAAAATAACGGATCGCCATATCTTGTACGCTGTCAGGATTCATATTCTTGATTACATCAGAATAATATGTGTAATAATTAATATCCAAGCCCGAAAAATATACAGCTTTAAATTTATCAACATGCGAGAATATGCTTTCTAAACTTCCCAAAAGCGTTCCTTGCATATAATTGCGCACCAAATCAATTTCCTCGACTGAAGTTTTCTCCTGTCTTAACACTTCAAATTCCTTTTTAATTTCTTCCAATGTTTGTTGAGTAACATCCACCCCTACCTCTGATGCTAAAGTCATAAAACCCGTGTGTCTTAAGTTGCCAACAAATGACCCAATACTATATGTATAGCCTTTGTCTTCTCGTATATTTTTCATCAGACGAGACCCGAAGAATCCTCCAAAAAGAGTATTTACAAACTGTAATGCTGGAAAATCTACATGACGCCTATTAATTGTCAACCCACCAAATCGTACAGCAGATTGTAATGCGTCAGCTTTCTCCTCTACAAATAATTTGGTTGAATAAGAGTCAAAATTAAGAGAAGTCACTTTAACTAAATCCGTTGAGTTTTGCCAATTTTGCCCAAACATTTCGCCAATCATCTTCTTTAATGACTCATCCACATTACCTGCCACAAATAGGTTACAGTTAGCTGGTTGAATTTGCTTTTTATAGAGTTCTAATATTTCCTCACGTTGAATCGAATCATAAGTATCTTCAGTAGGAAGTGTACCATATCGTGTACCTTTAAACACCTCGTTATAGAAGAATCTTCTAGCAAGTACATCATTCTTTTGCAGCGATATTTGAAGGGACTGTTTATTATTACGAATATGAGTATCCAATTCTTCTTGTGGAACAACAGAATTTTGAAGAATATCTGCTAGTATAGGTAATACATTGCCTACATACTTATGCATCGTGTATACAGTCAGTGAGCTGTGGTCAAAACTATATTCAGGCATTAAAAATGCACCATAAAAATCTATTGTATCCGCAATTTCTTTTGAAGTAAGCGTATGCGTACCTTCCTTTAGCATAGAAGATAATACTGGATTTAATATGGCCAATTCTTCTTTCAATAAAATATTATCGAATGTGAATTCCAATTTTATTAAATCTAACTCGGGAGCTTGAAATATGAAAGATTTCAGACCATTTGGATGAACATATTTTTCTGGTTCAACCAAATTAACATTTTTTATAGCTTTGAAAGCTGGCGCTACTGATCTATTCAACATTTTCTTTCGCTTTTGATTTGTAATAAAGTGTAGACGAATTTTCCTTTACAAAAATTTCCCTTGCAACACGCTGAATATCATTAGGCGATACGACATTGTATTTTTCAACTTCTAAATTATAATCCTCCGCCTTACTCAACATTTCAAAAAATGCTAAATTCATTGCTTTATCTAAGATGGAAAGCTCTGCAAATAGCATAGTGGATTCAATTTTATTTTTCACCTTTTGCAGCTCAGCATCCAAAACTAATTCTGTCTTTATCTTTTCTAACTCGTTCCAAATATTCTTTTCAGCCTCTTCCAAAGAAATATGTGCTAGCGGCTTACCTTCAACAACAAATAAATTTGTATCTATACTTCCCATCATATACGCATTGATTTCACTAAAAACTGGATTTTCTTTGACCAAACAACGATACAGTCTTGATGAAGAACCTCTTGACAATAGATCTGAAATCAAATCTGTAGTATAATAGTCAGAAGACAATCTTTCAGGACCATGAAATGCAATATAAATCGCGTCAACAGGTACTTCAGCTTCTACAACTTCGTGACGTGGTTCGATTTGTTTTGGTTCTTGAGGAAGATTTCTTTCGTAAATGTTGCCTGACGGAATTTCCGCAAACCATTTTTCAGAGAGCGCTTTTACTTCGTCCAATGTCACATCACCTGCCACGACCATTATAGCATTTTGAGGAGTATAGAATTTATTGAAAAATGCTTTAACATCTTCCATTTTTGCATCTTCAATATGCTTTAATTCTTTTCCAATTGTAGCCCAGCGATATGGGTGAACTTTATAAGCTAAGGGTCGCAACTTCAACCACACATCACCATAAGGTTGATTTAAATAACGCTGCTTAAACTCTTCGCAAACGACCTGACGTTGAACATCTAAACTTTGATCACTAAAAGCTAAACTTAACATGCGATCACTTTCCAACCAAAAAGCTGTCTCTAAGTTATTAGAAGGTAAAGTGATATAATAATTTGTGATATCGTTACTTGTAAAGGCATTATTCTCACCTCCTACAGATTGTAATGGTGCATCATAATTAGGAATATTGACCGAACCACCAAACATCAAATGCTCAAATAAATGAGCAAATCCTGTCTGCTCAGGTGATTCATCACGTGCACCGACTTTATATAGAATATTCACCACAGCCATAGCCGTAGTATGGTCTTCGTGAACCAATATTGTCAAACCATTATCTAGTTTGAAACGATTAAAATTTATCATTAATAATTGATAATTATACCCAATTGATGTTTTTCTTCAATAAGTCTAGCGTTCTTTGCTCTTCTGAACCTGGCTCCGCTTTAAAGTCATAAAACCAGTTGGCTTGGGCTGGTAAGCTCATCAAAATAGATTCAATACGTCCATTCGTTTCTAATCCAAATTTAGTACCTGAATCATACACTAAATTGAATTCTACATAGCGACCACGTCTTAAAAGCTGCCAATCTTTTTCGCGTTGTGAATAAGACTGATTACGATGTCTGTTGACTAGTTCTATATATGTTGGTGTAAAAGTTCTTCCTAAATCGCAGGAAAAATTGAAGATTTCTTCATAACTCAAACCTGTTTTCTCAGGAGTTAATTTATCATAGAATACCCCACCTATACCGCGAGTTTCATTTCGATGTTTTATGAAAAAATAGTTATCTGCCCAAGTTTTAAATTCTGAATAAAAAGTATTTTTATGCTTATCACAAACATTTTTCAATTGTTGATGAAAGAATTTAGCATCTTCATCTACCACATAATGCGGTGTTAAATCAATGCCCCCCCCAAACCAGCGAATCTGCTCATTCAATTCAAAGTAACGAATGTTCATATGAATGATGGGCACATGCGGATTATTCGGATGAATCACAATCGAAACTCCTGTAGCAAAGAATTCATCTTCATCCACCCCAAAAGCCTTTTTGATTGGCTCTGGTAATTTTCCATGTACAGCAGAGAAATTTACCCCACCTTTTTCTAAAATATTACCATTCTGAATTATTCGAGTTCTTCCTCCTCCTCCACCTTCTCGTTCCCAAATTTCTTCCTCAAACTTAGCACTACCGTCCAACACTTCTAGCGCCTGTGTAATTTCGTCTTGAATTTTTTGATATGCCTCTGCTATATATTCTTTTGTCATAATGTTTAAGACAATTTCTGAGCTAAAATATTTACTTCTTTTAATGCTGAACTATTATTATATAATATCTGGTACACCATATTACATATTGGCATATCCAGTTGATATTTTGCAATTATACCCTGAATACAATTGGAAGCATAGTAACCCTCTGCCACCATATTCATTTCTAATTGCGCGGATTTCACACTATATCCCTTGCCAATCATATTGCCAAATGTACGATTTCGGCTAAATTGCGAATATGCCGTTACCAAAAGGTCTCCTAGATAAGCTGATGCATTTATGTCTCTTGTTGAAGGATTAATAGATTCTACAAAATATTCCATCTCACGAATCGCATTGGAAACTAATACAGCTTGAAAATTATCTCCAAATCCTAATCCATGACAAATACCTCCGGCTAATGCGTATATATTTTTTAAGACAGCGCCATATTCAATACCCAATATATCATTTGAAATAATGGTATTGATATACCTGCTTTTAAAGTAAGAAGCTACTAATTCTGCCTTCTGAGAATCATTGCATCCAAAAGTCAAATATGATAGCTTCTCTTGTGAAACTTCTTCTGCGTGACAAGGACCTCCTATTACTATGATGTTTTCCAAAGGCACGCCATATGAAGTAATTAGGTATTCGCCAATAATCTGATTCTCATCCGGAATAATTCCTTTAATAGCAGATATTATAATTTTATCTTTGAAATCCTCAGCCGTAAGGTATTGTAATGCTCCTTTCAAATAAGCTGCTGGAGTATTCAATACTATTATATCGCTATTATCAAAAACATATTTCACATCAGCAGATATATGTTCATATGGAATTTTTATTTCTACTGCGGTCAAATAACTAGGATTATGCTTATAAGATTCGATATACGCAATATCCTCTTCCTTTCTAACCCACCAGAATATTAACTTTTCGGATATATTGTCTGTCAACATTTTAATCATAGCTGTTGCCCAGCTACCACTCCCAATGACGCCAATCCGATTTGAAGCCTTTATATACATATTTTAATGATTGTCCAAAGATACTTAATTAAATTGTATAGACCATTTCTGCCATTATTTAATGGAATAAAAATGACTTTAACTATCTTAATAATATATTTACATACAAAACCCTTGCCATGACAGAAAAAGAAAAAATGATAATAGGTTTGCCTTACATGGCATCCGATAGAGTATTGCAGAAAGCAAGATTAGTTGCACAACGAGCTTGCTTTCGATATAATCAAATTGACCCAAAACATCATAAAGAACGTAAAGCATTAATAAGAGGATTGTTTAATTCTACTGAGGCATTATTTTGTGTAGAACAACCATTTTATTGTGATTATGGATTTAATATTACTATTGGTAATAATTTTTTTTCGAATTACCATTTAACAATATTAGACTGTGCACCTGTCACAATTGGCGAAAATGTAATGTTCGGTCCTAATGTAGCTATCTATACGGCAGGCCATCCAATTCATTACGAAACCCGAAATACAGGTCTAGAGTACGCACTTCCAGTGAACATTGGTAATAACGTTTGGATTGGAGGGAATACTGTTATTAATCCCAATGTCAACATCGGTGAGAATTCTATAATAGGTTCAGGATCTGTGGTTACCAAAGATATTCCGCCAAACGTAATTGCGGTGGGTAATCCTTGTAAAGTATTGCGTGAGATTACAGAAGACGATAAGCGGTATTATTATAAAAACAGATTAATATAAAAAAACCCTATGCGGGAGCATAGGGTTTACCAAACCAATTATTAACCTAAATATGAAATTATTGAAAATTTTATATTCAATATAATGTAAGCAAAACATATGCCAAATATTGTGATATTTGAAATTAAATTCTAATAATAAAGAAATCCCTAAAGCGGAGAACTTTAGGGATTACCAAACCAATTATTAACCTAAATATGAAATTATGAATATTAATTTCTACTCCTAAAACGTGGATATTTTAGCTTTAGTATTTATTAATTCTATTTTAACACTTTTTAACAATTCTAAGGGTTTGTTGACGGCGCTATAATTTCAACAACTTTATCACTAAGTCTAGTAATGTCTGATTTCAATCCAAATAAAATAGTCAATGTGTGAAACGGTCGATTCTGAATTCGCGTAAAATGCCCCATATACCCTACTTCACCACCTAAAAAGAAACTTTTAAATTTATAATCCGCTCCAAATCCCATTTTTGCTCCTACTGCAAAGGATCGTTTGTAATCAATTTTTATTGTGGATTCAATTTGTTGTGCGCGTGGTTCATTTACTAATCCAAAACTAGGTCCAGCATACACATACGTATTCAATCTTCTCATTTGTTTGCGCGTCCCCCCTGCCAGACTCAACATATATATACTTGAGTTCCCATTTTCAATTATATGGTTATACTTATTATCCTCAAGTTTTTGATTATAAGCAAAATTGAATGTGTACAATGCGGGATACAAGTAATATTTTGGATTTTTTAGCGAAATATCCAAACCCATACTTCCGGAGAATAATTTTGGTGAGAGAACTTCTTTCGTTTTACCAATCGGTAAAGCTAATCCTGTACCTGCGAAATAGTAAACTTTTCGGTAATGAATAGTATCAGCACCTTGTTGCGCAAAGCATATTGGCCCTACAATTATAAAGACAAGTAATGTGAAATATTTGAACATAAAGTACTCTTAGGTCATATTGTTATATAACAATAAAAAATCCTAAAAGTTTTTCATTAGGCATAAGAGACTTCTATAAATAATTTTTACTTTGAGGACCTTGATTAAATATCAAATCTATAATACTC
The DNA here is from genome assembly GCF_009829075.1 of Sphingobacterium composti. Lineage (GTDB taxonomy): Bacteria > Bacteroidota > Bacteroidia > Sphingobacteriales > Sphingobacteriaceae > Sphingobacterium > Sphingobacterium composti. The sequence continues at coordinate 86,942 of NZ_WUQZ01000006.1, read as the reverse complement.
ACATCGGGCATAAATCCAGTTTTATCTTCAAAAACTTGATAATATGGTTTTGGATTTGGATACACAGACTCTTTCTTAGGATGAATTAAATTTCTGTAATCCAAACCTTCATATGTTTTAGCAAAACTTGACGTAAAATCAATTGTACGCTTAATTTTTAAACATTTAAGCACTAATTCTAGTTGAGCGACATTGAAATCAAATAATTGATCAAATTGAGTTTCATAAAATTCTTTGAAATCATCCTCGTAATATTCAAAATACGCAGAGCTACGGTATGCTGTCTGAATACTCAACCAATGTAAACGTTGCCACTCATGATCATAATTAATTTTAACGTCTTTCATAGGCATATGCATTTTGCGCCCATGATCAATAGGAATTACCAAATTCAAAGTCCCATTTGCTGTCGCAATACTTGTTCTATTGCGATATGTTTGCTTTGGGAAATGCTCATATTTGTCCAGTACGATATTTCCTTCATTTCGCATAATCACATGAAAATAAGAAACAGGAGGAAGGTAACAAGCTGGTAAAATGATTGAATTTGACATATTTAAACTTACTTTTTAAAATTTACCGCAAAAATAAGTTAATTTGGGGATATTTGTAGCATCCAAAATCAAGGTATATTAATGAGCAAAGGCATTCTCCAATTTATTTTCCGTAGTATCTCAATACTTCCATTCAGTATATTGTATATTATTTCGGATGTGCTTTTCGTTCTTATCTACTATGTTATTGGGTATAGAAAAAAGGTGGTATTTAAAAATTTGCGCAATTCTTTCCCTGAAATATCAGAGAAAGAAATTGAAGGTATTGCAAAGAGATTTTACAAATATTTTCCTGATTTAATAGTTGAAGCCATAAAGATGGCTTCAATCACACAACAAGAAGTAATTGAGCGAATTGAATTACTAAATACCGACGAGATTGAAAGACATTTTCTCAACGGAAAAGGTATTATCTGCGTCACCTCCCACTACAGTAATTGGGAATGGGGTATTCATCGTCTGTCATTTATGACTGACTATCCGAGATTAGTTATTTATAAGCCGTTAAACAATAAAGATTTCGACCAAGTGTATAATGGAATTAGGACCCGATTTGGAGCAACAATGGTGCCTATGAAACAAATATTGAGGCATATCGTAAAGCTTAGAAATAGTCCATATTTTAGTGTTTTTGTAGCAGATCAAACTCCAGTATACCAAGAATCTGACTATTTTCTTAATTTTCTAAATCAAGAAACATTAGTGTATACAGGTCCTGAGAGAATTGCTAAAATGACGAATAACCCTGTTGTTTTTTGCGAAATTATTCCAAAAGATAAGAGAGGTTTTTATTACGCTAAATTTACTACCTTGGTAGAAAATCCTTCTGCATACGAACCATATGAAATAACACAAATTCATAATAAATATACAGAAGAATTAATACGTAAAAAGCCTGAATATTGGCTTTGGACGCATAATCGATGGAAGAGAAAGCGAAGAAATAAAGCATGACAAATTACCCTAAAGTATCTGTTGTAATATTGAATTGGAATGGTAAATATTTTTTAGAAAAATTTTTGCCTTCAGTATATAACAGTACCTATCCTAATATTGAATTCGTCATTGGAGACAATGCTTCGACAGATGACTCATTGGCGTTTGTAAAAGAAATATATCCACAAATCCGTGTTATACAAAATGATAAAAATTATGGATTCGCTGGAGGATATAATAAAGTATTAGAACAGGTGGATGCTGATTATTACATTTTATTAAATTCGGATGTAGAAGTTACAGATAATTGGATTGAGCCAGTGATAGAAATGATGCATAGAGAAAATTATGTTGCTGCTCAACCAAAAATACGTGCATATCACAAGAAAACGCATTTCGAGCATGCTGGAGCAGCTGGGGGATATATGGATTATTTGGGATATCCTTTCTGTCGAGGACGAATACTTCATGTTACCGAAGAAGATAAAGGTCAATATGACGATGAACATGAAATATTTTGGGCGACTGGAGCTGCTTTATTCATTAAATCATCCGCATGGAGAGAAGCGAAGGGATTTGACGCTGATTTTTTTGCGCATATGGAAGAAATTGATTTATGTTGGCGATTAAAAAAAATGGGCTATAAAATCGGGTATTGTCCAGCGAGTACGGTTTATCATGTAGGTGGTGGAACGTTGAACACCAGCAACCCAAAAAAGACATATCTCAACTTTAGAAATAACCTTTTTATGTTGCAAAAAAACCTTTCATTTGGTAATGCTTTTGCAATCATTTTTGTGCGCCTATGGCTCGATCTATTGGCTCTTATTCATTTTTTAATTCAAGGAAAACCTAAAGATGCTTGGGCAATTAGTAGAGCACATCAAGATTTTTTCCTCAATATTTTCAAAAATTCCAAAAAACGTAGAAAATATTCAACTCCAGAAAATAAAAAAGGGATATTTCGAAAATCCATTATTTGGGATTTTTATATGAATAAAATTCAAAAATTTACTGACTTGTCAGCAAATAATTTTTAACCCTACTCAATTCATAGAACATCTATATTTTAACACTATTCTCGTGGGAGTTATAGTTCCTAAAATATTGGTTTCTAAATTATTTTAAGCATTTAAATTTTATTAATTTCGTCGCGTATGTCACAAGATATTCAAGCAAGAATCGAAAAATTAACAGCCGAATTAAACGAATACAATTACCAATATTACGTATTGGCAAACTCTGTAATTTCGGATTTTGACTTTGACATCAAACTCAAAGAACTTGAAAAATTAGAATCTGAATACCCACAATATAGAGATCCCAACTCTCCTACATTGAAAGTTGGAGGTGATATCACTAGCAAGTTCAAAACTGTTAAACACCGTTGGCCAATGCTCTCTCTGAGCAATACGTACAACGAGCAGGAATTGCGTGATTTTGATAATCGAGTGCAAAAAGCGATCGGTCATTCAGTTGAGTATGTTTGTGAATTAAAGTTTGATGGCTTATCGATTTCTCTGACATATGAAAATGGCAAATTAGTACAAGGGATTACCCGTGGTGATGGTGTTCAGGGCGATGATGTGACACAAAATGTAAAGACAATCCGCAAAATTCCTCACCAACTTAGAAAAGGAGATTATCCTGATCTTTTCGAAATACGTGGTGAAATATTCATGCACAAATCAGCCTTCTTACGTTTGAATCAAGAACGTGAAGAAAATGGTGAGCAAACCTACGCTAATCCGAGAAACTTTGCATCTGGGACTATAAAATTACAAGATTCTTCGGAGGTCGCTAAAAGACCTTTAGACTGTTTCTTGTATTTCTTGTATTTGGAGAATAGAAATAAACTTTTCTCGACACATTGGGAAAGTTTGGAGAAAGTCAAGGATTGGGGATTCCCCGTTTCAGAACACAGCAAATTGTGTACAAATATTGATGAAGTATTAGACTTTGTACATGCATGGGATACTAAGCGTCATGAATTGTCTTACGATATAGATGGTATTGTAATCAAAGTTAACGATTACTCCTACCAAGAAGAATTGGGATTCACAGCTAAATCTCCACGATGGGCAACATCATTCAAATTCAAAGCTGAACGCGTCGAGACTACTTTAGAAAGTGTTAGTTATCAAGTGGGGCGTACCGGTGCAGTAACTCCGGTTGCGAATCTGAAACCTGTTTTGTTAGCAGGAACTACCGTAAAAAGAGCTTCCTTGCACAATGCTAATGAAATTGTGCGTCTAGACCTACATGAAGGCGATACCGTGTACGTAGAGAAAGGTGGTGAAATCATTCCAAAAATTATCGCTGCAAATCCAGAAAAAAGACTTGCGAACGCGACACCTATAATTTACCCTACTCACTGTCCGGAATGTGGAACAGAATTAGTCAGACAAGAAGGTGAAGCTGTGCACTATTGTCCTAACGAAAATGGTTGTAAGCCTCAAATCGTAGGTAAGATCCAGCACTTCATCGGGCGCAAGATGATGGACATTATGGGATTAGGTGACGAGACGATAGAGACGCTTTACCGCATGAATCTGGTGAGACATATTTCGGATTTATATTCTTTAGCAGAAAGACGAGACCAATTAGTAAATATTGAGCGTTTCGGTAAAAAGTCGATTGATAATATGTTGACAGGTATCGAAGAATCTAAATCAAAACCTTTCGAAAAAGTACTTTTTGCATTAGGTATACGTCATGTTGGTGAAACCGTTGCAAAGAAATTGGCTTTTCATTTTAAATCATTGGACAATATTAAAGCTGCAAGTATTGAACAAATCGCATCTGTACAAGATATCGGCATCCGTATAGCTGAGAGTTTGTATTCATACCTGCAACATGGAGATAACCTAGATGAATTAAATAAACTGCAGCAACATGGCTTGCAATTTCAAATTGAAGAAAAGGAAGTGGTGTTAGCTGGAGAAGGCTTAGTGGGAAAGACATTTCTAATTTCTGGAGTTTTCGCAGAGTATTCGCGTGAACAATTAACCGAATTAATAGAGTCACATGGGGGCAAAATGCTTAGTAGCATTTCAGCTAAACTAAATTATTTGGTCGCAGGGGATAAAATGGGGCCTTCAAAATTAGCAAAGGCAGAAAAATTAAATGTTCCTATTATTTCAGAAAAGGAACTGTTAGACATGATTAATCAAGAATAACTTATATAATAAATTTAAAAATCAAAATGACTGAGATTCAAGGAGCAGGTGTAGCATTGGTTACACCATTTAATGCAGATGGAAGTGTAGATTTTGAAACTTTAGGAAAATTAATTGAGTTTCAAATCCAAGAGGGAATGGATTATTTAGTTTCGTTAGGGACTACAGGTGAGACAGCGACATTAAGCTCTGAGGAGAAGAAGAAGATTTGGAAATTTACTAAGGATAAAGTTAATGGTAGAATTCCCCTAGTTGCAGGCATCGGCGGAAATCATACACAGGAAATTGTAGAGGCTATAAAAAACTTTGATACAGAAGGTTATTGCGCTATACTTTCAGTATCACCTTACTACAACAAACCAACGCAAGAAGGAATATACCAGCATTACAAAGCAATCGCAGAAGTATCAAAACTACCAGTTATATTATACAATGTACCAGGTCGTACTGGTTCGAATATGACAGCAGAAACAACATTGCGTTTGGCTAAAGAATTCAAAAATATCGTAGCTATCAAAGAAGCATCAGGCAATTTTGCTCAATTCTCTGAAATTTTAAGAGACAAACCAGAAGATTTCTTATTGATCTCAGGTGATGACCCTGCGACGTTGCCGATGATGGCTTTGGGTGCTGTGGGAATTATTTCAGTAGTAGGTAATGCTTATCCAAAATATGTATCAACTTTAGCACATTTATGTGCTAAAGGCAATTATGCAGAAGCTAGAAGTATTCATAATAAACTGTTGCACATTACAGATTTGTGTTTTGTGGAAGGTAATCCATGCGGTGTGAAATACATTTTACAGGAGCTTGGTTTCGGAAAAGATTATGTAAGATTACCATTAATTCCAGTTAGTTTGAAAACTCAACAAAAAATTAAAGAAGAATTACCTAAATTAGCAAAATAATATTCAGGTAAATGTAAATAATGGAGGGCTCCGTCATTTTGATGGAGCTTTTCTTTTGGGAGCAATCTACAATATTTAGATTTTTATTACACACGTGCAGCGAAGTATTAAAACAATATCATATATTTATAATCATCAAATTAATTTGATATGGCTGATTCGTTAAACACACAAAAGAAAAGTTCTAAGGTGAAATCATTTTTAGGCTGGCTTATATTAGTCGCATTTTTAGTTGTCGGAGGTATTGTATACTGGAAATATTATTTTGTTTTTGGAGAAGGTGTAAAATCAGGTTATCTGAATTACGCCGTAAAAAAAGGCAATTTATTCAAGACTTACGAAGGAAAACTAATTCAAGAAGGTTTTGGAGGTGGTCGATCAGGCATCGTAACGAGCAATGAATTTGTGTTTTCGGTAGAAAATGATTCTATCTATCATATCTTAGAAAGTAATAGTGGTAAATTCTTCGATCTACATTATAAAGAATACAAAGGTGCTTTGCCTTGGCGTGGAAATACAGTATATATCGTTGATCGTATAGTTCAAATGAAGTAAACTATTCATTTAAATGATTAAATATAAATCATTTATATTATTCCTAATAATACTTTTTTTTCAATTTTTTGGTTTTTCGCAAACAAAGCAAACCAAAATACAACAATCTCGTACCCCTAAAAGTACACTTGTGTATGAAAATTGGGTGTATAATTCCAACATACAAAGTGTACAAGTAATTCGTGCCGATCAAGAAAATTCTTTTCCCATACTAGATCTTAACTTAAATGATGTATTAACAATTTCGTTCGATGATTTAAGAGCTGATGTACGTTCAATTTATTTTAGTGTAGAATATTGCAATGCCGACTGGACTCCAAACCGTGTACCAATAATGGATTATTTATCGGGATATCAGGAAGATAGAATAGTTGCCATCGAGCAGTCTCAAAATACAATAATCTCCTATACGCATTACACTTTTTCGTTTCCGAATGAAAACATGCAGCCTAAGATTTCGGGTAATTATCTATTGAAAGTGTACGAAGATTCGGATAAGGAAAAATTACTTTTCAGCAGAAGAATTTATGTGATGAAAAAAGAAACTGATGTTACGGTTAACATTATTCCTTCATTTTTCCCTGAGAAAAGAACACAGCATCAAAAATTAGATATAATTATTAACTCGGTTCAGAAAATTAGCAATCCAACGATGAATTTACAATTACATGTATTTCAAAACCAGCGTCAGGACAATACTAAAATTCTCAAAACACCAAATCAAATTTCAAGTAATAAAATTTCATACACTGATTCTAAAACGCTAGATTTTAAAAGTAATAATGAGTTCAGAACAGTAGATTTACGAAGTATAAGAAGTACATCATCATCGGTAAATCATATCAATCGCGACACTTTTATTAATGCATATTTACATTTTGATGAAAGAATTACAGGTAATAAATACATTTATCAAGTAGATGAAAACGGTGGCTTTTTCATTCGAAATCTTGATTTTGAAAATTCAAACTTACAAAGTGAGTATGTCTACGTACATTTTTCATTAAAAGATTCTGCAAATATTAAAAGAGATATTTACCTTGTAGGAGGTTTTAATAATTTTAGTATTTCAACAGCAAACAAGTTAACCTACGATACATTATCTCAATCCTGGACAACGACTCAATTGCTAAAGCAAGGACTATATGATTACGAATATATTACATTAGAGAATCAAAAGTTGAGTACTGATTATTATTCAGGCTCTTATTTTGAGACAGAAAATGAATATCAAGTACTTGTATATTACCGAAAACCAGGTACATATTGGGATGAAATAATCAGCTTTAAAAACATCAATACAACAACGAAACAATAACATTTACAGTGGAGGAAAACAAAGAAAAAGAACTTAAAAGAGGTTTGAGCAATAGACATATTCAGCTTATTGCTATAGGTGGAGCTGTGGGAACAGGTTTATTCTTAGGAATTGGAAAAGCTGCTATTTTAGCTGGCCCGTCTGTTATATTGGGGTATGCTATAGCGGGGATTTTCGCCTTTTTCATTTTGAGACAACTGGGTGAAATGGTCGTAGACGAACCTGTATCCGGAAGTTTCTCCTATTTTGCGAATAAATATTGGGGTCCATTTGCAGGTTTTGCTTCGGGTTGGAATTATTGGATACTCTATATCCTAGTAAGTATGGCGGAACTTACAGCAATCGGTGTCTACGTACAATTTTGGTGGCCTGAGATACCATTATGGGCATCCAGCCTCTTCTTCTTTGTGGTAATTAATGCATTGAATCTTACATCAGTTAAGGTTTATGGTGAAACAGAATTTTGGTTTTCTATAATCAAAGTAACTGCAATTATAGCTATGATTATCTTTGGGGCTTATCTTCTGATCTCAGGAGCTGAGGGTGAGCACGCTACAGTCCGAAATTTGGTTAATGATGGAGGTTTCTTCCCAAAAGGATGGTTTGAACAAAATTCCGATGGTTCATTTCAAGGTCTCTTAGCTGCTTTAGTGATTATTATGTTTTCATTTGGAGGGTTAGAATTAGTAGGCATAACAGCTGCTGAGGCTGAAAATCCAGAGAAAAATATTCCAAAAGCGACCAATCAAGTTTTGATTCGTATATTGATTTTCTACGTAGGCGCTTTATTTATATTATTTTCATTGATGCCATGGAGATCTATTACAGCAAACACAAGTCCTTTCGTAGAAGTATTTGACATATTGAATGACAAGCATTTTACCGTATTTGGAAAGACTTATGATTTCATGAGTTTCATTGCTAATGTACTTAACGTAATTGTCCTAACAGCAGCTCTTTCAGTATATAACAGTTGCGTATATAGCAATTCCCGCATGCTTTATGGCTTGGCAGAACAAGGAAATGCGCCTAAATTTTTGAAAAAATTAAATAAAAACCACGCTCCTATTTCTGCATTAATGGTTTCAGCAGTTTTGGTGGGTATTTGTATTATTATCAATAAAATAATGCCCGAAGAAGCACTTGGTATTTTGATGTCTTTAGTTGTTTCTTCACTAGTTATTAATTGGATTATGATTTGTTGGACACATTTATACTTCAAAAAGCAGAAAAGCAAAGCCAATGAAAAGACTAAATTTCCAAGTCTATTCTATCCTATAAGCAATTACCTTACGTTGATATTTTTGTTTGGCGTATTGGGGTTAATGTGGCTGACAGACTTAAAGATATCTGTAGAATTAATACCCGTATGGATAATCCTGCTATACATAAGTTATAGACTCGTGAAAGCGAATAAAGACAAGAAAAAAATGTTATAAAAGCCAAATAGCTCGGAAAATTCCGAGCTATTTTTCTATTGAATGTTTGTATACCAATGTAATAGCTTTTTATTTTCGGCTTATGAAACAGTCAAGGTGAATAATATCTTTAACCTTTTGTAAATGAAAAAAATAAAGCACTAATTTTATAAGGCTTTAGAAATGCTTACTACTAGTTACTTATCGCCTCTTTAAACTTCATTAAGCGGACATAGGCAGGACACTTTGTTATATCTCGCTGCCATTGTTCCAGTTCAATAAATTGTATTTTGAGAAACAATGGTACATCGACCACAATTTGATCTTCACTAATCTGCACTTTTTCAGAGAAAGTTTTCCCTAATAATTCTTTTTTTAATTCTTCTATATTCACTTCCTTCTTCCTCTTGAATTAACCAATATAAGCATATGTAATACCATCTCCTCCTCTATCTGCGTGTTCATCTTCAAAACGGGAAACATGATTATATTTACGCAAATAATCCCTAATAAACTTTCGTAAAATACCATCACCCTTACCATGAATAATTTTCAATGTAGGGTAACCTATCATCACAGCTCTATCTAATACCAATTCAATTTTTTGCAACGCATCTTCTGTACGCATTCCGCGCACATCTATTTCGGGATAAAAATCAGCTGCAGACTCAGTAGAAACAGAAGTTTGGCGTTTGATAGCTTTTGATTTTTCCTTGCTACGTAATTTTGTAACACGATTCTTTTTAACAACCGTACGGAGTTCACCTAAAGCGATAATTAAACTGTTGCTTTTAGTAATCTCTAATATTTCACCTTCAGAATTGGAATCTTCTATACGCACCCAATCTCCCACTTCAAGCTCTGTAGTTACACTAGTATTAGACACAGACGGTTTTTTTATATCCTTTTGCAAAGTAGAGTTGTGTTGATCTAAACTTTTATTCAGTTTCGAACGAATTTCTTTGGTTTTATCTTTATCAGCCCTTACAGATCTGATTTCTGAAATTGTGTTTTCGATAAGTTTATTTGCATCCTTCAGGATTAGTTTAGCTTCTTCTTTTGCTTTACGAATAATTTCTTTTTTGTTAGCCTCTATGTCTGAATTTAAATTCTCGTATTTAGCTTTGAGCTCAGCAAGCTCACGCTCACGTTTACTAATAGCATATTTAGTGTCAACAATTTCTTTTTTGTCACGCTCGAGGTCAACTAACAACGTATCAACCTTTTTTTGTTGAATCCCAATTTTTTGCTTAGCAGATTCTAAAATATCGTTTGCAAGTCCTATTTTTTGTGCTATTTCGAAAGCATACGAACTACCCGGTTTGCCAATCTGTAAAATATACAACGGTTGCATCTTTTGATTATCAAATAGCATAGATGCATTTTCCAAACCTTTTGTATGACTCGCAAATAATTTTAAGTTTGAATAGTGCGTGGTAATTACACCGCGAACCTGCTTTTTATTTAATTGCTCCAAGACTGCTTCCGCAATAGGACCACCAAATTGGGGGTCAGTTCCCGTTCCAAATTCATCTATCAGGACCAATGTACGTGCATTCGCAAAAGTAGTGAAGTGTTTCATCTTGGAAAGATGAGCCGAATAGGTACTCAAGTCACTTTCAATAGACTGATCATCGCCGATATCTGCAAAAATCTGCTTGAATATCCCAACTGACGAACTTTCGTCAGCAGGAATCAATAGTCCAGATTGCACCATAATCTGCAATAAACCAACCGTTTTCATACAAACAGATTTGCCACCCGCATTAGGTCCAGAAACCAAGATAACACGATCTATAGCATCTATTTTGATATTCAAAGGAACCACTTGATTCTTTTCACGTAGTGAATTCAAATACAATATTGGGTGACGCGCTTGAATCAAATTAATGCTTGCTTCTTTATCCAACAAAGGCATATTCGCTTGCAAATCAATAGCAAACAAAGCTTTTGCTCGTACAAAATCTAACTTGGTGATTAAACCATGGTAAGAAAGCAAAAGTGGTACATGAGGACGTATCTCGGAAGTCAATTCTGTTAAAATACGAATTACCTCTCTCCTTCTGTCAAACTCCAAGTCTCGCACGCGATTATTTAAGTGAAAGACTTCTTCTGGCTCTATATAAGCAGTTTGTCCTGTAGCTGACTCATCATGTATCAAACCTTTTAGCTTTCTTTTATTCTCTGCCAAAATAGGAATACATAATCGTCCATCTCGTATGGTAAGATTGCCATCTGCCGTCCAACCACTTGCTTGCGCTTGCCTGTAAACGATATCAAGACGTTTACGTGCTTCTTGTTCAGACTTCGCTATTTCATGCGTGATAGCTTCAAGTAAGCGAGAAGCATTATTTTTTAATTTACCGCGTTCATCTAACACACGTTCAATAGAACGAATAATAGATTTCTCAATTGGTAAATGCTCAAATAATAACTCCAAATGCGCATATTGACCTTCCCTATCATTGAAATAGCGAATTATATTGAATACAGTACGCAATGCCAAAAGCATGCGATATAATTCATCTTCTACCAGAAAAGCCCCTTCCAACTTAGCTTTTTCAGCCAAAGGTTTTATAGGATAAATATGATCCACAGGAAGTGGCTCATCATGCGTCAGTAATTGTTTAAATTCGTGTGTTTGACGCAAGAACCGATCAATTTGATCGGTTTTGATTTGCGGTTGAATTTTTTCTACCATTAATCGACCTGCCTCACTCAAACACTTCTCTTTTATTAATTCCCGAATCTCTGAGAATCCTAACTTATCTATGGCATTTTGTGGATATATCATTGCGGTAACGCTCGATTTACAGGTTTGACCATTCTATCACTTCGTAGCATTTCTCTTCGCTGTCGCAGTTGATCTGTATTGGGGCCTTCACCTTGTAAGGTTGATACCGAATCAATTGGAGCCTCCATCGGTTGTAATTCCGTAGGCAATACTTCTACGAGAGCACTATCTCGCATTGCGGGGCGTGATGGTGCTGACTCAGCGAATTTCCCTAATGGGTGATATATTTTTAAAGTATTGATAAAAGTATTACTTAGAACTTTGTATTGCTGCTTTTCTATCTCTTTTTGTGCTGTGGTATCAACATAAATAAACGGAGATTTATACTTTCGCATATAATTTGCCAAACTATCTTTATGTAGCATAATTAAATTTGGCGTAGGAGATAGATTTAAATAATTACTAATAAACTCTACATTTGAATTATTAATAGCTCTTCTGTTAAATTCATAATAATTTTTATAGCCTGTATCACTTGCATTGTAATACCTCAAGTTCTCCCTTCTACTGTATACTCGTTGCCAATAATTAATTCTATTCATAGAATCCTGTTGTCTAGCATTTCTTACAGAATCTTCCACATGAAAATCACGCTCCAATTTGCTCAAATTATTATTTACTACTGTATAAATCTTATCTGTCAAATTTGGATTCCCAAAATAAAAGTCTAAATTTTTGACAAAAGTTGCCGAATCTAATTTATACTTTTGAAAAATCTTGTCGTAGAGCACAGGCATAACACGTTTAGCACTATCTGATGGCAACGAATTCAAATATCCATCAAGTAAAGAAACCTCTGTAAGTACTTCAGTAATTTTACTTTCTGATACTACACCACTCGGTTTTGACTTCGCACAAGATAGAATCAAAAAAAACGATATAAATATGCTGTATAATAACCTTTGCATTGCTTAAATTTGTACAAAAATACGAAATGATACTCTTCTATTGGGTACATCTTGTAAAATAATAATTTATCTTCTTAAATAGTTTTTTATAATGAGCATTACGGCAAATATTGAGGAAATACATAATGAGTTAAAACCTTTGGGAGTAACTCTAGTGGCAATATCTAAGACAAAACCAATAGAAGATATACAAGAAGCTTATGATGCTGGGCAACGTATTTTTGGCGAAAACCTTGTCCAAGAAATGGTAGATAAATATGAAAAGCTACCTAAGGATATTGAATGGCACTTGGTAGGTCATTTGCAGACAAATAAAGTAAAGTATATTGCTGCTTTCATTTCTATGATTGAATCCGTAGACTCTATCAAATTACTGAAAGAAATAAACAAACACGCTCTAAAAAACAATCGTATTATTGATTGTTTATTGCAAGTTCATATTGCAGATGAGGATACTAAATTTGGTTTAGATCATGTCGAGCTAATCGAATTGTTAGAAAGCCAAGAATTTACTGAATTAGAAAACATCCGTATTCGTGGATTGATGGGCATTGCGACAAATACAGACAATGAGAAATTTATAAAAGAGGAATTTTATGAATTGAAAGTGTTGTTTGATGGTATTAAGGTAAGTTATTTCCGTAAAGAAGAATCCTTTGATACTTTATCAATGGGCATGTCTTCTGATTACAAAATTGCTATCGAACAAGGTAGTAATATGATCCGTTTGGGAAGCACTTTATTTGGCAAAAGAGTAATTAAGCATTTTAAAGCAAAATAGTAGGTTACTAAACCTAACAGCTATATGGTCAAAATTTTATCCATTTTCATTCTTTTATCTTTTGGCTCTTGTGTTCAACAAACTAAAGATACCATTGGAGAAGGTTATCATGCCGGCTTATCGTCTGATACATTGATATATTCTTATAAAACGTATAAAGATATCAGTTCATATTTAGTAGAAAATGACGACAATATAGATACTGCATATTATCAAATATCGTATCCTCATTTTGAAGATACAGTTCTAAACAAAATCATTCATCCGTATATCTTAGTGGATGGAGATGAGTCGGCAGAGCTAGCTGCACAATCTTTTATTTGGGGATTTAATGAATTCGTAGAGGAAAGTAGCACACGGAATATTAATTTCCCTTGGTATAAAAATGTGAAGAGTGAAGTTTGGACCATTACACCCTTGTTTATGACATTGTCTACTGCAGTAGATGAGTATACTGGAGGCGCACACGGCAATCATTACACTATTATTTCTAATATTGATATTCAGAATAAAAAGAAAATTGAAATAAAAGACATTGTAGAAAAGGAAAAAATCACTGATCTGACAAAAATTGCGGAATCACATTTTAGAAAAAATGAAAATTTAGCAGATTCTGTTTCATTAGCGAAGAATTTCTTTTTTGAAAATGGTACTTTTGCGATTAACGATAATTTTGGACTAACCAAAAATAGTTTAATCATATATTTTAATGAATACGAAATTAGACCTTATGCAGAAGGACCTACACTTCTAGAAATACCCTATTCGGATATTGAGAAAATATTGAATCCGAATGGGAAGAAGTATATCAACAGCATAAAGCAGTCTTTGAATTAACCTTATTACGAAAATTATACATGCAAGTATTTAAGTTTGGTGGTGCTTCTGTAAAGAATGCTGAAAACATAAAAAACGTAACTTCTATCATATCCACATATAATTCTTCGGAATTATTAGTTGTAGTTTCCGCAGTCAATAAGACCACGAACAAACTCGAGCAACTTATCAATGCATTTTTTCATCAGAATGGTGATTATTTCGGTTACTTGAATGAAATAAAAGATGAGCATAATCAAATACTGCAAGATTTATTTGAAGATACGAACCATCCCATATTTAATGAGTTAGCCAACTCATTTGTCGAAGTGGAATGGATATTGGAAGAGGAACCTCAAGACTCATACGATTATTTATACGACCAAATAGTTTCATTAGGGGAATTACTTTCTTCTAAAATCATTGCCTCCTACCTTCAGCATATAGGAATGAAAGCGAAATGGACTGATGCACGAGATTACATTCAAACAGATAATACGCATCGTGAAGGAAAAGTCAATTGGCAATTGACAGAAGATAAAATTCGTCGTGACTTACCTGAAATTTTGGATGAACACATCGTCATCACACAAGGTTTTATCGGTTCTACATCAGAGAATTTTACAACTACGCTTGGACGTGAAGGATCGGATTATTCGGCTGCTATTTTTGCTTCTTGCTTGAATGCAGAGGATATTACGATATGGAAGGATGTTCCTGGTGTACTAAATGCCGACCCTAAATGGTTTGCGGAGACAGAATTAATTCCAGAATTATCGTATACTGACGCGATTGAACTTACGTATTACGGAGCAACAGTCATTCACCCAAAGACTATTAAACCACTACAAAATAAGAAGATAACACTAAATGTACGTTCATTCATTAATCCCGAAAAAACAGGAACAGTGATCCGTACAACAAATCAAACTTTACCCGTTCCATCTTTTATATTTAAGGTAGATCAGGTTTTTATTAATATCCAACCGCGCGACTTTTCGTTTATCGTAGAAGACAATTTATCGCATATTTTTAATCTCTTGCACGAACACCGTATTAAGATCAATATGATGCACAATAGTGCGATTAGTTTTGCTATTAGTGTAGATAATACCGGTTCAAATATTGATGCGTTGCTAGAAGATTTAGAAAAAAGATTCAAAGTTTCAGTAGAAAAAGGTTTGGAATTGATTACTATTCGTTACTATAATCAACAAACAATTAATCGAGTATTAGTAAATAAAGAAATAATTCGCGAACTTAAGGATCAATATACTTGCCAGATATTGGTTAAAGATTTGAATGAATAGAAATATATTAAATAAAGAGGTTCAGGAATTTATAAAAGCTATCAGACAGTTGGAACCATCTGCTGTTGCTTTTAAGAAAAGTCCGTTCCCAGAAGTTTCTTCATCCGAATTAGCCGCGCAAATAGATGGCTGGCAACGTGCTTGTAAAAAGCTTCCAACTTGGGCTTTTTCTTCAAACATCTACTATCCGGATAAAATCAATTTGGAACAATGTTCCTCTGAACATACGGCGCTTGTAAAGCAATCGTTAATCCAAAATGGAAGCAAAGTCGTTGACGTAACGGGTGGATTTAGTGTAGATAGTTGCTATATCGCGCAGGAAGCAGAAATCGTCGTACATTGCGAGCTAAACGAAAAACTATCACACATTGTAAAGCATAATGCAGAACAATTGGGCGTGCGAAATTTAGTGCCTCTGCATACCGATGGTGTTAAATTTGTAGAAGATCAAGAAGATGATTCTATTGATTACATTTACATCGACCCCTCTCGTCGTGTTAATCATGCAAAAGTATTCCTTCTAGAAGACTGCGAACCGAATATCGTGGAGTTGCAGGATATGTTTTTCCGCAAATCGCGATACATTTTGTGTAAACTTTCTCCTTTAATGGATATCAATTCAGCTTTGCAAAAGTTGAAACACGTCAAATTACTTTACGTTATTAGTTTAGATGGCGATTGTAAAGAATTATTATTCTTGCAAGATCGAAACTATGATGGCGAAACCAAGATAACGGCGATTCGTCTGTTTTCTAACGAACTTCAAAATGTTTCCTTCACTTTAGAAGAAGAGAAAACAGCTTTAGTTAAGACTTCAGAACCTCTAAAATACTTGTACGATCCTGATGTAGCGGTCACAAAAGCTGGTGCCTTCAAAAGTATAGCCAAAGAATTTGGTTTATTCAAATTGCACACCCACACGCATTTGTATACTTCAAATACTATAGAAAATGACTTTTTGGGACGAATTTTCGAAATTCAAAATGTCTATTCATTAGGAGAATTCAAAAAATCAAATACGATTACCAAAGCTAATGTTGCTGCAAAAAATTTCCCTATTAAGGTAGATGACATTCGCAAGAAATTCAAAATCAAAGATGGCGGAAATGATTTTCTTTACTTTGTGACCGACTACGCAGAGAACCACATTGTCATACATTGCTCAAAAATTTAATTAAGACATAGAATTTACAATCTTCTTTCCTATTCATTGTATCTTTAAATTACTATGAATAAATTGAAAATTTCTGCGCTAGAATTAGCTACTATTTGTAAAAACAGCAATCCCTCAGAAGCGATTCAACGTGCTGTAGAAGGCGCACAACATATCGAAAAATTAGGTTTTGAACGTCTTTGGTTTGCGGAACATCACAACATGCCACATATTGCGAGTTCGGCTACTTCGGTTTTAATAGGTCATATTGCTGGAAAAACTAATACAATTCGAGTTGGTTCTGGTGGAATTATGTTACCAAACCATACACCATTGGTCATAGCCGAACAATTCGGAACTTTAGAAAGTATTTATCCAGGAAGAATTGATTTGGGACTGGGGCGTGCGCCTGGTACAGATCAGGTGACAGCAATGGCATTACGACGCAATAACCTAAATACTTCATTTTATTTCAAAGATGATATTCAAGAACTTCAACAATATTTGGATGAGAATAATGCACAAGCCAAAGTCCGTGCATTTCCTGGGGAAGGATTGGATATACCGATTTATATACTAGGTTCGAGTACGGATAGTGCATATTTAGCGGCTGAATTGGGATTACCCTATGCATTTGCTGCGCACTTCGCTCCTGCTATGTTAAATCAAGCTACAGAAATTTATCACGAAAAATTTCAGCCTTCGCAATATTTACAAAAACCGTATTTTATTATTTGTGTCAATATCGTTGCAGCAGATACTGTAGAGGAAGCGCATTTTCAATCGACTAGCTTGTTCAATATGTTCGCTGGAATTTTGACTAATCTGCGCAAACCGCTTTCTCCGCCAACAGAAAAACCAATCTATGAAGGTATCTCAGAAATAGAACAAGCCGTGCAAAATATGGTCAACTGTACATTCATTGGAACGGAAAAAGAAATTCGTGAGGATGTCTTAGCATTTGCAGATCAATACCAAGCCGATGAAATAATGACAACAAATTATATCTTTGATGCAAAGAAACGTTTGGAATCTTTTGATATTATTGCAAAAGCACTTATTCAAAACTAGATTATGAGAAATTCTGCACTAACTATTTTATTGGGGACACTATTGTTTTTGAATTGTAACAATAATAGAAATAATGATAACGATAAGTCGCAAGATTCTACAGTAATCGAACTTCCTGAATCAATAGCAGATAGTTCATTAGATGACGTGAAAGTTTTGGAATTAGCAAGTATTGAAGATGTCATTCTTTTCCCCGCGACTTACAGAATACTGAATAGTACAGAATTAAAAGATAAACTGGCATCTACGAAATGGAAAGAAATCCACAAGAAAGATGGCGTTTACCAAATCGCAGATGCTTTGTATAGTTTATCCAAAATAAATGAAGATCCCTGTTCTGGATATCCTGCACAGCAATTGGAGTCCAATAATAACGCATTATTATTATTCGCTATCCCGAATATCCAAAATGGCGAATTGGATACAGTAGCTTTCACAGCGTCCATGATCAAGCCGAATTCTCCATTTAATTTTACTTTTAAAGACCAGCACTACAAATTAAAAGCTTACGGAATTGAATTCTACGGTGACAACGGCAGTAATCCTAAGGGCGATTACACCTTAAAATTGTTTTCGGATAAATATCGAAAAGGCTTAACCTTAATCCATCAAACAGAATATAACGATACCAGTACGGAATTGTTGATGATTTCAGATTTAGACAGAGACGGTTTACCTGATTTTATTTTCTCTAGCCCCCGCGATTATGAAGAAGAACGTTATCTAATTATTTTATCTTCAGATAACACAATTTACATGGGAGAAAGACAATTTGATTGCTAAATTTCATAACCAACTAAATTTATTATATCCCTTTATCAACTATAAGCCACCTATAATGAGTTTACAAAGTATTATTGCTACAGTTTTAATTTTCATCTTTATTGGTTGGGTAAATTCTAATACCAAAAAGAAATCTTTACATGTTGAGGTTCTTTCAGATAACAAAAAACTATTGAAATCAAATGTTATTTATGGAATTCTAGGCTATTTTACTATAATATTATTTCTGTTTTTCATCGCGTTGGGATTATATTTGGATTGGGATATGGGTGAAAATCCCTCAATACTTGATTTTGTCTTTTCTGGTACAATGATCCTTGGAATTTTGTACATAGCAATATATCTTACTATGTACTACTATAATCACAGGGTCATTTATGATTTTAATTCAATTATAGTGTATAACGCTTGGGGAAAAAGCAAGAGTATAAGTTGGAATGATATAAATGATGTCGAAATTAACAATACGATGAAGCACATTTTAATTCGTTCCAAAACAGGAGAATATGTAAAAATTAGTTCTATAATTTATGGACTTGAGAGTTTCAAAATGGAATTTGCTCAACATCATCCATTTATGGCACAACAATTATAATTAAACCACTTACCCCTCCAAATTCAATAAACTATGCTGCGTAGCGGTAAAGATATTGCGGAAAACAATATTTAGTTCATTATCTTTCTGTGCTCCAGAGATTCCTACTAAAGGAAATAATATAATTACTGCTTCTCTGATTTCTCGAACCATTCTTCTAGATTCGGTTGCTATTTCAGTTAATAACTCTTGAGAGATATTTCCTGCATCAACAGAAACTTGCTCCCAAAGTTGCAGAATAAGCATTTCAGCTTTTTGTTCATATAGTTCTGCCTTTTGTTGATAGCTATACACTTGCCGAAAACGTGATTTGCTATATTTCTCTGCCCAATCAGGATTTTTGGATTTATCAAAAAAGTACTTTTCGACCAAATCCAAAAAGCGCTTATACATGCCCAAATAATTTGGTAACAACGTCAATTCCGCAAAGGTCATAAAAGGAATTTTGTGTAGCGTATTGTCTACTTTGCGCGATGAAGGCGTTAGTTGAAAGGCATAGTCTTTATCTATTGCAACATTTTCCAACGAAAAACTATGTGAAGCCGTACATTCCAAACCAAATGTATCCCAATCGTAATGAATTAGCACGTATTTTCTAGGCACAAAGAAAGAATACACCATAGGTTCACCTTGTTCATCTACACGTTGAATCTCGCCATCGTATATAAAAGCATTCAACGTAAAATGCGTCAAATGCGGTGCCCCTGTAGCATATTGCCAAACTCCAGTAAGGTGATATTTTTCACCATCAAAAACAGCTTTACCATTTGCTCTGCCACTCCCACCAAAACAAACTTTTGGGTTTTCAAAAACTTCCTTTGCCAATGAAGGCTCGATAAATCCAGCAAACATATTGGCTCCAGAACAAAGTGTAACAGTCCAAGCAAAACCACCATCATGATAGGCTAAATTCTTAAGTAACCTAAATCCTTCTATTAAACTTAAATCTAAACCCTTGTACTCTTTCGGAACCCAAATATTAAACCAATTGTTTTGATAAATCAAGTCCAACTGTTCGGCGACCAATTGTTTTGAAGAAATAGATTTAGCTTGCGTATCGCGGATTATGGCTATAGTGTGTTCGTCAAGGTGCATATTAGGAAAGTTTAGCTTCAAGTTTCATGATTTTAGCCCATTTGAAATAGCCAAAAATAGCTACAATAAACAGGAAAGTAGTAAGCAAGGCAAATAAATATAAGTCTTTGTGAATTAGTAAAGGTATTGCAAAAGCATTACTAATATTGAGTAAAATCCAGTTTTCAATTTTGCGTCTAGCCAAAAGCCACATCCCTGCCCATGCAGTGCAAGACACCCAAGCATCCCAAATTGGCACATCAGAATCTGTAAACGTAATCAATGAAAAATATAGAATAACAAAAGCTCCAATGACTATACTGAATACAATTGTCCACTCTCGATAAGTACAAGATGTAATCGGTTGTTCACTTGCTTCTTTATTGGTTTTCCAATACCAGCAGCCGTAGACACTCATCACGAGATAATACATATTTAGTGCGATATCAGCATATAGTTTTGCACCGAAAAGCACATACATACCTGAGATAATCCCTAAAATTCCAAATAGGTAATTTGAAACTTTATTGTTTTTGCTCAGTAATACCTGGATAATTCCACAAAGGACAGAGAACCTCTCCAACCAGGACGTGGATTGAAAAGCTTTAATTATTTGGTCGATAATTTCCATTTAAGTGCGTTAAAATAATTTAAAACTACACTTACGGAAATGCTTTGATAGCTTTTAGAAATTAATCCCTACGCCAGCATTACCTGGATCAGGTTCCTTCCGATAGACGGAATTGGGTATAATCTCAGCTTAAAAAGTAGAGCCATTTAGGCTCCACTCTAGCACCCCATAAGTTTCTTTACTTATATATTAGTCCATTTTCAATACGCGTTGCGAATGCTCGCGAACTTGCGCACAAAGTTCTGGATTATCATTCAGTGATTGACCCCATGAAGGAATCATTTCACGAAGTTTATTTTTATATTCTGTTGATTTTGCTCTTTCAGGGAAACATTTCTTCAACAAATGAATCATGATAGCCACTGAAGTCGAAGCACCTGGTGAAGCTCCCAATAAAGCTGCGATAGAACCATCAGCACTTGACACGACTTCTGTACCGAATTCTAACACACCACCGTGTTTTGGGTCTTTTTTGATTACCTGTACACGTTGACCAGCTTTTTCGATTACCCAATCTTCCATTTTAGCTGTAGGCATGAATTGTTTCAAAGACTCCAATTTGTCTTTTGGTTTTTTCATGACCTCCGTAATCAAATATTTAGTCAAATCTAAGTTATCCAAACCTGCAGACAACATCGGTTTGATATTAGACAATTTGATAGAAGCTGGCAAATCAAAGAATGAACCTTGTTTCAAAAATTTAGTTGAAAAACCAGCATAAGGACCAAATAATAATGCTTGTTTGCCATCGATATAGCGTGTATCCAAGTGAGGTACAGACATCGGTGGCGCACCTACAGACGCTTTACCGTATACTTTCGCTTGGTGTTGTTTGATGATTTCTTCGTTTGTACATCTCAACCATTGACCGCCTACAGGGAAACCACCGTAACCGTTAGCCTCAGGAATACCTGATTTTTCTAATAATAAAAGAGAGTGACCACCTGCACCGATGAAAACGAATTTCGCTTTGATTTCACGTTTGTCTCCTGTTTTCAAGTCTTTTACTTCTACTTCCCAACGACCATCATCTTCACGTTCTATATCTCTTACTTCTTGATTAACAGAAATATTTATATTTTTTTTCGTAGCTAGATGAGCAATTAAATCTCTAGTCAATGAACCAAAATTCACGTCGGTACCGATTTCCATTTTAGTAGCAGCGATAGGTTCATTTCCTTCTCTGCCTTGCATCATTAACGGAACCCATTCATTCAGTAAAGATTTGTCCTCGGTATATTCCATACCTTTGAACAACGTCTCTTTGGTCATCGCTTCAAAACGTGTTTTCAAAAACTTCACATCGTCAGCACCAAATACAGCACTCATGTGTGGCACTTTTCGGATAAAGTGTTTAGGATTTTTAATAATCCCTTTTTCCACCAAATAAGCCCAAAATTGCTTCGAAACCTCAAACTGTTCTGCAATATTGATTGCTTTATCAATTTTTACTGAACCATCAGCCTGTTGAGGGGTATAGTTCAATTCACATAAAGCAGAGTGACCAGTACCCGCATTATTCCACGCATCGGAGCTCTCGGCTGCCACTACGTCCAAACGCTCTAGAATCTCAATATTAATATCTGGATTCAATTCATTGATTAGCGTACCAAGAGTAGCACTCATGATACCTCCACCAATTAGCACTACATCAACTTCTGATTTTTGTTTTTTCTTGCCCATGACTAGTATTAATTGCAACAAAATTAACATTCGTAAATCTTTCTAACGAATCATTTTGTCAATTTATGCTCATATATTTTGAAATTATTTAACAATAAGTCAATCTTGCTTTCAAAATGAAATTTGCTGTCATTTTTTAATAAATTATTACAATATCAAAATTTGTGTATTTTTGTTTCTAACTCCAAAATGAAGGTATCTTCATCTGAGGTAAGATTGAAACTATAAAAAATACTATATGAAATTATTAGAGGGAAAAACAGCTTTAGTTACTGGTGCATCGAAAGGTATCGGTCGTAAAATTGCAGAAGTATTTGCTCAAAATGGCGCTAATGTGGCCTTCACGTACCTTTCTTCAGTAGAAAAAGGTCAAGCTCTAGAGCAAGAATTGCAAGCTTTTGGTACTAAAGTCGTAGGTTATCGCTCAGATGCTTCAAAATTTGATGAAGCAGAAAAATTAATCAATGATATCGTTGCTGATTTTGGCACCCTTGATATCGTCGTAAATAATGCTGGTATCACAAAAGATGGTTTATTGATGCGTATGACAGAAGAAAACTGGGATGATGTCATCAATGTAAACTTGAAGTCTATCTTCAACGTAACGAAAGCTGCATCTAAAGTCATGATGAAAAACCGTAAAGGTTCATTCATTAATATGTCCTCAGTAGTAGGTATCCAAGGTAATGCAGGACAAGCAAACTATGCCGCTTCTAAAGCAGGAATCATTGGTTTTACGAAATCTGTTGCTAAAGAATTAGGTTCTCGCAATATTCGTGCAAACGTGATTGCTCCAGGATTTATCCGCACAGAAATGACGGACGTTTTAGACCCAAAAGTAGTAGCAGGCTGGGAAGCAGGTATTCCATTGAAACGTGCGGGTTCTACAGACGACATCGCAAATGCATGTCTATTCTTAGCTTCTGACTTATCATCATATATCACAGGACAAACATTGTCAGTAGATGGTGGTATGGTATAGTTAAGGTTTTTAGAAGAGTAATAAAATTCTGACCTTAGTTGTAATAATAAAGTAGAAAAAACAGTAGTAAATTTAAATTACTACTGTTTTCCTTTGATAAGCTCCCCTCCTTTTCCCTTTATAACCTACTAATTGAAAATAAGTAAATAGTGAAAAATCTAATTTTTGTAATATGAATAGTATTCTATCTACAATGTCCTAATGTAATTAATACGAACACCATCAACTTTTTCTATTTTCATCACAAATGAATTTACTTGCATTTTGCGCATTTCTACAGTCATTGTGCAAGCATTATCAAATTCTTGATTCAATACGGTGATATTTTCATCCTTGATGATACGCATCACGTCATTCATAGCCAAATATTCAAAATCAATCTGATAAACGTCATTTACTGTTTTTTCTACGATAATGGAATTTGCTAATGCTTCTTGTGTAGCAGTTTTGTAGGCATTAATAAGCCCTGGTACACCCAACAATGTTCCCCCGAAATAACGTACAACGACAACAAGTATATTCGTTATATCCTTAGATAATAATGCATTCAGGATTGGTCTTCCTGCAGTTCCTGATGGTTCGCCATCGTCATTTACACGAAAAACAGTTCTATCAGGTGACAAACGGTATGCCCAACAATGATGTCTTGCCTTAGGATGCAAAGCTTTCAGTTCAGCAATAATATCCTTTAGTTTATTCTCATCCTTAAAGGGATAAGCATAAGCTATAAATTTACTTCCCTTGTCGCGAAAAATGCCTTCCGCAGGTGTCTCAATTGTAAGATACGTATCCTCAAATAAACTCACAGGTATGCAATTAATAAAATAGAAATAACAGCTAAAACAAGCCCTATTTTGTTTGTAAGACTTAATTTTTCATTAAACATAAAAACACCAACCAAACTTCCCAAAACGATAACGCCAACATTCATCGCGGTAAAAACTATAGATGGATTATCGGCAATTGCACGATGTGCCTTCATGTAATAATAAACATTTGCAAAGTTAAACAAACCCAAAATCAATCCCCAAACAATAGCCAGTTTATCCAATGCTTCCTTTTTGAAAGCTACTTTATATACTAAAATAATGGAAGCAAATAGTAAAGCACCAATAAACACCACAAACATCGATGTGGTATACGGAATATCCTTGTATTGCGCTATTTGCTTAAATAAAATATCTATAAATCCCATCCCAACAAATACAATCAGTGGATATATAGAATTCTTTGAGGAAGCAGAAGTTGATTTATTCGACCAACTCACCGAGCAGACCACAGCAACCAAACCAACAGCAATGCCTATAATTTTATTTAGATGTATTTCCTCCTTAAAAAGAATAAAGGATGCAATTAATGGGACAAAAAGCGACATGCGCTGTGCTACATCAGTTTTTACAATACCGCTGTACTTAACAGCTAATGCAATAAAAATAAATAAAGTTGGTAATAGAATACTTAATGGAATATAAAATTGATAAGGTAATACTTTCCACTGCAAAGTCGCTAAAGACGGATTAAATAATATATAGGTCAATAAAACTGTCGTAGGATAATTCCATAAAACCAATTGTTGTACATTGACGTGCTTTTGCCGAGCTAATTTTATAAGTACTCCAACGATTACACTACAGCAAACACTAATCAAAACATATATCATATAACCACTTTTTATTCGATTACAATTATATCAAATAAAATTGAAATAGACATAGCGCAAATAAATCATCAAAATACACTAAAAATTCAACAAAAAATAATAATAAATTTTATCAAAAAAACCACTAATTTTTATGGCAAATATTAAAAAAAATAAGATATAAAAAATAAACCTAAAAACCACATGTAACTAGTTTAAAATAAAATAAACAAACATTTCAATATATTATAAAGCTAAATTTCGTGATTTTTAACACCAAAAAATTCACTATTTTTATCATAAAAAAATAACTTATTTTTATGATAAAAAATGACTATAAAAAACATTTTTTTATAAAATATTTTGCATTTATAAAATATTCCTATACCTTTGAAATATCAAAACGAGAACATGAAAAACTTTAACACATATTATTTTAACTTCTTTTATTTTAGCAATAAGAGCTGGGACAACTAATTATGTTATTGTGAAAAGATAAATACTAAAAGTCCCGGTTTGTAAACTGGGACTTTTTTTTGTGAACATAGAAACAACATGAGTATAAAAATTGCAATTCAAGGTGTTAAAGCATCATTCCACGAAGAGGCTGCTTACAAGTATTTCGGTCAAGATATCGAAACTATTGAGTGTGGTTCTTTCAAACAAACCTGCGAAATGCTAAAACAAGGCAAAGCAGATTATGTGGTGATGGCAATCGAAAATTCTATTGCAGGAAGTATCCTACCGAATTACAACTTATTGAGAGATTACAGATTCCATATAATTGGCGAAGTACATTTGAATATTCAACAAAATCTTTTGGCTTTGCCTGGCGTAAAGCTAAGCGATATTCAAACTGTGGAGTCGCACCCTATTGCAATACGTCAATGTGATGAATTTTTGGGAGAACATCCAGAATGGACAATCAAAGAGGGAATGGACACTGCGGGCTGCGCTAAGAAAATTGCAGAAGATAAATTGACTTCAACAGCAGCTATCGCCAGTGAATATGCAGCTAAAATCTATGGTCTTAATATTTTAGAAAAGAGAATTGAGACGCATAAAAAAAATGCAACGCGTTTTCTTATTCTAGCAAACGAAGTAGTAGAACAGAAAAACGCGAATAAGGCTTCACTTTCATTCCAAACAGGTAATGCAGTAGGAGCTTTAGCGGCAGTATTGCAATGTTTTGCCGAACAAAACGTTAATCTGAGCAAAATTCAATCGATGCCAGTAGTCGGTCGTCGCAATGAATATGATTTTTATGTCGACGTAGAATGGAAAAAACAATCAGACTTCGATGCAGCCATTCGCAAAGTATTAAAACACACGGTGAATTTCAGCATTATGGGCGAATACATTAAAAATGAAAAAGTATAACACAAACAAATAGAGTAACTAATCAAATTGTAAATAAAAAAATTGAAATAAGAATGAAACATTCATTAGAAATCCAACCATTAAACTCTTGGATAAATACAGACGGCAAACCATTAATTATATCAGGTCCATGTAGTGCAGAGACTGAAGAGCAATTATTATCTACAGCACATTTACTAGCAAATACAGGCAAGGTTCATGTATTACGTGCTGGTATTTGGAAACCACGTACACGTCCAGGAGAATTTGAAGGTATCGGAAGTATTGGATTAGAGTGGTTGAAACGTGCAAAAGAAGAAACTGGTTTATTAACTGCTACAGAGGTTGCTACAGCGCAACACGTAAAAGAAGCTTTAGATTCTGGTGTAGATATCTTATGGATTGGTGCGCGTTCTACAGCAAACCCATTCACTGTGCAAGAAATAGCTGATGCAATCAAAGCATACGGAAAAGATGTTCCAGTTATCGTTAAAAACCCTGTCAACCCAGATTTATCGTTATGGATTGGTGCATTAGAGCGTGTTAATGGTGCTGGAATCAAAAAAATTGCTGCTATACACCGTGGTTTCTCATCATACGAAAAAACAGCTTTCCGTAATGAGCCAATGTGGGATTTAGCGATTCAATTAAAAACAATTGCTCCAGAATTACCTATTATTAATGACCCTAGCCACATCTGTGGTAACCGTGAATTGATTCCTTACGTTGCGCAAAAAGCAATGGATATGGATATGCAAGGTTTCATCATTGAGTCACACATCGATCCTTCAGTAGCTTGGACTGATGCAAAACAACAAGTTACTCCTGCTGCTTTAGCTGAATTATTGGACAATTTATCATACCGTCAACCAGAATCTGCTGACCCAGCATTCTCAGACAAATTAGCTGAATTGCGCTCACAAATTGACAAATTGGATGACCAAATCTTAAAGTTGATTGGCGACCGTATGAAAGTAGCTGAAAAAATTGGTGAGTACAAACGTGATAACAACGTAACTATTTTACAAGTTTCTCGTTGGGATGAAATTATTCAAAAACGCGTGCAATTAGCTAAAGCGTTGAATTTGGGCGAAGACTTCTCTGTGAAATACTTAGAGTTATTGCACAACGAATCTATTCGCAAGCAGAATGAAATCATGAACGTTAAAACAACGGCGGAGGCATAATGAGTCAATCAAGCATTAAGCTATCTCATTCAACAAAAAAATTAAGTGGCACGGTTCAACTTACTGGCTCCAAGTCAGAGAGCAACCGTGCTCTTATTATACAAGCACTTAGCAAAGAGAAAGTTACGATCGAAAACCTTTCTGAAGCGGATGATACGGTATTGCTTACCAAAGCCATCAAAGATGCTAACGCTGAAGGTGAAGGTCAGAAAACAATTGATATCGGTCCCGCGGGTACAGCAATGCGTTTTATGACGTCGTATTTGAATCTGATTCCAGGAGATTTTATCTTGACCGGAACAGAACGTATGCAACAACGTCCTATTGGCATTTTGGTAGATGCCTTGAAAACAATCGGTGCAGACGTACATTACGTAAACAAATCGGGCTTCCCTCCTTTGCATATTGAGGGCAAATTATTTCAAAGCAAAGATAAGGTGAGCATCAAAGGCGACGTAAGTAGTCAATACATTTCTTCTTTGTTATTAATAGCCTCTTCCTTAAAAAAAGGATTGACTATTGAAATTGAAGGCGAATTGACTTCGCGTCCTTATGTAACTATGACGCTAAACATGTTAGCTGAAGCTGGAATTCAACATACTTGGGATGGCAATAGTATTCAAATTCTTCCGCAAGAAGCTAAAGAAGCAACTATCTACGTAGAACCAGATTGGAGTGCAGCATCGTACTGGTACGCTATGGTAGCTTTGGCCGAAGAAGCTGAAATTCGACTTCCAGGTTTGAAGAAAAACAGTCTGCAAGGTGATATTGCGATTGCAGAAATCATGGAGCATTTTGGTGTAAAAACAACTTTCGAAGAAAAAGGAATCTTGCTTCAAAAGATAGCTTTACAATCAGACAAGAAGTTATTTGATTTGAAAGAATGTCCAGATTTAGCACAAACTGTAGTGGTTGTGGCTGCTGTTTTGAAACGCAATGTTTCTTTTACAGGTTTAGAAACTTTAAAAATAAAAGAAACAGACCGTATTGCTGCATTGCAAAATGAAATTGGAAAGTTCGGAGCTACATTTACAGAAGATAATGAAGTTTATCATTTGAATACGGACAATGTACAAAAGCCGAGTTCCATTTCAATTGCAACATACGAAGACCATAGAATGGCAATGGCTTTTGCACCTTTGGCTTTAGTTTTTCAGGCAATTCAAATTGAAGAACCACATGTAGTTGAAAAATCGTATCCAATGTATTGGGAACATTTAGCAGCACAAGGTTTTTCGATAGCGGAATAAAAAATTACTCTGAACGTCATTTCGAACGAAACGAAGTGTAGAGAGAAATCTAATACTACAGATTACTCCCATTATCGGAATGACGTTTTTAAAATTTAGTTACTTTTTGCGGAAAAAAAGTGACTGCCTGCCCGGCATGAGGGCATAAATAATTATATTAGTAATATACTAATCATTATGGCAGGAAATTCATTTGGCGATTTATTCAGAATAACCACCTTTGGTGAATCACATGGCAAAGCTATCGGTGTTATTGTGGATGGTTGCCCATCAAATATTGATATTGACGAAGCATTTATCCAATCAGAATTGGATAAGCGCAAACCTGGTCAATCAAAAATCACAACACAACGTAAAGAAAGCGATACAGCACAAATTTTATCAGGTGTTTTCGAAGGAAAATCAACGGGTACCCCCATTTCGATTGTGATTCCCAACGAAGACCAACGTTCTAAAGATTACTCGCATATAGCAGATAAATTTCGTCCTTCGCATGCCGATTACACGTACCAAATGAAATACGGCATTCGTGATTACCGAGGCGGTGGTCGTTCTTCAGCACGCGAAACAGCAGCTCGTGTAGCGGCAGGTGCTATCGCCAAATTATTTTTAAAACAACAAGGTATCGAGATTTTCGCGCATGTCTCAGGAGTAGGTCAAATTGAAGCACCAAACGTAGATTCTTCTGATTTGAAATCTTTATTAGAAACTCGTGAATCGAATATTGCACGATGTGCTGACCTCGCTACTGCAAATGAAATGATTGATTTCATTGATAATGTTCGCAAAAACGGGGATACTGTTGGCGGACGTATTTCTACTATTATTAGAGGTGTACCAGCTGGATTAGGCGAACCTGTATTCGACAGATTACATGCAGAACTTGGAAAAGCGATGTTAAGTATCAATGCTGTACATGGTTTTGAATATGGTTCTGGTTTTGAGGGTTCAAGAATGCGTGGTTCAGAACACAATGATATATTCACTACAGAAAATGATAAGGTTGTTACAAGAACTAACTTTTCAGGAGGTATACAAGGTGGTATTTCAAATGGTATGGATATTACTTTCAAAGTAGCTTTCAAAGCTGTTGCTACGATTATGCGTGACCAAGAAACGTTGAATCAAGCAGGTGAAGAAACGACAATTTCAGGTAAAGGAAGACACGACCCTTGTGTTGTTCCACGAGCCGTCATTATTGTCGAAGCTATGGCGGCATTAGTAATAGCTGATCAGTTATTAAAACAAAGAGCATATAGAATGTAAAAGCAGTCTCCGAGATAATCGGAGACTGCTTTTATGATATTTTTAACAAATATTTCTACTAATCAGCTTGTTAAAAATATTGTATTCAAAACTTAAATATAAAACATATATTTGGAATGTTAACTAAGAAAACTCTAAATTATAATGTCTGAAAATCATTCTTATATATTAGCATGTGACATTGGTGGCACACATATTACTTCTGCTATTGTCAAAACAAATGGTTGGGAAATTTTATCTCCTACACTAACACGTGTACACATAAATTCAACTTCAAATGCTAAATCGATTTTTCAACAATGGGCGGATAATATTAAATCTTGTATAACCCAATATAACTCTCCGATTAATTTTATTGGAATAGCGATGCCTGGACCTTTTGATTATGATAAAGGCATTTCATTGATGAAAAATCAGGATAAATATGATTCTTTATATAAATTGAGTATCACTGATGGAATCAAACATGAACTACAAATTCCATCAATCGAAATAAAATACATTAATGACGCCGCGGCTTTTCTACAGGGTGAAGTATATGCGCAAAAGCTAGACAATGAAGATAAAGTATTGGGCATAACTCTTGGTACTGGATTAGGTAGCGCAGTTTGGAAAAAAGGAATCAAAGCCTTTGATGCAGATTTGTGGCAACAAAAATATGGCAACTCTATTTTTGAGGAATATTTAGTTACACGTTGGTTTACCTACAGATTCCACGAACTCTCAGGAACCAAAGAAAATGGATTTAAAGAAATAATTGAAAACCATCAAAACACTGATGCGTTCGAAATTTTAATCCAAGAATATAGAATACACCTTAAAGATTTTCTTACATTTTTTAGTGAATTGCATCAATGCAAAAACTTCGTGATTGGTGGTAATATTTCTAAAGCTTGGGATATAATACATGATGAGTACTATTTTTCAGAATTTAAAATTACTAAAGCCCTATATGCTGAAAAAGCAGCACTTATTGGTGCTGCCTCTATATTTTAACATTCAAAAAACTCAATTCTTTATACTAAGTATTTAGGAAATTGTTGTGGATTTACGTCATTCATGATCTCATAAACCGATTCAATAATATCATCTACTGAAGGCTTAGTAAAATAATCCCCATCTGACCCATAAGGTGGACGATGCGCCTTGGCAGAAAGTGTCCTAGGTTTACTATCTAAATGGTAATAACCATCTTGTTTTTCCAGAATTTGCTGCAAAATAAATGCTGAAGCACCACCCGGCATATCTTCATCCACAACCAATATTCTATTTGTTTTACTTAAAGAACTTAAACCAACCTGCGTAAGATCGAATGGCTGTAAACATTGTATATCAACTATTTCTATAGAAATACCCATTTTATCCAATTCCATTGCCGCCTCTTGCACGAGACGTAGAGTGGATCCATAAGAAACAACAGTTACATCCGATCCTTCGCGCAAAACTTCTGCAATACCAATTGGCACAGTAAAATCACCTACATTATTTGGCATTTTTTCTTTCAAACGATAACCGTTTAAACATTCGATGAGTACTGCAGGGTCATCTCCGCGCAAAAGTGTATTGTACATACCAGCTGCTTGAGTCATATTTCGTGGTACACAGATATGTAAACCACGTAATGCACCCAACAAGACTGTCATAGGTGAACCTGAGTGCCATATACCTTCAAGTCTATGTCCTCGCGTACGAATTATTACTGGAGCTTTCTGCTGACCTTTAGTTCTATAACTAAGTGATGCTAAATCATCACTTAAAACCGGCAGTGCATATATAAGATAATCTAAATATTGTATTTCAGCAATAGGCCGCAATCCCCTAACAGCTAATCCAATTCCCTTACCAATAATCGCAGATTCACGAATTCCTGTATCAAATATTCGTAAATCACCAAATTTATCTTGCAAACCAGCAAAACCTTGATTTACATCTCCTATTTTCCCAACATCTTCTCCGAAAGCAACTAATCTTTCATCATTCTTAAAATTTGCTTCAAAGCATGCATTCAGTACTTCTCTACCATCAACAATTGGAGCATCCAAATTATATTGAGGGGGTAACACCTCCACTTGCAATGGAGAAAATGAATTTTCAGAATGAAGCTTGCTATTGTATCTTTCAGCATTAAGCTTTTGCTTTTCTTTATACCAAGATTTCAAATCAACTAGCTCACTTGAGTGTTCAAATCGTAAATCTCTTAACACCTGACGAACTGTGGAATAAATCTCTTGCAAGGAAGGCTCAGTAGCACTTTTAAGTTTATTAAGCGGAAGTTCTACCATTTCATTTTCTATCCGAAATAAATAATGAATGGCTTCATCCATCTCCGATTGTAGTAACTTTCTATAATCTGTCCATGCACGTTTTTGCTCAGAGCGTACATAATCTTTAGCTGAAGATTCAATTTCTTTAAGTTCGTTATCAGCAGCTATACCCGAACTTATAATCCATTGACGCATCTTAAGGTTACAATCGTATTCTTGTTCCCATTTCAATCTTTCCTTGGATTTATAACGCTCATGTGAGCCCGAAGAGCTGTGTCCTTGTGGTTGAGTAAGCTCAGTGACATGTACAAGACATGGAATATGTTTATCCCGAGCAATTTTTGCCGCCCTTTCATAGGTTTCACACAGTCCTGCATAGTCCCAACCCTTCACTTTAAAAATTTCAAACCCGTTAGAATATTGATCACGTTGAAAACCTTTCAGTACTTCAGAAATATCGGATTTTGTAGTTTGGATTTCGTTTGGAACAGAAATACCATAGCCATCATCCCATATAGATATTACTGCAGGAATTTGCTTTACACCAGCGGCATTAATAGTTTCCCAAAACACACCTTCCGAAGTAGACGCATTCCCAACAGTACAGAAAACAACTTCATTACCACCGTTAGAGAAGTATTTTAAATATTCTAATTGCTTATTATTTCTATATAATTTAGATGCCAATCCTAGACCTAATGTACGAGACATCTGTCCACCAGTAGTAGATATATCGGAAAATGAATTTTTCTGTTTTGTTTGGTCTTTCCAAGAACCATTTTCTTCAGTTAATGCTGTCGAAAAATGTGCGACCATCTGTCTTCCCCCAGAAGAAATATCAGCTTCTAATGATGGATTAGCATAGAGTTGTGAAAAAAAGTTATAAATAGTACTAATACCCGATACAAAAGCCCATGTCTGATCTCTATAATAGCCAGATCGCCAATCTCCGTCAAAAAAAACTTTTGACAACGCTATTTGAGCAACCTCTTTACCGTCTCCAAATATGCCGAATTTCGCCTTGCCAGTAAGTACTTCCTTTCTTCCCAATAAACTTACATACCTACTTTGAACAGCAGCTTCATAATCTTTTAATATGATCTCACGAAAATCTTCGTAACTTAACTTTGAAGCAGCTATATCCATTGGTGTATTCAGTTTCGAATCTATCATTAACTTATATTCTTATTCAACAAAAGTAGCAAAATAACTCTTTACAATATAGCCATTAATTTAATATTACAGCTAAAATATAGATAAGAATTATGTACTTTTAAGCGCAACTTAAAGAAATAAAATAAGAATATGAGTATAGCGAATAGTGAGCAAAATCCTGAAATCGGGTTAGGAGATTTAGAAAAGACGGTGATATTGAATTCTTTATTAGAAATACCTTTTCAAGAACGAGATGAGAAATGGGTTGCAGAATTCCTTCAATCTGTAGATCAAGCTAACTTCAAATTAGGTAGCCCAGAAGTGGTTATTGCTAGTGATGGATTTCCATACATACAATTACAAAATGTAAAAACAGACGAAAGTTTTCAAGCATTCGTGATAAACAAACAACTTCCCACGATCTTGTTGCAAGGGTTTGGCATTGTAATCAATCCTCAAAATGAAAGACCAGATTGGATATTTACTTATGGTGATATAGCAAATTATGAGTTGAATGACACTTTTTATTCTGATCAGAGTGTGTTTTCAAATAATAAAGAGCAAATTCTTATTCAAGCTGACGAACAAATACTCGTAGGGGCACCATCAGATGCAATTTTGCCAAAATATCTAAAAAATCAATTACGTGATTTTTTAAAACACGCAGGAATTGAAACTCCAAAAGCAATGATGATCGCACGCAATTACGAAAATGAGCAAGAAGTGAAACAAGACTTAGTCTTCAATTTCACCCCTCCTCAGATTGCTGACGAAAAGAAATTTGAATTTATCTCAAATACTATCGGTTGGTTATTGCCTAGACATTATTCTGTACTGTTTGTAGACGAATCCGCAGTTGAAAAAGGCTTTATTGAAATTTAACACTATGTACTTTAAAGTTTCCTCTGCTCTTATTATCTCCTTGCTATTTATAGGATGTAATCCATCGAAGAATAAAAATGAGGAGTGGAAAAAATTATTTAACGGTAAAGATCTCACAGGCTGGACTGCAAAAATCTATCCGTATGAGGTAGGTCACAACTTTGCAAATACTTTTCGAGTGATAGATAGCGTTATTCAAGTCAACTATGATGGATACGGCGAAAAATACGATGATCGATTTGGTCATCTCTATTATGATATCCCCTATTCGCATTATCACCTAAAATTGGAATATAGATTTTATGGAGATTTATATCCAGGTGCCCCTGATTATACATTACGAAATAGTGGTGTTATGTTTCACTCTCAGGATCCGCGCACTATGCCAGCCAATCAGGATTGGCCTATTTCGGTGGAGATGCAATTTTTAGGAGGTCTTAATGATGGGAAACCAAGACCAACAGGCAATATGTGTTCACCAGGAACACATATTTATTATAATAATGAATTGTTGACTACACATTGTATTAATTCTACATCCAAAACATATGATGGAGATCAATGGGTTAAAGCCGAATTAATTGTACATGGAGACTCATTGGTTGAACATATTATCAATGGAGATACTGTAT
Source organism: Sphingobacterium composti (assembly GCF_009829075.1). Taxonomy (GTDB): domain Bacteria; phylum Bacteroidota; class Bacteroidia; order Sphingobacteriales; family Sphingobacteriaceae; genus Sphingobacterium; species Sphingobacterium composti. The sequence continues at coordinate 51,859 of NZ_WUQZ01000006.1, read as the reverse complement.
TGACTTATTCAAAACCACAAATTGGCGGTCCCATAGTAAACAATTATGACCCAAAAATGAAAGTTGACAGGACTGTTTTAAAATCGGGGTTTATAGCATTGCAAAGTGAAGGACAACCCGTAGAATTTAGAAATATATATTTAAAGGATTTATCTAAGTAAAACTAAAAGACAAAAATGTTTCCATTTAACGTAAGAGTATACGGAATACTTATGACAGAGACTAATGAAGTGCTGATAACTGATGAAAGCACGCAAAGTGTCTCTTTCACTAAATTTCCAGGCGGAGGATTAGAATATGGAGAAGGGTTAATAGATGCCCTAAAAAGAGAGTTCATAGAGGAATGTAATTTAAAGGTAGAAGTTACAAGACATATATATACAACAGATTTCTATGAGAAGTCAAGTTTCAATAATAGTCAGATTATTTCGGTCTACTATGAAGTGAAAGCTTTAGAAGATTTAAACATTGAGTTAAAAAAATCTCCATTTGATTTTGATAAAAATTTAGTTGCTGATAAATTAGAAGTTTTCCGATTAGTAAATCTTGAAAAGCTAAAAGAAGAAGATTTAACCTTTAAAACAGACAAAAAAGCTTTAGAAATATTTAAAAAATCACTTAAAAGTTAAAATTTAAACTAATTCTAACTTTTTTCATTAAAATTTTGAAATATTAAAACTTAATTTATTAAATTTATGACATCGATGATTCCTTGAAAATTTCAAACCATCGATGCCCTATTCTCTTTTCATAAGAGATAAATAGTTAGTGTGATTTTAAGGCGATACTCCCAATATCGCCTTATTTTTTTAGTTCAAAATGTAAGCTAGTATTGCGACGATAATTCCACCGATAATAATAATCCATTTAAAACTCTTATTACCTTCATCACTACGAAATTTATAATCTCTTTTATATTTATCTACATCCATGATATCCTCCTATTTTAAATATGTTGCTTAAACGTATTACTTTACATAATCATTCATGATGATACGGCTCACCTTTCATAATCGTAAATGCGCGATAAACTTGTTCAATAAAAAATAGCCTAACCATTTGATGTGAAAAAGTCATCCTTGATAAAGAAACAGATGAATTAGCACGTTGTTTGATATTTTCTGCGAAACCGTATGGACCTCCAATCAAAAATACCATATGCTGTACACTTGAAATCATTTTTTTCTCGATGAAAGACGAAAATTCTATGGATGAATAATTTTTGCCTCGTTCGTCTAATAAAATAATGTAGTCAGTGGGTTGTATATATTTATTAAAAAGTTCTCCCTCTCTCTCTTTCTGCTGAGCTTCCGATAAGTTTTTTACATTTTTTACATCTGGAACAATATTGAGATTGAAATTGATATAATGTTTAAGACGTTTCAAATACTTATCTATCCCATCTTGAATAAACTTATCATCTGTCTTCCCTATACACAAAAGCGTAATCTTCATAAAGTAAAATCGGAATAAATATTAGCATTTAAAAAATAATATGACCAAAGTCACTATTTGAAATAAAATTAAAAAACTATTTATTGTTTTGCAACAATATTTCATATTAAAATCCGTATCTCATTGCGTAGTAATACAATCTTTTCGTCAGATTCTAATTTCTTTAAAACTCTAGAGATTACCACTCGAGATGAATTTAAGTCTGAGGCAATTTCGGAATGTGTAATGGTGAGGATTCTATCATCTTCAAGTTTCATCTTTTGAATCAAATAGTTAAGGACTCTTTCCTCCATGTTAGAAAAAGCCAAACTATCAACCGCTTGAATCATTTCGTCAAGACGCATAGAATAACTTTGTAAAATAAAATTTCGCCAAGATTCATTTTCTGCTAACCATAAACTAAAATAATTATTAGGCACAAATGCTATTTCCGATTGTGAATCTGCTATGACACGTATTGCACTAATACGATTATGTGTACAACAGGTAGCTGTCATTGTACATGTATCTCCACCACTAAGGTAATACAACAACAGCTCACCTTTGTCCACATCCTCGCGCATGACTTTGACCGCTCCACTTAATACAAGAGGAATAAAATGTATAGTTTGGCCTATATCAAGTATAACTTCACCTCGTTGAAACCTTTTATATTTCGCAACTTCCTCTATACTGTCCAAGATATTCGTATCTAAAACGTCACTATATTTACTTCTCAGCAAGTCATGCATATTTTATAAAATTAAACCACTGGATTTCCTTGAGCTAACCAATCCACCATACTACCAGAATAATTTTTCACATTTGTGAATCCTTCTTTTTCTAGATAAGAAGTTGCAATGGTCGCGCGATCTCCCGATTGACATTGAATAATAATCAACTGATCTTTTTCAAAATTAGGCAAATTCTTTGCCAAATGCCCTACGAAATAATGTTTCGATCCTTTGATATGCCCTTTTTTATACTCTATAGCATTACGTACATCCAACAGTATAGAACTGTCATTTTCTAAATGATGTTTTATAAATTCAGCATCTACTATTGATGTATGAATTAATTCATCTCCTATCTCCGTTATGTAGCCTTTAATATTATCCATTCCAATTCGCATTAACTTTCTAGTAATTTCTTCCCTTGCAGATGCATCTGCAACTAGAATTAATGGCTTGTCATAGGTTAACATCCAACCCGCCCAATTTGCTAAGCTATTATTATTTTGAATATTAATCGATTTTGGCAAATGTCCTTTTGCAAATTCAACCTTATTACGTGTATCTACAAGAATTGCACCTTCTGGCATTTCCTCTACAGATAGCGTTGGATGATTGGGAACTTCAGTTAATAAAGGTCTGTCAACTTTATTCAATTTTTTCATCATCGCAAAATAGTATGGAGCTTCAGGCTGATCTCGAAGTAGTTCAGTTTTGAACGATTCAAAATCCTCATATTGTAAAGCCCAATTTCTTATCTTTTCGTAGCCTACTGTGGTACTTGCTACTGCTCCCAAAGCCTTACCACATGCCGATCCAGCACCATGCCCTGGCCATACCTGAATATAATCTGGTAATGCTTTGAATAACTTTAACGATTCAAATAATTGCTGAGCGCCAATATCTTTGGATCCTGTCACACCCGCAGCTTCCTCTAATAAATCAGGTCTACCAACATCACCCACAAAAACAAAATCTCCTGTGAAAAACATAACAGGCTTATCTGTAGCAGGATGATCAGTCAATAAGAATGAGATACTTTCGGGTGTATGTCCTGGTGTATGTAACACCTCAAGAGTTAGATTACCAATAGTAATGATATCTCCATCTTTCAATCCAATATGTGGAAATTCATATTGCCAATCAGCTCCCCCCTCATCGGATAGAAATAATTTGGCTCCCGTTAATTCCACCAATTCCCGACTTCCAGACAAAAAATCTGCATGTATATGTGTCTCAGCGACATGCGTAATAGAGAGATTATTTGCTTTCGCAATTTCTAGATATGTATCCACGTCACGTTTTGGATCAATAACTATTGCTTCTTTTGAAACCTGACAGCCAATCATATAGCTCGCTTGAGCTAAAGTTTTATCATATATTTGTTCGAAAAACATTTCTATATAATTTTAAATTAAATAATACCAAATTCTGTTAATAACACGAAAATTGCCACTGCCATTATACCGAATGAAAAGATACGTTTCAACTTCTTGCCTTCGATTTTATTGCTTAAATAAAAGCCAATAAAAATTCCTACCACAGTCAATAGCGTATATAACAACAACAAATTCCAATCAAATAATTCAATCCTTCGCCAATCACCTAATAGTCCGAGTATGGAATTAATAGCAATTAGCACTAAAGAAGTTGCTACAGCTTTTTTCATACTTAGGTTAAAAAAGTTAGTTAACGCTGGAATAATCAAAAATCCTCCTCCTGCACCGACAATCCCAGTCACACTTCCAACAAAAATACCTTTTATCACAACAGTTAAGAAAGGAAAACTGGTCTGTGGAATACTAATTTCTTGAAACATCGCATATGCGGCGAACAACATTAATATTGCAAAAAGAACCATCAAAACCACTTCTTGGGCAATCGTATATCCAAACAAATTAAATTGATCAGGAATTAATGGAACAACAAATTTCCTCGTCAGAAAAACAGATATCATTGATGGTATACCAAACTTTAAAAGCTTATCAAAGTCAACATCTTTTTTTATGATGCCCTTGACACCTCCTATAATTGATGTTGCTCCAATGGCAAAAAGCGAATATGCGGTTGCTAAGACCGGATCAACTCCAAAAACATAGACGAAGATGGGTACAGTAAGAATTGAACCACCGCTACCGACTAAACCAAGGGTTACTCCGACAAAAACCGCTAATAAAATACCAAAAACAAACATTTAAAAAACAATTAGTGAGGCAAATACTTACGAATAACCCCATAAAAATACGTTCCAGCTAGCGCGCCAATGATGACTATAATAATCGAAAACACACCTGACCCCAAAAGAGCGAATATTGGGCCTGGACATGCTCCAACTAATGCCCACCCTAATCCAAAAAACACACCACCGATAAGGTATCGCGGAATTGATTTTGCTTTAGGTTGAATTACAATTTGCTCCCCATCTACATCTTTAGAATGACTTCTTTTGAAATATTGTACACCAATCACCCCAACCGCCAATGCTGAACCTATAAATCCATACATATGGAATGATTGGAAATTGAACATCTCAAAAATTCTAAACCAAGATGCAGCCTCAGCTTTATACATTACTATACCGAATGCTACACCTAGTAGCATAAAAATTAACTTTCTCATCATTTAAAATATTAAAGGGAATAAAACATGAACCATCAAAAGTCCCCCAATAAAGAACCCAATCACAGCTACCAATGAAGGCCATTGCAAATCACTCAAACCAGAAATAGCATGACCAGAAGTACATCCTCCTGCGTAGCGCGTTCCGAAACCGATAAATAATCCTCCCACTAAAAGGATCAAAATATTCTTAGGTGTCAGATCAAGGAACAATTCTGTAGGTAAATAAGCTTTTCCAGCACTTTCAAATCCATAAGCCTGAAGTTCAGCTATCGATTGATCTGAAATTGAAGCTACTTGATTATCCGATAAGAGATTAGCTGCTACAAAACCTCCAATTATTGTTCCGACTAAGAATAACAAATTCCATCGTTGTGACTTCCAATTAAAGTCAAAAAAATCACAACTCTTTCCTGCTCCCAATGCTGAGCACATTGTTCTGAAATTTGAAGAAAAACCAAAAGCTTTCCCCAATTTTATCAGAATTAACATAATAATCGCGACCAACGGTCCTCCTACGTACCAAGGCCATGTTCCAAGTATCATTTCCATGTTTTTATTTCATTTTATACCACAAAAGTATGCTCTCCAAATTATATAGTTTGTAACCTAGGTTACCTAAAGCCAAAAATCTTCATAATTATTTTCCCACACATAACGAATTTACATATAACAAAACTAATTTTAGTATATTAAATGATTGTCAGAAAAATATTCAAAAATAGCATTAACATGCAATATAAATAATAGAATTACACCCAGATATCTATAAAATAAAATCTACTAAAAAGATGGATTTAAAAGATCAAATAAATAAAATCCAATTCGAATTGACTTTAAATAATTATTCCCAACATATAAGACTTGACACTAAGTTGAATCAGAATTCCTAAAATATTTATAGCTTTAGCACATGGCAATTTTAACAGAAAAATTTAATACAGTACATGATACTGCTCCTTTCTCGACAATCACCGAAAAGGATTATATTCCTGCATTTGAAGAAGGCATTGCACTCACATTAAAAGAAATAGAAGATATTGTAAACAATCCTGCGGCTCCAACATTCGAAAATACTATTGAAGCACTGGCCTTTTCTGGATTAACATTAGATCGAATTAGTAATCTATTTTTTAATCTTCATTCCGCAGAAACAAATGATGAATTAGAAAAAATCGCGCAAGAAGTAGCCCCAAAACTTTCTGCACTAGGAAATGATATCACGTTAAATACAGATTTATTTACACGAGTGAAAGCAGTTTATGATCAAAAAAATAATCTCAACTTAACACCTGAACAAACAACTTTGTTAGAAAAATCATTTAAGGATTTTGCTCGCAATGGTGCTTTATTAAATGATGAACAAAAGAAAATATTGCGAGATATTGATGCCAAATTATCTGTATTGAAGTTAAAATATGGTGAAAATGTGTTAGCAGATTCTAATGCCTACCAATTGCATATCACGAATGAAAAAGACTTAGCGGGTCTGCCAGAAGGTGTTATCGAAGCAGCCGCATCACTTGCAAAATCAGAAAGCAAAGAAGGTTGGATTTTTACTTTAGATTATCCAAGTTATATACCTTTTATTACTTATGCAGATAATCGTGAGCTGCGCAAAGAAATTACTCTTGCAGCCGGACGCAAGGGTTTTCAACCTAATGACAATAACAATGAAAATAATGTTTTAGAAATAGCAAAACTACGTCATCAACGCGCACAACTTTTAGGTTATAATACACATGCTGATTTTGTACTAGCAGAACGTATGGCCGAATCTCCTGCTAAAGTCCAAGCTTTTCTCCAAGACTTGTTAGCTAAAGCTAAACCAGCAGCGCAAATAGAATTTGAAGAACTTACAGCTTTTGCGAAAAGAAAAGATGATCTAAAACAATTGGAAAAATGGGATGGTTCTTATTATTCAGAAAAACTTAAGCAGGAGAAATTCCAATTGGATGATGAGTTGTTAAAGCCCTATTTCAAGCTAGAAAATGTACTAAATGGTGCATTTGAGATTGCAAAAAGATTATTCAATTTGAATTTTACGGAAGTACAAACTATTGATAAATACCATCCGGATGTGCAAACCTTCGAAGTAAAGGATAAAGAAAATAATCTCGTAGCAGTATTCTATGCAGATTTCTTCCCTCGTAAAGGAAAACGTCAAGGAGCTTGGATGACTTCATTTAAACCTCAATATATTAAAGATGGCATCAATGAAAGACCTCTTGTATCTATCGTATGTAACTTTACTCCACCAACGGATTCTAAGCCTGCTTTATTGACATTCAACGAAGTGACTACTTTATTTCATGAATTTGGACATGCATTGCACGGGATGTTAGCAAATACACAATATCCAAATCTATCAGGTACTTCGGTTTATTGGGATTTCGTAGAATTGCCAAGTCAGATTATGGAAAACTGGTGTTATGAAAAAGAAGCGCTTACACTATTCGCAAAACATTATGAGACAGGTGAAATCATTCCAATGGAATTGGTCGAAAAGATAAAAGAATCTGCTGCATTCTTAGAAGGTATGGCAACTGTTCGTCAATTGAGCTTCGGACTACTTGATATGGGCTGGCATGGCAACGATCCTTCAGCCATATCCAATGTCAAAGATTTTGAAAAAGAACAATTCGCCTCTACGCAATTCTATCCAGATGTAGAAGATAACGCGATGAGTACTTCTTTCTCTCATATATTTAATGGTGGATATTCATCTGGATATTACAGCTACAAGTGGGCAGAAGTATTGGATGCTGATGCTTTCGAATATTTCAAAGAGAATGGAATTTTTAATAAGGAAATTGCAGAAAAGTTTAAAGATAATATCCTTTCGCAGGGTGGCACGGAGCACCCAATGATGCTTTATAAGCGATTTAGAGGGCAAGAACCTCAAGTTGATCCGCTATTAAGAAGAGCAGGTTTACTAAAATAAACACTTAAGGATTGCGATTTATTCAGTGTGAGCTAATTTATTTAAATTTATTGTTACTGATAATCAAACAAATGCCTTTTTATACATATAAAAAGGCATTTTATTTTTNGAAGGACGCGATGTTCGGAACAAAATTGAAAGACTTACAAAAGCGAAAATAGCTCAGCTGGTAGAGCACAACCTTGCCAAGGTTGGGGTCGCGAGTTCGAATCTCGTTTTTCGCTCCAGAGTTGCCTAGGTGGTGGAACTGGTAGACACGCAGGACTTAAAATCCTGTTCCTGTTAAAGGAGTGCGGGTTCGATTCCCGCCCTAGGTACGCAAAGCTCGACAATAATGTCGGGCTTTTTTTGTTATTATCAATTAATAATCTTTCTTTTAAAAAATAATTATCCTGATTAACTCAGTAACTCCTTTATTTTCAATCGTTTTGTTTTGATTCTTTTAATCATTGCCCCACCATACAACAATAAAGGTAAATTCATTGGGAATATCCCATATGCATAGAATACACAACTGTAGATTGTCTTTAACTGTTGTCAGATTCTTTAAACCTCACCCTTTCCTTCACTGCTATTATTTTTCAAATCTATAGACTCCCAACTCAATACAACCCTTACTTTACCAACATTTACCTCGCCTTCATATTGGAAACTAAATAAACAAAAACAATAATCATAAATACATCCCATAAGCACAATCTATAATAAATCATTATTAATGATTTCATTAAACCAATCCTTATGGCTAATTTTAAGTAACTGAAGTAATTAAAAACTATAGACAAATATATTCATATGGAAAACAGTTCAAATGACATCAGCAAATGTCCATTTCATAATGGATCAATGCAACAAAACAATGCAGCTGGGCGAGGCACACAAAATAAAGACTGGTGGCCGAATCAATTAAATCTAAACATCCTTAAACAGCATGATTCAAAAACGAATCCTATGGATCCAGATTTTGATTATACCAAAGAGTTTCAATCACTAGATTTTGACGCCCTCAAAGCCGATATTCGAGCATTAATGACTGATTCCCAAGACTGGTGGCCAGCTGACTTTGGTCATTATGGACCGTTATTTATACGTATGGCATGGCATAGTGCAGGCACTTATCGCATCCAAGATGGTCGTGGTGGCGGAGGTGAGGGTCAGCAACGATTTGCTCCATTGAACTCTTGGCCTGATAATGTTTCATTGGATAAGGCGCGTCGCCTTCTATGGCCTATTAAGCAAAAATATGGTCGTAAAATTTCTTGGGCAGATTTAATGATCTTGACCGGAAATGTCGCACTTGAATCGATGGGCTTTAAACCGCTCGGTTTTGGTGCTGGACGTGCGGATGTTTGGGAACCAAATCAAGATGTTTATTGGGGTTCTGAAAAAACATGGTTAGCAGGCGATATTCGCTATGGTAAAGGTGGTTCTTCAGGTGTAGTAAGCGGTGAAAATGACGGAACGATAATAGCCGAAGATACTAATAGCGAAAAACACCAATCTCGTGACTTAGAAAACCCATTGGCAGCAGTCCAAATGGGACTTATATATGTCAACCCAGAAGGCCCTGATGGAAATCCAGATCCTTTAGCCTCTGCTAGAGATATTCGTGATACATTCGCTAGGATGGGGATGGATGATGAAGAAACACTAGCATTGATTGCAGGAGGTCACACTTTTGGAAAAACACATGGTGCAGCATCAGCAGATCACGTAGGCGCAGATCCTGAAGAATCAGATTTAGAGTTACAAGGACTTGGGTGGGCAAATTCATACGGAACGGGAAAAGGCAGCGATACAATAACATCAGGTCTAGAAGTTACTTGGACAAGTAAACCAACAGAGTGGTCAAATTTATTTTTAAGTTATCTTTATGGTTTTGAATGGGAATTAACAAAATCTCCCGCTGGCGCACACCAATGGGTTGCTAAAAATGTTGGTGAAATCATTCCGCATGCACATGACCCAAACAAAAAACTTAGACCTACGATGTTGACATCGGATTTAGCTTTGCGTTTTGACCCGATTTATGAAAAAATTGGACGCCGCTTCTTAGAAAATCCTGATGAGTTTGCGGATACATTTGCAAAAGCTTGGTTCAAATTAACACACCGTGATATGGGACCAAAGTCACGCTATTTAGGCCCGGAAGTTCCTGCTGAAGATTTCATATGGCAAGATCCACTTCCTAAAGCAAATTATGATGCAATAAACGATGCAGATGTTACATCTTTGAAAGCTGAAATTTTAGGCTTAGACTTATCTGTTTCTGAATTAGTATCTACAGCTTGGGCATCAGCTTCGACTTTTCGTGGTTCGGACAAACGTGGTGGTGCTAATGGCGCACGCATACGTCTTGAGCCAATGAAAAATTGGGAAGTTAACAATCCAGTGCAGTTAAGTAAAGTACTAACAGCGCTTGAAGGTTTACAAGCTAAATTCAATCAATCGGGTAAATATGTCTCGTTAGCAGATCTAATAATATTAGGTGGTGCAGTAGGCATTGAAAAAGCTGCAAGAGACGCTGGTCATCACATTACTGTTCCTTTCTTGGCTGGGCGGACCGATGCTACACAAGAACAAACTGATGTGGATGGTTTCAAATGGTTAGAACCTATAGCAGATGGATTCAGAAATTACCGCAAACACAGCAACTTAGCTGTTTCGACTGAAGAATTGTTGATTGACAAAGCCCAGTTGCTGACATTAAATGTACCAGAATTAACCGTTTTATTCGGCGGTCTTCGTGCTATTAATATCAATTACAATGGATCAAATCATGGTATCTTTACTGATCGTCCAGGACAATTAACAAATGATTTCTTCGTAAACCTTCTGGATATGAGCACACAATGGAAAGCAATGGATCATTCTAAAGAAACATACCTTGGTACTGATCGAAAAACTGGTCAAGCAAAATGGACTGGCACTCGTAATGACTTAGTTTTTGGTTCTAATTCAGAGTTGAGATCTATAGCAGAAGTATACGCTTCTGCAGATGCAAGCGAAAAATTTGTTAATGATTTTGTTGCAGCTTGGAACAAAGTTATGAATGCAGATAGATTTGATGTCGCATAACACTCATACTTCTTTATAATGTAAAAGCCCCTTAACATTGCGCTAAGGGGCTTTTACATTTCTAAAAATTACTCTGCAAAATCATCAATTATCTTACTTAGTAAGTCAGATAAATTAGTTGAATTTAAATTTCAAACCAAATTGCATATAATACGTAGAAGATATAGTTTCATTAGGTCGCTGAGCTTCACGAATAATATCTCCATTAGCATTACCCATTCTGAAAGTTGGCTTATCTGTGCCAGTGATATCTAAAGCAGGTCTTCCTGGGTTACTTCCGCTAGGAGCAATACTAACCATATTTTGAGGAATCAAAATACCATTGTTATTGTTCTTATAAATACCCCATGATGAATTGAATAAGTTACCAATGTTAAACACATCCCAGAAAAATTCTAATGAATTGTTACCCTTCGCAATACCACTAAATAATTCTTGTGATAATCGGAAGTCAAATTGGTTTCTCCATGGAGCTACTGCACCATTTCTCTCTGCATATTGACCTTTTCTTGTTTTTAAGTATGGATCCTTATTTACGAAATCAAAGAAAATATCTGATTGTTCCTGAGCAGTATATCCTTCAGCTCTGTAACCACTTGTACCAGGAGCTATATCTACAAAATTTATCTCTGAAGCATCTCTAGGCACATATATTAAATCATTGGTTTGACCATCTCTATTGAAGTCTGTAGTATAATAATATGAGTAGCGACCTTGAGAACCACCAGAGTAGAATAGTGTCATGGACGTTTTTAGATGCTTAACCCATGTATTCTCATATGTAACTGCAGCTACTATACGATGAGGGATAATATTTGTAGTATATCCTAATTCAGCAATGTTTGAATTACCACCAAATTGGTTAGGCAAGCTCCATAGATTAGCAATCTGGTCTCCAGATCCATCTCCATAATTTTTAGCACCACTAGCAGTATATGCTATCATACCAGATATACCTGAAGAAAATGGTTTAGTCAATTGAAATGTTGTTGACCAATAGTGACCACCTTTAACATTATACATTTCAATCGCATTAAAACCTCTATTTTGATTTTGATCTACAGCACCAGAAGATGTAATCCTATTAATATGTCTATCACGAGGAGCATCTGGGAAAATAAATCTATTATCTGCATAACCACCAATATTCATCATGGTAGGTTCAACATAGTTTAAGTTACGTGCTACGACAGCATTTATATCCTTGTTATAGATGGCTTCAAAAGTAGCTTGAATACCCCATGGAAGATTGTAATCAGCAGCTACACTAGATTTCCATGTAGATGGGAATTTCAAATTTTCCGCCATAGCTGAAACTCCTGATGTAGGAATAAATGTGCCAGCCTCTGGTAATGTTGTTGGATAGTGTGCCTTATAATCAGGGCTGAAGTTAGGAGTATTAGCCTTTCCACTGTATGCTTCAGTAGTTTGCAACATACCCGCATCTCCAGATTGCGCTACAATCCACACAAATGGAATTCGTCCTGTGAACACCCCAGTTCCTCCTCTTACAATGAATGAGCGATCGCCATTAACATCATAGTTAAATCCAAAACGAGGAGAGAACATTAATTGCGATTTAGGCAAAGCTCCTGTATTAACTTTAGCTCCATTCAAGAAAGTTAAACTATTTACTAATGGATGGGTTTGAATTTCTGAAACATTTGGATATGTTGGTAATTCAAAACGTACACCCGCAGTTAGCTTCAATTTTGAATTAACCGAGAATTGATCTTGTAAATAAACAGAAAACTGATTAAACTTGAAAGATGGAAAAGCTTGACTTCCGTCCGCAGTCATTGGATAAGTTAAAGCATAATTAGAAGCTTTTTCTCCATTTACAAAATCACTCCAAGAGTCAAAAACATAATAACCTGTTCCGAAGCGTTGAAAACCATTTTTAGTTAATGAAGTCTCATATTGAAAACCACCCAATAAATTATGCTTTCCTAATGTATATTCTCCATCATAATTAAATGTTTTTGTTTCCACATCTCTTAGGTTACCAAAAGTGAAGGGTTCATAACCGAATGTTGTTATTACGGCTGCACCATCTTTAATATCTACTAATGGGAACAAACTACTTTCAGAGCTTCTTGGTTCATTTTGATTAACATAGCTAAAACGTGCTGAGTGACTATACAAACCAATGGATCCTGAATACTCTACAGTAGCAGAATATAAGTTGCTTTCGTTAAAATAGTTTGAATTTGAGAAATGAAGTGCGTTAATACTAGTCCGATTATTGGCACTTGAAAAACTTACATTTGAGTTTGTAGTAGAAGAACTTAAAGTAGCTGGTGATTTACCTTTTACCTGATTATATCTAAAATTAAGTTTATGATTATTTGCTATATTCCAGTCAATTCTAGCGAATAATTTATCACTGTTGCTTTTATTTGAATAACCTTGATAAACTCCGGGATCATAATTATATTTACTAATTAAATGATCTCTCACTGTATTCAGAAATGTTTCTGAAGGTCTAGCAACATAGGAAGCTGAACCAAAAGGATTTGAAGCTGAAGAAGCTATTTTGTTTGGTCCGGGTTCAGTAGTTTTGTTTTGCTCCAAATTAACAAAAAAGAATAATTTATCTTTTACAATTGGACCTCCAAGACTTACACCATATTGTTTCTCGTTTAAATCATTTATATTGGTCATAACATCATTTACACGAGTTCCTTGTTGCTTGTCAGAACGTCCTGTATAAAATGCTGAACCAAAGAATTCATTACGTCCAGAACGCGTAACTGCATTTATAGATGCACCAGTAAAGCCCGATTGACGAACATCAAATGGAGTCACGTTAACAACTATTTGCTCGATGGCATCGATTGAAATAGGTGATCCACCAGCTGGAATATTTTGACCAATACCAAATTGATTGTTAAAATTGGCTCCATCCACCGTAAAGTTATTGGCACGATAATTACCACCGCCGATAGCTGTACCATTAGCCTGTGGCGTTAGTCTCGTCAAATCGTTCACACTACGGGAAATTGATGGAAGATTATCAATTTGAGCACGACCTACTACTGTAGCAGTTCCATTTTTATCACTTTTTCTACGACTACCAGTAATCGTAACTTCATCCAGAGCAGTTGTTGTTTCCCCAAAAGTAGGGTTTAACACAAAAGGTTGTCCTAGTTGTAAATATACATCTTCGAACACCAACTGTTGTTGCCCCACATAACTCACCTCAATCTTGTAAGGTCCTCCTACACGCATGTTAGCAAGATTAAATCTACCCTGCGCATTTGCCGAACTTGAGTAAATTGTTCCAGAAGGTAAATGGATTGCTTTGATGGTCGCTCCTGGAGTAAATTGACCGGAGGTCTCTGTTACAACACCAGTTAAGCTACTGGTAGTAACTTGCGCCTCTACTACTCCATAACTGGCTAGTATCAAGGCGAAAAAGAGTAAATTTTTCTTCATGGTTTTGTTTAGCTAATTGTGATGCAAATTTAAAACTAAGTTTTAACACATCTTAACACTTAACATAAACTTAATGAATATTAATTTCACAAATCAACCTGTATTTAGTAAATAAACAAAATTAACCATGAATAATTTACATTTTGTCTAAAACAACAAACAATCTTTCAAAATTTCTTAATTTATGAGATAAAATATATTTATCACATAATCAACCTAGTAAAAAAAATTACATTAATATGACTATCTAAGATATCACTTAATTTAACCCCTTCAATTCTAAATAACGCAATATTAAAAACAGCGCAAATTAGTTTCCCAAACAACATAATGTGATATCAAATAAATATTTGTCATTATTTAATAAATCTACAATACTACACAAAGTGTTCATTTAACAATATTTTACACTTCATTTTTTTTAGTTACCTTTGCAACCAATTAATATTTATCTCAAAAAGATGAACAAAAAATCTACCCTCTTGTATGCCTCTGTGGCATTCATGCTTTCCAGTAATGTTGCATTAGCCCAACAAGTAATCACTGGTAAAGTAACCGATGGCAAACAGCCTATTGCTGGTGCCACAATTTTGGTCGCAGGAAGTAAAGAAGGCACATCAACAGATGCCAACGGAAACTTCACTTTAACCACTCACCAATCAAATGGCCAACTTCAAATTAAATTTATCGGCCATCAATCACAACAAATTAACTTCTCTTCTACAGCTCCAATTGGTACGGTAATTTTAATTCCTACTGATGAGCAATCTTTGGATGAAGTATTAGTTGTTGGTAAAAATGTGATCGATATTGCTGAAGGTCGTTTGACACCAATTGCGGTTTCAACTATTAGACAGCAAGAGATTGAAGAAAAAGTAGGTGGTCAAGACATTACTGCTACTTTAGTAAACACTCCTTCCGTATATGTGGGTGGTCAAGCAAAGGGTTTTGGTGAGTCTTCAATGACTACGCGTGGTTTCGATCAGTCAAACACTGCATTTTTATTGAATGGACAACCAATTAACGGTATGGATAACGGTCGTGTTTATTGGTCAAACTGGAATGGATTGGCTGATATCTCTTCATTAGTTCAAATCCAACGTGGTCTTGGATCTTCAAAACTTGCAATCTCATCAGTAGGTGGTACTACGAACTTCGTTACGAAATCTACTGAAATGAAAGAAGGTGGTTTTTTCAAACGCAGTGTTGGTAATGATATGTTTCGTAAATCCACATTAGCCTACAATACGGGCTTAATGAAAAATGGCTTTGCAGTATCAGCAATGATTACTGACTGGAGAGGTGATGGTTATATGGAAAAAACTGGCGGTGCTGGTCAAAATTACTTTTTATCAATAGGATACAAAGTAAATGATAACCACAACTTAAATTTGATGGTAACTGGTGCTCCACAATGGCACAACCAAGGTTTCACGGGTAGACTTTCTACTTTCTTGTCTGAAGGCAGAAAGTACAATGACAACATCATGACTATTAACGGTGTTGAGATGAATCCTCGCAAAAACTATTACCACAAGCCAGTAGCTAATTTAAACTGGGATTGGAAAATTTCAGATAAATCTTCATTAGGGACTGTGGTTTATGCATCAATGGCTAGAGGTGGTGGTCAGTCAAGACGTACAGACGCTACATCAGCGAGAGTTCCTTATTTAGCTGCGGATGTTAACAATCACCAATGGTTTGGTATAGTATCTAATTACAACCGCGATTTAACAGAAAACTTGACATTCAATGTTGGTTTTGATTTACGCGATTACGTAGGTGAACATTACAGACAAGTTACTGATTTATTAGGTGCTCCTAACATTACACATAATGGAAATGTTAATATACCAGGAAACACTGTAACATCAAATGTATTTTCAACTAATCCGTGGAAAACATGGGCTGATAAACCAACAGCAGCAGAAGATAGATTAGCATGGGATTACGAACAATCAATCCGTTACGGTGGTTTGTTCGGTCAAATCGAATTTGCTAAAAACGGTTTCACAACATTTTTCCAAGGTTCTGTATCTCACCAACAAAATAGCCGTCATGATGTATTCTTATACAAAATCGGTGAAGGTGAATCAGAAAAAGTTAAAAACTTTGGATATAATGTGAAAGGTGGTGCGAGCTACACTTTAGCGGGTCATACCATATTTGGTAATGCAGGATACTATTCTCGTCAACCATACCAAAACAATATCTTCATGAATTACAAAAATGATGTCAATCCATTTGCTGTAAATGAAGAAATCTTAGGATTGGAATTAGGTTACAAATACAGTTCAAGATATGTTGATGTTGCATTGAATGCATATAAAACTACCTGGGCTAATCGTGTAACTGGTTCTTCATTCATTGCTACTCAAAAAGAAGTAGATAAATATGGTGCAGATAAAGTTCAAATTGATGATATTATCTATAACACCAACTATGGTGTTAAACAAGATCACCAAGGTTTAGAATTAGAATTCCTTACTAGACCATTCTCATTCTTACAATTAAAAGGTTTCGCATCTGTAGGTGACTGGATATATGATGGTGTTTCTAATACTATCGTAAGAAATGAAGATCGCGTGGAATTAGAGGTTCAAAATAGAGATCTTACTGAAATTAAAGTAGGTGATGCAGCACAAACATCTTATGGTGCGGGTCTTAAATTCTTTATCATAAAGGATTTATCAATCGACGGTGATTACAGAAGATATGAAAGATTATATGGTGCATTACCAAGCTCTGCTCCTACTTTAAAGTTACCTAACTATGATTTAGTAGATGCAGGTATATCTTATAAGGTTAAGTTAAGTGACAAGAATGCTATTAGTTTCCGTGTCAATGTCAACAATTTATTAGATAAATTCTACATTTCAGACGCTACATCTAATAATGCAAATAACGCAAATACTGAATACTGGAATGGTATCAACACATCAAATTATGTTTTAGTTGGATGGGGACGTACTTGGAATGGTTCAGTGAAGTTTACATTCTAAAATATCACACACTAAATATTATCTCTTAAAAGGGGTTTCTGGTATCCAGAAGCCCCTTTTTACATTAAAGACAAAAAATATTAATTATTTATTAAAAGAAAAAGTTTTTTGCTAAATTGCCCCACCAATAAACTTATCACATGTTAGACCTTAATCAACCTCACCACCGTATTAACATATTAACGGGTGAAAAAGTGTTAGTATCGCCACATAGAAATAATAGACCTTGGCAAGGTAAAGTGGAGGATGTGCCTGCTGATAATCGTCCGCAGTATGACCCTACATGTTATTTGTGTCCTTCAAACAAAAGAGCAGATGGAACAGAAAACCCAGCATACGAGGACACATATGTATTTACTAATGACTTTTCAGCTATCTTAGAAAACACAGAAAAAGGAGAATACAATAACTCTGACTTATTACAAGCCACTGCAGAAAGAGGTATTTGTAAAGTTATTACCTTCTCTCCTAGACATGATCTTACATTGCCCGAAATGGATGTACAATCCATCTTGAAAGTTGTAGATCTATGGCAAAAAGAATTTAATGATTTATCTCAAAATGAATGGATTAAGTACATACAAATATTCGAGAACAAAGGCGCAATAATGGGGTGTAGCAATCCTCACCCTCATGGACAGATCTGGTCACAAAGCTCATTACCTAATGAAATATTAGTAGAAACAGCTAAACAAAAGGAGTATTTTGAAAAGAATAATATTTCTCTTCTAAAAGCATATCTTGATTTGGAATTGAGTTTGAATGAGCGAATAATTATCAATAATCCCCATTTTGTTGCTTTAGTTCCTTATTGGGCTACATGGCCATTTGAAACCATAATTATAAGTAAGCGTCATACACAACATATTGGGCAATTTACAGCAGAAGAAAAAGACGATTTAGCTAAAACTCTAAAAGAATTAACTATACGATATGACAATATATTCAGTACCTCATTTCCTTATTCTGGTGGTATGCACCAATCTCCAGTAAATGATGGTGACCATTCAGAATGGCATTGGCACATGCATTTCTATCCACCTCTTTTACGCTCAGCTTCCGTAAAAAAATTTATGGTAGGATATGAAATGTTGGGAGGACCACAACGTGATATCACTCCCGAAACAGCAGCAGATATAATCAAAAAACAAAGCACAGTACACTACAAACAAGCATAAATCATGAGTTTAGTTAAACAAATTAAAGACACATTTCTACAAGTCTTTAATAGTGATCCACAAATTATAGCAAAGTCACCAGGAAGAATAAATGTTATTGGTGAGCATACGGATTATAATAATGGTTTTGTTCTCCCAGCAGCAATTGATAAAGGTGTATACATTGGTCTTTCAGCACGTGAAGATGATCAAATTGAACTATTTTCAATTGATTACAATGAGAAATACACTACCGACACAACATCATTAATTTTTGGAAAAGAATTGTGGACAAATTATATTTTGGGTGTAACACGTATTCTTTCTAAACAAACAGATGCCATTAAAGGATACAACTTAGTGGTAGTGGGCGATGTTCCATTGGGATCTGGTTTATCATCTTCAGCAGCTTTAACTTGTGCCACATCCTTCTCGCTAGGTAAATTGTTCAATCTTAATTTAAGTAAATTAGACATTGCAAAAATTGGTCAACAAACAGAGCATGAAGCTGTAGGAGTACGTTGTGGTATTATGGATCAATTTGCTTCAGTTTTTGGCCAAGACAATAGCTTAATAAAACTTGATTGTCGAAGTTTGGAGTATGAATATATTCCTATTCAATTAGAAGGTTATGAAATCTTACTTCTAAATACCAATGTAAAACATTCATTAGCCTCATCAGCATACAATAAAAGACGCGAATCGTGTGAAGCAGCAGTAGCACTTGTTAAAGAAAAATATGACGAGGTTGATTCATTACGAGATGTTACACTAGCACAACTGGATGAATTAGTAAAACCTGTAAATGAAGAATACTACCAAAAAGCAAGATTTGTTATACAAGAAAACGAACGACTTTTGAAAGCTACTGAAGCCCTGAAAGCCAACAATATAACAACTTTGGGGAAATTGTTATATCAAGCACATTGGGCTTTAAGCAAGGAGTATGAAGTTAGTTGTGAAGAATTAGATTTTCTTGTTGATACAGTTTCAACATATCCCGAAGTAGCTGGCGCACGCATGATGGGCGGAGGTTTTGGAGGATGTACGATTAATATAGTACAAAAAGGAAAAAGCAAAGCTGTAATAGAAAAATTAACAGATTTGTATTTTAACAAATTTAGTTTAAATTTAATTCCAATTGAGGTTTCTATTTCAAATGGAACACATGAGATTTATTAATCACCCTAAACATTTATAACCAATAAAACAAATTATGCAAATTCAAGATTACATTGTATTTTTCGTCTACTTTATTATTGTAGCGGGATATGGATTATATATTTATTATAAGAAAAAATCCGCTGTACAAGATTCAAAAGACTATTTTTTAGCTGAAGGTTCATTAACATGGTGGGCTATTGGAGCCTCTTTGATTGCTTCTAACATTTCTGCTGAGCAATTTATCGGAATGAGTGGATCTGGATATACCGTAGGACTTGCTATTGCCGCCTACGAGTGGATGGCTGCTGTTACGCTGATTGTTGTTGCCATATTCTTTATGCCTGTATATCTTAAAAATAAGATATTTACCATGCCTCAGTTTTTACATCAACGCTATAATGGTACGGTAGCAATGATTATGGCTGTATTTTGGTTGATGCTTTATATCGTAGTGAATTTGATGTCCATTCTATTCTTGGGGGCAGTAGCTATTGCGGGAATATCAGGTATAGATGTCAGCACATGTATAATATTACTGTCGATTTTTGCTATTGTCATTACACTAGGTGGTATGAAAGTGATTGGTTACACTGACGTAATTCAAGTATTAGTATTAGTAATAGGAGGTTTCGTAGCTACTTATATTGCTTTGGATATCGTTTCAGAAGGTCAAGGATTTTTCAAAGGATTAACAAACTTACAATCTGGTGCCTCAGAACACTTTGATATGATTTTTACAACTGACAAAGATGGTTATATGGATCTACCTGGTATCAGTGTATTAATTGGTGGTTTATGGATTGCGAATTTAAGTTATTGGGGATGTAATCAATACATTACACAACGCGCACTCGGTGCATCATTAGATACAGCGCGTAATGGTTTATTGTTTGCAGCATTCTTAAAAATGTTAATGCCTCTAATCGTTGTTATCCCTGGTATTGCAGTATACTATATTATCAAAAATGATATGGGCGCTATACATCCTGATTTACTATTAACTAGTAGTGGAACAACAGATCCAAATAAGGCGTACTCAGCATTACTCACTTTGTTACCTACAGGTCTTAAAGGTTTATCATTTGCAGCACTAACAGCAGCAATAGTGGCTTCATTAGCGGGTAAAGCAAATAGTATCGCTACAATTTTTACGTTAGATATTTATAAAAAGGCTATAAATAAAGAAGCTAGCGAAACCAAATTAGTAAATGTAGGAAAAATTTCTGTTGTAGTTTCCATGTTATTAGGAACCATACTTGCTCTAGTTGTAGGTAATGCATTAATGGGCGAAGGTAAACAAGGTTTCCAATATATACAGGAATATACAGGATTTGTATCACCAGGTATTTTTGCCATGTTTATCTTAGGATTCTTTTGGAAAAAAACAACTTCAAATGCAGCATTATTTGCAACAATTGGTGGTTTTGTATTCTCTGTCTTATTGAAATTCTCTGGTCAATTAATGGATTTAGAATTTTTATCGGTAATCAACTTCGCTATTCCAAATGCGCAAGGAGTTTATGAAATTCCTTTTATGGATAGGATGACCTTAGTTTTCCTATTCTGTGTGATTGGTATGGTTATAATAAGTTTATATGAAAATGCAAAAGGTGTAGTTCCTAAGGGCTTAGAAATAGACACAAGAATGTTTAGAATGACTCCAACATTTTTAGTTTTATCACTATTAATTATCGGATTAACAGCAGCATTGTATATTGCTTTCTGGTAAGCCTATTACTATAACATAAATAAAACGATTGGAAGCGTCTCAAAAATTTGAGACGCTTTTTTTATATGTATATTTGCATACATGATAGCTAAAGAAAACGTTTTTTCTATTAAGAATGAAGATGAATTCAACCAAATGGCTTTAGAAATTTTCAAATATCAATTTGAAAACAATAAAGTATATCAGCAATATGTACAAAACCTACATATTAATACTTCCACTATCATTCATTATACCCAAATTCCATTTTTACCTATACAGTTCTTTAAAACACAACGTGTCGCGACAGTAGAATGTAAACCTCAAATTACCTTCTCAAGTTCTGGAACTACAGGAATGACTAATAGTGAACATCATGTTTTCGACTTGGGTTGGTATGAAATGAGCTTTCGTAAAGCTTTTAAACAATTTTATGGAGATATAGAAGATATTGCATTCTTAGCACTTCTACCTTCTTATCTTGAACGAGAAGGTTCTTCTTTGATCTATATGGTAGATGATTTAATCAAATCATCACAACATTCCGAAAGTAATTACTTTCTATACAACCACAACGATTTATTTATGACTTTGCAACAATTGCAAAATAAAAGGACAAAAACGATATTAATAGGTGTTACTTATGCTCTTTTGGATTTTGCAGAAAAATATAAAATCGATTTTCCTGAATTAATAGTCATGGAAACAGGAGGTATGAAAGGAAAACGTAAAGAAATGATTCGCGAAGAATTACATCAAATTCTATGTAATGGCTTTGGTGTAGCAACTATTCATTCCGAATATGGTATGACGGAATTATTATCACAAGGTTATTCTAAAGGTCAAGGACTTTTTAATTCTCCTAATTGGATGAAAATACTAATTAGAGACACAAATGATCCATTATCATTACTTCAAAATAGTAATACAGGAGCCATAAACATTATCGATTTAGCCAATATACATTCTTGCGCATTTATCGCAACGCAGGATTTAGGTAAAATACATATAGATCAGTCTTTTGAAATATTAGGTAGGTTTGATAATGCAGATATACGAGGTTGTAATCTATTAATACAATAAAGCTGATTGACAAAAAACACAATCAGCTCATCCTTAATAAATTAATTAAGATAAACTATTCTTTTGTAAAACTCATATTATAAGTTTTATTATCTGATTTAAGTTTCATATCTGCAGAAAATTGCGTGTATGCATGATTTAGGTTCATTATATAATAATGAGCAAAGTTCGTTTTAAGAGTTAGTATATGTGGATCAGGAAATTGCTCATACCCCCAAGTTACACTTGTGACATTATATGCATAATTACCTTTATATTGTCCTAAAATTTCAATTAATCCACCCTGAAATATTACACCAGTAATAGGTGAATCTTGTACTTTAAGTACTACTTCTCCTGTTTTTTCTCCTTTTTCATTTCTCAAAATTTCAGAGTAACTTTTGACTTTCCAAGATGTACCATCTAAATCATTACTTATTTTAGTTTTAGCCTGAGATTCTGTAACATACTTTTCATTATCGTCACTACATGCAGCAGCAAACAACACAAACAAAAAAAGGGCAAATATTTTCGTTATAAATTTCATAATTTAATATTGAATTAATATAACAAAAGTATGTATTATAATTATATGATAAAAAGTAGCATGTAGGCATCAAACTACAATTTGAATTTTCGTATAAAGAAACACTTAGCAGTCGCAGAAAGAAATATAAAAATAAATTGGTAATTGAACTTTATACAATAATTAAAAAACCAATTATTTATAATACAAATGGCAAACGGAATCAATTCCATTTGCCATTTGAATCAAATAATTATACTGATTACTTAACTTTTGTAAAGTGGTAACGTAAAGGCATTGTTTTTAACACTGGAGTATCACCAAAAGTCTTATACATAGCATACGTATTTTGCAAAAAATCTGTAGGTTCGTAGTCACGGATCGTAACTTCTAAAATTTCTTCTCCATCCGTATTTGTGAACACTCTGAAACCAACTTCAGCTTCGCGTTCTGTAGTTGTTGTTGCAGAGAAGTTTACGTTTACTAATGATTTTACCAATAACATTTGAACTCTTGCAGGCGGGAAACTTGCTACTTCTTGAAGTACCTCAGTTGCCTCGCCTAAAGTTACCAATGTGGAAGTTTTGAAATAATTTTTCAAAACACCTGTCATTGATACCGTAATACCATTTTGATCAAATGTTAATTTATCTGTAGGCGTGTTGTTAGTTGGTAATAAAGCCAAATCATCACCTGTCCAACCACCATTCATTTTCCACCATTCAAGGTTTGACATAGTTTTGTATGCCCATTGACCAATCATTTTATCGTAGATGTTTCCGAAAATACCAATGTTTGCTTTGTCGTAGTTACCTGGTTTCAAGATGAAAGGAACTTGTTTTAATTTTAAAATTACCTGATCCTTATTATTCTCTTGTTTAATAAGGTTCAATTTAATTGTTCCTTTATTCTGACCGCTAGCAACAGTAATTACTTTGCTACCTGCGAATTCAAAATGCACACCTTCTACTGCTGTCGATGATGGGTCAACTTCCACTTCGAAAGACAAATCTTGTTCTGCTGTGTACGATCCTGTGATTTTGCTCAATTGGAAAGTTACATCTACAGAAGCTGTCATAATATAATTTGACTTATCAAATGTATATAACACAGCGTCATTAAGGTCAGATGATAACGATGCTTTTGCCAATCCAAGTGTACCAAAATTAATTGGTGAAAGATTAACTTCAAAAGCTGCTTCGTCACTTAAGTCTTTCAAGAAAGTAACTACCACTGTTGCTTCTGTAGCTCCTTGCTCGAACGTAAACTGATCTGCTGAAAGCGTGTAATCAACACCTTCTACCAAACCGCCAGCAACAGTAAAGTCTACATTTTGTGCGCTTGTTGAAGGAACTGTGGATACCAATTTCAAAGTAGTCTGGTTGTTTAAATCAAGTTTAAGAATTCCGTTTGCAAAAGCCACTACAGGCAATTGAACACTTTCATCTTTCGAGCAGGAAGCAAAAAATGTCGCTACGGCTACAAATGCCATAATAATGGCTGAAAATTTAGTTTTCATAGTTATTAATTAATTATAGTTTATTGTATTCTTCACGTTGTTGATTTACCAAATCTCTTTCTGCAGCTGATATTAAAGTTGGCGGAGGAATCACATATTGTCTAATAAATGCTTGCGAATGCGGTGGTACTTCATTCGGTTTTTCACATGCTGCTACTGTCACAAAAACTGCAAAGACAGCTAAAATTTTATATGTTTTATTAAAATTCATATCCTTCATTTTGAATAAGTCCTGGAGTCAATTCAATATCAGTGCGAGGTAAGGGGAATGTGTACATAAATTTCTTTGTCGTGTACTTTAATCCATTGTTAGACACCCAAAATTCGGGTCTACCATTACGTTTTAACTCATAAAAACGGTCACCTTCTGCGTGAAGCTCTTTTCTTCTTTCATTCAGAATCGTGGCCATTAGTGGAGATAAAGCTTTGCCATTCACATCCATTTGAATTATCCCAGAAGTAGTCTCGTTTGGTAGCGATGCTAAAGTATAAGGTGTGAAATGGATCAAGCGTTTTTCACGCAGGTGATTAATCCATTTTAAAGCTGATTCCGAATTATTTAAATGTGCATTAGCTTCTGCCAACATCAATACAAATTCAGCGGAACGTACCTTGCCCACTAGTAATTTTTGATTGATACGCTTGTTATTCGTAGTTAGCACAAAGCGAATATCATTATATTCATCTTGGAAAGAATCGACAAACTCTTTGCTCAATGGTCTTTGCTTGATGATCGATTGGCTATTCGCAAATGAGATCGCGGTAGTAAAAGAATACAGATATGAGCGAATTAAGACATTTCCAACCTTATTATTAGTTGATTGAATCATGGAAAGGTATTCAGCACCTCGTACCAAAGGATAGTCTTTTACAATCTCTTCAGAAAGTGTTATTACTTTATCCCATTGCTTAGTCCAAAAGAAATATTTTGCATAATATGCTTTTACCACATCATGCGTATAGCGATAAATCTCATCCGATAACTGATAGGTTAAGGCTTTCTCAAAATCACTTTCAATAAGCGCTTTCACTGCTCCATAAGAAGCACGTACAGGGCGTTCTTCCATGTCAAAATCGACCACAATTGGCACGCCCAATTGTGCATCATCCGCAAATGGTTCGCAAAAATCACGAAGCAAGTGATAATAGGCAATCGCACGCATTGCATAGGCTGTACCCATTACAGTCTTTTCCTCAGCAGATTGCTGCGAAGGTAGATTATTTATGATAATATTCGCGTCGCGAATTACTTCGTACAATCTTTGGTATCTCGATTGTTTGTTATTCAAAGAACCGCCAATATACATTTGCAATGTACTACCTCCCGACAACGTCAATGTCGCATTGAAATTGTCCGTAATAGACTCCATAGTGACTAAATCAGAGGAACTTTCAAGCAAAACATGATCCTCTCCGTTGTCAATACTATTTAAATGCCTGTGAAGAATAGATGAGAATTCTTCTGAAGTTTTTGGAATAGCTTTGCCATAGGTTTTGACTTCCAGATAGTTGTCACAGCTGCTAAATAGCAGCAATGAAAAAGCTATTGCGTATATTTTTTTCATATTATAAACCAATATTAAGACCAAATGAAAACGAACGTGTCAGTGGATAAACGGCTCCTGGTGTTTCAGGATCTATACCATCGTAATTCGTGATTGTAAATAGATTTGATGTCGAAAAATTAAATCCCATACTGCTTAATCTCATCTTTTTCACGAGCTCCTCACTCAGAGAATAACCGATATGAATCGACCCAACACGCAAATAAGAGATGTCTTTCAACATTGACGCACGTGTAATTGTACTCAACGTTGGATTTGTCAGATGGAAACCCAAAGGTGCCGCGTAATGATCAATTAATCTCGGATAATCCGAAACAATAGGGTTATCATGGAACCATACCTGTGTGCGATCTTTCGGTACATTTAGGTGATGTAAGTACAAATCATTGTAACTCGTAGGAATTGGTTCACGCGTGTCTGAGGAGGATGTAGAGATCGAGCCATAATTCGTTTGTGGTTTGACTTCATCTATTATCTTACTGTTCAAAGTGAAATTACCACCAATAGACGCTGTCCATCGTTTGTAGCTAACAGATGTACTAAAACCACCAGAAATAGGCGCATCCGAAGTGCCTACATAAAAAACATAGTTAGCTGCGTCACGTAAATCTGCATTAGAAGTAATGACTGCATCTGGACGCAATTGATACGTATAGATTCCTGTTGCTGGGTCAATACCAATCACTTTTCCTGTAAAGATACTATTCAATGGATAGCCTTCTTGTTGACCAGCAGAAGTATTTGCAGTTCCTGTGGGTGTAGAGAATTTCAGTAATTTATTACGGTTGTGCGCTGCATTTACCGAAGCTGACCAGCTGAATTCTTTACTTTTTATAAGTTGTCCCTGCAATGAGAATTCTATACCAGAGTTATGAACTTTTGATGTATTAAATCGTTGTGATGTAAATCCCGTAGTTGACGGTACAGCTAATTCAGTCACCAAATCTGTGCTGGTACGTGTGTAATATTCCACTAAACCACTTAATCTATTCTTAAATAAGCCAAAATCTGCTGCGATTTTATAATCTTGTGTTTTTTCCCAACGCAAATTTTTATTTGGGGCATTACCAATTACACCTATTCTGTAATAATCCTCGTATGTTTTACGGAAGTACATCAAGTAATCCATAATTAATTGAGGATAAACATAACGATTGACATTACCTGTATAACCCGTAGCGGCTTTTAGCGTAAATCGGTTTACAACTTCTTTAATCGGGGCAAAGAAATTTTCTTCATCTACATTCCACGAAAGCCCTGCCGACCAAGTTGGGTTAAACTGTTGATCTGAACCAAAATTATTAGAACCGTCTGTCCTACCTGTCAAACTAAACGTATACTTACGTCCATAGTTGTAATCAGCAGAAAAGTAAAACGAAGCAAAAGCATCCTCTGTACGCGTTTGCCCGGATAAACCATCAACAATAGCTGCATAATTCACTAACTCATTGTAATCAATTAGATCATTACCTTTTGGTGGTACTGGCATAGCGGCATTTCCGGTTACTTCATCATAACCATAGCGTTTAGAAATTACAGATTTTGCACGTTGTGATCGGATTTCTGAACCAACTAAAGCCGAAATACGGTTGTTGCCTTTCAAGAAGTTTCCAATTTCAAACTGTCCGCGCAACATGTAACTGTTATTCAATGACGATGCTTGTGTAATTGAAGCGTATGTACGCGTAGACATATACCCATCAAAACTCAGCCGATCGCGAAAAGCTGCATTCGAAGCTTTACCATTTATATTGTCCGATTGATTATTGGTGTAGGAATACGATCCCATTCCAGAGAAAGACAATAAATTGGAAATCTTATAGCGCAAATTGGAAGTAACTGTACCCGAATAATTGTTGGCTACACTATTCGTTTCGTTGACCTCACGTAAAATATTATACCCATTAGGTGGTGTGAAAATGTCATAACCTCCTCCATTGGCTTCTTTCAAACTATAGAAAGTGCGGTCCGCACGATAAGTACCATCGGCATTGTACGGGCGTTCGTAAGGATTTGCAAAATAAGCGTATCGAAACATATTCTCATTTGCAGCTGGAGCTTTTGATGTTTGTGATGTTAAATCCAAATTAATTCCTATCTGCAATCTATCATTGGGAGTCAGATCAATTTTGGAAGATACATTGTAACGATCATGTAAGGTGCGTTGAACCAAACCATTATTATTTCCATATCCTCCCGAAATATAATATCTACTACGTTCATTACCTCCCGAAAAACTGATGTTATGGCTTTGAGACCAAGAATTTTGAAACAATTCATCAAACCAATCTGTAGTGTTTAGAGTTGCATCTTGGAGAATAGCCTCTTGCTGATCCGAAGTAAGACCTGCAAATTCGCCAACACCTCCACGAACTAAACCAACCAGTCCTAATTTGGGAAAATGTGTATTATTCAAAAATCCCTCTTTGGAATATCTATCCCACAATTCTTTTTCCCAAGCTATTTTTTCAGCGGAATTCATCAAACCCAACGAACGTTGAGGTTTTGCATTCATCGAAAAATAGTTGGAGTAGTTTGTTTGCATCCGACCAGCTTTTCCACGCTTGGTAGTCACAACAATTACCCCACCAGCAGCACGAGAACCATAGATTGCCGCTGCCGAAGCGTCTTTCAATACGGTTACGCTTTCTATATCATTCGCATTAATTCCGGCGATTCCACCTGAGAAGATCCCATTAAAATCCCCAGCTTTTATTTGTGCAGAACTAATTGTAGGAATATCTTTTTGCAAAGGAACTCCGTCTACTACCCATAATGGTTCTGCATTTCCAGTGATCGTGTTTGTACCACGGATACGGATTTGTGCAGATTCACCAGGGCGTCCAGATAGTGATTTAACACTCAAACCCGCGACTTTACCCTGAAGAAGCTTATCCACATTGAACAGTGGCTGATCCTTTAACAATTCTCCATCAACAACAGCTACTGATCCCGTAGTACGTCTTGTTGTAGTTTGGTTGTAGCCCGTAACTACGACTTCTCCAACATTGATATCGTAAGATTGCAGTCGAATGCGGAATGGCTTTTCATTCTGCGCAACAAATTCTTGGGTTATCATGGTAATAAATGAAACCTTGAATTTGTCTCCTTTTACGGTTGCTGCTTCGAAATAGCCATCGCTATTTGTCATTACTTGTTTTCCATTACCTAGCGTAATGGTCGCTCCGCCTATAGGATTATTATACTCATCCGTGACATAACCAGAAACTTTAAGCTGCTGATTGGCAGACTGCGCATAAATACCTGTAGGAGTGAACGTTAATGACGCTCCTAATGCTGGTAATAACCAAAACTTAGGTATAAGAAATTTGTACTTAAATTTTCTTAACATTATTTATTTTAGGTGTAATAAAAAATAATTTGCTATTAAAGATTGGTAATACCAATCGCCTAAACCATGATCCTTTCCAGGCAAAACCATCATATCAAAAAACTTATTGGCTTTGATCAACGCATTTGCTAAGCGAAAAGTATGTGCAGGATGCACATTTGTATCTACGTCGCCAGTGATAAGCAACAATTTTCCTTTCAGATTAGGCGCTAATTCGATTGCCGTCGGAATGTAGTTTGGCTTATTCGTTGTATTTAGACCATGATAGGTTTCTCCCCACCATTGGGTGTAGATATTTGGATCATAATTGCCAGATGCTGCAACCCCGACCTTGTAAAACTCAGGATAAGTCATCATAGCTGTAGCTGTCATAAAACCACCACCTGAGTGTCCGAATATGCCGATTTTATTCAAATCTATATAAGATCTGCTTTTTGCCAAGTACTCTATTGCGTTCTTATTATCCGCTAATGGATAATCGCGCATATTGCCATAGCTATAACTATGAAACTTAAGTCCTCTATACGGAGAAGAACCACGTGATGGAACTTGTAACACTAAGAAACCTAAATCAGCAAAAGATTGATGGTAATTATCATCTATCGTAAAAGACTGCGGTACAAAATCATCTTGAGGACCAGGATATACCGAAGTAATTAATGGATACTTTTTATGGGAATCAAAATCAGCTGGTTTATATAATAGTCCATATAAAAATGTAGAATCATCTGTTGCTTTAAGTTGAAGAAGTTCTGGAGCCTTCCATCCTATAGACTCTAACTTAGAAATATTCGCTTCCCCAATTTCCGCAACTAATTTCCCTTTAAGATTACGTATAGTGTATTTATTTGGATTAGTAATTGTAGAATATGTATTCAACAAATACTTTCGATCAGATGATATATTTATTTGATTATCTGAAAATTCTGGAGTTAATAAAAACCCTAATTCATTATCTAAATATGTGCGAAGATATTGTTTGTAATATGGATTAATACCCTTTGAATACCCATACACTTCAAATATTAACTCACGCTTATTTGTATCTACATCAACAATTTTACTTACAACATATTCTCCTTTGGGACCAACTTTATTCAATAATTTCCCTTCAAAATTGTAGTGATAATATTGTCCATAACCTGACCTTTCTGACCAAAAAAGTATATCCTTATCGTCATTGAATACATTTACAGTAAACAATTGCTCATTGATATGTGGTAAAGTAGTATCTGAAATTATAACTTTCACCTCTCCAATATCATAATCCAACCGGCACAACTCAACTTTTTCATTGGAACGTGTACGTCTTAAGAAAAATGTATACTTCGAATTGGATCCAATTCTATCTGCGAAAAGTTGTGTTCTCCCATTTACTAATTGTCCTGGTTGGATAACTCGTTGATCCTTATTCTCCAACATTTTAACTGTTTTTAAGGATAGATCTTTAGTATTCCAAATTTTGACATCAACACCAACTACTGTCGAATCCCCTGGCATGGGAAATTTATATGTTCGTAAAGTTGGCTTTGGGTTATTGAGACTATTGATTACAGCCATTTCATCAATATGTCGCTTATCCTCTCTCCAGGCAATTACCTTATCACCAACCCAAACTGCACTTGTGCTCACACTTTTATTGGTATCAACAGTTGCTGAATTATTATAATTGTAGGAGAAATGAAACTGCCCATCAGAGGTAAGCTTATACTCCTTATTTGTATAATTATCAAAAAGATAAAGCTGATAACCTCTACCAAAAATATATTTAGAACTATCTGCATTATATTTTTTCCAATGCTCACCTGCATTATACTTTTTACTAACTATTTTGGATTTACTTTCTTCTACTGTTCGATCCAAAGACTTATTCTTTATGTAATAAGTATAGTTATGTCCATTGACTCTAAATGACACATATCGTTGCGCATCATCAATAGAATAACTATATAAATTCCATTTATCAATTATATCTTGAGAATCAAATTTTCCATTTAATAGTAAATCCTTTAAAGCGCGTTCAGTAACTATGGCAGCTTTTTTACCATTATTAAGATCTATACGATATAGAAACTTTTCGCCATTTTCTGACCATAAATAATATGCAGAATTTTTAGACCAAGTTATATTAACACTATTATTCTCAATGAGATTACTCGCAGAAGAATATTTAGATTTTACAGGAAGTGACTGGGCATAGATAGAAATATACCCTAACAACAGTAGTAGAATTAAAATACTATTTCTGATCATATTCTTTAGCAATTAGTAAAGCTTGGTAAGCATCAACTATACCTGCAGTAACGGCATATGGTGTTAAAGCCATAACATTATTTTTAGCTGCGGATTTCTTTAAAATCTCCACTACTTGATAAGCTTTTAACTCTGGATAAGCTCCCCAAATCAGTGCTGCTACACCAGAAACTATGGGAGCGGCAAATGAAGTACCGTTCGCAGTTTTGTAATTGTTAAAAGTAGCTGTTGAAGTAACATTTTCTCCTGGCGCAAAGAAATCCACAGTTCCTGAGCCAAAATTTGAAAACTTTGCTTTTTTACCATCACTCGTAGACGCTCCAATACGCAAATAAGAATTGTACTTATCTTTTATTTTGGAAGGCCTAATTGGATAACAATTTATTGTATCTAAGTTTCTGTTATCATTGCCCGCTGCTTGTACGATAATAACATTTTTCTTCATCGCATACGCTAATGCATCCGTTACCCATTCGCTATTTGGAGAATAATATTTCCCAAAGCTCATATTAATAATATTTGCTCCATTATCTACAGCAAAGCGGATGGCCAAAGCAATATCCTTATCAAATTCATCGCCGTCAGGAACAGCACGCAATCCCATCAATTTGGCATTATCTGCCACACCGTTGATGCCAATTTCATTCTTGCGATTAGCCGCTATCAACCCACCGACAAATGTTCCATGAAAGCTATTTGAATCGATAAGTATTGGATTTCCATAATTCTTATCACGTAAGGACTTGATATTGTCACCAATATCGAATCTTGGGTTAGATTGATCATCTAAACTTTTAATGCGCTTTTGTGCGGTTTTGAATTCTTCAACTTGATGTGCATATAAATCTGTCCATTTCGTTGTTTCAGCATAACGAAAGGATGAACGCTTTGCTGCCTCAATATATTCTTGCGTTACCGAATCCGTTGATTTTAAATTAGCCAATTCCTTTATTGACAAGCATTGCTCATCTAATCCTTGCGCTTTAATCGTTGAATCTGTCAGACGAAAAGCTTCATAGGTTAATTTGATTATTGGAAAGAAATTAAGATAGCCTTGAATTTTTGCATCTTTCTTTACTTGTAAGAAGTAATTGAATTCTGCAATATCTTTCTTTTTTTTCCAATCCGACAATTGTGTGTTTTCATACTTAGGACGAAGTCTTTTGTATTCACGAAAAGCTTCAGTTCCTACTTTAGATATAAGTTTGTTATCTGCAGTTCCAAGAAAATTCCACCCATGTACGGCAGTGTCTTTACGTTTTACTGATCTTTGATTGATCCATAAATTATCTTTTAAATCTTCGTGATTCGTATCAAGGTCACCATCAATAACAGCAACAACAATTGGCTTTAAGCTAATGTTTTGATTTTTTAAGTAATTGTAAGCTTGAATTGTGTTTACACCATAGTATCCTTGAGAAGAATTTTGATGATGCCAATGAATAGGTAAATTAACCTGCTGTGCGAAAGTTGATGCTGTAAAAAAAATCACCTGCACCATAAAAAATATTTTCAAAAAACGCATAATACCGCGAAAATATGTTAAATAATGCAGATATAAAAAAGCAAAACAGCAAAATAACGCATTTGTTACTTTATTAAGTAATGAATATACATCACTAACAATTCACTATCAGCTTTTGCCTCATCGAAAATATTAGAAGTAATTTTATTAATATTTCACTAAAATAATTGAATAACAAATCATAACCTTTGCCTATTGAAATTATACTATAAAAAGCACATAAGTTTGAGTATTTTTGTTTGAATAAGCGAGGAAGAGAGAGACATATGTACATAATATTTGATACCGAGACCACGGGTTTACCAAAACGTTGGGACGCACCTATCACAGACACAGATAATTGGCCTAGATGTATTCAGATAGCATGGCAGTTGCATGATGCTATGGGCAATCTAATCGAACATCAGGATTATCTAATCAAGCCTGATGGGTTCAATATTCCATTCGATTCGGAGAAAATCCACGGTATTTCGACAGAATTAGCAACAGAGCAAGGTGTTCCTTTACAAGAAGTATTGGTAAAATTCAATGAAGTTTTGGCTAAAGCTAAATTTGTAGTCGGTCAAAACATTGGTTTCGACCTAAATATTATGGGCTGCGAATTTTACAGATATGGTGTAAACTCTCCAATGTCCGATATGCCAGTTTTGGATACATGTACAGAAGTTACCGCTGATTTATTGAAGCTGCCAGGTGGTCGTGGCGGTAGATATAAATTACCTAATCTTACCGAACTTCACTCCTATTTATTTGGCGTGCCATTTGCCGAAGCGCACAATGCAACAGCCGATGTGGAAGCAACTACACGTTGTTTCTTCGAATTAGTTCGTCGTGAAGTATTTACTCAAGAAGAACTTCAGGTAGACACTGGTTATTTTATTGAATTCAAGCAAAATAACCCAACACAAATACCTACAGTTGGGTTAAAACACATTAATCTAAAAGCTGCTTCGGACGCTATCCGTAATAGAGATAAATCATCTTCGGTTGTAAAAATAGACTCTGAAAAATTAGAAGCCTTAGAACAAGCTTCTTTTGCTCATTTGCACAACCATTCCCAATTTTCTGTTTTACAGTCTACCATTTCCATTGGTGATTTGGTATCAGCTGCTGCAAAGAATAATATGCCAGCTGTTGCATTGACTGACCACGGAAACATGATGGGTGCTTTTCACTTTGTCAGCAGGGTTTTGGGTCACAATAAAGATATTGAAGCAAAAAATAAGGAAGCGATTGAAGCCGGCGAAGAACCGACAGGACAAATCATTAAGCCTATTGTAGGATGCGAATTTTATATCTGTGATGACAGAAAAGATAAAACACGTAAAGACAATGGTTATCAAGTTGTTTTCTTAGCGAAAAATAAAGCCGGATATCATAATTTGGCAAAAATGGCTTCTATAGCTTATACTGAAGGTTTTTATTATGTTCCGCGTATTGATAAAACTATTGTGGAGCAATACAAAGAAAACCTAATTGTTTTATCGGGAAATTTACAAGGGGAAATTCCAAGTAAAGTATTAAATATTGGTGAGAACCAAGCTGAGGAAGCATTGATTTGGTGGAAAAAACAGTTTGGTGAAGATTTCTACATGGAAATAATGCGTCATGGTCAAGAAGACGAAAATCGTGTAAATGAAACGCTGATATCTTTAGCTAAAAAACACAATGTCAAATTAGTTGCAACCAATAACACGTACTATGTTAATAAGGCTGACGCACATGCACATGATATTTTATTGTGTGTCAAAGATGGAGAGAAACTCTCTACTCCAGTAGGTCGCGGCAGAGGATTCCGCTTTGGAATGCCAAATCAAGAGTATTATTTCAAATCTTCCGAAGAAATGAAAAAGGCATTTGCGGATTTACCAGATGCCATTATCAATATTCAAGAAGTAATCGATAAAGTAGAAATCTATTCGCTTTTCCGCGATGTATTACTTCCAAAATTTGAAATTCCCGAAGAGTTCATTCACCCAGAAGATGATGTAGACGGTGGAAAAAGAGGTGAAAATGCATTCTTACGACACTTAACGTACGAAGGCGCAAAAAGAAGATACAAAGAATTAACGGATGAAATTACGGAGCGTTTAGATTTCGAATTGGCGACAATCGAGCGTACCGGATATCCTGGATATTTTTTAATTGTGCAGGATTTCATTGCCGAGGCACGACGAATGGGAGTTTCGGTAGGTCCTGGTCGTGGTTCAGCAGCAGGTTCAGCGGTAGCGTATTGTTTGGGGATTACAAACTTAGACCCAATCATGTACGACCTCCTTTTTGAGCGTTTCTTGAATCCCGACCGTGTATCCATGCCCGATATTGATATTGACTTTGATGATGAAGGACGTGGTCGTGTCATGCAATACGTAATTGACAAATACGGGGCTTCGCAGGTAGCCCAAATCATTACCTATGGTACAATGGCGGCAAAATCTTCCATCAAAGATACTGGACGTGTATTGGATTTGCCTTTGGCTGACACCAATGAAATAGCGAAGCTAATTCCCAACTTGAAGCTGAACAAAATCTTCAATATGGACGATAAAGCGCTGAAAGATGTGTTGCGTGCAGAAGAATTGGAAGCTGTCAATAAATTAAAATCTATGGCTGATGGTGCTGGTTTGGAAGCCGAAATTATCAAGCAGGCACGTGTATTGGAAGGATCTATGCGTAATACGGGAATTCACGCTTGTGGTGTGATTATTACACCTGATGATATTACGAATTTCGTACCCGTATCTTTAGCTAAAGACTCCGATCTATACGTCACACAATTTGACAACTCCGTCGTTGAAAGTGCTGGATTATTGAAAATGGACTTTTTAGGGTTGAAAACATTGACCCTAATCAAAGATACTGTAGCAAACGTTCGTTTACGTCATGGAATTGAACTCGACCCAGATAATTTCCCAATCGACGACGAACTGACTTATGAGCTTTTCCAACGTGGTGAAACTATCGGTGTATTCCAATACGAATCTCCTGGTATGCAGAAATACATGAAGGAATTAAAACCTACAGTTTTTGCCGATTTGATTGCGATGAACGCACTTTATCGTCCAGGACCTATGGAATATATTCCGTCGTTTATTAAGCGTAAACACGGAATTGAGCCTATCACCTACGATTTAGATGCTTGTGAAGAATACCTAAAAGAAACATACGGTATTACGGTTTATCAAGAACAGGTTATGCTTTTGTCCCAAAAATTGGCTGGTTTCTCCAAAGGTGATGCCGACGTATTGCGTAAAGCCATGGGTAAAAAGCAAAAAGCTGTCTTGGACAAAATGAAACCAAAGTTTGTGAATCAAGCTGCTGAAAAAGGCCACAATCCTAAAGTTTTAGAAAAAATTTGGACGGATTGGGAAGCTTTTGCGAGTTATGCCTTCAACAAATCTCACTCCACTTGTTATGCTTGGGTAGCGTATCAAACAGCCTATTTGAAAGCCCATTATCCGGCAGAATATATGGCTGCGGTTCTTTCAAACAATATGAATGATATCAAGCAAGTTACATTCTTTATGGAAGAATGTAAACGAATGGGATTAACTGTATTAGGTCCAGATGTCAATGAATCGCACTACAAATTTACAGTAAATGAAAGTGGTGCTATTCGCTTTGGAATTGGTGCTGTGAAAGGTGTTGGGGCCGGTG
Source organism: Sphingobacterium composti (assembly GCF_009829075.1). Taxonomy (GTDB): domain Bacteria; phylum Bacteroidota; class Bacteroidia; order Sphingobacteriales; family Sphingobacteriaceae; genus Sphingobacterium; species Sphingobacterium composti. Next base: position 15,125 of record NZ_WUQZ01000006.1, on the reverse strand, counting down.
CAGTTGATACTATTGTACAAACACGAAGCGAAGGACCATACAAGTCAATTTTTGATTTTGCCAAACGTATTGATTTACGCGCAGCGAATAAAAAAGCTTTCGAATCATTGGCTTATGCTGGTGGTTTTGATGGATTTACCGATACGCATCGTGCTCAATACTTTTACAAAGACGGTGACAATACTACAGGTATTGAGAAAGCCGTTAAATTTGCACAGCGATTCAAAGAAAATGAAAGTTCGGCTCAAGCCTCTCTTTTTGGAGGTGGTGCGGCTACTGCATTGCCAGAGCCTGTCTTAGCACCATGTCAGCCTTGGGGTCTTATAGAAAAACTGAAATACGAAAAAGATGTAATTGGAATTTACCTTACCTCTCACCCACTCGACAATTACAAATTTGAGATAACACATTTTTGTCAAAACAGAGTTTCTGAATTACAACTGATTAATAAAGTCAAAGCTTCGGAAGTTGATGAAGAAGTCTTACTAGAATTTAATAAAATCAAAAACAAGGAAATTGTCATAGGAGGAATTATTGCCAATGTTGCACATCGTGTTTCCAAAGCGGGTAAGCCTTTTGGTTCTTTTATCATAGAAGATTATTCGGACTCTTACGATATAGCCGTTTTTGGTGAAGACTACGTGAAATTCAAGAGCTATTTAGAAGATGGCTATTTTGTTCAGATACGTGGATTGGTACAAGAACGTTTCCGTCAGGTCGGTAACTGGGGATTTGAACTAAAAAGTATACAATTACTTTCAGAATTAAGGGATAAATTTGCTAAGAATTTCACCATTCAAATCGCTCTACATCAACTCAATGATGATATGATTCATAAAATTCATGATTTGGTAGAATCAACAGTAACAGAAGGTGAAGTTGCAAACTGTTCGCTGAAATTTATGGTCGTGGATGTAAAAGAAAATATTGCGGTAGAAATGCCAGCCAAATCTAGAAAAATTAAAATAACCAACGAGTTATTGGAAACCATTGAAGAAATGGAAGGTGTAAAATATAAATTAAATTGATAGGGTATAGATATTATTACAATCTGATTACGTTTGTATATTCCGCGAAATATCTATATTTGTTACTGAATAAATTTAAAGAGAGTATTATTATGGCATTAGAAATTACAGATAGCAACTTCGAAGAGCTTGTATTAAAAGCAGATAAACCAGTGTTGATTGACTTTTGGGCAGAATGGTGTGGTCCATGTCGTATGGTTGGTCCTGTGGTTGACGAAATTGCAAATGAATATGAAGGTAAAGCTGTTGTTGGTAAAGTAAATGTTGACAACAACCCTGATATTTCAGTACGTTTTGGTATCAGAAATATCCCTGCTTTATTGTTCTTCAAAAACGGTGAAATCGTTGACAAACAAATTGGCGCTGTGCCTAAATCTGTTTTAACAGAAAAATTAGACAAACAATTATAATCAATATTGATTTAAAACATAAAAGGGATTCCAATTGGAATCCCTTTTATGTTTTCATTATTTCAGTTCAAATATATCAGTAATACCTAATATCTTACGCGCTGTAAAACCTTCCGCAAAAGGTACTTGAATATTACGTCCAAACTCCCTGCCTCTTCCTCTTGTTGATTCCAAAAAATCGGGTGAAGATATGTAAGTTTGTGGTTCGTCATCTAGTCCAGAAGAATTAAATTGAGTCTTATAAGCTAAAATAGATTTTTCTTTAATATCCCAATATTTTGTGACATCTAGCACAATATCAGGTTGAATGTACTTATCCTGAATCAACTGCAATTGCAATCTTGGACGAAAAGCTTCTTGCGGAACGCCATCTAATTCCGTTTCAATTCGTCTCAAGCCTGCTAAAAACAAAGCATCATTTACCAACTTACTTGCGCGACCATGATCTGGATGACGGTCATCAAATGCATTAGTAATAACAATTTGTGGTTGATATTTACGAATAGCTTTAATAATAGTTAATTGTGATTCTTCGTTATTTTCAAAAAAACCATCACGCAATTCTAGATTTTCGCGCACTGCAACACCCAATATTCGAGCTGCATCGGCAGCTTCGGACGCACGTGTCTCGGCAGTACCTCGTGTTCCTAACTCGCCACGTGTCAAATCTATAATACCAACCTTTTTTCCTTCAGCTACATATTTCGCAATGGTACCACCTGCACCCAATTCTGCATCATCAGGATGCACAGTCATTACCACTAAATCTAACTTCATAATCCTAAAAATTTTGTCAAATATACAGATAATGTAAAGACTTACTTTTCTAAAAGAGATTCGATTTGTCTGTAAATTGTAGAAGATGACGGACTGGTGAAAGAATAATAAAAATCCACTACCCTTCCTTCCTTGTCAATCAAATATTTGTGAAAATTCCATAAGGGCACGCTATCAACCACACCATTTTCAGACTTATGTGATAGAAATTTGTAAAGTGGATCTACATAATCTCCTTTAACATGTATTCTTTTAAAAACAGGAAAATTAACTCCTTCTTGGATCCGACAATAAGTCTCTAAATTCGATCCAGTACGCGGTTCTTGATTTGCAAAATCGTTGGAAGGGAAAGCTAATATTTCAAAACCTTTATCTTTATACTTTTGATACAGCTTTTCTAAGGTTTTAAATTGCTTGCGAAAGTAACATCCACTAGCCGTATTGACTATTAATAAAACTTTACCCCGATAATCCGATAATGACTTATAATTACCAGAAAATTCTAGGACTTTAAAATCATATACCGTATTTGCACTCATAATTTAATTACTATTATTGAAAGGGTTTATTAATAGGTCTTATTACCTCGTATTCACGTATTATATTTTCAATTTCAAATTCTTCTTGTGCATTGTATACACTCTTCAAATTATGCCCAAAAAGGCGAGCCATTCCTTGATATACAGAAGCTGTGATACTTCCCTTCATATCTTTCAGCAACTCATAACTCGTATTACCGGTTTGACGCTCTATTAGTTTGATTAATATTTTGCCCTGAGAAACAGACAATTCTTTTACTTCGTTATTAATCTTTTCTTTAATCTCACGCTCGCATGCCTTGATTAAGGCTCTTTCTTCTTTTTTAGAATTGGCTAAAGCAAGTTCTCGATCTAATTGTTCATAACGCTTTTGAGCATAGATTGCATAAGGCAATACACGTAATACATTGCGTTTTAAACGTAAATATCGTTCTCTATCCGCGACACTTTTCCATTTTCTCTCGGCATATACGTATACTGTTTCTATTGGAAACCAAGGTAAAACCTCCCCCGTTTCTAGCTTTGTAGTAGCGTAATACGCAATTGTTTCTGCAGTTCCAGGACCATAATGAGGTACAGTCAATGGTGTCATAGGCTGCTGCCCTTTGCTCGTTATATGCAAGAGCAAAATAAAAAATAAAAGCAAAATTATTTTTTGTAGACGAAACATTAACATTTTCAATTTTATCCCAAACAATAAAAGAATTAATCTTTATATTTAGACATGAATAGTTGTCTTGATACCCAAGCAATTCATTATAATATAAAAATAACTTTTTTGAGGGAGATTTCGAAATTTTTTAAGAGGTTCTTATGGAAGAATATGTGATTGATATTGAAGCGGAAAACAAAGAAATAAGAAAACGATATAGAGCATTATTACGAGCTTGTAAACCAACACTACAAAAAGGCGATAAACAAGAAATAAGAAAAGCTTTTGATTTAGCATTAGAAAGTCATAAGGATATGCGTAGAAAATCGGGGGAGCCCTACATCTACCATCCTATTGCTGTAGCACAAATTGCCGCTGAAGAAATCGGATTAGGAACTACCTCTATTGTTTGTGCCTTGTTGCATGATGTTGTGGAAGATACTTCCATAACTTTAGAAGATATTGAAGCTCAATTTGGTAAAAAAGTCGCTAAAATAATTGACGGATTAACCAAAATCTCTGGAGTCTTTGACCCTAATAGTTCGATTCAAGCGGAGAATTTCCGTAAAATGTTGTTGACATTAGCGGATGATGTCCGAGTAATATTGATAAAATTGGCCGATCGTCTGCATAATATGCGTACGATGGAATTTATGGCTCGCCATAAACAATTAAAAATAGCTTCCGAGACAAGTTATCTATATGCGCCGCTAGCACATAGATTGGGCTTATATGCGATCAAATCTGAATTGGAAGATTTGTCGATGAAATATACTGATCCAGATACGTATAAATTCATTGCAAAGAAGCTAAACGAAAAGAAAGCGGAACGAGAGAAATTCATTAAAGATTTTATTTCACCCGTAAAAGAAATTTTACTGGAACAAGATATTAAGGCGGATGTATTTGGAAGACCAAAATCAATACACTCGATATGGAATAAAATGCGTAAAAAATCAATTCCTTTTGAAGAGGTTTATGATTTGTTTGCTATACGTGTTATAATAGACACAGAATACGAAAAAGAAAAAACCGAATGTTGGAAGGTTTACTCCATAATAACTGATTTATATCGTCCCAATCCAGACAGACTTCGTGATTGGGTATCGACCCCAAAAGGTAACGGGTACGAGTCATTACACACAACTGTAATGGGGCCTCGAGGTCAATGGGTCGAAGTGCAAATTCGAACCAAAAGGATGAATGAAATCGCAGAAAAAGGTTTTGCTGCACATTGGAAATATAAAGAATCTTCCTCTGATAATGGGTTAGATCAATGGATTCAAAAAGTAAGGGATGTATTGAGCAACCCTGAACAAAATGCCCTAGACTTCCTCGATGATTTCAAAATGAATTTATTTTCTGATGAAATCTTCATTTTCACGCCAAAGGGAACCTTGATACAGCTCCCAAATGGTGCTACTGCGTTAGATTTTGCTTTTGAAATCCATAGTGATATTGGTGCCACATGCATTGGTGCAAAGGTAAATCACAAGTTAGTACCCCTAAGTCATCCCTTGCAAAATGGAGATCAAGTCGAGATCATAACTTCTAGCAAACAGACTCCAAAAGAAGACTGGTTGAGTTTTGTAATTACTGCCAAAGCAAAATCGAAAATTAAATCTTCATTAAAAGAAGATAAAAGACGAATTGCCGAAGATGGCAAAGAGATTTTGGAACGCAAAATGAAATCTCTTAAGTTGACATATAATACGGATAATATCAATAAAATCGCCAATTTCTTTAAATATCCGAGTTCCCAAGAACTATTCTTCAATGTAGCAAAGGGTATTATTGATATTAAAAATCTTCGTGAGTATGTTGCTAGCGAGAAAAGCCATGAAATAGCTATCAATAATCAATTCAATTCTCATATTTCAGGCTTAGTAGAAAAAATTGATAAAAAGAATGCAGACACGATTTTAATTGGTGATGATTATCAGAAATTAGACTACACCTTAGCCGTATGTTGTAATCCTATTCCTGGTGATGATATATTTGGATTTCTAACGGTAAATGAAGGCATCAAAATACATAGAACATCTTGTCCGAATGCCTCTAAATTAATGGCAAACTATGGTTATCGTATCTTGAAAGCCAAATGGGCGTCATCGCAAATGGAACATTCATTCATTACAGGAGTACGTATTGTTGGTATTGATGATGTAGGATTAGTGAATAAGCTCACCACAGTTATTTCTCAGGAATTCAATGTGAATATCCGTTCATTGAGTATATCGAGTAACGAAGGAATTTTTGAAGGTAATATTATGGTGAATATTAATAATATTGAACAGTTGGACAATTTAATAAATCGTCTAAAATTAGTTTCAGGGATAACGGGTGTAACCCGGTATGAGTCCGAAAACTCATAACACAATAGTGACTCATATGGATTATTTAATAAATCAAATAATATTTGGTAAATTTGCTTAGGAGCAATAAACTATATGAATCAAGCAGAAAATTACGAGACCGTAAAAAAAATATTTGAGGCTTATTTAGAGAATAAAAATCTAAGAAAGACTCCTGAGCGTTACGCTATTCTCGAAGAAATATACTCTCGTACTGACCATTTTGATGTGGAGTCGTTGTATATTCATATGAAAAACAAAAAGTATCGTGTAAGTCGTGCTACAGTATATAATACGTTAGAATTGTTAGTTTCTTGTGATTTGGTGACAAAACACCAATTTGGCAGAAATATGGCTCAATTCGAAAAGTCATACGGCTATAAACAGCATGACCATGTAATTTGTATTGAGTGTAATAAAGTTGTAGAATTCTGTGACCCACGTGTTTATCAAATCCAAAGTATGATTGGTGAATTATTGAAATTCGACATCAAACACCACTCTTTAAATATGTATGGAATCTGCTCAACTTGTCAAGCAATGAAGGGTTCGGAGAAAAAAGAAGAGGCTACAGAAGTAATTTAAATTTAATTCTCTATACTTTATTAATAATAGTATTTTTGTTCGGAAAATGGATTTACCTATTTTCCGAACTTTATTTTTTAAAAGAATTTGTACAAAATTTCAATCATAATCTCAAAATAATACGCTATGCAAGTTGATGTGCTATTGGGCTTACAATGGGGCGACGAAGGTAAAGGTAAAATTGTGGATGTGTTATGTCCTCAATATGATTTAATTGCTCGTTTCCAAGGGGGTCCTAATGCCGGACACACGTTAGAGTTTGACAACAAGAAATTTGTTTTAAACACTATTCCTTCAGGTATTTTTAATAAAACTACTTTAAATTTAATTGGTAATGGTGTTGTTATCGACCCTATCATCCTAAAAAGAGAACTAGACAATCTTAAAGCTGCGGGTTTCGACCCAGTAGGTGAAGGTAAATTAGTTTTAGCACGTAAAGCGCACTTAATCCTTCCTACTCACCAATTATTAGATGCTGCATCAGAATCTAAAATGGGTGCTGGAAAAATCGGTTCTACTTTGAAAGGAATTGGTCCTACTTACATGGATAAAACTGGTCGTAATGGTCTACGTGTGGGTGATACTACATTACCTGATTTCAAAGAACGTTATGAGAAGTTGAAAGGCAAACACTTAGAAATCCTTTCACACTATGGTGAGATTGCAGATTTCCAAGAGCGTGAAGACGCATTCTTAGCAGCTATCGAATTTATCAAATCTATTCCGCATGTGGATTCAGAGCATTTGGTAAATCAATATTTGAAAGATGGTAAAAAAGTGTTGGCCGAGGGTGCGCAAGGAACTTTATTAGATATTGACTTCGGTTCATACCCATTCGTTACTTCTTCTAATACAACTACGGCTGGTGCTTGTACAGGTCTTGGTATTGCTCCAAACAAAATTGGCGAAGTATTGGGTATCTTCAAAGCATACTGTACTCGTGTTGGTGGTGGTCCATTCCCTACTGAATTAGATGACGAAACTGGCGAAAAATTACGTCAATTAGGTCACGAATTTGGTGCTACCACAGGTCGTGCACGTCGTACTGGGTGGATTGATATTCCAGCATTGAAATATGCTATTATGTTGAATGGTGTGACTGAATTAGTGATGATGAAAGCAGATGTATTGGATACTTTTGAGAAAATCTATGCGTGTACACACTACAAATACAATGGTGAGGTAATTGATTACATGCCATATGATATCAACTCTATCAAACCTGAACCAATTTTAGAAGAAATTGAAGGTTGGAATCAAGATTTGACTGGTATCCGTACAAAAGAGGAAATCCCTGCTGCATTAGCGAATTACATCAACTATTTAGAGAAAGCACTAGAAGTGCCAATCAAATATTTGTCAGTAGGTCCTGACCGTACACAAACTATTGTATTGAAATAAGACATGGCAAAAGCCATTTTTGAAGTAAATAGTATGGATTTTGAGTCTAAAGCGTTAGCTTGGGCACAACAATTTGAACAGGTTTGTTTTCTTCAATCTAATGGCTATCAAGATGCTTATGCTGCCATCGAAGCTATTTTAGCGATTGATGCAAAATATATCTTTGAAAGTGCTAATAATAACACTTTTGAAGAATTAACAATATTTAAAGCCAAACATCCCAACTCATGGATGTTTGGCTTTTTTGGTTACGACCTCAAGGATGAAATTGAAGGACTGATCACTTCTTTCCCAAACAATCTGCAATTTCCAGATTGTTATTTTTTTATTCCTAATATTTTAATTAAATTTTGTAAAGGCTCTATTGAAATCGAATCACCATATCCTAAGAAGGTTTATAAATGGATAAGTGAGTTTGAAAGTCAAAACTTTTCAGAAGAAGTAAATTCAAAATTTGAGATTCAACATCGATTAGGTAAAGATGGATATTACGAAGCGTTTGATAAAATGCTTGCGCATATCAAGCGTGGAGATATCTACGAAGTTAATCTTTGTCAAGAATTTTATGCCCAAAATGCAGAGATAAACCCTTTAGCTGTCTATCAAAAATTAAATGGAATATCTCCTACTCCATTTTCGACTTTCTTTAAAATAAATGATAAGTATATTTTATCAGCTTCTCCTGAGAGATTTTTGGCAAAACGCGAGAACGTATTAATTTCCCAACCTATAAAAGGAACTGCTGCACGAGGAAATACTGCAGAAGAAGATGTGCAGAACATCGAAATGTTACGCAACAATCCCAAAGAAATAGCTGAAAATGTCATGATTGTGGATTTGGTGCGTAACGATATGACACGTTCGGCAAAAGCAGGAACCGTAGCCGCTGAAAGAAAACTAGAGGTTCACACATTCAAGCAAGTACATCAACTTATCTCAACTATAACTTGTACAAAAAGTGATGAGATTAGCGATGTAGAAGCTATTAAAAACATTTTTCCTCCTGGGTCTATGACTGGTGCGCCTAAAATCTCAGCCATGAAATTATGTGACCGTTATGAAAACTCTAGAAGAGGAGTTTATTCGGGAGCCGTAGGTTACTTTGCGCCAAATGGTGATTTTGATTTTAATGTCGTAATTCGTACAATTCTATACAATCAAACTCAACAATATCTTTCTTTCCATACAGGAGGAGCTTTGACCATTGATGCTGATGTCGAAAAAGAGTATACTGAATGTCTGCTTAAAGCTTCTGCTATTTTAGCGACATTGAATTCATAATAATAGAATTAAAATATTTCTCTTGCCTCATATAAGACAGGCATTGACATTCATTCTCTTCCACAAAAATTAAGTCAATTACGCACAAAAGAGCCTTTCCAATTGTGATAATCGGTCAGAAATCTTACATTTACGATGAAATAAATTAAATATGGCCTTAAATTACGTCTGGGTATTTTTTTTCCTTATCACTTTTGTTGTTGCACTAATTAAATTAATCGGCGGTGATACAGAAGTATTCCAAAACATTGTAAAATCACTTTTTGATAGCGCGGCTAATGGAGCCACTATTTCTCTCGGATTAATTGGTATGATGACCTTTGCATTGGGAATTATGAAAATTGGCGAGAAAGGCGGTATGATTAATATCTTCGCCAGAATAGTGGGACCATTTTTCAACAAATTATTTCCAGATATACCTAAAAACCACCCTGCATTAGGTTCTATCTTAATGAATTTCTCTGCAAATGCATTAGGTTTAGATAATGCTGCAACACCTTTAGGATTGAAAGCAATGAAAGAATTGCAAGAGATTAATCCTAAAAAAGATACTGCGAGCAATGCGCAAATTATGTTTATTGTTCTAAATGCTTCTAGTTTGACGTTACTTCCTATTTCAATAATGGCTTACCGCCAAGAAGCAGGAGCTGCACAACCTTCGGATGTATTTTTACCAATATTGATAGCCACATTTTTCTCCACATTATCAGCATTGATCATGGTATCTATATATCAAAAAATTAATTTATTCAATAAAACCATTCTCTTGTATTTAGGTTCTCTATCAATCGCTATTGGTGGATTATTGTATTACTTTTCTACACTTCAACAAGCTGAAATTGAAGTTATATCGAGGGTAGTTGGAAATTTAGCTTTATTTTCGATTTTTATATCTTTCATAGCCTTAGCATTTTATAAAAAGATAAACGTTTACGATGCTTTCATAGAAGGTGCTAAAGAAGGTTTTTCTGTGGCAGTCAACATTATCCCTTATTTAGTAGCTATTTTAGTTGCAATTGCAGTATTTAGGGCTTCAGGAACAATGGATTATTTGGTACAAGGAGTTGCATATTTAATAGCGAGCGTCGGACTTGACACCTCGTTTGTAGAGGCATTGCCTGTAGCATTTATGAAGCCCTTAAGTGGTTCGGGAGCTCGAGGATTAATGGTTGACTTAATGAATATCAATGGTGCTGATGATTTCGCATCGCGAGTTGCTTGTGTTATTCAAGGCTCCACCGAAACTACTTTTTATGTTTTAGCAGTATATTTTGGTTCTGTGGCAATTAAAAATACAAGACATGCATTGCCATGTGCATTGATATCTGAATTAGTAGGTGTCGTAGCCGCTATTATAGTAGCCTACGTCTTTTTCGGATAAAAACCTAAATCATTTATAATATGAAAACAATTGCTTTAATAGCACACGACGGTAAGAAAGCAGAAATGGTTGGTTTTGTAAAAGACCATATAGAATTTTTACGTAAAGCACATATCGTAGCAACAGGAACAACTGGCTCATTAATTCAACAAACAGGGTTGGAAGTTGAATTAAAACTCAGTGGTCCTAAAGGCGGTGATGCGCAAATAGCTGCTTTAGCGGCTGAAGGTAAAATAGCAGGAATCATATTTTTTAGAGACCCACTTGGCAAACACCCGCATGAACCTGATATCCAAATGTTGATGCGTATTTCTGACTTATATAATGTTCCATTAGCGACTAATCCAGCGACAGGTTCATTAATAATTGAAGGATTATTAGAGTAAATAAAAAGTTACGCATACTCCAATATTGATAGCAAGAACGTATATTTGCGCGATAAATTTGGAATAATTATTAGATAGATGTCGTCAGTTCAAGAGGAAAAATTATTGAGTAGTCCTTATCAGAATTTTGATAGAGTGGAATGGAAAGGGCTAAATGGACACTTCAATCATAGCTTGAATACTGATGATATTGGTCAGTTGCATGCTGTAAATGAACCTTTAAACACAGAGGAAATTGAGGAAATATATTTCCCGTTGGCACATCTGATTGATATTCACATCAATAATTACGAAGAAATTCGAAATAGCAGTAATAGTTTTTTTCAGCGTAATCAACAAAAACTTCCTTTTATAATCGGCATTGCAGGTTCGGTAGCTGTTGGAAAAAGCACCACAGCACGTGTTTTGCAGAAAGTGCTTTCATTCTTACCTAACAAACCTAAAGTATCCTTAGTGACAACCGATGGTTTCCTATACCCAAATAGAATATTATCAGACCGTGGTATTTTAAACCGTAAGGGCTTTCCAGAAAGTTATGACACTAAAAAACTACTAAATTTCCTTACAGCGGTCAAATCTGGAATTTCCACACATATTGTTCCGGTTTATTCTCATTTGGAATATGATATATTACCAGATGACACCTTGCTAATTCAAAGTCCGGACATTCTGATTGTAGAAGGCATAAATGTCTTGCAGGTCAATTCTCAAAAAGGTCAAAGCAATAAAGTCTTCGTTTCGGACTTTTTTGATTTCTCTATTTATGTCGATGCACGCGAGGAAGATATCATCACTTGGTACATTAATCGATTTGAATCACTACGTGCTACCGCATTCCAAGACCCAAGCTCTTACTTTCATAAGTATGCGAATCTTACTTTGGAGGAAAGTAAGGATATGGCATTCCAAATTTGGACAGAGATTAATAAACCAAATTTGCACAACAATATCCTACCAACGAAATATAGAGCAGATTTGATTTTGCAAAAAGGTTCGAATCATTTCGTCGAGAATGTAAAAGTTAGGATGATTTAGTACGTGAATGTTCAAATATTAAGATTTCGCGTAATATTTCATTCTCTATCTGTCTGTGCAATTTATTACTTGCACTAACAGCATACAATTCAATTTTATAGCGAACAAAATCTTTTCCTATTTCTACGACGTGCAACGCAGGTGGAGTTTCGTCATCTAAATTCGGATGATTCAATAAAACACCTTGAATTTCTTTCTCTAGTGTTTTGACATCTGTTGCTACATACAAGGGTAATTCAAATTTGACAGTAAACAAATTTGACCTATGCGCCGAGAGATTCACCATTGAATTAGTAAAAACCATATTATTGGGTACCATCACAATATCATCCTCTTCATTTTGTAAAATGATATTGGCAAAAGTGACATCTACTATCCTACCCTTATGCTCACCAACTTTAATTCTATCACCTACAGATAATTGTTCGGAAAACATAATAAACAATCCGCTCAACATATTGGTGATATAATCTCTAAACAGCACAGCAATAGCCATAGCAACGATAGTCAAACTTGTAACAAATTCGACTGGATTGATACCAAAAGCAACCATCACCGCTATAACGAATAATACGGCATTAATAATGGCTGTCAAGCGGTTAATTCCAAGCACAAAATTACCTCTTACAGAGCGATTTGCGTGGCGTGCATTATACAATGAAATAACTAAAAAACGAAGCACAGATAAAATGATACTTGGTACTAAAAATGTGTTTAAACCTTTGACCATCTGAGCTAACAATTCCTTATCCTTGATTTCTGGAATCATAATAAATATCGTCAAGGAAATAACGACAGCAATGATTTTTAAAATGAACACAAAAGGAAAATTGATTTTGTTCGATTGTTCAGTTACCATATATATACTTTCTGCAAAACACTAAACTACTAAATTTTGAGATTCGAACCTATATATCGTGCGATGAAAAACTGTTTTAAATTAACTAAAAAATACAGTAACTTAGCCAGAATAAACGACAGCGTAATTTTATATGAATACGACATTTGATTTTGAAAAGCCGATTGCAGATTTGCAAACACAAATTGAGAAAGTTAATCAAGTAGCGGAAAAGACTAAAGTAGATATGAGTGCTACCGTTCGCGAATTAGAAGCAAAGCTTGAACAAACCAAAATAGATATATACAAAAACATGACTGGATGGCAAAAAGTCCAAATGTCTAGACATCCAGAAAGACCACAAACATTCGATTATATCGAAATGATTTGTGATGAATTTGTAGAATTGCACGGTGACCGCACCGTAAAAGATGACAAAGCCATCGTAGGCGGTTTCGCTTCAATCGGTGGTCAATCTGTAATGGTGATAGGTCATCAAAAAGGGAAAAATACGAAGGAAAGACAATACCGTAACTTTGGTATGGCTAATCCAGAGGGCTACCGCAAAGCATTGCGTCTAATGAAGATGGCGGAAAAATTCAATAAGCCTATCGTTACTTTGATTGATACTATGGGCGCTTATCCTGGTTTGGAAGCTGAAGAAAGAGGTCAAGGAGAAGCTATCGCGCGCAACCTACTAGAAATGTCGGTATTGAAAGTTCCTGTAATTTGTATCGTTATCGGTGAAGGAGCATCAGGTGGTGCGTTAGGTATCGGTATCGGTGACCGCGTGTATATGATGGAAAATACGTGGTATTCAGTGATTTCGCCAGAATCATGTTCTTCTATCCTGTGGAGAAGTTGGGACCATAAAGAGCGTGCAGCTGAAGCGTTGAAGTTAACAGGCAATGACATGTTGGCGAATGGTTTGATTGATGGAATCATTCCAGAACCAATTGGTGGAGCGCACCAAAACCCTGAAGAAGCTGCAAATAATGTGAAAGCGCAAATATTAGCGGACTTAACTATTTTAGGTGCTAAAGATTCAGATACCTTAGTAGCTGAAAGAATTGATAAATTCAGCAAAATGGGTGTAGTAAACGAATAAAATAAATGTTTTACAACATGAACCACAAGAAGCTGTCCACAAAGGTCAGCTTCTTCTTGTTAATATCGATTTATTAAGGGAATTTCTAAGTGTTAAGCTGCGTTTTTTGATTGGTGGTACATTTTTACTATGATGTAAGTATTCACAGTTTTCGAGGCTGTTTTATTTTTCATTGAAGAGTTTACAGATGTGTTTTTTCTTCTTTTCGCCCATTTTCGGAGATTATGAGCAATTGCCATTAATGCAAACTCAATATCGACTTTATCCAATCCTCGCATGGTAAATCTATTGAACTTATTGTTACTTTTCAATTGTCCGAAAACGGCTTCCACTTCAACTGGCCGTTTACTGCGGTGATAAAGACCTTTTTCAGAAAGCAATCTCTCTTTAGCCTGGGCTTTTAACTGGTTTAGCCGATGATTAATTTCAATCGTTCTATTTCCCTCTGCTTTATGGCATTGGCCTCGCATCAGACATCCTTCACACCGTTGTGCACGGTATATACTTACCTGACTAACATAACCATTGGCACTAGTGCGCTCCGCCTTTTTCCATAAAGTCAATTTCTGTCCAGCAGGGCATACCAAGAAGTCCTCCTGCGCATTGTAAAAGAGGTTTTGTACAAGAAAAGGATTGCTCTGTTGCTTTCTCTTTTGCTCCATATGAAAGTAATTGTACTTCACATACGAAACTATTCCTTTACCCTCCATGAATTCATAATTCTGCTCACTGCCGTAACCTGCATCTGCCACCACTTCTTCACTTTGAGTTTGATATTGCTGCTCAAAGCTCTCCAAATGGGAGGCTAAGGTTACTGTATCAGCTGTAGTTTGATGAATACTATATTGGGTGATGAATTGATTTTCTGTACTGATCTGGGCATTATAAGCGGGTTTTAGTTGACCATTCCTCATGTGATCTTCTTTCATGCGCATAAATGTGGCATCTGGATCGGTTTTACTGTAACTATTACGGTCACCTAGAATTTCCAACTGCTGCTCATATTTTTCCAATCGAGGGAGATAATCTTCTTCCAGTTTTTTAAGTTGTTTCTGCGTAGCCTTACTTTTTTCTTGGATATCCGCATTGAGCTGATCCATTTTCTTCTTTAGCTCGATGCTATCTATAGGTTTAGGAGTCTCATCTCTGTTTAACTCAGATTGATCCTGTTTGATTTGTGAATCAATATCTGCAAGTACGGAGGCTATGTGTGTTTCTAATTTTGCTTTATTCTTCTCGATAGACTTCTTCCAAACAAAGCTATAACGCCCTGAAGCTGATTCAATCTTGGTCCCATCAATATACTGAACCCTCAGACTCACATATTCTAAGTCATGGAGCATGCAAACA
>NZ_WUQZ01000059.1 GCF_009829075.1 Sphingobacterium composti | reverse complement strand
TCTCGGCCTTGGACCTTAGCACCCAAAGCCTCACTGCCGACCATATCTTATAGCATTCGGAGTTCGTCTGGATTTGGTAGGATTTGACTCCCCCGCACCCAATCGGTAGCTCTACCTCTATAAGACTTAATATCGACGCTGTTCCTAAAAACATTTCGGGGAGTACGAGCTATTTCCCAGTTTGATTGGCCTTTCACCCCTACCCTCAGGTCATCCGGAAACTTTTCAACGTTTATCGGTTCGGTCCTCCAGTTGGTGTTACCCAACCTTCAACCTGCCCAAGGGTAGATCACAAGGTTTCGCGTCTACCTCTGCTGACTATACGCCCTATTCAGACTCGCTTTCGCTGCGGCTACGTGACTGAATCACTTAACCTTGCCAACAAAGAGTAACTCGTAGGCTCATTATGCAAAAGGCACGCTGTCACGGAACAAGTCCGCTCCAACCGCTTGTAAGTACACGGTTTCAGGTTCTTTTCACTCCCCTGTTCGGGGTTCTTTTCACCTTTCCCTCACGGTACTGGTTCACTATCGGTCTCTCAGGAGTATTTAGCCTTACCAGATGGTGCTGGCAGATTCAAGCAGGATTCCTCCGGTCCCGCCCTACTCAGGATACCACTAGCGCTGTATTGCTTACCTGTACGGGGCTATCACCC
>NZ_WUQZ01000058.1 GCF_009829075.1 Sphingobacterium composti | reverse complement strand
GTGCTTTCTCGATTTTGCGACACGAATAGATATTACTTAAATACGCGTAAAATAGAACCTTGATAAGCATACGGGGGTGATAGCTCGTGGTACCACCTCCTTTGTATAATTTAATGATATGATCTAAGTTTAGTTCATCAACAACCTGATTAACCAAACGAACAGGATGGTTTGCTGGTATTTTAGCAAAAATATCTTCAGGAAATAGACTCGGACTATTGGATGGTAAGGCTTTAAATTGTACTTTCATATTGTTTTTTTGGTTGCACCTCAATTTACAAAAAATTGAGGACAAAAAACATAAACCCCGCCATTTTTTAATGACGGGGGTTCTTTATTTATCAGACCTTTTTAGACGGCTTCTTTAGTTTTATAAAAGCTTATTAAGTATACAATTATCATTAAATCCTTAATAACATTCAAAAAATATAAATCTGGTATATAACGAATTAGCAAAATTACAGTTTTATTTAATGAAATATGTTGTAATTAAAAGCTATAAAAACTATATTTGCAACGTCGAAAACGAAAACAGCTTGCCCAGCTGGCGGAATTGGTAGACGCGTTGGTCTCAAACACCAATATCTTCGGATGTGCCGGTTCGACTCCGGCGCTGGGTACTAGACCGGATAAGTGATTAAAACGATCATTTATCCGGTTTTTTTCTTTACACAAACCACTATTAATCAGCAAGATATGACTAGCAACACTATTGATTCTAGTGGTTCGATAATGGATTGGAATTGCAACTAAAAAGTGGAGACAATTTTAAGCTGCCATTCTTCGATTTTGATTTAAGTATTTTTCCATTTGATTAGGCGTTAAATCACCTATAGCGGAATGTATTCTTTTATTATTATAAAAG
>NZ_WUQZ01000057.1 GCF_009829075.1 Sphingobacterium composti | reverse complement strand
TTTTCATTAGCATTGGCTGTTCCATTTGTGCTATTCGCGATGTTCCCATCTATGCTGAAATCACTTCCAAAATCTGGAGGTTGGTTGAATAGTGTGAAGGTAGTTTTGGGTTTCTTAGAATTGGCTTTAGCTCTAAAATTCTTGTCAAATGTAGACTTAGCATACAATTGGAATTTATTGGATAGAGAAGTATACTTGGCATTATGGATTGTTATTTTTGGACTGTTAGGGTTATACTTAATTGGTAAAATCAAATTTTCGCACGATAGTACGTTGGAGTATATGTCTGTGCCTCGTACGATGTTTGCTATCTTGGTTTTTACATTTGTGGTGTACATGATACCAGGCATGTGGGGAGCTCCATTGAAAGCGATTTCTGCTTTCTTACCTCCAGTAGGCACGCAGGATTTTGATTTGACTTCAGGTGTTTCTCCTACTGGGAATGCCTCTAGTGTAGATGCGTCTTCACGCAAACATTACACTTATTTCCACAGCAAAGCGACCATCAAAGGTATGGATCCCTACTACGATTACGAAGAAGCTTTAGCAGCAGCGAAAGAGCAAAACAAACCATTGATGGTGGATTTTACTGGGTGGAACTGCGTGAACTGTCGTAAAATGGAGGCTGAAGTATGGAGTGCACCAAAAATCAAAGATTTGATCAACAATGAATTTATTTTGGTGGAATTGTATGTGGATGATAAAGTATTAACACTTCCAGAATCTGAGCATTACGTCTCAGAAAAGACAGGTAAAAAAGTAAATACGGTAAGTAAGCGTAATGCGGATTTTCAAATCACCAGATTTGAAAGTAATTCCCAGCCATTATATGCTTTGCTTGATGCGAATGGCGAGTTATTGGTTCCGACGAGTGGAGCTGTTTACGATATCGACAAATATGAAGCTTTCTTGCGCT
>NZ_WUQZ01000056.1 GCF_009829075.1 Sphingobacterium composti | reverse complement strand
ATCCTTTTATACAGGATAATTCAACTGCCATGATTTTAAAAGATTCTTCAAATACTCGTGCCATATGTTAACAAATTTAATTCTTTATTTTTTAAATCTGTCTCCACTCAAAGGTAGCAACTCCAGTATGGAATGCCTATAAACCATAAGGCCGTGCTTAGGCTGATGGAAGAAATGAAATTGAGGAGCCTGATCAGAGTGAAAAAGTACCGGTCATATCGGGGGATATAGGAAAAATTGCTCCCAATATTCTTAACAGTGATTTCAAGGCTGACAGACCATACCAAAAGTGGGCCACAGATGTTACAGAGTTCAAAGTAAAGGGAAGGAAGCTCTACCTTAGCCCGATCATTGATCTGTTCAATCAGGAAATAATCAGTTATGAAAGTAATTATACTTCACATACGAAACTATTCCTTTACCCTCCATGAGTTCGTAATTCTGCTCACTGCCGTAACCTGCATCTGCCACCACTTCTTCACTTTGAGTTTGATATTGCTGCTCAAAGCTCTCCAAATGGGAGGCTAAGGTTACTGTATCAGCTGTAGTTTGATGAATACTATATTGGGTGATGAATTGATTTTCTGTACTGATCTGGGCATTATAAGCGGGTTTTAGTTGACCATTCCTCATGTGATCTTCTTTCATGCGCATAAATGTGGCATCTGGATCGGTTTTACTGTAACTATTACGGTCACCTAGAATTTCCAACTGCTGCTCATATTTTTCCAATCGAGGGAGATAATCTTCTTCCAGTTTTTTAAGTTGTTTCTGCGTAGCCTTACTTTTTTCTTGGATATCCGCATTGAGCTGATCCATTTTCTTCTTTAGCTCGATGCTATCTATAGGTTTAGGAGTCTCATCTCTGTTTAACTCAGATTGATCCTGTTTGATTTGTGAATCAATATCTGCAAGTACGGAGGCTATGTGTGTTTCTAATTTTGCTTTATTCTTCTCGATAGACTTCTTCCAAACAAAGCTATAACGCCCTGAAGCTGATTCAATCTTGGTCCCATCAATATACTGAACCCTCAGACTCACATATTCTAAGTCATGGAGCATGCAAACA
>NZ_WUQZ01000055.1 GCF_009829075.1 Sphingobacterium composti | reverse complement strand
GATCCTTTTATACAGGATAATTCAACTGCCATGATTTTAAAAGATTCTTCAAATACTCGTGCCATATGTTAACAAATTTAATTCTTTATTTTTTAAATCTGTCTCCACTCAAAGGTAGCAACTCCACCCATTTCTCATTCTTCAAAGTACCTGCAAAGGAAGCGGTCGAAACCGCCAAAGAAATGCAGAAACAGGTCAATGCCCCCGCCAAAGAGGGCGAGGCTGTCATGGCAAAGCATGAGGTCAAAGAGCCAAAGGAGCAACAACAGGAAACCAAAAAGGATGTGGAAGCACCACAGGAAACACAGCAAGCGCAGGAGAAAAGCGAATACCGCTTTAAAGCAGAAGACGTTGACTGGAAAACTTTAGAGCAACTTGGTGTGAAAAGGGAAACGCTCGAAAAAATGGGGGCAATGGACACTTTGCTAAAGGGCTATAAAACTAATTTCGTAATGCCTGTAAGTGTCAATTTAGATACGGTAATTCTGCGTTCAGATGCAAGGCTCGGTCTTCAAAATGGTGCAAATGGTAAGGCGGTATTTATGATGTACGGTGTACGCCACGAACCCAACCTCGAAGCCCCTTTCTTTGGTCACGAGTTTACCAAAGAAGACAGGGAAAATCTGCTCAAAACCGGAAACATGGGGCGTGTGGTGGAATTGACCAACCGTAAAACAGGCGAAAAGATACCCTCCGTTATCAGTATCGACCACCTCACGAACGAGGTTATCGCATTCCGGCAGGACAGGATAAAAGTACCCGATGAGATTAAGGGCGTAAAGCTGACCGAAGACCAAAAACAGGATTTGAAAGATGGGAAAGCCATTTATTTAGAGGGGTTGGATTTTAAGAACAGTACGAACAAAAATGCCCATGTGCAGTTCAATGCCGACAAAAAATATACGGAGTTTCTTTTTGGCGATAAAGCACCCAGACAGGTACAGGAAAACGACCCGAAAATGTTCCGCAACAAAGTGTTCTCCGATGAACAGTACAAGCAACTCAACGAGGGCAAGACACTCTACATTTCGGATTTCAAAGATGGGCAAGGACAGCCGTATAAGGGGTATGTTATGGAATTGCAACTAAAAAGTGGAGACAATTTTAAGCTGCCATTCTTCGATTTTGATTTAAGTATTTTTCCATTTGATTAGGCGTTAAATCACCTATAGCGGAATGTATTCTTTTATTATTATAAA
>NZ_WUQZ01000054.1 GCF_009829075.1 Sphingobacterium composti | reverse complement strand
TACACTAATGCCTTTGCTGCCCTTCTTATGGTAAAACGTAAACCCAAGTAACCGCGTGCGCCAAGGACGAGTAACAACACTCTTTTCTAAATTTACTTTCAGTTTTAGTTCCTTTTCAATGTACTTAATGATGCTTTCCATTACACGATCCCCAGCACGTTTACTTTTAACATAAATACTACAGTCGTCTGCATAGCGAACAAAACGGTGACCACGGCTTTCCAGTATAATATTGGAAAGTAGCAGGCTTAATGGACCGCCTTGTGGAACCCCCTGTTTGCAAGAAGTCAATTTCCCTTCATCACAAATATCGGCACGAAGGATGCGGTGAATTAGTTTCAGAACTCGCTTGTCAATGATCTTCTTGCTTAATTCATTCATTAGGTAGTCGTGGTTAACTCGGTCAAAGAATTGCGCAAGGTCTAGATCCACAACATGACTATATCCCAAGTTAATGTATTCTTTGGCTTTTACTAATGCCTGGTGTGCATTCTTCTCTGAACGAAAACCATAGCTATGTTCCGAAAAGTCAGGATCATACATTTTCACCAAAACCTGAGAGATAGATTGTTGGATAAGCCTATCCATATAGGTAGGAATACCCAATAAACGTTCTCCGCCATTGGGTTTAGGGATTTTAACACGTTTAATGGACGATGGACGATATTCTCCCTGCTCTAGTTGTAGTTTAATATGACGCCATTCACATGCGATCTGTTCTTTAAATTCAACGTGACCGACTTTATCAGTACCGGGCGCGCCTTTGTTGCCTACAACCTGATCGTACGCCTGATGAAGATTGCTACTACTCATAATTTCTTCGAGTAACATGTTGTTTTGCATTTTTTTCCCTGTTTCCGTGTTTTCTATTTCTTTCAAGATATCGTTCAGCGCTCCCTGCTACTTTTCTGCTTCCAGCATATCCCTTGCAGGACAGCTCTCCATTCGGAGTTTTCTGCTTTCTTTACGATAATCCCAGTTCCCATAAATTAAACGGACGTTTAATGTTCAGCCCTTCCTTTCTAAAAAAAAGTAATACGACCTCTGCTGACTTCTGTCAAACCAGTCATGTATCGCTACAAAACCTTGTTCCTTAAGGAGTCGCTCCTCCAGCCGGCAACAGTGAGACAGATCTCCCCGGGTAAGAACGTGAACTTTCTCTCCATATACCTGTCGAATATACAGCGGGATGTTTCGGATAGT
>NZ_WUQZ01000053.1 GCF_009829075.1 Sphingobacterium composti | reverse complement strand
CAGACTCCTACGGGAGGCAGCAGTAAGGAATATTGGTCAATGGAGGGAACTCTGAACCAGCCATGCCGCGTGCAGGATGACTGCCCTATGGGTTGTAAACTGCTTTTGTCCAGGAATAAACCTTACTACGTGTAGTAAGCTGAATGTACTGGAAGAATAAGGATCGGCTAACTCCGTGCCAGCAGCCGCGGTAATACGGAGGATCCGAGCGTTATCCGGATTTATTGGGTTTAAAGGGTGCGTAGGCGGCCTATTAAGTCAGGGGTGAAAGACGGCAGCTTAACTGTCGCAGTGCCTTTGATACTGATGGGCTTGAATGTGGTTGAAGATGGCGGAATGAGACAAGTAGCGGTGAAATGCATAGATATGTCTCAGAACTCCGATTGCGAAGGCAGCTATCTAAGTCATTATTGACGCTGATGCACGAAAGCGTGGGGATCGAACAGGATTAGATACCCTGGTAGTCCACGCCCTAAACGATGATAACTCGATGTTGGCGATATACANACTCCGATTGCGAAGGCAGCTATCTAAGTCATTATTGACGCTGATGCACGAAAGCGTGGGGATCGAACAGGATTAGATACCCTGGTAGTCCACGCCCTAAACGATGATAACTCGATGTTGGCGATATAGTGTCAGCGTCCTAGCGAAAGCGTTAAGTTATCCACCTGGGGAGTACGCCCGCAAGGGTGAAACTCAAAGGAATTGACGGGGGCCCGCACAAGCGGAGGAGCATGTGGTTTAATTCGATGATACGCGAGGAACCTTACCCGGGCTTGAAAGTTACTGAATTATCTAGAGATAGATAAGTCCTTCGGGACAGGAAACTAGGTGCTGCATGGCTGTCGTCAGCTCGTGCCGTGAGGTGTTGGGTTAAGTCCCGCAACGAGCGCAACCCCTATGTTTAGTTGCCAGCATGTGAAGGTGGGGACTCTAAACAGACTGCCAGCGTAAGCTGTGAGGAAGGTGGGGACGACGTCAAGTCATCATGGCCCTTACGTCCGGGGCTACACACGTGCTACAATGGATGGTACAGCGGGCAGCTACACAGTAATGTGATGCTAATCTCGAAAAGCCATTCACAGTTCGGATTGAGGTCTGCAACTCGACCTCATGAAGTTGGATTCGCTAGTAATCGCGTATCAGCAATGACGCGGTGAATACGTTCCCGGGCCTTGTACACACCGCCCGTCAAGCCATGAAAGTTGGGGGTGCCTAAAGCATGTAACCGCAAGGAGCGTGTTAGGGTAAAACCGATAATTGGGGCTAAGTCGTAACAAGGTAGCCGTACCGGAAGGTGCGGCTGGAATACCTCCTTTCTAGAGAACAGTTATTGATTCTCGTTACGTTATATACATGATTAAAA
>NZ_WUQZ01000052.1 GCF_009829075.1 Sphingobacterium composti | reverse complement strand
GTTTACCTCAAGTAGTAAAAGCACTTAATAATGCACTAGCATATTTTGGTGGTGTACCTCTTTCTGTTAAATCCGATAATATGAAGCAATGGGTAAAACGTAGTAATCGGTATGAACCTACTTTTGTAGATATGATTGAACAATGGGCCAATCATAATAACATTGCACTTTTAGCTGCTAGACCTGCTAAACCAAAAGATAAACCTTCAGTTGAGGGAGGTGTAAGAATAGCTTATTTACGTGTTTATGGCCCATTGCGTAATGAAACATTTACTAGTTTATTTTCTTTAAATAGTGCCATATGGGATAAGCTTAATTCTCATCATGATAAAAACTTCCAACGTAAAACCTTTAGTCGTAAAGAATTATTCTTCGACAAAGAGAAGCCTACGCTCAAGCGGTTGCCAGATAATCAATATGTCGCCAAGAACTATACTAAAGGCAAAGTACAACAGAACTATCATGTAGTCATTGGTGAGGATTGGCATTTTTACAGTGTTCCCTATAAATATATTGGTAAGACTGTAAATGTTATTTATTGTACTGAAATAGTAGAGATATATAGCGAAAACAACCGAATAGCTTTTCATAAACGAAGTTATAAAAAGCATGGTTATAGTACGCAAATCGACCATTGCCCACCACACCATCAACACGTACTTAATCGTTCTTTATGGAGCCCTGAAGAGTATCTCGTTAAAGCAGAAAAATATGGTCCAGCAACCAAAGACTACTTTCAAAAAGTAATGGATAGCAAACTTATCATAGATCAAACTTATCAAGCCTGTCAAGGCCTTTTACGCTTAGCATCACTCTACCCAGATCGTATAGAAAATGCTTGTCGAAGGGGGCTCAAAGGACATCGCTTCAACTATATGATCATTAAAAATATTATTGAAAACAACATGGACTTGTTAGAAAAAGACGGTGATCAGAATCCTCAATATAGCATTCCTCACCATAGCAATATTAGAGGTGCAGATGAATATAAATAACAGAAAATATAAATAAATACATTATGAATATAGATCAAACAATTCAACACCTCAAATTTTTACGACTTGCCGGAATGGCTAAACGTTACGAAGCTGTCGCGTCTTTACCCGTACATGAACAACAAGACATACACGAACTAATTGGCTCAATGGTACATGCTGAGGTAGAGTTTAGGGACCATGGTAGAACACAAAAATATCTTAAAGCTAGTCGATTAAGGTACAATGCACTTCCTGAAGAAATAATCTGTAATAATGAAAGAGGAATTACGCGTGAACAAATCCTGAGGTTATCAGATGGAACTTTTATTACTAGAGGTGAAAATGTCCTTATAACGGGCGCAACTGGGTCAGGCAAAAGCTATTTGGCTTGTGCATTTGGTCGGTCGGCATGTATGCTTGGATATAGAACATTATACTTTTC
>NZ_WUQZ01000051.1 GCF_009829075.1 Sphingobacterium composti | reverse complement strand
TAAGAAGAAGACAACAGTTACTATCCGCTTGGAAAGCTTCGGGCTATTAGTACTACTCAGCTTTGGTCTCTCAACCTTTACACCTGTAGCCTATCAACGTAGTCATCTTCTACGACCCTATAAGGAAGTCTCATCTCGTGGCTAGTTTCGCACTTAGATGCTTTCAGCGCTTATCTATTCCCGACGTAGCTACCCAGCCGTACACCTGGCGGCATAACTGGTTCACCAGCGGTCAGTCCATCCCGGTCCTCTCGTACTAAGGACAGATCCACTCAAACTTCCAACGCCCACAACAGATAGGGACCGAACTGTCTCGCGACGTTCTGAACCCAGCTCGCGTGCCACTTTAATGGGCGAACAGCCCAACCCTTGGGACCTTCTCCAGCCCCAGGATGTGACGAGCCGACATCGAGGTGCCAAACCTCCCCGTCGATATGAGCTCTTGGGGGAGATCAGCCTGTTATCCCCAGCGTACCTTTTATCCTTTGAGCGATGGCCCTTCCATACAGAACCACCGGATCACTATGTCCGTCTTTCGACCCTGCTCGGCTTGTAGGCCTCACAGTCAAGCAAGCTTATGCCATTGCACTCCGCGTACGGTTACCAAGCGTACTGAGCTTACCTTTGAAAGCCTCCGTTACCTTTTTGGAGGCGACCACCCCAGTCAAACTACCCACCAAACAATGTCCTCGTCACTGACGAGTTAGAAACCGAATACAGAAAGGGCGGTATTTCAAGGGTGTATCCACNGTCAAGCAAGCTTATGCCATTGCACTCCGCGTACGGTTACCAAGCGTACTGAGCTTACCTTTGAAAGCCTCCGTTACCTTTTTGGAGGCGACCACCCCAGTCAAACTACCCACCAAACAATGTCCTCGACTTAGCCGAGTTAGAAACCGAATACAGAAAGGGCGGTATTTCAAGGGTGTATCCATGAATCCTGGCGAATCCACTTCAATTACTCCCGCCTATCCTACACATCCTGTACCCAATTTCAATGTTAAGCTATAGTGAAGGTGCATGGGGTCTTTCCGTCCCGTTGCGGGTAATCGGCGTCTTCACCGATACCACAATTTCACCGAGCTCATGGCTGAGACAGCGCCCAGATCGTTACACCATTCGTGCAGGTCGGAACTTACCCGACAAGGAATTTCGCTACCTTAGGACCGTTATAGTTACGGCCGCCGTTTACTGGGGCTTCGATTCAATGCTTCTCTTGCGATGACATCCCCTCTTAACCTTCCAGCACCGGGCAGGTGTCAGGCCTTATACCTCATCTTTCGATTTTGCAAAGCCATATGTTTTTGCTAAACAGTCGCCTGGGCCTTTTCACTGCGGCTGCTCATCGCTGAGACAGCGCCCCTTCTCCCGAAGTTACAGGGCCATTTTGCCGAGTTCCTTAGCCATGACTCACTCGAGCACCTTAGGATTCTCTCCTCGACTACCTGTGTCGGTTTACGGTACGGGTTTTATATACCTGAAGCTTAGCGGGTTTTCTTGGAAGTCTGATTACCTGCTCTATCAACGCCCCCGAAGGTTTGCTGTACTATTGGGTTTCAGCTAGATTGGCGGATTTGCCTACCATTCTAATACCTACGCCTTTTAACGAACTATTCCGTCAGTTCGCGGCAGTGTCACTACTCCGTCACCACATCGCAGTATATAAAAGTACTGGAATATTAACCAGTTGTCCATCGGCTTTCTCCGTTCGGATGCGCCTTAGGCCCCGACTAACCCTGATCCGATTAGCGTTGATCAGGAAACCTTAGTCTTTCGGTGGGCGGGTTTCTCACCCGCCTTATCGTTACTTATGCCTACATTTGCTTTTCTATAATCTCCA
>NZ_WUQZ01000050.1 GCF_009829075.1 Sphingobacterium composti | reverse complement strand
TAACAATGGCTCGGCGAATTGGCGAAGTAGCGAAGCTGTATCGAAGATACAAAAGCGGAGCTATTTAGCCAAGTCGCTTGTTGTAAGCAGTCCGCGAAGCGGCGGCTTACGGCAAGCGACGTAAGTCGCCGAGCCATTGTTAGCAAGGAGCGCAGCGGATTGCTAACAACATCTGTTTTAACGAAACGAATATACGGAAAATTTCGCTTAACCAACCCTATATACGTGTTTCGTTATTTGACTTTTCTTTCTACATAAGATATTGATATATTTGTATTTAAAAAATAAAACCGCACAAATAGCGAAACAAAATATTATAAAATACTATTTCCCTGATATGAATAGCGAAATCATACTTGAAACCTTCGAAAAGAGATTGCTGATGCAGAGATATGCTGGCAATACCATTAGATCGTACAAGGATTACGCTAGTATATTTCTTAAACATGTTAGCAAATATCCCTCCCTTGAAGAAATTCCACTGTCAGATATTGAGGCGTTTATAAACGAAAAAGTTCAAAATGGGAAAATTAGTGTTTCCTATCAAAAAGGATTAGTGGGCGCAATCAAGAAGATGTACGAACTGATATTGGACAAAAAAATCCAACTGGATTACTTATACCCGAAACGATCATTTTCTAAATTACCTAAATTCTTTTCAAAAGAAGAAGTAAGAAATATTCTCGATAACACTCAAAATCTAAAACACAAGGCTATTCTGATGACAATCTATAGTTGTGGACTACGTCTTAGCGAACTGTTGAATCTCAAAATCAAAGACATAAAATCTTCCGATGGAATTATCAGAATCCATCAAAGCAAAGGTAATAAAGATCGGATTGTATCATTACCAGACAAATTGCTGGAGACTTTGAGACATTATTATCAAGCATTCAAGCCAAAGGAGTACCTCTTCGAAGGTGAGAGGGGTGGCAAGTATAGCGAACGAAGTGTACAGTTGATTCTGAAAAAAGCATTGATCAAAGCAAATGTTCAGTCGGAAGGCTCTGTACATACATTGCGACATTCTTATGCCACACATTTAATCCAATCAGGTATCGATATCCGAATTGTAAAAGAGTTATTGGGTCATGAAAATATAAAAACGACTATGATCTACACTCATATCACTGACATAGACAAGCAAAAGACTCCTAGCCCTCTTGATTTTTTATAAGAATAAGATGAACTTTTCACGCTCTATAGAAACAAGCATTATGTTCCAATCATTCTTTAAGAAGGGTTATTCTTTGGATCATGTACAAAACCTGTGGACTAAGCAAATAACTTAGTCAATCTGAATAAGAAAAAATTGATATCACGAACCCCTCTAAACTGACTTCTGAATGCTTTTATTTTTGCATTAAAAGATTCTGCTGAAGCATTGGTACTTCTGTTATCAAAGTAGTTTAGAATCTTTTTGTGATGCGTATTTATAGTTCTTGACACGGTATTGAAAGACTTGAACCCAGCTTGCTCTACCTTCTCAGCCCATTTAGCTAGTCGTGTAAAAGCATATATTTTATCTACAGTTGTGTTGTATATCCAAGATAGTTCTTGGCATAATTTGTAAGCCTTTTGAATTTCAGTATAGCGTTCAAATAGTAAACTAGCTCTTTCCTTTTGTTCTACTGTCCATTTATGTTCACTTTTATACAGTAAATAGCGACTTCTAGCTAGCATTTGCTTTATAGTATCACCATTTCATAGGATTTCTGGACAGTAAGTTTCTTTCCTCTTTTTAGCGTCTTCAATGGCCATATTTTCTTCATCAATAGCTTCCCAACGGTGTTTTATCCGGATTTCTTGAAGTGCCTCAGTTGCCAATTGCTGCACATGAAAGCGATCAATACCCTGCACTGCATTAGCAAAACACTTCTTAGCTA
>NZ_WUQZ01000005.1 GCF_009829075.1 Sphingobacterium composti | reverse complement strand
CCATCTTTACTGGCAGAATACAAGCGAGTTCGTGTTACAACTTAGGGAAGCGCCGTATACCGAACGGTACGTGCGGTGCTGTGGAAGGTCGGAACGGGAATTAATCCCGTTCCTCCTATCCGATTTTCCACGAACTTGATTCCTTCAAATATTCTAATTGGATTGCCTCGAGCTATCTGAGCTTGATTCATCCAATTTTCATTTGTTTGTTTATCAGTATTAGAATGTTCTATTTGAGCTATTTTCTGTTGAATGCGCTGAATAGCAATTTGTTTATTTTGAAGTTGAGAACGTGTATCCATCACTTGAACTGCTATATTTAATGGTGGATATATAGCTCGTACAGCTGAACTTACTTTATTCACATGTTGCCCCCCCGCACCAGAACTCCGCATAGTTTCAAACTGAATTAACTTTTCATCCAACAAATGTGTTGTTTGTTCTTCAGCTTCTATTACAGCAATAAACCAGTTTTTACGTTTATGATTTTTGCGAATTGGACTTTTACAAATCCATTGAACTGTACCAATCCATCTTTCAGTAAATTCTTGTACGCGAGAACCATTAATTGATAAAATAATGGAACATATAGTTCCATTTTCTTTTTCTAAAGTAATTATTTCAGTTTTCAAATCATATTGCCTTGCTTCATATTGAATTTTGTTAAATACATGCTGTACTGCCAAATTGCATTCTTGTGGACCTCTTCCTGATGTAATTAATAGCTGCTTTTTCATACATTTTTTCTATTTATCCATTCTTACAATTTTAGGCGTGAACGTACCTAAAATATTGACTAATTCGCTTTGTAGAGCAATGACTTTTTTTATGTCTTTATAAGCCATTGGCGATTCATCGACACTTCCACCAATCAATTCTACACCTTTATTTTCAATTTCTTTAAACATCTGGCTTTTAGTAATTGAATTTTTGCAGGCAGCGCGAGACATTAATCTTCCCGCGCCATGTGAAGCTGAATTCAGGCTTAAGATATTGCCTTTACCTTCGATAATATAGCCTTCCGTAGTCATAGAGCCAGGAATAATGCCAAGCACACCATTTTGCGCGGGTGTGGCTCCTTTGCGGTGGACTATGCACTCTTTTCCTCCAATCATTTCTTTCCACGCAAAATTATGGTGGTTTTCGATTTTTGTTAAAGGTTGTTTACCCAATGCTTTTGCAATTCTTCGGTGAATATCATCGTGACAAGCTTTTGCGTAATCACCAGCTAAATTCATTGCTAACCAATATTCCTGTCCATCGTGTGTATTCATATCCAGCCATGCTAAATGTTGGACATTTCGAGGCAATGGGCATTGTTTTGTAGCTAAATAAGTGTAATGCTTCGCAATGTTAGCGCCTAATCCTCTTGAACCTGAGTGTGCCAAGACGGCTATATATTCGCCTTTTGGAATATTTAATGCTTCACTTTCAGTATGAATTTTTACAATGCCGAATTCTACGAAATGATTACCTCCGCCAGATGTACCTAGCTGTTTGAATGCTTTATCTTTGAGACTTTTAAGCAAAGGAATATCCTGAAATTCTTTTCTGTCAAGGATAGGATGGTCACTCTTATGCTTATGAACCTCATTCATTCCAAATTTGGTGTTATCTTTTATGATGTTTGTCAACTGGAATGTTTTTCCATTCAAATAAGTCGCTGGCAAATCGTATATAGATAATGACATGCGGCAACCGATATCTACGCCTACACCATATGGAATAACCGCATTGTCTGTGGCCAATACTCCGCCAATTGGTAGTCCATAGCCACTGTGGGCATCAGGCATCAAGGCACCTCGTATTGCTACTGGCAGTTTTAGTGCATCATACAGTTGCCTTTTGGCTTGTTCATCAATTTCATTTTCTCCAAAAATTGAAAAAGGCGCACGCATACTGTTTAATTGCTGCATACGTATTTCAACTGGCTTGATTAAGGCTTCTGCTATTTTTCCCCAAATGCCGTCACTAATATATTGTTCTGGTGATGATAATACTTCTTTAGCTTCTACTAAAATTCTTTCTTTTTTCTCGCGTTTGCGATAGCGATGAATTTGCCCTAATGCAATATTCACAACATTATTTTGTGGAAAACCTAATTTTATAAGGTCTTTACCTGAGAGTTTACTTCCCATTTGAATTATTTAAATTTTAAAAATTATTCAACATAGAGTTGAATATGTTTTGAATAAATATTCGAGAAATTCTTAAGGTAAAATGATGTTTTTAATCATGAGATTACACATAAAAAAAGCCCGAATTGTCTTCGAGCTTTATATATATTATGATAATATTGAAATTACGATAGGATATAAGCACGAAGAAGGACCTCAGCAAAATCTGTTGCTGATGAAGTCGAATAAGTGGAATTTAGCACACGCATTTTCTTCGTTTTATTAAAGGGTTAAACTTTTTTTGTCAGGACAAATATATTGAGATTAATTTTATAATTGCAAATTATATTTCTGTTTCCATATTAATGTGTTAATAATCTGCAACTTTTGGTTTTATTGTGGCTTATAATTCGATGCCTATAATTATCTTTTAATTACTAGAGTTTTTACTGTATCATTATATATTTTAATTTCAATCAAACTTTCCGACGGAGATCCATTTGTATAATATCCAAAATTGTGAGATTTCCTAATGCCATTAATTTTGTAGGTAAGATAGTAAGAGCCGTCGACTTTTGTAATTTAACTCATATCCAAAATATACTTTTTGGATTCATTAGGTTTTAATGATAGGTATGTTTCGTTCAAGTTTTCGTTTGCTTGAATTTTTAATGAATCGATATCAAATTTTGATTCATTTGTAATATCAAACGAAATCCTACTACAAGAACTTAAAAGTGCAATAACTATTATAAAAGGAATATAATTTTTCATTTTTTAAAGTTTATGTATTGATGAAATTATTGTTGTGATATAAATAAAAAGAAGCCATGCTAAAATATTTGACTAGCATGACTTATGAATTCTAATGATAGAATTATAGTTGATTAACTGTCTATATATTTTCTATTAATTTTGTTTCTTTTTTATGTTCACGTTCAATCGAAATGTTAACTTTGAAGATAACACATAAAATCACTCCAACTATTAATATTACCGGAAAAAGAATCGCAGCAAAAATTACCAATAAAAGTGGAAGGTTAACAATGTTGTTGCCTGATTTGGAAGTTGCTACAAATCTAGAATCATTAATATTCGCGAACAAGCCTTTGATCATATTATTTATTGTGCTTCCGTTGATTGAAAATATTCTTTTAGTTGCCATAATGTTCTTTGTTTAAAATTTATATTTCAAAGATAGAGGCTGTAAGGAAATGAAAGGAGAGGGAATAGGCGTGCTAAGACGAAAAGTCGGTGAGGCTGGGTGTTTTTTCGGTGAAATACTAAAACAAAATCGCCATTTCGAATCATTAAGTTAGCTTGTATATCTACTATTCTAGATTACTCACTGCACGTTGTTGCATTCGAAATGACGATAAAATATTTGTAATATTATTTCTTTAAAGCTTTTTCATAACGAGCTGAAACTTCATCCCAATTAATAATGTTCCAAATCGAAGTTAAATAATCAGCACGTTTGTTTTGGTAACGCAAATAATAAGCATGCTCCCACACATCAAGACCTAAAATAGGTGTGCCTCTCTCTTCCACTACATCCATCAATGGATTGTCTTGATTAGCTGTCGAAGAAACGAATAACTTTCCTGTTTTGTCTACTGACAACCATGACCAACCTGAACCGAATCGTGCTGCTCCAGCAGCGTTGATTTTTTCTTTCAATGCATCTACAGAACCAAAAGTATCATTGATTGCTTTTTCCAATTTAGCAGAAGGTTTTGTATTAGCTTTTGGCGTCAAGATAGACCAAAACAATTCATGGTTATAGTGACCACCGCCATTGTTACGCACTGCTGCAGATTGCTTGCTAATAGAACCTAGAATTGACTCAATACTTTCTTTTTCGGTTGGAGTTCCTGCGATAGCTTTATTTAAATTTGTCGTATAAGCAGCAGCGTGTTTACCATAGTGGATTTCCATTGTTTGCGCATCAATAGCACCTTCTAAAGCATTGAATGCATAAGGAAGAGGCGTTTGCTTGAATTGTGCAAATGTAGCTTGAGAAGCAAATATTGCAGTAGCCAAAAAAGCTGATTTTAATATATTCATAGTATTTGTTTTTGTTTTAAATATAAGATTTGTTGTCTATCAATACAAACTTGGGTTGTTTTATAACAATAATTTAACAAATGAATTTCCTCTTCCAAAATATCTTTAATAAGCGTTTGTAGCATAAATTCAAAGGATATCGTTTTACAATAGAATCCAAAGTTCATCTACCGGATTTATACTTTGAATTTTAAACCCTATAAATTAATTTTTACTATGAAAAAACTAAACTTTTTTTTGTGCTTTTGTGTGTTGACTTGTGTCACTTTTATTAGCTGTTCAAAATCAGATGATGGTTCGGTAATTATTCCGGGTAATGAATCTTACTGGCCTTTTAAAACAGCTAATACTTGGAAGCTGTATAACGACGTAGAAAAGGACACCAATGAAATCAAAATTTTCCATACCGTGAATTTCCAAGGCAAAGATTATTTTAGTTTCATTAATCAAGATGATGAGGTAAGTTATCCTTTGGCAGTACGTGAAGAAAATGGAATTTTTAAAATGTATTACGCCCCCACAGAGCAACAAGATGCTGAAATCGGAGGAGGGGTAATTACGTATATTAATACGACTAAAGCAGTTAATGAGACTTGGACAGAAAATATGACTCTAACTTTCAAATCTTCTATGGGAGATGGGACGCTAACATATACGCACACTGGGCGTATTTTAGAGAAATCTAATAGTGAGTCAATTTATGGTAGGACATATAAGGATGTGATTAAGACTGAATTAATTCAGAAAATAACAAATTCTTTAACGAACGAAATTACGGAAACGAAAGAAGTGTATTGGTTATCAAAAGGTGTGGGGCCGATTAGAGTGATATTTAGTGGTGAAGACTATTCTGATACATATAGCCTGATTGAATATAAGTTAAATTAAGTTGGAATATTATTTCAAGCAAAAATCCTCAGCAAATTTGCTGAGGATTTTTTAATACTCTCTAAGATATATTAACGTTTAGATTTCTCCCTATAGGTCGAAATGACCTGTAGAAATTTTATCCCAAATTCGCTAAGCTTTCTTCTAAGATTTGGATCTTAGCTTCAGCATCTGCTTTTTTGTTTTGTTCGTTTTGTACGATTTCTGATTTTGCATTTTGAACGAAACGTTCGTTTGATAATTTCTTATCTACGGATACTAAGAAACCTTTTAAGTACTCGATTTCCTTTGTTATACGTTCGCGTTCTGCTTCTACGTCAATATTATCAGCAGCCAACTGTACATAACATTCTGTTTTACCAGCTAAGAAGCTTAAAGCACCTGTTACTTTCTCTTGTACGAAAGTCAGTTCAGAAATGTTCGCCAATTTGATAATAGATTCTTGGTATTTCGCAAAATCAATATCGGTGTTGCTAATCGCCAAAGGCAATTCAACTTTTGGCGAAATACCTTTGGAGTTACGTACCGCACGAACCTCCGAAATGATTTGTTGTACTGTCGCAAATTCCTTAATGATGTTCTCGTCAAAAGCAGCTACTTTAGGGTATTCAGCAACGATGATACAATCATTAGCATCGCGAGCTCCGAAAATTTCATCATGGTACAATTCTTCTGTCAAGAAAGGCATGAAAGGATGTGCCAATGCCAATACTTTTTGGAAGAAAGCTTTAACAGTTTCTAATGTTTCGGCTTCTATTGGTTGTTGGTAAGCAGGTTTTACTAATTCCAAGTACCAAGCACAGAAATCATCCCAAATCAATTTGTAAGTTGCCATTAAGGCATCTGACAAACGGTAATTTGCGAAGTGTTCATCGATTTCAGCTACAGCTTGGTTGAAACGGTTTTCAAACCATACAGCCGCAGTTTTTTGCGCTTCAGTAGCTGGCGTATTTGTTGTTTCCCAACCTTTTACCAAACGGAATGCATTCCAGATTTTGTTAGCGAAGTTACGACCTTGCTCACAGTAAGACACGTCAAACATCAAGTCATTTCCGGCAGGAGAAGATAACAACATACCTACACGTACACCATCAGTACCATATTGTTCCATCAACTCGATAGGATCAGGGGAGTTACCCAATGATTTTGACATCTTACGACCTAACTTGTCACGCACGATACCTGTTAAGTATACATTGCGGAAAGGAGGTTTTTGTGTATAATCATGTCCCATAATGATCATACGTGCTACCCAGAAGAATAAAATTTCTGGTGCAGTCACTAAGTCATTCGTCGGGTAGTAATATTTGAAATCTTCATTTTCAGGGTTACGAACACCATCAAAAACGGACATTGGCCATAAGCCTGAAGAGAACCAAGTATCCAATACGTCGTCTTCTTGACGAATACCTGCTGTAGATTTGCCTTGTGCTTCAAACTCTTTGATAGCATCCGCTTCAGTTTTCGCAACAACCCATTCGTTTTTGTCATTGTACCAAGCCGGAATACGTTGTCCCCACCACAATTGACGTGAGATACACCAGTCTTTCACATTTTCCATCCAGTGCTTGTACGAAGCAAAGAATTTTTCAGGAATCAATTTGATGGTGCCGTCTTCAACATATTGTAAAGCTGGTTTTGCTAATTCGTCCATTTTACAGAACCATTGCATCGATAATTTTGGTTCGATAGCAGCATCTGTACGTTCAGAGAAACCAACTTGTGATTTGTAGTCTTCGATTTTCTCGATTTGACCAACTTCTTCTAATAATTTAGCGACTTTTTTACGTGCGATGAAACGATCTTCGCCTACTAATATTTCTGCTTTTTCGTTTAATGTACCATCATCGTTTAAGATGTCGATAACTGGAAGATTGTGTTTTTGACCTAATTCGTAGTCATTCAAATCGTGTGCAGGCGTTACTTTCAAACATCCTGTACCGAATTCCATCTCTACATATTCGTCTTGGATAATCGGAATTTCACGATTTATCAATGGAACGATAACTGTCTTTCCTTTAAGGTGTTGATAGCGTTCATCGTTAGGGTTGATACAGATGGCAGTATCCGCCATAATCGTCTCCGGACGCGTAGTCGCTATGATGATAAATTCATCCGAATCTTTGATTTTATAACGGATGTAATATAATTTTTGATTTACTTCTTTACGGATTACTTCTTCATCAGAAAGGGCTGTTTTACCTTGTGGATCCCAGTTTACCATACGAACACCACGATAGATATAACCATCTTTGTAGAACTTGATGAATGTATCGATAACGGCTTCTGACAAGTCAGGATCCATCGTGAATTTGGTGCGATCCCAATCGCATGAAGCACCTAATTTTTCTAATTGCTTTAGGATGATGCCTCCGTATTTCTCTTTCCATTCCCAAGCATGTTTCAAGAAATCCTCACGAGTCAATGATTTTTTGTCAATTCCTTGTTCTTTCAACATGGCAACGACTTTAGCTTCCGTAGCGATAGAGGCGTGGTCAGTACCCGGTACCCAGCATGCATTTTTACCTTGCATACGTGCACGACGAATCAATACATCTTGGATGGTATTGTTCAACATGTGTCCCATGTGCAACACACCAGTGACGTTTGGTGGAGGCATGACAATTGTGTATGGTTCACGCTCATCTGGTGTAGAACGGAAAAATCCGTTTTCCATCCAGTAAGAATACCATTTTTCTTCTGCTTCTTTCGGATTATAAGTCTTTGCTATACTCATTGTTAAAATTCGTTCAAAAAATTGAAGTACAAAATTACGGAAATAAAGCGATTATTCCTTCAATTATTGTATTAATATCTTACCGCTAAACGACATATTTACACAGAATATTACTTAGTTTTGCTTTTTCATTTGAAGTAAGTATGAATAAAAAGTTAGGTTACTTATCTGCTGTAACTTTTTACCTTAGTTTATTGGTGTATTGGTTGTTGCTTTCTGCAATTGACCGCACGTTATTTCTGTTTTCCGTTTCAGATAAAATTGAACAAACTTTCATCTCTGCATTCTTTGATACATCAATTGCAGGATTTAAGTTAGATTTATCGTTAGCCGGATATTTATTAGCATTGCCATTTCTGTTTT
The DNA here is from genome assembly GCF_009829075.1 of Sphingobacterium composti. GTDB lineage: Bacteria > Bacteroidota > Bacteroidia > Sphingobacteriales > Sphingobacteriaceae > Sphingobacterium > Sphingobacterium composti. The sequence continues at coordinate 162,620 of NZ_WUQZ01000005.1, read as the reverse complement.
TTATTGTTCAGCATTTCTTTATTCAAAAATCTGTATCAAAATGGTGGTTAAGAGGTTATGTGATGGTGCCGACATTTTTGTTTGCGGCAATTACTGTGTCCAATATTCCATTGTATCAATCTTGGGGAGAGAAAATAAGTAAGCGTGCAATAGGTATGGCGGTTGAAACGCCACAAGGGTTAACAGCTTCGTTGGATTGGACTATCGTAGTACAGGCTGTAGTTGGGTTAATAGTTTTTTTTTGTTTTGCTCATTATTTTTATCATTGGGTAGTTGTTCGCTTTGCAAAATATGTTCCCCTAACTATCGGACAAAAGGTGCTGGTATTTTTGGTTGGTCTGGGTGTCATATTTTCAATGATACGTGGTGGATATGGGCGAGCAAACTTAAATCCTAGTGTAGCTTACTATTCCGAAAGCTCAATATTAAATCATACTGCCGTCAATACCTATTGGGCTTTTCTGAAAGATTTGACAAAAAGTGGTGTTAAGAATCCATACAATTTTATGGATCCATCAGAGTCGGATAGTATTGTTGATTCAATTTTAAAAGCTTATCCAGATAGTATTTCTAAAATTTTGAAAACTGATAACCCAAATGTTGTTGTAATCTTATTAGAAGGGATAGTAGCACAGGTATTTGAGCCATTAGGTGGAGAAAAATCAATTACTCCAGGCATGAATAATTTGATGAGTGAAGGGGTAACCTTTACACGTGCATATGCTGCAGCAGACCGTTCGGACAAAGGTATGATTGCTACTTTTAGTGGATTTCCTGCTCAGGGTTCTGAAAGTATAATTAAATATATCTCGAAGCATGAGAGACTGCCTGCTATTATGCAAGTCTATGATTCCTTAGGTTACTCTACTTCATTTTATCATGGAGGACAGTCTGAATTTTATAATTTCAAATCGTATATGTTGTCACATGGCATTGACCGTGTGGTCGATAACAATAGTTTTGATATAACTACAGAACGTGTATCTTGGGGTGTGTACGACCATGTTGTGGCAAATAGAATGTTAGAGGATTTGAATAAAGATGCTAAGCCATTCTTTTCAATTTTTTATACAGTGGTGAATCACGAACCCTTTGATATGGAGGGTGATTACAAGTTTGGTTCGGATACGAAAGCTAATAAATATAGAAGTACAGTTTATTATACCGATTCGGTGGTAAATGATTTTGTCAAGCGGGCGAAGAAAGAGTCTTGGTACGATAATACTGTTTTTGTGGTTTTGTCAGACCATGCATCGGTTTATCCCTCCGAAAAATTTGATTTATCAATGCCCGATCGTTACCATATCCCATTGTTTTTATTTGGTGGCGCCTTGAAAGATGAATGGAAAGGTAAGAGAATTGATAGCGTCGTAAGTCAATTGGATGTCGCTACTACATTATGGAATTTTGTGAGTGATAAACCATCGCCATTTAAATATTCGAAAGACTTATTTTCAATTAATCGTCCAAATCAAGCTTTTTATAATTCTAATACTACTTTAGGAATCGTCACTAATGATCAAGCAATTTCTTACGATGTGCAAGGGGATAAAGTATCTTTTTATCAGGGATTTGGTACTCAAAATGAAAAGGATAGGTTGATACGAATAGCGAAAGGTTATTATCAATATGTATTTAAAGAATTTCAGCAATATTAAAATGACGCAAATTAGATTAAAAGGCGTATCAAATACATTACTCTTATTGTTTATTCAATTTGTAATTCTTCTTCTTTTATATGCAGGATTGCGAGTAGGTTTTTATATCGCAAATATATTTCTGTTTCCAAATGTCTCTACAGCAGAATTGATTCATATGATGTTGGGAGGGTTGAAATTTGATATTGTCGCAATATTGTACATCAATATACTTTATATATTACTGCAAAGTTTGCCTTTCCCGTTTAAATATAATGAAACCTATCAGAAGGTGTGTAAATGGATTTTTGTGGCTACAAACTCTATCGGCATAGCACTAAATTTAGTTGATTTTGCGTATTATCCTTATACATTAAAACGTACGACAGGAACAGTATTTAGTCAATTTGCAAATGAGGGAAATCTCTTAAAATTAACATACGACTTTCTAATAGATTATTGGTATCTGCTAATACTTTTTGCTTTAATTATATATTCATTGGCTAAAGTATTTGATTTGCTTAAATTGGTTAAAGTTCAAAAAGTCAGTTGGTTATTTTATAGTATTCAAATAGTAGCCTTCTTGTTTACAATTTTCTTATTTATAGGAGGTGTAAGAGGAGGATGGGCGCACAGTACACGTCCAATTACATTGAGTAATGCAGGAGATTATGTAAAGAGTCCAGAAGAAATGAACATAGTTTTGAATACGCCTTTCAGTATGCTGAAAACATTGAAGGCTATTTCCTTAAAGGAGGTTCATTATTTTTCCGATGAAGAATTAGAGAACATATATCCTGTCATTCATCAACCCAAAGACAGCGCTTCATTCAATAAACTCAATGTTGTCGTTTTTATTTTAGAAAGTTTTGGTAAGGAACATATTGGCGCACTCAATCGCGATATTAATAATGGAACTTACAAAGGTTATACGCCATTTTTGGATTCTTTGATAGGAGAGTCCTATACATTCACACGCTCATTTGCGAATGGTCGTAAATCTATTGACGCACTTCCATCGGTTATTACGGGTATTCCGTCAGTTGGTGAACCATTTGTTTTATCGATTTATTCGGGAAATAAAACAACAAGTATTGCGAAGCTGTTACGTGATGAAGGTTATGAAACAGCATTTTTTCATGGTGCTCCGAATGGTAGTATGGGGTTTTCGGCTTATACACAATTAGCGGGCATTGAGCATTACTACGGGAAAAATGAATATAATAATGATGCCGATTTCGACGGTATTTGGGGGATATGGGATGAGCCATTTATGCAATTTATGGCAGATAAAATTGTTGAAATGCCGCAACCTTTTTTTGCAGGTTTCTTCTCTTTGTCGTCACATCACCCATTCAAAGTGCCGGAAAAATATAATGGAAAATTTCCGAAAGGACCATTAGAAGTGCATGAGCCTATTGGCTATACGGATTATGCCCTAAAACAGTTCTTCGCTAAAGCTTCCAAAATGCCTTGGTTTGACAATACTCTATTCGTTATTACAGCAGACCATGCTACAGTTAGTCACTTGCCCGAATACCATACTTCAGCGAATGCGTTTGCTATTCCAATTGTCTTCTATTATCCGGGAGGTGAATTGAAAGGTGAGTCGGATAAATTGATTCAACAGATTGACATTATGCCAACTGTAATGAATTACTTGAATTACCCAAAACCTTATTTTGCTTTTGGTTTTGATGCCTTTGATACGAATCGAAATAACTTTGTCATCAATAATATTGGAGGGGTATATAATCTTTTCAAAGGCGATTATTATATGACTCACGATGGAACGAAAGCAACATCTATTTTCAATCTCCGAGATGATAAATTTTTGAAGAAAGACTTAATTTCAAATACTGAAGTAAAGGATTCTTTGGAGCATACGCTCAAAGCATTTATTCAACAGTATAATTACAAGATGATTCATAATAAGTTGATTGTGAAAGATTAATTATTTGCTGTGCTTAAAAAATAAGTGCTTTCCTATAACTGTTGTAGGTTTTCTGCTACAACAGTAAAACTATATTCTTATGTTTTCTTATAAAGAAATATTTTTGGTTAAATAGGTTTTCGTTAATCTGCAATTTATCCATTTATAAACTTTAGACTAATGTTATTACTTCAATATTGTCATTGTAAGTCTCATTTTTTAAACAATCAAAATTGGTATGGAAAGTTTGTAAGATGTAGTGATTAAGAAATCTGTAATCAAATGTACATGCAGAACAATCAATTAAAGCATCAACTTCTTTGGGAAAAAATAGTTTTAAATAATAAGGATGGTTTTCTTGACTTATATAAAGAGCTATACTATAAATTAGTTAACCATGGCATAAAAATGTGTAATGATGCTGATCTTGCAGCGGAAGCCGTGGATGATGTTTTTGTTTATATCTGGGATAAAAGAGCAACCTTGTCAAGAGTTGAAAATGTCGAAGCTTACCTCATAACCAGTATAAGAAGACGAATTTTACGCCTCCTTAATAAAAAGAAAAAGGCAGATATAGCCTTGAAAAATTCATTTACACTTAATGATTGGTTTGATGAGGGGTATGAAAGTTTTATTATTCAGATGCAAACTGACGAGCTTCTAAAAAAGCGGCTAAAGATTGCTCTAGATAAATTAACTTATCGTCAAAAACAACTTATTTATCTTAAGTTTTTTGAAGAGAATTCCTACGAAGAAATAGCCCAGAAAACCAATCAAACTATCAAAACAGCTTATAATACCATATACGATGCTTTGAAAATATTACGTAAATTTCTAAAAAAATAGATTTTTTAATCAACTAGAAAACAAATTAAACTTTTTTTTAGGAAAAACTATCGCATTTCCGATCATATAAAAAAAATAGGAAAATACTTTTCTATTTCAGCCAATTATAATTAGTATGATCTTTAAGTCTAAAATAGGAGTATACGTAACTATTCTGTACATTTTTGGTATGGAAAAATCAATATTTGCATAAAATAGATCTAATTCAATCTATGGAGCCAGCTTATCAATAAATGCACCTCCGATTGGGTTTAATAGTTTTGATAGCTATATAATATATCTGAGTGAAACTAAAGCCAATGGATTGGCTAGATGAAGAAAAGGAAAAAGGCCGTCAAAGTCTATTCACAAAAGATCAAATGCAAACTTTTATTACCCAAAGAGCTTTGGCCGCTTCCCTTTATTTATCGGAGGAAATTTATTGACAATGGATGATTACTCATATTCCTTATTGACGAATCAAGACATGTTAGCTTATAACCAAAACGGTATAATGGGCGAAAAGGTGTATGCTAAATTTGGAATTGAGGTATGGATTACCCGAAATAAAAATGAGCCTATGAAAGGTTGGATTGGCATTTTCAACAGAACAAATAGCGCTATAAGATCTCAGTTATCAAAATTCGATTTAGTTTTAACGTAATACGTTGGAAGTTATGAATTGGTTGTAAATGAAAATCCTTATGAAATAAAGGACATTTGGAATAATATCTTGTAATATATAAATAGTAGCCCTAATAAATTTGTCGTACAACCAAACGGTGTGATATTCTTGTCTTTCACCGAAAATGGTGACTCATCCCGATAAGTATGTTTGTTTCATAAGTTTAATGTTATTTTTCATTAAAGAATACTTAGTGAAATAAAATGAAAATTTATTTAGGAAAAATTACGTTTTCGAGTCTCTATTTATTAAAAGCCAAATTATGAACGACAAGAAAGGGATGTCAGAAGAGGATTTTTTAATCCAAAATTCATTTCAGCAATATTGTGCAGGAGGTGATGAGGCTTGTATTAAATATTGGGAGAAATATATAGATTCTAATCCTGAGTATAAGGAGCAAATTCTGGAAGCAAGGCGCTTGTATTTTATACTCAATGGCTCAAAGAGACCATTAAATCAAAGTGTAGAAAATTTAGAAGGTAAGATTCTCACTGATATGGTACGGCCTCTTTATAACATCTCATATTGGGGTAAAATCGCAGCTGCCGTCGTAGTCGTTATGAGCATAGGACTTGTGATATATTTTAAACAAAAGAATGAACAACTAGGAACTCAAATTATTGCAGAAAATTCTAATTTATTACCTAAAGTGTATGAAGTTCAAAATGCAGCACGCAAGAAGCTGAAGCTTTCGGATGGAACAGTAGTATTGCTAAATGCAGGTAGTAAACTATTTGTTGGAAAGGATTTTAATAAAAATATTCGTGTGGTAAGACTTGTGGGTGAAGGTTTTTTTGAAGTTGCACATAATAATTCTCCTTTCATTGTGCAGACAAAGGATTTTAATGTAAAAGTTTTAGGTACCAAATTTAATGTAAAATCTTATGATAGTGATTCTTTTTCCGAAGCATCACTAATCTCAGGCTCTGTGCATTTGGAACTTGTTAATCGTAAAAATGAAATTCTGGCTCTAAAGCCAGGGGAAAAACTTGTCGTACGTAATGGGGATGACAATAATGAACTGAAAAGCTCTATCTCTGATGATAAATTGGCTGAAATTAAGTTAACCAAAAATACCATAACAGATAATAATGACATACTAGAAACGGCTTGGACTAAAAATAGACTTGAAATTCATGCGCAAAGATTAGGTGATATTCAAGCTGCTTTAGAACGTTGGTATGATGTACAAATTCAAATCGAGGATACTCAGGTCGGAGATTATGTATTTACAGCCGTATTTACCTCAGAGTCCATAAACGAAGTCTTAAAAGCTTTACAAAAAGCTAAACACTTCAATTTTTCTAAAAAAGATAACACCATTATAATAACTAAATAAACCAAAAAATATGATGCAAAAGCCATTAATAGCGGATATAGAATAAGAGAAGTTCTTTATTCGAAAAAATAAAGAAGGACGACGTTGGAGCGTCGCCCTCACATGATTAAATTATCGAGCGTAGATTTCCTAGATGCTGACGCTCAATATTCGATAACCAGTAAAACAAATTTATGATTTATTATTTACGAACAAAGCATTCTTATGCTTTGAAACTCATTATTTGCATGAAGTTAATGATGATTTTGACATGTATTTGCTTACATGTTTCTGCAAATGTTTTTTCTCAAAAAGTCTCTATTAGTCTCAAGAATGCATCTCTTCAAAATGTTTTAAAAGAGATCGAGCAGAAAAGTGATGTTAGATTTGTGTATAGTTCAGAAGTTTTGTCTGATAATAAGGTGCATACTATCACCTTTACCAATAAGCAAATAGATTACGTGCTGAAACATTTATTGAAAGGTACCAATTTGGATTATTCCAAATCAGCTAATAATCTAATCGTTATTTCGGCGATACAGCAATCTACTATAACAGGTACAGTACGTGATACAAACGGTGGTGTTATGACTGGTGCGACAGTCAGACTAAGAGGGACTAATGAGGTTACAACTACCGATGTGGAAGGTAAATTTTCTATTAAAATTCCAAGTAATGGAGGCATATTAATTGTCTCATATTTGGGATTCGAAGATTTTACAACCCATGTGACAACTACTCAAAATATAGATATAGTAATGCAGCCAAGTGCTGATAGCCAATTGGATGAGATTATTGTGGTAGGTTATGGAACTCAAAACAAGTCTAAAGTATCTGACGCATTAACTACGGTCAAAATGGATGAGGTAATGCGTGATAGACCATTGAGTAATGCAGGTGTGGCTTTGGAAGGAACTATACCAGGATTAAATATATCAGTTAGTTCAGGACAGCCAGGAACAAAGCCTGGTTTTAATATTCGCGGTTGGTCGTCCATTAATGGAGGAGATCCATTATTCGTCGTGGATAATATACCTATGGAAGATATTTCATTATTAAATCCTGCTGATTTTGAAAGTGTGACTGTTTTAAAAGATGCTTCTGCATCTGTGTTATATGGTGCAAGAGCTGCATTTGGTGTTGTATTAATAACTACAAAAAAGGGAAGTCTGAACCAACCACTAAATTTTGAATACGCAGCAGGTATATCTCCAACGATTGTTAGTACATTGCCTAAAAAACTTACACCTCGAGAGTGGGTTGATGTCTTGAAGCGAATTGGTCAAGATAGATGGTGGTCAGGTCCGGATATTCATACATTTGATTCATTGCTTAATTATTATGATAAGAATCCAGGACAATTACCTGCAAATGGAATCGTAACAGAAGGTACACAAAAATATTCGTTAAAATCACACGATCAGTTTGGTGCATACTTTGAAGGAGGTAACGAACAATATCATAATTTTACTGCGTCTGGCGGATCAGAAAAGATATTCTTTCGTTCATCAATACGTCTAGTTAATGAAAACGGAGTTATTGTGGGACCAAATGATAAATTCAAGCGATGGTCTACGGACAATACTATTTCCACAAAGTTGACATCTTCATTAGATTTTCAGGGTAAAATAATGTATAATAATTTTAATCGTACAGAGCCAGGAGACGGATTCAATTATCCATTCTATGCAATGGTTACTCAACCAAGTTTTACTCCAATTGGATACGATTCGGTGATGGTTAATGGGGTAAAGAAATATTTGCCATATCAAACCCAAAATAATATGGTTCAACTTCAAAATCCTAAAATAAGAAATGGAGATCAAATACGTTTAGGTACTAAATTAAATTTTAAACTTGTAGAAAATTTAACAGTAACTGGAGAATATACATTTGAGAAAACCTCAGAGGTGGAGAGTAGAGCAAATAATAATTCACTGATTGAGACCATTCATGGCGAATATTTAACTCATCAAACGTTAGATCCCAATGCCCAATCTTGGACAGAGTATTATCGTAATAATTATTTAAAAAATCACCAAATATTAAATGTATACGCTAAATATGATTTTACACAATTAGGTGATCATCATGCGGATGTAATGATTGGTACCAACCAAGAATATATTGATTATGCGGCAAATGGTGTATCACGAAAGGGTTTACTTTCTTTACAAGCTCCTGCAATCAAAAATGCGACAGGTGCGATTGATGGTTGGGATGGATATTATAGAAATGCTATTTCGGGATATTTTGGACAGATACATTATGATTACAAAAATAAATATATAGTTCAATTAAGTGGTCGCTATGATGGCTCATCACGTTATTTGGCTGGAAATAGATTTGGATTTTTCCCATCAGGATCTATCGCGTGGAATATTATGTCGGAAGATTTTATGTCTTCCAATACTTTCTTCAACACATTAAAGCTGAGATCTTCTTATGGTGCTATTGGTAATCAAGTGATTAAAGATGTGTATTATCCTGAAATTGCCGCCATGGACGCATATAATACCAATTGGCTTAATCTATCTACAGGCTTGCCATATACAGGTATAGGTACGCCTCCTTTAATCAGTAATACATTAACATGGGAACGGGTTACTACAGCTGGGGTTGGTATTGATGCGACTATGCTTAGGAATAGGATGAGTGTTAATTTTGATTACTTCGTTCGTACAACTACAGGTATGATGACTGATGCTAAAGCTTTGCCTCAGGTACTAGGAACAGGTGCGCCACGTCAAAATTTAGCTGATTTAAGATCTAACGGTTTTGAATTATCAATTGGTTGGAATGATCGTATAGGGGATGTGAAGTATGGCATTTCAATGAACCTTTCGGATGATAAAGGTAAAATTACCAGATTCGACAATCCTTCTGGAGCTTTGTGGATGTATTATGAAGGACAAAATCTAGGTGAAATTTGGGGATACGAAAGTAAAGGTTTATTCCAAAAAGATCATTTTGAAGGATTAAATGGTACTAATGAAGGGGGGAAATTAACCGATCAAGCTAAAAATAATGGTTGGGTACCGTTTGAAGGTGTTAATCAAAATCCTGGGGATATGGCTTTTGTAGACCAAAATGGTGATGGGGTTATCAATGGAGGCGATTGGACTTTAGAGAATCCTGGTGATAGAAAAGTAATAGGTAATACAAGTCATAGATATCGTTTTGGCATTAATGGTTCTCTTGGTTATAAAGGATTTGATTTTTCCTTCTTTATTAATGGGGTAGCTAAAAGAGATTTATACATAGATAATGCTTTTACACAGCCTTGGAAAGACCAGTATTTTGATATTCTAGCTCAGAACACTGATTTCTGGACAGTAGATAACCCTAATGCACATTTTTATCGATTATACCCAAATGGTGGAGGAAATCAATGGACAAGTAGAAATACACAAACAAGGTATTTGTTAAGTGGCGCTTACTTACGGGTAAAAAATTTAGCATTAGGGTATACGCTTCCAACAGAAGCAACAAACAAAATTTTCATGAAAAAGATACGTCTATTTATTTCTGCTGAAAATATGTTTACAATTGACAATTTGCAATCAGGTATGGATCCTGGTACTGATATACTGAATGATTGGTCTGGCGGTACTTACCCTTATATCAAAAAATTCAATTTCGGTATTAATGTTAATTTCTAATGTAAGGAGGTAATAGGTATGAAAAATTTTAAGATAATGATATCAAAATTAAAATATATAATAGCTGCTGGTATATTGTCAAGTAGTGTACTGAGCTGTAATAAATTAGATCAATATCCATTAGATAAATTAAGTGAACAAACTACATTCTTGAATGATTTTGGTTTTCAATCATTTGCTTGGCAATTTTATAATGTATTTACAGCATATGATAATTATGGAGGAGGAACAGGTGAGAGTGCAGGAACATCACCTTATAGTATCGGAAACGATATAAATAGTGATATTCTCGCCACCTCAGCACCTAATTCACAGTCTAGATGGATAGCTCAATTGAAAACTGTTCCAAATGAGGATGGCTTTTATAAAGATAGTTATAGCCGATTAAGATCAATCAATATTATGCTTTCTAATATAGATGGAGCCCCAATTCCAGAAGAGAGGAAAAAGCATTGGAGAGCGGTATGTTATTTTTTTAGAGCTTACAACTATGCCAATCTAATTAATTTGTATGGAGATGTGCCATATGTTGATAAATTACTTAAGGATACTGATCAGGAACTTTATTTACCCCGAACTGCTCGTGATATTGTTGCAACCAAAATCATGGAAGATTTAAATTATGCTGTAGATAATCTAGCGCCAAGTGATACACGTAATATTTTAACTTCCGATGCTGCATTAGCATTTATTTCAAGATTTGGACTTAGAGAAGGAACTTGGAGAAAATATCATAAAGAAGAGACAATAACTCCTTTAGAAATTAATCCCAATGTCTTTTTGGAAGCAAGTTTAGAAGCTTCTAAAAAGCTAATAGCTAAGTACCCAAAACTAGCAGCTAGCTATGATGATGATTTTAATAGTGATAATCTTGAAGGAGTCGATGGTATCATTATGTTCAAAGCTTATGGTGGTAATGGAACGCTAAATGTAGGACATAGTTTCACTGGCAATCAAATGAATAGATTTGGTTATCTAGATTTGACAAAAGCGGCTGTTGATCAATATTTGTGTACAGATGGGCAGACTCGATTCACTAGTCCATTGTTCAAAGGTGATAAGAATGCGTATGATGAATTTAGAAATAGAGATCATAGATTGTATTACACTGTGCCACCTCCTTACAGAGTGATCATTACTGAATCTATGTCAACTTCTTTTACATATACTAATGATCCACGAGATACATCATATTTTGGATTTATGCGAAGTATATCTACTGATTTGCACAAAACGTTACCTGTGACTACAGGAGGTGTACCAGGCAATGCTGTAATAATTGGTATAGAACCGAATTTCTTTGATGTGTCTTTAGATGCCCAAGGTACTAATCTTCAAAACACATTTACTGGATATAGACTGTATAAATACGCTAATAATTTAGGGTCTGTAGGTATTGGTAAATGGTCTGATGCACCTATATTCAGACTTAGTGAAATTTTGATGAATTATGCTGAAGTTACTTATGAATTAGGACAATTTAATCAAGCCATAGCAGATGCCACAATTAATAAAACTAGAGAACGTGGTAAAGTTGCATTATTGAATATAGCTAATATTCCGAATGATCCAACAAGAGATCCCAATGTTAATCCGATTCTATGGGAAATCCGCCGAGAACGCAATATAGAGCTAATGGGAGAGGGTTTTAGATTTGATGATTTGAGACGTTGGAAGAAAATGGAATATGCTACCAAAGTAAAACTGGGTAGATACATTAAGAAGGGAGCTGATTATGTCCCTGCTGATACAAAAATTCCGATTCAAAATGGAGTAAATGAGGGATATATTTCTTATGAACCAGTACCGAATACAAATTATCCTGAGTATTATTATTTGTATCCAATACCTTCTGGTCAAATAGTCCTAAACGATAATCTTAAGCAAAACCCAGGATGGAAATAAATATTATTATGAAAAGATTGTATCAATATGCACTTATTTTAGTAATTCTACTGTTGATAGCTTGTACTAAAGACACAAAATCTCCAGAGGAGCCAACGCCAGAACCAGAGGTAGAAATAGATCAAAGCGAAAAAGTAACGGTATCATTTAAAGCAGATGATAAGTCATTGATTCGTAATCCAGGAATGGGATGGACGGTGTATGACGATGCCATTTGGACGCCAGCTAATGCCAATACATACTGGGAGCAACAAAGTGAATATGCGAATAAATATGCTTCTACCTTTTATATTCGTTGGCGCTGGTCTGATTTTGAACCAGAAGAAGGAAAATATGCATGGGATCATGATGAGAATTTCAAAGCTTTAGTAAAAGGTGCTCTTGATAGAAACCTGAAATTAGCCTTTCGTGTATATATTGATGGTCAAGATAATCAAAATCAAGCTACCCCTGATTTTGTACGTAAAGCAGGTGCGCAAGGATATAATACTACTGATGGACGAAATCATTGGAATCCTTATGTGGATGATCCTATCTTTCAAGAGAAGTACTCCAACTTTGTAAAAGCATTTGCAGCAAAATTTGATGATCCTGAAATAGTGGAGTATGTTGATGTATACAATATTGGTTTTTGGGGTGAAGGACATAATGCTGGTTATATTAACTATGACGCAAATAAAGATAAAACTGACCGTTGGCTCATTAATCTTTATGGTGATAATTTCAAACGAGTAATCCCTGTTTTTCTATCTAATATTTTACAACATATCAATCCAAGTATAATAAATGGCGAGGTTCTCAAAAATCAGCAAATGGCTCTTCGTAGAGACGGTCTAGGAAGTCGATACTTGGAAGATAGAGAGATAAGCCTAATGCTATCAGCATTTCCACAAACAATGATTGTTGGTGAGCAAGCCTATTATGGTGGAAATGATTTGGAAGGTGATTGGAAACCTTTTAGAAGCGATCATTTGTATAATTCAAGCTCTATTTGGCGAGATAATTATAGACTATCGTTAGCTCACGCCTACAAATTAAGGGCTAATTATATGGATTTACGAAACCATACAGAAACTAAAGGATGGGTGGAAACATCAGTTGACTATGTTCAAGAATTTATGATTATAGGAGGATATCGATTCTATCCAAGTAAAATTGTTGCAGATAAATATATGGTATCTGGTAAAGATTTTAATATCACTCACGAGTGGAATAATATGGGATTGGGTGTATGTCCAAATAAAAATAAGCGATGGAACAATAAATTTAAAGTCGCATTTGCATTGATTGATGCGACAGATCAAATTAAAAAGACTTTTGTTGATACAGAAGCAAATCCAGGAGACTGGGTTGGTGGCGATGTGTTCAAGTATAATTTCAAATCAGCAGATACTAAGGATTTAACTTCTGGCAAATATACCTTAGCTTTGGCTATTATTAATGATCAAAATGAAAATAAACCAGGTATTAATTTAGCTATTGAAAATCAAAAAATAGTCAATGGCTGGACTACACTTACTGAAATTACTGTATTATAATAAAATAACATTGTTTTATAATTATTATGTTGTTGGGGTAGAGGTTTCCAAATCCTCACCTCAACTTCTTTTATCACGACCATGTCTAAAGTATTTTTTACTATATTTTTACTTCTTTTCGCAAACTGCTCTTTGCAGTGGGATAATTCAACGTTAGTTATAACACCCACATATGATTCCAAATCCTTAATACGAAATCCAGCAATGGGTTGGGGAATGTATGATGATGCTAGTGGCGAAGTTCAAAATGCAGATACATATTGGAAAGCTCAAGATACTGCTGCTCGTAAATATGCTTCATTTTTCTATGTTCGGTGGCGGTGGTCTGATATGGAGCCAGAAGAAGGAAAATATGCTTGGAAATACAATGATAATTTCAAAAAGCTAATACAAGGTGCATTAGATAGGGGACTTAAATTATCTTTTCGGGTATATGATAACGGACAGGATAATCTTAGACCCGGAACTCCAAAATTTGTAAGAGAAGCTGGCGCGAAAGGTTATCATGTACGCTCAGAGAAAATTAATCATTGGACACCATTTCCAGATGATCCTATTTTTCAAGAGAAATGGACAAATTTTGTCAAAGCTTTCGCTGCTGAATTTGATAATCCTGATATCGTTGATTTTGTGGACGGCTTTTCGATTGGAGCTTTGGGAGAAGCACATTCTATACGCTTGATGGATTCTTCGAAACTAAGACAAGTTTTTGATTGGTATACTTCTTTGTATTCGGATAATTTCAAACATGTTTTGGTCGCTTTACCTTTTAATGGACAAGTAGGATTCGACACCGAAAAAAAATAGCTATAGATAATAAAGGGTATAGCATGCGCCGTGATGGTCTTGGCAGTGAATGGTTTACTTCTTACGAAAAGTGCATTGCAAAACGCATGTTTGGAAAAACGCTATTGATTGGAGAGTCCTGTTATTGGGGCTGTTCGACAGCCGATAAAAATTGCAGACCCTTTGATAAGGACCGTGTCTATAAATTTGATTCATGGTTGGATGTATATGAATTGACCTATAAGGATGCTATTCAACATGGATTTAATACGTTAGACTTGCGCGAAATCCCAGAGACAAAAGGTTGGATGACTTTAGCACCACATTTAGTACAAGGTTTTATTGAGCAAGGTGGATATAGATTATATCCCAATAAAGTTTCAATTCCAAAGCTAATCAATGCGAATCAAGAATTTGTTATAAAGCATACTTGGCGTAATATGGGTACAGGCTATTTGCCCAATAATAATCCTAAATGAAATTTTAAATATAAGCTTGCATTCGCTCTAATTGACCAGAATGGAAATGCGGTAAAATATTGGATTGATGAAAAAGCTGAGCCGTCTTTATGGATAAAACAGGGAAGAGAATATGAATATTCACTTAATATCAACACAAATAATATTTCCAAAGGTGAATATACGCTGGGCGTAGCGGTAATAGATAAATCCAAACAGGATAAACCGTCTCTAAATTTAGCCCTATCAAATCATAAATTGGATAATGGTTGGTATGCTCTACACAATGTGGAGATTAACTAATATTTCGTTTGTACATAATATAATCCGTTACTAACGGCTTAATACCGAGATTTCTACATTCTGTAGCTATCTGTGCTCGATGATAAGTCGAATGGTTGATAATGTGAAAAAGAATGTCTTCAATCTTGTTGTTAAATTGCTCACCTTTTGAGTTTCTATGGATACGATAGTACTCAAATTATTATTTTGTAAAATATTGATTGTCTTATCATAATTTTGAGCATTGATAGTTGGAATATTCTCCCAGCTATTCAACTGCCAAACACCAAATTCTTCTTCTTTATTGATACGTGCATTCCATATTTGATGGGCATTTATTGTATGAGATATAAGTTCGAATATTTTTTCTGAAATGGTGGGTTCATGCTGCGTAATTAGCTGAATAACCTGTTTGTTCATTTCATAGTTGTAAGCAAATAATTCATTGAATTTATCTTTCATAATTAGGTTATTTAAAATTCGTCATTTAAAGAATCTACTCCTTGTTCTTTTAATTTTTGAAGTGCTTTTTTCATTGCCTCAACTTGTTCTTCAGGATGTCCTTTCCAAACAGTCACTTCTCCAACTACTCGAAAAGGCGAAGTAGAACGATATGACATAGTTGGGTTGCCGTGGAATTTTTTGTCCGTCAAGTCCGGGTCATTCTCTATTTCACCCAATGGTTCGACCAAATATATACGCTCCTTGCTATTGCCAATCGCAAGTTCTGCTCCCCAAATAGCAGCGTCTAAAGTTGCCGAAAGGAATATATATTTTGCAGTGCGTTGTTTGCCATAGTTAGATGTATAGCCTGGTTCAATCAAATCACCTAATTGCAAATTTGCTTTGGTGCCGTGAAAATAGGTTTGAGCAAAAGTTGTTGCTGAATCATTATTATTGGTTTGGTTATTTTTATTATCCATAATTAAGCTGAAAATATACCTACAATAAATTTAGTGTATTTTACAAAAAGTTTATCTAATTGCTTGATTAAGTTTTATAGATTATCTCCAAAAATCCCTACTGTTCAGCTAATGATTTAAGTTGCTGATTCATCAATTTAAACCCTTGTTCGGTATTTGATAAGTTAATCATTCCAACTAAAATTCCACTAAATTCTTCTTTGTGTATGAAAGTGGTACTTCCATCGGGATTTTCTTGAAGTCGAAAGATATGTGTTCCATCAAATAGTCCTTTAAACAAAAGTTTTCCTTTCCATATGAATTCCTTTTCGGGTATGTGAGAAAGTACCTGAGGTTTAAAATTCATATTACTCCCATTAGGAGGTGTAATATTAATGTTTAATTGATTTCCAACAATTGGTTCTCCAACGATTTTGCGAATAAATGGATTCCAGTCTGGATACTTCTCAAAATTTAAGAGAATAGTCCAAATTTTCTGTGCAGATGCTTGGATAGTTATAGATGTACTAATTTCTTTTTTCATGTTTATCAATCATTTAATAAGAGCTCAAAGGCATTGTAATTTCAATAGCACAAAGTTCTGATAAGATTGACAAACGACTCTTGATATAAATCAAGAAATCAACAAAGTTGTTTTTTGCGAATTCTACTAAAAGTTTCGGGTGTCATACCCAACATGGATGCAATATATTGCAGTGGAATTTGATTGAAAAGTTCTTTGTTCTGCTCGAAAAAATTAAAGTATCGTTCTTCGGCCGTCATGGCTAGATGGCTAAAAACACGTTCTTCGAGTGTGATGAAGCAATGCATGATAAATTGCTTCTCGATTTCGTTCCATTGGGACAGAATAAATTTAAAAGAATCATAATCACTTTTGTGGATATAGAATATTTCGGTATCGACGAGTGTCTGCATATTCCAACGTGCAGGAGTATTGAACTGGAAACTGGCCAAATCCGTCAGAAAATATCCTTTGCCACTTACCCATTGCGTGACTTCTTTAGTCTCTAATTCAACAAAAATGCGCACGTAACCTGAAAGGACAAAATACATGTGTTGACAGGATTTGTCCTTATTTAGGAGAAATTCACCTTTCTTATGCGTTTTGTATTTGAATAAATCCGCTATTCGGCCTATTTCTTCGCTTCCTAATAGTCCAAAATTCTGTTTAATACTGTATTCTAATGTCGCACGCTTTTCAAGTAGATTCATCTTTGTTGTTTTAGGCAATAGAAGAGTAAAGATATTAGATATCAAAGGATTTTAAGAAAGTTATTGAATATATTGCTTTAATCTTTTATGCCTCTAGGAGGGTCTGAATATCAAATTTGCTCATCTGCATAAAGGCTTTGACCACATTGTCTCTCTTGCTTTCATCTGCCATCAATTGTGGTAATATGGTAGGAACTATTTGCCAAGAAATGCCAAATTTATCCGTTAGCCAACCACATCTATCGTATCTTCCGTCAGCACCGAGCTTTTCCCAGAAGTAATCAATTTGCTCTTGCGTATCACAATCGATTACAAATGAAACCGCGGGGGAGTGGAAATACTTTGGACCACCATGCAATGCCATAAAAGTTGTACCATTCAGCTTGAATAGCAGCGCAAATGGATTCTGTTGTTCGATATGCGCATCTTCAAAAATGGAACAATAGAATGTGGCTGCATCTAGAGCGTTATCTTCAAACCACAAGCAGGTATAAATAGGTTTACTTATTTTCATAATTTTTTGGTTTAATATCTATTCGAAAGGAGAGTTGTTGTTTCTCGAGACAGGATTTGAGAATTGGAATGCTGCTCTTTCCGATGCCGTGTAGTTTTAGGATTTCTCGCTCCGAAAAGGTCGCAAGTTTTTCCAACGAATCAATTTGTTGACTTTCGAGAGCACGCCGTGCTGGACTGTTTAGCAATTGCATAAATCCAATTGCATTAGTTGATATTAACTTTTCACAAATCGGACAAGTCGGACAATCCGATACCTTGTAAAAGCTATGTCCTTCAGTACAAGTTCTTTTTGCCTTCATTGTGGTGTTTCATTTTATGTCATAATCTAAAGTTATGAATTTTTGATAAATGGTATATTAGCAAAGGAATGGTTTTGATGTGAATCTAGTTTTCTAAAACCTTAAAAAACAAAATAACAGATTGACTTTGTATTAGCTAAGAAATTTTTAATTAAGCTCCCAACGCAATGAAAAATCATTTAATATTTCTTTTTGAATTTCGATTTATTTTTCAATTATATTGGATTCATTCATATAATTAAGCATACCAATTGGTATTAGAAAATCTAATAAACAATATTTAACTTAAAAAGATAAGGCTCGAAATTTCGAGCCTTATCTTTTTAATCTTCATCTGATTTGTACAATTCGTTGAATTGATTTTTATATTTTTCTAGAATTACTTTTCGTTTCATTTTTAATGTTGGTGTTAGTTCTCCACCATCTATTGTGAATTCATCGTGCAAGATTATGGGCTTTTTGATTTGCTCCCAGTTACCAAAGTGTTGATTTGCTAAGCGAACTTCTGCATTTATTTTTTTAACAATCGTAGGATGGCTCAAAAATTCATCTTTTTTCATACCGATCAACTCTGGTGCGCTAGACTTGCTCCAGTCAGCCAAATGACCATAATTTGGAACTATAAATGCCGAAGCAAATTTTTGACCGTCTCCAATCACCATCGCTTGTTCGATGAAATAGGATTCTACTAATTTCTTTTCTATAGGCTGAGGAATTACATATTTACCACCAGAAATTTTAAACATTTCTTTTTTACGGTCGATAATTTTGATGAATTTGCCTTCTTCCATCACAGCGATATCACCCGTATGCAACCAGCCATCAATAATTGTTTTAGCTGTTTCTTCTGGGTTTTTGTAATATCCTTGCATCACGTTAGGACCCTTGACTAGGATTTCGCCGTCTTCTGCCAACTTCACTTCTACATATTTCACAGGTAAACCTACTGTTCCTACGCGAATACCTTTGATATAATGGTTAACCGAAATCAATGGAGAAGCTTCAGTCATTCCATAGCCTTCATAAAGTGGAATACCAGCAGCTAAGAAAACACGGGCTAATTTATTTTGAAGTGAAGCAGAACCTGATGCTACGGTAACTAAATGTCCGCCCAAAGCTTCATACCACTTATCCAACACTAACTTCTTGGCAAGCTTTAATTTCATGTTGTATACAAACGATCTTTTGTCTGGATTTGGATCGTATGCTTCACCCACACTCACTGCCCAATCAAAAACTTTTCGTTTAGAACCACTCAACTCATGTCCTATTTTCATGATTTTCTCATATACTTTTTCAAGAATACGAGGTACAGCCGTCATGATGTGTGGTTTAGCTTCTTTGATATTATTTCCAATCTTATCTAATGATTCAGCTATGTACGTCGTGATACCAATGTACATATACGTATAGATTACCATCCTCTCGTAAGCATGACAAGGAGGTAAGAATGTCAAGGATCTGGTATAGGCTTGCAAAGGTGTGATTTCACGTGCAGCCATTACATTAAACATAATGTTATTATGTGTCAACATTACGCCTTTTGGCTTACCCGTGGTACCAGAGGTATATATTAAAGTCGCTAAATCTGAAGGCTTGACCGCATCGCTTCGTTGCTTTAATGTGTCGTCAGAAATGGTTTTACCCAATTCTACAATTTCTTTCCAATTACGGGAATCAGGTACCTCAGCAATACAGAAAATATACTTTAATGTGTATAGTGATTCTTGAAGATTTAAGATTCGACTGTATAAATTTTTGTTGCTTACGACACACAGCTTGATTTCTGCATCATTGAATATATACTGATAATCCGCATCCGTAATGTTTGGATACATCGCAACACATACTGCACCGACTTGCTGAATTGCAAAATCCATGATATGCCATTCTACGCTGCTGTCGGCTATCAGACCTACCTTTTCATGAGGCTTGACACCTAATTCTATTAATCCTTTTGAAATAGCATCAACTTTAGCGATAAATTCTGTCGATTTGATTTCTTTCCATTCATTATCGATTTTATATGCAAAAATAGAAAGATCAGGATATAGAGTTTGCTGCCTGCATGCTAAATCAAATAATCTTAAATCTTGTTGCTCTTGTTCCATAATTAATTCATCTGAATGTATTAAATATCAATAAAATAATACAATATCTAATACAACGTTTTGAAGACTGTTAAAGTTTGCGAAGATACAAAAATAATAGACTATGAATATCCTTTCCTCGAACTTGAGTTAGATTAATAGTTAACTATTTTAATGTCTATTATTAAATATTTTTAAAAATATACTTTATGATAATCAAGAATTTTTATATTTACTGCTTGTAATCAATATTCAAAAAACCTATGGAATCATTGAATGGTATAAATGCTTTAACACTCATTTTTGTTGCGCTACTTTTATTTGCAATTGCCTATCGTATTTACGGTTTGTTCATGGCAAATAAAGTCCTGCGATTGAATAATAAATATAATACACCAGCAGTCGAATTTGCAGATGGACATGATTATATATCGACCAATCGGAATGTATTATTTGGACATCATTTTGCAGCTATTGCGGCTGCAGGGCCATTGGTAGGTCCAGTTTTAGCGGCACAGTTTGGATATCTTCCAGGTGCATTGTGGATTTTGATAGGGTGTGTATTAGCAGGTGGGGTGCATGATATGATTGTATTGTTTGCCTCTGTACGTCATAAGGGAGAAAGTTTAGCATCCATAGCTTCAAAAGAGATTGGAAAAACTACTGGACTAATTGCCGGAATTGCTGTATTGTTTATTTTAATTTTAACGCTCGCAGGATTGTCTTTGGCCTGTATTAGCGCTATGCATGAAGCGTCTTGGTCTTTATTTACCGTAATAATTACGATGCCAATAGCCATATTGATGGGGTTGATTATGCGCTACCGCAAGGATTCGGTGCTGTTAGCAAGTATAATAGGCGGTGTTTTATTGATTGTAGGAATTATCGGTGGACATAGCCTGATGCAATACGAAAACATATCAAATATGTTTCATTGGGATATCGATACGATTGCTATTTCTATATCGGTTTACGGATTTCTTGCTTCTGTTTTGCCAATGTGGTTATTGCTTGTACCGAGAGATTACTTATCGACATATTTAAAAATAGGTACTATTCTAATGCTAGCCATTGGGATTATATTTGTGCAACCCACTATAGAAATGCCTGCATTGACCAATTTTATTAATGGTGGTGGTCCAGTAATTGGAGGTCCTGTATTGCCATTTATATTTATTGTGATAGCTTGTGGAGCGATTTCAGGATTTCATGCTGTCATTGCAACAGGTACTACTCCAAAAATGTTGTCTCGTGAGCGTGATATATTATTCGTAGGATACGGGGCGATGTTGGTAGAAGGTTTTGTAGCATTGATGGCATTAATTGCTGCATGTACTTTAATGCCAGGTGATTATTTCGCTATTAATACACCTGCGGCAGCTTATGAGAGTTTTATAGCTGCAAACCCACAGTTGACTGCTGTAGATTTGGATTCTTTTATTGAGCGAATAGGTATCGACTTATATGGTCGTACAGGTGGAGCTGTTTCTTTGGCTGTGGGTATGGCACATATTTTCGATAAGATACCGTTTATGAACGATGTGGTGGCGTATTGGTATAATTTTGCTATCATGTTCGAAGCTGTTTTTATTCTTACAGCTATTGATGCAGGCACGCGTGTGGGGAGATTCTTTTTACAAGAAATGTTAGGTGGCGTAATTCCTTCTTTTAAAAATAAAAACTGGTTACCAGGAATTATAATAAGTAGTGGACTTTTTACTTTTGCATGGGGCTATTTAGTTTATACAGGAAATGTGAGTAGTATTTGGCCATTGTTTGGCATTAGCAACCAATTACTTGCTGCGTGTGGATTAATAGTTTGTACTACTATGCTAATTCGTATGAATAGGGGTAAATATGCGCTTTGTACAGCGATCCCAGGAGTATTTATGGCAATAATAACATTCTGGGCAGGCTATGTTCAAGTTATGGATATGTATATTCCGACACATCAATATTTACTTGCGGGTTTAGCTATCTTGGCTATGTTTTTAATGCTTTTAGTATTTATAGGTGCATTCAGAAAGTGGTCTAATTTATTGAAAATAAAGACTACGCAGATTGATTATTACGGAGAAGAAGTTAAAGAATTAGTAGAACGTTAATAAAGTGGAAACCCACTAAAACGGGGAAGTATTAGTGGGTTGGAAGTATGTTGTAAATAAAACGATTATATCAAGTTTTAATCTTGATATAATATTTACAAACTCCATGCCATAAAAATATAATTTTGATAAATTAATTGATTATCAATAAAGTCAAACAAAAATTGTGGCGAAATGTTTAATTTGTTTAAATGATATTATCACATTATGAGCGAAAATAATCAAGAAACAAAGCCTAATTTTTTTAAAAGAAGTTTTACTGTTCTAAAGAATACAGTACAAGGATTTCTTAATGAAGACAGTTTAAAATACAGTGCTTCATTAGCTTATTATACCGTATTTTCAATTGGCCCTATTTTAGTATTGATGATTACCTTGGCTAGTCTTTTTTACGGAGAAGATGCTGTCAAAGGACGCCTGTTTGGAGAATTGAATGGTTTAGTTGGAGCAAGTGCAGCTAGTCAGATTCAATCAATTATTAAAAATTTAGAATTATCTGGCAAAAGTAATATAGCTTTGGTTATTAGTGGTATTACATTATTAATAGGTGCTACTACTGTTTTTGGTGATATTCAAAACTCTATTAATCGTATCTGGCATGTGCGTGCAAAACCTAAAAAAGGTTGGCTCAAGATTATAAAGGATAGACTATTGTCTTCCTCACTTATTATAGGTCTAGGTTTTCTCCTAGTCGTAACCTTAGTAATCAATGGTATTATTTTAACTTTTACCGATAATTTACAACGTTATTTCCCTGATATTACAGTATACCTATTTGATGCAGTGAATTTCTTATTGACTTTTGGAATCATCTTTATATTGTTTTCCGTTATTTTCAAAATTTTGCCAGATGTAAATATCAAATGGAGTACGGTTCGTGCTGGTGCAATATTTACTGCGGTATTATTTGTGATAGGTAGGTTGTTAATTGGATTTTACCTCCAAAATTCCGATACAGAATCGACATATGGTGCCGCAGGATCTATCGTTTTGATTTTACTCTGGGTATATTATACTGCTGCGATATTATATTTTGGTGCAGTTTTTACAAGAGAATATGCCTCCTATAAAGGAATTTCTATTGAGCCATCTGAATACGCAGTACATGTAGAAGTAAAAGAGATTGAGCGTAATGTATCTGAAATACCTCCTGCGCCACTAACTCAAGAAGAAAAAGTAATAGATAGAACATAATATTTAAAACAATACACATTCGAAATTACTATTATATTTTATTATGATGATTTCGGGACCTAAATCTACTTTAAAACACATAATGAATAAACCTAATACGTATGATGTAATAGTAATTGGATCAGGAATGTCTGGGGGATGGGCAGCTAAAGAATTTTGTGAAAATGGATTGAAAACGCTCATACTCGAGCGAGGGAAAGACGTTAAACATATAAGAGACTATCCGACAACGAATCTCGATCCTTGGGAATTACAACATGCTAATCATTTACCGTTAACTCTTAAAAAAGATAACCCAGTAGCATCTCGATGTTATGCATTTAAAGAAGATGCACAACATTTTTTTCTCCATGATAAGGAACAAGAATATATTCAAGAAAAGCCATTCGATTGGATTAGAGCCGATGCAACAGGAGGTAAGTCCTTATTATGGGCAAGACAAGTGCAGCGTTGGTCAGATTATGATTTTGAAGGTCCTGCACGTGACGGGTTTGCTGTTGATTGGCCTATACGTTACAAAGATATCGCTCCATGGTATTCATATGTAGAAAGATTTATTGGTGTTGCGGGGCATAAGGAAGGAAATCCTTATATGCCTGATGGCGAATTCTTACCTGGATTCGATCTAAATGTTGTGGAACTGGCTGTAAAAGAGAAATTGAAACTACGCTATCCTGATAGACAGGTCATACAAGGTCGATGTGCACATATCACTGATCCCCAACCTATACATATTATGCAAGGTCGTACTAAATGCCAAAATCGCGTATTATGCCAAAGAGGCTGCCCATTTGGTGGCTATTTTTCATCTACTTCATCCACAATACCGTGGGCTGCCAAAACCGGTAATTTGACATTGAAATCTAACAAGATCGTTGAATCAATTATTTATGATGAGAATGAAGGTAAGGCAGTAGGTGTAAGAGTGATTGATAGAAATACAGATAAGGTGGAAGAGTATTTTGCACGTATTATTTTTGTAAATGCTTCGACATTGGCGACAAATCTAATTTTGCTCAATTCAAAATCAAGTCGCTTCCCAAATGGACTTGGGAACGATAATGGTCTCATGGGGAAATACGTTGCTTTTCACAATTATATGGGGAATGTTGGCGGATCAATAGAAGGTTTTGAGGATAAATATTATTACGGTAAGCGCCCGACACAGCCAATTATTCCTAATTTCAGAAATGTACATAAGCAGGAAAGTGATTTTTTACGTGGCTACGCTAGCTTCTTTAGTGCTTATCGTCCTACCGGAAAATGGACAGATGGTCCACAAGTTGGTGGAAAATATAAAGATAACCTAACCGAAGTCGGGGGATGGTGGGTATGGATGATTATGCAAGGTGAAACAATTCCTTCTGAGCATAATTATATAAAACTAAGTGAACAAAAAAAGGATAAATATGGTTTACCACAATTAATCACGAATATCGGATATCAGGATAATGACTACAAAAGTATGGAAGATTTTTTAGCACAAGGATCTGAAATGCTAGAAGCTGTGGGTGTTAAAAATATTTCTCCAAATAGAAATAATCAAAATCCTGGGTTAGATATTCATGAGATGGGTGGTGTGCGTATGGGAAATGATCCAAAAACTTCACTTTTGAATAAATGGAACCAATTACATCATTGTAAAAATGTATTTGTCACCGATGGTGCGGCAATGACCTCAACAGGAACCCAAAATCCCTCGCTGACTTTTATGGCATTAACGGCCCGTGCAGCACACTATGCCATGGAAGAGATGAAAAGAGGAAATCTATAACTGGGGGAGTAAAAAATAAGCGACTTAAATTTTAAAATTCAAGTCGCTTATTTTATAATAGTGATTTATGCTGTTTTAAGCACATTTCTATATGCATACTTCGGATATATGTGACGTTTGGCATGACGTGCAGGCGAATCCGCATTAATCAATTTAATATATTCATTTTTTGTTACATTAAAATATTCATACTTGCTACCATCAGTAAATGAAATACTTAATATATGACCTTTCCAATCAAAATCAGCAATAGCAGAAGTTTCAATGGTGTTTTTATAAATAGGTAGTTGATTTTCTAAAGTTTCAGGACAAATACTAACCAAAAAATGGTAAGCCTCAATCATTTCTTTACTTTTTTCTTCAGCGGCTCTCAATCCTTCTTCGTCATTTACAAATCGATCTGGGTGACATTCTTTCATTATTTGACGATAACGAGATTTTAAAGTTGTTAAATCCACTTTATTATCTACATTTAAAAGTTTTCTATAGTCCGCTATTTTTTTCATGGCGCAAAGGTATGGATAATATTTGGGTTAACTACGTAATTGAGAGAAGTATATCTTTAAATTATAAGCTTAACCTATGGAAATGAAAAAAGGCCTACAGGGGATGTAGGCCATTACTAAACAAAAACTACCAGTATATTACGGGTATGTCGTTACGACTTTGCTCACTTTCCATCCTTCTACAGTTTTGTTTAAAGTGATGTGGTCGACTCTTGTGAAATTTCCAAAAGAACTTGTCGCCTTTGCTATACAAGTTTTACCAGTTTCATCTAAAATTTCATACGTTGTTTCCGCATTGAATTTTAAACCTTTAGTAGCTTTCAAAAATTTCAAGTATGCTTTTTTATTATACGAATCCTTATTCGCTGTATTGCTGTATTCGAAATCTTCTGTTAATAAATATTTGTTGTACATGTCAGATCCTAATGTTGTCGCTTCGATGTATGTTAGTACGATAGCTTTGGTATCCATGTTTTTTAAAGGATTCACTTTTGGTAAAGCGAAAGAGCTTAATGAGATAATCATTAAAAATGCTGTTGCGATTGTTGATAATTTTGTTTTCATAATTGTTGTTGATTAATATTTTTAAACTTTAATTGTTGCTTTGTTTTCTTTTGATACTCCAAAGGTAGTGTAGTATGAGAAGCTGAAGAATGCGTTTTAGATGAGTTAAGGTAGTTTTTCGGTGAATTAGGAGAAATGTTCGGTGAAAATCCTTACCGTTTATTTTGCCTTGCTGTATTATTGATTTTTGCATATTAAGGAAAGTATATAAACGAGAAAAGCCTGCATAGTAGCAGGCTAAATAATAAACATTAAACACCAGAATTAGGGATAGGTGGTCGTAACTTTCGTTACTTTCCAGCCATCATTGGATTTTTGCATATTTATATAATCGACACGCGTAAAGTTTTCAAATTCAATAATTGCTTTTGCAACACAGGACTTACCAGTCTCATCTAAAATTTGGTATTCAGTCTTACAATCAAACTTAAGCCCTCTAGTATCCTTTAAAAATTTCAAGTACTGTTTCTTTGTGAATTTACTGTTGTTTGCAGTATTAATGTACTCAAAGTCATCTGAGAATAAATATTTATTGTATATATCCGAGCCTAACACAATAGCATCTACATAGGTGATTACTATGGATTTACTGTCCTTTTCCTTTAAAGGATTAATTATAGCATTAGCAAATAAACTTAATGAAATAATCATTAATAAAGCTGTAGCAATGGTTGATAGTGATTTTTTCATGGTTGATATTGATTAATTGTTGTTTTATAATTTTATTTTTTTTGATACACCAAAATTAGATGATAGAATATCTTTAATCTACGGCAATTAGACTAAACACGGTTCAAAATCAGTCAATCTTGCTGTCTTTTCGGTGAATACATTTCCGCTGTGAGTAGTGAAATGTAGATTTTCAACGGCATTTTGAAAAACATATTGGAAACAAATCCACTATGCAATTGTTATTACTCAGTATATTTATTTTAAAGATCAAATTAAAACATACACATTATGAGTTTAAAAAATGTTATTAGTGTATTCGTACTGTCTGGTTGCTTAGCAGTTGCTACAGTTTCGTGCAAATCAAAAGTTTCAGATTCGGATTTAAAAGCAAAGGTTGAGAATGTTGTAACAACTACACCTGGAGTATCAGTTGATGTTAAAGACGGGGTAGTTACACTTTCAGGAACAGTATCGAGTGAATCAGAACGTGAAGCCATTGAGAATTCTGCAAAAGCTGCAGACAGTAAACACATCAAGTCGGTAGTAAACAATTTAGTTGTTGCAGCACCGCAAATCGAAATCAATAGCAACGACGCTGATCTTACGAGCAAAGTGGTAGATGCTACTAAAGATTTCCCTACTGTGCAAACTACAGTTAAAGATGGTGTCATAACAGTTACGGGTTCGGTAGAGCAATCAAGAGTGCAAGTATTGAAGCAATCATTAGATGCATTATCACCAAAAAGAGTAGACATGTCTACTTTAGTTATTAAATAAGTTGAATTAAAATTTAAAGTAAAATGGCTTTAACAACAAAATATAAAGGCTTAATAGATATTGCTAATTCTTCTGGCATACAAGATTTACAAATTGCCGAACAAGTAGGTGTATTGCATATTCGCGGAACTGCGCCAAGTGCTGATGTGAAAAATAAATTATGGGATGTTTATAATCAGTTAGATCCTAATTTTTTGTCGGGTGACGTTGTTATGAATGTTGATGTATCTACTGCAATATCAGGTAGTCAGGTTCGTGTAATCACTCAAAATTCTAATTTAAATATTCGTAAAGGTCCAGGAACTGATCAACCAATAGTAGGTAAAGCAGCCAAAGATGAGATTATCACATTAATAAGTCGTGCAAATGATCAATGGTGGTTGGTGCGTACGAATGATGGCGAAGAAGGGTATTGTTACGCACAATATCTTGAACCAATAAGTTAAAAATAACGTTCTTATATATATTATAGAAAACGGATCTTCTAATAGTTGAAGATCCGTTTTTTTTTATCCAATGTATTTCGAAGGCAATCTTGCAGATTAAGGCCTTCAAAATTTATTTTTATTATTTTCTATATATTTTACTAAGATTTATTTAACTAAATCGTATTATACTCAACCAGAATAAAAACTATTATTAACCGTATTCAAAAATTCCTATGAATAATGAGTCTGAAATATTACAACTAATTATTAAGAGGATCGATAAAACCATTTCTGATGATGAATTGCAACGTTTAGAAGAATGGGGAAGAGAAAGTATTTTTAATACAGAATTTTTAATTCGAATTGAAGATGAATCATTGGTTTTGGAGGATGTAAGATTGTGGTTAGAGTTGCGGGATCAAAATCTAAATTGGAAAAATGAATTAGCAGAAAGATCATTTAAAAAGATAAAGTCAGATTCTACAATTAAAAATTTAGGATATCAACGTTATCTGAATATAGCAGCTGTCATTGTTTTTTTTACACTTGGTTTTTCTTTTATAGCCTACAAGTATCTAATGACAAATCAAACTATGATACTTAGTGATTTAGATCCTGGTACTAATAAGGCTCGGATCAAACTTTCTGATGGACGTGTTATTGATTTGCGTGAAGATCAAAATGGGGTGATTTTTGGTAAGGAAATCAATTATACAGATGGAACAGCAGTCAGTGATATCGATACAGAAAAATTAATATACGCAGTTTTTGAAACTCCTAGAGGAGGAAAATATAATATTACTTTATCTGATGGAACAGTTGTATATCTTAATGCCGAATCTAAACTTAAGTATCCAATTGTATTCCGAGGTAAAGAACGTATGGTTGAATTGGAGGGGGAAGCATATTTTGATGTTAAAAAATCATCACTAAATGACGATGAAAAACCTTTTATTGTCAAAACAGCTAAGCAAACCATAACAGTATTAGGAACACAGTTTAATGTAAATGCTTATACTAATTCATATTTAAACGAACAGCGAACAACTCTTGTAGAAGGAAAGGTCTTCGTAGAGAATGATAAAAAGCATATTGTTTTAAAGCCAGGAAATCAAGTAATAATAAAAGGTGGAGAATTAATCTCTCAGAAGGTAGATGTTAAAACATATACATCTTGGGTGAATGATACATTTATATTCGAGGATACCGAGTTAAGAGAAGTATTAAATGTTTTGGGTAGATGGTATGACTTCGATTATGAAGTTAAAAATGATAGCTATAACGTACAATTATATGCAAACATTAGTCGAAAGAAAAACTTCAAAGAAGTACTGGATATACTATCAAAAAGCGATATACAATTCAAACTTGAGAAAAAACAAGACAAAAATAAACTTATAATTATTAACTAAAATGAAAATATCTATTAGAGAGCCATAACCTATTTTTGGAAATAAGTCTTTACTTTTCACCAAAGGTGGCTATGTTTATGGAGATAATTATGTCAATACATTATTACCTTCTACCGTTAAGTTTACTTTATCAAACTCTACTATTGAATTTGATAATAAAATGGGTGTAGTAGATAATATTGTGTCATATGAACAAACAAATGGTCAATTTACACCTGAGGTTAAAGTTGTGAAAAATTTATTAATGGTAGAACCCAAAAAAGGTGGTATAGTAAGAAGTAAAACTCGTTACCTAATTAATTCTACTGACATAGACACTCTATCAACAGTGAATTATATAGAAACTATAATTCCATAGCCAAAAGGATAGAATTTAACCATTTAATTTAATCATTAAATATGAAAATATCTAGCTTAATGACATTTATTTTAGCTTTCACTTCCCTTTTGTATGCGCAAGAGGGGAGTGTTAGTAAAATAATTTTAAATCATGAAAATGAGGGGGCTGAATTAGTAAAAGCTTTAAATCACTCCTCACCTTTCTTACTGAATGATGAGCGCATTAAAATATTGAAAAGTGTAGAAACATTTTCAGATCCATATTCTGATCAACCTTTTAAAAATTATATGTCTAAAACTCGAGCTGAGGCAGAGGAATTGGAACGTACTGTACCTATATTTTATGCCTTTCGAGCGGCTTTCGATAAAGTTCTTCATGAAGTAAAAACGGTAAAAGTTGATAAGGGAACAGCAAAGGTTTGGTTGCTTTATAATATGGGGTTCGTAGTGAAGACACCATCAGGATGTTTTGGGATTGACTTACATCACCGTATCGCAGAGGATTTGGAGCCCTATCTTGACTTTTTGTGCATCACACATAATCACGGAGACCATGCTAACAAAAAATTAATGCAAGCTATGAACTCAAAGGGAAAACCAATTTTGTCCAACTTTTATAATGAAGATTCACAATATATGTCTCAAGTTCCGACAACATATAAAGTTGGGAATGTTACAATTCGAACAGATATTTCTGATCATTTGCTTGATCCCAATTTGCCAAACTTTGTAACGATTTATCGTATTGATTGTGGTGACGATACAAATAATTTTTCGCTGCTTCATTGTGGAGATTCGGGATTTAATCCAGCACATTTCACGAAAGTGCAAGGTAAAGTCGATATGGTGGTTTTGAGATGGGGAGCTGAACGAGAAAATAATATTCTTGGTACTGGAGATGGACAGGTTCAGACAAAGTATACTATATTATCGCACCTATTGGAAATGGCTCATAAGCCGTATCCTAAAGGGCAAGCCTCCATCACTCAAACATTGAAACATCTTCCACACGTGAAGTGTGAGAATGTTATAATACCTTTTTGGGGTGAAATGATGACGTGGAAAAATGGAAGATTAGAGTAGTGTTGTAAGAATATTGTTTACTTCATTAGTACAAATGATTTAATAAGTAATAAATAGGCCGCATTTTAGTATTTTGAATTTTCTTGTTATATTGAGTTGTTATAAACTTAAACTATGATGTCATGATGCAGAAGGATCAAGACATAGAATATCTAGAAAAACTAAAATCTGGCGATGAAGAAGGACTTAGATATTTCATGTCTTTGTTAGGAGAACAATTATTGTTTTATACATATAAGATTACAAGAAATAGGGAAGTGTCTGAAGAAATAGTTTCCGAATCTTTTTGCAAACTATGGCAAAAAAAGGAAAATACAAATTCAGTCTTTGCTATGAAAGCTTATCTGTATTTATTAGCTAGAAATGCATCTTATGATCATTTGGGCACATATTATATCAAAAATGTTGATTTAGGAGATGATATTATTCTTAATACTCCTGAGCTGAAAACAGATATCTTATCTCAGATTATTTACACGGAGCTAATTGAACAGATTGTAATTGAATTGGATAATTTACCAAAGCAACAAGCAGATGTGTTTAGAATGGTGCATTTTGAAGGTAAAAATACAGATGAAATTTGTGAATCTTTAGGTACTACTGCTAATACGGTGTATTTTGCACGTAGCAAAGCGATTTCTAAACTAAGGCAAATTTTCAAAGAAAAGGATATTAGCTTTTATAGTGCTTTTATACTAATTATTAATCTATTGGAATGAAGTAGGATATTTTAATTTAGAACAATTGCCTATAGGTTCTAGTAAATAAAAATGCTACTGTCAGAATATAAAAAAATAAGCTAATAATCAGACACTTTTGTATAACACAGTATTTTTTCTTTGCAAGTGTAGGTATTAAAACTATATTTGCACTGTCGAACAACAAAAACAGCTTGCCCAGCTGGCGGAATTGGTAGACGCGTTGGTCTCAAACACCAATATCTTCGGATGTGCCGGTTCGACTCCGGCGCTGGGTACACAAAAAGGAGAGTGATTTATATCATTCTCCTTTTTTTTGATTTGTATACACCTTAATAAGGTTTTCTTTTTTTACGGTTATGACTTTCTGTCCAAGGTTAGAGTAGCTTTTACAAATGCTATTATTGAAGATGACATTCTTAAAGTGTTTAATGAAAGAATTCTTGATCTGCTTATTCTTTAGAATAAATTATCGTAATTTAGAATTGTATATTAATCTCAATAACCATTTATCTATTTTATATTTCTAATGAAAAGAATAATATTTTTAGCTGTACTATTTCCGTCACTACTTTGTTGTTTGATTTTTGAAAGTCATGCACAAGGAAATGATTATAAAAAATTAACTGATGTTGTTTACACAAAAAATAACGACGAATATAGTCAAGACCGTTGCAAAATTGACGTCTTTTATCCAACGAATAAGAAAGACTTCATTACAGTAGTATGGTTTCATGGTGGTGGATTGACAGGTGGTAATAAGGAAATTCCATCATATCTGACTAATAAAAATATAGCAGTGGTAGGGGTGGGATATAGGCTCTCTCCTAAAGCAAAAGTGCATGATATTATTAATGATGCTGCTGATGCTGTGAGGTGGACTTTCGAAAATATTGAAGGTCTTGGAGGAAATAATCAAAAGATAGTTCTTGCAGGACATTCAGCAGGAGCGTATTTGTCATTAATGGTCGCTTTAAATCAAAGTTACCTTATTGATAGGGGGGTAAACCCGAATGAATTACTGGGGGTGGTATCATATAGTGCGCAAGCCATTACACATTTCACGGCTAGGAAAGAAAAAGGCGTGGAAGAATTACACCCAACTGTTGATGAGCTATCTCCGCTTTACTGGGTAAGAAAGGGAGTGCCAAAAACGCTATTACTAACTGGCGACAGAGAATTGGAAATGATGGGACGTTATGAAGAAAATGCTTACCTACATCGGATGTTAAAACTTCATGGAAATACGAACGTGCAACTATATGAATTGGATGGATACGGTCATGATATGGCTTATCCTGCACATCCATTACTCCTACAAGCATTAGAAAAGTGGTCAAAATAGTATAATAAGTCTGAAATTTCAATTTCAGACTTATTATACTTAATAGAGTTATTTTATCTCTACATCTAACGATGCTCCTTTATCACCTTGGCTTTTCATCCATTTGTGTAATTCGCTTTCGTATTTTTTTACTAAATCTTTGTAATCTGGTTTGTTGGCTAGATTATTCAATTCAGATGGATCATTCTGAATATCATAAAACTCTATAGCAGGTCTTTTATAAATTCTTTCTGTCAAGAACTTAGCTGTCGGTTCTGTTTCTGCTTTTTTCATCCAAGTATTCCAAGCTAATCTAGCGTTGTTAGGATTCATCATATATTTGATGTAATAATTTTCCTCGTGATTTAAATTTTTGATCAATTTATACTCGTCGCTACGGACACCTCGCATAGGATATGCTGGACCTTCTGGAATATTATTATGTATCAAATAAGCAAAATCTCTATGCTTTGTGTTTTTACCTTTTAATACATTCAAAAAACTATAACCGTCTAATGCAGACGGAACTTTTCCACCCGCTATTTCAACCAAAGTTGGTGTAATATCTTCATATTGTACTATAGCATTTGTTTTGGAATTCGGCTGAATAGTTTTAGGCCACTTGACAATCATCGAGCTTTTAACTCCATCGTCAAATAACGTCCATTTGGCACCCGCAAATTGTGCTCCTTGTTCTCCTAAGAATATTACAATTGTGTTTTGGTCCTGTTTAGTTTCTTTGAGAAGTGACAGTATATCCCCCACTTGATTATCTAATCTTCTGACCTCAGCGAGGTACTTCGTAAATTGTGATCGGATTAGTTTTGTATCTACCCAATGTTTTGGTAAAACCAATTTTTCCGGATCAAATTCTGAAGGATCGCCCACAGTCCAAGGAGCATGAGGATTACAGCTCATTACAAAAAGACAATACGGATCCTTATCTTTTGTAATAAAAGTACGGATACTATCTAAAAAATATTCGTCTGTGGTAGCAATACAATTGGATTCAAAGCCTGGAATGATTTCAAAGGGAAATATTTTATCTGGCTTAGTAACATGATCTTTGCCTGTAAGGCCTACTTTATAGCCAGCCTCATTTAGATAATGTACCACGCTTTTTAGATTTGAATTTACAGCCTTATGATTTTGATAGGCTCCATGTTTTACGGGGTATAATCCTGTAAAAAGTGAAGCTCTAGTAGGTATACACATAGCTTCGGAGGCTATCATTTGATTGAATTGCATTCCTTCCTTTGCCAACTCATCAATGTGCGTGGTTTTGATGTTTTGCCCTCCATAACAACTTAACTGTTGGGAATCCAAATCGTCAGCCATTATAATAATGATGTTCGGCTTTTTGTCTTGACCAAAAACATTTCCAACTCCAATTATTATGAATAATAAATAGGACAATACATTAATGATTAATTTGTTTAAATTCATAGACAGATGTATTAAATATGAAATATTGACTCGTGTATAGCTCTATAATTCTCCAGATGGAACATCTATTTCTGCTCCTATAGCAACAGGAATTCCTAAATTCGGTTCGCCAGACGCTGTAAATGATATTTTCTGAATTCCAATATTTCTCTTAGTACCACAACCATCCCCCGCATTGGAATTAGCATGATAAATGATCCAATCCTCTTTACCATCAGGAGATTTGAAGAAGGAATTATGTCCTGGACCAAAAGCTTTATTTTCCACATTTTTAGTAAAAATTGGTTCTTGTGATTTTACCCAATCAGTCGCTTTCATCGGATCACCATTATCTTTTAACGTTAACAAACCCAAGGCGTAATTGTCTGTATGACAAGAGCTTAGAGAATACACTATATGCTGTTTTCCATTAGGGCTTACTAAACTTTGTGGTCCCTCATTAACAGGGTGCCCACTTCTTTCCCAACTTAGTGAGGGAGTTGTTAACATAGTAACAGAACCTTCTAAGCTCCATGGAGTATTCATTTTTGCGATATAAATATTCTGAGTGAGATTATTTACTGCTGCGCCTGGACGGCCGCACCATAAGAAGTACATACTACCTTTATGTTCCATAATACTTCCATCAATAGCCCAAAAATCAGCATCAGGGTGAAAAATACGACCTTTATCTATCCAAATACCTTGTGTAGGATCTGCATGACTATTTTCTAGTACCCAAGTACGCTGTGTAACATCGGTGCCGCTTCCAGCTGTATAATAGATATACCATTTACTGTTGATGTAATGAATTTCCGGAGCCCATACATTTCTTGAGTTTGGCGCGCCTCTAGTCGTCGTGAAAACTCTTACTGGAGACGTACTTGCTATCTTTGAAACAGAATTAGTAACACGCAAATTGATTGACCCACCATCAGTATGCATATAATAGTACTTTCCATCCTTCTGATATACCCAAGGATCAGATCCAGTCAATAGAGGGTTTTTGATAGTTTTTGAGATATCAGATGGAACAGGTTCATCACGAACTGTTGTATCTTCAAATGATGGTGAACAGGTGATTGTTAAGCATGCAATACAGGTCCAAAAAAGTTTGGATTTTTTTAATAGATTTTTCATTTCACTTGGTTTTAATTAAAGTTTAAAATTTATAGTTGGTCGCTTATAAATTACTTTTTTATAGTTTCTTCTTTCTTGTAATGTATATTTTAAAAAGGTTTATGTTTCAATATGGTAGATATTGATCGGTATATCCGATTTACGAATATTAGAATTTTTTTTAATTAATAAAAAGTTATAATTCATATTTTTTTCAAAGTCTTTAAAAATTAAATATTTGTGTGTGCATATTCTTAAAAATGAAAATTATTGATAAATAATATATAGTAGTAGTAGGATTTCATAAAGTATTATGTAGATTTGATTTACGGTATTATAGACCGAGCCTTTTGATTTGTAATCAACTATTATAACATACATTAACCTAGAAAAACAAAAGTGTATAGTATGGGAGAATTTAATAATGCTCTTGATATACAAAATGAAAGTACGTATAATCTTCTGTTCAGAAAATTATACAAGCCACTTTGTTTTTTTGCTTTTAAGATTACAAATGACACCCAAAAATCTGAAGATATTGTACAAGATTGCTTTTTAAAATTATGGATCAGCAAAAAAGTTTTTAAAAAATTTGAATTAGCACAATCCTATTTATATCTAAGTGTAAAAAATGCTTGTTTTGATGACCTTGACAGACAAGAGGTAAAGTCTAAATATGATAAAACACTAATTTCTCAAGACATCATCAGTGAGGTCAATACGTTGGATTTAATAATTCAGGCTGAAGTATTGCGAAAAGTGTTGTTAGCAATAGACTCATTGCCTCCGAAATGTAAAGAAGTTATCCACTTAACTTATAATGAAGGTAAAACCCCAAAGGAAATTGCAGATGAGCTTGGAATATCTGTCAGTACTGTAACGAATCAAAAATTGAGAGGTATTACTATACTTAAAGAGCGTCTATCCAAGTCAGAATACCTTTCTTTAATAATATTTTTGAATTTACAAGGGCTTGATATTCATGTTTTTATGAAATAATTGTAAATTATTTCATAAAAATTTAGAGATTTTTGACTTCATCCCGTTGTAGTGAATAACTAATACAATTACCTTGTGAAAAATAAAAAATCATTTAGTCATTCCATTATTTATGCGGAGCTAATAGCAGGTTATCTAGCGGGTACATTGTCACGTGCTGAACAAGATAAGCTCAATAAATGGCTGGATGAAGATATTCGAAATATTGAATTATTTCGGAAACTCACTAATATGGATAATATTCGAAAGGACATTCATATTTCAGAATATTTTGACGAAGACAAGGCTTTGGAAAATGTGCAGAAAAATATTGCTATTCACCAACTTCTATCTAAGGAAACAGACTCCAACAAGCAAACCTTAGTTCAATGGTGGAGTACAATATTTAGAAATTTGAATCTAACTACCGCAAGTATTAGTTTCGCTATATTATTAGTAGTTAGCTCATTCATATGGATTTATATTAAAAGAGAGATAAATATTAATACTGAAACAATAGCAGTTAATAACCAAGATATTCAAGCAGCAAAAGTAGGTGCTACATTGACGCTCCCATCTGGTAAGAAAATACATTTAGGAGAAACAGTAGAAGGGAAAATTCTTCATGAGAATGGCATATCAATAAGTAAAACTTTAGAAGGACAACTTCTATATGAAATCCACGAAAATGTAGATCACTCCTCTACGTATGATACAAGTTTAAATATATTAACTACAGCTCGTGGAGAGACATATTCTGTAAAGCTTCCGGACGGATCTATCATCGATCTTAATTCTGCATCAAGCATTGAATATCCAATGAATTTTCTACACAGCAAAGAAAGAAGAGTCAAGTTATCTGGTGAAGCTTATTTCCAAGTAGCCCATAATAAAAATAAACCATTTATAGTGACTTACAATAAACAGTCAGCAGAGGTATTGGGTACCGAATTTAATATTAATGCCTATGATAACGAAAATATTATGGTTACGACCTTAGTGAATGGCTCACTTCGTGTAACCAATCCATACAATGAATCTGTCATTTTGTCCCCAGGCAATGCTGCTATTCACAACAATAGATCATTGAAAACTTTGCAAGTAGATGTACTAGAACATACCGCTTGGAGAAAGGGACAATTTCATTTTAATAAATCTCCATTTGATGTAGTGGCAAGGCAGTTTTCAAGATGGTATAATATAGATGTAGTATATGCGAATGGGAAAATTCCTGATACAAAATTTTCTGGTGAAATGAATAGAAATGTTTCGTTAAAGACAGTTCTTTCTTACTTCACAGAACTAGGTATCAATTATAAATTAGAAAATAGAAAACTTATTATATACTAATTATAAATTTAAAATATGAAACTATGAAATAACAAGCACAAACCAATTATTTACATTAAAAAGATAGGGAAGTGCGACCAACACCTCCCCCTAATGTTCGGACTCTGCCAAAAGCAGAATGTAAATTAAACCAAGTGTAAACATCCAAACAAAACAAACTTAATGAAAAAAATGAAATTATTTTCTATTGGAATGTATGTTCCTATAGAAGTAAAAGAATTATTGATACCCATGAAAATAACTATTGTCTTTCTACTGTTATTTATGTTACAAGGTAAGGCAGAAACTTCAGCTCAGACTTTTACTCTTTCGGTGAAAAATAAGTCACTAAAAGAGGTATTAGATGCTGTCAATTTTCTTCAGACAATCTGAAAGATTGGAAACGAGAAGGGGTAGTATATGATGCAACACAAAAGAATGCTTGGGGAATTAGTG
The DNA here is from genome assembly GCF_009829075.1 of Sphingobacterium composti. Taxonomy (GTDB): domain Bacteria; phylum Bacteroidota; class Bacteroidia; order Sphingobacteriales; family Sphingobacteriaceae; genus Sphingobacterium; species Sphingobacterium composti. Next base: position 124,368 of record NZ_WUQZ01000005.1, on the reverse strand, counting down.
CATTTTGGGCTACTGAAGTTTATGAAAGAGACGGCAAGTTTTACATGTTCTATAGTGCGCAATGGAAATATAATCCTTCGAATGAATTAGAAAACTTTAAAATTGGCGTTGCGGTCGCAGATAACCCACTTGGTCCATTTATAGATATGTATGATAAGCCAATTTTTAATCCAGACTATCCTATTATAGATGCCAATGTATTTTGGGATAATGGAAAAGTTTATATGTACTATTCGAGATGTTGTTACAAGCATCCTGTCGAAAGTGAAATATCAGAATGGGCAAAATGGAAGAATTATTTTAATGAGGTAGAAGAAAGTTGGATATATGTCGTAGAATTAAAGCCTGATTTTTCTGGCGTCATAGGTGAACCTAAAGTTTTATTTACTCCTCCCACAAAAATGAATGAACATGAGTGGGAAAGCCGTTCGGTTACTTCCAAAGAAGTTGGGCGAAGATGGACAGAAGGGTCTTATATATTTAAGCATAATGATCTTTACTATATGATGTATTCTTCTAATAATTTTGATGGAGAAAACTACGCTATTGGTTATGCAACTTCCAAAAGTCCTTTAGGTCCTTTCAAAAAATCTGTTACAAATCCTATTCTGCAAAAAGATGGCGGTGTAACTGGAACTGGACACAATAGTTTGTTGTTGGATAATGGAAAAATTTATTGCGTATATCACGGTCGAACTACTAAGACTGGTCATAAAAGAATGGTCTTTATTGATGAATTAGAAATTACGAAAAATGGAAGATTGATCATTCATGGTCCTACATTACATAAATAAACAAACTAAATATTTACCTGAACGATAGGGATTTTATGCACATTTTAATCCCTCTTTAAATGTCAACATCAATCTATGAAACACTTATTTTTTATATTATCACTGATTTGCTATGGCCATACGGCATTTTCACAAAATAAAGTTAAAGGTGTCGTTTACGATGATCTTAATCAAAATGGTAAGAAGGATCGCAATGAAAAAGGAATCCCAAATGTCTCTGTAAGTAATGGAATTGAAGTCGTACAGACAAATGGTAAGGGTGAATATACATTGCCTGTGGGTAATGATAATATAATATTCGTTATCAAGCCATCTGATTATATATACCCTGTGAATGAAAAAAACTTGCCTCAGTTTTATTATGTTCACAAGCCTAATGGATCGCCTACCTTGAAATATGGAGGCGTAAAACCTACTGGCGAATTGCCTAAATCCGTAGACTTTCCACTTTATTTTCAAAAAGACAAAGAAAACTTCAAAGCTTTCGTATTTGGAGATCCTCAACCGTATAGTTTAGAAGAGATAGATTTCTTTCATAAGGATATAATTAAAGATTTAAAAGTAACTGATGAATATCAATTTGGTATAAGCCTAGGTGATATAGCTGGTGATAATTTGACATTACATCAGCCCTATTTAGATGCTGTCGCAGATGCGGGCTTGACCTGGTTTAATGTGATGGGTAATCATGATATGGATTACGATGTCGAAGTAGATTCCTTATCTGACGAAACTTTTGAGAGTCATTTTGGCCCTAATAATTATGCTTTCAATTATGGTAATGCACATTTTATAGTATTAGATAATATCTATTACCCATATGTCACTGAGCGATATAAATATATTGGGGGATTTAGAAAATCGCAATTAGATTTTATTGAAAATAATCTAAAATTTGTGCCTAAGGATAAACTGATCGTATTGGCTTATCATATTCCACTTATTCAAAGAAACGTGAACTTCAGAGAAGAAGACAGACAGCGACTATTTGATTTATTGGCTGAATATCCGAATACAGTTTCTATGGCTGCACATACGCATTACCAAGAACAATTGTTTTATGGGAAGGAGCAGGGCTGGAAGAGAGATAAACCTCACCACGAATTCAATGTAGGTACCACATGTGGTGATTGGTATTCTGGACATATCAAAGCCAATGGAATTCCGAATGCAAGTATGCGCGATGGCACACCTAAAGGCTACGCAATATTAAACGTTAAAGGAAACACCTATTCTTTTGATTACAAAGTAGCTGGTGCTGATCCTTCTTATCAGATCAATCTATCTGGTCCTTCTATTATTAATACCAAATACGCACGTAAGTATACCATTTATGCTAATTTTTTCATGGGCAGCTCCAAAGATAAGGTAGAATACAAAATTGGAAATGGCAAATGGAAACCGATGGTTTATTCAGAAACATTGGACCCTTCATTTGTTCAAGAAGTCTTAAACTTTGATTTAGCAAATGATTATGTCAAAGGGATAAGACCACGTGATCCTATGATTTCTAATCATTTGTGGTCAATCAAACTACCAAAACTAAATGCTGGAAAACATAATGTGCACATTAGAGCCACAGATATGTATGGAAAAGTTCATTTTGCAAATAAAGAAATCACAGTATTGGAAAATTAATAACCTACCTATATCAAAACATCAACTTAAAACTCTAGAATAAGTATTCTAGAGTTTTTCTGTTTATTGTGAGACCTCAATTAATTAACTCCAATACAAAATCTTTTTTTTTAAATTAGCAGTTGAAAAAATACAGATGATATGCTTAAAAAAACTAAATTAATGACTGCTGTAATGTTATTTTCGACTTCGGTAGCTTTTAGTCAAATGAAGGTTAGAGATGAGCTGCCAGACAAGTACAAGTGGAACCTGACGGACTTATATGCAACAGATGACGCATGGAAAGCGGAGAAAGATCGTATCCAACAAGAGATGCAAAAGGCAGCGCAGTATAAAGGAAAATTAACCCAATCTGCGTCTACATTATTAGAAGCTTTAGAGTTTAGTACGAAAATTTCCAAAGAAATGACAAGATTATACTCTTATGCATCCATGATGTCTGATCAAGACACCCGCGTGACTAAATACGCTGGTATGAAACAAGAAATGAGTCAACTTTTCTCACAATATGGTGCGTTGACCTCATATATGGAGCCGGAGTTATTGACATTGACGGACACGCAACTGAAAAGCTTTTTTGAAAAAGAAAAAGGTCTTTCTACATTCAAATTTTACTTAACAGATTTACTACGCAAGCGTGCGCATACTGGTTCGGAAGAAGTAGAGAAGATATTGGCTTATTCTTCATTGATGGCAGGTAATGCCGCTGAAATCTATAGCACATTCTCGAATGCCGAATTTCCATATGGTGATATTGAAGTAGATGGTAAAAAAGTAAAATTAAATGCGGCTAATTTCTCATTGTATCGTGCAAGTGAAAACCGTGATGTGCGTAAAAAAGCATTTGAGGTTTATTTCGGAAAATTAAATGAATTCCAACGTACATTAGGATCAACATTGTATGGCAATCTTAAATCCGCATCTTTCTACGCTAAGGCACGCAACTACAATAGTACGCTAGAAAGTGCATTGGATGCAGGTAATATTCCTACCGATGTGTACCATAATTTGGTTAAAAATGTAAACAGTAATTTGGAAACTTTCCACCGTTACCTGAATTTACGTAAAAGAATGATGGGTTTGGATCAGCTTCATTACTATGATTTATATGCTCCATTAGTTGATAAAGTAGATCTTTCATATACTGTCGAAGAGTCTATTGAAAATATCCTTAAGTCCTTAAAGCCTTTAGGAAAAGAATATATAGACGTGTCGTATAAAGCTTTTCACGAGCGATGGATTGATATGTATCCAAATGAAGGCAAACGTTCTGGTGCGTATTCGAATGGTTCAGCTTACGATGTGCATCCGTACATTTTGATGAATTACAACGGCAAATACAACGATATGTCTACATTGACGCACGAATTGGGGCATACGATGCATTCTTATTTGACAAATAAAAAACAGCATTTTGCAAATTCTAATTATTCTATTTTTGTTGCAGAGGTTGCATCTACATTGAATGAAGAGTTGTTGAATGACTATATGTTAAAACAAATCAAAGACGACAAAACACGTTTAGCGATTTTAGGTAACTATTTGGAGGGTGCTAAAGGTACATTATACCGTCAGACGCAATTTGCTGAATTTGAATTGATGATTCACGAAAAAGTTGGAAAAGGAGAGGCGTTGACAGGAGAAGACTTTGATAAGATGTATTTGGACTTGACGCGTAAATATTACGGTCACGACAAAGGTATCTGTATCGTAGATGATAATGTAAAATCCGAATGGTCTTACATTCCGCATTTCTACTACAATTTCTACGTGTATCAATACGCAACATCTTACACAGCCTCGGCAGCATTGTCGGAGAAAGTGTTGAATGGTACAGCTGCTGACCGTAAAAAGTATTTGGATTTCTTGGCTTCAGGAAGCACAAAATATCCTGTAGAATTATTAGTTGATGCTGGGGTAGATATGAATTCAAAAGAACCTTTTGATTTGACTATCTCTAAAATCAATAAGGTGATTTCAGAAATGGAAGCTATCTTAACAAGATTAGGAAAATAATCCTTTTAAAGAAATATAAAGAAAAGTCGTAGCATTGATTTGTTACGGCTTATTTGTTTATTAGCTTTTGTCCCTTAGTTAATTTCGTCATATTGAACGTAGTGAAATATCTACCAACCAATTATTCAATTATCATACATTGATAAAACAACAAACCTCGTATATATAGCTTTAAACGAGGTCGAATATTTTGATTAGTCTATTGAAATAAGTGGAAAATCGAAAAGGTTGCCGATGTTAGCAGCCGTAATTGTTTTCAGCAAAGAAATTATAATCCGTCTTATAGTCTAAATCCAAAATAAATTCTATATCAGAAAGTATTCCTTTTGTTACAATGTCTGATTTTAGCCTAAGAAATTTATTCAAATCTTCAGCTTTTATGTTTTCTACAATTTTTGGCGAAAGTCCCCAATTCTCACTATTCTTTGATAGAAATGTTGTTAACTTAATTTCAAAATCTCTACTTGATAGATTGCACCAAGTGTCAAAGTACTGTTTTGTCCACAAATCCATGTTCTCGTTAAAACTCCCGACTAGAACAATTGTCTTACCGTCGTAAGGAAAAACATTTGTGTAAACAAAATTTTGAGATTCAGGACTAAAGTTCATAGACATGCCGTAAGCTTTGACCAAATCATACTCAAACTTGATAATAGTAAAACTTTGATGATCATTTAAAATATCTGTGGAAAATCTGCTGATTTCAGCGTCATGTCGGTTAAGCAGATCATTTATCACACCAATATTCTTTAACGACATGTTAATTACTGGTCTACAGTAAGAATTTGATGCTAAAATTTGTGATTTTGTAATCCTCGTTTCTTTATCAAGTACAATTTGTGTCTTACGTTTTGCAGATAAAAGTGTCCGATAGAAAAAAAAAGTACTTGGTTTCTGTAATCATTTAGGTTAATTGGATGTCTTTCAATATCTAAAAAAATTGAAGTGTCATGATGATTGCATAAAGTCGGATAGCTAAAAGCTTGTGTAATTCCAATTCTTTTAAAATTTGTAATTTCATGAAATTTTTTATTTTGCCATTTAAAAACATCTATTGGTTTTACTTCCATTAAGTGCCCATTTTCTGCAACATTGTTAAGTATTCCATTCTGTTGATATATATGTGAGTTTATTGCATTCTCTTTACAATTTCCGATTATGCATTTCCATTTCTTTTCAGCAACATTTTTGTTTATTGCAGAAAGTATCCTTTCTGCTACCCGAGTTTCCTTCATTTTGAGGTTTATAATGTCAGTTAACTCTTAAATATACACAATAGCAAATACATTTAAAAATAACAAATAAATCTATAATCATTTGAAATTAAAGAGCTTAATTTTGGTTATATAAAGTCTTGTTTTGGATGCTAAATTTCCGTAAATTGAAGCCTAGCAACCAATAGAAATCTTCTGTTTGGTTTAGTTTTCTCTCTATCGTTCCAAATGACGTATTGTAAATTTAAAATTTATAACTTCAATTTATACACATTACCTTTAGAGCCTGTTAAATAAATCACTTTATTATTCGTGCTTTTTGCTAACGTATTAAAACTAAGAGTAGAGATATTTTTCCAATTGTAACCGCCATCATACGAAATATCCGTGCCGGAAGTTCCGGTTGCCAGCACAACATTTTCGGTAATGTAAAGCACATCAGAACGGTAACCCAAAACTGGGGTATTGGGTTTAGTCCAACTCAAACCAGCATCCTTAGTTAGTAAAATATTATTCTGGTTGTTTTTATCGTCCAAGTAATTTCCGCCGACAGCAATTCCGGTATTTAAATTCCAAAAGTCAATAGCAAAAATCCCTGTGGAAGATTCACCAGACCAAATAGGCACATCGTACTTGTCTATTTGTAAGCCTTTAGGATTGTAATTGAAGAAACTGGAATATTTCCCGCCTGTTCCGATATACAAACGGTCTTTAAATAGTTTCATCGACGATCCTGATGCTGCAAATGCAGCTTCACCTTCATCTGCGATAAGGAAATAATCGTTGCTGACGTCTGTCCAAGTTTTTCCTTTGTTGCTGGTTTTTAGTAGTTGGAATTTTCCTTCAATGGGATCACCAAGTATAAAACCATTTTTGCCAACAAAATCCAAATCATCTAGAAATATGTTGGGATGGTTATTTTCATACACTTTCTCCCAAGTTTTACCTGCATTCGTCGTATGAAGTACAACAGCTGGTGAACCAGCGTTGATAATTACAGCTTCTTTATCTGAAAAAGCATAGATATCCCGAAAATCGTATTTTTCATAACCTATAGGATTTACCCATTGCCAATTTATCCCCTCATCTTTAGAAAAACCTACAGTTCCATTACTACCACTGACCCAAACTATTTTCTTACCTACTGTAGACATGCCACGAAAACTAGCGGAAATATTCTCTACGAGTGGTGTAAAGGTTTGTGCACAGCACAGTGTTCCAATAAAAATAGAAAGGGCGATAGATACGATTTTTGATAGCATAATATGTGTTATGTTAATTGAGCAAGCAAGTTATCAAACTCTTCACGAAGTTTTGAAAGTTCCGCTTCCAACGTAGCCACACGTTCTTCCAATTGCTGAACTTGACCACTGTTACTATTAGATGATGCTGAAACGATAGAATTTTCATAATCTTCTTCATCAAAATCTGCGAACAAATGGACATAACGAGCCTCTTTTTGACCTGGCTTCTTAGGCAATAACTTGATGTAAGGCGTTTCCTCCTCAGCCAGTTTATTTAAATACGTCTGCACTTCCTCAATATCATCAAACTCATACAATCTGCCAGAATTAGAATTTATTTCGCCAGCCGTCAAAGGTCCACGCAAGAACAATAGACACAAAATCGCCAATTCCGCAGGAACTAATGGGTAATGTATTGCAATATTATGTTTGTATTTGGTCACTCTGGAGCCACCACCAACTACAGTCGATATCAATCCAATTTTTTTCAACCCATCCAACGTACTCACGATTGTACTCTCATCGTAATTTACCACAGGCTTACGTGATGTCTTTTGATTGCAAGCGGTTTGCAATCCATTTATTGTCATTGGATAATATTCGGGTGTTGTTTTCGACTTTTCTAGTAAAGAGCCTAATACACGAATTTGTTCTGCATTTAATGTAGGAATTGGTTTTTGTGTTTCCATTTTTTTAAGTAAGGTTTATACTTTTCGAAGATAAGAATTATTTAGTTCTTCGTATTTTCGTGTGCTAAAAAAGACTTACTTTGCTAAAAATCGCCCATCATACTGCATATATTCACCCTTTACGCGAAGGGCATCGTTTTCCGATGGTCAAATATGAGCTTATTCCCGCGCAATTGCTTTACGAAGGAATTGTAGATAAGGATAGTTTTTTCGAACCAAAATTAGCGGATTTTGAAACCTGCTGCTTAGGTCATGAACGTGAATATGTTCAACACCTATTTGACTTGACATTGGATGCGAAGATGGTGCGCAGAATAGGATTTCCACTTTCGCAATCGCTTGTGGAGCGAGAACGGTATATTTTGGATGGCACGATTCAATCTGCATTGTATGCGATGGAATACGGCATTTCGTTCAATACAGCAGGAGGCACGCATCATGCAGGCCATGATTACGGCGAAGGATTTTGCTTAATGAATGATCAAGCAGTTGCCTCGCAATATTTATTATCAAAAGGTCTCGCAAAGAAAATATTGATCATTGACCTTGATGTCCACCAAGGAAATGGAACAGCACATATCTTTCTACATAATCCCGATGTATTTACCTTTTCCATGCATGGTGCGAAGAATTTTCCTTTTATCAAAGAGAAATCTGATCTTGACATAGAACTTCAAGATGGAATTTCAGATACAGAATACTTGAGTCTGTTACTTAGTCATTTAGACGAATTATTCGAACGTGTAAAGCCTGATTTTGTATTTTATCAAGCGGGCGTAGATATTCTTTCTTCCGATAAATTAGGTAAACTAAAAGTTTCGAAAGAAGGATGTAAACAGCGTGATTATTTGGTGATTAATAGATGTCATCAATTGAGGATTCCTATACAAATATCGATGGGCGGAGGTTATTCTACTCATATTAAGGATATTGTGGATGCACATGTGGCCACCTACAAAACAGCTGTTGATATTTTTGATTTTTAGCCAAAATACTTTTATATTTTTGTTTCTTTAATTTTAATCTATGTTTTTTCATCAAGACGCAACGTTTGAAAATCTTTCTATTCATCATGTAGGCAACAAAGCCAACGATGAGTTTTATATATTGTCCGAAAATCCAATTGATTTGGCTGGAGACGAAATATTGCCCGATTTATTGATGCAATATTTTATGAAACCTTTTGCAAAGTTGACCGAAGTTTATCGCTTTTTTCATCCAAATGAGGAATTGGAATTGAATGAAGTCTATCACTTCTCGAAGAAATTTTTTGAAGGAAACATCAGCTTTCACGAGTTTTCACAACAAGTGACCAAACACTTGTACGAAGTTTCGGAACATCCGAAAATCAAGTCAGGTGAGGTGTATGTTGTTTCATTGAAAAATGTACAAATGGAAGGAGAGGACCATGCGGCAGTGGGAATTTTTAAGTCTGAAAACAAAGAAGCATACCTTAAAGTGTATCCTGAGCAAGGCGGTTTTCAATTGAATTATGAGCAGGAGGCGATTAATATCAATAAACTGGATAAAGGTGTAGTCATTGTCAATACTGAAAGTGAGGAAGGCTTTAAAGTACTAGTGGTCGATCAAACGAACCAATCGGAGGCTGTGTATTGGAAGGACAATTTCTTAAAACTGAAATCACGTAATGATGCGTTCCAGCAAACTGGAAATCTCATGAAAGTCTACAAGAACTTTGTTAACGAGAAATTGGACGAGGTTTTTGAGTTGGAAACTGCAGATAAAATTGATTTGTTGAATCGTTCGATGAACTATTTCAAAAGCAAAGAAACTTTCGACAGTGCTGAATTTGAAGAGGAGGTCATTGCGAATCCACAAGCCGCTTCTTTGTTTAATGAATACAAACAGTCTTTTGAAGATGAGTTTGATATGCCTTTTCAAGCAAATTTTGAAATAGCTAGCCCTGCAGTTAAAAAAATGGCAAGTTCGTACAAGTCTGTTATAAAGTTGGATAAGAATTTCCACATCTATGTGCATGGAAAGCGGGAATATCTGGAGCAGGGCTATGATGAAGATAAAGGTAAAAACTATTACAAGTTGTATTACGAAAATGAAACCCAAAGTTAGAACTATCATACTCCGAAAGTACTATCTGACCATTGGCTTTTGCTGGGTTATCATTGTGCTCTTAGAATTGCTAAAGACTAATACAAATTGGGTAGAACAGTATTATGCACAACTGTTTTACCCAGCTATTTCGTACCTGTACATTATATTATTTTCTTGGATTCCGTTTAGTATAGGAGATATCTTTTATGCTACAATTGCTATTGTTTTGATTTACACTATAGTCCTCGCAATTCGAGAACTATTCCGTAAACAATGGTATAATGCTAAACTTAATTTAGCACGTGTAATATTTATAATATCAGCCACTTATGTCTTATTTACAGTCAATTGGGGGTTGAGTTATTTCAGACAACCCCTTGCTGATAAATTTGGTTTTTCTAACACAAAAATAACACGTGAAGATCACCTTAAAGTATTGGATAAATACATTGCGATTGCGAATGAACTTCGTGAAAAAGTGGATGTTAATAGTAATTCTAAAAATGGTGTTAAAGGTGATTTGACAGAAATTGTCCTGCAAGATACTTTATTAAAGGATTATCTATGTAAAACACAGGTTCGCGCTAAAGAACCAATTTCTAGTGAGCTTGCTTCGTATTTTACGGTATCGGGTTACTTCAATCCGTTTACCTTGGAAGTACAGGTCAATCAACTCATACCTAATCCTTCTTTTCCATTTGTGGTAGTACATGAGTTGACACATCAAATGGGCGTAGGATTCGAGGATGAATGTAATTTTATAGCTTTCTTGACATTGAAAGATAAGGAAGATGTCTGGTATAAGTATTCGGCATATTATTCTGCTGTAGAGTATTTGTTGCATCCCTTATATGGTAATAAAGAATTATTCGAAAAGTACAGAGCTAAATTATCACCAAAGGTGTTGGCTGATTTCAAAGCTGAACGGGAATTTTGGATGTCCTATAGAGGTTGGATAGATAAAGTTTCTGGCATCTTTTATAATCAATACTTAAAGCACAATAATCAGCCCGAAGGGTTGGAGCGCTACAGTATGATGACAACTCTTCTTGTCGCTTGGGAAAAGCAACAAGAAAAGTTGCCATAACTATCTAAAACATTTCCATCCATCCTTCAAAAGCTTTGATAAATTTTTTGCATAATTCATTTGTATTCTCTGATTTTATTTTTCCATCATCATCGAGGATTTGAGTTACATTTCCAATGTACATTTCAGGTTGTTGCAAAGTAGGCATATTCAGAAAGGTAAGACATTGCCTTAGATGATGATTTGCACCAAAACCGCTAATGGCTCCAGGAGAAACGGAAACTATTGCTGCAGGCTTGCCATCCCATTTACTATTCCCATAAGGTCGTGAACCTACATCTAATGCATTTTTCAATACAGCGGGTATTGATCTGTTGTATTCGGGTGTGAAGAATAAAAAAGCATCACATGATGATAATTTATCTCGAAATGTACTATATACTTTAGGAGGATTATCATGATCGATGTCTTCGTTATAAAGCGGTAGATCGCCTATTTGTACAAATTCATAGCTGTATTTTTTATCCAAAAGTTGGACTAAATTTTCTGCAATTTTCTTGTTGAACGATTCTCTACGAAGACTTCCTACTAATATTCCGATTTTTTTACTCATGACACATCTTAATTGATTACAATAAGTAAACAATTAGAAGGATCAAATAGTTTAAAAAAAATGAAAGTGAACGTAGTAAGATCACTTTCATTTTAGTTTAGATAGATATTTTGTCCAGAATATCTAGAATCAACGGATACGTGTTTTCCTTAATCTTTTTTATATCTTTTTTACTTAACCATACCGCCTCCGTGATGTCTTCCTCCGTTTGAGGGATCAATTTAGGTATTTTATTTACTCCCATATCATACCATTTCGTTTGCTTCAAAACAAATTTGCCACGCATGGTGTACGTATGATAGGTTGTTTGAATCTTTTCACCCAAATAATCTACCTTAATACCACATTCTTCTTCGACTTCACGTACTGCGGCCTCACGCATTTTTTCACCTTCATCCACCTTTCCTTTTGGTAAATCCCATTTTCCAAGCCGATGAATAAACAAATAATCACCTTCTCCATTTCTTACCACACCACCAGCGGCATAGATAATTTTTTGTTCAGAGAGTATCTTTCTAAAGATTGTACTTACATCAGGATGTACAAATAAATAGTTAATTTCTTCATTTTTATTGGAACTATTGAAAAGTTTTTCTAAGTCAATTTCTTGTAATCCAATTGTTTGTACGTTTTTTTTAATTTTAGGAGCAAAATCTGCAAAAATAAGCAGGCTTTGGTTCATATAAATTTTATAAATTTGTGCCATGAATAATTTAAATGAGGTTGAACAAAAAGTTGCTGAATCCTTATTGCAAATTAAAGCAATAAAATTACAACCTAAAAGTCCTTTTACATGGGCATCGGGTTGGAAGTCTCCAATTTATTGTGATAATCGTATCACATTATCACATCCAGCCATCCGTACGTTCATTCGTCAAAGATTGGCACAATTAATTCAAGAAGAATTTGGGTCTGTAGAAATGGTTTCTGGTGTTGCTACAGCAGGTATCCCACAAGGTGTATTAGTGGCACAAGATTTAGGTCTTCCATTTACCTACGTACGTAGTAGTGCAAAAGATCATGGACGCCAAAACTTAATTGAAGGTGAAGTGGTAGAAGGTCAGCGTGTCGTAGTAATTGAAGATTTAGTATCAACAGGAAAAAGTTCATTACAAGCTGTACAAGCCTTACGTGATGCAGGTTGTAATGTAGTGGGATTGGTATCTATTTTCACTTATGGATTAGATGTAGCTGCTAAGAATTTTGCAGAAGCGAAATGTCCAGTATTCTCATTATGCGATTATAATGCATTGATTAAAGTGGCAGTTGATAATAGTTATGTATTGGATTCTGATGTGGAGTTATTGCAGGCATGGAGAAAAGATCCAGCTAACTGGTCACCAGCAGAATAATTAAAAACTATAAATATGACTATTATTCAAAACAACGTTGTAATTAATAAACCTGTCTCGGAGGTTTATAATTTTTTAAATGATCTAAACAATCATGAGCAACTGATGCCCGATAATATTTACAATTGGTCATCAACAGCTGACGAAGCGCGTTTTACGATTAAAAACATGGCTAAATTAGCTTTAAAAATTAGTCAGCGTGTTGAGAATAAAGAAATAGTCTGTGTTCCCTCAGAGGAGGCTCCATTTGAAGTAAAATTAGTTTGGAAAGTAGAAGAGGTCTCTCCATCAGAAACAAAAGCAAGTTTCATCATCGAAGCACAATTGAATATGATGATGAAAATGATGGCCTCTGGTCCATTACAAAAACTTGTAGATCATCAAGTGAGCAAACTCAAAGAAAAATTAGGATAATTATTTTATTATCTCATTATAAAGAAAAGGGTTCAAATAATATTTGAACCCTTTTCTTTATCTAATTATATCTCCATTACTGAATAGGAGCAGGTGCTTCTTCTTCGAATAAAGGAAATTCCTTAATAATATTATACCAAGAAATTATTTTTTTTATATCAGAGGTATATACTCTAGATTCATCATGTCCAGGAGCTACTTCGCGGAAAAAGTTACGTAATTCCTCACCAGTAGCTTTAGTGTCTGGAGTATTACCTCCATTAGCTTTTATTGTCTCTAAAACATCTAGTAAACGAATTTCTTCCTCTTCTCCGTAGATGGTGATATCTTCTAATGTCGCCATTTTCGTAGTATTTAAGTTTACTACTGATTTGATTTTAGCTTTATCTAACGTCTCTAAAATAAAACCACCCTTATTTTGTCCGATTAATTTGAATAAACCTGGTTTACCAGTTACTGATACTAATGCTCTTAAATTCATTATTTTAAAAAGTTTATATTAATCTTCAATAACTTCAATAGATAATATACGATCGCCTTGACGAATATCGTCCACTACATCAACATTCTCGATCACTTTACCAAAACAAGTATGGTTGCGATCCAAATGCGCTGTATTATTACGGCTATGGCAAATAAAGAATTGAGATCCACCAGTATTTCTACCAGCATGCGCCATAGATAACACACCACGGTCGTGGTATTGGTTTTCGCCGGTTAATTCGCAGTCGATCTTATAACCTGGACCGCCTGTACCTGGCATTCCAGCAGCACCTTCACGAGAATTAGGACAACCGCCTTGAATTACGAAATCAGGGATTACACGGTGGAATGTCAAACCATCATAGTATCCTTCTTTAGCCAATTTAATAAAATTAGCTACTGTATTAGGAGCGTCAGCTGTATAAAATTGTACAGTCATGTCGCCTTTTTCTGTCTTAATAATTGCTTTACTCATTTCTAAATAAATTTTTACGAGGTACAAATATAATATTTTTTATCCTAAGAACGACGCTAACATTCCAGTTGCTGGGCGTTAATATTTGTTAAGTTTATTTCATTTTAGTAAATTCATAATAACCAAACACATACACACAGACTATTATGGAAAAGTTAGTCATTCGCGAATGGGCAGAGTCGGATCGGCCAAGAGAAAAATTAATGGAGAAGGGCAGGAGAGCCTTGACAGATGCAGAACTACTTGCTATACTAATTGGTTCAGGCTCCACAACTGAGACAGCGGTAGAACTTTGTCGCCGTATTTTGAAAGATGTAAATAATAATTTGAATGCTTTATCGAAGAAAGAAGTCAATGATTTGTGTGGATACAGAGGAATTGGCGAAGCTAAGGCTATTACTATTATTGCAGCTTTAGAATTAGGAAGACGGCGAAGAGATGAACAAGTCATTGATGTACCTATCCTGAATAGCAGCAAGCGTGTATATGAATATTTTAGAGCTAATTTGCAAGATATTCCTCATGAGGAATTTTGGGTGCTATATCTCAATACTGGATGCAAAGTTTTAGATACGCAGTTAATCGGTCGAGGAGGCAATGATTTTACGCCAGTAGACGTACGCATTATTTTACGTCAAGTTTTGCAATCAAAAGCAAATTCGATGATTTTAATTCACAATCATCCATCAGGCACTTTACAACCTAGTAAAGCAGATAAAATATTGACGAATAAAATTAATGATGCCGCCAAAATAATGGATATTAAGGTAAATGATCATCTAATTTTCACTGATTCCTCGTATTATAGTTTTCGAGATGAAGGATTGTTATAACCTATTGATTGAAACGTTGATAAATCAATCTGACACGTTCTTGCTCTTTCCCCCCAGCATCAATAGCTTCTAATCGGGTAAATTCATCCACAATTAATTTTTCATTCTTACGGGTACGCCAAATGTTCACTAAGCCAAAACGACCAATCTTAGTAGAGGGAAGTCCAAGAAGTTTACATGAATAATCTCCTAAGAGAAAATGATTGTAGAAGAGATGAATTTCACGCATCATCATACGAAAAAGCTTGCTTTTCGGGTAATTCGCAAGTACAGGTTCTTCTTTCAATGTATCTGCCAATGATTTACTATCCTCGTCACCTTCACGTTGAGTCATGGTCCAATAATAGAGCGCTTCAATTGCTTCTTCCTCGTTATCAGGCAGTAAAGAAAGTGGAATTCCCAACAAATAACCAATGTATTTCCACATGTGAAACAAACCTTCTTCCTCATCTTTAGATGGTTGTATTCCAATTTTTCTCAACCCCACGAGAAACACGAGTGAAAAACCTAAATTTGTTGCCAACATATCCCAAATATTAATGGGAATTCCCCATTTATCAGCATCCCAATCTGTATGTTTTAAATGCCAATGCGTGAATATGAATGAATAATTCGGGTTAAAATTATCTGTCTAATACCTTCAGAATCTTTACTAAGCCCATTCGCTTTTGTGATATGTGCCCAAAAATTGACAGTGTCAGTAAGGCGTTTCACCGCACTTTTTTTTAATGCACCTGTATATATTAACGGCTTATTAATCGCAGCTGATTCATAACCACCCATCAGGCAATAATCTCGCAGCACTATCAAAGCGGATAATCCTGCTCGTCGCGAAAGTTCGGTACCAAATTTCAATTTTTCTGGATCTAACCAAGGTGGCGAAAAATCAATTTTTTCAAAAAAAACATCCCAAATAGATTTTTCATCGTACGGTATGATTTCGCCTTTCAAATAGGAATTCAGGGAAATATTTCCCTCTCGAAAACCCTTTTTATCATGCAGATCCAAAACAAGCTGATCAGCATGTCGATCCCATTCATATAAAAAGGGAATAAATTGCTCAGCAACTTTTAAATCAGGTTTGAAGCCTAATTTATTTAATAGTTCAACCCCAACTCCTTCAGTCCAATAGTGGGCGAAAGAAGATTCATTGATTTTATATCGATAAGGAGTTTTTAGCATACATTAATTTGTTAGGCTCCAATCAAAGTATTCAGCCTTTGCTATTAAAGTTTTTTCTTGTAGCTTGAAATCAAAATCTAGGTAGTCATTTGCACAAGATTCTATGTCCGAACAACAATATTGTCTTTCAATTTGAAATTTTAATCTAAATGAACCATTCAATTTGGATGTATCAAATCTAAAATTGGTTAAACTTAAATTACTAACCGACGGCCCTCCGTCTAGACTAGGTAAATTATCTAATATGTACTCTTGCAGGAACAGCAGATTTGTTTCATCTAATTTGGCAACGATACTCTGCGGATTGTGTTGCATTTCCCTTTCATCAATTGGACTTATTTCTAATTTTAGCTCACTGCTCATAATTATATACTTTTTCGCAATGTTTTGGATTTAAAACATGCCTATTTATCAAATCGCTACTTTGTTCTTCCGTACAAAATAAATATCTTCCCACTGCCAGTATGACTACATAGGAGATGAAATCTTTTGATTTGTCGATTAATGTTTTCGAATAAGTGATGTATTCATTAGTAGGACAAATGGAATAATATTTTGTTTTTAGTTTTTTCAGTTTAATGACTGGGAGAATCACATTTAATTCTTCTTCTAAATTGGAAAGCAGCTGATCTATAGTGTTTCTCAAAATTTTCAGCTTTAATTCTTCAATTTTAATTTTAGACTTCAAAGTATCTGTATTTGTATACAAAATATCATTAGCTATATACGAAGTCGATAAATTAATAATACGAATTGGATATTTTTTGTCAAAAATTTCTAGTTCTGTGATAGAAGTCCTTTTAATTTTCTTTGCATCAGAAATTACCTTTGGCAACTCTTTCTGAATATATAAAATCAAATTGTCCTGTGGTAAAAGAGCTGGGACATTAAGATGTATCACATCAGGGTCTATTTTTTTGATACGAATAGAATCTATATCGGTTTTGAGATGAATAAAATAGGTTTTATCGCCAAATTCCAAATACATAAACAAAATAGTTACTTTTTATTCCCTGAGTAAATAATTATGTTTGCATAACATTTACATCATTTAAATTAAGCTTATAAAGATGAAGAAAATTTTTGTCTTGACAGCAGCTTTGTTGTCATCAAATTTTATTTTTGCTCAAGACTACAAGGCCATAAATCAAACTTTTATGGATAAGTCCGTACGCCCGCAAGACGATTTCTACAATTATGTAAACGGTAATTGGATGAAAACGGTTGAAATTCCTTCAGATAAAGCACGTTGGGGGTCTTTTGACGAGTTACGTGAAAATACTGATGTCGCAGTATTAGAGATTTTAAAATCAGCTTTGAACGATAAGCATGAGCAAGGTTCTGATGGACAAAAAATTGCTGACTTATATAGATCGTATGTTGATTTTGAAGCACGTAATAAAGTTGCTTTGCAACCAATTCAACACCGATTGAAAGATATTAATGCTATTAAAAATCTTAAAGATTTAACTGCTTATTTCTCAAAATATGGTCGTGAAGGGGGAAATCCTTTTTATGGTGGATATGTAAGTGCACATTTAAAAAATTCTAAAATCAATGCCGTTTATTTAGGTGGAGGATCTTTAGGCCTTGGTCGTACTTATTACCAAAAAGACGACGAAGCAAATAGAAAAACACTAACTTATTACGCTGAATTTATTAATACACTTTACGGCAAAGTAGATCCGAAAACTAAAGAACTGAAAGGTCCGAAAGTAATTGCTTTTGAAAAAGCTATTGCTGCACATTTGAAAACAGTAGAAGAATCTCGCGATGCGCAAAAACGTTACAATCCAGTAGCTGTAAGCGATTTGAATAAATTGGTTAAAAATGTAGATGTTGCTGGATTTTTAAAAGAAGTAGGTTTCAAAGCAGATACTGTAATCATTGGGGAATTAAAGTATTTTCAAAATTTAGATCAAATTTTGAATGAGAAAAATGTTCCTGTTATCAAAGATTATTTAAAATTTCATGTTGTAAACGGAGCAACTTCTTATTTAACACAAGAGTTAGACGAATTGGCCTTTGATTTTTACGGTCGAAAATTGAGAGGGCAGGCTGAACAAAGAAGTTTGGATAAGCGAGGATTAGAATTTGTAAACGGTAATGTAGGGGAGTTACTTGGAAAAATTTACGTAGAGAAGCATTTTCCGCAAGAAGCAAAAGAAACTTGTGAGGAATTGGTAAAATACTTGATCAAATCTTTCGAAGTACATATTAAAAACTTAGAATGGATGTCTCCAGTAACTAAAGAGAGAGCATTGGATAAGTTATCTAAGTTTACTGTAAAAATTGGTTATCCTGATAAATGGAAAGACTATTCTAAATTAGCGGTGAGTACTTCATTATATGAAAATATCAGCGCAATCAACAAATGGAGATTTGAACAAAACTTAGCTAAGCAAGGTAAACCAGTAGATAAATTAGAGTGGGGTATGACTCCGCAAACTGTTAATGCTTATTACAGTCCATTAAATAACGAAATAGTTTTCCCAGCTGCAATTCTTCAAGCACCATTTTACGATTATAGAGCTGATGCAGCAGTTAATTTTGGAGGTATTGGTGCTGTAATTGGCCACGAATTATCTCATGGTTTCGACGATTCAGGTTCACAGTACGATGGCGATGGTAATTTGAACAACTGGTGGACAGAAGAAGATAGAACTAAATTTGAAACTGCTGCAGATGCTTTAGTAGCCCAATTCGAGAAATACGAGCCAGTACCAGGAGTATTTGTTAACGGTAGATTTACTTTAGGTGAGAATATTGGTGATTTGGGTGGTTCTTCCGTAGCATTTGATGCGTTGAAAATGTATTTACAAGATAAAGGAAATCCTGGACTAATAGATGGTTATACACCTGAGCAGCGTTTTTTTATGTCTTGGGCAACAATCTGGCGTACAAAAACAACAGATGCTTTTGTAATCAATCAAGTAAAAACAGATCCGCATTCGCCGGCTCAATACAGAGCTTTTGCTCCAATTATCAACTTGGATGCTTTTCATGAAGCTTTCGGTACTAAGGAAGGTGATAAATTATATGTTCCTAAAGAACAAAGAATTGTTATTTGGTAATTTTCAATTTTATCTTTAATAACGACAAAGGCGATCCTAGGATCGCCTTTGTTTATTTCTCACTTATTTAAGATTATTTATCTCTTGCTGCTCTTTTAATTTATCAACGTTATTTTTCTCTCCGTATTCATCGGTTTTACGTTCGAATTCTTCTAGAATTTCTTTAATAGCGTCCGAATTTTGTGCTGTACGTGAATAAATATCTGGGATTTTGCTTTCGATTAATTTATCGCCTAATTCTATATTATCCACTTCAATTTTACCGATTTTTTCTAAAACAGCTTGCTGGCTATTACGTACATCTTCTAATTCACGTGTAATCTTAGCCATCAATTCAAATTTCTTCAATTTATCCATACTACTTTTATTTTAGTTATAGATTAAGAACAAATCGATTTAATTAAAGTTTATGCTTTAACATATTTTAACCTTCATCATAAATGCACAAAGCCTTTATTTCCGTAAAAATAAAGGCTTTGAATATTTAGTTTCAGTATGCTTATGCTACTTCTCTTAGGTCTACAGGTACGACACGTGAAATTCCTTGCTCAACCATCGTCACTCCATAAATAATATCAGTACTTGCAATTGTACGTTTGTTGTGTGATACTACGATAAATTGCGATTGGTTTGCAAATTCTTTGATAATATTGTTGAACTTATCAATATTCGTATCATCCAAAGGTGCATCAACCTCATCAAATATACAGAAAGGAGCTGGCTTCAACAGATACAACGAGAATAATAGGGCAGTAGAAGTCAATGTTTTCTCACCACCTGACAACTGATTGATAGACAAAGGACGTTTTCCTTTAGGTCTAGCGATAATATCAATGTCCGAATCCAAAGGATTGGCAGGGTCAGTAAGTATTAAATCACAACTATCTTCATCATTAAATAACGAGCGAAAAACTTTAATAAAGTTCTCACGAACCGTATTAAAAGCATTCATAAACTTCTCATTGGCACTGCCATCAATTTCTTCAATGGTAGACATCAACGAAGCTTTAGCTTCTAATAGGTCGTTTTTCTCTTTATTGATGAAATCATAACGTTGTGTAATCTCATCATACGCTTCTTTAGCCATTGGGTTGATTGTTCCGAATTCATCCAATTGCTTTTTAAGACGTGTACATAATGAGCCTAATTCTTCTGGTGTTTGCTCAATTTCTGGAAGTTCGCCTTCTAACATCTCTTTAATATCGATATTGAATTCTACTGAAAGACGTTCTTTCAATGAGTTTAAATCAATTTGAAGGGTAGTTTTCTTGTCTTTTACTTCCGTAATCAAGAAATCTAATTGGTCTTTTGATTTACGCAAAGTAGCCACTTCCTCTTCCAAATCATTTAAGCGTTTACGATATGCATAGAACTCTTCCTCCATGTCGTGAAGGGCTTTTTCTAATGATTCTCGTTGCTCGTAAAGCTCTTTTAAATCATTGTCGTTATTATCGGTAAAAGTCAATGCATCTTTCATATCCACCTTGATTTGTTCCATCTCGGCGTTATTTTTATTAATACGAAGCTCTAAGGCTTCTTTTTGACTTTCGCGGTATTCTAAGTCTTTTTGTATACCCGAAACTTTATTTTGTTGTTGGTGTAGACGAATATTTTCTTGATTGTACGCCGTAGATTTCTCTTGCACAACCTCATTCAATTCTTGATAAGCCGCTTGCAAATCCGCCAATTGTTTTTGACGCTCGTCCACCTCAACTTTTAAGATTTTAAGTTCTGGTTCTGCTTTTGTCAACTCTTCTGCAATCTCCGAAAGTCGCTTTTCAATGTCTTGTTTGCGATTTTGTGAATTGGAGATAAAAGCTTGGTATTGCTCTTGTTTGGTCTTGACAGAAGTCCATTCATTCTGAATACGTGCCAATTGAATCCGGATTTCGTTAATGATTTCTTTCTGCGACTGTAATTTTAAAGAAGCAATCTTATCGACTAATTCCGCTTCTGTATGTTGTAATTCTGCAATACGCTCGTTTAATTCTTTGATTTCTTTAGCAAGATTCTCTAAATTTTTAGCACGACCGATACGCTTACCTTCAAATAAACCCACAGAACCACCACTTAAGCCCAATTTGTGCTTACTGAATTTACCTTCGTGGTGTAATATTACCATTTCATCGTGAGGCAATTCAATATCCAACGCTTTTGAATCATCTGATTTCAATAGATATACGTTGTTCAATAATTGCAGACAAAGTTTCTCGTATTTCTTGTCTACTTTGATAACCTGCATCGCAGGAATCATATTTTCTGGAACGATGAAATCGCTATCCTTTTTGTCGATAACTGATTCTAATACAAAGAAATTAGCACGACCACGTGAGGCATCACTTAACAATTGAATGGCTTGAACAGCATCTTGTTTCGTGTCTACTACATAGTGGTTCATTACCGACTCCAAATAGTTTTCAATCGCTACACGGTAATCTTCTTGACAGAATAAAATGTCAGAGAACAAAGGATAGGATTTAGGCCAGCCTGCATTCTTGCGCAAGAATTTGATAGACTCCGGAAATCCTTCCAAATTGTCAACCAATGATTTGGTCAAGTTGTACTCGTTTTGCTTCGCATCGACCAAACGCGACTCTTTGCTCAACAAAGAACGAGTTTCTTGCAATTGAATTTCAGCTTGTTCGATTTGACGGTTTAAGTCATTTTCAATACGCACAGCTTCATCATATTGTTGCTGTTGAGCATCCAATTTACCTTGCAAATCCGCTACCGCAATATTAAACTGAGACAATTCTTCAGCTTTCGAAGAAGCGTCCGAAATATTGCGTAAAGACTCTTGTTCCAACGATTCTTTCTGAATATTCAGAACGGCGATGTCTTTTTCTACTTTGTATATCTTATTTTGAAGCTCGTTATTCTCCTGAACAAAACGTTCTAATTTGTTTTTAGCTGTTTGTTGTTGACCTTTTAATTCTTCAACCTCTGTTTTGTTTTTTTGGATATCATCCTGAGCAACATCTAGTTTTGCTTGCTCTTCATAAATCTCTTCGTTAAGTCTTTTGAGCGTATATTCCACATTGTTAAGCTGCTGCTTATCCAAGTTAAATTCTGCCGTAATACGTGATTCACGCTCTCTGAGGTGGTGTAAACGTTCGTTTTTAATCTTCTTCTCCGATTCGTAAGCACGGATTTTATTATTAAACTCGTTCGTTGTTTTCTGTTGCGCAGCTAAACTTTTCTCTTTGGAAAGAATCTCTTCACGACCAGCACGAAGTTCTTTTTCCTTCACATCGATTTCCTCCAACGTGGTATTCAACGACTGTTGTAAATCCTTCTCTTTGTCAGATAAAGTTGTCAAATCTGTGCTGAAACTATCCAAACGATAATAGGCCAAGCCGATACTCGCTTGTTTGTATTCCTCTTTCAGTTGGAAATACTTGTCTGCTTTCTTCGCTTGATTCTCTAGAGATTTAAGATTTTTTGTAATCTCAAATAATAAATCGTCTACACGGGATAAGTCAGCTTCCGTATCTTTTAGTTTGCTAAGTGTTTGTTTCTTGCGGACTTTGTATTTCGAAATGCCAGATGCTTCTTCGAATAATGCTCGACGTGAATTATCCTTGTTAGCGATAATCTCGTCGATCATTTTTAACTCAATGATAGAGTAGGTGTCCGCACCAATTCCCGTATCCAAGAATAAATCTGTAATATCCTTTAAGCGACATTTGAGATCGTTAAGTCGGTATTCAGATTCACCTGTACGGTACAATTTACGTGTGATAGTCACGGTCGTAAACTCCGTAGGAAGGATATTTTTGTTGTTGTTGAATGTTAAAGAAACTTCCGCAAGATTGGCTGGTTTACGCGTTTTTGTCCCGTTGAAAATGATGTTTTCCATCTTTTCCGAACGCAATGTTTTCGTACTTTGTTCACCCAATACCCAACGAATCGCATCCACCACATTGGATTTACCACAGCCGTTAGGCCCTACAATTGCTGTAACACCCTCATTAAAATTTATTGTGATTTTATCACCAAAACTTTTAAATCCTTTGATTTCAAGTTTAGTTAGTTCCATTCACTTAGCTTTTGTTATAACGTACGAAAATAAGTATAAAATAACAGAATGAGTAGGTCAGTTTTTACACATTTTGATAGATTTCCACATTTCATTATAAGTTAGATATTTAGAGTTTCATAAGACTGAATTTATATCATTAAATTTCTATATTCGTAATATTAAAATAGCATCTATGCGTTACCTAACTTTATTATTTGTCCTTGTTTTTCTACATCAATTTGCGGTTGCACAATCTCGAAAAATAGCTTTTAAAACCGATTATGGGACTATTAAGGTCATGCTTTATGATTTTACACCTAAGCATCGGGATTTGATGTTGAAGTCAAATCAGGATTCTATTTATCAAGATGCATTATTCAATCGTATCATTGAGAATTTTGTGGTGCAAGGAGGGGAGCATGATATGGATATTGCCAAAAGAGAAGCTGCTGACTCGACAGGTAATAAACCTCGTTTAGCAGGAGAGTTTGACGCTCGAGCATTTCATAAAATAGGAGCATTAGGTCAAGGGCGTGATGATAACCCACAAAAAGCTTCATTTTTGAATCAAATCTATTTTGTCATAGGTAAGAAAGTCACGGAAGATCATTTGGCTAAACTGGAAGCACAAAAGGGAATTAAGTTTACCAAAGAACAACGCGGAGAGTACCTGAAAAATGGCGGTCTGCCACGTTTGGATGGCGATTATACAATATTTGGAGAAATATATGAAGGAATGGAAGTCATTATGGCTATTAGTCGCTTCAAAACCGATAAGGATGATTTTCCATTGTCGCCTGTACGGTTTTCGGTTAGTGTTATAGAATAATTTAAATGAGAATAAGAAAAATATTCGTCATTTTGACGAAGTATGAGGAGAAATCTAAAAGTATGATAAATAAATTGTATTCATTTTATCAGATTTCTCCCTATGGTCGAAATGACGCAAATAATATTATTTAAATAACCCGTACAATTCGGCGTCTATCTTTTCTTTGATATAACCTAAGTCTTCAGGATTATTCGCAAAGTCTAAATTGTCTTTGTCTAAGATTAACAATTTGCCATCCGTATAATTGTTAATCCATTTTTCATATTTCTCATTCAATTTAGACAAATAATCTAAACGAATAGCTGATTCGTAATCACGACCACGCTTTTGGATATTATTTACCAATGTTGGTACCGAAGCTTTCAGATAAATCAACAAATCGGGAGGTTTGATATAGTGGATGATACTTTGGAATATGTTGCTGTAATTATCAAAGTCACGTGCGCTCATCAAACCCATGTCGTACAAATTTTCTGCAAAGATATACGCATCTTCGTATATAGTACGATCCTGAATCATATTCGTACCTTTGGCTTGTTGCTCTACAATATGTCTAAAGCGACTATTCAAAAAGAAAATCTGCAGATTGAATGCCCACCTCTTCATGTCACTGTAAAAATCCTCTAAATATGGATTGTTATCCACCGCTTCAAATTGTGGCTCAAAATTCAAATGTTGTGCCAACAATTTTGTTAACGTAGTTTTGCCAGCGCCTATATTTCCTACAATTGCAATATGCATATCTTATTCTAATATAGTTTTTTAAGTCCTATTATCTCTCTTACTTCTTTAATTGTCTTTTCCGCACTCGCTTGGGCTTTCTCAGCGCCAAGTTTGATGACTTTTTTAATGTATTCATCATCATTCGCTATTTCTTCAATACGTGAACGCACAGGGTCTGTAGCAATGACCATGTCCTCAGCTAATTGCTTTTTGAAATCACCATAACGAATTTCGCACTTATTATACAATTCGTCAAAATGCGCTAAAGTGTCATCAGAAGACACAACTTTCATCAAGTCGAATAAATTTTGAATAGCTTCTGGTTTTGCTTGATTTGGCTCTGTAGGGCCCGAGTCCGAAACAGCACGCATGATTTTCTTACGAATAACTTCTGGTGCGTCAGATAAATAAATACAATCGGCTTCGCCGTTAGATTTACCCATTTTTCCTTGACCGCTTAAACCGGGAACTTTAACTAATTTATCCGAATAGCTAAACGCAAAGGCTTCTTTGAAGTAATCTGTTTGGTACAAATGATTGAAACGATTTCCAAAGGTACGCGTCATTTCCAAATGTTGCTCTTGGTCTTTGCCTACTGGAACTTTAGTACCATGATGAATCAAAATATCACAAGCCATCAACACGGGATAAGTCAACAAACCTGCATTTACGTTATCAGGACTTGAACGAACTTTATCCTTAAATGAAGTAGAACGCTCCAATTCGCCTAAATATGCATTCATATTCATATACAAATACAATTCTGCAACTTCAGGCACATCAGATTGAATATATATAGTTGATTTTTCTGGATCTATACCAGCCGCCAAATATTCTACCACCACATTGCGTACTGTAGCATGCAAATCTTGCGGAGTAGGATGGGTCGTTAATGAATGTAAGTCAGCTATAAAAAAGAAGCAATTGAATTCATTTTGCATCTTCACAAAATTACTCAATGCTCCGTAGTAGTTTCCTAAGTGTAATTTTCCGGTACTTCTGATACCGCTAACAACAGTTTCCATATGATGCGAAATTACATAATTATTCTGGAATTAAGGAAACTAAAAATGTACTGGAGATTAGGGTTGAGTTATTGATTTTGCATCCAATTTTAAGAAATAATTTCTCAATTAAATTCTAAATTACATGCAGTACACTTGCATTTTCTTTTATAATAAATAGGATATACAAAGAAAGTAATGGATGCTACAAATGAAAGAATTCCCTTAAAATTCATAAAATCTCTAAAGTCAGTGTTAATGTCAGTAGATTCACAATTTTGACATTTCAAAATTTCCGAAGAATTTTCAAGATAGGTATTTGATTCAATTGCGTTTGAAACTAATATTGCTTTTTCTATATCCTCTTCCAATATTTTAACTTTAATACCACCAATAGCATTGCTGTATAAAGGATTCAAACCAATCACGTGTTCATCATAGATATACCACTAATATCTTCTGCTTCCAACCTGTTTTTGAAATTGTGGGCAGAAATAGGATTATCGAATGTCTTAAAAGTGATTAGTTTCATAGATTAATTTTTAATCATAAATCGGATCAAATATAAGATAAGAAATTTAATTTATTTTAACAAAATAAAACCCAAATAACTCTTTAGTTGTTTTAGAATTATGAAGATTTTCATTACCATATTTACGACATATATATTGTTTTCCATGTCTTTTGTGACAAATGCTCAAGAATCTATTTTTGAATTTGAAGATGAATTATGTCAATACCGTGCGACTTATGATAGTAAACTTTATACAGATATACAACTGCGTGATACGTACAAATTAGTTCAAGGGTACTATAATATATACACAGATGACGAGCTGCAATTGGATGATACTTATCAAATCATCAAAGATGAATTCACTAACTTTAATATTGTAAAAACAAACTATTTTAAAACCTTGAAAGATTCTATTGGAAATTTTCTAGCAAAAACCTATGAAGCCAAGAAAATAGAATTTGCTGCGCGAAAAGGTAATACGGCAATATTATTAAATCACTATCAATATAATCCAATCATAAAATATTATAGTCAAGCATTGCATAAAGGTGGTGAAACTCTTATACAAGCTTATGAAAAATTGATCAAAGAAAGGATGGAATTAAACTCCGAACCTGAGAGAGTTTGGAATGAATTCTTGAAAAATTCAAAATCACCAAATGCTCAACAATTAGCATTTGATTATGTAATGTCCTTTGGTTGGTGGAACACGGTAAATCATCAGTTGCCACATGTTAATTTTGATGGCAGACAATTCGAAGAATTCAAAAAACTATTCATCAAAGTAGAAACGCTTGATTGCGAAGAATTTTAAAGTCTTAAAATTCTAAGTGTTCTAATGGACTGGATACTAACTCTTGTGCCTCTAATAATATTCTTTTCTTCTTACCATTATCAGCTTGAATGACCTGAAGAAATTTAGTATCCCGAATGATATCTTTTACTAATATGCATTGAGCTTTTAATAATCTTGCTTTATCTTCTGATGATAGTGTGGTCAAGCAAGTTACTGGGTATTCACCATTACTATCCACGATCACTTTTATACTTTTGTTTTCTGGATAGTCCCATGCCAAAAGATTCATATTATAATGCTCACCAAAGGTCTTGGAATCGGATGTTAGATATGCATTGGTTACTAACCAGCCCTGTGTAACTGGTTGTGTTTTGTTAAAAAACGTATAAGGCTTATTACTAATATCCCGTAATCGAGAAAGAAAGTACATAGGTGTAGTGACTGAAATTTTTGCATCTATGTCGTTTCTAAATTTACATTCTATAGCTAAAAGTTCATTCCCTTTTAAAGCAACCACATCTATTTCATGCGATACCGCATGCCCCTGAATAGTTTGTCCAGTTATTGCTTTGTATCCTTCTTCTTGAAACATGCGAGCCACCCATTTTTCAAAATAAAAACCCTCTGGACCTAAATCACGTAATGCCTTTTTTAGACTATATCGTGCGGCATAAGTGTTTCGCGTAAGTTTTAATTCTTCAAAAGCAATTTCATATAATTCTCGCGTACTAATTCCATCATATAATTTTGGCTTTATTGTATCGAAAACTTGATTAACTTCTTTTTCAGATGCGCCAGAGCGAGATAGAGAATGTCTAAGACTGTTTGGGTTGTAATCTACCAATTCACCAGAATGTTTTTTTACTTTCATATATTAAAATTGATTGGATTAAAATACTATTCTTGTTTTAAATATTATCACAATTTAATAAATTTTAACAAACAAAGTTTCCTCTAGAATGTTTACTAATTGGATACAATTATAAAAGATATGAACACACTAATAAATTATGCTATAGACAAAATCAAAAGGAAAGTTGATGAGGATTGTGTAGATGGTAATGTAGGGACATCCGAACGGATACTATCCGTTATAGCTGGAGGTTTAATTTTGAGCGTAGGAATTAAGCAGATATTAAAACATCCGATCACCGCTATTTCAGGTGTAGGTTTAGGTGGCGCATTGGTATATCGCGGGATTACGGGTAAATGCACTATTAAAGCTGCCGTAGATCAAATCTCAAATGAAAAAGACGAAGTGACAGTAATCGAACATCGCTATTTTGTGAAATAGGTTAATAATCAATTCTCATTGTATAATGGTCGAAAATTTTTAATTTTTGACCATTATTATTTTTATGACATATGATAAAGAAGAAAATAGTAGTTTTTACGGGAGCTGGTATAAGTGCTGAAAGCGGATTACAAACATTTAGAGGTTCGGATGGATTGTGGGAAGGACATCGTGTGGAGGATGTGGCAACACCAGAAGCTTGGCAGCGTGATCCAGAATCAGTTCAGCGTTTTTATAATATGAGACGGATTGCATGTCGTAGAGCGCAACCTAATGCTGGTCATCTTGCTTTAGTGGAGTTAGAAAAATATGCTGATGTTTATATCATCACACAAAATATAGATGATTTGCATGAACGTGCTGGCAGCAAAAACATTTTACATCTTCATGGAGAAATTATGAAAGCTCAATCTTCGCGAGATTCAAACCTTGTTTATCAATTACAAAAAGACGAATTGTCTATGGAAGATAAATGTAAGATGGGGTCTATATTGAGGCCGCATGTGGTTTGGTTTGGAGAAGCAGTACCTAATATGCTTATAGCAAGCGAAATTGTAAAGGACGCAGATATACTACTAGTTGTCGGTACTTCCTTACAAGTTTATCCTGCTGCCAACTTACTATATGAAACTTCTAAAGATTGTAAAATAGAACTCATTGATCCAAATGCACATCAAATGCGAATAAATTCAAATGTAATATTACATTCAGGAACAGCATCAGAAATATTACCAAAATGGGTTGAAATATACGCAGAATAAAATTTTGTGATAATTTATAACAATTTGAATATCAACTTTTAGAATACCTTATAATTACAAATAGTTTAGATTAAATTAGGGATTGAAAAAAATAAAACAACATTAACCAAATTAAATTTTGCATGTGTAAATATAAAATTTTAACTTATTGATTATAAGTTATTTGCGTTGTTTTGAGGAGGTTTTAGTTTAATTGAATTTATTGTATGTATCGATAAATGAACTACGCATACCAGTGAAATTTTCTAATACTCTATTTATAAACTCTTCGTCCAAAATTTCAAAAACACCATTCACACCATTCAATATATCCGCTTCCGCAATCTTATAAGTTTGCTCAAGATTACCTTGCTCAAACTTAATAATGTACTTTTGATTCATACCAAAGATTGTAATCTTGCATTCGGGATGGGGTAGTTCTGCTAGTGTTCTCATGATGTAATATATTTTATATTTGGCACAAAATAACTAAATAAAAATTATGAAATCAATTTGATTTTAGCTACCATTTTAAACGAAAAAGGAACATTCAAAAAATGTTCCTTTTTATAATATTTAGACGACTAAACTAGGGACAGCTATAACACGCCTTGCGCTTTCATGGATTCTGCTACTTTGATAAAGCCACCCAAATTTGCACCTTTTAAGTAATTGATGTATCCATCTTTTTCTTTACCATAGCGCAAACAAGTTTTATAGATATTTGCCATGATGTGTTTCAGTCTTTCATCAACTTTACTTGAGGACCATTGTTGACCTATAGAATTTTGAGACATTTCTAATCCGGAAACAGCAACACCACCAGCATTTGCAGCCTTTCCGGGTGCATATGCAATTTTAGCATCATGAAATACTTTTATCGCTTCAGCAGTAGATGGCATATTTGCACCTTCTGCAACACAAATACATCCATTAGATATTAAAGTAGTTGCATCTTGCTGATCCAATTCATTTTGAGTAGCACATGGCAATGCTATATCACATACAAATTGCCAAGGCTTTTGTCCTGCATGGAATGTAGCAGATGGATAGCGTTCTGGAAATTCGGCTAAATTTCTACCTAATTTAGCGATATATACTAGCTTCTCGTGCGTAAAACCATCTTTATCATAAATAGTACCTGTACTGTTAGATAATGTGATTACTTTAGCACCAAATGAAAGTGCTTTCTCAGCAGCATAAAATGCAACGTTGCCAGCTCCAGAAATAGACACAACTTTGCCGTCCAAAGTTTCATCGTTATTTTCAAAGATACTTTGAACGAAGTATAGCAATCCATATCCCGTAGCTTCTGGACGAATGTAAGAACCACCCCATTGCACCCCTTTACCTGTCAGGACACCTGTAAAATTGTTTTGAATACGCTTATACTGACCAAATAAATAACCTATCTCACGACCTCCAACTCCAATATCTCCAGCAGGTACATCAGTTTCTGCACCAATATGACGATAAAGCTCCGTCATAAACGATTGACAAAAGCGCATAATTTCATTGTCTGATTTTCCTTTTGGATCAAAGTTTGAACCGCCTTTACCTCCACCAATAGGAAGACTTGTTAATGCATTTTTAAACACTTGTTCAAATGCTAAAAACTTCAAAATGCTCAAATTGACAGTCGGAGAGAAACGTAAACCACCCTTGTAAGGACCAATGGCACTATTCATCTGAACACGATACCCTCTATTTACTTGGATATTGTTTTGATCATCAAGCCATGCAACTCGAAATGATACCACACGCTCCGGCTCTACTAATCTTTCTAATATTTTCAGATCAGCATATTCTGGGTGATATTCATTGATGTAGGGGATTAAGTCTTCTACAACTTCAGTCACTGCCTGCAAAAACTCAGGTTCATTAGGATTTTGTTTTTCGACGTAATCAATAAAGTTTTTAAGATTTAGCATTTTCTATTGATAGAATTGTATAAATTTAATGTGAAATTTACCAAATATACAATTAAATAGCCTATTTTGCCAATTATATAATCGATTTTTATGCTAAAGTCAAAAAATAATTTCAAGAACAATGTTTTGAATAATTATTTGGAAATTATAGATAAATTAGCAGAATCATACAATTCGTACGCATGAAAAGAATCAATTTGAAGAAGTATCCAAAAGTAAAATTAATCGATAATGCTTCGCCTATTCATTATTTAGAACATATAAGCAAAGTCCTTGAGGTGGATATATATATTAAAAGAGATGATTTATTTTCTGTTGGATTTGGCGGGAATAAACTTAGGAAATTAGAATATCTCATTGGCGATGCTAGGAAAAATAATGCTACACATATATTTACCATAGGCGCAATTCAATCTAATCATGCGCGTATGACGGCTATTGCGGCGCGAATGTTTGGTTTTGATATTGAATTATTCCTAAAGAAATCAGTGCCATTGAAAGAAAGTTCATATTTCGAAAATGGAAATATAATTTTAAATAATATTGTTAATACAACTATCCATGAGGTCAAAGACAATGAAAGCGCCTATAAAGCGATAGAAAAGCGAATTATTGAGTTAAAAAAGGAGGGCAGTAGACCTTATTTAATTCCAATAGGTGGCTCAAATGCATTAGGAACTTTAGGATATGTAGATTGTTATTTTGAAATTCTTAAGCAACAGGCTGACTTGAAGGTTGAGTTTGATTTGATTTGTTCGGCATCTGGATCTGGTGGGACTCATGGCGGCTTAGTAGTAGGAAATGCACTGTCTAATAGAAAAACAGAAATAAAAGCTTATAACGTAGAACCAGATCAAGGTCAATTGCGCGCACATACATTAGCGATTGCTAATGAGGCAATGAATTTATGTGATACGGACACAAATCTTTCGCTATCGGATATACAAATTACAAATGAATACGCTGGAAAAACCTACGGTATACCAGAAGACTTCCACATTGATACGATTAAGTTTTTAGCCAAATACCAAGGCATATTTTTGGACCCTGTTTACACATCAAAAGCATTTACAGGGCTACTTATGGATATTAAGACCAATGTGATTAAAAAAGGGCAGAAGGTTCTTTATATTCACACTGGGGGTGCACCAGGTATCTTTGCCTACCCACAATATTTTAAATAAATACTATTTAGATAATGTATTGTAAACTATAGGATTAAACGGTTCAATATGAACGAATACATTTGAAATTTCAGGCATTTCAGACATTAAATAATCTTTTAAATTATGCGCTATATCATGTCCTTGTTTTACTGTATAATCAGCTGGAACTATAGCGTGAATATCAACCAGAAATGACATGCCATTTTTACGCACAAAACATTTTTCTGTATCTAATATACCATTGACATTTAAGGATTTATCTTTAATCAAATCAACCATTTCCTCATAGAGATTTTCGTCCATAATTTCACCTAAGGCCGGGCGAAATATACGATAACAGTTATAAAGAATAAAACCAGAAGCAAAAAGGGCAGCCCAGTCGTCTGCGGACTGATATCCATCACCAAGTAGAAGTGCCATTGAAATACCAACAAATGCTGCAACAGAAGTTATAGCGTCACTACGATGATGCCAAGCGTCTGCTTTTAAAGAGCTACTGTTTAAAGTTTTTGCTCTTCGCATAACAACTTGATAACTTATTTCTTTCCATATAATAATTAATCCCAACACAATTAGAGTCCAAGACTCAGGCCCATCATGAGGAGTTTGAATGTTAATAATACTTTTATGTGCGATAAATGTAGCTGAAATAACTAAAAAAATCACAACAATAAATGTTATTAAAGGCTCGATACGACCGTGTCCATAAGGATGCGTTTTGTCCGCTGGACGCTCTGAATATTTTATACCTAATAGAACTAGAATGGATGAGAAAATATCAGACGTAGATTCAATAGCATCAGCAATCAATGCAAAGGAGTTGCCGAAGAAACCCGCCAGCCACTTAATCAAAGCCAAGCCAAAACTTCCTAAGATGCTAAAGTAGATTGTTTTTTTTGCTTTTTGTGATTGTGGCGTTGACATATAGCAATATTAATATTTTACAAAATAAATCAATATTACTTGAATAAAAGATTAAAGTTTTGAACATGATTATTTGATGAAATGAACAATGAAAGGTGAGTGTCAAACACTTCTATTTAACATAATATAAATTATAGGACAATTTTATTATATATTGCTTTAGCTCGAATAATAGTAATAATCAATTTAGTATCTTTGTAATTATTACTTTTGGTTTAGTAAAACCAATGTTTAATTTTCATTATTTATCAAATGAAAATTGCATAGCTCAGCCTTTGCATATCAACGAACAAAATCACTTAGAAAAAATTAAAAAGGAAATTGATAAAGAAAATTTCGTGCAAGCTATAGATATATGTGAAAAATCTTTAGCTGAATCAAAAAAAATATCTAAAATTTACGCTGTAAATCTTCACATATTATTAATAACAGCATTAAATTATAATGAACAATATGAGAATGCATTATTGGAATCTGAAAAATTGTATGAAGAAAACAATAAAATTTTGGTCAATGATTTAGTATTACTCAAAAACTTCTATTACCAACGGGCATACAGTTATAACGGCTTGCATAATCAAAAATACGAGATTGAATACACGCTAAAAGCTTTAACAGTGATGCAGGCAAACCCTCTCCTTTTCAATAATGCCGATTTTATAAATATTTATAATGATTTATATTATTATCAAAACAATTATGATGATATCGAAGGGATGTCTAATACATTTCTGCAATATGTTAAATTTTATAATGAAAATTTCGATAGGATTGCATCTGAAACGTCACCCTATGCAAGGCGGGTTTTACGAAAAATGCAGCATATGCCAGATGGGATGCGCTATCAGCATACCTGTATGATGGGAATCTACTTATTGACAATAATCTTGTGGAGAACGCTATTCGCCCCATTGCGCTCGGCCGGAAAAATTACCTCTTCGCAGGAAGCCATGAAGCAGCACAACGTGCAGCGATGATTTACTCATTTTTGGCTATCTGCAAAAAGCATGATGTTAACCCTTTTTAGTGGTTAATGAATACCCTGCAAAACATCATGTCAATAAACCATAAAAACTTAAAGGATCTTTATCCGCAGAACTTTAAAAAATCAACAGAACTGTAGTTCATAGGACGGATACGAATAATTTTAAATATTAGGTATCTTATATCCATTATGATACTTTGCTGCCAGATAAGAATTTGATTCCTCATCGGTAAATTTTTTCTTATTATTATCCCAATATATTTTTTTGCCTGTACGGTATGCTATGTTTCCCATTTGAGACACTGTAGCCACATGACTGCCTGCTTCAATTGGTGCATTCACTAAAGTTTTATCTTTCTTTATAATGGCATCAATGAAGTTTTGCATATGCTTTTCTAAACCATTATCTTGAGCTTTTTGTAAAGGGATCGCGTCCATCTTATTTCTATCTGGAATCACCTCCCATCCACCTCTATTCACAACCAATGTACCATTATTTCCTATAAATGCAATACCATGATCTCGATTATATGGTCCCGAGCCAATACCTAATGCATGCTCCCACTGAATATTAAAATCGTCAAATTCATACATCGCGGTTAAAGTATCCGGAGTTTCGGCAGCAGTATTAGGATCTGCATATACACCACCTGATGCGACTATCGATTTTGGAACTGAAGCTTTCATACCCATAAGTGCATAATCAATAAGATGCACTCCCCAGTCGGTCATTAAGCCTCCTGCATAATCCCAAAACCATCTAAATTCAAAGTGAAAACGATTAATATTGAAGTTCCTTTTTTGCGCTGGACCTAACCATTTGTTATAATCCACCCCAGAAGGAACAGGGCTATCAGGTTTCTTAATTATAGGATCTTTCCACCCAACATATGACCATGCTTTTGCTAATCGAACTTTCCCCAACTTTCCCGAATGAACAAAACTTATAGCATCTTTAAAATGTTGTTGGCTTCTTTGCCATTGACCTACTTGGACTATACAATTGGACTTTGCAGCGGCTGCGACCATTACTTCACATTCTTTTATGGAATTACCTACAGGCTTTTCAATATATACATGTTTTCCAGCTTTTATAGCATCAATAAATTGTAAACAATGCCAATGATCGGGAGTTGCAATGATTACAGCATCGACATTTTTATCTTTTAATAACTCATTGTGGTCATTATAAATTTTGACTTGAATACTTTTATCCTTTAATTCTTTCTGTCTTTTTGTTAATATATTATTATCTGCATCACAAAGTGCAGTACAAATTACGTTTTCGACTTTTAATAAGGCATTCAGGTTAGACCATCCCATTCCATTTACACCAATTAGCGCTACCCTTACTTTTGTTTGAAGAATAGATGATGCATGAGAAGATGAATATATAGAAGTAGCAGCCAATAAAGCACCAGCTTTCAAAAAGTTTTTACGATTCATAATAGTAGTTTATAACTACCAATGTAATAAAATTATGAATCGAATTTATATACCATAGTTCAAGCAACCAATATGTTACATAAATAAGTTTCCTCAACGTGTCGAACAAACTACCTATTTGGTTGTTTATGTATAAAAAATTTACATGATGAAAAACTTTCCGAAATTTACGCTTATAGCAAGCTTATTAGGCTGCTTTATTCTTTTATCTTGCCAATCAATACCTAAAGGAGCAACTGTCGTTCAGAATTTTGATGCTCAAAAATATACAGGGACTTGGTACGAAATAGCAAGAATAGATTTTAAACAAGAAAGAAATCTAAATAACACTGTCGCACAGTATACTTTGAAAGACAATGGCGATATAAAAGTGGTTAATTCTGGATATAACTATATAAAGGAAGAATGGAAAGATGCTGTGGGTAATGCAAAATTCCGAGGAAAAGCATCAGAAGGTGCATTGAAAGTTTCATTCTTTGGTCCATTCTATTCTGGCTATAATGTTTTTGCAGTAGACAAAGAGTACAAATATGCTTTAGTCGGAGGAAAAAACTATGATTATTTATGGATTTTATCTAGAGAAAAATCAATCCCGGAACAAATGAAACAGAAATATCTAAAAATAGCAACAGACTTTGGATATAACGTAAGTGATTTGATTTGGATTGAGCATAATAAAGATAATCCATTTGTCAAATAATATAACCAATGTGGCTAAAGAAATCCTCATGTAGATTATAAACTTATACGATTTACAAAACAAAAATTTTAATTACGATGTTATAAGTGCATAACTAAGTAAATGAACAATTATGGCACTAACAACAGGTAATGAAGACCAATTAACAAAAGCGGTCGAAAAAGAAACTTCTAAAATCCCTTCTATCTTATTTTTAGGGGCAGCACTTGGGGCAA
Organism: Sphingobacterium composti; assembly: GCF_009829075.1. Taxonomy (GTDB): domain Bacteria; phylum Bacteroidota; class Bacteroidia; order Sphingobacteriales; family Sphingobacteriaceae; genus Sphingobacterium; species Sphingobacterium composti. Next base: position 87,956 of record NZ_WUQZ01000005.1, on the reverse strand, counting down.
TAGCCGTATCCGCAGCACTTAAATGTGCAAAAGGAAAAGACGACAAAGATGCCTTATTTATAGGTCAGTGGGTAGCTCCTTTCCTTTTATTAGGAATCTACAACAAAATCGTGAAAACTGAAGGACACGATTAATCACATTTATTATCAATAGATTAAGCTGAATCAAAAATGGATTCAGCTCAATCATTATTTACATTCACTTATATAGACCATGAAAGAAAAGGAAACTAATAAAAAGATTGATATTATAAACAAAAATCTCGTAGATAACAGCAATAAGCCATTGACTACGAATGATGGTGTTCACATTCACGACAATAACAATACGTTAAAAGCTGGAGAGAGAGGTCCTTCGTTGTTAGAGGATTTTATTTACCAAGATAAATTAGCACATTTTGATAGAGAAAGAATTCCTGAGCGAGTCGTACATGCGAGAGGTTCGGGAGCACATGGTATTTTTGAGGCTACTGCTGATATTTCAAAATATACGAAAGCCAAATTTCTAAAAAAAGGAACTGTAACACCTCTTTTTTTAAGATTTTCTACGGTAGCAGGTTTCAAAGGTTCAACAGACTTAGCGCGTGATGTCAGAGGTTTTTCGGTAAAATTCTATACAGAAGAAGGTAATTACGACCTAGTAGGAAATAATATTCCAGTCTTCTTTATTCAAGATGCGATGAATTTCCCTGACTTGGTACATGCTGTCAAGCCTGAGCCAAATAATGAGATGCCACAAGCGGCTTCTGCACACGATACTTTTTGGGATTTTGTATCTCTAATGCCCGAGTCAGCACATATGGTGATGTGGGCAATGTCGGACAGAGCTATTCCACGATCATTAAGAATGATGGAAGGTTTTGGGGTTCATACCTTCAAATTTGTAAATGAAGAAGGCAAAGGAACATTTGTTAAATTTCATTGGAAACCAAAATTAGGAGTACATCAGGTTGCATGGCAAGAGGCGCAGAAAATTTCTGGTTATGATGCAGATTTTCATAGAAGAGACCTTTGGGAAGCAATTGAAAAAGGAAGTTATCCTCAATGGGATTTGGGTGTCCAATTGATTCCTGAAGAAGATGAGCTAAAATATTCCTTTGATATTTTGGACCCGACAAAAATAATTCCAGAAGAACTTGTGCCTGTACAAATTATAGGTAGGATGACTTTGAATAGAAATCCAGAAAATTTCTTCGCCGAAACCGAACAAATTGCTTTTGACCCGGGTCGATTAGTGCCAGGTATTGACTTTAGTAATGACCCTCTCCTACAAGGGCGCGTATTTTCTTATGCAGATACCCAAAATTATAGATTAGGGGGGCCAAATTTCCATGAATTACCTATCAACAGACCTGTAAATGGAAAATTCAACAATCAGAAAGATGGGTTTGGTAGACAGGATGTTCTTAAAGGAAATGTATCCTATTTTCCAAATAGTTTGGGCGGAGGCTGTCCTTACCATGCAATGCTAAAAGGTGAAAAAGGATTTGAATCTCATGCAGAAAAAATTGACGCAAAAAAAATTAGGGGTCGCTCCTCTTCTTTTGCGGACCATTTTACGCAAGCAAGATTATTCTTCCAATCCCAATCCCCTGCTGAGCAAGATCATATAATTTCTGCTTACAGTTTTGAATTGTCAAAGATTAATAGCGTAGACATTCGTCGTCGTGAGTTAGCTATTTTAAATCAAATAGATGAAAAATTGGCTAAAGCAGTTGGGGATAATTTGGGGATTGAGCCACCAAAAGAATTGGATAAATTAACTTTACAATTTGCTAGTCAAAATCATCCCAATTACCCTATTCAAGCACCAAAACCTGAAGTAACGAAATCCAAGGCGCTGAGCATGGAAGTAAAACCTGGTGAAGGTAATATCAAAACCAGAAAAGTTGCCTTCTTAGTAGATAATGGTGTTAGTAAAGCAAGTATAGATATAATGAAATCGGCTTTGGAAGCTGAAGGTGCTGAAGCAGTTTTGATTAGTACAAAAGTTGGAAAGCTTAAATTTAAAGAAGGCGGTGATGAAGAAATTCAATTTACGTACTTAACCGAAGCTTCTGTGTGCTATGATGCATTTTATACACCAGAAGGTGATTCGGTTAAAACCTTAGCCGATGAACCGGATTACTATCAATTTATTAATGAAGCTTATAGACATTGTAAAGCAATCGCTTTCGCCAAAGGAGCAGAAGAACTAATCAAGCAATCCTTGATAAAAGATATTGATAATGGTGTTATTTTAGAATCAAAAGGAAATCTTACGAAAGACTTTATTCATATCATGAAAGGTCATCGTATTTGGGAAAGAGAAAAAGCACGCAAAGTAGCGGTTTAATTTTTCCAATGCAACCAAACTTATTTTATAATTTTTAGATTATTTAATAACAAAAATACAGCTCTTATATTGAAGAGCTGTATTTTTTAATAAACAGATAGTGTGTGATAAATTCGACTTGAAGATTTACTAATCTTTAATCTAAGTTGACGACACAATGTTAAATAATTATTAAATAATTTAAAAAGTATTTAGTAATATTTAACTAAACATTGTAGTCGAAGCACTACACTATATGTAATCATCCCTTTTTTGCTTTTATATCAAATAGTTTTAAAAACAAATTGCGTTTAATTAAAATATAACAACATTCTTATAAGAAATTAAAATTTCAGCCAAATTGGCAGAGCAAATTCTTTTAAAAGATGAGCTAATAGAAAATTATGGTATTCATTTTTACGTATAAATCGAACTTCTTCCAATTCTGCATTAGCATTCGGTAATATCAACAAAGGACGCATTAACACAAATATATTACCTTGCACTATAGTATTCGTCTCATTAACTGCTTTTGTCTCATGTTGCCCTAAATATTTAAAATCAGTAGCATCAAAAGTCAGATTTAGTTCTTCCTTCAACTCGCGCACTAGTGTGTTTGAATAACTTTCATTCGATTCTACTTTTCCTCCAGGAAGCATAAAGAATTTAGAATTCTTTTTGCGAACTACCAACAAGTCTTTATCTGCATTTAAGAGCAATGCAGAGGCAATAATAATTTTTGAGGCAGACATAAAAATTACTTGATTTTTAAGGCGTATTTGACACCACCTAATATATGTTTTTGGAATAATTCAGAATCGTAAGATTCATCTGTATGACCCAACCCAGTATAAAATGATCTACCCCCATCAAACTCTTGAAACCAAGCTATTGGATGAAATTTCCCCATTTTACCACCTTTGTAAGTCGTTTCATCTAATGTCATTAAGATGTTCAGACCGTCCTTTATGTCCTTAAAATCATACCATTCATCCCGATGAACCCATGTATTTTGCAAATGTGCAGTCGCTGGATGAGTACGATTTAGCACGTCAATCCTTGCTTCCTGAACTTCTGGGTGGCTGGCAAAATAACCTCCGACTAGCGCACCATACCAAGGCCAATTATACTCTGTGTCAGAAGCAGCGTGAATACCTACATATCCCTTTCCTGATTGGATAAAACGCTGAAAATTCTTCTTTTGACTGTCGTCAAGAATATCACCTGTTGTATTCAAGAAGATAATAGCATCGTATTTTTTTAGACTATCAGCATGAAAATGAATAGCATCTTCAGAATGTTTAAAATTTATTCCTTGCTTAGTCAATAACTTCGAAACTGTAGCAACTCCTTTTGGAATACTTTGGTGCCTAAATCCTGTAGTTTTAGAGAAAATCAATACAGATTTTTTTTCTTGAGCAGCCACGGAAGCTACAAATGAAAAGGCCACTAACAAAAAGGAATAGATACTTTTCATAATAAGTACTTATTTAGTAATATTCAAATAGTAATCTAATGACGCTTTAATATCGTCTTCGGCTACATATATATTATATGTGCAATCACCTATTGATTTTAACAAAGCAAAACCTATCTTGTTGTCTTCATTTTTTTTATCGTTTTTCATCAAATCCAAGAATACGTCATACTGCTCTTGTGTATAGGTATATTTTGGATATTTAGAAATAAATGTTCCAGTTATATCTTGAAGAGATTCCTCTGATAAACCAGTAAATTTATGAGACAACCATGCTTCACATATCATACCAATGGCGATTGCTTCTCCATGTAATAAAGGGTTTTCATCATTATAAAGTGAATACCCCTCAATTGCATGACCGATGGTATGACCAAAATTCAAAATTTTACGAAGACCTTTTTCGGTAGGATCTTGTGTAATAACGGAGTTTTTAATTTCTACTGATCTATAAATTATATCTTGTGAAACGTTTTCCAAACATACAGACTTACATTTTAAATATAAATCCTTATCCTGGATTAAACCATGTTTAATAACTTCTGCAAAACCAGATACAAGTTGCCTATCATCCAAAGTTTGCAAAAATTGTGTACTAATGAAGACGGCTTGTGGTTGCGTGAATGTACCTATGATATTTTTGACATTATCCAAATCAATGCCAGTCTTACCACCTACAGAAGCATCTACTTGCGACAGTAAAGTGGTCGGTATCTGAATAAAATCAATTCCTCTCTTGTATGTAGAAGCGGCAAAACCTCCCATATCTGTTACGACGCCACCACCAAGATTTATCATTAATGCTTTACGGTCAGCTCCAAAATCCAACATGGTCTTCCAAACCCCAATACAAAAATCTATATTCTTATTTTCTTCTCCTGGATCTACTTCGATAATATCATAATGAATTAAATCAGGAATTGCATTTTGCAATACAGGTAAACAATTATCGTTGGTGTTTCTATCAACTAAAACCAAAACTTGAGAATATCCCCGCTCTTCAATAAATGGTAAAAGTGATTCAAGATTTTCTTCAAAATATACGTTGTATCCTAAACTTTGGATTGCTTGCATGTTGTATGTATAAATATAATGTTACAAAGGTAAAGATAGAAATAATATTAAATGATTTGGACTTTCATCCCGTCAAATTCGATGATATCTCCTTGTCTCACCTTCAATCTTTTGCGGTAATCCACTTCCCCATTGTACTTTACTAATCCCTCATCTACCATACGCTGTGCCATGCCACCGTGCTCTACCCAGTTCAATGCTTTCAACAATTGAATCATGGGTATAAATTCTCCTTCTAATTTGAATGTTTGCATAAACAAAAATAAACCAAAAATATACCAATTCTATCCATATGAGCATAAAAAGTTCAAAATATATTTATTATAGTCTATTTTTGTTTAGATAAAAACTGTAGATGATGATAGTTAAGGAATCCCTATTGAATTTTGAAAATACGGAAATAGCATTTAAAAATAAGAGCGATAAAGATTTAGAAAGAGCATATTGGCTATTTAAAATGATAGCTTCAAATACACTTATCAAAATTGGAACTCCTATAACTAATTTTTCCTTGAATATTGGCCTTCCTATTCAAGGAATTATTCGTAATACTATTTACAAGCAATTTTGTGGTGGTGAAACCATTGAAGGTTGTGCACAAGCAATAGCTGATCTTGGAAAAGGAAATGTTACCACAATATTAGATTATTCTGTCGAGGGAGAAGAATCCGAAGATAGTTTTGATGCTTGCTGTCAAGAAGTTTTGGCTAGTGTTGCCTATGCTAAAACTAATAAGTTGATTTCCTTCTGTGTATTCAAACCTACAGGTGTCGGAAGATTTGATTTATTAGCAAAAATTGATGCTAAGCAAGTATTGACAGAGGAAGAAAAAACTGAGTTCGCAAGGGTTCTTAAACGTTGTGATGCTATTTGTAAAGCTTGTTATGAAGCTGGAATACCTGTACTGGTAGATGCGGAACATTCGTGGATTCAAGATACAATCGATGATATAGCACGCGAACTAATGGAGCGTTACAATAAACAAAAACCTATTGTATATAACACTTATCAATTGTATAGACACGATAAGTTAGCCTCTTTAAAAGCTGATTTCGCTTATGCTGAAAAGCAAGGATTTTATTTAGGTGCAAAAATAGTTCGTGGTGCGTATATGGAAATTGAGCGTGAGCGTGCCGAAGAAATTGGGTACCCTTCTCCTATTCAACCGACCAAGAATGCTTCAGATAATGATTATAATCAAGCGATTTTATTCTCGTTAGATCATATCGATCGTATAGGATTGATGGCAGGTACACATAACGACCAAAGTAGTATGCTATTAGCTACGGAAATGGATAAACGTGGTATAGCGCACAATCATCCGCATGTTTTCTTTGCTCAATTATTAGGTATGTCAGATAATCTATCTTTCAATTTGGGTGCAGCGGGATATAATGTTGCTAAGTACATGCCTTATGGGCCAGTAAAAGCTGTTATGCCTTATTTATTCCGTAGAGCACAAGAAAATACTTCTGCTGCAGGACAAACAAGTAGAGAGCTAAGTTTAATCATTAAGGAAAAACAACGACGTAAATCTTCAAAAAAATAGAAATAATGGCTGTATATTTACAGTCATTATTTGTTAGTAGACAATCCTAAACTTTAAAATGAATAACGAAGATAGATTCAATAAACTAAGTGCATTAGCTGAACCTTATAAAGCGCTACTTTTTGACGTAGATGGAACTTTAGCCGACAACATACATGCACATAAAGCTGCATATGTGGCAGTTTCAAAAGAATATGGAGTAGATTTGGATCCTAATTTGATTGATGAAACTGCGGGCTGGCCAACTATTGCTGTTGCGCGTGAAGTGTGCAAAAGATATAATGTTGAATTTGATGTAGAAGCATACTCTAAACGAAAATCAGAAATCTTTATTGAAGAATTTATCCATAAAACTGAACCTATAGAATACGTAAGACAAGTTCTTTTTTCTAATTTAGGTAAAAAGAAAATAGGAATTGTTTCTGGAGGAAGTCGTTCTACTTTAGATATTACATTAGAGGTTATTGATGTCAAAGGTAAGTATCAGGCCATGGTATGTGCTGGAGATACATTAAATGGTAAACCTTCGCCTGAACCTTTTTTACTTTGTGCGAAACAATTAGATGTTGAACCAAGTAATTGTTTGGTGTTTGAAGATGGTGATCCAGGGGTAAAAGGAGCTATTGCAGCGGGTATGGGCTGGGTGCGAATTGATCAATTATAATTCGCACACTATCTAAAAACTCGTAATAATTCTTATTCCACTATTGGTGTAATCCAAATCTGATTTTCGGAATTGTCCCAATGGTACCTTAACGAATGGTTCAACTGAAAGCGACATCTTGTTATTCATATTAACCTTTTTGCCAATAGAAAAATTTGCAAATCCATTAAAGCCGTTGGGATTTACATTCTCTTGTAGAGATTTGACTGTCTTGACCTGAGGCTTATTTAAATCTTGTGCAGCATTAGGAATCAATGTGGCTTTATCTTGCAGGGAAAAAGCTCCTACATTTTCGATATATTGTGCTTCGCGCTGCTGATTAATGATAGCTGAGTACGAAATACCAGCTGATGAATAGAAACCTTTATTGAAATTATATTTAATATCTAATGGTATTTCTAGCGCTTCAACTTTACCCATAACCGCATTTACATTTGGTAAAATCATCTGTTGTTTGGCTGCAAAGTTCAATTCGCCCGCAAGCGGTGAATTTTGATATACATTATCCATACTGATCATTTCTGCATTTGCCATCTCTAAAGGATCTTTTACTACACCTACAGTATAGGAATTGTATGAAGTTCCTGTTCGTATACTGATTTTCGGTGTTAATGCATAAGAAACCAAAAAACCTGCTCCTACGTCAAATTTATCCGCAGTACGTTGTGGTGAAACAAAAAGCCCTAACTGAAATTTCTCTCCCAAAGACATCAAACTTGATTTTGGTAAATTATCCACATTACGATTCATATCTGCATTAGCAGTCCGATGAGCTAGAGTTGTAATCGATGGTTTAATTTGCACAGGAGTTATTTCGCTAGTAATATTATGTTTATACCCAGAAATTACTGGTTTTATAGTATTCAGTGAAACTATGTTTGTTAACATAGATTTATTATCAATTAAATCTGATTCTTGAATTCCAGCAACAGTAGATATATCTTCTAGCATTTTTTCAGTGCTAGTGTTAATTCTTGATATTGAAGCAATTGGATTATTTGACTTAATAGCTTCTTCTGATGCAGCTACTTCGATATTAGTATGTGATTGTACATCTAATGGACTTTCTTTATGATCTGGTATACTAGATACTAATTCAGTTTGTACTGAAGGAATTAATGTTGACTGTTGAGATTGATATAAATATAAAGAGGCACCTAACATCAACAAACCTGCAGCAGCAATGGATGCCATTCTCTTGAAAGAAATAACTTTCGTTGCAGGTGCTGTACCATAATGTGCTGCATATTTCTCCCAAGCTCCTTCACGGTAAGGAATTTCCTGCTTTTCTTTTAATTTAGCTTTAATATCTTCTATTAAATCCTTATTGCTCATATATGTAGATATTAACCAACTTTAATTTTATTCAATACTTCGAATTGTTCTTGATACAATGATCTCAATTTTGCTTTTGCCCTAGTCAAATATGTTCTCGATGTACTATCAGGAATATTTAACTGTTTACTTATTTCATCATGCGAGTATCCTTCTATTTCATATAGATTGAATATCATACGTTGAATTTCGGGCAATTTATTTAGTAATGCTAGTATATCATTAACTTCCAAATTACTAGACATGGAGACAGCGTTACTCTCTATATCTATTTCATTGATATCATCAATATCAAGTGTAATTTTCTGAGCTCTTAATTTGTCGATAGATGTATTGACAGTGATACGTGCGATCCAACCTTTGAATGATTTCTCTAATGCTTTCTCATCCGTAAGAATTTCGAAATTTGATAATTTTCTAAAAATCTTAACAAAGCTTTCATTAACAATATCTTCAGCTTCCATTTCATTCTTGACATATCGCAACGAAACTGCCATCATATAACCGTAGAAACGTTTATACAGAAATGATTGACTTCGTTCACTTTGTCGCACAAGACAATCTTCCAATGCTGATTTCAACGTCAGTGGACTATTTCTTTTGAAATATCTCGAAACTATACTCACTCGTGCAGATGAACTTGGTCTTTTCTCAATTTCTAAAGTTAAAGAATTATTATTGATAATCACTTTGCTACCATGTTATACCATAATAACGAACTATCTTTAAAGTATGCTACATCATATATAAAAATAATTTGCATCAATCTTACATATTGATAAAGAGTTGATATTTGCCTATATTTAGTAAAAAGAGATTCTGCTATGAAACATATATTACTACCAACAGATTATTCTCATCAGGCAAATAATGCCTTTTTCTATGCATTACAACTTGCCAACAAGCTTAATGTAAAATTATATGTTCTCTTTTCTTATATTCCTCCAGTACTATCAGCTGCACATGCGGGACAGCCTGAAATGTTAAGCTCAGTATATCAAGAAATTGAAAATTCAAGAATCGAATATTCTAACCGTAAGAATAAAGATCTTTTAAATGAAGCATTACAGAAAAATATTAATACGGGAAAAGTTGAATTTTTATTCGAGCATGGAACAGTATTAGGAAGTGTCAAAAAAGTATTAAGTGATTTTGACATTAGCCTAATTGTCATGGGTGTTTACGGTTCAACTGGTTTCAGTAATGAATTTATGGGAAGTAATACGACTGATGTGATTCGAAATGTAACTTTGCCTGTAATGGCGATACCAGCAAATGCCCAATATAAATCTATAAATAAAATTGGATTTACAACCTTGTTTAAGGATAAAGATTTCTCCGCTTTACAACAAATAGTGGATATAAGCAATATTGTAGATGCAAAAGTTGTCTGTGTAAACGTGAATGATGGTAGCATGCATACTGAGGATATACTATTACACGCTGAAAATTGGATTAAAAATTTTAAAAATCAAGATTTAAACTTTGTATTTCTTGAAAAAGAAAATTCGGTTGAAGAAACTGTAAATAGATTCATTTTAGATAACGAGATAGATGTACTAGCAATAGTACGTCGTAATAGGAATTTTTTCGATAGGTTAATGAGTTCTAGTTTGTCTACAAAACTTACATTTCACTCAGAAATACCTATATTCGTTTTTCATGAAGCGAAATAGTTGGACAAGATGAATATTCAAATTATACTAAACAATCTTAATGCGCAACAACTTTTAGATGCGAAAATCAAAAAATATACTTTGCTTACTGATGAAAAAATGATCGAGCAAGGCGCACTTTTTTTTGTGCCGCTAGGGAGCAATAAAGAAATAAAAATCGTAATCCCAGCTCCATCACATCAGCATTTTTTGAATGATGAATCTAAGATTACTTATAAAAACTTACTAGCACAAAAAGAAATTATTATTCTAAAATAATATGGCATCTGCTGGCAAGAAATTATTGAAACAATATTTTGATTTATTAGATCAGCACATTGATAATGTAGTTAATCATGTGGAAGAAGAATTTTTGGAAATAAATCAAATTGCCGAAAAACTAAATATTTCTCATGGTCATCTAACTGAAACTCTTCAGAAAGAAACAGGACATCATCCTTGTCATTATTATGACTTAAAAATAATTGACGCTGCAAAACGACTGCTTTCTGACAAGAGTAAATCGGTTGCCGATGTTGCTCGAACACTCACATACGACCCTTCAAACTTTTCTAAGTTTATCAAAAAATTCACTGGATTAACACCTGGCGAATTGAGAAAACAACTATAACTATTTAACTACTGCTATAATAAGTATGTAGAAAAAGTACTACAAAATTCAAATACCGAAAAGTTCACCATTTTTATTGTCATAAAACGACACATATTTGCATTGATTATTAATAAAATAAACAATCAATTATGGCAAGAAATGATTTAAAAGGAAAAGTTGTATTAATTGCTGGTGGAGCAAAAAATTTAGGTGGATTGTTAAGTAGAGATTTTGCTGCTAAAGGAGCGAAAGTAGCTATTCACTATAATAGCGATGCTACAAAAGCGGATGCAGAACAAACATTGGCCGATATCCAATCAAATGGAGGCGAAGCTTTTACTTTCCAAGCTGATTTGACAAAAGTTGAAAATATTTCTAAACTTTTCGCTGAAACCAAAGCCAAATTTGGTGGAATTGACATTGCAATCAATACGGTAGGCATGGTTTTGAAAAAACCTTTCTTAGAAACTACTGAGGCAGAGTACGATACAATGTTTGACATCAACTCTAAAGTGGCGTATTTCTTTATTCAAGAAGCAGGTAAAACATTGAATGACAATGGTAAAATCTGTACAATCGTAACATCATTATTAGCAGCTTATACTGGACTGTACTCTACATATGCGGGTGCTAAAGCTCCAGTAGAACATTTTACACGTATGGCATCAAAAGAATTTGGTGAAAGAGGTATTTCTGTAACTGGTGTTGCTCCAGGTCCTATGGATACGCCATTTTTCTATGGTCAAGAAGCTCCAGAAGCAGTTGCGTATCACAAATCAGCATCGGCATTGGGTGGATTAACAGATATCAAAGATATCGCTCCTTTAGTAGAGTTTTTGGTAACTGACGGCTGGTGGGTTACAGGTCAAACTATCTTTGCAAACGGTGGTTATACGACTAGATAATTAATCAAAATTTATTCGAAGCCAGTGTTATTAGTAATACTGGCTTTTTGATTTTTTTAAATAGAAATTTTATTTCAGAGAATTTAATTTCTTTTGTATATTTTTAATCATCAAACAATTATTAAGCTTAAACGAATTTAAATAAAGGTGGAAATTGCTGAATGTGTGTATTTTATTAAAAAAGCAATATCTATATCCGAAAAAACGCAAACATGGGCAGATTTAGGATGTGGAAGTGGAGTTTTTACACTATCATTAGCTCGATTACTTCCTGCTGGAAGTATTATTTATGCAATTGATAAAGTTTCGCAACAAATCCCTGATCAAACTCATAATGGTGTACATATTTATTTCATAAAATCAGATATAGCATATTTAGACCTCAATGTATCTAATCTAGATGGTATTATCATGGCAAATGCCTTGCATTATATGGAAAATCAATATGAAGTCGTTTGTAGATTGGGAAAACTTTTTAAAGAGAAAAAGCAATTTATCCTAATAGAATACGACACCTCCATTTCAAATCAATGGGTGCCCTATCCTATTCCATTTTCAAATCTAAACAAACTATTTCCAGCGGATAAATATGATATAAATAAAATAGCTGAGCGCAAATCTATTTATGAACAAAATAATATGTATTGTGCTTTAATAACAACCAAAAACAATTAACTATGATACTAAAAATTATTAACGCAGCCTTGATACTTGTGGCAGTATTCATGGGCTTCAAACACGGATGGGCAATGCTTACTGGCAAAGCTGAAATGTTAGAAATGTTCGCTAAATGGAATTTTAGCAAAAATGCGGTTATGATAAATGGTGCTGTAACCATGCTTGCATCATTACTTATTTTATTTCCCAAAACATTTGTATGGGGCAATTTCTTAATGGCTGCTGGTATCTTAATGATACTTTGTTTGCAATTGCTCATCAAAGATGTAAAAGGTGCGGCAATTGAAGTCCCATTTCTATTATTGAATCTTGTTATTATTTATTTGCAACATCCACTTAAGAGTAATTGAAAATTTACAATTGATAATTAACCATTATAAATTATAAACATGCACCACCAAATATTACTTGTTTTAGGATTATTATTTGCCGTTATCCATTTAGTAATGTTAGCGCAACGCATCAGGGTTGCTTATCCGATATTTTTAGTCATAGCCGGATTAGCTATCAGTTTTATACCCGGAATGCCTGTGTTACACCTCGAACCCGATTTAATCTTCTTAATTTTCCTACCTCCGTTGCTTTACGAAGCAGCTTGGTACACCTCATGGAAAGATTTTTGGAAATGGAGGCGCCCGATTGCTTTATTGGCTTTTGGATTAGTATTTTTTACTTCCATGGTGGTCGCTTATGCTTCAAACGCTTTTATTCCAGGATTTACATTGGCATTAGGTTTCCTTTTGGGCGGAATAGTATCTCCCCCTGATGCTGTAGCTGCGGCTACGGTATTAAAAGGCATGAAGGTTCCAAAACGATTAATGACCATTCTCGAAGGTGAAAGTTTGGTGAATGATGCATCTACGTTAATCGTATTCAAATTTGCGGTTTTAGCGGTTTTGTCGGGTACATTTTCCATGCAAGAAGCTACTGGGCAATTTTTTATTGTGGCTGGAATGGGTATAGTTGTTGGGTTAGTTGGTGCAAATATCATGTATGCTATACATCGCTTTTTACCTACAACACCTGCGATTGATGCAGCATTAACTGTGATGACACCTTACATTTTGTTTTTGGCAGCAGAACAATTTCATTTTTCGGGTGTGATGGCGGTTGTGAGTGGTGGATTATTTATGTCGTATCGTGCGCACGAAGTATTCAATACTGGCAGTACGCGTTTGAATATGTTGGGCGTTTGGACGACCATGATTTTTTTGATGAATGCATTAGTATTTATTTTAATTGGTTTGGAATTACCCGAAATCGTTGCTGGTTTGGGCGAATATTCGATTGCTGATGGTATTAAGTATGGATTGATTATTAGCGTTATCGTTATTTTATTGCGCTATTTGTGGGTTTATCCTGCGGCACATTTGCCGAGATTATTAAGTCCAAAAGCACGTAAAGATCCTTCTCCAGGGTGGAAAGGTCCTTTGGTAATCAGTTGGGCAGGAATGCGTGGTGTCGTTTCATTAGCTACAGCACTTTCTATTCCGTTGATGTTGAATGAAACGGAAGCATTTCCGCAACGAAATTTAATCATCTTTATCACGTTCGTGGTAATTTTTGTCACGTTGGTATTTCAAGGTTTAACATTGCCATTTGTTATCAAACTTATTAACTTGAAAGAAATAGACAATATAGCAAATGAAGAAGAACAACGCGCACTTATTCAAATAAGATTAGGAAAAGTAGCCTTAAATCATATCAATGAAAAATACAACGAAAATCTTTCCTCGAATGAATTAATACAGTTTTATAAAGAAAATTTGGAAGATGAAATTTCTAATACCAAAGAGCGGCTGAATTCATTAGAATGTTCACATACTGCCGAATCGGGAATTGAATTATATCATCAAATGCTATTAGAAATTATCGCACAACAACGTAAAGAATTATTCTTATTGAAGAAAGATCCGATTTGCACCGATGAAGAAATCCGTCATGCAGAATTTCAGTTGGATTTAGAAGAATTGAAAATAACGGGAATACAGCATTAATTGATAATGGAGAATTGTAAATTGATAATTGATAATTATGAGAGAGAATATTATAAAGTACAAGTCGTTTGCGTTTGCTCTGCGAACTGTTCATCTCTATAAGTTTCTCAAAGAAAATAAAAGGGAGTTGTTTTGAGCAAACAACTTTTGCGAAGCGGAACTGCTATTGGAGCTTTAGTAAGGGAAAGTGAACAAGTTGAAAGCACTGCAGATTTTATTCACAAATTATCAATTGCTTTAAAAGAAGCGAATAAAACAGATTATTGGATTGAACTTTTATATCAATCTGATTATTTATCGCAAACAGAATATATCTCTATTAAAACCGATATAACTGAAATATTAAAAATACTTATTTCTATAATTAAGTCAACAAAATAAAAACGTCAAAAATAATTATCAATTGTTAATTATAAATTTTCAATTCAAAAAATGAACATATCAAGCCATTATAAACTACAACATTTTATCCCATGGACGAAGCACAATATCATCAAAATGTTGCTATTATCCATTGCTCCCACAATCCTATTTTTATATTTAGGTTGGCATTGGTTGGCGATTCCGTGGGTGCCGGTTGCATTGATTGGTACGGCTACAGCCTTTATTTCTGGATTCAAAAACACGCAAACATACAACCGTACTTGGGAAGCTCGTCAAATATATGGTGCAATTATCAATAGTAGTCGCACGTTTGGTGTGATGACCAAGGATTTTGTACGAACAGGTAATCCTACACAAAATGCTCAATTACAAAAGGAAATTATCTATCGTCATTTTGCTTGGCTAACGGCATTGCGTTTTCAATTGCGAGAAGTAAAAGGTTGGGAAAACGTAAAAACAAAAAGATATAATCAAGATTATCTCAAGTATTATACCGTACCAGAATGGGTAACAAAGCTAGAAGATGAATTGAAGCCATACCTTTCGGAAGATGAATTGCGGTATATATTATCGACTAAAAACAGAGCTACACAAATCTTAGCAAAACAATCGCATCAATTAAAAGAATTGAACAAAAAAGGTATTATCGGTGATTATAATTATGTAAGTTTCGAAAATCAAATCAAAGATTTGTACGACCAACAAGGAAAATGCGAACGCATCAAAAATTTCCCATATCCACGTCAGTTTTCCAGCATCAATATCTATTTTACCAATCTGCTTTGTTTCTTGATTCCATTAGGTTTCATTGGAGAACTATCCAAAAACATTGACAAATTTGGCGAATGGATTATTTGGCTAACGATTCCGTTAAGCGTATTAGTCGGCTGGATATTCTTGGTATTAGAACAAATTGGCGAAAGCACCGAAAATCCATTTGAAGGAAATGCCAATGATATTCCGATTACACAAATCAGTAGAAATATTGAGATTGATCTACGCGAAATGCTTGGCGAAACGGACTTACCACCAGCCATCCAAGCAAAAAATAATATTATGATGTAGAATTGAAAATGGAGAATAAGCAATTTTTCATTTTCAATCACAAATTATCAATTACAAATCATCATTTATAATTTAACCATTATCAATTATAAAAATGAGTTTAGAATCCGTAAGAAAATGGTATCCGAAAGCGATGACTTCTATCGATACCGTAAATAGACTTTTAGATACTATTGAAGAAGAATTAGGTTTGAAACCTAATCAATTGATGCACGCCGACAGTATGTGTTGCGATGATGTTAATGCCATACAATATCCACCTCGAGCTTTAGAAATGCTTGGTCCTTTTCATTTGGGTGGATTGAATGGATTTCCATTTGCAGGCATCACAGGTATGAATGCGTTTGCACATCACGTACCCGAAGATGGCGCTGTGATAATTTTCTACGCTCCACATATTGGTATCACAAAAGATGGAACGATTGGGGAGATTCATCGTATCGGTCAAAGTGCAAATTCTGCATGTTGTGGTGCTGCAAAAGGCGCTTTAGGCAAATTGATTGACAATAAAATCATCCAAGGCAATGTATCTTCATTAGACTTTCAGATGAATACAATTGAACAAATTTTTCTACATCAAAAAAAACGAATATTGAATGCTCCCAATCAAATTTTCGAAGCCACAGAAGTGATGTATGAAGCCATTGACGAACGTATTCAAGTTTTGGTTAAAGAAACCAATTACCCTTGTAAATATGTTCTTTTAGTTGGAGGCATCTTCATTAACGGCGACCGTGATATGGGTTCATTCTGTCAGTACAAACGCTTTGAATGTATTGATTTGGAATCCAGCGAACGAAAAAGCTTGATGGAGAAATATTATAAGAATTGAGAATTCACAATTTACAATTGATAATTCTCAAATATCAAATATCAATTTCCCATTATCAATTATCAATTAAAACAAATGAAACATTTCCTTTTTATAGCACTATCTGTAATAACTTTTACAGCTTGTGGGCAACAACAGAATTCAACAAAGAAAACTAATCAACAATCAGAAAACTTTAATACAGAAAAAAATATGGAAGATATAGCAAAACCAGTAAAGGCTTTAATAGAAGCTATGCAAGCCGAAGATGCTCAAGCAATCAGAGCACAATTTTCAGATAAGGCTACCCAAGCGTATGGTGCTGATGGCGCTATGAAAACGGCTGCTGAAACGTACAAATGGATTCAAACGGATATTATCGACAGAAAAGGTAAAGTTGCAAATCCAAAAATAGAAATAATAAGTGGTAACGAAGTGGTGGTTACAGGTCAATATTCAAGTATTGGTTATACCAATAAAGCCAATTTTTTATTTACAGTTAAAGATGGTTTAATCACTAGCTGGAGAATGCGCTACTAAAATTTTAAGAGATTGATTTTAAAACTATACACCTTTAAAATCAATCTCTTCTAATTCTTTATAAAATTCTAGATATCTAGATATTGCTTCTCTCTTTCCAGCATCCAAATTGAAATCCAAATATTCTGTCAAATATTCTTTATAATCAAAATTCGGATAAGATTTCAATCCATCAATTACGTCTGTCGGATGGGAAACC
Source organism: Sphingobacterium composti (assembly GCF_009829075.1). Taxonomy (GTDB): domain Bacteria; phylum Bacteroidota; class Bacteroidia; order Sphingobacteriales; family Sphingobacteriaceae; genus Sphingobacterium; species Sphingobacterium composti. The sequence continues at coordinate 70,697 of NZ_WUQZ01000005.1, read as the reverse complement.
CCATCTCTCAGTGCTGCATTAAAGTCCTTAACAAAATCATCAGAAAGTTTTTTGTTGGATACCCACACTGCGTAAGCAAATGGCAATCCTGTGAATTTTTTCCAAATTTCACCTAAATCATAAACATAAGGAACAGTTTCTTTTTGCCCGAATGTCCGGTCGCCAATTAGCACATATGCATCAGCCTCTTCTTCCATCGTAACAGCAACCTCACGTTTCCAATAATGTTTTAACAGAATACGAGCCAATCCATTGGATGTGCGAGACTGTTTATCCAGACGCAAACTTGTAATTTCTTCGATTGGTTTTGTTGAAAAGATAAAAACAGAATCCACAGCACCATCCGAACCAATACAATAATCTGTGATAATATGGTAATTTGGTATTCTTGTCAATGCAGCAACAGGAATAATTCCCATGTCCACTTCATCTTGTATGACTTTTCGTGCACATTCTGCTGGTACGTCAACACTTAAATCAATTTGATGCAAAAGCTTTTCTGACGCTTTTACCCCTTGTAAAAACGGTAATGTATTGGTATAACTTACTGCCGAAACTTTTATTTTACTCATTCCAGCCCCTCCAAATGTTTGGTATTAAAATGCTCTTTTATGTTGAATTTTCCGTCCTCATATTCCAATACATACAATGACGTATTGGTATGTGGAAAATCGTCCATATTGGTAACAGGCACTCCGGTCAGATGACATAGCATAATCCGCAAAGCTCTACCATGTAAACATACCAAAACAGTATCTTCATCTTCGTTATCTAAGATATAAGAAATAGCTTCTTTTTGTCTTTTCACCAATTGATTTGGCGATTCACCGTTTTCTACATGTGCATCCAAGTCACCATTTCGCCAAGCGGAAACCAATTCTTTGAACCCCTGCATGATGGTTTCATCTTGGACTTTCCCTTCATAGATACCCCAACTTATCTCATCCAAACCACTCAATGATTCATACGGAATATGTAATTCATCCACAAAACGCTCAATTGTTTCGTAGGTACGAACCAAAGTAGATGTATATATCTTATCAAAAGAAATATCTTTATAAGCATCAAAAAAAGCATCAGCTTGCTTCCTACCCGTTTCATTCAACGAAGTATTCACTCCTCTCCCTTGAACTATTCCGTTGAGGTTAAGGTCTGTTTGCCCGTGTCTTATAAAATAAAAAGTCTTTTTCAATGTTTCTTAACTTGTTTAGTTTACGACAGGTAAAGCATAATATTTCTTTGACTTGTCTTCTTCAAAAACAACATCCTTGTAATCCGTAACCACATTGTACAATGTATCTCTTTCGATAGGATGACGGCCTACATTTTTGATTAACTCAACCAATTCTTGCGTACTCATGGCAGGAGTTTGTTCTTCTGCACCAGCCATAGAGTAAATTTTTGTTGTATCATCCAATGTTCCATCTATATCATCCACGCCATACGCTAAAGAAAGCTGTGCTGTATCACGCGAAATCATCGCCCAATACGCTTTGATATGAGGAAAATTGTCCATGTAAATACGCGCTATGGCATAATTACGCAAATCTTCAATTACGGAAACTTCTGGAACATGAGACATTTGGTTGTCCTTATTACGGAATTTCAAAGGAATAAAAGTTTGAAATCCGCCTGTTTTGTCTTGTAAAGTACGCAAACGTTCCATATGGTCTACACGATGCCAAAATTGTTCAATATGCCCATAAAGCATGGTTGCGTTGGTATGCATACCCAATTTGTGTGCTTGCTCGTGAATATCCAACCATTGTTCCGCGGTACATTTATCATGTGCTATTTGCTCACGAATTTCTGGATGAAAAATTTCCGCACCACCGCCAGGCATAGAATCCAAACCACATTCTTTCAAAAATTTCAAACCATCGTAGTGCGATAACTTGGCTTTTTTGAAAATATAATAGTATTCAACGGGTGTCAAACCTTTGATATGCAAGTCAGGACGGTGCTCTTTACAACGTTTGAAGAATTCAGCATAAAATTCCAAATTTTGCTTAGGCACGACACCACCTGTGATATGAACTTCCGTCACCGGCTCGTTATCATATTTCTTTACCACATCCAACATTGCATCCACATCCATCTCCCATCCTTCTTCACGTTGCTTAATCATGCGTGAATACGAACAGAATTTACAATCGTACACACACACATTCGTCGGTTCGATATGAAAATTACGGTTGAAATATGTATAGTCACCGTGTTTTTTCTCACGGATATAGTTAGCAAGTATACCTAAATAATTAAGGTCTCCCTTTTCGTATAAAATTACGCCTTCGTCAAATGTGATACGCTCTTCTGCTAGTACCTTTTCAGCTATTCTTTTTAAATCAACATCCAAATTTGGATTATTAATCAAAAAAGTTAGCTTTTTATCAGCATTCATATATTACTCCCTTCTTACTCAAATATATCAAAAACAATGCAAATTTTGCTTTTGAAGCTAATTAAGCTTCAGCAAATTGTTGCATGTCGATTAATCGTTTGTATAGTCCGTTGTGATTAACTAATTCAGTGTGCGAACCCACTTCTACAATCCTTCCAGCTTCCAAAACAACAATTTTATCTGCATTCTGAATCGTACTCAAACGGTGTGCAATCACAACCGTAGTTCTATTTTCCATCAACTTATACAAAGAATCTTGAACCAATCTTTCGGATTCAGTATCCAAAGCCGAAGTAGCTTCATCCAACAACATAATTGGAGGGTTTTTCAAGACCGCACGTGCAATACAAATACGTTGACGTTGACCGCCCGAAAGTTTCGCTCCTCTATCCCCAATGTTTGTTTGATAACCTTCTGGAGTCTGCAAAATAAACTCGTGTGCATTCGCAATTTTTGCAGCAGCTTCAACCTCTTCTTGTGTTGCTCCTTCATTTGCAAACGCAATATTATTGAAGATGGTATCATTAAACAGAATAGATTCTTGATTTACCGTACCTATCAGAGCACGCAAAGAATCTTGATTTAATGTCTTTATATTCTTACCATCAAATAAAATCTCACCGCCTGTCACATCCATAAAACGAGGAATCAAATCCACCAAAGTAGATTTTCCACCACCAGAAGGTCCCACTAATGCTATAGTTTGTCCCTTTTTAATTTCCAGATTGATATTTTTTAAAATATCCTTCTCGCCATACGAAAATTGCACATTATCAAATACTACATTCGATTCGAAAGATAAAATGACTTCTGCATTTGGTGTATCTTCGACCTTATTTTGTTCATCAATAAGTTCTAATACACGCTCACCTGCCGCAATTCCATTGTGTACATTCGAAAACGAATCTGTCAATGCTTTTGCAGGACGCATCACTTGAGAGAATATCGCGATATAACCGATGAATTGAGAAGCTGTCAAATCCCCTTCTCCATTCAGTACCAAATTACCTCCATACAATAATATAACAGCAACCATCACTACGCCCAATAGCTCGGAAACAGGTGAACCCATTTGTTGTCGACGAACCATTCTACGCATGATTTTAGAATAGTTTTCACTTTCTGTGTTAAATCTATTTTTAATAAAATTTGATGCGTTGAAGGCTTTAATAATTTTTATACCAGACAACGCTTCGTCTAGGTTAGAAATCATTTTCCCATAAGACTCTTGTCCCTCTTTAGCTTGAGATTTTAATTTTTTCACAATACGTGAAATCACAAAAGCTGAAATAGGAATAACCAAAACCGAAAATAAAGTCAATTTTGCGGATAATGAAAACAAGACAACGATATAAGCTATTAACTGAAGTGGTTCTTTAAACACAACTTGTAAAGTTCCTGTAACTGAGAATTGTACAACTTGAACGTCAGAAGCAATTTTTGAAATAATATCACCTTTACGTTGATCCGAAAAATATCCTGTATGCAAATTCATCACATTATTGAAAACAGCTTTTCGCAGATTCAACAAAGTATGAATGCGCAAATTTTCCATTATACGTTGAGACAAATAGCGGAATAAATTGCTGATGAATACAGAGGTAATAATGACAATACAGACATATTTTAAGGCTTCGTAAGGTCCCAAATCATAATAAAGTCTGTCTGCATAATAGGTAAACCAATCACCAAACTCCATCCAACTCCCAGGTTTTTCAATCAGTTTGGGAGCTTGTATTTCAACATCTCCAGTTCCTTTGAATAATACTTGAAGTAGAGGCACTAGCAAGGCTAGGTTTAAAGTTCCAAAAACTACAGTGATAAGTGTACAAAGAATATAAGGAATAGCATATTTCTCAATAGGCTTGGCAAAGGATAATAATCTAAAGTATGTTTTCATTCACTAATTCTCAATAGGCAAAAATAGTAAAAATGCCGGTCAATTAATTGATATTGCAAATTAACCCTCAAAATGTTGCATATAAGTGATAAAGATTAAAGTATATAAAAAATATAGACTTTTATTAATGATTAATTCAACAAAGCGATTAAGTTTTTATAAATTTAGCACCAAATAATTATTTTGATGGAAATTCAAGTAGCAAAAAGATTACAACATACTGAAGAATACTACTTTTCAAAGAAATTAAGAGAGATTGATGAGATGAACAAAGCGGGAGCTCAGGTTATAAATCTGGGAATAGGAAGCCCTGATTTGCCTCCTCACCCTGAAGTAGTAAAAGTTTTGAACGAGCAAGCTGCTCTTAGCAACACCCATGGTTACCAAAATTACAAAGGTGCTCCTGCCCTTCGTCAAGCCATGGCAGATTGGTATGCACGATATTATACTGTAAATCTTGATGCAAATACAGAAATTTTGCCATTAATTGGTTCAAAAGAAGGAATCGTACACATCTGCATGACCTACTTGCAAGAAGGTGATGAAGTATTGATTCCGAATCCAGGCTACCCAGCCTATACGAGTGCGGTACGAATCACTGGAGCCACTCCTGTTCCTTATACATTGACTCAAGAAAACAACTGGTTGGTGGATTTTGAGGCTTTGGAACAATTGGATTTATCCAAAGTAAAAATGATGTGGATTAATTACCCACACATGCCTACGGGAGCTTTAGCCAATAAAGAATTTTTTGAAAAGGTAATTGCTTTTGGCAAAAAACATAATATCCTCATCTGTCACGATAATCCGTATAGCTTCATCCTGAATGATTCGCCAGAAAGTATTATGGCAATCGAAGGAGCTAAAGAGGTGGCGATAGAATTGAATTCTTTGAGTAAATCATCCAATATGGCTGGTTGGCGTATCGGCATGTTAGTCGCTAATAAAACACGTATTGGAGAAATCCTACGATTCAAGAGCAATATGGATTCGGGTATGTTTTTGCCTTTGCAATTAGCTGCCGCAAAAGCTTTGAGTTTGGATAAATCTTGGTACACACAATTGAACGAAGAATATGCTGAACGTCGCAAGAAGGTTTTTGAAATCATGGATTTATTGAATTGCCAATACGATTTAAATCAAGTCGGTTTATTCGTTTGGGCAAAAGTTCCTTCAAATTACTCAAATTCGTACGAGCTAAGTGATAAGATTTTGTACGATGCTAAAGTGTTTATCACTCCTGGTGGGATTTTTGGTTCTGCTGGCGAACAGTTTATCCGTATCAGTTTATGTGCGAATAAGGACACTTTAGAAAAAGCAATCGCACGAATTAAAGCAAATATTTAAGTAGAAAATAGTAAAACACAATATATGAACGTAGCTATTGTCGGAATAGGTTTGATAGGTGGTTCTGTTGCTATCCGACTAAAAGAAACTAAATTCGCTGATAAAATCATTGGCGTAGACAAGAATGAAGCCAACCAAAAGAAAGCCCTACAATTAGGTTTGGTGGATGAGATTCAAGATTTGAATGAAGCTATTGCTTCTTGTAAAATCATTGTATTGACCGTTCCGGTGGATGCCATTATGCAATTGACACCATATATCTTGGACAAAATCACAGACCAAGTTGTCATTGACATGGGATCTACCAAGATCAATATCTTGCAAAAAATTGCTGAGCATCCTAAGCGTGGACGCTATGTGGCTGCCCATCCTATGGCGGGTACTGAATACTCAGGTCCAGAAGCTGCTGTTGCGGGATTATTCAAAGACAAAAACATGGTCTATGTAGAAGCTTTCAAATCTGACGAAGATGCTTTTGACTTGGCGGATGCGCTGACGGATGTCCTTGAGATGAAGTCGCTATTTATGAATGCCGAAGAACATGATATGCATACAGCTTACGTGTCACATATTTCGCATTTGACTTCATTCGCCCTGGCTTTGACGGTTTTGGAGAAAGAAAAATCGCAAGGACGTATTTTTGAATTAGCGGGCTCAGGGTTTGAATCTACGGTTCGTCTAGCAAAATCTTCTCCAGATATGTGGACACCTATTTTCAAGCAAAACCGTGAAAATGTGATGGAAGTATTGGAAGAACATATCAAGCAATTGCAGAAACTGCATAATAAACTCGAAAAAGAGGATTACGATGGCTTACATAAGCTCATCAAGAAATCCAATAAGATTAAAAGAATTATAAAATAAAAGAGCGAGTAAATCGCTCTTTTATTTTATCCTCTACTTCTTTCGTTTAAAACCATTAATGCTAGACTCAACACCATTCTTTCTTCCTCGATGTCATTTTCGGTTAATTTAGTGACCGTAAATTTCCTACCGAAGAATGAAGGTTCTTTTTTAAGTTCGAATAATGGTTCGCCTGAATTTGATGAAAGTATATAAGCAGGATTAAAAAAATAACCTGATAACATGCCTATTACTGGAATTTCTCCAAAAACACCATCCCACATTTTGACAAAAGCGTTTTTCTCTTGTATAGTATGATCATGTTCATCTTGTGGATTCATTAATTTGAATGTAGATTTCCAAAATGACTTTAGTGTACTTCTTCTAACTTTACCTATAACATTTCCTATAGAATTAGTTATTGTAAATGTTTGTTGAAAATCTATTAGTTTATTTGATTTCAATTCGTATAATAATTCTGTTTTAGACTCATCACTGTAAATTTTAATTTGGTCACGCCACGCAAATATCTTCTCTCGCACATAAAAGATTGTTTTACCGAAAGCGTCTGTACCTACGAAATCGTTGGAAAGTGTCCCTATTTTAAATTTAAAATGTAAAGGATAGTTATATTGGCTCATTTCTTCTCTTTTATAAAAGTCCAAAATAGAAAAAATCCCGAATATTATATACTCGGGATTTCAAATATTTTAATTTCAATTAATATTTTATCTTAAATTTATCAAATACCTTTGACCACAACCATATTGGACCAATAGTCAAAAAATCTTTGAATAATTTTCCTGATAAGGCTTTTTCCTTTTTGAGTAAAACCCAAGATCCTATGATTCCGATCAATGAAATTATAGAACAAACTAATACCACTGTCGGACCTCCATCGCGCTCTATATATTCTAATTGCACAATAAAAAAACTCATGATAGCAATGGTAAACAACATAGCATAGGATAATGTCGGCGCTAGTCGAAGGTAACAATAGATAATAATAGCAATATAAAATGAGCCCCAATTTAAAAAAGTCTGCGCATTCATCTTTTGCAAAAATTCCAACTGCGGAAAAGGAATCATCCACACCAAACCCATTACTCCGAAAAATGCAAGTGTTAGGAATAGTGCATAAATGGATTTGTTGCCCAAAATTTGATTATCTAAATTTTTAAAGTAGAATTCTACTGTTGTATTAGGTGATATTTCCTTTTTATTTATGTGCTTTTTTACTCCTTTATTCATATTGCAAATCTAAACAATATATTGAAAATTCATTTGTTTACATTTTTGCACAATAAAAACTAAATTTTATTTAGCAACATATTAATGAAACGGAAAAAAACTATAAAACCATCCTTCATATCAATTAAAAAAACTTAAACTATTAAACACCTATAAGAAAAAGTAAACTTAATAAATAGGAAAATACAGTAAAAAGAAATTTATCGAAATTCAATGAATTCTCAACTATATTCTATTAAACATACTATTTTTAGGTATATTTGTGTACCAAACAACTACCTTAAGAAATGCCTATTGAAATTAAAAACGAAAAATGGAATGATTTATTCCGAAAACAGAGTTCAAAAACTACACAAGAAGAAGAAAATAAAGCTCTTGTAGACAGTTATTATTTTATCTTTGATTGCAATCAAAATGTTATTTCATTTATGAATATGGCATTTCAGACCATCACAGGATATGATGCCACCACATTTACCGTTGAGGATCTAATTGATATTATTCATCCTGATGATAAGGATTATTTCTTCTCGTGTGAAGAGAAGGATTTAAATTTTAAAAACAAATTAAGATTTAATGAGCATTTTAACTATCTGTATTCTTATACCTATAAAATACGAACTGCTCAAGATATTTATATTACGATAAAACAAACCTGTCAAGCATTAGAAGTTAATAATAAAGGGGATCTAACTAAAACTTTGGTCATTCATCAACGGATCAATGATTACGAGGAACGACCTTTCAATGATAGAAGAATTTATGACAAAAGCCGTAATATCTTTTTGGATACGGAAAATTGCTATAAGTTAACAAAAAGGGAACTAGAAATTTTGAAATTGGTTCAAGAAGGATTAAATAGTACTGAAATAGCAGATAAAATTTGTACCAGTAAGTATACTGTAGATACCCACCGTAAAAATATTTTGAATAAAACAAATTCAAATAACTTTATCGATTTAATTCGTAAGCTTTCACAAGCTTAATTTAAATATATAGAGCGTACTTGATAATATCAAATACGCTCTATATATCTCCTTAGCACAGAAAAATATTTTACGCTAGGACATCACGAATATCAACATCTTTATCGAATACCGATTTCGCAAATGGACATAATGGTATTATTTTAATATTATTTTCTCGAGCATAATCAACTGCTTTAGACAATAATATCTTCCCTATACCTTTACCTTTTTGATTTTCGTTGACCTCCGTATGGTCAATTATTATTTTATCCGCACCAGCTTTTGAATAGGTCATCTCACCTATTTTAACACCATCTTCAGATGCGATAAATGCACCTTTATTGTCTAGCTCTTCATGTTTTACTAACATATTTTTACTCCTCACTATTTATACGTAACAATTTAGCAATTCGAATTGTTTTATTAATTATTATAATCGTTATTCACAATGGTTTGTTCTATTTTTACACATACGTTTTTACAGCTTATACATTTACATCATTGAAAACAAATTTTAAACATCTAATATTCTTTTTATTAGCAAATCTAATAGTTAATGCTTCTGCAAAAGCACAAATCAATGAGAATTTACTACATTTAGATTCTTTAAAGAAGACAAATACTGAAGTTGTCCCAAATCAAACTACAGATTCTTTGTATGATATAGTAGATTTATTTAAGGATGTTAATCCATTTAAGAGTAAAAATAAGGATAACTCTACAAAAAAGCGCTCAGCTATTTCCTATTTGCCCAATATCAATTATAATCCAAGTATAGGATTTCAAATAGGTGTTAAAGCAGTGGGGGGATTATACTTGGGTGATCGGGAGAATACGAGTATGTCGGTATTTGCGACAGCATTAAATTACACGACTCGAGGAATTGTTTTAGGCTATTTGTTTCATGACACATATACAAGAGAGAACAAATGGAATCTAAAAGGTAGTCTTCATATTGCGAAATTAGTCGGTCTAGATTATGGTTTAGGTTTAGGCATTCCATTAGAAGACGCTACTCACGAAGAATATATATTAAATAATCCTGAAAGAACTCGTTTTGTCAATAATTATACTATCTACGGTCTAAGTGAGAGAATATATCGTCAATTAGCTGACAATCTTTTTTTAGGAGCTGGTGTGTACATTGATTTAAAAAGAAATATAAAAACGGTTGGTGCGTCGGGAGATACTCCTCTTGAGATATATAGTAAGCGAAAAGGTTATAACGCTATTATGAATAACAACAATGGCTTAATGCTTAATTTGCAGTATATGACCCGAGATAATCCCAATAGTGCATATAAAGGAATTTATACCGATGTGGTTTTACGAGCAAACCAAACCTGGTTGGGCAGCTCTCAAGAAGGATTCCAATTGCTAACGGATTTTCGAAAGTATTGGCAATTATCTACAGAAATACCAAATCATGTTTTAGCATTTTGGTATTATGGATCTTATAATGTTGGTGGGGATTTGGGGTATTTAGATTTGCCGGGAACTGGGAAAGATCCTTATGCGCGCTCAGGACGTGGATATACTAACGGATATTTTAGAGGAAAATCCTTTGCATACGGCGAATTAGAGTATAGATTCCCAATACTCCGCAACCAATTCCTAAGTGGAGTAGTCTTTGGAAATCTACAAACTGTCGATGACGAAATCGGAAGTAAAATGTTCAAGCAGTGGCAACCTGCCGGTGGTGCGGGTTTACGTATATTGTTTAATAAATTGACACGTACAAATCTATGTATAGATTATGCATACGGAAGATTTGGACAAAAAGGTTTATTTTTAGGACTAAACGAAGCTTTTTAATTTTGCTATATATGAAATATACTTTTTCTATACTTGCGGTTATACTTTCATCCACAAAAATTTTAATTGCACAAACTGACTCTTTACCATCCAATTCCATAGTATTGCAACCAGTAGAAATTAAACAATATTTTAATAAACAATCAATTTTAGAACTTACCAATAGTGCGCATACTCTATCATCTTCAACTATAAACTCGCAGTCACCCACCTCACTCACATCAGCCTTAAATACGGTAGCGGGTATTCGGATGGAAGAACGATCACCTGGGTCGTATCGTTTATCGATGCGCGGCAGCTTAATACGATCACCTTTTGGTATACGAAATACGAAAGTATATATTGATGAAATACCCTTTACAGATGCAGGAGGAAACACCTATCTAAATCTTTTGGACCCACAATCTCTCGAGTCAATTCAAATTTTAAAAGGTCCAGATGGCTCTCTATTCGGTGCCAATTCTGGTGGTGTCATTCGTATAAGTCCGCAAGGTTTTGATAGTGCGAATGATGAGATTTCTCTTCAAGTTTTAGGTGGATCTTTTGGTTTATTTCAACAAAATCTAGGCATAAATAAAAAAGTAAATGATAGGTATCAATTTGCTTTCAATCAATCCTATCTAAATTCTGATGGATATAGAGAAAATGCTGCATTTGAGCGTAAATCTTTCCAAACAGCGCATCAATTTAACTACAATCCTAAGGGACAATTAAAGTTATTTGCGTTTTATACTGATTTGGGATATCAGACTCCAGGAGGATTGACTTTAGCACAGTACGAAGAAAATCCAAAATCTGCGCGTCCTGCAGCTGGACCGAATCCAAGTGCTGTAGAACAAAAAGCTGCAATATATAATAAAACGTTTTTCAGTGGATTGGGACATGATTATCAAATTTCATCTAAACTTTCACATTATATAGGTGTTTTTGGTTCGTATACAGATTTCGAAAATCCATTTATTACCAACTATGAATTCAGAACGGAGAAGAATTTAGGATTAAGAACATTCCTATCTTACCAAAATAATGATTTATCGCTTCCATTTCAGTTCCAATTTGGTATGGAGGGAATTAAAGGCTGGAATAAAATCAATAATTACGATAACAATAAGGGTGTCATGGGAAATCCTCAAGCCAATGATCTATTAGCTAATCAACAAATGAATTTATTTTCAAGAACACAATTAGACATCACGAAAAATTGGGTTCTCGAAGGATCATTAGGTCTCAATAAAAATTCTATCCGATATGAAACATTATATCCCTTAGAATCTCAATCAGAAGGAAATATAAAGTTTGATAATGTATGGATGCCTCGTCTTGCTACGTCTTACCAAATTAATAATTTAATGGCGTTAAGGGCTTCAATATCTAAAGGTTACTCCACCCCTACACTAGCGGAAGTGAGGTCATCAGATAATACCATAAACACTGATCTGCTAGCTGAAGATGGTATTAATTATGAAATAGGATACAAATTACAAGGGCGTAATAAAAATTGGTTAGTGGATCTTGCTGTATATCAATTTGAGATGGAAAATGGAATAGTAAGAAGACTGAATGAATCGGGCGTAGAATATTATAGCAACGCAGGGGAAATGAATCAAAAAGGAGTAGAATTATCTTATTGGTCAAGTTGGAACATCAACACAAAATTTCTAAATTCGATTCAATTTAATGCAGCCATTACATATAATCATTATAGATTTGGTCAATATAGTAATGCCAACAACGATTTTTCTAATAATAAGATTACATCAGTTCCTGATTGGACAATGAGCAATAGCTTATATTTAATCTTAGCAAAACAATTCCAATTGAATATCACACATAATCATACGAGCTCTATACCTTTGGACGATGCTAATACTGTGTTCGCCCCTAAATATGATTTGATTCAAGCTAGGCTAAATTGGAGCAATTCTATTGAAAAATTACGTACTAAATACACCTTATTTGTAGGAATAGATAATCTACTTAATCAGAAATATAGTTTGGGAAATGATATTAATGCATTTGGTGGACGTTTCTTTAATGCAGCTTCACTGAGAAATGCCTATGCTGGCGCCATTATTTCTTTATAAAACAATTATTTAACCAATTGATACAAGTCTTCTAAACTTTTATTATGGACAGTTGTTATTAAATTAATCAACAAATGTTCATAATGGGTTTAGAAATACTATATCAAATCAAAAATCAGGAAAGTCCAATGTGGTCATTCGCTATTCACGATGGTCATCACATTGATGAAGATTTTCTTTCCTATATCTCGCTATCAGACAAAGAGCGACTAAGAGAAGAAGATCCATTTACTGCGAAAATTGCGGACTTACCTGTCAATCAATTTATTGTTGAAACATCGCGTTTTCAACTTGATTTAAACAGAGATTTGGAAAATGCGGTATATCTTCATCCTGACCAAGCATGGGGATTAAATGTATTTAGAGCAAACCTTCCCTCCAATTATTTGTTAGAATTATACAAACAGCATCAATCAATTTATTATACTATTGAAAGACATTTATCGACTACGATCAAGAAGTTTGGCTTCTTTATAATTCTGGATATTCATAGTTACAATGCCAAACGAGAAGGCGCAGAACAAGAGATAAACAAAGTGAAAAATCCCCAAATAAATTTGGGAACATACTATAACCATGATAAATGGAGAGATTTGATAGATGAGTTTAGGTCTGCATTCAATAAGTTCAAGTTGAATGATGAAACTATTGATGTTCGTGAGAATGTAAAATTCAAGGGCGGAAATTTAGCGCAGCATATAATCAATCAATATGGAGAATTAGGCTGTGTTTTATCGATTGAGTTTAGAAAGGATTTTATGGACGAATGGTCTGGAGAACCTTATATGGATAAAATAGCTGCTATTAATCAACTTTTGAAAAATGTGTTGCAGTCAATGAATTCGTATTTACAAAAGATTCAAGTTTAATATTTGTGGAAGAAAAAATATTTAAATATATCAAATCTTGTATTCACAACAGGGAAGCTTTTCACGAGCAAATTCCAAATGTTGGCAAGGTTGTATTTAATAAAATTGTACCTTATTTCTTTTTATACCGTATCTCTAGTACGTCAACTAAACAACGTATGATTGCTGATTTAGCAAAATCTCAGCTATCAAGTATTATTTTGAATTATGATTCTGACAATTTACATAGCTATATTAAAGAAATAGCGCAAGAACTTAAAGCAGAATTTGGAAGTTGCCTAATTATTGAAGTTTGGGTGGATAATGACAAAGAAGATGAAATATCGATTCACATTGCACAAAAAGTAGCCTTACCATTAGCTGAATATATCCACAAAAACATCAATATAGAAGCTTCGGATTTAAAATCTGTTATAATCAAACAAAAAAATACGCCATCTAATCCAGATTTCAAACCGCTATATTCTTTAAAATATCTGCAAGAGAATAACATCTATCTTCTAGGATTGAGTATAAAAAACAGTTATATAAATATTTTGGGTGATACGCTCCCATTGTTAGAAAGACACTTTAGAGAATCAATGAGTAAGACATTGTCTCGTACATTTTTTGAATACTTACGCCTATATACAAATTTGAATCCTGCAAAATTCAAATTGAATGTCCATAAGGAAATTACACCAAATATATTTGAAATTGACAAGGCACTATTAGCAGAAAGTCAACGCTTTGATTTCCTAATGTTAGTTACACCTACAAATGTAGAAGAGGCTTGGCAAACTTTTAAGAAAAACAGGTATGCTAAGGATCCTGTATTTCAATATAGACCAATGCCCATAGATCCTGATTTGGTGAAAAGAAATCTCTATAACCTTCCTATAGAAGATATTCACGATCCGAATATTGCCTATTTATTTAGAGATAAGCGCAGAGAATTGGACGAAATGATGAGTATGCTAGATGATCGCAATACACCTGATTTTGTTCATGGGAGTCTACAGGTTTTTGGAAATATAAATGACAAATTGATGCAAGTAGCTGAAGCCATCATTACTGTCATTGAGAATAACAAAACGCCAACTGCAGCAAGAAATGAAGAAAAGCTAAATGCGGAGCAATTTGCCAAACTAGCAACACAAGAAATTGAATATTTAAAATCTCAAAATACTGAACTAAATACAACTGTACGTGTTCGTAATGACGTATCAGGGGTGATGGTAAATCGGGGCATACTGAATATTAGTACTAATTATAAAGTAAGTAAAGAAAGAGCCGAAGCCTTGATTCAACATGAAGTTGGGACGCATATTGCTACGTATTTTAACGGAAAATCCCAGTCTTTACAATTGTTCAGTCTAGGTGTACCAGGATATGAAAAATTACAAGAAGGTCTTGCTGTATTTGCAGAATATATGGTTAATGGACTAAATAATGAAAGATTAAGAATCTTAGCGGCTAGAGTGATATGTGTTAGGCATATGCTCATGGGTAATACTTTTATCGACACTTTTTCAATGTTGGTGGAGCAATATGAATTTTCCGAAGACACTGCCTTTCTAATAGCTATGCGTGTATATCGAGGAGGAGGTCTAACCAAAGATGCCGTTTATTTACAAGGACTAATAGAACTTATAGATTACATTCGAGAAGGTAATGACATTAATATTTTGACAATTGGTAAGATTAGAAAGGATTACATTCCCATTATTCAAGATCTTATTCAGCGAGGATATTTACGTCAACCAGCAGTTATTCCACGCTATTTGTCTAAAACATATTCATCACGTTTAGAATTGATAAAAAAAGAAGGATCTATATTTAAACTCATAAAATAAATCTATGAAAATCGCATTCCTAATTAATCAAACGCACAAAGAAGAAGCCTATTTTACGACAACAACTATGGCTTTGCACGCTTTAAAACGTGGTCATACAATACTGTATATAGGATTAGCCGATTTTGTCTATGTGGACGACAAGCATATTGATGCGCATGTTCGTCTCATAAATCCCGACACTTCATTAACAGATAATGAGGAATTACTCGAAAAATTAAAAAAACAACCTAAAGAACGTATTTCGATGATGGATGTAGATGTACTGTGGTTACGTTTTGATCCTGTTATAGATATGCACAATAGACCTTGGGCACCTTCTATGGGGTTACAATTTGCTCAATTACTGAAGAAATTAGGAAGATTTGTAATAAATGATCCCGATGAATTGATTCAAGCTAGTAATAAACTTTATCTGGAAAATTTCCCTCGTGAAATAAGACCAAAAACAGTGGTTACACGTAATTACGATGATATATTGGATTTTATGAATAAGCAGAATGATAAAATAATTCTCAAGCCACTCAAGGGTTCTGGAGGCAAAAATGTGTTTATGATTAGCCCCAATGAGTTGCACAATCTCAAACAAACTGTCGAAGTAATCGCTAGAGACGGTTATGTTATCGGACAAGAATATTTACCAGAAGCAACAAAAGGTGATATGCGATTTTTTCTATTAAATGGTGAACCGATCGTTATTGATGGTAAATATGCCGCATTACAACGTGTTCAACAACAAGGAGAAATAAGAAGCAATATTCATCAAGGCGCTAAAGCAGAAATAGCTAGTGTAACTGAAGGCACATTAAAATTAGTCAACAAAGTCTCAGATAAACTTCGTAGAGATGGTATGTATTTGGTTGGATTAGATATTGTAGGTGACAAAATTATGGAGATTAATGTGTTTAGTCCAGGTGCTTTGAGTGCGGCCAGTAATCTAAATAATGTGGATTATATTGAATATTTAATAAAAGATTTAGAAGAGAGAGTGCCCAGCTTTTACAAGCATTAGTATCCCCTAACCATTAATTTTTGATACCTTTGATTGTACTTTTTTCTTTTAAACGATGAAATTATATACAATTGATACTGGTTATTTCAAACTTGATGGAGGGGCGATGTTTGGTGTAGTACCCAAATCATTGTGGCAACGAACAAATCCAGCTGATGAAAATAATTTGTGCACCTGGGCCAATCGTCTCCTGCTAATTGAAGATGGAAAGCGATTGACACTTGTAGATACGGCATTAGGAAATAAACAGGATGCCAAATTTTTCGGGCATTATTTTATTCATGGTGATGATACAATAGATACATCGTTGGCAAAATACGGGTTTCATCGAGATGATATTACAGATATCATATTGACGCACCTTCATTTTGATCATTGTGGTGGAGCTATTAAAAGAGATGGAGAACGCTTTATACCAGCCTTCAAAAATGCTAGATTTTGGAGCAATGAAAAGCATTGGAATTGGGCGACTATCAATCCAAACCCACGTGAGAAAGCTTCGTTTTTAAAAGAAAATATCCATCCCATTCAAGAATCTGGTCAACTTCAGTTTATCAAAGAAGGACAATCTTACGATACGAATATTGACATACGGTATGCACATGGACATACAGAAGCTATGATGTTGCCACAAATAAAATATAAGGACAAAACAATTTTATATATGGCTGACTTACTTCCATCTGTCGGGCATATACCACTTCCCTATGTCATGAGCTATGATGTACGACCGCTAGTAACTATGAAAGAACGAATTTCCTATTGGCAAGAAGCTGTCGAAAATGAATATATACTCTTCTTTGAGCATGATCCCGTCAACGAATGTTGTACATTACAGCAAACTGATAAAGGTATTCGAGTTAAAGATATTTTCAGACTATCGGATATATAAAAAAGGGAAAGCTTTAAGCTTTCCTTTATTCATTACTATACACTTTTGTCAACCATATGAATAACGGATCATTAAGATTTGGTAAATAAACTTTTTCTGAATTCATTACTTCTTGGAAAATATCTGAAATTAATAAATCATCTCTGTTAGTAAACAAGGATATTCCATAATTACGTTGCGGTTGGAATAAAAAGATATTATGGAATCCTGTACTTTCTCCTGAATGAAATAATGTGAAATATCCATCTGATGATTTTGTAAAAAACAATCCTAAACTATAGTAAACATTATCTTTGACTAATATTTTATATTTTTCTAAATCAGCATAAAACTGTGCAGTAAATAAAGAATTATTTTTATCCATCCATTTTGCAAAATCTTGAGCTGATATATATACCCCACCATCTCCCCTTGTTGCAGAGGTTATGCTTTGGTCGGCAAAGAAGAATGATGAATTTCTAATTTTATAACCATAAGCTCTGTCCTCTAAATTACTAGGAGCAGAAATCTGTGCACCTGTCATATTCAGCTTATCGAAAATTCTTTGTTTACAAAAATCTTCATATGATTGATTAGTTACTCGCTCAACAATTAGAGAAAGTAAACAATATGCTGTATTACTGTATCGAAAACTAGTACCAGCTTCAAAATAAACGGTGTCTATATCTTGAACTAAAGTCAAGACATCTTTATCAGCTAATTGATCTTTTTGTGAAGAAGGGATTACATTTTCATAATCAACAAGTCCAGAACTATGGTTTAAAAGATGTTTGATTTGAATAGCTGAACATCGCTGAGGTAATTCTGGAATGATGGATCGAATTGGTGTTTCAAAACTAATTTTGCCATCTTGAATTAGCATATACAAAGCCATCGCCGTGAAATTCTTGCTAACTGACGCCATTCTAAATCTAGTATCCGCTGCTATTAAAATTTGTTTTTCTACATGAGCAACACCAGTATAAACACTTTCATTTTTGGAATCGCTTTTGAATAATAATACTCCTCCTGGTTTGGTAGAGTCCGCGTAATAATTTGATAAAATATTACGGTAAGTTTGGCTAAAACTTAATGTATATACAAGCATACTTACTGCAAACAATATTGATTTTAACATACTATAAAATTGATATTAGTTCCATCTCGAAAATCAGTGTACAATTCCCTCCACTAGTAGGAGTCAATGATTCAAAACCATAAGCAAGATTATGAGGTACATAAATAATCCATTTACTCCCTACTGGCATCAATGTTAATGCTTCTTGCCAACCTTTGATTAATTCTTTTACAAAAAATGCTTCTGGGCGTTTCCTTTTGTAAGAACTATCGAAAACTTCGCCATTTAGCAAAGTGCCTTTATAGTGACATAAGACTTTATCTTTAGCTGTTGGAATATCTCCATCGCCTTGATGAATGATTTCATATTGCAAACCAGATGCTAGGGTTATAACTTTCTCTCTTTGTGCATTCTTTGCTAAAAACTCAACACCCTCTGATAAATTTTTCGCGGCTAAGTCTTTTATTTTTTTTAGGTAGCT
The DNA here is from genome assembly GCF_009829075.1 of Sphingobacterium composti. Classification (GTDB taxonomy): domain Bacteria; phylum Bacteroidota; class Bacteroidia; order Sphingobacteriales; family Sphingobacteriaceae; genus Sphingobacterium; species Sphingobacterium composti. Next base: position 51,942 of record NZ_WUQZ01000005.1, on the reverse strand, counting down.
GTTGGATTTTGACATAGCGTAAAAATAATAGAAAAGCCGTATAATTTCTTATACGGCTACATAAATAATAATATTTGTTTAAGTTATATAGAATTCATTGATTCTTTATAACGTTTCATTTCTTCGGAAAGCTTTGTCAGTGCATAACCTACAATAGTAACATCATCCAACCATCCTAATACCGGTATCAGATCTGGGATGGCGTCTATCGGAGAAACTACGTAAATAATTGTCGCTACGATAATTGAAGCATTCCATGTATTGACTTTAAATTTCCCAGCCATAACGTCTTTGGCCATATTAACCAATACCTTGAAATCACCCATCTTTTCATCCAAGTTTAATGCTTTAGCATCTGCCTGGTTCAAATCATCTACAGTCAGCTGATGTGCTTTATAAGCGCTGAATAATTTAAATGCTTTCTTTAAATAAGTTTGTTTCATTTATTATTATTTTTTGACTTGGACTTCACTTTTAACCAATAGTTTAACGCTAGTCTTCATCTTCTAATTCTTCAAATTTTGCAAAATCCGCTGCGGCCGATTCGCTGTCACCAGTTTTTTCAAATAATGTTGCACGATATTGGTACAAGTCTGAGTAATAAGGGTTCAAGCGAATTGCTTCAGAATAATCTGAAATAGCTTCTTTCCAATTGTGAGTTTTTTCATAGACATCAGCTCTCAACACATAGGCGTAAAAATCATCTTTATTTGCATTAATAATTGTAGAATAATCGGCTATAGCTTTATCAAATTGTTCTATGTTTTCATATAATTGAGCGCGTTCTTCGTATATTGAAACGTCAGAACTATCCAATTGCAATGCCACATCAAAATCTCTTAATGCCAAATCAAATTCTTTAATAGCCATGAATAGTTTTGCTCGATAAAGATATGCTTGAACAGAAGGATTACTTTCTGTAACCAAATCTAAGTCGGCCAATGCCTTATCGTATTGTAGAATATACATATAAATGGCAGCACGAGAAATTAGAATATTTACATCACTATTCAACACGAATGCATTTGAGTAATCACTTATTGCTTCGGCATAGTTGAAATGCTGAACTTGCAACATTGCTCTGTTTATGAATAATTGTGCATTTTCAGTTTGTGACTGAATTGCAGCATTCAGCTCTACTAATTCTGGTGATTCCACCATCTCACCTTGATTTTCTAACCACTCTAAATAATGATGATAATTAAAGTCTACTCTTTTTGCTATCTGATAATCATAATATGCACTTTCGTCGTCTCCATTAAAGTTATGAAGAATAGAGCGGCAGGCATAGAAGAAAGGCTGTTCTGGATATTGCTGTATAGCTTTACTATAAGTTTCTATAGCTTCTGAATAATTTTCTTTAAGAACAAAGTGATAAGCATGGGTTGCTAAGTCAATGGCCTCACCATTGTTGCTTGTAGAAATATTAGTAATGTTGAATGGAAATAATTGCGAACTAGCTAAATTATAATAATTATTTGCTTGTAAAATCATTGGGATTAATAATTAAAAATAACGTTTTACGATACGTAGATTATGTGTATACCGATTCAATTCAGTATTAAAGATTCCTTGATTATCCATTTTATCAATTCTCACTCTCCCAGCGGCATGAATGATTGTTTCATGATCTATCATTACTCCTACGTGGGTTATTTTGCCCGCTTCATTGTCAAAAAAAGCTAAATCTCCTGGTAATATTTCTGGAAGAAAATCAACGCTTTGTCCACTTTCCGCTTGCTGATAAGCATCTCTTAATAATGCTATTCCAAAATGCTTATAGATTAATTGACTAAATCCAGAACAATCAATCCCATATCGCGATCTTCCTCCCCACATGTATGGAGTGTCTTTATAATGTTGAATAAGTTTAGGGAACTCTTTATTAAAATCACCAATGTTTGTCTCTCGAATCGCACCTTCGATAATATATGTATCTTGACCAATTGTAATTGAATTACCTGTTACGGTAGTGCCATGAAGTAAATTTATAGTCTTTGCAGCAGATATTGCATTTGCTCCTCCTAGATCAACGATACTATCTGTTTTTACACCTGATAATACTAGAGATCCAAATTGATTATTTTGAATCCATCCCACATACTTGGTATCTGATAGTTTAATCTTAGTGAAATCTGATCCTTCTTCCAAAATTTCGAATTGTTCACCAAATAACACTTGCGATACCATTTCACTCCGATGAGATGCTTCTGCACGAAGGGGTACTATATTGAGATTACAGGCTGAAATATCCATGGGCATTTATTCTTAAAAACATTAACACCTTTTCAATTGTTTTATTCTTACTAAGATACTTTTTAAATGAACTAAATAATAAGGATATGAAAAAATTTCGTCGCATTTTGTTAGCTCTAGATGACTCACCTTGCACAGATAAAATTGTGAACTATGCTAAAGAAATGATTGCAAATGAAGACATTTCTCTTGCACTTTTGACTGTAGTACCTCCTGCTAGTCCTACCACCTATGGTGCAGATCCTCTTTTAGGTCAACAAGCTATAATAGTTCCAGAAATAACAGAAATACAACAAAATACAGCTGAACAATTTATAGCTAAAATAGCAAACGAATTTAGCTATAACTTTGAAACATTTACATTCACACGAATAGGAAATATTAAGGAAGAAATTCTACTACTAGCTGATGAATGGTCTGCTGATTTAATAGTTATGGGTTCTAATGGACGATCTGGATTTGATCACTTTATCTCAGGTAGTGTGTCAGAATCTGTTATTCGCAAGGCGACTTGTCCAGTCCTTGTAGTGCCCATACATTGTAATTAGTTTTTACGGATTAATCGCGCCGCAAACATACTATCAGCTTTATTTTCGTATCCTCTAATTAGTTCCACTTTCTCTATTTCAAACTGAAATTGATCAACTAAATATTGCACCACCTCTTCATTTTCTTTTTTATAAACAGAGCAAGTGATATATACCAATGGTTTACCAATTTTAAGATGTTTTACGACATTAGATGCTATACGCTTTTGTAACTCTGAAAACTCTTCCAATTTTTCAGCCGTTATCTGTTGTAACATTTCTGGTGTTCTTCCCCAAGTTCCAGAACCCGAGCAAGGAACATCTAATATAATACCATCAAATTCTTCCTTTCCTAATATAATTGAAGTATCATTCGTCAAATCCAAAACTTTCTGACGTGAGGGAGCATGAACACTCGCCTTATCAAAACGCTCGTTTAAATTTCTTAATATAGACAATCTAATATCTGATACTAATAATTTAGCTGACGGATATTTATCCAAAAACATCAAAGCTTTACCCCCCGATGCAGCACATGCATCCCACCAATTTTCATTTGGACTTGATTTCATAAAGTCAATAGTGTGTTGTGAAGATAAATCTTGCACCTCAAATTTTCCAGCTAATTTTGGAAAATCTTGCAATCTAAAGCCATTAGGAAGCGCTAAAGTATTAGTATTTATCAATTTATATGGAAACTCTTTTGCTTCTAAGGCTGAAAGTACTTCACTTTCATTTCCACGTTTGATTCGGATAAATAAATCAGGTTGAATAAAATGACTACATACAAATTTTTCCTTAATTAAATCTGTCGATAAGCTTTCATGCAAAGGAAATACATCATTTACATCAAACCCAATGTAAGACTTCAAAATATCAACTTTCTCAAGCAATGGTTTTGTTAAGTGCTTTGCCAACTCCTCCTTATGAATAGTAACCAACGGAGAAATTGATTCACATAAAAACTCAGCATAAATAAGTCTTGAAAACACTGATTCGCTTTTAAGCGCATTTCCTAATCTGAAATAGTTATAAATAAAACGAGAGGTCATCTTTCTATCAGATGACCCCATTTGTTTATTTTCTTTAAAAAAGCGCGCTAGATATCGAGACATGGGCTCGTTGTAATTATATCTACTCAAAGCACGTTCAAAGTTCCGAACATGTTGAGCCACACGATTTTCATTAATTATCATAAAAATTATTGTAATTGGAATGCACCATGCATATATTCTTTGTAAGATACTGCTTCATTGGTGAATCCCCAGTTATCATTGTAAATGAATTTGTAGGTATTGAATAGGCCCGTATAACTCTCTTCTGTCAATTTTGATTTTATATTGTCGACACCGTATTTATCAATTAATCTTCCAAAGTAAACAGCAACATCATAACCTTTGAACGATTGATCTGATGGAAGCACACCAAATTTTTGCTTGTATAATTCTTTGAAATTACGCGCTGTGGCTGTCCAAGGCTTATAACTACTTTCACTAGTAATTATCGGATTCAAATTATAGAAGTTAGTATGATTGCTGAAATCGAATCTATCCCATAGTGGATGACCGTACAATTTTATAGAATTATATGATTCAGTATTTCTTTTTGAAAGATTACTAATCAAATTATTCAATTGCGTTTTATCAGTCGTTCCGCTAATTACTAAATTCGTACCAGTTTGAGATAATTTTTCATTTAGCTGAGCTAAAGTAGAAACTGAAACAATATTGACAGTAGATTTATACTCCTTTACGGCATTTAACATACCACTCAAAAATTGACGGCTATCATTATCTGAAGTGTTGTAAATAATAATAATATCACCCGTTATAAAATCCTTTGCTACGCGCTTAGCGATACCATTGGTATGAGATTTAATGGATGGGGTAATAGTAACTAAATTATTTAACCCAAATTCAGAAGCTGGAGATGCAGCCAAAGGACTAATAATAAGTTTATCCTTATTTGGCAAGTTGTTGCCAAAAGCTTTTATCTCAATTGGATAAATAGGACCAACTACTAACCCTACTTGATCTATTTCCTCAGATGAAGCAAGAGTTGAATTAAAGTATACATTATCCTTAGAATCAATAACTTTTAAACTATAAGGTTTCGCGTTTCTACTAACCTCATTCAATCCTAATTGAAAACCTTGATAAAAATCTAATGCCAGTGCAGAGCGTTTCACATCACTTTCTTGAACCCCCAACTTATTAATATTATCAAGTTGAAAAGGTAACAATAAAGCAATGCTTCGTTCAGCAGCTATTCTTCTTTCTTTCTCTTCTGCTTCTTTCGTGGCTGCAGCCTTTTCTTCTTCGGTTTTTGCGGTATTAGATTCCGTGCTTGTTACCTGTCCAGGATTACTTGGCGCACGTAAAACAGTACTTTTAGGAGTACAAGCTGATACCCCTAAAAGTAAAGAAACTGCATATATTAAATAAGATTTTCTCAAATTATTATTCCCACTCAATTGTAGCTGGTGGTTTTGAACTGATGTCATACACGACCCTATTGATTCCTTTAACATGATTTATTATTTCATTCGAAATCTTAGCTAATAACTCATACGGTAAGTGAATCCAATCTGCTGTCATACCATCCAATGATCCTACGGCTCTCAATGCTACTACGTGTTCGTAAGTACGCTCATCCCCCATCACTCCTACGGATTGTACTGGTAAAAAGATTGTTCCTGCTTGCCATACTTTATCGTACCAACCAGATTCCTTCAGATTACGAATATAAATATCATCTGCATCCTGCAAAATTCGTACCTTTTCTTCTGTAATATCACCTAAAATACGAATTCCTAATCCAGGTCCAGGAAATGGATGTCTATTTAGAATATTAGGATCAACATTTAAAGTCTTTCCGACACGACGAACTTCATCTTTGAATAATGTTTTTAAAGGCTCAATAACCTTTAATTTCATATAATCAGGAAGACCTCCAACATTATGATGCGATTTAATTGTAGCAGAAGGTCCTTTTACTGATATTGACTCAATAATATCAGGGTAAATTGTACCTTGACCTAACCATCTAGCCTCTGCTCCTTCTGGCAATTCTTTTTGAATATCTTTTGAAGCCTGATCAAATACATCAATAAATGCTCCGCCAATAATTTTACGTTTAGCTTCTGGTTCTGAAACTCCCGCCAATTTATTAAAGAATGATTCTTTTGCATTGACACCTTTAATATTAAGACCCATATTTTTGTATGAATCTAATACTTGATCATATTCATTTTTGCGCAAAAGTCCGTGATCTACGAAGAAACAGTGTAGTCTTTCACCAATAGCTTGATGTAATAAAACCGCAGCTACTGTTGAGTCCACTCCACCCGATAAAGCCATAATTACATGATCATTACCTAACTGCATCTTAAGTTCTGCTACAGTAGACTCTACAAAAGATTCAGAAGTCCAATCTTGTGAACAACCACAGATATCGACTACGAAATTTTTAATCAAAATCTGACCATCCGTACTATGTGTTACTTCCGGATGAAATTGAATACCGTAAGTTTTCGTACCTTCTATGTGATAAGCAGCTACGCGAACTTTGTCTGTACTAGCAATTACTTTGAAATTTGCTGGAACTTCTTTGATCGTATCCCCATGAGACATCCATACCTGCGACTGTGCAGGGATTCCTTTCAATAATTCATTTGAATCATCGACAAATTGTAAATTAGCTCTGCCATATTCACGGATTTCTGATGGTAATACTTCACCACCTGATTGCTGTGCCAAATATTGAGCGCCATAACAAACACCTAATAGAGGGAAACGTGATTGAATAGCTTTATAATCAATTTGTGGAGCGTCTTCTTGACGTACGGAATAAGGACTTCCGGAGAAAATAACGCCTTTTACGTTGTCATCAAACTCAGGAACTTTATTAAAAGGATGAATCTCACAATATACATTTAGTTCTCTCACACGACGAGCAATTAGCTGCGTATATTGTGAACCAAAATCAAGGATAATAATTTTTTCAGACATAGTGCAAAGGTACAATTTAGATATTAATATTAGGAAGTCAATTTTTACTATTTGACGAGGAAAAATAATCAGTTTTTATCCGTAAATCTCATTCAATTCATTTGCTAAGCGAATACCAGCCTTCAATAAAGCTTCCTCCATTACATATTTGTAATCATAGACATACGTATAGCTTAAGTTGGCATTATACTCCACATCAGCATAAATCTTATTAGCTAATTGATGCGTTTCATACAAAGCTTGTTCGAATGATACGTTGAATTTTTTATAGAATTTTTTGTCGTGAATATCCAACACAGAGGAATATTCTGTATAGCTATACTGCTCATTTTCTACCAAGTCAGAATCCCACACACGGTGAATATTCGTTTTTCGACCAAAAAACATAACTTCAATCTTATTTCCGCCCAAATCTGCTGCTCTACCTACGTGCATCGGCTGATGTGCGTCAGCAAAAAGATGCAAAATAAAGTATAGATTTTCTTGCTGCTGTGCTAAAGACAAATCTTTCTTTTCGATTGTCTCTTTTTTCACATTCAAATAAGCTTTATATAAGTTGTTGTCTGGAGATTGTTGTAATTCTGCATGGAATTGATCGTAAGTCAAATTTGCGGAAGTATTCACAAAATGCCATGAAGCAGTTTTCTTGAAAGCTGCACTGGTATCTGATTTTATAAAATCAGCCCAATTAGACCAATAAGCGATATGTTGATTTCCAATAACTTTTTGGATATTCCTTTTAGCTTTTTTGCTCAAGTGTCTTTCTGCAATTTCAGCAATCACACGATGTCCTGTCATCCCCCAAGCTTGCGCCTTTTGCATTTGACTTAATATCATGCAACTCACTAACAAAACGATTACACTTAACTTGTTTTTCATATTTTAATTATTTAAAAATGTCGAATGAATATTTTGCCATAGACCAAAATTCGTCTAAAGCGATTATACGTGGCTTAAAAAAGCTGATTAGCTCTGGCCATTGTGTCTTATTAAAAATAGAAGTTTTTTCTATTGAAGCGGAAATACGAGCAGTCTTTTTACCATATTCATCATAATACATTTCGTCCCACTCCCATTCTTCAATTACGATTCCTTGGAAAATTTGTTGCAGTTCTTTGAATTGCTCAAATATAAGATGACGTATACTTTCGTCTGGATGTGAAATTTCAATATAAATATGTGCCATTTTATTCGTGGCATCCATCCTAAAATGCAGGTGCTTAATTCCAGTTTTGTAATTAACCCAATTTACCCTATCACCATCAGCCGAAGGAACCGCTGACATATATTGACCAAACGTAGTCCAGAATGTTTCTTTTAGATTTCTTGCTTCTTCTTTTGAATACAAAACTTAAAATTTTCACAAAAATAAAAAATTGGATAAACTTTTGCAGTCACTATTTTGTTAAACTTAAAAAAGTAATTTCATGAACAAGAAGAAATCATTGCTATTATTAACCGCAGCAGCAGCAGGTACAGTTATCTACAATATTTGGAAGCCAGTAAAGTCAGAATTACCAGTGATCACAGATTTTGAAAAAGAAAAATATCTTGGTCAATGGTATGAAATCGCCCGTTTGGATTTCTTTTGGGAAAAAGGATTGAAAAATGTTACTGCAAAATATTCTTTGAATGAAGATGGAAGTATCAAAGTCATTAATTCAGGAGTAAAAATTAAAGACAATAAAACGAAAGTAAGTATAGGAAAAGCTAAGTTTAAAGGTCTACCTAATGAGGGTGCCTTAAAAGTATCTTTCTTTGGTCCATTCTACTCAGGATATAATATCATGCATATAGATGGAGATTATGAACATGCACTGATTTTTGGAGAAAATCTAGACTACATGTGGATTTTATCTCGCAATAAAACCATACCGGCAGAGCTTCAAACCAAATATTTAAATTATGCCAGAAGTGCAGGATATAACATTAATGATTTGGTTTGGACAATCCAAGAATAAGCTATGCAAACAATTCTTGGATGACCCCAAAATCAACAGATGAATCGGAAGAAATAGCCTTAGCAATAACCTGAAGGTGTTCTTCCGTGATTTTATTTCCAATCCCTTTATTATATAATGTTGTTAAATAGTAGGCATATTCCTTTTTAATTTTTGGATCTATTAGATGGTTTTGTACGTTATAATTGATAATACTGCTCGCAAAATTTCCAAAATCTTCAATGGAGAAACGCTGATGCTTCCCATAGAATGAAAGCATATATTTTTCAAAATCTTTTTCTAATTTCTTACTAATTTCAAAATCCAACATATCTAAAAAGGCATATCACTTTAGGTGATATGCCTCAAAATTACTAAAAATAATAATTCTATTTTCTTACACTTACCGCTACCCTTCTATCCTTTGCTCTTTCAGCATCTGATGCTTCAGCGGGCACAGTAGCAAATTCAGAACCATATCCTTCAGCATCTGTCACTTGACTTCCTAACCCTTTTGATTCAAGGAATGTTTTCACTGCTTCCGCTCTTTCTTCTGATATTCTTTCATTCACAGCTTCATCACCAGTTCTATCAGTATATCCTCCAATCTTTATTTTGGCATCTGGAAACAAGCGAAGAATAGAAGCTATATTTTCCAATTGTTGTTGACTCTCCGGCATCACAATAGCTGTACCTGTCTCAAAATTCAAATTATCAAAATCAAACCATTTATCTTTAAGCTGATCGTCTGATAATGATTTATAATCCGTTTGTAAGAAAGCAATTAGATTCTCTTCGATACCAGCAGGATATGCTTTCAAAGAAGCGCCATCTGGTAATTTTACATCTATTTGTTGCCTTTCGCTTTGAGTTAGGGGATTAGTAATTGTTGCTGTCGTATCTGCATTATTTATGGAATCTCTTAATACATTTTCTTTAGTATCACCATCACATCCTCGACCTAATAAAAACCACAGCCCGATAAGCAATAATGGAATCAATATCCACCAAAAACCTGCACCCTTTTTCTCTTCTTCAACTCGCTCTTGTGTATGTACTACTTCGGGTTTTCTAGGTGGCAGTTGTTCAACCATAGGGCTATCCGTGATTGGTTGCTCATGTATTGGCTCATTAGGTAATTCAGCTGGGTGATCAGCCTGTGCAAACAACGATCCAAATGCACCTAGCCCAAGACCTGTTGGTAGAGCTGCTGCAAATGAAGATTTATTAGCACTTAATAAACTACCAATTGAACTCGCATCCCAATGCGCTCCCTTACTGGTAATACCTGAGATTACAGCGGGTAGACTAGCCCCTAATATTCCTAATACAGATTCATTTCTAATACCTAAATATGAGGCAATAGATGAAACTACAGTGGGCAATCTTTCTCCAAAAATAGATGTCAGCAAATTTTGTGTTTCAAATTTTGAATTGTCTGTTCCCGCAGGTGTTCCAAAAAAATTCCCAAACAAATTATTAAAATCAAAAGAACCAAATAAATGCTGTGCCGATGTAAGTATACTACTCAAGCCATCGCCACTTTTACCTTGCATTCCTAATAATAAAGAAGGTATTGACAAGTCTAAACCCTTTTGTATGGCGTCTGGTGATTCTCCTAAATTTGCGCCAAGCTTGTTAATCACTTCAGTTGTGAAGTAAGACTTAACATTATTCAATAGATTACTTTCCATTTCAGTATAAATAGTTAACAAAATACACAACAAGTTAAAGTGATATTTGTTTGTTTTTAATATTTCTGTTACTTATATGGTATATTGATTGACTTAGGTTATATTTGAGAAAGTCAAACAATTATAATACTATGAAATACAAATCGATTGTAGCCACAATATTCTTTTCTTTATGCTGTGCTGCACTAAGTTATGGTCAACCAAAATACATCTTTTATCTTATAGGTGATGGAATGGGACTAAACCATGTAAATCTTTCTGAAATTTATTTAGCAGAATCCAAAGGTAAAATTGGTTACCAACCTCAACTTTTATCAAACTTCCCTTACGTTGGATTTGCATCCACTAATTCACTTTCGCACGGAGTAACAGACTCTGGTGCTGGAGGTACGGCATTAGCAGTGGGTAAAAAAACCAGAAATGGGAATATCGGAACTGATAGTTTAGGTACTACACCTTATAAAAGCATTGCATTCGCTGCTAAAGAAAAAGGTTTGAAAGTGGGTATCACTACAAGTGTAAGTGTTGACCATGCGACACCAGCTTCATTTTATGCCCATCAGCCAAGTCGCAACAATTATTACGAAATTGCATCTGAGATTCCTGCTTCTGGATTTGATTTGTTTGCGGGTGCTGGATTTTTAAAACCTACTACCACTTATGATAAAAAAGAAGTAGTAGATGTACATAAAGAAATTGAGAAAAAGGGATATACAATTGTACGTGGAAAAAGCGCATTTTCAAACTCCACATATGAGGGTAAAAAAGTAGTTTGGTTGAATGAAAAGTCTGAAAGTAGTGAATCTTTAAAATATGCAATCGATCAAAATGCGAATGATATGTCTTTGGAAGATATTACCCGTGGTGCTATTAAAAAATTAAGTCATAATAACAATAAGGGCTTCTTTTTAATGGTAGAAGGTGGTAAAATAGACTGGTCTTCACATGCGAATGATGGTGCAACTACATTAAAAGAGGTTTTAGATTTTTATAAAACGATTCAACTGGCATACGAATTCTATCAAAAATATCCCAAAGAAACATTAATAGTTGTAACAGCAGATCATGAAACTGGCGGGCTTGCGGTTGGTAACGGTTCTTCGACATTGAATACTAAAATTTTAAGTCATCAAAAAATTTCTCAAGGATCTCTTTCAGCTTTAATAGGCAATTTGAGAAAAGAGAAGCCTAATGCTACTTGGGAAGATGTAAAAACTTTGATTAGTGAAAATACAGGACTTTTTGCTGCTGTGAAAGTTTCTGAAAAAGATGAAAAAGAGTTACATAAAGCTTACGAAAAAAGCTTTGTAAATCATGAAAATGAAACTTCGAAAAGTTTATATGCTAATGATGACAAAATTGCATCTTTAAGTATAAGTATTTTAAATCGTTTGGCATCCTTAGGTTGGGCCTCTGGAGGACACTCAGGTGCTTATGTGCCGGTTTATGCAATCGGTGAAGGTGCTGAATTATTCAATCACAAGATGGATAATACAGATATTCCTAAAAAAATAGCACAAGCTGCCCAATTGAATTTTTAGTAAAACAAAAATGGTTAGCGAAAGCTAACCATTTTTGTTTTATCTAATTTTTTGAAATTTCATTTTCCTTCACAATTCTTGCATTCTCACTTTTTAATGCTTTCTTCATAGCTTTAATATTTAAAAACTCCACTAAAACTGAAAATGCCATTGCAAAATAGATATAGCCTTTTGGAATATGTTGATCAAATGCTTCTGCTGTCAGTGACACACCTATAAGCAGTAAGAAAGCTAAAGCTAGCATTTTCACCGTAGGATGATTATTCACAAAACTACTAATCGCTTCTGCTGATACAAGCATTATACCAACTGCTACAATAACAGAAGCAATCATAACGCCAATCTGATCGACCATACCAACCGCTGTAATCACCGAATCTAAAGAAAAGACTAAATCCAAAATTATAATCTGGATAATAACTGAAGAAAACGTAACTACTTTTGCATTAGCACCTGTAGCTTCAACATGACCTTCTACCTTGTGATGGATTTCTGTCGTACTCTTGTAAATTAAAAATAAACCTCCAATAAACAATATTAAATCCCTTCCTGATAGGATCAAATATGGCGCATATTGCTCATTAGTGATATTAAACCATTCGGAAAAATTAACTAGTGGAGCTGTTAATCCCATCACCCACTTAATTGAAAACAATAGTGCGACACGCATTACTAAAGCCAACAATAAGCCTATTTGTCTAGCTTTTTTTTGTTGCTCGACAGGGAGTTTAGCACTTTGAATAGAGATAAAGACAATGTTATCAATGCCTAAAACAATCTCCAATACTGTTAATGTTAAAAATGAGATCCAAATTTGTGGATCAGACAACCATTCCATACGATAGTTTTATAGTGAATAATAATTAATAATTTACTAGAGATATTACTTTATCACTAAATCGGTGTAGTCTTCCTTCACCATTTAAAAATTGCAAGTTAATTACAAATGAAAATCCAACCACCTCTCCGCCCAATTTTTCAATTAATTTAGCTGCTGCAACGACCGTACCACCTGTTGCTAATAAATCATCGTGAATAAGTACTTTAGTTCCTTTGGGGAAAGCATCATCATGAATTTCTATTGTTGCTTGACCATATTCCAATTTATACGATTCAGCTATTGTTTTCGCAGGCAATTTCCCTTGCTTTCGTATTGGAACAAATGGAATGTTCAATTTGTTTGCCAACATTAGTCCAAAAAGAAATCCACGACTTTCTATTCCTGCAATTACATCTATATTATAGTCTCGAACTTCTTCAGCAAAAGCATCTACAATTTCTGTACACAATTGCGCATCTTTAAGTATAGGGGTAATATCTTTAAAAATAATTCCTGGTTGAGGAAAATCAGGAATGTCACGGATCACATTTTTTAATTTGTTTTCTAACATGTATCAAAATTCTAAGTATGGCTCAATTTTACGTAAAAAATCTTGATCTAAAGCTTTGTTTTGAGATAAAGTATAAATATCTAAATAACTTCCATGATGATCTCTATAATTAACTATCGACTGTGCCTGTTTTTTTGATATATACGGATGTTTGCTCAGTTCTGTCGCGCTGAATCTATTAATAGGTAACTTTTTTAGTTGAGATGCAGAAATCACTATTTTATGTTTTATTAGTTCATAGTTATCTTCACTTATGCCATAAACTTCACGCAATTGACTCACTTCATGAAAACCTCCAAGAGCATCACGGAATTTAATAATTCGATTAGCTAACACTGAACCAATTCCTCGTAATTCTTTTAATGCTGTTATGTCGGCGATATTAAGATTTATTTTAGACGACTCTTTATGTTTATATGGTTTTGCTTCGTGTTTGCTCTCCGTATCATCTATAAATTTATCTTCTTTTGTACTTATTTTAATATATGGTTCTAATCGACGGTAATCATTTTCAGAAATAGAATAGATTTTTTTCAAGTCCTCTTTTTTATAGAATTTCCCTCCTTTGGCAGTATAATTTTGAATGACTTTTATTTGTTTGGAAGAAAGTCCTAGCTGCTCCCACTCCGATTCAGAGATAATATTTGGATCAAAAGTAAAGTAGTTAATACTTTTTTCAGTATTTAATGATTTGTACTGTGGACGCGAATAATCAGTTGCTATATTAATTTCTGCATTTTCCTCTTTAATCTCATCCTTCCCAAGAATATATAGTGTATGTGTAATTTCCTCCTACTTTTGTAACACACGATACAGTAACATGGTGATATTAGATAAAATAACTAGAGTGGCTAACACAATAAATCCATTACGTTCGACCTTTGTAAATTGAAAATATTTAAAAAATTTAGCCATCATATCAAAAGAATGATTTTATTGTGCTATAATTGGTTGCCCTATTTAAGTATGATTAGATTAAATTTGCAAAATATAACTGTGATTTAGAAATGTATTTCGTCAACGCGCCATTTTTTTTACGTTGGTACTACCCTGCTGTTCTATGGAATAAGTCTAGAAAAGAAAAAAAACTTTATCTGACATTTGACGATGGTCCTATTCCTGAAATCACCCCTTGGATTATAGATACTTTAGCGAATTATGATATTAAAGCAACTTTTTTTTGTGTTGGAGAAAATATTAGTAAACATCCTGATATTTTTCAACGACTAATCGAAGAAGGACATCGCATCGGAAATCACACATACAACCATCTAAAAGGCTGGAATACTACAGATAAGGAATATATTGAAAACGTGTACAAATGTAACGAACTGACACAAACCAATTTATTTCGTCCCCCATATGCACGCGCTAAAAAATCACAATTGAATCTTCTAAAGAATGACTTTGAATTTGTCTATTGGGATGTCTTATCAGGCGATTTTGACATCAAACTATCTGCTGAAGCCTGTTTCCAAAATGTACAGAAACATACCAAAAATGGATCTATCATTGTTTTTCACGACAATATTAAAGCCATTCCTAGGGTTCAATATGCTCTACCTAAAACCATTGAATATTTCTTAGGTAAAGGGTTTACATTTGAAATTCTTTAATCTAAATCTTATTTAAATTTTATTCTAAAGCCATATTTCTTCGCACTACTAACACTAAAATATCCTAATGCTCCATTAGAGATATTTGAGGTGGGGTTGGCTGGAGCAGCACTTCCTGGGTTTATGGACAAGACATCATTCCAATAGGTAAATACTGGCTTATCAATTATCTGTCTTCGAACAACTACAGTATCTCCTATCAATATATCATTCCTATTGTCAGAAATCTGATGTGTTACATACAAACCATCATTAAATTTATCACTGAAAACACGACTAAAAATAAAATCCTTTCCATTGACAGAAATATTATACTTATAATAATTTGGTTGATCTTTTGGGTCAACGAATTTTAATGTAACAGAATAAACGGTGTCTGAAAAGATAACATCCTCAATGATGCCTAATGAATCAACATCAATGTAAGGATTCATATAAGAGGATGATTCGAATACTTCATCACCTATTGTAACACTTAAATTATATCTTGTTTTGTCTTTCGGTTTGAAGGAGGCTGAATAAGCTCCATCTCCAATAGAATTAAAAGTATATACTTCACCTTTGTCATTCATAACACGCACTATTGCATTGTCGATTGGTTTATTGCGTACAGGCGCGTTAAAAGCTACTGTTTGAGATACTTTTATTATTTGCTCAGATGTTAGATCACTTAGATCACCTTCAATCACATATCTTGGGTTTGCTTCATTTAAATTCACGTCTATTAACTCTTCGCATGAGGCAAATAACATGCAAAATAAAACTGTATATAAATAATAGAATCTCATAATTAAAATTTAAAGTTCCATGTTACTGATGGTATAATTCCAAATAATGCAATTTTGTATGCTTCTGTAATATTTGCATTATTTTCATTCTCTCTAAAGTCTATAATGTAGGCATTTTTACGATTGTAAACATTATAAAGTCCAAAAGACCAACTCGATGCAAAACGCTTATTTTTAGGTGATGGATCATAATTAGCAGACAAATCTAAACGATGGTAGTCTGGCATTCTATATCCATTTCTTTCAGTATAATAAAAAGAAGTACGACCATCTACAGTGTATTTGCCGCTTGGAAAAGTAATCGCATTACCTGTATAATAAACAAAGTTTGCACCCACATTCCATTTATTACTTAATTGATAAATACCAACTATAGATACGTCATGTGTACGATCTTGTCTTGCATTAAACCAATCCCCATTATTGATCTGCTCAAATTGTCTCTCACTTTTCCCAAGTGTATAACTAATCCATCCGTTAAATTTGCCCTTAGTCTTGCGTAGGTACAACTCTAAACCATATGCACGGCCCTGACCAAACAACAACTCACCTTCTAAAAATTCATTTGCCTGCAAATCAGCTCCATTACGAAAATCAATTTGATTTCCCATATACTTATAGAAGCTTTCTACCGAAAATTCATACGTATTATTGGCAAAGTTTCTGAAATACCCTAATGCTACTTGATCGGCATACTGAGGTTTTATATTGATACTACTCAATACATATTGATCTGTTGGCAAAGAAGATGTTGTATTTGTCAACTGGTGTAGATTTTGAACAATTCTATTATAGGATGTTTTAATACTTTGCTTGTCATCAAGAATAAAGGATGCTGAAAGTCTTGGTTCAATATTAAAGTGATGTTTAACAATTTCAGAACTTGTATATTTCTCACTTGAAATCGCTTCACCATCACGATCAAATTCATAAAAAGTACCTGGACCTTGGACCATAAAATCAGTTGCACGCATACCATACAATACCGAAAACCAATAAGTAGGATTCCATTCATGAGACAAATATGCTGCAAGTTCTATACCATGACGCTTTTCAATATTTATTGAATTAACTGCCGAATTCGCATTCGCATTAAGGCTGGCTGGAGAAATCTTTTGTTTTAATGCATTCAAACCAAATCTCCATGTACTTTTATTATTAGCATAATATGAAAAATCTTGCTTCAAATTGAAATTTTCAATTTTTGAAGCTATAACAAATTCACTATTATCATTATTTACATTCACATTGTACGTGAAATCACTGTAAATTAAAGACGTATTGCTGAAAAGTTTTTCATTCAGGATATGATTCCAACGAACAGTAGCCGTAGCATTACCCCAATCAAAGCTAAATAAGTCACCGTAGCCCAAATCATCCTTACCAAAATATCCAGAGGCATATATAGTATTCTTGTCATTAATTCTATAGTTCAGCTTAGCATTCAAATCATAGAAATACAACTTGCTATCTTTCACAGTCTGATCACTAGATGCCTTTAGAAAGAGATCCGCATAAGTACGACGACCACTGATCATAAAAGAGCTTTTATCTTTTTGAATTGGCCCTTCTAACTTTAATCGAGAAGCTATCAAACCAATTCCACCCTCAGCAGCGAAGTTTTTATTATTACCATCGATCATATGGATATCCATCACTGATGAAATACGACCACCATATTGTGCTGGAATACCACCCTTAAATAACTCAACGTCCTTAATAGCATCAGAATTGAAGGTGGAGAAAAAACCAAGTAAATGGGATGCATTATAAACTGTAGCTTCGTCTAATAAAATCAAATTTTGGTCACCACCACCACCACGAACAAAAAAGCTTGATGAACCTTCTCCCCCTTTACCTACTCCTGGAAGCATTTGAATTGTTTTCAAAATATCTCGCTCACCAAAAATAACAGGTACATTTTTAATCTCTTCAATAGTGAAATTAAAAGCTCCCATTTGTGGGCTAGTTACATTTTTATTCTGCTTTTTTCCAGAAATTACAACCTCTTCGATTTCTCGCCCTATTGACGTCAATTCAAAATTGAATCTTTTCTGTTCATCCGTATTTATACTTTCTTCAATAGGTTGATATCCTACATAAGAAATTAGTAGCGTAGTTTCTTTATTGTCTAACTCTAGAGAAAAGAAGCCATAACTATTTGTTCGAACAGTACGATTGGACTCCTTGGCTTGTATAGTTGCACCAATTAATATTTCTCCCGATGACGCGTCTTTTACATATCCACTAATACTGACTTTCTCTTGTCCAAATAAGCTGACATGAAACAAACAGGCAACAACAAATAATACGTATTGTCGAAACATATGATATAAATAAAATTTTAATTTCTAAAAAACTGATCAAAAAATGCCATTTGATAAGGTAATGACTGTGCCCAATAATTCCAGTCGTGTTTGCCAGGCATGTTCAAATAGGAATGTTGAATATTAAGATAAGTCAATTTTTTATGTAATTCTTCGTTTACTCCAAAGAAAAAATCGTCATACCCACAATCTATGAATATTTTAAGGTTATTGGGTTTTATCAAATGCAACATTTCCATCACCGTATGTTCATTCCACTTTTCCTTATTTAAGGCGTATTCACCTAATCTTTTACTCATATCCCAGTTATTCGGAAAAGGACGAATATCAACCCCACCCGCAGTACTACCTACAGCGCCATATATATCTTGATGACGTATAGCTAAATAAAGTGCCCCATGTCCACCCATGCTCAAGCCTGTAATAGCTCTTCCAGAGCGGTGTTTGCAAACTTTATAATTCGTTTCAATATGATCAATCAATTCTTTACTAACAAATGTTTCATATTGAAATTCAGACGTTGTATCCCAATACCAACTACCAAAGCCACCGTCAGGACACACAACCATATAATTGTAGCGATCTACTAAAGTCTTGAGATAAGGGACTTTATCAACCCAATTCGAATAGTTACCACTATAACCATGAAGTAAATACAAAGTAGGAATTATCTTATCATTTGAATTATCAGGAACAATCACTACGGCTTTAATTTTCTTATTCATACTAGGAGAATAAACCTCAATAGTATCTACTTTTGAAGCAAAAGATTGCTGTGTTCCGACAAAAATAAAGATGAGTAATAAAGAATAAAGGTTTTTCATAATTTTTTAAAAATCGTATTTGTAAAGATAGGAATCCAAACCAAAAGGACGCTCAGAAATCGTATAGAAATAGCGTTTTTCTAAGTCAAAACAAATTGCCTCACCTTGCGGTTCGATAAGATAAGGTATATTCTTAGGAATTCTTTTTAATGTTTCAATCAACCGCTCATTACTCTTCCTTTCCCAAAAAAATACATTTGTCAAATTTTTAGCTATAATTACATTTCCGTCTTGCGAAATGTCTGCTGCAGTGGTGAAAGTGAATGGTAAAGTTAATTTTGGGTCTAATACCAATGTTGAGTTACTTTCCATTTCTAAAGGAAAACTAAATACAGTACTTTCTAGATCACGTTTTGATATGATATAAACCTGATTATCAATCGGGTCAACGAAAAGTGCCTCAGCATCTCTCCTTTTGTCAGCATATTTGTATTTAATTTCTTTAAATAAGGGAACTTTCATAGTAGAATTATTACTAATATCTAGGTTAGGTTCTTCGATAATGTATAGTGATAATATTTCCCTGTTCCTAAGATTATTACCAATATCTCCTAACATCAAAAATTTTTTTCCTTTATATTTAAAACGTGTAATATCTTCACAATCTATAGCTTTTACTCCTTCTATTTCAACTTTAACTTTAACCGATGCTGTAGAATCAATCAAATATATGTTCGCTCCATCTCCACTATCATTGTGTACCCAAAAACACCCCTTTTTAAATGTATATGGCGTTATACCTGAGATTTCTGTTATAGCAGAACTTGTTACTTTTCCAAGCTTTAGAGGGCTTTGTCCGTTTGATATATTTAACACAAAAAGACCAATGAAAACTAGAAAAATGTGCAAATAAGTACTTTTCGAAAATTTCATCTTTCTATTTATCATAGAGTAATGCGCCACTTACATTCCAAAAACTTTGACTATCGCCTTCTGCTGGCCCTTGAGGTATGTGCACGCGAATTTTATGCTTACCAGCTTTCAAATCCCCCAAATCTATATAATTCGGATAAGTAATAGTGCCAGGACACCAATTGGAACGACTCAAATCCGAAGAAGAAAGTCCACTATCAAAATTACCAGATACAGGATTATATAATCTATAACTACCACAATCGACACGCCATGGCGTAAACTGAAATTTCAATTCATTATTGATATAAATTGAATTTACCTTTGGAACAAATTCATCTCCATTCCACCAACCACCATGTCCAGTGGTGATGTAACGAAGTCGCGCGTTCGTAATATCCTCTTTTAACTCGAACTCAAATTCTAATCCCTTTTGTGATCCAAATAAAGTTGGATAAGTTTGGCCGCCCATTTCCATCACATTTGTGGTATTAAATAAAGACATTGTCTCAGTTTTTCTTGCATAATTAGAATTGCCGGGATGTATTGTCAATTCCAGACTTATTATATGTCCCCCCTTATCATAATTGCCAATATAAGTTCCTATATAGACCTCCTTCCCTGACATAGTAGCTAAAAACTCAGAAACATCTTGTCTATAAGTAACCGAATCTTGCCAGGTTTTACCCTTTAATGTTAACCTGTCATTAAAATGTGAAACACCAAATGGCGTAAAAAACCTCATCAATTCGAGAACCGGAGAAAAATCAGTAGTACGCACCATTCCCCAATAGTCTTTGCCATCGCCTACATCATACTTTGGTAATGTTGACATTCCATTTATCATACCATCGAAAAATGTTAGTGGCTGATCCTCTGCAATCATAAAAACCGATCCAGTACGATCATATGCATCCCCATTTGATTTCTCAATCAACTCAATAAAAGCCTGACTTTCATCTAATAACTGTGGTACCTTAATTTTTTTCAAAATCACCGTACCTGCTGCAAATCGTAATATTGAATCAGACTTAACATTATCGGGATCAAAGCAAATTCTTTCATTCCTAAAGATTGGTATTTGAATAAATTTGCTCTTCCATACTTCGTCACGGTAGGTCAAAATATCTAAAACTTCATCAGAACTTGGAATTATATGAGCTTTAGGAAAATCTTTTACTTCCTCTATTTTAGTAGCTACTAGACCACTATTCCCATTTCGTATATATTCCAAAACTAAACCTTTTGATATACCAATTTCTGTAGGACCTGCATAGATGTTCAACTCTTTGGTGTAAAATATATCAATCGTATTAGAATTAACAGAAGTTGTAGACTTTATTGTTTTCTTATCTAATATAATTTTCGATTCGTTTTTATCGCTAAAAGAATACCTATTATAACCTGTAGAATCGGCAGCAAAAATGACACTTCGATTTTGAAATATTGATTTCTTATAAATGATTTTAGATTTATTATCTATTATACTTTCTTCAGCTGTTTGTTTAAACTTATTATCAAGAATACTCTGTTTAGTTATGACAGACCTATCCTTATCAGCAAATACAATTACAGGATCAACATCTAATATTTGATTGTTTCGCGTTAAATTGTAAGTAATTTTATAGACTTGAGCTTTGATACTATGAGTAACGAATGCAAAAAAAATCAGAAAGAAGAATTTTTTCATCAAATTGGCTTTTAATTATTTACAATATGTCAATTATTGTTCCATCTTCAGTTGGATGTGACACACAAATCAAACATTTACCTCTTTCAACTTCATTATCTGTTAATACTTCGTTATAATCCATCTTAACAGCACCTTTTGTTACTTGAGAAATACATGTACTACACATACCTGACTTACATGAATACGGCAACTTAATTTTATGCTCCAATCCTACATCTAAGATTGTTTTATTTGATGGAACTATCAATTTGAATTCTTCTCCATTAAACAATAGTGTAACATTATATTCCTTATCGTCAATAACCTCTTCCTCACGTTCATCATCGTCCTCTTCTTCTTCAGGAAAATGAAAAGTTTCTTTTCGAACATTCTCTTCTGGGAATCCCATTCCTAATAAGGTGAATTTTACCAAATCCATATAAAACAATGGACCACAAGTATAGAATAAAGCATCCTCCTTATCATTCAACAAATTTTCATTCAACAATGATATTAGATACTCTCTGTTTAGCCTAGCTTTAGACAAATTCTTAGAATCTGACCATATAAACTCAATTTTCAATCTATTTGGGTATTTCTGCTGCCATTCTAATAATTCATCGTAAAAAGCAGTTTTTTCTCTTGATGAATTACTATAAACCAATATAATCTTTGTGTTTTGTTCTTCAATCAACGCCGTTTTCAAAATAGAATATAGCGGTGTAATCCCTACTCCCGCAGCGAAAAGAAAAACTGTTCGTTGAGAATTTATGTTAGGCTCGTATATAAATAACCCTTGTGGTTCCAATACATTAATCGTGTCACCAACTTGCAGTTTATGATGTAATAGTCTAGAAATTTCACCATTTTCTACTCGTTTAACAGTGATTTCAAGCGGTTCTGACAAAGCAGGTGAACTACTAAATGAATAAGAACGTCTAACTTCACGCTCTCCAAACTCAAAAGACAATGTAAGGAATTGACCAGCCTTGTAAGCTGGAAATTGACCAGATTTATCCTCAAAACGAATAGATATTATATGGTTAGGACGTTGAATTATTTCCGAAACACTAAATTCATACATAGACTAAAGATATAAAGAAAATGATTCACAAATAAAAAATCCTGACTCTTCGAGTCAGGATTTTACATTAATATTATGTGCAAGATTACAACTTACGTTTTACTTCTACTTGTTCGTATGCTTCTACGATATCGCCTACTTGAATATCATTGAATTTGTCGATGTTCAAACCACATTCATAACCATGTGTTACTTCTTTAACATCATCTTTGAAACGTTTCAATGATGCTAATTTTCCTGTATGAATTACGACACCATCGCGAATGATACGGATATCATTTTGACGTGTGATTTTTCCACTAGTAACCATACATCCTGCGATTGTACCGACTTTTGTAATTTTGAAAGTTTCACGAATTTCAACTTCACCCACGATTTTCTCTTCAAACTTAGGAGCCAACATACCTTCCATCGCTGATTTCAATTCGTCAATAGCATCATAAATGATTGAATACAAACGAACATCAATTTGTTCCGCTTCAGCAAGCTTACGTGCATTTTGTGTAGGACGAACTTGGAAACCTATTATAATCGCATCAGAAGCTGAAGCTAATAAAACATCAGATTCAGAGATAGCACCCACTGACTTGTGGATAATATTAACTTGAATTTCGTCAGTAGACAATTTCAACAATGAATCAGATAATGCTTCAATAGAACCATCCACGTCACCTTTCACGATTACATTCAACTCTTTGAAGTTACCAATTGCTAAACGACGACCAATTTCATCTAATGTAATATGTTTAGTAGCACGCATTCCTTGCTCACGTTGAAGTTGTAAACGTTTATTTGCAACTTGACGTGCTTCAGACTCACTTTCTAAAACATAAAGTTTATCACCAGCTGTCGGCGCACCAGACATACCTAATATTTGTACAGGAGTTGAAGGTCCAGCCTCTTTCACACGTTCGCCACGCTCATTAGTTAACGCTTTCACTTTACCTGAGTGAGAACCTGCTAAAATAGCATCTCCAACACGCAAAGTACCACCTTGAACTAATACTGTCGTCACGATACCGCGACCTTTATCCAAAGCTGATTCGATTACCGAACCTACAGCACGCTTTTTAGGGTCTGCTTTTAATTCTAATAATTCAGCTTCTAATAATACTTTTTCTAATAATAAATCAACGTTTTCACCAGTCTTAGCAGAAATCTCTTGAGCTTGGTATTTACCACCCCAATCCTCTACTAAAATGTTCATTGCTGATAATTGTTCACGAATTCGGTCAGCATTAGCACCTGGTTTATCTACTTTGGTGAAAGCAAATACAATCGGTGAACCAGCTGCTTGTGCGTGGTTGATGGCTTCTCGCGTTTGAGGCATCACGGCATCATCTGCTGCGATTACGATAATAACGATATCCGTTACTTTAGCACCACGAGCACGCATCGCTGTAAAGGCTTCGTGACCTGGTGTATCTAAAAATGTAATCTTACGACCATCATCTAATTTTACCGCATATGCACCAATATGTTGGGTAATACCACCCGCTTCTCCTTTAGTAACATTAGCTTTACGAACATAATCTAATAATGAAGTTTTACCATGGTCAACGTGTCCCATTACTGTAACGATTGGAGCACGAGGGATTAAGTTTGCTTCGTTATCTTCTTCTTCAAGTTCAGCTATTTCCTCATCTTCAGGTTTAATAAATTCAACTTGGTAACCAAATTCATCTGCAACTATAGTTAATGTTTCTGCATCCAATCTTTGATTGATTGACACAAACATACCCAAACTCATACAAGTAGCAATAATCTGAGTAACTTGAACATCCATTAGATTTGCTAATTCATTTGCCGTAACAAATTCAGTTACACGCAAAATTTTAGCTTGTAATTCTTGCTCCATTGCTGCTTCTTCAGCTGAAAGAGCTATATCATCACGCTTTTGACGACGTAATTTAGCACGTTGAGCAAATTTACCAGACTTACCTGCGCCACTCAAACGAGCAAGTGTTGCTTTAATTTGATCTTGAATTTCTTTTTCAGACAATTCTTCTTTAGGAGCATCATTTCTTCCGCCCTTACCTCTATTATCAAATCTTCCTCTATTCCCTTGGTTGTTATTATTACCTCCAGGACGATTTACATTTGTATTGTTACCTCTTGGGCCACCTTGTTGTTGACCTCCAGGTCTATTTTGTCCACCTTGACCTTGTGGTCTATTCTGACCATAAGGAGCGCCTTGTTGTCTATTTTGACCACCTTGTTGCTGATTGTTTTGATCATTTGGAGATACAGGAGAACCAGGCTTATTCGTACGCTTACGCTTACGTTTGTTATCTTGATTTGAATTAGAAGATGAAGCTACCGGTTTTTCTTTCGGTTTGAAAGTTGGTAATTCAATTTTACCGATAACCTTAGGGCCCTCTAATTTTTCTGAGCGTGCGCGAATAACATCGTCAACAGGCTCTTTACTCACAGGTGGAGTTGCAGGAACTGCTGCTGCTGCTGGAGTCACAGGTTTTTGTTCTGCTTTTTCCACAGGCTTACTTTCCACTTTCGGAGCGACAACTTCTTGTACAGGCTTAACCTCTTCCTTGACAGGTTTAGGAGCTTCTACTTTTTCAACTTGTACAGGTTTTACCTCTACTTTGGGTTCTTCTTTCACCTCTTTTATTATAGGTTCTGGTTTAGGTTCTTCTTTTTTCTCAGCCACTGGAGTTTCAATTGGCTTCGGAGCGACAGTTTCCTCAACCTTTTTAGGCTTTGGTTTATTTAAACTATCTAAATCAATTTTACCAACAACCTTTAAAGCACCTGTATTTGTTTCCTCTTTCTCTTCCTTCGCAGGTTGTTCTTTAGTCACTGCAGGAGGAGTTACCAAAGGACTCTTAATTAAAATCTCATTTTCTGCTTCATCATTTTTTGAAGGAGATGACTCTGGAGAAGGAGCAGAATTGCCTGATACAGGAGCTTCTTCACGACGAATCTTGCCAATTACAATTTGCTTAGCTTCATCTTTTGCGATTTTGTCTCCTTGAAATTTACGCAAAAGAACATCGTACATATCCGCAGCTAACTTTGTAGTTGGTTTTGCTTCTACATCAAAACCTTTTTCCTTCAAATAATCAACCGCAGTACCAATACCAATATTAAGCTCTTTTGCCGCTTTAAGTAAGTTTATGCTTTTACCTTCTGTCATCTAATATTAACCTTCTAAAAATTCTGTTCTTTACAAAAATATGATTTTTTCGGACGCCTTTAACAAATATTTACATTTTCTCTGTAACTTATTTTGCAATCTGAGTTTTATTCAAACTCAGATGCTAAAATGCGAACGATCTCTTGGATTGTATCTTCTTCTAAATCTGTACGACGCACCAATTCTTCGTGTGATAATGACAATACTGATTTCGCACTATCCAATCCAACACGTTTTAATTCGTCAATTATCCAGCTGTCAATTTCGTCTGCGAATTCTTCGATATCCACATCCTCCTCTACTTCGTCATTTTCACGATAAACGTCAATTTCATAACCTGTCAACTTACCTGCCAACTTGATGTTGTGCCCACCACGGCCGATTGCCAACGATACCTGATCAGGTTTTAAGTATACAGCAGCCGTTTTATTTTCATCATCAATTTTGATAGATGTAATACGAGCTGGGCTCAATGCACGAGTGATATATAATGAAGAATTTGTAGTGAAGTTAATCACATCAATATTCTCATTACGCAACTCGCGAACGATACCATGAATACGTGAACCTTTCATACCCACACAAGCTCCTACTGGATCAATACGGTCATCGTAAGATTCAACCGCGACTTTAGCACGCTCTCCTGGTTCACGAACGATTTTCTTGATAGTAATCAAACCATCAAATATCTCAGGAACCTCTAACTCAAATAAACGTTGTAAAAATTCAGGTGCTGTACGTGAAATAATAATCTTAGGATTACTATTCATCATATCTACCTTATGCACTACTGCGCGAATACTATCTCCTTTTTTGAAATAATCCGCAGGAATTTGTTCTGTTTTTGGTAACAATAATTCATTACCATCTTCATCTAATACTAAGATTTCTTTTTTCCAAATTTGGTAAACTTCACCGATTACCAATTCGCCTTCACGATCTTTGTATTTTTTGAATACTTCGTCTTTTTCTAATTCTAATACTTTAGAAACTAAAGTCTGACGAGCAGCTAAAATAGCACGTCTACCAAAGCTTTCTAACGTGATTTGTTCGATATAATCGTCACCGACTTCCAAATCTGGATCGTATTGATGTGCCTCTGCTAATTCGATTTCTAAATCATCGTCTTCTGAGAAACCATCTTCCATTACCACACGTGTTCTCCAGATCTCTAAGTCACCATTATCTGGGTTTACGATTACGTCAACATTCTCATCCGTACCGAAACGTTTACGAATCATACTACGAAATACTTCTTCAAGTACTGTGATTACCGTTGGACGGTCAATATTTTTGAACTCTTTAAACTCCTGAAAAGAGTCAATCAAATTAATATTGGTGCTGCTCATTTTATTTAAATGAAATTAAAACTCTTGTTTCTTTTATTTGATCTATTGGCAATATCGCTTCTTTTAATTCTGCTTTTTTGCCCTTTTCTTTTACTTTTTCTTCAACAACAATTTCTGAAGCAGATGCAGCTAAAAGTTTACCTTCCTTCTTGTCACCATTAACTAATTTCACGCGCACATCTCTGCCAATATTTTTGTCATACTGACGTTGCATAGTTAATGGAGAGTCAATACCTGGCGAAGAGACTTCCAATCGATAAGCCTGTTCGATTACATTTTCTTCTTCCAAATGATAACCTACATGTCTGCTTACAGCAACACAATCCTCGATCGAAATCCCATTATCACCATCTAACAAAATGGATAAAATCCCATTTTTTAACATAGTGATATTAACGATAAAAAGTTCGGGACGATCGGATATTTTCTCTTCTACTAATTCTCTAACGCGTTTTTCAACCTGCATATTATTTCAAAATTGAATTAAAAAAGGGGGCATTCCATGCCCCCTTTCCTTTCAGATAATGCAAATATACACATTTATTATATAAGCAAGAAATTTCGACATACTATTTTTTCGTTTCAACTACAGAATTTATAGTTTTTTGCATTTGTGCCATCATAGTCGTTAATGACTCAATGGTAGGTTCTGAAGTAGGCTCTGGAAATTCAGTCGATATATATGCTTTCGCTTTCCAAACTTCTAATATATCGTCAGTTTGCACCCAATATGGTTCATAAATTTTATTATCGGATATTAATTTTAACCCTTTTTCATCTTTATATTTAAACGCGACTCTTTTATACACTACACCTTCGTCTTTCGAAATAACTATATATGTTTGACCAGGTTTGATATCATGCCAATTTTCAACATATTCTCCTATTACGATTGAACCACTTGGCAATGGCAACATAGAATCTCCTTTAATTTCAAAAGCACGATAAGTTCCTTGATTAAACATTGGTAAAGAAAACTTAGGCAATTCCTTAACATATTCTGGATCAGCATATCCATTTAAATAACCAGCACTTGCTTTAACAGGAACTAGTTCGATATTTTCTCTATCGTCTGCATCAACGGTCACGGACAATACGCGCAAGTTGGAAGAATTACTTTTAGCAATAGGCTTCCACTTTTCGTCTATCACATCATTCGCTAATTCGTCCATACTCAAACCATAATATTCCGCTATTTTTTTTAGCAATTCGTATTTAGGTTCGGCACGATCTTCTTCATACGCACCAACCGAAGCACGTTTAATTTCCATTAAATCAGCGAACTGCTGCTGTGTAAGACTATGTTTCTTGCGGAGAAACTTAAGATTAGATGCAATATTTGACATTATATATTTTTCAAAATTATTTGTGAATACTAAAATTATTAGTAATATTGTGCCAATAAAATTAGTAAACATATTTTGTAAACCCAAATATTTTAGTAAAAAGCATGCAAAAACACATCGTATACATCATTACAGACGCAAATAGAATTTATGTTGAAGCCGGTTACTGTCAAGACATTAGCCTAAAATTATTTGAATTACAAAATTCAGCAAACTCGTTTATGTTGTGTGGATCTAAATTTTCAAGAATAGTACATACGGAAGAGTTTGATACTTTTGAAGCCGCAGAGCGGAGAAAAAATGAATTGAACACCTTCACGCGTATGCAAAAGGAAAAATTAATTCGTCGATACAATCCTAATTGGTTAGGAATCCACACCTTAGATACTACTATAATAAAGAAAGCTGCTGTTTATGCCTAAACATAAACAACAGCTTTTTACAACCTTAACATATATCGCAATGTATGGTATATAGACTACCAGCCAGGCGCAAAGTTTAATCCAAATGTTCCAAATTTTGATTTGGTCTTTTGGAATGGAATAGCATAATAAGGCTCTAATATCATTGCTCCGAATAAATTAATACGAAGCGATACTCCTGCACTGTAGACTGGCTTGAAATCCGTATTATGCACAAGCTTTGTGTCAGTAGGATTATTAATATCGAAAGTATATTGATTTCTGTCCCAAGCCACACCACCATCCAAAAAGAAATTCAAGTCAGAAAACAATAAGCCAGATTTAATTAAGGCAAGTTTTTCAGGACCCGTAAATGGAATGCGTATTTCAAAATTACCTACAGCCATCTTAGAACCTGATAATTGTTCAAATCCAGTATTTCCTGTTACATCGACATTCCCACTTTCATAACCACGGATAAGGTATGGATACCCAATATAAAGTGGGTATAAAGCCTTGTTATCCTCGCCCAAACGCATATATGAATACAAGCGTGCGGCTATAGTAACAGGCTTATAACGATTATATTTACGTAAGTCTATATTAAGTGCTGTAAAATTATAATCACCAAAATATTGTTCCGCACCTAATCTATATCGAAACCCTTGCAAAGGAGCTGTAATACCAAACACAGCATTATCGCCCACAAACCCTGAATTAACTTGTTGAATTATAAAAGGTTTAAAATTTCCTCCTAGTAATCCTGATGCTTCTTCATTAGTGATTCGTTGCCTATCCCCATATCCATAATAATAACTTTGTCTCCATTTATCAACACGATATCCATATCTAGAAATCGCAGCACCCACTTCAAAACGATGATTACGATTGAATGGATAAGCCACAAATCCTTCTGCTTGAGTTTGGAATGTACGAATCATGTATGTGCTAACAGCTAATTCATTTCCATAGCCAAAATCCTCATAACCATATTGTGAAAAACCTGTCATATAAGGAATATGTGATAAAGCACCACCCCAATTAAGTCGGCTTCGCTGATTTATATAAGCTACTTGTCCACCAAAATCATAAATCTCACCATTGATATTTAATGCTGAAAAAATTTGATTATAACCTAAAATATCAGAGAATTGACCTTGAATACCAGAACTAATCCCCGCACCATAACGTGATCCTACAGACATCCCTACGCCTGAGTTTGCGAGATAATCTAATTTGAATTTTGGCGTATAAGCGATATTATTAATTTGATTATCCGAAATACGTTGAAATACGTTGAAATTGCTTAAATTTCTATTTACTACATTGACACCCCTGTCAACATTTGGAGGCAAAATTGCCGCAGTCATATCTACTTCATGCGCAGATATTTGAACAGGAACAAATTCAGATACATTTGCCTTATAAATATTGTATTTTTTCTTCTTGAAAAAAGAATACACAATGTCGTCATTGGCTGACACAGATATTGCGGGAGAATATTCTGTAATACCTGAAATACCCGTGAAATAATCCGTCAAACGCTCTACTGTACTTGAACTCAAATGATATCTGTACATATTACGGAAACCATCACTATTGGATAAGAAAAATATAGAAGTGCCATCTCCAGAGAATTGTGGATTAAGATTGTTAGCATTAGGAAACACATCTATATTCGTTATTTTACCTGTAGTCACTTCATATAATGCCAAATTCATAGGAATTGTTACCGCTCTGCTATCGCTCTGCAATGCTAAACGATCAGTACTAAATACGATATACTTTCCATCACGAGAATAATTTGGTTGATAATCCGAATACACATCGTCGGTCAATTGTTTTAGCTCTTTGGTTCTTGTATTATATGTATACAAATCGGAATGTCCCTGAACTAATCCTGAAAAAGCAACTGTTTCACCATCTGGCGCCCAAGCAATATTTGCAAACTCAATGATGTCTCCCATCGCTTCTGTTAATAGTGGCTTACCGGTTTCGATATCTACCACCATCAGTTTATTTTTTCCTTGAGAAAATACAGAAAAGGCAAACTTTTTGGAATCAGGAGAAAAAGATCCAGCAGACTCTAAGAAACTAAACTCGTCGATATCTTTATTGGTTAATTTACTTCCCAATTTCCGTATTCGCTTTCCGGTGTTCGCATCCGCAAGGTATAAATCAATGCTAAACAAATCTTGTTCGGAAAGATATACGACATATTTTCCATCAGGAGATATAGTTGGCGATAGATTCATTTCTCCAGCATTAGTCTGATTAATAAGATTAATACCTATAGGACGAGTGGTAGTATCTCTGCCTAGGTTTCTATAAGCTTGTTCAATACTATTTTTCCACAAAGTTGACATTGTCTGCGCATCATAGCCGAATACTCTACGCATTGCAAATTCATAACCATACTTTGCTGTTTCAATAAAAAGCGGCATAATAACAGTATCACCATAAGTAGAGCCTATAAATGACCAAAATGCCTGCCCATACCGATAAGGAAAATAATTATAAGATTGCTCGGTCATTTGCTTCAACGATGGTATATCTTTGTGTAAATATGCATCACGCATCCACATTGATGTAAATGCATCTTTTTTTCCAATTGAAAAATATTCTGCCATACCCTCTATCATCCAAAGTGGAATATTACCAATGTTTTCTAAACGCGTAGAATCACCACCTTCCATAATCACACGATATTGGAAAGCATGAACCATCTCGTGCCCTAAAACGTGCCTCGTTTGCTGATTAATCTGCATTATAGGCATTATAACACGTTGTTTGAAGGCTTCAGTGACCCCTCCTGTCCCTACAGAAATCTCGCCATTAATTGCTGTTGTCTGTTGAAATTCAGGATGATTATTGTAGAAAATTATAGGGTTCTTTCTAGCAAAAGTATCTTGGAAAACTTGCTGGTGCATATCATACCAAACTTCAGATTCTTTGGACAACCAACGCATCATAGAATCATTTTCGAGGTAATAATAAATATTAAAATGCGGCGTATCGTAAACCTTGAAGTTTAACTTCTTGTAACGCATTTTGTTTTGGCCAAAATACTGTGCATCGACCGTTCCTCCAAAAGCAAGGAATAAGGTTATAAAACAGAAAATCTTATAAATATTTTTTTTCAATAACAAACTCATAATTATTCAGCTAGCATTATAAATTTAATAATATTTTATTATTGTTCATTGGTAGATTGAGATTGCTGCCCAGTGTTTTGATTTTCATCAATAGGATCCAATTCCAAATCATCATCCAAATCATTACTTGTACTATCCACTGGAGCCACATACATTGATCTAGGCGTTGGGCATTTGTACGTTTTCGTAATTTCAACAGTTGGCTCAGGAAATTTTCCATAAGTCACACCCAACTCTGGACGTTTATACAGTTCCTCCATAAAAGCTGCATAGATAGGGAGTGCTGTTTTAGAACCTTCTCCGGTAGCTGAATTTTTAAAATGAATACTTTGTTCATCACAGCCAACCCAAACTCCTGCTACTAAATCCTTTGTCACACCCATATACCAAGCATCTACATAATCCGAAGAGGTCCCTGTTTTACCCCCAATTTCATTGTTTTCTTTAAATAAATCCCACTCCCATAATGCTTGTGAAGTGCCACGCGGCTCTTCCAAAGTTCCACGCAACATATATGTCATAAGCCATGCATTTTCTGGGCTAATAACCTGTTTGTGCTCTGTTTGGAAGGATGCAATGACATTTCCCTCTTGATCAACAATTTTAGATACTAAAATAGGTTCTGTTGTCTTTCCTGCATTCATAAAAGTGCTGTATGCTTTCACCATCTCATACACAGATACATCATTAGGACCCAATCCTACAGATGGAACCGCCTGCAATTTGCTGTCGATACCACATTTGTGTGCTGCTTCAACAACTTTATTTGGCCCTACTGCTTGTGTTACTTGAGCCGTAATCGTATTTAACGAACGTGCCATCGCGTGACGCATAGTCATATCGCTATAAGAGATTGACCAATCTGCATTCTTAGGCTCCCACGATTCAGGACCATCTTTACCAATAAAATCGATTTTAACAGGCTTGTCGGTAAATTTATCACATGGTGACATACCGGATTCTAACGCAGCTAAGTATGCGAAAGGCTTAAAAGTAGAACCAGCTTGTCTTTTTGCCTGATTTACATGGTCAAATTTATAATACTGATGGTTAATACCTCCAACCCAAACTTTAATTTCACCATTATATGGATTCATAGCCATCATACCCGTATTTAACATCATTACATAGTGTTTTAATGAATCCATGGTAGAATAATTCACTTTTTCCATACCATCCCAAGTGAAGACTTCCATTTCTTTTTTCCGATGCAATACATTAAATACGCTATCCTCATTATTGCTATAGCGGTCCATTAAATTCTTATATATAGAAAGCTTCCTCGCTTGATTCTCCAAAAATTCAGGAATAACATTCCCCTCCTTGTCTCTCCATGGCTCACTATTTCCCCAAGTATTCTTAAGCCTGCGTTGCAATTCTTCCATTTTTTTTGCTACTACTTCCTCCGCAATCTTTTGCATACGGGAATCAATAGTTGTATAAATTTTTAAGCCCGCTTTGTTGATATCAATTTCATTGTCTTGACTCCATTTATCCAACCAACGATATACTGCCGAACGAAGATAGGAGTCATTTGCGTCCACATTATCGTGAAAACTCAAGTCTAATCTTAACGAGTCTTGTGTTAATTTTGCTACTTGGACTTGATTGATATATCCAGCTTTCTCCATTTGCCCCAATACTACGTTGCGTCTTTGTAAAGCATTTTTAGGATTTCTAATTGGATTATAAATCGTTGTGCCTTTCAGCATACCAATCAAAAGCGCACTTTCATTAGTGTCTAATGTGGAAGGAAGTTTATTAAAATAACGAAGAGATGCGGACTTGATACCATATGCATTATTACTAAAGGAAACTGTATTTAAGTACATAGTAATAATATCATTTTTAGGATACTTACTTTCCAATTTGTAAGCTGTCATCCACTCTTTGTATTTTGTAATCAAAATGCGCAAACCCGGAATCTTACTCAAATATCCTTGAGAATGTGCATATCGTGTTTTGAATAGATTTTTTGCTAGTTGTTGAGTGATCGTACTGGCTCCACGTTGATCGCCTTTAATAGTAGATACCACACCTGAAACCAAACCCAAGAAATCTACTCCATTGTGTTTATAAAAACGAATATCTTCAGTCGCAATCAAAGCATTGATAACTTGAGGTGATATACTATCAAAAGAAACAGGATCACGATCTTCATCAAAATAACGTCCAATCAATACAGAGTCTGCTGTATATAGTTCGGAAGCGACATTAAGTGTGGGCAATAAAATGTCTTTCTGTGTCGGGGAATATCCAAATAGACCCAAAAAATTAAGTTGAACGGCACATGTAAGCAATACTATAGAATAAAATCCTATTATAAAGTATCGCAAGAATCGATTTTTAACACGTCTAAACATAGAGTAAATATGACAAAAATGTTTTGTATAATCGCATATAAAACAATCTTTAAAGACTATGGATTTATAAAATTAACGAATTTTAACAAATCTTTGTTTTTGGTTAAATTAAACACCACCAATTAGTTCAGTAGCGAAGTCTTTACGGAATAAAACAACTGTGCAACGGGCATTATAAAATTCATAATATTTGTCTAAATTTACCTTGCATTTAGATAACGATATGTTAAAACAAACATTACAACAAAAGTTATTACAAAAATTATCTCCCCAGCAGATACAGTTCATCAAGCTACTGCAGGTCCCGACCGCTTCTTTGGATACACGCATCAAAGAAGAGTTGGAAGAAAATCCTGCATTGGAAGATGGAAGCTTGGCAAATATGAATGATCCTATGGAAGATTATCCGGACAAAGATCCAGATGATTATGATAATAATAGTGACGAAGGCTATGAGGAAGAGTTTTCATTAGAAGAGTATATACAAGAAGACGATTATAAAGATTATGGCGGCAATTACAACAACGACGATGATGACGACCATAAAGAAATGCCGATAGCAATACAAGATTCGTTTTTCGAAAAGTTGCAAAATCAATTGGATTTATTGGCTTTGACGGACAAACAATACCTTGTAGGTAATCAAATTATTGGCAGTCTAGATGACGATGGTTATTTACGAAGACCAATATTATCGTTGATTGATGATTTGGCTTTCTCTCAAAATGTCATGGCAGAAGAATCTGAGGTTGAAGAAATGCTAGCTGTCATTCAAGAATTTGAACCTGCAGGCATTGGCGCGCGTGATTTGCAAGAATGTTTGTTGATACAATTACGTAAAAAAGACCAAGATAGTTCGATCGTAAAAAAAGCTATTGAAGTAGTGAAAAATTATTTGGATGAATTCACTAAAAAGCATTATGATAAAATCGAAAAACAACTTAACGTAAATTCAGAAGAACTAAAAGATATCATCAACGAGATTTTGAAATTAAATCCAAAACCTGGAGATTCTGCTGCTGTCGCTGGAAAACAGTTGCAAATCATCCCTGATTTTCATATTTCAAATAATGATGGTGTACTTCATTTGACACTTAATGGACGAAATGCCCCAGAACTTCGTGTTTCTCGCACCTACCAAGGGATGTTTGAACATTACGAAAAAGCAGAAAAGAACGATAAAAAGATGAAGGAAGCCGTTCAGTTTGTTAAATCCAAATTAGATTCTGCAAAATGGTTTATCGATGCGATCAAGCAAAGACAACAAACACTTCTGAAAACAATGAATGCCATTATGAAATACCAATATGAGTATTTCTTGACAGGTGATGATCGTATGCTAAAGCCTATGATCTTAAAAGATATTGCAGAGGAAATTGACATGGATATTTCTACAGTATCTCGTGTCGCCAATTCCAAGTATGTACAAACTGAATTTGGTACTTTCTTATTGAAATCTTTTTTCTCTGAAGCAATTCAAACAGATTCTGGAGAAGAAGTATCCAACAAAGAGGTTAAAAAGATTCTAGAAGAATGTATTGCCAACGAAGATAAACGTAAACCATTAGCAGACGAAAAGCTTACGGAAATATTAAAAGAAAAAGGTTACACTATAGCGAGACGTACGGTCGCAAAATATAGAGAGTCTATGAATATACCTGTAGCAAGATTAAGAAAGGAATTATAGCAATATAATTCCTTTCTTTTTACTAATCAGTTTAACACTCTTAAAAACAAAAAGCCAATCGTTTTCGATTGGCTTTTATATTGTACTAAACAAAAAATTAAGCGTTAGTATCTTGCTGTAATCCTTGTTTGTAGATTGCTTTCTTAATTTGAATACGACGAGTTACAGACTTCTTCTCGAAAGCTTGACGTGCACGTAATTCGCGAACAACACCAGTCTTCTCAAATTTCTTCTTGAAACGCTTAAGTGCTCTATCTAAAGATTCGCCTTCTTTTACATTGATAATAATCATAGTTCTGTATACCTCCTTCCCTTTGGAAAATTCTTTGTGGTGCAAAGGTAGAAATAAAACTTATACTTACAAACTCTATTACAGATTAAATAACTTTTTTATCCTTTTATAATTAATATATCATTTCATCATTTAGTGTTACTATAAGAGATTCCATTTGGATACAATCACCTCCAATGGTTCCTCAGTTGTACATAACGCTGTATGCAATCCCAACGCAGTAGCCGTACGCAAATGTTGCGGACTATCGTCAATGAATAATGTTTTCTTTGGATCTAAATTCTGATCTTTCAACACATATTCGAAAATATCTGCATTGGGTTTCCTCATCCCCATCATATGAGAGTAATAAGCGAAATCAAAAAAAAAGCTATTATCTTCTATCCCATATTTATCTTGAATATGTTTCATACAATACGCATAGTGTATCTCATTATTGTTGCTCAGCAGAAATGTTCTATATTTATTTTTCAACTTCAATAATAATTCATGTTTCCCTTCAGGTACACCAATCAATAAAGCATTCCAAGCCATATCAATTTCACCATCTGTAAGCGTATTGTTTTTCGTCAAATGTCGTATTCCATCTCGAAACTCTGCCGCACTTATGTTTCCTTTATCAAAATCATCAAAAAGTTCGATTTGGCCCGAATGAGCAAATATTTCAGCCACATTAGATATACCCAATTGAGTAAAAGCATGTTGCGATTTTTCAAAGTCAATCATAAAAATCACATTGCCATAATCAAGTATAATATTTTCAATTTTTTGCATTTTAAATTTGGTTTTCTCAGGACAAATATCAATATTTGCATCGTCAAAAGGGAATAAAGTTCACAATTGACACTAATAAAAACCGCTCCTATAGCTCAGTTGGTTAGAGTAGAAGACTCATAATCTTTTGGTCACTGGTTCGAGCCCAGTTGGGAGCACTTAAATCCTCACAGAAATGTGGGGATTTTTTGTTTGTAAACCTATTCTATTCAGCTATTTAACCATAATTAATCAAGAAGTGAGCCTGTAAACACTCTGTTAATTAATTAATGCTAATTTACTAAAAAACATAATAAAAACCCTCTAATCTGGTTCAATCTTGGTTCACTTTTAGATTAAACGTAGAAATATTTGGACTCCATTCTTTACATCTATACCCCCATGTAAATTTTCGTGTCCAAATTGTTTATATTTACTTCAGACTAATTAATAAAAAATGAATAATACAGATAATGACAAATCAATTCCTTCACAAATAATTTTCAACAGATTTCATGCATTGAGCTTTTATATAGAAAGTTTTACTGATCGATATAATTTGAAAAATGTTAATTATTATAACAATCTTAAAAATAAACAACATCTCGATTTAGATAGAATAAGAAAATTGTTGTGGAATTCTTGGAGTACTGAATATTCTTTTCTCATGACTAGTTTTATTGATGACTCTGAATTTTATAAATCTTCCTTACATTGGAATTTTCCTCAAGCTTATTATTCAGTGTATTTAGCATTAACAGCTTTTCATTATACACAAGAAATGGATGTTGATCAACATGAAAAGACTATTAAAAACTTCAATAATTCGATAAAAAATAACCATTACCCAAAATCAGTAAGTTTTTATTGTAAAG
This sequence comes from Sphingobacterium composti, assembly GCF_009829075.1. GTDB lineage: Bacteria > Bacteroidota > Bacteroidia > Sphingobacteriales > Sphingobacteriaceae > Sphingobacterium > Sphingobacterium composti. Next base: position 14,045 of record NZ_WUQZ01000005.1, on the reverse strand, counting down.
GTCTTTATAAGGAGTTTGTATATGTAGGAATTCAAAATACAACTAAACAGATAGATAATTTTAAAGCTTTAGCGAAAATTAGAAATCTTCAAGATTCTAAAGACCAAATAATTAATATGCTTAAATCAACGCGAGAACAAAATGCTGAGCATAAAAGAGAACGTGTAGATAAAAAAGATCCAAAATATCACACAAAAGAAGGTTTATTGACAAAAAAATTCACTAAAAGACACTGGGATTATATTTACAAATCAATTCCTGAAACAACGGTTTTGAACTTTTTATATAGATTAAGAATAAAATCAAACTATCATGATGTTGAAACTTTTATTAATGCTGATATTGATTTTAGAGCTTTCCATACATATTTAAGTAATATCGTAGGATACTTAAATTACATACACGAAGCGTATATATGCAAAGTGATTGGCTGTGAAGAATATGAAAAGATTCTAAATAGTTTTCCTAAAAAATTAAATGATGATACGTCGCAGAAAAGATATTTGAAAATGAGAAAAATATTATTCAATAAATGATAGTCTTGCTCGCCGTCCTGCGAGTTGAGCGAAGGTCGTTGAAGAGAAATGCGCAAGCATGATTCAACGATATCTATGAAATAGACGAAGACTGTTGGCGGTATTTTTGTTTCAAAAATAGTGACAACATCGAAGCCTGAGCGATCCGCAGGCGAGCCAAACTCTAAAAGCTTGAAGATTTTTAATGGGTGCATAGCACTTATTAAAAAGATTTAGGTGCTTTTATGAAGTGTAGGTATTACCAAGCATGAAGTATGACAAACTGTGAAACAATAAATTATAAATTGTGAGCATCACTATTTTTAATTTATGAAGTTTGGCGTATCTTCATAGCGGTAATTCCGAAACGGAATGCCTTATAACCAAACAATAAAATAAATTATGGTAGATTTCAAAAAGAAATTAAATAAAACAATTATAAATAAAAAACTTAATCCCGTAGAAATATACGATACTTTAGATAGAAGAAGTGTTACAGGGCCATTAAGACCTATTCAAAATAGTATTCTAAACGAATGGTTTACAGAAAGAAAAGATGACAAGGATCTAATAATTAAACTTCATACAGGTGAAGGAAAAACTCTAATTGGTTTATTGATTCTTCAATCAAAAATTAATTCTAATGAAGGGCCATGTGTTTTTGTATGTCCCAATATATATTTAGTAAATCAAGCTATTGAAGATGCAAATAAATTCGGTATACCAATTTGTATAATTGAGAAAGATAACATGTTACCAGACGAGTTTTTAAATGGTAGAAAAATTTTGGTAACGCATGTTCAGAAGATTTTTAACGGAAAATCTATATTTGGTATTGGCAATAAGGGTGTTAACATTGGTTCAATTGTTTTAGATGATGCACATGCTTGTGTAGATTCAATTAAGTCCTCATTTACAATAACAATTGATAGTTCTTTAAATGAATCAAAGGATTGTTATAAAAAAATATTTAATTTATTTGATACAGCACTCCAAGAACAAGGTATGGGGTCGTATTTAGAGTTATATACTAAATCAAATGACTCATTCCTTCCTATACCATATTGGGAATGGGAAGATAAAGCTGATGAAGTTATTAGTATATTATCAGATTTTAAAGAAGAAAACTTTATAAAGTTTACATGGCCTTTATTAAAAGATAATGTAAATAAATGTCAAGCATTTATTTCAGGGAATTCTATTGAGATATCATCAATTCATCTTCCAATAGAGAAGTTTTCATTTTTTGCAAATGCTAAAAATAGAATCTTAATGTCCGCAACAACTCAAGATGATTCTTTCTTTATTAAGGGATTAGATTTATCTATTGATGCAATTAAAAGACCTTTACGAGATATTCACAAAAAATGGTCTGGAGAAAAAATGATATTATTACCATCACTAATTCATGATGATCTTACAAGAGATAGAGTAATTTCATTATTCTCACCTCCAAATAAAAGTAGAAAATTTGGGGTTGTGTCTTTAGTTTCTTCATTTGTAAAATCTCAACTGTATTTTTATCAAGGAGCAATAACTCCCAATACATCAAATCTATTCAATGAAATAAAAAAACTTAAGTCTGGTGATTTTAGTAACTGTTTAGTATTAGCAAATAGATATGATGGAATTGATTTACCTGATGAAAGTTGTAGAGTTTTAATATTAGATGGAAAACCGAATTTCACATCTTTATCTGATAAATATGAAGAACAGTCAAGAGCAAATAGTGATTATACTAATATAAAATTAGCTCAAAAAATTGAGCAAGGATTAGGAAGAAGTGTTCGTGGTGAAAAAGATTTTAGCGCAATATTAATTATAGGAGCTGATCTTGTAAAATTTATTAAAAGCTCACAAACAAATAAGTACTTTTCTGCACAAACCAGAAAGCAAATAGATATTGGTTTGGAGATAGCCAATATGGCAAACGATGATGATGAAAAATACAAAGACAATCGCATCAATCAATTAATTGATCTTATTAAGCAAAGTTTAAATAGGGATGAAGGTTGGAAAGATTATTATACTGATGAAATGGATTCGATTGAGGATAACCATGATGTATCTTATAATTATAAAATATATGAGCTTGAGAAAAAAGCAAATAAGCTATATTATATGGGAGAATATGGTAAAGCAGGAGAATGTATTCAAGAAATTATTGATACCTATTTGGATGATGAATTAGAAAAAGGATGGTATTTACAGTTAAAGGCAAGGTTTTTATATAAGGAAAGTAAAATCGAGGCGAATAAGTTGCAGAAAAGTGCATTTAGTCAAAATTATGAATTATTAAAACCCAAAGAAGGTATTACTTATAAAAAGCTTAGTTATATAAATGAAGACAGAATTCAAAGAATTAAAAATTTCATACTAAAGTTCAAGGATTATTCAGAGTTTTCTTTAGAAATAGAGGAAATTCTATCTAATTTAGATTTTGGTATTAGTCATGACAAATTTGAACGAGCGCTCCAAAAAACTGGTGAATTGTTAGGTTTTCTTTCGGAGAGACCTGACAAAGAGATTAAAAAAGGACCTGACAATCTTTGGTGTGTTTCTGTAAATGAATATTTTGTTTTTGAATGTAAGTCTGAAGTCGAATTAGATAGATCAGAAATTGTTAAATCAGAGTCTGGTCAAATGAATAACCATTGTGGATGGTTTGAAGAAGAATACGGAAAAGATGCGAAAGTAAAATATTATATGATAATCCCAACTAAAAAGTTATCTAATGTTGCGAACTTTACACATAATGTTGAAATTATAAGGAAAGGGAAATTAAAAAATTTAAAACTTTCAATTAAAGGTTTTATAAAAGAGTTTAAAGACTATGATTTGAGAACAATCACTAGCGAAAAAGTTCAAGAATTCTTAGTTAATCATAGTCTTGATATTGAATCACTTTCAAATAATTATAGTGAAAAATACATTCGTTAGTAAATTTTATAAGTGATTAGAAGAAATATCTAATTGATTAGTTTTTCTCCTATCAAAACTCCTTAAGAAATTTTATTCGCTCCTGAAAAATTAATAGAAGACCTCGTTTTAAATAAATGAGGTCTTCCCTCTGATACAATACTTTTATGAACAACCTCAATATTTAATATCCATTAGTTCTAAAAGATTCAAAAAATGGACTTCAAAATCCGCTTTAATACCCCTTTGAAAATTTTCGTGCCCAACGATAAATATTACAAAATTTTATATATTCAATAAATTAATAAACTGAGAAAGGTTTTCCTTTTCATAAAAGATGGAAATAAAAACAAATGACTAATAACTTTAAGGATATAATCACAGAGGAAAACTTATTATTAGCAGGAACTAAAGTTGTCGATAAATCGGGAGGTCCCATCATGTTGATTGTTGGTTTTTCCTCTGATACAAATGAAGTTATTAATCAAAAATTTAAGCCTAAAAAATTTATACGCCAAAAAGTTTTTGTAAATAAAGATAGAAAATCAATAACTGAACTAACTAATGGACGTATTGTATACAACAAAAGGTACACTTATTTTTTCTATACAGATATTTTTAGTGAAATGATTATAAATTCATATTCATTAGGTGCGGATATTCTATATATCATATGTAAATATTGGTCTGATAAGGATAATGAGTTTTTGTATATATATAAAACACTTCCAGAGTTAGAGGCTATTTAATAAATTATCAAAGCTTATACTATGGGAAAGAAAAAATATTATAGTAAACCACTTAGATTCTTTTGGAATGAGCTTTATGGTATACAAAAAAAATTAGCACCTGAGTTTTCAGATGAACAAATCCATTTTGTCATTAAAAGAAATCTTTTATCGAACCCATTAGCACCTGATGAAACTCTTGATATGAGGAGTTTAACGATTACAGGTTTAGATTTATGGAGAGATGATTCTAAAGGTGATTTGTTACATTTATTCTTTGTAGAAAGAGGATTAAGACAATTTCTTGAAACGACCGCATTGGCGGATTTGGATGGGATCAAAAATTATCTTTATAATAATGGGCAAATTAGAGACATAACCTATATATATTCTAATGAAATTAAAGAAACCTTTGTATTTAAATTCGCCTTACATGTTCCATTTGATGGAGAAGGATATGCTTTTATTCTAAATATTGAGGATGATGGTAGTTTAACTTTATATTATACTTATGGAAAAATTTATGGACTTATGTCTGATAAATTCTACAAAGAGATAATAAAAAAAGAGGATGAAATATCTAAAACACACTCTAGAATATTTCGCTTAGCTATTAATACAATAGCTTACATAAATTGTTTTCCTAATTGTGTTAGTGATGGAGTTCCAAATGATTATGTTGATTATAGTGAAAATAAACTAGCTAAAAATCTGAAAATTCAAATTGCAGATAAAATAACAGAGGATAATTTACCAATTTCTAAAATTCCACATTTTAGAAGAGGTCATTTTAGGGTACTCAAGTCTGATTATTTCAAAAACAAAAAAGGTCAAATTGTTTTTGTTTCTGAAACTATGGTTAAAGGAAAAGCTAAAACTGTAGCTATGTCAGATGAAATTGACAAATTTAATATCGACTTGATTAATAGTTTGGACTAAAAATTATAAAGGGTATTATTAAAAATACCATTCATCCTTCAAACTATAATATCCATCCTCAGATACAATAATATGATCACAAACCTCTATATCAACTTACTATAAAGCATGATAAACTGTTTACAATAAATTGAAAATTGTGAGCATCACTATTTTTAATTTATGAAGTTTGGCGTATCTTCATAGCGGTAATTCCGAAACGGAATGCCTTATAACCTAAAGTTTAATAAAAATTATTTAATTTGGCTTTTCAAAAAATATCAACACAAGCAATTATTGCTCTTAAAGATGCTTTATCTAATATTTACTGGCGCAAAAAGGATTTACGGAAGTTTGTTGAACTAACTATTGAAAATTCCACAATTGTATCGACGATCGATTGGCAAGAACAACTTAAGCAAGAGAGTGTGTCAATTTTGATTGATAGAATGGTTGCTAGACCCGATATATTCCGTAATGATTTATTAAGATTGTTTCAAGAGACAAGTAATTTTAACGATTTTTCTCATTTGGATTATTTTGATAAAGATGGTAGTCTAAAAAGACGAGCCAAGGAAACAGTTAATAAATTGAAAAATCAAACTAAGGGGTATTTTGACGCAATAGACCAGCTTAGAATTGCAGAAGCTAAGAGGGAAGAAAACATACAAATTGTTAAAACAAATATGTATTTTTCTCAAAAATTAGATGAACTTAAAGCTGTGTTTTTTGAAATCGCTATTAATTCTGACAAACAGAAAAGAGGTTTTCAATTGGAGAAATTATTGAATGAATTATTTTTATTATTCGAACTTTCAGTTAAATCTTCATTTAAAATTTCTGGTGAACAAATTGATGGTGCATTCACTTTTGATGGCACAGACTTTCTTTTAGAAGCTAAATGGCAAAAGAATCTTATTCCTGCTAGTGACTTATATTCGTTTGGTGGTAAGATCACCAATAAATTAAAAAACACTTTAGGTTTGTTCATATCAATAGATGGTTTTTCTAAAGAAGGAATAGAAAACAATAACCCAATAACAAAGCAAATGATATTAATGGATGGTGAAGATTTGATGATGATTTTTGATGGTAGAATAGGTTTAAGTGAAATGTTATTAATAAAAAGACAACATGCATCACAAACAGGAGAGATATTTTATAAATTAAGATAAAAGTTAATATGAGAATAGAAACTGTGCCAATTTCAAGAATTAACTATTTGAATTTAAGAAATCTGATTCTTGATAAGGGACTTACTATGGAAGATACTATTGTATTAAGCACTGAAAACTTTGACGATTTAATACTAGAGTATAGAGAAATTTATAAAGAAAGTATGCCTATACCTCATATTCTTTTAGGTGTACTTATTAGAGAGGCTGAAAATGAATTTGTACCATTACAAAGTGTTATTATCATTAAAGATGATACAAAATCTATTAGATATTTAGAAGCAGAAGATGATTTTAACTATTATGAAGGGGAAATTTTTTATAGATGTGGATATTGTGGAAATGTAGTTAATAATTTAGGTTTAGTTCTTGAAGGTCAGGAGAGAAAAAGAGCTATAAATTATCATGAAAACTATCAGTATAAGATAGTAAAGCATGTTGATGGTAAATGTTGCAGACCCTAAGTTAAGTTTTATATCCTAATAAATATGACCGAATACTTCCTTTTCTATAAACATTACAACATAGCTTGGTCGAGAAAAAACCTTAGCTATATTATACTTCCAAATGGAAGTGCTTATTCATACAACAACCCCGAAAGTAACGAAGATATTTTGGGTTATCAGAAAGGTGATATACCTCAATATATTTCTTTAGAAACTCTAGAGGAAGCTATCAAAATTGGTGCGAAAACCGACTCAAATAAATCTTTAGGAATCGATGTTCAATACTTGAAATCAGTTGAACTTATTAAATATACCAGTTCAAAAATTAGTGATGGAGGATTTGAGTTGTATGCTCTATTTAAATATGATGTCAACCAAAGTGCTTATGAGTATATTCCTTTACAAATTTTAGGTAATTATTATTTTAGAAATTTTGAGAATGATTCTTATCAATCTATTATTAACACAATTGATGCTCAAAAAATAAATATGCAATCTGAGTCGAAACCGAGCAACTTCTATAAAGAAATTAGTATTGATGATGATTCTTTTATCGGATTGGAATCAATTGATTAGCAAGCATAATTATATAGCTTAAACTATACTTGCTAAGTGTAAGGCTAAATTAATATTCTCTCTCTCCCTGTATTTCTATCAAATAATATTGAAGAAGTTACTTCATAATTTTCATATTTGATTAGTGTAACAGTCAGCCTATATATTTTGTCGCTATACATATTCCCTGTAGAAGAAGACATAATTAACTCTTTAACTAAAAAAGTATATGTAGCACTGCAGTGAAATTCATCTCTTGAAAAATCCATAGCACCATAAGAGTAGTTGGGTGTCAGTGTTTCAATTATTTTAAAACCTTTTTTATTAATATAATTATCAACAGTGTATTGAGCTTTTTCAAATTGACAATTGGCTTCATGTTGTGCAGATTCTCTTTTTTTTTCAGCTTCAATTTTTGCTAATTCAGCTTTTTCAGCGTCAGATTCCCGTTTTTTTTCTTCATCGGATTTTAAATACTCTTTGACTTGACCGCCAAAACCTGAATTAGATTGTGGACTTTCATTACAGCCCAATAAGAGTATAACACAAAAGAAGTAAATTAGTTTTTTCATAAAATTCGTTTAGTTATCGATAAATCCCGATTCGATTGGTTAGCAAATAAAAAAGCGTGGGACTATAACCTAGAGCTGTCAAGAGAGGTACCTGAGAGAACCCGCACAAACAGATAGATTACGCCCCACGCTCTTTATATTTGACATATAATGAGGTGAGACGTTAACTCTAACTGTCCTTGTTTGTGCTTGTGAAAATTTATCAGGTTTTCTCGTTGACAAGAACTGTAAGCTAACGCTTTATTCTTTTAATATTTTATACATTACAAAGATATATAAATATTGAATATCAATCTAAAAATATCCATCATCCTTTAAACTATAGTATCCGTCTTCTGACACAATAATATGATCACACACCTCAATATCAAGCACCCTTCCAGCTTCAACAGCTTTATTCGTAATATCTTTGTCTTGTGGACTAGGTTCTAATTTACCTGATGGATGATTATGGACTAAAATAATCTTAGATGCAGATGCTTTTAAAGTGATAGAAAATATAATTTTCATATCAACTGGTACAAAGTCTTTACCTCCCATTCCAACATCCACCACACCTAAAACCTTATTCGCTTTAGTAAGTAGTATAACTTTAAACTCTTCCAAAAAGCTCATTAATCCTTCATCCCAGACACGTTTTAAAATTTCATAGGCATCCTTAGAGTTGTTGATTTGAGGACATTCAGAAAGCTTGAATTTAGGTTTAAATTGGACTTTAATTTCTGATACATTCATTAAATGTTGCATAATATTTTGTGAATTTTGGTTAATAAAAAAAGCCTATCCGTTTTTTGGATAGGCTCATATCATGATAATTGTTGTGAAAAACCCTTTTCCACCAAAACAATGTGCGGGGGTTGAAGATATATACTGTTGGCGTACGAAATACAGAGTACAGGGGGGATTTATAAAAGCTTATTAATCAACATATTGTATTGTGCTTAAAGCAAAACGACTGTAAATAATTGTTTTACAATAGATTACTAAAAATATGATTCTCTTCTTTATTGTTATAATTGGAGGATTATAATTCCTAGCATTCAGGAAAAGACGTTAAATCTGTACGTATGATGGTACACCCATAAACGACAAACAGAGATAATTTCTTATCTCTGTTTTGGACTCCAAAATTTACAAGGGGTATAAGATGTAGGTTTTCGTGTCCACTTAGTTTTTTACATTGAATCTCTCTTTCTGCAACTTAATAAATCTTTTACTGCCTGATTTTTTCATACAGAATTCGTAAAACCTATTAAGGTTATGAAGTGTCTTGGTTGCTGTAGGTTCATATTTTATCAGAATCTCATGAAATTTATTTAACAATTTTGTTTGGTTATAATCTATCCCACATTCAAATTCTTGATATAGTTCTTTAATTAATGGCATATTATCTAAGTGCGTATTATCATAATTAAGGCTGTAATACCTTTTAATCTTATGCTCTGAATTACCAATTGATCTCAACTTTTCTTCTCCTTCTGAAAGAAATATTTCATACATTTCTTTGTATTGATTTATTAATCGTCTTTCGATTTCCTCATAATTATTTAATAGATATTTCTTTTCAAAATTCTCTTTCTTCATTTCTTGTACGTTCTTCATAGACTGAATTAATTCTTCATATTTTTGATCAAATGGCTTCCTTGCACTTATAAGTTTTAAAGTGTCATCATTAATTCTGTACACTTCCTCAGAATCAATAACATTTAAATAAGATTTATCCGTATTTCTTACCTTTAATGATTTTAAGTACCCAATTAAAGTTTCTTTATTTTGATATAAGGACTTAACAAAATTTTCATTTCTGAAATTATCCTTCATGAAGTGGTTATCTGTGAAGTCATCATTGAAAAAGGCTTTATCTCCCATGATGTTAACAAACTCTTTTATAAAATTTTTAATTCCTTCATTATCTGTACTCATTAATCCTGTTTTAAGCACCTCCCTCAATTTAGCTCCGAATTCAAATGCTTTCTCAATTTCTTCTTTTTCTACAAAATCAATTTTTGATTCAAGATTTACAATGAAATTTACGCTGCCGATGTAGTAGCTATTTCTTACTCTTCCAATAATTTGAATCAAATCTGCATATGGATCGATTAAGGAGTGTTGGAATTTATTGACGTCTGATACTATGATAATTTCAACCATTTCCTCGATTTTTATATCAACGGCAGAAAAGTACCTGCTGGTTAGAAAATTATACTTACTAAATTTACGTATATCCAAATCTGAGCAAAGATGTCTTGGTTTAGCACCTGTATATTCTTTATCAAAATTTTTAACAGCATCAGTAGAGGTAAACAAAGATGATTTATCGGCAATACCTAATGTTTTAATTATGCTTGCTGATCCTGAAACACTATTCAAGAAAATTAAAACCTTATCAGCTTTGGCGTTTTCTAATCGATATTTTAAAGCACTTAAAGTATGATTAGTATTTATTACATTGATATTTTTTTCAATATTGTATGTTGGTATAACATTTTGAATTCTAAATTTATTTTCTTTAAATCTTGGATCTGTTGGGATTAAAGCTGTTGCACTTACAAAAGCCTTGTTTTTAAACTGAAAGAAGTAATCCATAGGAGCAATGATTTGCTCTCTAAAATTTACGTCTTTTGTTAATCTGTCACACTCATCAATAAGTAAGAAATATTCATTTAGGAAATCGATTCCCAATTCAATAAAAGCTGGAATAACTTTAGATATAAATGATTCTGGTGTAGATACAATTTTCTTAAATCCATTATAAGATTGTAAATATTTAACAATATCCTTTTTTGTAATACCTTCATAAACACCTAATATTTTATCATTATTTATTGATTTACCAGTGATTACGGGAACGAATGGTTCAATTACTATCGAATTGCGCTGAGCTATATTTAATTCCACATGAGTTGCTCCAATACCTGTAAGATTTTTAAAGAAAATGCAGTTAGAAGGAATAAGTTTTGATAAGAATTTATTTTTATTGATTTTGATATCTTGAGTTTTCATAACGTAAGAGGTTTGTCCGCATCTTTGATGCAGTGTTATTGTTCTGTTAATTAAATTAATTGTGAATAAGCTGGGGAGGATTCCCCAGCTATTTTGGACTAAGGGTTATTTTTTAGTTTCAGTTTCTAATAAACCATTAAGGGATAAATTGTATTTAGCAATGCCTCTGTAAGAGACTAACTTATTAAAACCTGAGAATGTGAAAATATTCTCAGTATAAGTTTTACCATCAACTTCAAATATTGCTGTTACGTAATTCAGTTTGTTAGTTTTAGTTGTTCTAACCTCTGAGATATGTTTAACCCCATCTTCATTTAAGGATTTGAAAAACAGAGCTAACGTGATTAGTTGTTTTTTGCTTAAATTTTTACAGTGATTTAAGAATGTTGTTCTTCTTAAAATCGACAGGGACTTATGTGAACCTGTGTAAAAATGTTTATTAGCGAAAACAAATTGGTACACTAATTTATCTTCTTTAGAAATTAATTTCGGCGCCAAAGATTTCACCGAATTGTTGTTTTGCTCTTTAGAGCTTTTGTAGTTTGATAATAACATCTTTTTAATGTTTTAAAATTTATAACTGTCATCCCGGTTCGTGTCCCACTCAAACATTTGGCGCCTTACTGTTTAAGTGTTATCCCCTTCGGACAATACAAAGATGCAGACACGAAAAAGGGGGATAAAAAACAGTTAGTTTTTTAATTCCCCCTTCTTGAGATGTAGCTTTAATCTATCTTAAAAGCTGTTTTATAAAATCTTCTTTAACATCAATTTTACCATCTAATTCTAATCCTTTCTTGTCTGGAACGAAATCAAATGCTCTTAGCATTGCAAATAATAACATATGCTTATCCTTCTTTTTATATTTTTCAATAGCATTATCTTCGATAAATCTATTCAAAGCAGGAACAACAATCTTTAAAAATTCATAAGTAGGTGTTAACCTAGTATCAAAATGCGTATTGTTATGAATCATTTCATATAGTTCTTCAAAATATGAATATGTGAATGACGGCTTAATATCTCTGAAATATAAAATGGTAATTGCTTCAGAAACGTAGTTTGTAAGTGATTCCTTCTTTTCAACATCTTGAGAATATTTCTTTAATTCATTAACCTCATGTTTTGCTATATACTTTTCAAGCTTATATGCTTTAATGAAATTGTAATATTTAGTTTTTATATAGGAATTAAGTATTAGCTCTAAATCTTGATCTAATACTTTTTGACTTTCAGAATTTATCACAGAACCGTATTTATCCTTCTTACGAATTGAGACTTCAACATTCGACAGGTTTTCCCACTTATCCAACAATTGTTTTAACGTGTGGACTTCATCAATATCCTCATTAAATCCTTCCTTAGTGATATGTTCTTCAAATTTATAAAGATGATCATCCCAGTAATCAGCTTTATATAAAACGAAGAGCTGAACCAGTTTAATAAAAAACGGTTGGACTTGTTTTTCCTGTTCTTCATTTAAATCATCACATTTCTTTTTAAAGAGTAAAGATGATGTCAATTCATAAACATTATAATCAGGTAAATATTGAACATTGTCTTCATCAATCTCAATATATTTAAGTCGGAATTTTACATTTACAATCCTTAAAATTTCACGTTGCTTTTTGATCCTATCAAATATATCACTTGATTTAGATCCAGCAACTGTGTTGTAAGTGATATCATTTGGTGTGAAATATTTGCGTAAATCATCAGAGATTTCCACTTCACCATCAATATGACACTCTTCAACAAAAATGTCATTTTCGGAATCTGTTTGAATGTTATAATCCATTTATTAGGGTTGTAAAAGTTTTAGTGGCTAATAATAAACAAAAAAGCCCATCCCAACAAAGGGTAATGGGCCTATTTTGTTTTATGGTTTGGACACCATTTTCTGCAAGGGGGTATAAATGTATATTTTCGTGTCCAACTTTTAGAGTTCAGGCATTACATGTCTTAATTCTTCTGTGTTGTGAACTCCAAGACCTCGTAAGTATTTTAATGTAACTATCATATCTGAGTGTCCTAAAAGCTGTTGGAGTATATGTAAGTCTTTTGTTTTCTTGTAGACGTTGACTGCGGCTGTGTGTCGGAAAGAATAAATAGTTTGCTTATCATTTAGTATTCCTATCTCTTTCATCTTCCTGGCACATCTATTCCAAGCCTTGCTAAAATAGTCTTCATTAAAATAATCGGATGTTCCAGTAAATAGATTTTGATTTGGCAAAAGTTTACTGGCTTTATCATATATAGCTTCACGAACATAATTAGGAATTGGAGTTACTCGAACTCTCCCACTCTTATTTTCATCACCAGATAAGTGGATTTCATTGAAATCATTTTTAAAATGCTTACCCTTTAATTTTCTAATTTCTTTATGTGGTCTTAAAAAACAACCATAACTAATTAAACAACACAAATATAAATTCACATTATTATTCTTTAAGTAATTCAGTATAATGTGAATTTGCTTCTCATCATAAATCTGATGTAATACACTTTTAGGTTTTCTTCTATCAGTCTTTTTTATTACATCAACACTCATATCGAAAAGACTATTAGCTTTAGATACGAGAACCCCCAAGTCCCTTCTCTTGTCCATATAATATGTGTTTGATGAGACAAAAGAATTTAAAAAATTTTGAATATCTCCTGCGTTCAGATGTATGAATTCCTCTTGCATAGATTTTCCCATGAAATCTTTGAAAGAATTGTATATGCGCTTTAAATTACGCTTATATAGTGGACTAATATTAGAATCAATCTTATGTTGTAATGATTCAGATAAAGCACGTTCGATAGTAATTTTAGAATTTCTTTTTACAGAAGACGTTTTATTCTCCCTATATTTTTGACTAATTATAGCTTTAGCAATTTCTCGTTCTAATAAAGATAATAAGGCTTTACGTTCCGATATGGTTTTGGCTTTGTTTGGATGTATATCCATTTCTATAATGTTTCCATTATACTCTTTAAATCTTTGATTGTTAATTTTTACTTCAACATAAGATCTTTGTTTTAAGTCTTCTTTAGTAACTGATTATTCCGAACAAAGTACACCAGCTGTTCCGCTGTAAAGTACACCAGTTTTTAACCAATAATTTGGACTTATTGCCACTGGATTTATAGTTCAAACTTAGTTATTTTTTTTCTTTCTTAATGATTTTCCTTTCAAAGGTAATCTATGGGCACAAGCTGTCAATCTGTC
>NZ_WUQZ01000049.1 GCF_009829075.1 Sphingobacterium composti | reverse complement strand
AGATCCTTTTATACAGGATAATTCAACTGCCATGATTTTAAAAGATTCTTCAAATACTCGTGCCATATGTTAACAAATTTAATTCTTTATTTTTTAAATCTGTCTCCACTCAAAGGTAGCAACTCCATGACCGACTTTATCAGTACCGGGCGCGCCTTTGTTGCCTACAACCTGATCGTACGCCTGATGAAGATTGCTACTACTCATAATTTCTTCGAGTAACATGTTGTTTTGCATTTTTTCCCCTGTTTTTTTCCCTGTTTCCTTGTTTTCTATTTCTTTCAAGATATCGTTCAGCGCTCCCTGCTACTTTTCTGCTTCCAGCATATCCCTTGCAGGGCAGCTATCCATTCGGAGTTTTCTGCTTTCTTTACGATAATCCCAGTTCCCATAAATTAAACGGACGTTTAATGTTCAGTTAACGTTTCCCACTATCAAGGCACGTTCGGGACTTACACCCTAGAGTTCACGCACATGCCGGGCGCACATAAAATACAGGCTCAAGAATTTCTTGAGCCTGTGTTGATTTAGCAACTTCGCGTCATTTCGACGATAGGAGAAATCTCAATTTTAAGCAATAAGATTGATAATATACACCATCTTGACGAAATGACGATTTGGTTTATTATAAATCCTGACTTGGTAATGAACATAATTTACGTTTAAATCTATAACTTCGCAAGACTATTGAATTTAACACATGAAAGCACAAGATATATCTAGAGAAAAGTCAGCTGAACTTTTCGAAAAAGCAAAAAACTATTTCCCTGGTGGAGTTAACTCACCAGTTCGCGCATTCAAATCGGTATACGGCACGCCATTATTTATCGAAAGAGGTGAAAAAGCACATCTTTGGGATGCTGACGGAAATGAGTTTATAGATTTTTGCTGTTCTTGGGGACCACTTATTTTAGGTCACAACAATCCTGAAATCCGTGAAGCGGTACAAGCGCAATTAGGTAAAGGTTTGAGTTTTGGTGCGCCTACTGCATTAGAAAATGAGTTAGCGGAATTGATTATTTCCAACAACAGATATGTAGAGAAAATCCGTTTTGTAAGTTCAGGTACAGAAGCCGTAATGTCAGCAATTCGCTTGGCTAGAGGCTATACAAAACGTGATAAAATAGTCAAGTTCGAAGGCTGTTATCACGGTCACTCCGATTCTTTATTAGTAAAAGCGGGTTCTGGATTAGTAACTTTTGGAGAAACTTCTTCCGCTGGTGTTCCTAAAGCATTTGCTGATGAAACTATTGTTATCGGCTTAAATGACAAGGCAGCGTTAGAACAAGTTTTCGTTGATTTCAAAGATCAAATTGCTGCTGTTATTATTGAAGGTGTACCTGCAAATAATGGCTTATTGATTCAAGATAAAGATTACATTCACTTTTTACGAGCTATTACTAAGAGTAACGGGTCATTATTGATTTTTGATGAGGTGATTACAGGTTTCCGTTTAGGATTCGAGGGCGCTGCCAAATATTATGATATTCAACCTGATATTTTGACTTATGGTAAGATCATCGGTGGTGGTATGCCTGTTGGTGCTTACGGAGCTTCGGCAGAAATAATGGGATATATTTCGCCAGATGGCGGTGTATATCAAGCGGGAACTCTTTCAGGAAATCCAGTTGCTATGGCTGCAGGTATTGCGGCATTAAGTATTTTGGCTCAACCTGGATTCTACGAAAAACAAGAGCAAACAACATTAGCTTTCGTCGAAGAAATCCGCACCTTTATTGCTGAAAATAAACTTGAAGTGAAAATCTTTACCGTTGGTTCTATTTTCTGGTTTGCATTCACTTCCTTGGATAAAATTCAATCGGCAGACCAGATTGCACACGATTCTATGGAAAAATATAAAATCATGCACCGTGAGTTGCTAAATAGAGGTATCTATTTCGGTCCTTCAGGCTATGAAGTAGGATTTATTTCTTCGGCACATACGCAAGATGATTTAACTACAGCTATTGCTGCAATCAAGGAAGCGCTATTAGTGGCATTTGCATAAAACTTTTTGGTGAAGTGGTTTGTTGTAATAAGTATTGATTACAATAAACCACTTTTATCATGAAGAATGTATTACTTATAAACTACTTTTTAACCGCAGCTTGCGGATTGATGATTACCTTCTCTTGTAACTCATCCAATACCAACAATAATACGACAACACAAGATTCTATCGCTAATGTAGACAGTGCCTTAGCTATTGAAGTTACGCCCTTACCACACGCAAAAGAATTTCCTGGTGCTACGTTAACAATTTCGTCTTTAGGTTCTGAAAAATTAGGTAATGATTCTGCTAAGGTCACAATTAAATATGCTGTTCAAAACTTCAACCTCACCGACCAAACAGACCATGAGCACCATATGGCAAATTCATCTGATGGACAACATATACATTTTATCTTGAATAATGCACCTTATGTAGCATTATACAAACCAGAACATTCGTTTAATGTACCAATTAATTCAGAGCATTATCTCCTATCCTTCTTATCTCGTTCTTTTCACGAATCGATAAAAACCACGGATGCTTCCAAATTGATAAAATTTAAAGTCAATGCCGATGGAAAAATCGAAGAGCAGAATGTGCCGACAGAACCTTCGCTGTTCTACAGTAGACCAAAAGGAGATTATAAAGGCGATGATACGAAATCTGTATTATTAGATTTCTTTTTAGTGAATGCGGACATATCTCCTGACGCAAATAAAGTAAAAGCAGTTATTAATGGTCAAGAATTTGTGTTGGATAGATGGGTGCCGTATGAAATCACAAATTTGCCTAAGGGAGAAGCGACGATTCAACTTACATTGGTTAATGCAGAGGGAAATGCTTTGACAGGTGATAATGTGACAATAGAAAGAAAAAGTAACTTTTTGGAATGATATTCGTTATATAAAAATGTGAAAATGCGTTAAACTTTTATTGACTTACATTGTCACATTAAAAACAAGTATTAATTATTTTAACTTCTTATATATGAAACGAGTATTATTAGCATTAGCTATTGCTAGCGCATCATTATCCACATTAAGTTCTTGTACAAAAGAATATATCACAAATTATTTACCGGGTGTTACTTATACAACAACAGTTAAAGCCGCAGATTGGGTGCGTGACGGCAACACAAATATCTATTATACAGATCTTGATTTTCCAGAATTGGATTCGAAATATTATAATTATGGAACTGTCCAAGTTCATTTAGAATTTGCAGATTCTAGGGGATATTACAATGCTATTCCCGCTACTATCAAAGGTATACACTATAATTACGAATATAAGGTCGGAACAGTTTCTCTTTACGCAGAAGATAGATTAGGTGCCCAAGTAAATGCATTAGATAAAGATATGATTGTAAAAATAACCCTAACAGATGCCGATAACGGAGGTAACTAAAAAATAAAGAGAGCTCAATTGAGCTCTCTCTTGACTTTGGCTAGTTTCTCATATATATGAAAGAAGAAACAGCATTATTCATGATTTTACCTTGTTTCGCTAATTTATTTTCAATGTTCACGAAGTCGGTTAAATTGATTTTTGAGCTTATAGCCCAGTTTTCTAACCTAACCGCATTTAATATGTCACCTGTTGTTGTTCTATTTTGTCCTTGTTTATTATACCATTTTGGAGCTGGAAGTTTATCATTATTTAGTTGATTAGCTTTGAGTGAAGCAAGTAAAAGCATACCGTAACAAGCTGATAAGAACGCTGGCACTTTTTGCACGGCTTGTTTTTCTCTCACCTGTGCTTGTCCACACCCCATTAAGCTTTTTTGATCTCTAAACCCCACTTC
>NZ_WUQZ01000048.1 GCF_009829075.1 Sphingobacterium composti | reverse complement strand
TTATGCCACAAATCATCCAAAAGTCTATAATACAAATCACGGAATAGACAATGATCACGATGTTTGTTGATATAAGATAAGTTGGACTTGCTAGGTGTTCTGGAAATTCCCATATGACTCATGTTTCTTGTAGTACTACGCAAACCATTGGAAATATCGCGAACGGAATCCGCGGAGGAAAGATGGCAGAAAAGCATACTCACAAAGTGAGTCCAGCTATTGATCCCTTTGTGATGTTTATCGGACTGATATTGTTGAACCAATTTGTTAAAAATATTGCGATCTACTAGTCCTAATATCTGAGAAAATACGTTTATATTTACCATGGCGGTTGAATCATTTTAGCGAATTAAATATAGCAATCCCTGCTATATAAATTCAACGCCATTTTTTACCTTATTTAGGACGCTTTTGATCTATATTAATATAAATAGGTAAGGATTGTCTGTGTTCCCACAATTTAATAAAAATTTCTTGCTCAAGATCCTTGGAAATATTCTCATCCTTTGTAATATACTATGCCTGTAGTTAAAGGCCGCTAACTAACCTGCCGTAAAGCTCTTCAAATGCAGACCTATTATCGTTTCTTATGAGATGTATTAAACATTATTGCAGTAATTGGCGAAATTTTTATTGCGTTTTAAGCTAATAAATCATGTACGTTATATATAATGAAGTATGTTGTTAATTTTTTTAGTTAAAATATTTTAATGGAATATTAAAAGCTTTTAGTTTGAGATTTTAGGTTAAAGTATTTCACTGTAAATGACTTCCTACAATTATTGTGCAACGATCGAAAAATCTATACATATATGGAAATATTTTGCATATAAATATGTATAGATTTTACCTTGTGAAATTTTATTGCCTAACTCTTCTTTTGAACAAATGTTTTGTTTGGAAGTTAAATTTTAAGCTCAATTCGAGAAAAAATTACATTGTAACAAAAATAATACAAACCTTCTTTTAGGTTATTTTTTACTTATACCGCTTTTAAATATTCTTGAAGTAAAAATTTTTAATCTTCTGTTTTTGAGTTTTTGTTGAGAGATTTAAATTATCTTTTTGGTGATCATAAGCTAGTTTTGTTGTGCTTATATCATATGTTTTCCGGCATAAAATAGCTTTCTTTGTGTAGTTAATAAAGTTTTAGAGTCTTCCCAAAGCTCTACTACATCTACTAACATATTTATCAATATGAAAAACAAAATTTATTCAAAACCTACAGTTAAGGTCTTTACTTTCTTGATGGAAGACGACCTCGTAGCGGCCTCTAGCGCACCGGTTATAGTCGGAGATAGCAACAATCCTTTTATTCCAATGGTGGAAGAATTTACTGAAGGATCTACATTCCCTACGAATAACTATAATGATATTTAATAAACCTTTAAAATTACAGAAATGAATATACTTATATCTAAAGGTCAATATTATGTATTGCTAGTGGCTTTTTTATCCGTATTGTCTTTTTGGGGATGTAATAAGGAAAATGATAAAGGCTCCAGTCAAGGAAATTTGAAGATTAATCTTCAGGGAGTACAAGATTATGTAGGTAACGATAAAATAGGAAGTTCGAGTTTTAGTAAAAAGGAAAATAACTCATTTGTTATAAATTCATATAATGAGTTTGATGCAATTATCGATTTTTCTGTGTCAGATTCTTATCCAAAAGGTAGTGGAGAGGGTGAGAAGTTAGCAAATTCTACATTAACAAATAATAGTTTGTCAAAGTTAGCTGCAGTAGCTATTAAGGATACGGTGAAATATAGGTTGTTAATTTATAAAGGTAATGAATCTACTCCGGAGTATAATTTGCTATTAGGGAAATCAGATCAGCCCGATATTTCGTTATATATTGGACATACGTATAAATGGGTGGCTTATTCTATTAATCAATCAACTGTTCCCGATATTTCGGCTAATATTATCCCTAAAACTGCTTTAGCAAATAAAGACTTCATGTATGATTCTAAAAGCATTGTTATAGCAAGCGGAATGAATTATTTAAATATAATTTTTAAACGTTTAACAACAATGCTAGAGGTGAATTTAGATACAAGAGGAATGTTTGGCACTATTGCAAACACGACTAACTTGAAAATTTCTAATGGTAATTCTGGTGTTATTTCACGTACTGCAGATTTTAATGTGTTAGAAGGTATTTTTGTTCCAAATAGTTATAGAGATACTTTTATTAATTCTGTAGCAATGAAAGATGTCGTCGCTACTGATATTCCTTTAGGAATGCGTAAGGTTGCAACGTTTTATTCTGTGGGAGTGCCTTCTTCCATAGCTGCAGATCAATTAGTTATTCGTTTAGAGCCTTTAGTACTTAAATTAGATGATAATAACTTAGATAAAACGGATCCGCCGATTAAAGGGAAAATTGATAGAACTTTCTCGATAGCTAATGTGAATTTGAAGCATCCAGAATTAACTCCTGCAATGGGGAGAAAGTACACTATTACAGCAAATTTGATTGAGTCAGCTATTCAAGTGGTAAATGGAGGTGCACAATGGGCTAGATCAAACTTATGGTATGACGCTAGCGCTCCTGATAAAAATAAATATCGATTTAGACCTAGTCCACATTATAGAGATATGAAAAATCGTACCTCATCAAGTGCGTATTTATTTACAGATCCTAATGATATATGGAGGTTTGGCGCAGTGACACCAGACGGTTCAAGGGGGACTTATGATCCTTGTGCTCAAGTATATCCCACAGGTTTGTGGAAGATGCCTACAAGTTCTGATTACGAAACATTAAAAAACTTCCAATCAAGAGCTAATTTAATAAGAATAGGTGCGCCTGATAATTTATTTATATTGGATAGGGGTGAGCCTTTGAGTGGTTTGTTGGGAATAGTTGGTACCACTAAGCCCTATGAGGTTGTTGCCGGTTGGTATAATATTAACGAATATTTGCCAGGTACTGAGCCAACAGATGGGTATAGTGCTAATTATAGATTGAATGATAATAATACTAAAATGCATAACTTGTATTTGTCGGGTTATGGTTATTATGATAATAGTAATATTTTGACGAGTTTTTATAAGGATAGGCCAAAGAGAACATCAGTTCTAAATTTAGGTGTTGTGGATCTAGGTACTACATTAGTAGGTAATGGTTATTATTGGGCGAAAGATGGTAATAGTGCGAGTTATTTTAAGTTTGGTTCTTCTGGTCTAGAGTTATTAAATGTAGATATCATTTTATTAGCTTTAGGAGTGTTAGATACAAAAGATTTTACTTCTGATGTTGTTACTTCAGTTGGAAATTCTGTTCAAAATTACAGGATGAATATACGCTGTGTACGTAATTCTGCATTCAATTTAGCCAATTAAATAAATGTATATGTCACCTAGAAATCCTCAGAAATATAAAATCTGGGGATTTTTCATTTATAGTTTAAGAATAAATTTATTTATCCATCAATCTTCCAGCGAGTTAGGTTAATTTGTAAAAATAAATCTACAAAAGGTTTGGAAGTGATTATAATTCTTCCTTATCTTTGCACCACTCCGCAAGGGAGGAACGGTTGGAAGCAACCATTAGATACGAAGCTAGAGAGTGTTTAATCTGAGAAATCGGGAAAAACGAAAAGAAAAAAAACTTCAAATAAAATTTGCGGTTTAAAATAAAGTTTCTACCTTTGCAGTCCCGTCGGAAACGAAGGGGGGACAAAAAAAGATAAGTACAGCAGTAATGCTCGAAATATAAGAAGAAGCGCGATGCGGATTCGATAGAAGTTCTTTAAGAAAATGATCATGTAGCGTAACGAGTAGTTTGAGAAAACGAAAGTTATAAAATCAAACCTTAGTCAATAACTAAATAGATATTAAAAAGACAATTCTATTTTTTATAAATAGTTAGAGTCAAACTTCATTTTACAATGGAGAGTTTGATCCTGGCTCAGGATGAACGCTAGCGGCAGGCCTAATACATGCAAGTCGGACGGGATCTAGTTTTAAGCTTGCTTAAAACTAGTGAGAGTGGCGCACGGGTGCGTAACGCGTGAGCAACCTACCCATATCAGGGGGATAGCCCGGAGAAATTCGGATTAACACCGCATGACACAGCAATTCGGCATCGAATCACTGTTAAATATTTA
>NZ_WUQZ01000047.1 GCF_009829075.1 Sphingobacterium composti | reverse complement strand
TTTTATAATAATAAAAGAATACATTCCGCTATAGGTGATTTAACGCCTAATCAAATGGAAAAATACTTAAATCAAAATCGAAGAATGGCAGCTTAAAATTGTCTCCACTTTTTAGTTGCAATTCCAGACCTTACCATTCCCGAAAATAAAATCATGCTTGCATTCTATCTCGCTTCACCGGAAGTTGAGAACGACAGACGTGCATTGAACGTTTTTCACGGGATGCGCAGGGCAAAGAAAGAGGGGCGGTATATGGGTACTGCTCCTTTGGGATATGTCAATAAGATAACAGAGGGCAAAAAGAAGTTCATTGCACCCCATGATTTTGAAGCACCGCTTTTGAAATGGGCGTTTGAACAAATCGTTTCCAATAACTTCAATACCGAACAGATATGGAAAATGGTTCGGGAGAAAGCCAATGGAAAAGGTCGGTTCAGCAAAAATAACTTTTGGGTAGCCGTCCGAAACCCCTTGTACTGTGGCAAAATATTCATTCCTCCCTACAAAGAGGAAAAGGGATATTTTGTCAAAGGGCAACATGAGCCATTAATCAGCGAAAAGACGTTTGCGGATGTACAGGATATTCTCGATGGGAGAAAGAGGGTTGTAAAGCCTAAAATCGTGGCTATGGACAATCTACCGCTTAGAGGGTTTATTAAATGCCCTAACCCTAACTGTAATAGGATGCTCACAGGGAGTGCCTCAAAGGGAAAGATGGGCAATTACTATTACTACTATCATTGCACTTCCTCCTGCGGAGTACGGTTCAAAGCCGAAACCGCCAACGAGGCTTTCCTAAAGCAATTACGGTATATGTCGCCAAAAGAGGGCATGGTCGATGTTTTTATCGAAGCCTTTATAAAAGACTTCAACAACAAAACCAAAGCCCAAAACACCGAACGGGCAAATATCATAGGTGAGATTGATGCGTTGAATAAACGTTATCAAAATGCGCTTTTAAAAAATGCCGATGGAGAAATGGCAGATGACGATTTCCAAGAAGTAAAGAAATTGACCAAAGGAAAGATTGAGGTTTTGGAACGTAGATTAAACGACTTGGCAGTAGTGGGAACGGAGATAAAAGACTTAGTAGCATCCACCTTAAAAAAGGTCGCAAACATTGATAGACGCTATGAAAACGGCGATATTGAGGAAAAAAGGCTTATAGTGAGTTCGATGTTCCCCGATTTTTTGGAATTTGACGGAACACAACATCGAACTCCGAGGCTAAATTCTGTGATTGCTCTTATCTATCAGAATAACAGTAAGTTACAGAGCAAAAAAAATGGGACAAGTCTTTCTTTTTTAGACTTGTCCCAAGAGGTGATCCCGCTGGGATTCGAACCCAGGACCCATACATTAAAAGTGTATTGCTCTACCAGCTGAGCTACGGAATCCTATTTCTTAATGAAATATCCTTCGTTGTTTGAAGTGATGCAAAGGTAGAAAAAACTATAATACATGCAAAACTTTCCTTTTAAATATTTTAATAAATTTAATAACTGTTTGTTTTACAGAAAGAAAAAATATGTTTTTCTTTAATGTGCAAATGGCGTTTTAGTACAAATTTATCTTTTGGCACGAATCATACGATCGGCACCATTAATGTCTTGAAATATTTCTACATCTTGAAAACCTTTTTTACGTATCAATTCTGCAGTTTCTATACCTAAGTATTGGTTAATTTCAAAATATAAGGTTCCTCCTTCATTCAAATGATACAATGCAAAATCGGTGATATAATCATAAAATATTAATGGTGCTGTTTCTTCCACAAATAAAGCTGTGTGCGGTTCATGATTTAATACATTGGAATGCATTTCATTCATTTCATTAGGCGTGATATAAGGCGGATTGCTCACCACTATATCAAATCCTTGCGATTCGGAAAATAGAAATTCCCATTCTAAGATGTCAGCTAAAATAAAATTTACATTCTGATTGTGACTGTTTGCATTACGCTTTGCAACTTCCATAGCACCTATGGAAATATCAATAGCCCAAACATCACTATTATTCAATTTTTTTTTCAATGTAATAGGTATACAGCCTGATCCAGTACCGATATCGATCAATTTGAGGTTAGCGTGTTTTTTATAGTCTTGTAAGATGAAATGTACAAGTTCTTCCGTTTCTTGTCTTGGAATCAGAGTGTGCTCATTAACTTCAAATTTTAATCCATAGAAGTCTGCTTTGCCTAAAATATGCTGAATTGGTTTGCTCGTACGTAATTCATCTAAAATAGATGTAAGCTGCGGCGCAAAAGTTTCTGCTGAATTTAATTTTTCTAAAGTATATGTAGAAGGATTAATTGCTGCGATTTCTTCTATTATTAATAAAAATAGTGCTTTTATTTCCTCGATAGGATAGAGTGAATGAAGTTGTTGTTGATAGAGAGTTTCAATGTCTTTCCAAGTTGTCGCCATACTACAAACTTACAATATTATACAGCAGTTTTCTTTTAAATATCGTAAAATGCTAAGTTTGTATTATGCAAAAAGAGGAACAGTATATTAAAAGATGTTTGGAATTGGCGACTTTGGGTGCAGGAACAGTAAGTCCAAATCCGATGGTCGGTGCAGTGATTGTATATGAAGATAAAATTATAGGAGAAGGATATACTTCGCCATATGG
This sequence comes from Sphingobacterium composti, assembly GCF_009829075.1. GTDB lineage: Bacteria > Bacteroidota > Bacteroidia > Sphingobacteriales > Sphingobacteriaceae > Sphingobacterium > Sphingobacterium composti. The sequence continues at coordinate 1,639 of NZ_WUQZ01000047.1, read as the reverse complement.
CGGTGCGCATGCAGAAGTGAATGCTGTTGCCTCTGCCATCAATTTATTAGGTGAATCTGAAGCTAGATCAATTTTTAAGGAATCTACTATATATGTTTCTCTAGAGCCCTGTGCACACCATGGAAAAACACCGCCTTGTGCGGACATGTTGGTTTCTCTTGGTTTTGCAAAGGTTGTCATAGGATGTTTGGATCCCTTTGCGAAAGTGAATGGATTAGGTGTTCAAAAATTGAAGGATGCGGGAATAGAAGTTGTCGTGGGGGTGTTAGAAAAGGAATGTCAATTTGTGAATCGACGATTTTTCACACGTATAGAAAAGTTTCGTCCATATGTAATTTTAAAATGGGCAGAAACTAAAAATGGTTTCTTTGCGCCCGCAGACAATTCTCAACGATGGATTTCTAATAATGCAAGTAAGCAATTGGTTCACAAATGGCGTTCGGAAGAAGATGCTATTTTAGTTGGGAAAAATACAGCATTAGTGGACAATCCGTCTCTAACCAATAGATTGTGGACCGGTAAATCTCCAAAAAGAGTTTTGATAGATAAAAACCTTGATATTCCTCAAGATGCTAACCTATATTTATCTGAAGAATCTGATTTGATAGTTTTTAATGCAATCAAAACAGAATGGAATGGGAAATTAAAATTTATAGAATTAGAAAACTTTGATTTGTATTTGCCACAAAATATACTCTATCAACTATATCTGATGGATATACAATCCATTATAATTGAGGGAGGAGCCAAAACTATTAAACAATTTGTTGATGCAGATCTTTGGGACGAAGCACGGATTTTCGTAGGAAATGAAAATTGGAGTAACGGCACCTTAGCTCCGCGATTGTTTCTTCAACCAGACACAACTCAGCATGTTGGGAATAATGAGTTAAATATTTACTTTAAAAATTAATAATATTTCCTTATTTTTCAGGATGATGTTACCTGAAAAGTTGCTTCATCAGAACTGTCCTAAATAAAATTTGGCACGCATAAAATCTACTTTCTTTAATAAATTAAGACAGCTTTTGTTGAAAAATCCGAATCATAAACTATCTATTACTTTTAGAAGAGTTTAAATTGCCCAATTTTATCAGGAGGTTTGCCAGAAAAGAATGGATCATTAGCCCATTTCCAAAGATCAATTTTCACAAATATATTTAAGCGAATAAAGTTCACCAGATTGGATAAGTTCCAGTCATATTTGGCCTTCTTCTGAATGTATTTAAAAAGTAGTATTCCTATTAATGCAGTCCAAATTTGGATGTAGACTGCATTTTCTGAGGTTCCTACAAAACTGGTTACTTTCAAGCGCTGTTTTAGATGTTTGAAGAACGTTTCAATCTCCCATCTTTCTTTATATAAAGACGCCACTGTTGATGCCTTCCAGGTAAAATTGTTTGTTAAGAACTCATATTCAGCATTATTTATGCTGTCCCAAAAACGAATTAGACGCATCTTCTTTCCTTGATAGTGTTTTTTAGCATCCCCATCAAGCTCAATGAGCTGATCCATAATGATGTTATTTTCCTTGAGGGCTTCACTTTGAAATGATCGAACCACTGTATATTTCATGTTGCTTTTACTACGTGTGACAAAAAAGCACTGATTGCTGTCCAAAACATTCATCCAAGCATAA
>NZ_WUQZ01000046.1 GCF_009829075.1 Sphingobacterium composti | reverse complement strand
GACCGAACTTGTATATCATTACAAATTTGAAAATAGAGAAATCGCAAAATTGAAAATATTTGAGTACATAGAGGGCTTTTATAATAATAAAAGAATACATTCCGCTATAGGTGATTTAACGCCTAATTAAATGGAAAAATACTTAAATCAAAATCGAAGAATGGCAGCTTAAAATTGTCTCCACTTTTTAGTTGCAATTCCACTCCCCGCTTTTGGTCATCTGGAGATGAATATCCGCCACTTTGTGTTCGAGGGTGTCCAGATAAGCGTTCAGGGTTTTGACATCCTCTTTGGTTCCCTTCGCACGGTTTGCCTTTGATATCCACTTTGCAGGATCGCATTCCCGTCCTGTGGATAGCTCCTTCGGTATTCCGTCTACGGTAATACGCATGTAGATCGGCTTGGGGCCGTTTACGTAATTTTTTGGTTTCTTCAGGTAGAAGAGCAAGGAATAATTTGTACTCATGACAGTATCATTTAAGTAAAGCAAAATTAGCCTTGCAGCCGAACGAAATCAAGATGTTCATTTTTTAAACAAGCTGTTAAACAGCGAGTTAAAACCTTTCCAGTGAGTAGGGTAGATTAAAAAAATGACTCGCCGAATGACTCACTTTTTTATTGGGAAAAGTTGAAAGATTTGTAGATACCGATAAAACAAAAAAGCCTGCAAACATTTGATTTGCAAGCTTTTGGTATGTTTTGACTTTTAAGTCTGTAGCCCGTAGGGGAATCGAACCCCTGTTTCCAGAATGAAAATCTGGCGTCCTAACCCCTAGACGAACGGGCCTTATCGGATTTGATGATGCAAATATAAGAGCATATTTTGCATCATCAAAATATTTTTATCCGCTTTTTTGTAATCTGCTGATTTTGAAAATAATATTTTTATATCAAATCAAATCCGATATCAGTACGGAAGTATTTTCCTTGATAAAATATGCGTCCAGCATCAGCTGTAGCTTGCTGAAGAGCGGTGAAAAGGTCATCTTGCAGAGTTGTCACCGCTAATACACGACCACCGGCAGTAACTACTTCACCGTTTACTTCTTTAGTGCCAGCATGGAAAACGATAGATTCCTTTACGTTCTCAATATTCGAGATCACTTTGCCCGATTCGTAATCTCCAGGATAGCCTCCAGACACTAACATCACGGTAACCGCTGTTTTAGGACTTACTGTATAAGATCTATTAGCTAAATCACCTTTAGCCACACCTTCCAATAAATCTACTAAATCAGATTCGATACGAGGTAATACTGATTCTGTCTCAGGGTCACCCATGCGCACATTATATTCAATTACAAATGGCTCACCATCAACATTCATCAAGCCGATGAAGATAAAGCCTTTGTAAGGAATATTATCCTTTTTCAAGCCATCGATAGTAGGTTTTATGATACGGTCTTCTACTTTTGTCAAGAATTCTTCATTTGCAAATGGAACAGGAGAGATTGAACCCATTCCTCCCGTGTTCAAACCAGTATCGCCTTCGCCGATACGTTTGTAATCTTTGGCTGATGGAAGTACTTTATACGATTCTCCGTCTGTTAGAACAAATACTGATAATTCAATACCTTTTAAGAATTCTTCAATAACAACAACACTACTTGCCGCACCGAATTTTGCATCAGCAATCATCGCTTTTAACTCTGCTTTAGCATCTTCTAATGTTTCACAAATCAAAACCCCTTTACCAGCAGCTAAACCGTCTGCTTTTAATACTATAGGTAATTTTTGTGTCTCTAAATATGCTAAACCCTCTTCCAAATTAGATTGGTTGAATGACTTGTAGGCTGCGGTAGGGATATTATGTCTAAACATAAATTCCTTTGAAAAGTCTTTTGAGCCTTCTAATTGTGCTCCCAATTGTTGAGGGCCAATCACAGCAATATGCTTGATATCTTCTCTGTTCAAAAAGTAATCATGAATACCTTTTACTAAAGGTTCTTCAGGACCAACAAGAATTAATTCTATTTTATTTTCTAATGCAAAAGTAGCAATACCTTCAAAGTCTGTAACTTTCAGATCTATATTCTTTCCATATTGACCTGTACCAGCGTTACCTGGCGCTATAAAAAGATTAGTTAGTTTAGGGCTTTGCGCTATTTTATAAGCGAAGGCAGATTCACGACCGCCTGATCCAACGATTAAGATGTTCATGATACAAATATACAATCTCATAAGATAATCTTAAATTTTAAACATTCATTAACGGTAATTTTCGAAAAAATAAAATATCTTTATAATTCTAATTATCAGCTAAATATGAAACAAAAGCTAATAGCAGCTATTTTATTGTTTATTTTTTCATCTGCTCAAGGACAAGAAATTCAAGGTTTTCTAGAAAATGTTCAAAATTTTAATTTGAACAATCCTCAAGAGAAAGTCTATCTACATACCGATAAGCCAGCTTATTCTGCTGGAGATAATATATATTTTAAATCTTATTCGACTATTGGTGTTCACAATCTTTTTTCAAATCTGAGTGGAGTTCTGTATGTTGATCTTATTTCTCCCGCAAATGATATCGTGCAGAAAATTACTATTTCTACGCCTATGGGGGTCGGAATCGGAGACTTTGCACTAAACGATACTATTACCGAAGGCTTGTATCGTATTAGAGCTTATACCAATTGGATGAAAAATGCAGGAGGTGACTATTTTTTTGAAAAGCACATTCCTATTTATAATGGACGAACGGATAATGTCGTTACACAAACTACTTTTGAAAAACGAGAGAAAGATATCTTGTACAAAATAAATATTAGCAGTGTAACAGGACTTCCTATAGCAAAGAAACGAGTATGGTACTCGATTCTGGAAGGAGAAAAAATAGTTGAGAGAAAATCACAAAGCTCTACTGAATCTGGGGATATTGAAATTCCAGTAAATTTCAAATACAAGAATCCTGTCTTAAAATTGCGTTTTGAAAACATAGATAAAAGTGTAGTAAACAAAATCGTTCAAACGATTAATCCCGAAATTTCGCCGGTGACAACGTTATTTCCAGAAGGAGGTAAGCTTGTTGCAGGTAGAATAAACACTCTAGCGGCTAAAAGCATAAATAGTCAAGGACTGGGGGTGCCATCTAAAGTCGTTATAAAGCAAGGCAACGATACATTGGGTGTCATAAATACAAACAAGCTGGGGATGGGGGCAACTTCCTTATTTTTGAATACTAGTGCGCCATTGCAGGCTACTGCTGTATATGAAGAAGGAACACAAAGTGTTGTCGAAGTACCTGAAGTGCATCAAAATGGCTTCACTATAGTGGTAAACAATTTGAATGAATCTAAACTTTTCACCCAATTGAATATAAGTTCGGATTTGCAAAGTGATTCTGAGATATTCTTTATTGTTCATCATTTGGGCGAGGTTTTTTATGTTTCCAAAGCCAAACTAAATAAATCTGAACTAGTGTTTTCTGTGGAAAGAGAAAAACTTCCGATGGGGGTTATAACAATTAGCATTTTAAATAATCAATTTAAACCTATTATTGAAAGGCCAATTTTTAATCACCGTTCAAATGGATATTTAAGTAATAATGTAAATCTTAATAAAACATCTTACAAAACTCGTGAGAAGGTGAGCGTGGATATTGAAGTGGGAGGAGCCTCGGATTCTACACGAATGGGAGCTTTTTCTGCTTCGGTTATTGATCTAAGTAAAGTGAAGTTGGGCGAATTCAAAGGTGCTCACCTTATCTCTTCCTTATTATTATCTAATGATTTGAAGGGTTATATAGAAGATCCAAATTATTATTTCGAAGATAATAGCTTAAAGGGTCAGGAATTAGACTATTTAATGTTGACGCAGGGGTGGCGAAATATAAACTGGGATAGTCTACAAGTTGATTTAAGACATTTTTATAGTCCAGAAAAAACACTTAAAATTTCTGGGTATACTAAGAAAATTGGACGAACAAAGCCAGAGCCTAATGCCAAACTGCAATTAATTTCTACACAGAATTACTTTGACTTTATAGACACTACTTCTAACGAAGAAGGATATTTTGAATTTGATAAACTTATGTTTCCTGATAGTGTTAAATTCATTATTACCGCAAAAGATGGTACAAAAGGAAAAAACAATATTGATATCACGCATATTGCTGGTGAGGATTTTCCCATAAATGTTTCTCAATCCTCTGCTGTTGCATCGTGGGACATAAATAGAAAATATTTGGATAATTTAAAATCATCTAAGGAATACTTCGCAGAGTTAGAAAGGATGGGGCTGAAAGAGAAAGCTATATTAATTGATGAGGTTGTTGTGACAAGAAATAAATCAAAAGCATCTGAACATTCAAATAATTTAAATGGTGCAGGAAATGCAGATCAAATACTTTCCGCTGAGGACCTATCTACCTGTACTACTTTGGAGATGTGTCTAGCTGGGCGACTGACGGGGGTATATTTTCAAAATGGAGTGCCTATAAATACTAGAGGTAATGTGCCAATGCAAGTGATTCTGGATGGTATGTACATAGAAGCAGACAATCTTTCAATGATTAATGTAACGGATGTGGAAAGTATAGAAGTGCTAAGAAACATAAACTACACAGCTATATATGGATCTAATGGTGCTAATGGGGTAATTGTTATAACCTCCAAAAGAGGTTCTTCGGCTCTCAATAATTATGTGCCAAAAGGAATAATAACTATTCAACCCCAAGGATTCCATATAATAAAGAATTTCTACAAACCTGTTTATGATGTTGACGAAGCAATGAAGTATCAATCAGATGTTCGTTCTACAATTCATTGGGAGCCATCTATTGTTTCTAATAACGAAGGAAAAGCAAGTTTTGATTTCTTTACTTCGGATTCGAAAGGAAAATATTTGATGATTATTGAAGGTATAGATTTACAGGGAAGGTTATTAAGAAAGGAAATTGAACTTGTCGTAGAGTAGCTTTCAATTTTATTCTCCATTCCCACAACCACTTAGGGTAAAACTCAAAAATAAAAGCTCAGAAAGCTTGGAGAGAAGCTAAAAACTTCCCTATCTTTGCACCACTCCGCAAGGGAGTAGGGGTTAGCAATAACCATGAAATGCGAGGTTAGAGATAGTTTAAACTGAGAAATCGGGAAAAACGAAAAGAAAAAAAACTTCAAATAAAATTTGCGGTTTAAAATAAAGTTTCTACCTTTGCAGTCCCGTCGGAAACGAAGGGAAAACAAAAAAGATAAGTACAGCAGTAATGCTCGAAATATAAGAAGAAGCGCGATGCGGATTCGATAGAAGTTCTTTAAGAAAATGATCATGTAGCGTAACGAGTAGTTTGAGAAAACGAAAGTTAACAAATCAAACCTTAGTCAATAACTAA
>NZ_WUQZ01000045.1 GCF_009829075.1 Sphingobacterium composti | reverse complement strand
TTTATAATAATAAAAGAATACATTCCGCTATAGGTGATTTAACGCCTAATCAAATGGAAAAATACTTAAATCAAAATCGAAGAATGGCAGCTTAAAATTGTCTCCACTTTTTAGTTGCAATTCCAGTTCCTCCTATCCGATTAAAGACATTTACGAACAATCTCAAACGTTTTGTCAATATCCTCGACAGTTACGGTCAGATGAGGTCTGAAACGGACACTTTTCTCACCACAACCTAAGATCAGGAGCTTGTTCTCCAGAGTTTTATTGATGAAAGTATCTCTGTTTTCTACTGTGTCAAAATCAAAAGCACATAAAAGACCTTTACCACGTGGATTTGATAATTGAGGATTTTCTTGAACCAATTTTTCAATATGTTCAAATAAATATTTACCCATCTCTTGTGCCTTAGATACAAGATTTTCTTTTTCGATTACTTCCAAAATCAATTTAAAGCGAACCATGTCCACAAGATTTCCACCAAATGTTGAGTTTATTCGGCTAGATTCTTTAAACACGTTCTTATCCACGCGGTCTATCTTTTCACGATTAGCTAGAATACCACATACTTGAGTTTTCTTACCAAAAGCAATAATATCAGGAATAATGTCGTAATGTTCATAGCACCACATTTTTCCCGTCATTCCAATTCCTGTTTGGACTTCGTCAAGAATTAACAAGATATCATGCTCATCACAAATGCGACGAAGCTCTTGAAAAAACTCTTTTCTGAAATGGTTATCTCCACCTTCCGCTTGTATTGATTCTAAAATCAAACATGCTACATCAGCAGGATTTTTAGCAATTGCTTCTTTGATTTGATTTATTGCTTGCTTTTCCACTTCGATGGTTTCAGCTACACTTTCGTCTGTGAGCGGAAATGTGAGTTTAGGATTTATGATTCTTGGCCAATCGAATTTCGGAAAATACATATATTTACGTGGATCTTTAGTATTGGTCAAAGACAACGTATAACCTGAACGTCCGTGGAAGGCTTGTTTGAAATGGATCACCTGCGAAGCTTCTTGGTCAATGCCTTTACTTAAGTTCAATCTTGTTTTCCAATCGAAGGCAACTTTCAAGGCATTTTCGACAGCCAAGGTACCTCCGTCAATAAAGAAAGCGTAGCTTAATTCTTTTGGAATAGCGACACGTTCGAACGTGCTTAAAAATTCAGCATAGCTGTCTGTATAGATATCCGAAAGGGCTAGTTTATTAATAGCAGCTGCTTCTAGTTGCTTTGAATTTTCTAAAATATAAGGATGATTGTAGCCGATAGGAGAAGAAGCGAACATACTGAACATATCCAAATATTCATTTCCTTCCGTGTCCACCACGTAGGATTTGTAAGACTTGCTCAAATCCATCGTAAATGGTAGTCCATCTGCTAATATATGTTTTCCTAATATTTCATGTGTCTTGCTCATAATTATGGTGTTTATAGTTGGTATTGTATTATAAAACAAATTTAATTCCTTGTGCTAATGGTAAACTTGTGGTATAGTTTATCGTGTTTGTCTGTCTTCGCATGTAGATTTTCCAAGCATCAGAACCAGATTCGCGACCACCTCCTGTTTCTTTTTCACCACCAAATGCACCGCCGATTTCAGCTCCTGATGTTCCAATGTTAACATTGGCAATACCACAATCTGAACCATTTTGGCTTAAGAATAACTCTGACTCTCGTAAGTTCGTGGTCATGATTGCTGAGGAAAGACCTTGTTTAACACTGTTTTGTATTTCAATAGCATTTTGAACTTCGCCAGAATATTTAATAAGGTAAAGAATAGGAGCAAAAGTTTCATCTTGTACAATTGGATAATGATTCTCCACTTCTGCTATAACAGGTGTTACATAACATCCGCTTTCATATCCCTCACCTTCAAGAACTTTACCTTCTACCAGAATATTTCCACCTTGTTCTTTTATCTGATTTAACGCATCTAAGTACATTGCGACAGCATCGGTGTCAATAAGAGGGCCCATATGATTGTTGCTATCTAGAGGGTCTCCAATTTTGATTTGTTTGTAAGCTTCTACAAGGGAAGATTTTACTTTGTCATATACATCCTCATGTACAATTAAACGTCTAGTACTCGTACAACGCTGACCTGCTGTGCCGACAGCGCCGAATACAGCACCAATAATAGTCATCTTCAAATCTGCAGATGGTGTGACAATTATGGCATTATTACCGCCTAGTTCTAATAATGTTTTACCCAATCGATTTGCTACTGTAACAGCGACTTGTTTACCCATTCGAGTCGAACCTGTCGCAGAGACCAATGTAATACGTTCGTCTTCGGCAATCCATTTGCCAACTTCAGCATCTCCTGTTACGACAGATGAAATGCCTTCGGGAAGATTGTTTTCTTTTAGTATCTGAGCCATGATGTTTTGACAAGCAATGGCACAAAGTGGCGTTTTCTCAGATGGCTTCCATACAATGACATTTCCACAAACTAGTGCCAAAGCAGCATTCCATGCCCATACAGCCACAGGAAAGTTAAATGCTGTAATTATTCCGACAATGCCTAGTGGATGATATTGGTCGTACATGCGATGACCTGGACGTTCCGAATGAATAGTATTACCATATAGTTGTCTCGATAATCCTACAGCGAAGTCACAGATGTCAATCATCTCTTGGACTTCTCCCAGACCTTCTTGATAGGATTTGCCCATTTCGTAAGAAACAAGTTTGCCTAATATTTCTTTTTCTTGACGTAATTTATCCCCTAATTGACGGATAATTTCGCCTCTTTTTGGAGCAGGAATATCTCTCCAATATAATTTTGCTTCTTCTGCTTTTTTTATTATTTGTTCATACTCAGCTTTCGTGGTCGATAGCACGCTGCCAATATATTTTCCATTTGTTGGAGAAAATGAATCAAACTGTTTTCCGCTTGCAAACCAATTGCTGCCCGTAGATGATCCTAGGTTTTTCTCTAATACATTTAACGATGATAGTTCTTTTAGGTTCATATTATCCTGTTGTATATTCTTTATTATTGTAAATATACCGAATAATAATCAAATATATTATTGTCAAATGAATAAAATGATTCGAGCTAAAATAAAAGAAAAGCTAATTCAGTTTACTGAATTAGCTTTTGAATAGATGAAAAGTAAATATCTGTTTTATGTTTTCTAGATAAAATACGGTTTCTTCTTCCAAAGCAGATTGCTTTTTTGTATCGTGGTATGCTTTGGTATTATTTTAAAATATTACACTTTATAATACTGTTCCCAACCTTTTCTTGGAGGAGGTCCCATTAGCAAAGCGTTTGCAAATTTATCGTTAGTAATTTCTTTATTTTTGGGATCGAATATTATTTTATTGTTTAATTTTTGTGTTATTACTCCTAAACAGAATACTTGACTTAGTGGGCCAGCGATGGAAAAAGGTGATCGTGTTCTTTCTTCTCCTTTGCAAGCTTTAAGAAAATTAGCAAAATGGTTCGAAGGAGTTTTTTCTACTTCTGGTAATCTATTTTGCATTTCCTTTGCTTTTTCTTCTGGAATAATTTGCAATGTGCTTGCGTGTGATCCACCCTTAAAAATTAGATCCTTACTATATATGATTTTCCCTGGATTTAATTTTACTGGTTCTATTTTTCCTGTACTTGGTGGAGGAATATTTGGATCTAATCCTGATACGCCATAACCTTGTGGAATAGGAGGTAGGTTATCCAGTCCATCATACCAATTTATATCTAACGCAGGCATACTACCACGTTTTGGAAATTGAAACTTAATCGTGGAAGACATAGGAAAAAAGAAAGAATTATGCCCATCTAGGTTGATAGCTTCTACAGTGGTAGGTAATCCTAAATTTAAAAATTCATGTGCAGTATCTAATATATGTGCTCCCCAATCACCCAAAGCGCCCATTCCAAAGTCAAACCAACATCTCCATTGCCCATTTACAAAATCTTTATTGTAATTATGTCCTAAGGTTTGCATTTGCCATATATCCCAATCTAAGGTCGAAGGTATAGGTTCTGCATTTGGAAAATTTTTCATCTGTGTGTCCCAGCTATGCCATCTTCTCGGCATATTCATGTGCGCATCTATACGAGTGACGTTCTTAATAATCCCCGCTTTTTGCCAAGCTTTGAATTGAAAATAATTCGCTTCTGAATGACCTTGATTTCCCATCTGTGTGATTACCTTCGGGTTTTTAGCAGCTTTTTGCATCATTAATTCCACCTCCCAAAAAGTGCGAGCCATAGGCTTTTCTACATAAACATGTTTGCCTTGGTCGATAGCCTGCATAGTCATCGCAAAATGCGCAAAATCAGGTGTTCCTATTGAAACGGCATCAAAATGATTGCCGTATTCGTCAAACATCTTCCTGAAATCTTGAAAGCGTTTAGCGTCTGGAAATAAATTTAGTATTTCTTGTGTATGTTTTGCGCCTAAATCTACGTCACATAAGGCTACGATATTACATAATCCTGTTTTATAGAGATCTTTGATAATTTCAGCACCTCTATTTCCAATACCAATACAAGCAAGATTTACTCTTTCATTAGGTTTGGCTAATACTACATTCGACAAGAGTGAGTTGGATAAGATGAAAGCCCCTCCCGCCATAGTGGTGTTTTTTAAAAAGTGTCTTCGAGAAATTATTTCTTTCATAATACTGGTTTAATTTAGATTTTTAATTTTAATATTTCTGAAGGAAACTTCATCCCCATGATCTTGTATTAGAATATGACCTTCATTAGCCATTCCAAACCCTTCCCAATCTTTATATTTACTTATTCGTACTAAATCCTTAAATTCTTTAGAGCCACGTTCGAACGTCAGCATTTTAAAGCCATTTAGAAAATAAGTGACTTTATTATCTTTGGTTACCACAATTCTTCCTTTATTCCATTGCCCAATGGGTTTGCGTGCTCTAGAATCCCTATTCGATGTTTTTAAATCATACAATGAAGCTAACGTACGATTCCCATCACGGCCCATTTTGGCATCAGGGTGTTTTTCGTCATCTAAGAGTTGATACTCCAGCCCAATTGCCGACCCTGTTGTTTTCTCCTTTAGTGTAACGAAGTATTTTATTCCTGAATTCGCTCCCGGTGTTAGTTTAAAATCAAATGTTAAATCAAAAGCACTGTATTTGTCTATCGTGATAATATCTCCTCCATTTGTAGATTCACCTCCATCTGATTTTAAAACGGTTATAGTACCATCTTTTATTTCCCATCCTTTTGCTGGGAATTGATTTGATTTCACGCTTCTCCATCCTTCAGAATCTTTTCCATTGAATAATAATTTAAAACCAGCTTTCTTTTCGGCTTCACTAATTGAGTTGGAGGTTAGATTTACGATATGAATATCATTTGGAAAATCTTTCCTTTTTAAATTCTTTGTTTGAATTTTGATGTTTTTAAAATATACTTTTTTGCCGTGCAACTCTTCAGGTACACTATGTACTTGCAATCCTATAAAGCCTTTTGAATCGATAGTGTCTATAACATACGCTACAGGAACATCGTTAACCCAAGTTTTTAATTCGTTGCCTACAGATTCAATGCGTACATGATTGAATTGTTCAGCTTTGTAAGCTGTTTTTGCTTGTTCATTTAGATCTAATGGATACAGCCATCCTCTTCTTGCCTCATCATATATACCACCTGTCCATGCTCTTTGTGTAGGATCTATCTCGACTTGACGACCAAATACTCTTCCTAGACCATTATTTGCATTCGGGTCAAGTTGACTTCTAGTCTGTATACCCGAATTTGTAGAATTACCTTCGAGTTTTACTTCCAATTCTAAAATAAAATCGCCATATTCTTTTTCTGTAATTAAAAAGGAATTAGGAGTTTTCTTTGTCATGGTGCCGACAATAGTGCCATTTTCAACCGTATAAGGTGCTTTCCCTCCAACAGCTTTCCATCCTTTTAGTGTTTTTCCATCAAATAGTGGTGTCCACCCATTCTTAGTCGATTGTGCAGAACCTTCCAGTGGAATATTTATTTGTAATAATCCTAATATTAAAATAGCATTAGCAATTAAAGATCTTTTCATTTTATAATCTGGTTTTAAAATTTCCATTAATATAGAATTAATGGAATGTTTATAAAGGGTTGCTAATACAAATATTCGTATTTTATATCTTTTTACAGGTGCAAGTAGTTTAGTTTATTTACGAAAACGATTAAGTCCTGTAGGTTTTATATTGTTAGTTCTTTGATGAAATTTTAAGTATTTGGCAGAGTTCTCTTCTTGTTTTTCAATTTTATTCTCCATTCCCACAACCACTTAGGGTAAAACTCAAAAATAAAAGCTCAGAAAGCTTTGAAGTAAGCTAGAAATTGTTCTATCTTTGCACCACTCCGCAAGGGAGTAGGGGTTAGCAATAACCATGAAATGCGAGGTTAGAGATAGTTTAAACTGAGAAATCGGGAAAAACGAAAAGAAAAAAAAACTTCAAATAAAATTTGCGGTTTAAAATAAAGTTTCTACCTTTGCAGTCCCGTCGGAAACGAAGGGAAAACAAAAAAGATAAGTACAGCAGAAATGCTCGAAATATAAGAAGAAGCGCGATGCGGATTCGATAGAAGTTCTTTAAGAAAATGATCATGTAGCGTAACGAGTAGTTTGAGAAAACGAAAGTTAACAAAT
>NZ_WUQZ01000044.1 GCF_009829075.1 Sphingobacterium composti | reverse complement strand
CCATCTTTACTGGCAGAATACAAGCGAGTTCGTGTTACAACTTAGGGAAGCGCCGTATACCGAACGGTACGTGCGGTGCTGTGGAAGGTCGGAACGGGAATTAATCCCGTTCCTCCTATCCGATTTTAAGACAAAATTTCTATATTATCAGCTTAAAATATTAGTTTAGTATAACAATCAATTCACCCGTAATACATCTTTATATGTTTTTAAAATTGCTTCGATTAGAATGGAAATCATTTTTTAGATCGGCGAATGTGGGAAAAGGTTTGGCAGTCAAGTTTTTTTTAGGATTCTTGGGGATATATTTTTTAGCAATATTTATACTTCTTGGCTTTGGACTTTACTTCGCGATACAAGAATTATATCCAAACGAAGAACCTATTTTATTTGTCAATAATTTCCTCTTGCTGTGGTTGTTATTTGAATTTATGCTGCGGTTTGTGTTACAAAATCTACCTGTAATAAATGCAATGTCTTTGCTAACGCAGCGTGTTGCGCGCCAAAAAATCGTTCATGTACTACTCGCGAAATCATTGTTTTCATTCTATAATCTGTTGACATTAGTTACAGCGGTACCCTTTATTAGTATCTGCATAGTAAATACAGACTATTCTATATTTTCTTTATTGTCTTGGTTAATAGGATTAATAGGATTCGTGTTGACTATTAATTACCTCAACTTTTGGGTGCAACGTAGGTTTTCTACTAATTTAAAAGCACTGGTTCCATTTATTGTTCTATGCTTAGCGTTATATGCATTGGAACATTTTGGGATTTTTTCCATCACGAATTTATTTGGAAGTTTCTTTAATCTGATTTTAAATTATCCAATAGTAGGATTACTGCCATTGGGTTTAGTTGTGTTGAGTTATTTGTTGACTTTCAAAGATGTACGAGCGAATTTATATTTAGATGCGTATTTGGATAGTAAACAAAAAACGTATCAAGCTTCGGATTTAAGTTGGACAAATCGTTTCGGTGATTTGGGGCCATTTCTTCAATTGGATTTAAAATTGTTGTGGCGCAATAAGCGTGCGAAAACTGCACTGTATGTTAGTTTAGGATTTTTGCTGTATGGTCTATTGTTTTATACCAATCCCCAATACGAAGATTCAACTATGCTTGTTTTTGTGGGGATCTTTATGACGGGAATGTTTATCATCAATTTTGGACAGTTTATTCCAGCATGGGATAGTTCTTACTTTCCTTTGTTCCAGACAAGACCCGTTACGATGAAAAATTACTTGGAAGCAAAAGCTTTGTTGATGTATGGGTCTATTCTTATTTTAACGATTTTGAGCACGCCTTATGTGTATTTTGGTTGGGATAAGATGTTTCTGAATGTATCTTGTGCGATTTATAACGCAGGTGTAAATATTCCAATTTTATTGGCTTTTGGTGCGTACAACCGCAAATATATTGATCTATCGAATGGCAATATGTTTAATTATCAAGGGATAGGTGCTGCACAATGGTTGGTAAGTATACCGCTCCTCATTATTCCAATTGTAATATGGTTTTCTATAAAAACTTTTGTGGATGAGCAGACGGCCAATATCTTGCTTATTGGATTTGGCTTGGTGGGATTATTACTACGAAAAGTAATTATCAACGGTCTCGTAGAGATGTATATGAGTAACCGTTACAAAATGTTAGAAGGTTTTAAACAAAGAGGATAATTAGCTTAAACTTAGAAAAATGATTACTATACATAATTTGTCAAAAGAATATAACGGAGTAAAGGTACTTGATATCGAACATATCGAAATCAAAAGAGGGGAAAGTGTAGGTCTTGTCGGCAATAATGGCGCAGGAAAAACGACATTGTTTAGCCTTTTATTGGACTTAATACAAGCAAGCTCGGGTGAAATTCGTATCAATGAAATAAATGTCCATGCAAGTGATCGTTGGAAAGATTTTACCGGATCATTTGTTGATGATTCTTTTTTGATTGGTTATTTGACACCAGAAGAATATTTCTATTTCGTTGGGGAATTGAGTAATATAGGGAAGGAAGAGATAGATACTTTTGTAGCGCAATACGAAGAATTTTTCAATGGAGAAGTTTTGCATAAAAATAAATACATACGTGATCTTTCCAAAGGGAATCAGAAAAAAGTAGGAATTATAGGTGCTTTAATTGGCAATCCAGAACTCATAATATTAGATGAACCTTTTGCCAATCTTGATCCGAGTTCGCAGTTTAGATTGAAAAAACTTATTCGTGAATTAATTCAGAATAGAGAAGTTACAATTCTGATTTCAAGTCACGATTTGTCTCATACCGTAGAAATTTCAGATCGTATAATCGCTTTAGAAAAAGGTAAGGTGATTAAAGATATCCAAACCTCAGCAGAAACTCTGGAAGAGTTGAATGCGTTATTTTCGGTGTAATAAAAGTAAGGCTTCGAGAATCACTCGAAGCCTTATATTTTTTAAACTATATTTTCTTTCCAAATAATTTGTCCACCACAATAGCGATAGCCCCATCTCCAGTTACATTACATGCTGTACCAAAGCTATCCATGGCAATATATAATGAAATCATTAAGGCTTGATTTTCGGCATCAAAACCCAACATCGATGTAATAATTCCTAATGCCGCCATAATAGCTCCACCTGGAACACCTGGTGCAGCGATCATTGTTACACCCAGCATACAGATAAATCCAGCCATTTGACCTAACTCAATCGGTATACCTTGCATCAACATCAAAGCTATTACACAGGCTACAATTTTCAAAGTACTTCCAGCCAAATGAATTGTTGCACACAATGGAATCACAAAGGAGGCTATACTATCAGAAACACCTGCCTTTTTTGCTTGTTCTAGCGTAACAGGAATAGTTGCTGCCGAAGATTGCGTCCCCAAGGCGGTGAAATATGCAGGCATCATAGTTACTAAAAGTTTTAAAGGATTCTTTTTTGTAATTGCTCCAGCTATTACAAACTGTAATAAAAGTAATATAATGTGCAGTGCGAAGATAAATCCTATTATTTTTACAAAAACGTTTAAGATCATGAAAACCTTTCCCGAATAAGTCATATCCAAGAATATCCCGAATATAAATAATGGTAAGAGAGGAATAATGACATTTTCTATGATAAAGGAAATAATATTTTCAAAATCATAAGACACCTCAGCTAATTTAGAGTTCTGAATTCTTGATAGACCAATTCCAACCAAAAACGCAAATACTAATGCGCCCATGACATCAAAAAATGGTGGGATTTGCAGAGTGAAATAAGGAGATAGGCTTTTATTTCCTTCTTCAATGGTTGAAATAGTCTGATTTTCTACTAGCGATGGAAAGATAGACATACTCGCAAAGTAGGTAGAAAACCCAGAAAATAATGTGGAGCCATAAGCTATTGCCACAGTTGTAAGTAACATTTTTCCCGCAGTGTTTCCCAATTTAGCTATTGCGGGAATGATAAGACCTACGATGATTAAAGGAATTAAAAACTTTAATAATTGATCAAAGAGACTATTAAAAGTAGCGAATATGTTTCCAATAGATTCAGGTAAAATTTTTCCAAGTAGTATTCCTAAGGTAATGGCTATAACGACACGGAAAAGTAGGTTGTTCCATATTTTTTTCATGTCCTAAAGTACAAAATAATTAAAAAAAATATTTTATATATTTTTTTTAATTATTGATTTAGTATTTTTAATTTACTTTATTAAAATTTACTTTTTATGGAGCCAATTATAGATTATATTGATAATTTATCGCCAATTGAGAGTTACGATGAATTTGGAAATCTTCTCTCTTCCAACGCAACTTCCTCGTTAGAAAAAGAAGATATCTTAGCATATTTCGACCCCATAATTGAAGCTATGAAATCTTTTTCATTAGGTATATATCAATGGTGTATTGTGGATTTTGCCGATCAAAAATTATTTGAAATAGGAGGTATGATGGAGGAGATGACGGGCAAACCATATGATTATTGGAAGGGGCTACCAGCCGACAAATATGTAGCAGAATTAGCATATCCTGAACATATTCCATATTGGATGTCGTACGTTGAGTATGTTTATTCCTATATTTTGACTAGTCCCAAGAAGACTTTTAGACCGCATATCTACTTAAAAATGAAGAATAAAGATGGAATATATAGAAATGTGGTCATGCAAATTTTGGATTGGAAATTCGAATCGGATGGTGGAGTGCGTTATTGTTTGTGTCAAGTTACAGATATATCACATTTAGAGGTGGATTATATGCCCCAGTTGGCTATTCTGATTTTAAATGGTAAAGAAAGAAAACTGTTAAAAAGTCTACCTACTCAAGTAGAACCACAATTGATCGAGTTAGCTCAACTTACCAAAAGGGAGATGGATGTCATAAAATTATTAGCCGGTGGATTGACTAGTAAATTGATTGCTGACCGTTTAAATATTTCAAAAAATACGGTGGAAAATCATCGTCAACGTTTACTTAGAAAAACAAATTCATTCACAAGTAGTGAGCTTGTAGCCTATGCAATTAATCACAGTTTGATTTAGTAAATTAGTGATTTATCACTATTGTATGACCCTTTGAGTGCTTGTAATTTTGTTGTATTAGCCAATAAATACAACTTAACAATTATATTATGAGAACTCACTTGTTATTTATTCTCTTTTTTTTGGGTATCAGCAATGTTTCTTATGCACAAATATTAGATAGGTTAGGAAAGCGAGTCGAAAATAAAGTAAAGCAACGGGTAGACCGAAAGATAGACAAAGCTGTCGATAAAGGTTTGGACAAAATCGAAGGAAAAATTGAAAATTCGACCAATAATAAAAATACACCTCAAACATCAACTTCTACTAATACAACCATTTCATCGAATTACGATTTCATACCGGGTGATGAAGTGCTCTTTTTTGATGATTTTACGAATACCAATTCAGGAGATTTTCCAACAAGATGGAATACAAATGGTTCAGGGCAGGTCGTAAATATCGCTTCACTAAATGGGAATTGGCTACTGATTCCTGATAATACATTGAGCTTCCCTGAATTAATAAATCAGTTCCCAACTAATTTTACAATTGAATTTGACCTGTTTTACCCATCAAATACCACGAGACCACCTGTTACTTTTGGTTTTACCGAAGTTGTAAATCCCGCAAAACAATCCATCAAAGGAAAGAGAATTTTCTATTTCCGAATTCCACCAAAAGGTGCTGGTCTAGAAAATATTGGCTATACAACGAGCCTTTATTCTGGCAGAGAGACAACTACGGAGTGGCCAGCTAACGTAAGTGCCGGTAAGATTAAGCATGTAAGTATTGCTGTCAATGGACAGCGAATTCGCTTGTACGTAGATACAGAGAAATTGTTCGACTTACCAAAAGGATTTGACCTCAGCGTTTATAGAAATAATTTTCATTTTCGTTCAGCAGAACTATTACCTAAGCCCAAAGATGGATTCTACATCAGTAATTTGCGTATTGCAAATGTTTCTAAAGACCTCAATAGTCAATTAATTAAGGATGGTAAACTTATTGCATCAGGTATTCACTTTGATAGCGGATCTGATAAGATAAAGCCAGTTTCCTACAATCTTTTGAATGAGATTGGGAAATTACTGCAACAAAATCCTTCTGGTAAATACGATATTGTTGGTCATACCGATTCAGATGGGTCGGCAGAATTAAATCAAAGGTTATCTCAGCAAAGAGCTGAGTCAGTTCGTAACTACTTAATCAAAAACTTTAATGTATCCCCCAATAATCTGCAAGCGAGTGGAAAGGGCGCTACTGCACCTATTGCAAATAATTTTTCTCCAGAGGGAAAAGCTCAGAATAGAAGAGTAGAGTTTATCAAAAAGTAGTGTATTGTATTAATAATTGGAATATCAAGATATATAAACAGCATAAAAACAATGTTATGAAGAAAATATTTACATTAATCTTATTACTTGGAGTAGCATTTGCATGCAAAAATCCAGATCAGGTAGGAGAAGAAGATTCATATTGTACAGGTGGTGCTTCTGTCACTACAGTTGATGATAGCAATGTGGAGACAGCAGTTAAGAATAAAATCTATAGACCCGTAAGTGGAAGTACAGTCTTAAACAAAAATCATCCCTCTTTTAATACTGGCGGAAGACTGGTTCTTATTCCTGTGTCCTTTACAGATGTGCCCGCAAATACGAGAGTGACCAATGATGTTATCGATCAGGCATTTTTTAGTAGTGGTACAGGTAGTGTGCGTGATTATTTTTACGAAAATTCATGGGGACAATTCGTATTAAACAAGGCGGGTGTTTCGAATTTGGTACCGCTAAATCGTACAAAGGCTTCTTACGCCACACCAGGTGTGCCTGACTATACACGCAATGCAAATTTGTATCGTGATGCTTGCCAAGGTGCATCGATTGATTGGGCATCCTTGGATCGTAATAATGACCAAGTGTTAACTCCTGACGAAGTTTTAGTTGCTTTGATTATTGCGGACGGTGGTCAAGGTGCTTATAGACCAAACAATGTAACTATTACGCATAATGGTAGAACATATCAACTGCGATTACGTTTCGTTACATTAGATTGTAGCAAAGCTTCAGATTCATCGAAGCAAGGAGTGGAAACTTTCGCTTACAATTATACCAATATTTGGCATGAGTTAGCCCATGGTTTCTTTGGACTAGAAGATTTGTACGAAGGTGGAATTGCAGGTACTGGTAAAGCTGGAGATTATGATATTATGGACAACAACTACAATGTAGTGCATATGAGCATAATAGCAAAAATGAAAATTGGATGGGTACAACCTAAAATACTCTTGCCTGCTGCTGATAGATTGCCTTCAGGATTAAAGTGTTATACTTTCACAAATATCGAAACTGATCCAAATGCGTTAGTACTGTATCATGAAAATTCTCCAGATGAGTGTTTTATTATCGAAAACAGGTCAAAAGCTGGTTCTGCACGTAATTTTAATGTAGGTCTACCAACAGAAGGTTTAGCTATATGGTGGTTAAATACGACTACTGGAGCTTTTCGATTAATTGATGCTTCTTTGCTAGCACGAAATACTGGATTACGCCCAATGGAATATGGAACACCTTCTGCTAATGCTTTATTTAAATACAAAGAAGCAGATGATCCTAAAATACCAATTCCGTTACGTAACCAAAATGGTCAATTGGTGTTTACACTACGTGCTGTTTCTCCAGTAGGAACTACTATGCGAATAGAGTTGTAATTAGTATACGACGTAATTTTAGGATAGAGCTACCAATTGGTGGCTCTATTTCTCGATTTGTATATGATATTTAACGTGAGTTCGGGATAAGAAAAAAGTGAAATTATATATTATTTTAACTAAAAAGGCTTGATGATTGTATATAATTAGTTGATAATCAAATTATTACAAATATAAACCAAGCCTTATGTTAAGAGATGAAGTTATAGAAATTTTCGTAAAAGTGGATGATTTTTGCATTGAAATCCAACCTATTCTTGAAGAAAAGCTTTTAGAAGACAGAAAAATCGGTAAACGCAATAGAAAAGCTAGTCTTTGTGAGAGTGAAATGATCAGCTTAATGGTCCTTTTTCATTCGGGTCAATTCAGCAATCTGAAGTCTTTTTATGTGCATTATGCATTGCCCCATCTCAAGGATCTTTTTCCTGGATTAACCTCTTATAATAGGTTTGTCGAGCTTCAACCAAGGTGTGCTCTGACCTTAATGCTTTTTGTAAAGATGTGCTGTCTTGGCAAGAGTGGGGATATTAATTTTATTGACTCTACGCATATCAAGGTGTGCCACAACAGAAGGATACACCAAAATAAAGTTTTCAGAGATACTGCTGAACGGGGTCAGTGTTCCATAGGTTGGTTCTATGGTTTCAAACTACACCTAATCATCAATGATAAAGGAGAAATATTGTCTTTTTACCTTACTAAGGGCAATGTGGATGACAGAAATCTAAAACATACGATGAATATGACCAAGGATATTTTTGGTAAACTATATGGGGATAAGGGGTATATTTCAAAAGCAATGGCGGATATACTCTGGGGAAATGGAATACAGATGGTAACCAAACCTAGAAAAAATATGAAAGGAATGAACTTAAGTCAAACCGATAAAATAATGCTTCGCAAAAGAGCAATCATTGAATGTGTAAATGATGAACTAAAGAACATTTGCAAACTACAGCATACTAGACACAGGTCGGTAATCAACTTCTTGTTAAATATTTTAGGAGCTTTGGTAGCTTATGCTTTTTTTCCTAAAAAGCCTTCTTTAAACATTCAGTTTGAACAGCAACAAAATCAATTATTCCTTGCTGCTTAAACCGAACTGACCTTTGGTATAACAAAGATAATTTTATAAAAATAATGTTGTTGTTTGTAAATATAGGCTGGAGGGATAAAAACTAAAGCCTTAGTATGAAACGTTATTTAAAAGGCAGGGTGAACTTTCGAACTCA
>NZ_WUQZ01000043.1 GCF_009829075.1 Sphingobacterium composti | reverse complement strand
GCGTTTTTATGCTCGATGAATTTCCAACGGTGTATGTTCCAAATGTAGAACAGCTTCCAGCTACAGCCCGAAGCAATAAAGTTGCTACAATCTTAGCTTGTCAAGATATTGCGCAAATGGTTGATAAATACGGAAAGGAGAAAACCGATACTATACTTTCAAACTTAGGAAATCAATTCTACGGAAGAACCACCAACCCACAAACTGCACAAAGAGTAAGTCAAATTTTTGGTAAAGCTGATAAGCTGATAAAGACAGAAAATAATCAATACGAACATTCTGTTGTTGGGGATTTATACAAAGGTAGTGGCGATAGTTATTCTTATCAAGAAAGGGATTTAGTAAAAGTTCAAGATGTTGCAACCCTGCAAACAGGCTCATTCTACACGCTTTTAAGTGAGGGAGCGCACCGACAAGGTTTAGCATCAATCCCAATGAATAACCGCTTTGTAAAAACAGAAATAGAGCCATTTAATAATGTTTCTACATCAGACATAGAACAAGTGTTTTATCAAGTAAAAGACGATTTAAAACGAATTTTAATCCCTCTAAAGTGATTTTAATTCCTACCTTAGCATCTCATTATTCATTTTATATGATGATGAGATTAAAAAAGGTTGTCGGGGCTTACGCTCCGACTTCTTTTTTTTAGGGTGGTCATGTTTCTTTTAGGGTGGACATTTGGTATATTTGACCATTGGACACTCTTTTTTTTATGAATTATATAGATATAAAAGAAGCTGTAAAGGCTACTGGTAAAAGCGAAAAGACAATACGTAGATTTCTGTCTAAAGCAGAAAGTAAGCCGTTTATTGAAAGAAAAGATAGTAAACTTCTTGTTGATGTAAATTACTTATTTGACTCATATCCACCTATTAAAGTGGGTAAAAAAGAGGGTGGTCAAATATTGGACAAAGGGTTGGACGTGTCTATGGACAATGAGTTGTACGAGTTGAAAAATAAATTAGCATTGTATGAACAAGAAATAAAACACAAAGACCAGCTTTTAAATGAAAAAGATGGTCGTATATTAGATTTACAAAAAGCTATGTTACTATTGGAAGCTCCAAAAGAACAAGAAAAGCCATTACCTAAAAAAAGAAGGTGGTGGTTTTAAATTTTTCATATGGCAAAGAAGAATAAATTAGTATCTCCATTTTTAAAGTGGGTAGGGGGGAAAAGACAATTATTAAGTACTATTGAAGAACATATTCCCAAAAATATTTCTGATTATAGATATGTTGAACCATTTGTTGGAGGAGGAGCACTTTTGTTTAATCTACAACCAAAGAATGGTATTATAAATGATTATAATGAAGAATTAATAAATGTATATACCGTTATACGTGATGATTTAGAGTTGTTAATTTCAGACCTCAAAAAGCATAAAAATGAATCTGAATATTTTTATGCTATAAGAAGTTTAGACCGAACGTCATCTTTTAATGAATTAAGTCCAGTTGAAAGGGCATCAAGAATTATTTATTTAAATAAGACTTGTTTTAATGGACTATATAGGGTTAATAATGCAGGAGAATTTAATTCGCCTTTTGGAAGATATAAAAACCCTAATATTGTTAATGAACCTGTTTTAAAAGCCGTTAATAAATATCTTAATTCAAACAATTTGCAAATTGTTTCTGGGGATTATACAAATATTTTGAAAGAGGTAAATAACAGATGTTTTGTTTATTTAGACCCTCCATATCATCCACTTTCTGAAAGTTCTAATTTTACAGGTTATATCCAGGGCGGATGGGGTGAAGAAGACCAAATTAAATTGAAAAATGAGTGTGATATTTTAACACAAAATGGAGTGAAATTTTTATTGTCTAATTCATCAGCAGATTTCATTAAAGAATTATATTCAGATTACAATATAACGATTGTAAAAGCCACAAGGGCTATTAATTCAAATGGCTCTAATAGAGGAGAGGTTGACGAAGTATTAATTAAAAATTATGAATAAAAATGATTCAGCATGGCTTAAGATTTTTTCAAAATATGATGTAATTGATACTATCAATACGCAAGGCTTTTTTGAAATAAGTTCTACGCAAATAAATCAGTTTAGAGAAGCAAGGTTAATGACAAAATTTGACCATAAATCTCAATTGCCTACTATATTTGCAAGTAATAATTTATCAATATTACCAATATCGAGAGGTGGTTATGTGATAGGGCAATTTGATACATTTCATGACTTTAATACTGATAATATTGAAATTACACATATAAATTTTCCTACATTTTTAGAAAGTTTAGATTATAAAGATATAACAAGTGAATCTACAGCTATAAATTGTGCTTTTGTATCAAAAATACTCCACGATTTTACAGAAGAAGACAGCTTACTTCCTACTGTTAGTGGAAGAATGAGTTCATCATCATTCTCGTTTGATATTAATTCTAATATGACAACTTTTAATGTTAACGTTGTTAATTCTCAAGTTGAAATAGACGGGGGATATGAAGGAGATAGTTCTTTAAATATTATAGAAGCTAAAAATTATATATCAAATGATTTTTTAATTAGACAATTATATTATCCATATAAATTATGGTCTAATAAAATACAAAAGCAAGTAAGACCTATCTTCTTAACATATACGAATGGAGTATTTCATTTAAGAGAATATGCGTTTGCAGATGTTAGCAACTATAACTCATTGGTACTAATAAAGCATAAGAAATATGCTATACAAGACGGATCTTTTAATATTGAGGATTTAGAAGAGATTTTGAATAGAACGGTTTTAGTTAGAGAACCTGATATACCTTTCCCTCAAGCAAATAGTTTTGAAAGAATAATTAATTTATGTGAACTTCTATCACAAAAGGATTTTCTTTCTAAAGAGGATATAACTGTTAATTATGATTTTGATAGTAGACAAACAGATTATTATTTGAATGCTGCTAAATATTTAGGTTTAATCTCTATAGGAAGAGATAGTATTTCCAATCAAATAGGCGCAACTTTAACACAACAGGGAAAAAGGTTATTTGCGTTGGATTTAATAAATAGGCAAAAAGAATTTATTAAACTAATTGTTTCTCATAAAGCTTTTAAAAACACTCTATTAATGTTGTTGAAAAAGGGAGAGATGCCAACTAAGCATGAGATTGTAGATATAATGAAAAATTCTCAATTATATAATATAACCTCAAATACAACCTATTATCGTAGAGCTTCTACAATTATAGGGTGGATAAATTGGATAGTAAATCAAATTGAAGAATAATAAAAAGGGGTTATTTAGGAATAACCCCTTTTTTCTGATATGAACCTATAATATAAGCAGGTGCATTTTCTACCTTTATTTCTCCTTTTCGCGCTCTCTCGTTAACTTTCTCAACAAACTTAATAAAACCATCATAACCATCTTTAACGATTAGCAGGGCATACTCTTCGCTTATTCCGTAAGCCATAATTGAACGAACGTTTTTCTGAAAGCCTAAATCATTAGAGAAATCAATTTCTAATTGAGCAGGTTTATTTTTAGAAGTATCAACAAATATTTGTATAAACTCAAACGAACGTCCTTTTTTATAAAGTTGGTAATCAAATGATATATCGGTATACTCATTGATTTGTTTTTTGGCGATATCAAGTACAAATTCCTTAAATTGTCCAATTTGTTTAAATTGTTCATTACCCTTTTTGTCAACTAATCCAAGCATTCTCTTTATTTCAATAATTGGGATTGGTTTAGGAAATTTGCCAACTGTTCGCCATTGACAAGCAATCATATAAAGTCTTTTAGCGAATTTAGAAGAGCATCCAAGAACTGATTTTAATTGAAAATGTGTAAAGTTGTTTTTAAGGTCAAAAAAGTAGGGTAGTGCTATTTCTGATAACTTTAATTCAATAGTTCTTGTTCCTTTTAAATATCGGAAATATTGGAACAATACAAATTGTGTATAGCTTTCTTCTGTTTCCAGCTCAAACATTCTCGTAAGAAGTTGTTCTGTACTATCTGTAAATTGGGATATATTCCATTTACGTCCAGTTATAAGTTCTATGTCAGTAGTATGAATTTGATAAGTTAATTGTCCCTCTTTTATTTGAGAAAGCAATAAAAACACTAGATCCAATTGACACGCTGAAAAGTCATATCGACCCGATGTAATAGCATTATGTTGCTTTAACATCAACTCGCCCGCTATTTGAGCATCTTCTTTTGTTAGAATTTCCATTTTATTATAATTTGAGATTAAAAAAGTATCACTAAGATAGTCAAAAAAACAGGATTAAAAAACATGATTATTTTTATTTATGTTTTTAACGTTATAAAAACTGTTTTTAACGTTATAAAAACTGTTTTTAACGTTATAAAAACTGTTTTTAACGTTATAAAAACTGTTTTTTGGCACTGTAACTAATTGATTTATAGAGCGCTCAGAGGTCGCAAAATAAGAAAATATTAAAATATATAAATATAACGTTTGTATATTATTTAGGGAAAAGAGTTCCACCTTTTGGGTTGAAAATAGGTCAAATTGACAGGTTTGTACACTTGAAAATCCACGAAAAAACGGAAAACATAATGAAAAAAGAGATTTTGCGTCGAAACGGTTTGTCATAATATGGTCATTTAGTATTGATAATCAATTTATTATGTTTTAATCTTCCCTTTGTTTGGTACTCTCATTATTGATTAATAAAAGAAAAAGGTCTACAAGATGCGGACCTTTTCAAAGATTGGCGTTTAGTCTTAATCGACTAATAGATATTGATTGATTTCTCCATTAAAAACGTGCTTTTTTTTAGTTTTTACCTTGCCATTTTGATAGAGTGTGATTGTTGATGTCAATGGTTGCGGATTTTCTTTAATTGGAATCATTGTTTGCAACAAGAACAAGCTTTTTGCTTTGTGTGATGTTGTTAATGTTCTGATTGTTGGCTTGGATGTCGCAATGTAAGTGACTGAATTGGGTGAAGTTTGGGTTCTATCTCCTTGCTTCCATTCATAACCCAGAAGATGAAGTTCTACTCCCTCATCATTGGTGATATTTACAGAAATATTTTCCGCATAATCATCAATAGCACCGCTTAGAGCAACTTCAATTTTGAAATCTGAACCATTTGTAGTTGGTTGTACATCGTCATTTTTAGAACATGACACCATTGAGATAGCCAATAGGCTAAAAAGCATTAATTTTTTCATTATTATATAATTTATAAGATTAAAAAGTAATCAAATATAATAACGATAAATGAATGTAACAAATTGATTTTCAGATATTTGATATTTATAATAGGTATTATAGGTTTAAAATATCATTTTTTAACGCCTTAAAAACAGGTGTTTTGTATTTTGTTGTTTTACAGGTTGTTACAAAAAATAGTTTCCCTTTATTTGGTACTCAAAAACTCAATAAAAAGTCCAGCTAAAATAAGCTTCACGAATCAAAAAAATCAGCATAAACCGCTTTGCTATTTATATGATTTTTTTGAACGTTGCGCTTGAAGAATGGCTTTCTTTTTTTTCCTTTTTTCTTTTAATTGAATATCTATTTTGTACAACCGATAAGGTACAGAAGTGATTTTGATTAGTGTAAGTCGATTTTTAAGCTATAAAGCTATATCTTATTTAAGGGAGTATTATTTTTTGTACATTTTCCTTAAACAGCCGACTGAAAGGAGTAATCGGACGAAGTCGATAAGCCACTCCAGAGCGTGGGGTAAATTATATAATTATAGAATGTAATCATTCTATAATTATATAAAGTTGACCGCCTTTTTGGGCGGTCTGCTTCAATAAAAAAAGCCCTTTGTTAGGGGCTTTTTTTATTTCGCTGGAGATACTTCGAAAACGGATTTTGACAAATCCTTATTTCTCAGTATCTTAGTATAGTTTGAAGGAGCGAGGGGCGTAAACGTATATACATTTTGCGTTGCAAATGTATATCCTTATTACGACCCTCGCCCTGCGGGGCTTAGATTTTCTTAACGCTGCACTTCGTTACGCTGAAAATCTTTGAACAAAATTTTTATACGCTTCGCTAAAATTTTGGAGCAATGACCAGGACAAAAAACCGCTTCGCAATTTTTTGATCTTGGTCAAAAACAAAAAAACAGAATGAATAAAAAACAGAATCCGAGATTAAAAAATATTGTCATTCGAGTGAATGACAAAGAGCATAAAGAAATCGAAAAGAAAGCCGATAATTTAGGTTTGACCATTTCGGATTATGGTAGGCAATTGATGTTAAAAGGTTCTGTTTTGTCGGTTCAAAAATCGGAGAGTTTGGGGGAGAGTACAGGCGTTGACAGGCGCACAATTATAGGACTTGCGAACAATTTAAATCAGCTTACAAGATATGCGAATGAACGTAGGGAGTTGCCACAAATAGAAAGCTTATTAAAGGACATTGAAACAATCATTTCAAAATGGTAATCGGACATAGTGCAGGGAACGGATTTAGCGGAACTATTTCTTATGTAAAGAAAGAGCATGAGAAAGATTTGCCTATTGATAAAAAGCCCGAAATCATTGAAAAAAATAATGTGTACGGGAATACTCGAGATATGGCAAGGCAGATGCGTTTTGTTTCCAATGGTAATAGCCGAGTTTCAAAGCCTGTAATACATTTATCAGTCAGCTTTGATGCAAAGGAGCAGATAAGCGAGGAACAACGCCAAAAGGCTGTAAAATCGGTTTTGAACGAATTAGGAATAAAACCCGAAAATCATCAATATTTGATAGTGAAACACAATGACACAGCGAACCCGCACTACCATATAGTTCTAAACAAGGTCGATTTAGACGGAAAAAAAATAAATATCGGTTTTAACAATAAGCGAGAAGAATTTATAAAAAACAGGCTTCAAGTTGTAGCCGATAAGATAGAGCAGGAGCAGGGTTTAAAGCGTACAGAGGGCAGAAATATAATCTACGACAAAGAGAGTGAGAAAGGATATAGATTTTTGACAGCCGATGAAAAAGCGGAGCGTGAGTATACAAAATCGAGAGATAAAAAGGCAGTATTAAGCAAAAATCCAAACATTAAGCAACTTCAAACGAGCATACAAGGAACAATCAACGAGGTTTTGAAAGATAGGAGCATTACTACGCCTCAACAATTCAAAGCAATGGTTGAGCGTAAAGGTATTGATGTTCGCTTAATTGAAAATAGAAAAGGTATTTCGGGAGTTTCTTTCAGTACGGATAAGATAAGCGTTAAAGGTTCTCAAATAGGGGCAAAATGGAACGATATAGACAAGGTTTTGACAACGAATGCTATCTACTCAAAGGAAAATGATTTAAAGGCTCATATCGACACTATTGCTCATAAACATGGATTTAGTTATACAATTGTGGATGAAGCGATAAGAGAAAAAATGACCGACATCAAACCAAATGACAATGTTTGGCAAACGTGGGAAACCAACCCTAATAACCAAGAATTTTTTAAAACCTTACAACAATATACCGAGAAAGTGAAAGCACAACAGAAAGAACAAAAAACCGCTTTTGAAAGAGCCAAAGAGCAACGAGAAAGCAGAGGGCAAAGCCAAGAGCAGAGCCAAAGCACAGGGCAAAGTCGATTTGAACAAATTAGAGCCCAACGAGAAGAAAAAGACCAAGACCAAGAGCGAGAGCAAAGGCGAGGTCGTGGGCGATAGAATGAATTTTTTTAATCTTAAATCATATAAAAATGGAACGTAAATTATTTTACAATGCGTATGAAATCAACGTTTTGAGAGAGGTACGCAGAGCCAGTAAGGACAAATCCGTAACGGATTTAAACAAACTCAAAGAAAAATTAGCTGAAAAGGGCATCAAAGTAAATTTTGAAACCAAGCAAGGGAAAGTTCAAAGCATCTCATTCAAGAAAAATGAGTTTGAAATCAACTCAATTAAGGGCAAGGACAGAGTTTGGACTGATTTAGTTGTCAAGAGTGTATCTGAAAACAAAAATGCTCTTGAAAAGGCTCAAAAGCAGGAAAAAGAGAAACCTCAATACAATCGCTTTGAAGAAATGAAAAAGCATAGAGAGGAAAGAACGGAGTTATTAAGCAGAAATATGTACGACACTAAAGGATTATCAAGATGAAAAGAGTAGAACATCAACACGCAAAGAAAAGAGGTCGCGGGTTTTTAGGTAAAATGATAGTTTATTTAGTTGTCTTTTTTGTTGGCTCAACGCTATTATCAAGCCTATTTCTTGCAGGTTTGGGGGCATCCAATAGAACTATTGGAAGTATAGTTGTTTATTCTGTTTTAGGCTTTATTATTTGGAAGCTTTTTAAGAAGTATAAGCATAAAATATCATTCAATAAAGATGCTATATTGAACCCACAGATTAAGCAAGAAGTAGGTTTAAACCTTGTTTTGAATGGAAAAGTAAATATTCAAAATCCGTATGCAGGTATTTTTATAAGTGGGGGAGCAGGAGCAGGAAAGAGTAAATCTATTATTGAGCCATTGATAAATGATGCAGGTCAAAAAGGGTTTACAGGTGTTGTTTATGATTTTAAGTTTCCAGAGTTAGCAAGTTATGTAAATACAGCCTACAAAAACACGAATATTAAGCCTTATTTTATCAATTTTACTGATTTGAGCCGAAGCCATAGGATAAACCCTATTGCACCGGAATTAATGATAAATGATAGTTTTGCGAGGGAATTTGCCTATTCTATTTTAGCAAATCTTAATCCCTCGATGATTAGTAAGCCCGATTTTTGGAGTGAAAATTCAACGGCTTTACTTGCTTCTGTATTTTGGTACTTAAAGAAAAAACATCCTCAATATTGCACTTTACCTCATGCAATGAGTATGATTTTACAGCCCGATTTAGAAAGCCTTTTAAATACATTGGATAAAGAGCAAAAATGCGCTGATATGATAGCCCCGATTATGACAGCTTATGCAAATAAAGCAGATAATCAACTTGCAGGAGTTATTTCGAGTTTGCAAATTTCACTATCTAAAATCAACACTGAAGAAGTTTATTATTTGACTTCAAAGAGTGATTTTAACTTAGATTTGAATAATCCGAATAGCAGAGGTATGCTCGTGATCGGGAATAGTCCGACACTTGCAACGACTTACAGCCCAATAATTGGATTAATCCTTACATCAATAAGTAAGCTATTAAATCAACAAGGAAAAGAAAAA
>NZ_WUQZ01000042.1 GCF_009829075.1 Sphingobacterium composti | reverse complement strand
CTATAAGCTCAAAAATCAATTTAACCGACTTCGTGAACATTGAAAATAAATTAGCGAAACAAGGTAAAATCATGAATAATGCTGTTTCTTCTTTCATATATATGAGAAACTAGCCAAAGTCAAGAGACCAATAAATATTAAAAGCTTATCTATGATAAGCTTTTAATATTTATTGGTCTCGTCATTACGACGATAGGAGAAATGTAAACTTACGAGACTTGTCCTATCATCGAGGATAAAGCGGGTTCAGGAGGCTAACAAACGATATTTTAAAAGCCATTAAAAAAGTTCCTTTTTTGATTCAAAGGGACTTTTCATATTCTTATCTTTTCTGTTCTACTCGAACAATCTTATCTTTTGTTTCTGTCACTTTATGCTTTTTAGCATTGCTTAGTGTATGACCACCTAAAATTGGAGCAATTACTAAACCTACCAAACAAGTCAATTTAATTAAGATATTCATCGAAGGACCAGAAGTATCTTTGAAAGGGTCTCCTACGGTATCACCTGTTACAGCAGCTTTGTGTGCATCCGAACCTTTGAAGGTCATTTCGCCATTGATTTCTACACCTGCTTCAAAAGATTTTTTCGCATTATCCCATGATCCACCCGCATTATTTTGGAATATCGCCCACATTACCCCTGATACCGCAACACCAGCCATATATGCTCCCAATGCCTCTGCCCCCATCACAAAACCAACAATGATAGGTGTAATTATCGTCATCGCACCCGGTAACATCATTTCACGCAATGCCGCCTTCGTCGAAATATCGACACACTTTCCATATTCAGGTTTTCCCGTTCCTTCCAAAATGCCTGGTATTTCGCGGAATTGACGACGCACTTCGTTTACCATATCCATGGCTGCTTTTCCTACGGATTTCATCGCCAAAGCGGAAAATACTACAGGAATCATACCACCGATAAATAAAGCCGCAAGCACATCAGCCTTGAAAATATTAATGCCGTCGATTCCTGTAAAAGTCACATAAGCTGCGAACAATGCCAATGCAGTCAATGCTGCCGAAGCAATTGCAAAACCCTTGCCTACCGCTGCAGTTGTATTTCCTACGGAATCCAACACATCTGTGCGCTGACGTACTTCTTTAGGCAATTCACTCATTTCGGCAATACCACCTGCATTATCTGCTATTGGGCCGAAAGCATCAATAGCCAACTGCATAGCTGTCGTTGCCATCATCGCTGAAGCGGCTATGGCTACCCCATAAAATCCAGCTAAATGGTAAGAGCCCCAGATTGCGGCAGCAAACAACAGTACGGATGAAAATGTCGAAATCATACCATTAGCCAAACCAGCAATAATATTAGTCGCCGCACCCGTCGATGAATTACGGACAATATCTAGTACAGGTTTCTTTCCTAATCCTGTGTAATACTCTGTGAAAGCTGAAATCAATCCACCCACAGCTAAACCAACAATTGTCGCATAAAACACATTCAAACGCGGTATTTCTTTAGTGCCTTCTCCAAAGAATTTCATCTGAATCACTTCAGGAAGCATATATCCTATCAAAAAGAAACAAGCGATTATAGTTAGAATAATTGAAATCCAATTTCCAAGATTTAGTGCACCTTGCACTTGATTTTCTTTAGCATCATTAGAAGAAACTTTTACGAAGAAAGTTCCGATGATGGAAGCCAAAATGCCTACACCTGCAATGACTATCGGTAAAAGTATTGGCCCCATACCATTGAAAGCGTCTGTAAAAACACCTCCATTGGCTTCAGCCATATCTTTGATAATATAATTCCCTAATACCATAGAAGCTAATACTGTAGCTACGTACGAGCCAAACAAATCGGCTCCCATTCCTGCAACATCCCCTACATTATCACCTACATTATCCGCAATCGTCGCTGGATTGCGTGGGTCATCTTCGGGGATTCCGGCTTCTACTTTTCCAACCAAATCCGCTCCCACATCAGCAGCTTTTGTATAAATACCACCACCAACACGGGCAAATAGCGCGATAGACTCTGCGCCCAAAGAGAAGCCTGCAAGAGCTTCCAATGCAATAGTCATTTCATTATAAAAACTTCCATTGCCAGTTACAAACATTTTTAAGAATAACAAGAAAAACACACTCAATCCCAACACGGCTAACCCTGCAACACCTAATCCCATCACAGTTCCGCCCGAAAAAGAAACTTTCAAGGCTTGAGGCAAACTTGTACGTGCTGCTTGTGTTGTACGTACATTCGCACTTGTTGCTATGCGCATACCAATATTTCCTGCCAAAGCAGAAAAAAATGCGCCAAACACAAAGGCTACAACAATAATCCAATGTGTCGTCTCCACCAACGTCGAAACAAAAAATAATGCAATCGCTGCAATAACCACAAAAATTAAAAGAATACGGTATTCGGCTTGTAGAAATGCCATTGCACCTTCCTTGATACTTTTGGAAATGAATTGCATTTTGCTATCTCCTGAGTCTTGCTTATTGACCCAACTAGCTTTTGAAACCATGAATAGTAACCCCAAGACAGCGAGTGCTGCTGGTAAGTAAATCATTAAGTTTTCCATAAAAAAAAGTTTATTTTGGTTATACTAAAGCTATCACTTTTTTAGGAAAACAAAAAACTTTAATCTATTAATTTTTAATAAGTTGCAATTGAATCTCAATAAATCAATTGGCTTTCCATATGTAATTATCTCCCTCCTTCGCGAGTTTATCCTCATCAACCAATTCACGAAGAATTGCTATTTTTTTATCATCATCACCAACCGTAATATTATCAATAATTTCATGTAGTGACAATGATTTTTCCAATAACAAAACCCGAATTTCTTGCTCAATTTTCGCTTCTATCCCTTCTGTATGTTTTCTTTTTAGACATAAATCACATTCTCCACAATAATCAGCATTCATCTCGCCAAAATATTGTAAAATTGCGTTGCTACGACATTCTTTGGTGTCCAAGAAATGATAAATTGCTTTGATTTGCTCTTCTTTTATCTCTTTACGCTCACGAATAAATTCAGAATCGATATATAGATTTTTATAGTCAACACGTGATTGCAAAAAAGTTAACTGCGGCTTATCGGTACTTTTTAGATAGGAACCTACTTGTTGCTTTTCTAGACCTTCTAGCATTTGTACAATCATATCATAAGGTACTGCTAATTTTTTAGCAAACTCAAACTCATTGATAGGAACATAAAAGTCAAAAACTCCACCATATGTACGCAAGATCGCCTTTATCAAAGGATCATATTTAGCAACTTCTACCTGAAACTTATATAGCTCTTGAAAATCTATTTCGAACTTAAATCGAGAAGGAATAAAAACAGCATCCGACAAACTTAACCAGCCATCACGTTCTAAAAATTTAAGTGCGCTCATGGTTGGAAGCACGTCTAATTTATATTTTTTAGCGAATTCCACTAAATCAAAATCTACTGTAATGCCCTTGCCTGCACCATATGCAATTTGGTAATGATTGCCTAGATGATGATAAACCTGTTGGATAAATTGTACGGAAGGAAAACTTTCTTGAAAATTCTTCCACAGTCTATCTCTATCTTCTTGTTGATACAGCAAAACTGGGAAAGCTTTCTTACCATCACGACCTGCACGACCAGCCTCTTGATAATACGCTTCTAAAGAATCAGGAATATCGATATGAATCACAAAACGTACATCTGGCTTATCGATACCCATTCCGAAAGCATTAGTTGCCACAATAACGCGTGTTTTATTCGATGTCCAAGAATTTTGCTTCGATTCGCGCTCCTTCATCGTCAAACCAGCATGATAATAATCAGACGGAACTCCATGATTAAGCAAAAAACGAGCAACCTCCTGTGTTTCTCTACGATTACGTACATAGATTACACCAGAACCACCTATTTTCTTGACAATACGTAGCATTCTGTTCATCTTGTTTTCCTCATACAATGCCATATAACCGAGATTTGGACGGGCAAAACTTTTAGAAAACACATTTTTTTGCCTGAAATTCAGTCGCTCCTGAATATCTTCCACTACACGAGGCGTGGCACTAGCTGTAAGGGCTAAGATTGGAACATTGGCATGGGCTTCTCTCAAATCCGATAATTGCAAATACGAAGGACGAAAATCATACCCCCATTGGGAAATACAATGCGCTTCATCAATTGCAAATAAATTGACTTTCATGTATTTGATACGCTCACTTACCAAATCCGAATAGAAACGCTCAGGAGCAATATAAAGGAATTTTATCTTACCAAAAATGCAATTATCCAACGCAATGTCAACCTCACGGTAATTCATCCCAGAATAAATTGCAATTGCCTCAATACCTCGACTGCGCAGGTTCTCGATTTGGTCTTTCATTAAGGCTATCAAAGGCGAGATAACAATACAAATTCCTTCTTGAGCCATAGCTGGCACTTGAAAACAAACGGATTTTCCGCCACCCGTTGGCATCAACGCCAACGTATCTTTACCTTGCAATACGGACTGTATAATATCCTCTTGCAAGGGTCTGAACGCATCATAGCCCCAATATTGTTTCAGTATGGAATGAATCGAATCGCTCATGTTTACTCCTCTTTCCAAACATAAGCAAAATTATTTTTTAGAATATAAAGTCTCTCTGAATTACTTTCAAAAGCCGATTTTAATCGCTCAATAGTTTTATCACTATTACTGCCATCCAACAAAATAGTCGCGTTTGGATAGTTATCCTTTAACTTTTGAATATCAGTATAGTTGTTTTTCCGCCACAGCACAAAGTTTACTTCCGATGGCAAATTATCCATTTTCATTTCTAAAAATAAAATTTTATGTGGTCCCATTTCTAGTATCTTATTTTGCCTTTCCTCATTAGATATATGTTGAAATTGAATAGCACCTTCTGTACTAAATTGTCTTAAATCAGGAAGTACGCTGTATTGTAAAGTTTGGTGATTAATTGAATCCAACGTAGAAAACAGCAAAACATTGTTGTTCGTTACTTGTGCTACAGCAATTTCTGAACGAATATTGTAAAAAACTAAGGCAGAGTAATTCGATTTCTGCAAAAATGTGAAGCCGTTGAAAACTGTCAAAACTAGTATGCTAACCAACAGAAATATAAACGCTTTCGCTAACTTTGAATTTAAGGCAATAATGAGGGCTGCAATTCCTATTAATAAAATCACGACCTGACTCCAATGCCAATCCACTCCGCTAATGACTGCGGATGGCAAATGGCCTATCCATTCTAAGCCCTGCATCATAAAATTTAGCGTCCATCCGACCAGAAAGCCAAAGAGTAAATTTGTCCATTCAAACGGAACTAAAACTAAGCCAACGCCTAAATACATTATCAATGTACTTGGGAGTGCAATAAAGAGATTAGCCAATAAAAAGTAATTCGGAAATTGCCTAAAATAATAGAGTGTCAAAGGTAGCGTGAACAATTGCGTAGAGATAGAAACATATACATATTCTAACACATAATTAACCCATTTATTCGGAGTCAAATAATAGTTTTTCAAAATCGGATAAAGTAAAATTATACCTAAAATTGCCAAATAAGACAATTGAAAACCGACATCAAATAGGTAATTTGGCGCAAATAAAAGTATGAAAAGAGCCGATGCTCCTAAGGTATTTACCGGTACTTGTTTGCGATTTATGATTACTGAACTGACAAAGAAAGAAATCATGATTCCTGCTCTTAATATCGGAGGACTCATCCCTGTCAGAATCACGTAAGCCCATATAAACAATAAAATTATAACAGATTTAATTAGTTTGCCATAACGAAATCTGTCCATCCAGAACAAAACAAAATTTAACAAGACAAATACCAAACTCACGTGTAGTCCAGACACACTTAAAACATGAATCGTCCCGGTATTTGTAAAAGCTGATATAGTTTGTTGGTCTATTTGGGAGCGATACCCAAATATCAGAGCAACCGCCACATTAAAAGCTTCATCGTCATGAATGTATTTTCGAAATTTAGCAATAAGATTCGTTCGTAAATCCAAAGAATATGCAATCAATGCATTGCCATGATTGCGTTCCAAAACAAGAATTTCATCTTGTTTCAATAAGGCTTGTTGGGCAATACCTTTGTTTGCCAAATACGATTTGTAATCGAATTCCTTTGGATTATAAGGTGGATTAACATCCATTAGTTTGTTAACAAGTACGATTTTATCGCCATACCTATATTCTACCACCTTTAAAGAATCTCGGAGAATTGTTAACATTACTTTTCCGCTAACCATCTTTGTTCTGTTAGAATCAATTGCATTAGTTAATTTCACCGGGAAACGAATCGTCTTTTCCTTATAAACAGGTTCATCATCAATAATACCTACAGATTGGGTAGCATCATGCTGTTGATAATAATTTGGAATATGCTGATTCTGCGTCTTGGAATAGGAATAATAACCGTAAGAAATAACAAGTAAACTAAAACAAATGGTGAATAAATGTTTCTGCGGTAATCGTTTTGTAATGGAAAGTCCAATGTATATGAACATGCACAGACAAATAAAAATTGTAGAAATTGTCGGGGATATATATGACTGTGAACATACGGCATGCAAAATCCCAAAAACCTAAAGAAACAATGCTTTCAACATCGGAACTTTGCCCCAAGTTAAGTCCAATATATCGTCTTTCACCATTGCCATCTCACTTGTATTCTAACATCTGATTTCTTATTCCCTTCAATCATATCTAACCCTGAACCCACATTTTCTCGATTAAAATAATGTGTCAGTGCATAACGTAGCCAAATATCCGTCGATTTAAAAAGTCTATAGCGCGTATTCAAATACGTTCGAATTCCTTGGTCGTAATACATAGGAAAACTGGATGCATATAGTACATCACTTTCGTATGCATATATCCGTGAATCATAATCTTTCGTATTAAAGTATGCAGCACGCATATTCAGATTAAGCGTGTTCCTAAAACCTTTCCAAAAAATGTCTTGAAAAACCATATATCCTTCACTTTTTGAATCCTGCTTTTTATCAAAAAGAGAAAGTTCAGCCCGAGATTTAATGTTCCACGTATCACTCAATTTATATTGATATTCCAATCGAAATTGATTGCGCACCACATCCGCTAATATGTTTTCATTTGCCTGAGGTAACAAAAGATTTTCTTGCTTCACTCTATAACGATAACGCAACAAGAACTTTCCTTTTTTATACCAGGAATACGTGGCTTGAGATAGAAAATCAATACCTTGGCTCGGCCCATCTACTCGAAATCGTAGCCATGGAAATTTAAACATATCCACATAATTCACCCATTCAAATTTGCGCGTCACATGATAAACTACACCTGTATAAAGTCCTTTTTCGTTAGCAACATTAGAACCTTATGACAAAGTTTGAGCAAAAAAACTATGGTAATTGCGTTGCAAATTTCGATAATTCACAAAGGCAGAAACTTTTTGATGAAGACTTGCTATAATACTATTCACCGTAGCAAAGCCAGAATTTACACTATGCGCAGTCTCACCAAAGAAATAGAAATTTCGATAATTGTATTTATAATGGACTCCAAATTGGAGCAATTGATTTCCTTCAAAATCAAAACGATTACGAACGGCATCGGCTTTGACAATTTCTCCATTGAATTTTGTAAATAATGATGTCAATCCAACTTTCAGCCGTTTATAGCTATACGTAAAGTCTGAACCCACTACAAATTGTCCAATAGCATCGCGGTAAGATTGTTCTGTAGGCGTGCGGTGAAGCCCCGAATTATTTATAGTTTTAATCCAGTTAATAGAATCAGTCTGCTCCATATTTCCACTCAATTTATTGTTAGCTACGAAAGGTGTCCATTCCAATCTATTAAATTGCAGTTTTACAGCTAAACCTCGCTGAAAATTCTGTTCATTCATAGAAGAATAAGAACGCAAACCGATACCCTGCTTTGCGGTAGCTCCAATCCATGCTCCTTTACCAAAATTTAGCCCATTCCACAAAACTAATCCTTGACCTGTTTGTATGGCAAAATCTCCAACGACCAGCTTTCGTATACTTTTATTAATATCATTTACCTCAAAATATCCGGAATAAAAATCAAAACCACTCTTCTGTTTCAACGCAAAAAACGGCTCACCAGCGTCTTTCTCGGCATTAATACCTATTTTTATTTTCTGCTGATAATTCCAACGATAGCGTAAAGAATAAGCATTAGCATCACCTAAATACCTTGAACGATGTTCATCAGTAATGCTGTACCCTTGTTGATTTTGGAGATTTCTGCTATAACGCAGCATCAACATTTGTTCATCTTCATTACGCACCGTCTTCCATGACAAATCTTTAAGCGATGATTGGGTTCCTACACGTACAAATTGTCGCAACCAATTAATGGTTTGCATATCCAATCCAACAATTCCTTGTAATTCCAAAATATTGATAAAATCCCCCGTTTGCTCCCGATGCGCTATAATGTTGGAAACTTGTTGCGGAGAAAGAAATACCAGTGTAGAAAGTTCATCTACAGTAACTTTATTTAAATCAAACGGATGTTTAAGAATATATTGTAACCGTTCCATAACTTCAGATACATCTACATTTTCTCCCAATTCTTCACTGATTTGCTCTAGTAGCAATTCTTCAAAATTTGACTCTAACTCTTGCGCAAATAGACTTGAATTTACGAAGAGAAATAAAATCATATACATCAATTTAGAATGCATAAGCCAAAGCAATTTGAGGTGATGACCCTAATCTAGTGTGAAATGAAGATGAAACATCAAACTGAAATTTGTTCCACACTAAACCCATTCCGCCAAAATATTGCATAGGATTTGAAGATGCACCAGCTCGTAGAATAATGATTTCAGCAACTGAGTATGCCAATCCACCACGTATATTTACGCCTTGTTCTAATTCATAATAACAATCCCCTTCAAGAGATAAATCTTTAGAAATCTTATACAGAAAACCTACCCCCAATTCTGCAGGCAAATATTGCTCTGTATCATCTTTAAATTTTGAAAATGTAGCATTACGAAAGACAAAACCTACATTTACACTTTCGCTGAATCTTATTAACCCACCCAAATTCAATGAAAACGCATTGTCAGAAATATAATTTTCTACATAATACCGATGATAATTGGCAGATATTGAAGAAGAAAACACTCCACCGAAACTTCTCGCATAAGCCAAATTACTTGTCAAAAATGAAGATACATGCGCAATTCCATAATTTCGAATTCCAAAACCTAGAGCTCCCACCTTCTGTACTGGAATAGCAACATATGCGGCTTGTGTGCGTAATTCCTTCGACATGAAATGTGGTTGATAAGCTATAGCAACTGTTGTTCGTTCTAAATTCCCCAATCCAGCAGCATTATTGGTTATGCTGTAAATTGATTCGCTGGCCAATCCAGTATTTCCCATACCTTGAAAAGGTGCGGCATTAAACGTTTGTGCATTTATATTAATACAGCATATTAAAACTAAATAGGTGAAAATACTCCTCATAGTTTAGTAATTGGCTATACTAAATATAATCAAACTAAAACAATAAATGAAATTAAATTAACACAAAGGAAATCCGCTTAAATCGGATAGGAGGAACGGGATTAATTCCCGTTCCGACCTTCCACAGCACCGCACGTACCGTTCGGTATACGGCGCTTCCCTAAGTTGTAACACGAACTCGCTTGTATTCTGCCAGTAAAGATGGG
>NZ_WUQZ01000041.1 GCF_009829075.1 Sphingobacterium composti | reverse complement strand
GGTATATGTTGGCGTGATCCCTTTTGAGCACACCTCAGGCTCCAGTATTAAGGGACCAAAGCGGGTAAGCCATATCGCTCACAAAGAACTAAAGAATGAGCTCAATCAAGCAGCTAAAGCGGCTATGCCCCACGACTCGGAACTCAACGCATATGCAGAAAGGAAGCTTAAAGATAAAGCCTACCCACTGGTATTGAACAATGTAAAGTTCAAGTTGATTTTACGGATGTTCGCCCTAGTAAAACGAGGAGTAATGTATGTGGATAATTATAGAAAAGCTGCCTAAAAAAACTTTTTTTGAATTAAATTTGGATATATGAGAAACCTAGAATACGTTAATTATGTCTTCTATGTCAAAAGTATTTTTTGTCTTCACCGCCAGACAGGCTCTTTCTTTTTTTATAAAAAGAAACAAAAAATCATCGCTGTACCGTATCGGCACAACGGCTCTCTTTTCCTGCTATTGCCGATCCGCTAAAGCGATATTTAAGTGATTGTAAGGATTGAATGTGTACTGAAAATATTTTATTAGCATTAGCCAAATGAAACGGCCTATGATGTTTTGGCGTTAAGAAATCAGCGAAGTGAAAGGATTCAAAATAAAAATAATGTAATACCCCTACAATTTATCAAAAAGGTCGCCTGAGAATATTTCGCGAAATTGCAAGAAGGAAGAGACATCCTTGCGAAATATTCTAGCGACAAGGTTTTGCATACTTTTTACGATAAAAAAGTATGAGCCTCTCGCGGCTTGAGCGAGACAAAAGAAGTTAAAAAAAATCGCACCTAAAAAGTGCGATTTTTCTAATTATATTTTTTTAAAAGATTCTCTACGACTTTTGGGTAGTGAAGATGTTCTAATTGTTGACCTTTGAATTTAATTGTTTCCAAGGTGTCGTCTTTTTCAACTTTGAAACGACCTTGATATATTACTTCGCCTTCGTCAAAGTTTTCATTGACAAAGTGAATGGTTATGCCATGCTCTTCATCACCAGCCTCTAATACAGCTTTGTGTACACGGTCGCCGTACATACCTTTGCCGCCATGCTTTGGCAATAGGGCAGGATGGATGTTGATGATTTTGTTTGGGTAAGCTTTCAATAAGTTCTCTGGAACTAACCATAAAAATCCTGCTAATACAACCAAATCAATATCTAAACGTTTTAATATATCGACTACATTATCAGTTTGATAAAATTCATGTCTATCAAAAATGTGTGATGGAATTTCAAAATTGTCGGCTCTTTGTAATACGTAAGCGTCAGGATTGTTGCTAAGTACCAAAGAAACTTCAGCATCGTCAGCATATTTAAAATGCTCCATGATTTTTTGTGCATTTGAACCTGACCCCGAAGCAAAAATAGCAATGCGTTTTTTCACGTTGTTATTAGTTAATATTTGCTCAAATATAAGCATTCTGTGTATCATTTGATGGAATGCTTATATTTATTGAATGTCATTATTTACTATTGGCAATCTTACTTAAGATTTTTGCACTAATATCATCTACAGAAATGGCAGAATTTGATAGCACGATGATAGCAGATTTTTTGTCAGGAACCAATCCAATAAACGATGAACTACCGCCCGTTCCACCATTATGCCAATACTGAAGGACATCATCGACCATATTCATATGCCATGCCAAACCTATATCTGTATTTGGTGG
Organism: Sphingobacterium composti; assembly: GCF_009829075.1. GTDB lineage: Bacteria > Bacteroidota > Bacteroidia > Sphingobacteriales > Sphingobacteriaceae > Sphingobacterium > Sphingobacterium composti. Next base: position 10,580 of record NZ_WUQZ01000041.1, on the reverse strand, counting down.
AAGATAAAAGGTAAACTGTCTAGTCTGCGCCATTGCATTTTCTAGTGTTGTTTCAGGCAACTTGAATTGATATTGCACGAAGCGTAATAAATCGTGAACAGTGGATTTCAAAGCGCCTGATGCAGCCATAGCTTGCCAGTCCCATAAAGGCGTTTCTTGCCTTTGTGCATTATATACTTTGGTGATTTTTTGCGTTTTCGGATTGGCTTTTTCTACTGTATTCGGTAGTTTCAATGTATCCGAAATAATTTCTTTGATATTCTCGCTATAGGATTTATTGGTAATAATCGCAATCAATTCGCCCAATAATCCATAACCAAGATTGCTATATTCAAAATTTTCTCCAGGCTCATTTTCACTTTGTATATTTTTCAAAAAGTGAAACATTTCCTTTCTCGAATACGTAGCATAAGGATTCTTTGCGTTGTATTTTGGTGCTTTATCCAAATTTTCAGGTAATCGTGGTAATCCTGAAGTATGATTAGCTAAATGTTTGAAAGTGATTTTTTGCAAATATGGATTTTGTGCTAAGGTGTCTGGTAAATATTTCGTGATACTATCGTCCAATGAAATTGTTCCTTTTTCGACAAGGTCGGCTAATAGCGTAGCTGTAAATACTTTTGAAATGGAACCAATCTCGTACAAGGTATTTCCGTCAGGAATCGATAATTTATCATATGCATCAGTCTGACCATAATAGAAAGTGTTGATTTTTCCTTTATTGATAACTCCAATTGCCAAAGATTTAGTGTTTGGATTAGCTAAGTACGCATTAGCTATCGAATCTATGTAAAAATCTAAAGGGTTTTGTTTATTTACATTTGAAGGAACTGCTTCTGTACGTGCGGTAGCAATATGTCCTTGTTGTAATAAGAAGTAGTAAAAATTATAGTTGGAGTCAACACCCAAATACAACGAACTTTTTGTGCCTCCTAGGGAAAAATTGTAACCCGCAATGTTATTTGAAAATGAGGCAGGCTGAACGGCGGTTATCTTTCCATAATTGGAAAGGTCGCGCATCATGCTATTGAATCCTTGCTGAGTAATTTGTTTTTTGAAATCTTCTGAAGCTAGATTATAGATTGAATCAGGTTGATTCGTGTTGATAAAATATTCTATTCTGTTAAATACAGTTCTGTTCAGACGCTCGACTGGAGATTGAGCAATTGCCAAAGAACTTATAAGAATTAGATTGCAAACAAATAGTAGTGCTTTTCGTGTCATGTTGCAAAATTAACAAACAATTGGTTATAAGCCAATTGTTTGTTTTAATCTCGCATATCCTGATTTACTGATATTTACTTTGTCGCCATTGATTAAAATACCTTTATAGCTTTCTTTTTCCATCGGCTCAATCTTCGCCAATTGGTCTACTTTGATGATAAATGAGCGGTGTACACGAACAAATTGTTTAGGGTCCAGTTGTTTTTCAAAAGAAGACATAGTTTTGTTTTTCAGAAACATGCCATCTTTTGTATAAATCTTAACATAATCATCATAAGCCTCTAAAAAGATGATTTGTTGTACCGGAATAAGCTTGATTTGGGTGCCGTTTTTCACCACAATACGCTCTAAAGTTTCTTCTTCCAAATCTTCTTTCAAAGCTTTGACACCTTGCTGTTGTTGTTTTGTAGCGTGTAGTGAGCGAAACTTTTCTATTGCCTTTTCGAATCTATCTTGCGAAATAGGTTTCAATAAATAATCCACCGCATTCTTTTCAAAAGCTTTCAATGCATATTCTTCAAATGCAGTTGTAAAAATGATATGAGGCATTTCATCCAAAATTTCCAACATCTCAAAACCAGTTAATTTTGGCATTTGGATATCCAAAAATACGATGTCTGGCTTGTATTGTTGGATAGCTTTAGCTCCTTGGAAACCGTCCCCACATTCGGCTACGATTTCAAAATCATTTTCCTTTTGAAGATATTCATGTATAATCATACGAGCCAAAGGCTCATCATCTATAATTATTGCTTTAATCATGTTGTGGTATTTTTATGATGGCGGTGAATTGATTTTCTGTTTTTCGAATTTGTAATAAATCGGTGCGGCTATAAATTAAAAACAAACGTCTTTGAATACTAGAAAGTCCAAATCCGGTTCCTTTTTTATTGTAAAATTGATCAGTATCGTATGGATTGGTTATTTCAATGCTCAGCATATTATGCTCTAATGTAATGTGGGTATTTATGTCTACATCACCAATAATATTGTACAAACCGTGTTTTATAGCATTCTCCATTAGTGGCTGTATAATCATACTAGGTACTTTACTATTTAAAACCTCTTCTTGGTATTGAAAATTGGTTTGTAATCTATGCCCAAATCTTACTTTTTCAATTTCTAAATACAATTCCAAATGCTTGATCTCGTCAGCCAAAGGAATTAATTGTTTGTCATCCTTACGCATTGTTCCTCTCAAAAAGTCTGATAGCTGAAAAGTCATTTTTTTCGCTAGATCAGGTTTTACGCCTATCAAAGCAATGATGGAGTTTAAACTATTGAACAGGAAGTGTGGCTGCAATTGTTGTCTCAAATTATATAACTCTGCATCCCGAACCAAGCGTTCCGATTCCAATTTTCGTCGATCATTTTCAATAGCTTCTTCTTGTACATTCCAAAATATATTAATGATCATAATACAAGAAAGTACTAAAAAGTTGATGATAAACTTATAAGGTAATTTGTGGTAATAATGAATTAGGGATGGATTGTCAAAGAATTGGTAAATACAAAAGATGGAAATTCCCAAACTCATAACCGTCAATGTCAAGCAAAAGGCAATAATTTTGAAATATTGCTTTTTGGTTGGATTATAAAATTTCATCGAACTAAAGACCAAGTAACAGCAAAGCGCCATGGTTAATGCGCTAATCATTGGTTCGACAAAAGAGACTTTAATAGGTTTGAATTCCCACCATAGGAGGAAATAAGAAACAGCAAAGTATAAAACAAAGATAATCCAAACACTGAAGTGGATTAAAGCTGTTTTAGAGTTTAATTTAAAGGTAGATGTAAACATTTACTTTAGCTATTTTTTATAGTTACGGTTCCAAATAATGATGTTCCTGTAAGGAATAATTTTTTAGACTCATCATATGGATGATTGATAATTATTCTTCGATCATCTACATCCCCAAATATGGAAGAGATCGAAGGTGAAACCACCCAATGTGCCGGGACTATTATTTTTGTACTTCCAAATAATTGAAAAGTATCAATTACGACTGGTTGCGATAGATCCGCTTGCAATAAGTTGATTACCGAAGAACCAAAAATATTTGTAATCGTGCCTCCTAAGAAATTTTTAGATAAAATAATTTTATTGGAATTACCAAAAATGGCATCCACCTTTAAATAGTTTTCGGCATACTGGAACTGATTATAAGTTCCAGCATGCCCTGTATTTTGGTGTGAAGAATTTTGAGTATTTCCTCCAGTGTCATCAGTCAAATCTACTACACGACGATCCCAATCAAACTCGTCCGTGGGATGTGGAGGAGGCGTGTTATCAGGTGGAGTTGGAATTGTTGGAGCCTTTCTATTTCTGTTGATGATGTAGATACCAATTACAATAGCGATTGCAGGCAAAAGCACTTGAAAAGGATTGAAGTTGTCAAAAATCTTACGCAATAGAAATATGCCTCCGATTGTAAGTAATATAAATGATGATTTTTTCTCAAATTTTGAATTAATACCTATGACAAGTCCGATAATAATCAAAATCATAGGAAAGCTAAACAGCCAACTAGGAAATAAAAATCCCAAGTCCAAGTTGTTTAATAAAAGAAAAACCCCGAAAAGTATAATAATCGCTCCCACAGTAGTGGATGACTTATTATTGCTTGGAGGCATTTGTGGATTTTGATTTGTATGTGTTGACTTTTCCATTACTCTATATTTAATAGCTCAAAAGTAAATACCTGACTGCGATAATTGTACTGTAATTAGGTATTTGTAGTAGCTTACTCGGTAAAGTATCTGATTTTATCGGTAAAAATACATTCTAAAAAATGATTTCAAATCTTTATTAATAAAAAATAATTATTTTTTGCAAAAAATTTGGTTCTTTGACAAGATATATTATATATTTATGACATTAAAATATAGGATTTAAACTTAAATACTTACTAGACTAATGGGAGATTTTGAAAACAAAGAACGTGAAGAAGTATTTTCAAAAAAGGTGAGAGCTGGAAAACGTACTTATTTTTTTGATGTAAAAGCAACACGATCGAATGATTATTATGTGACTATTACAGAGAGCAAAAAACGTTTTGAAGATGGTCAGTTTATCAAGCATAAAATTTTCTTATACAAAGAAGATTTTGAAAAGTTCGCAGAGGGATTAACAGAGGTGGTGGAGTATATCAAATCTAACCAAGATGTCGTAGAGAAAAGATACGAGCCTAGTCAAGAAGAATCTGCTTATGAAAATAGCGGTGAGTATATAGCGAAAGATAATTTTTCTTTTTAATACTAAACCCTAACAAGATATTCGAGCCACTCTATTTAGTGGCTTTTTTAATTTAAAGTTGTTACAAGAAATATGCGTTTATTGTACACGAATCATTTATTTTCGTGATTTTATGAAATTAATATGATAAAACATTGGACTAAATTTGCAGTAGTGGGGTTTTTATTTGTAGGGTCGCATTCTGTTGCACAACAAAGACTAACTTTTGACGAAGCATGGGGTAGAGTAAGTACTATTACAAAGCCTATTAATGGTTTCACAGGTTGGGCTGATAATGACCATTATTTGGAATACAATAGGGAAGAAAATCGCACTTATAAGGTAAATGTCGGTAATGGACATCGTGAAATATATGTGCCTACCGAAAGAAAGAGCACAAAAGTAGTTGCGAAGAACAATGATATTTACATTCAATTCGCTAGTGGTGAAGAGAAGAATTTGACAAATTCTCCCGATGTTCCTGAGCAAAATCCAACATTATCTCCAGATGGCAATTATGTGGCATTTACACGTGAAAGTAATTTGTTTAGTATAGCAGTGAGTAATGGAAAGGAAACGCAATATACGAATGACGGTACTGATGTAATTTATAATGGTTGGTCGTCATGGGTATACTACGAAGAAATCCTAGGTCGAGCTACGAATTATAAAGCTTTTTGGTGGTCACCAGATAGTAAGCAGATCGCATTTATGCGTTTTGATGATACTAAAGTTCCGATGTTTCCAATTTATGGATCAAAAGGCCAAAATGGTTATCTGGAACAAACACGTTATCCTAAAGCGGGACAAAGCAATCCAGAAGTGAAAGTTGGTTTTGTGAAAGTGGAGGAGAAGAATGTGGTTTGGGCTGACTTTAATCCAAAGGATGACCAATATTTCGGCGAACCCTATTGGAGCTACGACAGCAAATCCATTATGGTGCAATGGATGAACCGTGATCAAACGAATTTGAAATTTTATACGTTAAATCCAACTTCAGGAAGTAAAAATGAAATTTATAACGAAGAGCAGCCGACTTGGATCAATCTTGATCATGATGAGCGTATCACCTATTTGGCGGACAACAAACATTATATTCTGAAATCTGACAAAACTGGGTGGGCACATTACTATCTGTATACGTTGGATGGAAAATTGGTTAATGCGATTACATCTGGAGATTGGCAAGTGTCAAAATTGCAATTAATAGATGAAAAGTCTAAAGTAATTTACTTCACAGCTCGTAAAGAAAATTCTGCGACTTCGGATTTATATCGTGTGGATTATTCTGGAAAAAATTTGAAACGTCTAACTTTTGGAGATTATACGCATCAAGTGTCAGTTTCGCCAAATGGTAAGTATTTTATAACAACTTATTCGAACGTAACTACACCACCGAAAGTCTCTTTGGTAGATAATAAGGGTAAAGTGTTGAAAGGATTGGCAGATGCTAAATCTTCTGATTTTGATAAATATAAAATTGGAAAGACAGAATATTTAACGGTGAAATCTGATGATGGTAAATTTGACTTACCTGTAATTATTACATATCCTGTTGACTTCGATGAATCTAAACAATATCCCGTGGTTATGAGTATCTATGGTGGTCCAGATGCGGGATCCGTACGTAATACGTGGAAAAATACATCTACTAGTCCTTATGGTGGTATGTCACAGCATTGGGCTAATGAGGGAATCATTCAGATAGAATGTGACCATAGAGCCTCAGGACATTATGGTAAACAAGGGGTAGCATGGATGCATCGTAATCTGGGGAATTGGGAATTGGTGGATTATATCACTATTGCGAAGTGGTTGAAAGCGAAACCATTTGTAAAAAAGGATAAACTATTAATTACCGGTCATAGTTATGGTGGCTATATGACATGTTTGGCTTTGACCAAAGGTTCGGATTACTTTGACTATGGTATTGCAGGAGCACCAGTGACAAGCTGGGAATTGTATGATACACATTATACCGAACGTTGGATGGATACACCTCAGGACAATCCAGAAGGGTATAAAAATGGTTCTATCCTAACTTACGTAGATAAATACAAAGGCGGTTTGCGTATATTACATGGCGATATGGACGATAATGTGCATATGCAAAATACTATTCAATTGGTCGATGCTTTGACAGATCGAGATGTCCCTTTTGAATTTATGATCTATCCAGGAAGTAGACACGGGTGGAGTCGTTCAAAAATAAGATATGATTTTAAAGAGCGTGTACGTTTTTATTATCAAAATCTATTAGAAAGGCCAGTTCCAGAGGATTTTAATAAATAACAAATAGAGAAAGCTTCGTGAAAACGAGGCTTTTTTTATGTCACAGAATCACATGTTAATAACTTGGGTTGACGTTGATAAAAAATCTGTCAAACGAAAGATTTTAATTGTTGTAATCCAAAAAATATATCATCTTTGCAGTATTATTAATCAACATGTTAGAATTTTTAAAAGAAAGTACTTTTCGTGCTAATGATGTGTTTTTTCGAGCTTTATCAATTTTGAGAAAACACTATATTTCAGTTGCCGGGTTGTGTTTTTTACTGTTTGTCACTAACAATTTATCTACTTACTTAGCCGTATACCTGAATGAATTAACAGGTAGTGGCATTCGGTTTTTGTTGCTGTTGGTTTTTGTAATTTTATTTTTTGGTCTTCAACTTGTATTGATCAAAAGAGCTATTCTTTTGGCAAATAATATAGAAAAAACCTCCCTTAATAATTATATTCCTTCAACAAAGCAGTTTGTGCACTTTATTTTAGGATTACTGAGTTATTCACTTATTACTGGTGTCGCTTATTTAGCATGTGCTATTATATTTATGCCATTACTGTATATGGGAGTTCCTATGGATCGTATAGCATATGAAATTAATCCCTTGATTACTGGATTGATAATGATGTTTGTGCTTATTCGAATTTCGTTTTTTCCTTTTTTCATTTTGGAGAATAATTTCAATTTTGTACGATCAATCAAATTAAGTATAGCATTTACGCGTGGAAATACGACCAATTTACTTATCTTAATGGCTTTATTAGCTTCTACATATTTAGGGCAATTGTTTTTCGAGTATATGGATTATAGTATTTTCGCCAAAATAATGAGCGCCGTAAATACGTTTGTAATTATTCCTTCTGTAAGTTTGGTGCTTGCTGTAGCTTATGTGGGTATGATCAAAGAGTACAAAGGGAGTGATGATCCCGAGTTGTTGAAAAACATAATTTAGATTAAGGGGAAGTTTTGGAGAAAAAGAATATAGCCATATTAGGTTCTACAGGAAGTATAGGCACGCAGGCTTTAGATGTTGCGCGAGAATTCCCTGATAAATTTGAAATTTCGGTCCTTACAGCAAGTAATAATGCTGATGAACTAATCCGACAAGCTTTAGAATTCAATCCAAAAATTGTTGTTATCGTTTCGGAGGTTGGTTATACTAAAACCAAAGAAGCTTTAGTAAACACATCTATAAAAGTATTGACGGGTGAGGAAGGATTAATTGAAGCAGTTCAGCTGGATGAAATAGATGTGGTGTTGAATGCGATAGTTGGATCAGCTGGATTAAGACCTACGGTGAAGGCGATTCAATGTGGAAAGGATATTGCGTTAGCAAATAAGGAAACTCTGGTAGTCAGTGGTGAGTTGATCATGGATTTGGTGAAGCAACATAATGTAAAAATGTTGCCTGTAGATTCGGAACATTCGGCGATCTTTCAATGTTTGGTAGGAGAGCCTAGTCCAATAGAAAAGATTTATTTGACAGCCTCTGGAGGGCCTTTTAGAGGATGGACAAGAGAGCAGCTGACTTCGGTTGGCAAAGCACAAGCTTTGAAACATCCCAATTGGTCGATGGGAGCTAAGATTACGATTGACTCCGCTTCTTTGATGAATAAAGGACTAGAAGTAATCGAAGCTAAATGGTTGTTTGATTTGGAGTTAAACCAAATTGATGTAATCGTACATCCGCAATCAATTATACATTCTATTGTACAGTTTGAAGATGGTTCGATGAAGGCACAAATGGGTTTACCGGATATGAAGCTACCTATTCAATATGCGTTAACACATCCTGAGCGTTATCAAAATACATTCAAAAGATTTGATTTCATGGATTATGGAAATTTAACTTTTGAAAAGCCGGACTTATCAACATTTAGAAACTTGCAATTAGCTTACGATGCGTTAGCAGAGGGTGGAAATCGTTGCTGCGTATTGAATGCTGCGAACGAAATTGCTGTTGCAGCTTTTTTGGAAGATAAAGTGTCATTTTTGGGGATGTCGGATATACTTGAGGAGACATTATGTCATATAAAAAATACGAATAACTTGAGTTTGGATGATTATATTGCGTACGACACGGAAAGCAGAATCGTGGCACGAGATTTAATCAATAAAAGTAAAATATAAAAATTAGAAAGAGTTAAATGGGAACATTGGTAATGGTAGGTCAGGTTATACTGGCTTTATCTATTTTAATAATACTACACGAATTAGGACACTTCTTAGCAGCAAGAGCATTTGGCATCAAGGTGGAGAAGTTTTATTTATTTTTTGATGCTTGGGGTGTAAAGTTATTCAAATTCAAATATAAAGATTGTGAGTACGGTATCGGTTGGTTGCCATTAGGCGGTTATGTAAAAATCGCAGGTATGGTAGACGAATCTATGGATACAGAGCAACTAAAAGAAGAACCCAAACCGTGGGAGTTCCGATCAAAACCAGCTTGGCAACGACTTATCGTTATGCTTGGTGGTATTATTGTGAATGTTGTAGTGGGGATTTTGGTGTTCTGGATGCTAGTTTTCAAATATGGAGACTCAGATTTCGATAATACTAAACTTTGGGGAGTAAAACCTGGTATTATAGGTGAAAAAATCGGTCTTGTCGAAGGTGATAAGATACTCGCGGTAAATGGTAATCCAGCTAATTTATTCATGAAGGATTTGATGACTTCAGAGGTGTTGATGGGTGATGCGGTATTGAAAGTAGAACGTCAGGGCAAAATATTAGATATTACGCTGCCAGCTACCATGTTGAATGATGTTGCAGACCACAAGAAAAATGAGTTTATAACTCCAATTTTTAAAATTGTTCCTGTGGGATCTGTTGAGGAAGGTACGCGTGCGGAGAAAATGGGCTTACAAAAAGGGGATAATATCTTAGCGATTAATGGTTTAAAAGTAGAACGCTTAGACATTTTTCAAGAAGAAGTTGCTAAAAGTAGAGGAAAGGATATAAAACTTGACATCTTACGTGGTAATGATTCATTACAATTGGTAGCGGCAGCAGATACATCGGGTGTTTTAGGCTTCCGATTCTCTGACTTACCTACAGTGACACGTAATTATTCTTTTGCAGAATCATTGCCAATTGGTGTTAACAAGGCTTTTTCTGTTATTACCGATAATATTAAAGGTTTTGGAAAGATTTTCAAAGGTGAGGTAAGAGCTGACAAAGCGCTTTCGGGACCTGTAGGTATAGCGAAGATGTTTGGTGATGAAGTGGATTGGTTGCGTTTTTGGAACCTTGTTGGTATGTTGTCTATGGCATTAGCCTTTATGAACTTATTGCCAATTCCAGCCTTGGATGGTGGTCATGTCGTGTTCTTGTTGATTGAGATGATTCAAGGAAAACCATTAAGTGATAAGTTCTTAGAAACAGCGCAAATGATTGGTTTCTTTATATTAATCGCGCTAATGTTGTTTACCTTTGGAAATGACATTATAAAGTGGTAATATAGATATGACTATATAGAGAAAGCCGAGACATCAACTGTTTCGGCTTTCTTGTTGTGCGCCCGGCATGGGCGATAACTCTAGGGTGCAAGTCCCGAACACGCCATTACAGTTGGAAGTGTTAGCCGAAGGCAAGGGTGTCAACCGTGAGGTGGAATCTGAAGGAAGCCTCAGGCAAATTCTCGGTCTGACGGACAGAAACTACATATAAGGCCTACGATGCTGGATGAGGTTGCAACACAAACTAAAGTCGAATCCTTAGGGGATTATCTTAGAGAGCATAAGGAGAAACTTTTAACATCCATCAAGCAGGGGAATTATTCTCCTTGTGCAGTAAGACGTGTCGAAATTCCTAAAGACAATGGGTCAACGCGAA
>NZ_WUQZ01000040.1 GCF_009829075.1 Sphingobacterium composti | reverse complement strand
GTGCTTTCTCGATTTTGCGACACGAATAGATATTACTTAAATACGCGTAAAATAGAACCTTGATAAGCATACGGGGGTGATAGCTCGTGGTACCACCTCCTTTGTATAATTTAATGATATGATCTAATCTAAGTTTAGTTCATCAACAACCTGATTAACCAAACGAACAGGATGGTTTGCTGGTATTTTAGCAAAAATATCTTCAGGAAATAGACTCGGACTATTGGATGGTAAGGCTTTAAATTGTACTTTCATATCGTTTTTTGGTTGCACCTCAATTTACAAAAAATTGAGGACAAAAAACATAATCCCCGCCATTTTTTAATGACGGGGATTCTTTATTTATCAGACCTTTTTAGACGGCTTCTTTGGGGTTATTGTAATATCTGTTTTGCAAATTCCATACAGACTTTGACTTCCTTGGCGGCATCAGAGTCTTTAGGTATTTTATATTCTAATTCTATGGTTACAGGGATTCTATATTTCTTGTTTTTTAACAATAACAAAACTTCTTTGATAGGGGTGTCGCCTTCGCCCCATTTTAAATTAGCACCTCCATTTTCTTTGTCTTTACGGTCTTTCATATGAATTGAAGAGATGCGTTGGTGATTCTTTTCAATATAGTTTAATAAGGATGCAGTAGTGTTATTCCCTCCGGCAGCTATATAATGTCCGCAATCTAAGTTGACAGTATTAAATTCACTTTGACTTAAGACTGTATTCCACGCCAGATCATTTCCTTGTAAATGATTGTGATACCCGACTTTCATTTTGTGTTTACTTGCAATCCGAGCTAAACGTTCCGAATGCTGTGGTTGCTCAATAAGCAGTTCTGTGGTTACTGATTCAGCGCCTAATGCTTTTGCTGATCGCATTGCAAATTCGATATCTTCATCTGTATTATGAGGATTTAATAAAAAGTCAGGCTTATAAGCATAAATGTGTATGCCCTCTGATTTAAGTTTCTTTTTAACCTTTTTAAATTCATTCATTGAAATTGTTGCTCGCCATTTATTTATACCTTCTGGATCTTTGGGACGACCTAAATACACTTCTACGGGTCCACCCATGAGTTCAACAGCACTGATTCCACTGTCTTTTATTTGTTGAATTAAACTTTCTAAATCTTGTGGCATCGAGCGATATGAGTAGGTAATAACGCCAATTTGTACACCTCCGAATTTGGAATTAAGTTTTTGAGCAGACTGAGCAAATGTTGTAACGCAATCAATAAGCATCACGAGGCTCAATAAAAAGAATCTTATCATAATAACAGTTTAACTGGTAGATTAATAGCTGTAAATATAATGATGTTTATTTAATGTAATTATATATTATGTTGTATTATTCTAAAAAAAACTACGTAAATAAATCTCAAAGAATTTTAATATTGTTGTTTTGCATCACTCAATAGTGTTGTATTCTGCTCATCAAAAAGCTATCTTTGTAACTCAAAAAAATTAAAAGATGAATATTTCTTACAATTGGCTTAAGAATTACTTAAATATAGATAAAACTCCAGATGAACTTTCTTTGATATTGACGGATATCGGTTTAGAAGTAGAGGCTGTGGAGAAAGTAGAATCAATTCCAGGTGGTCTTGAAGGTTTGGTAGTAGGTGAGGTGTTATCTGCTGAACAACATCCAAATGCGGATAAATTGCGTGTGACGAAGGTAAATGTTGGAACGGATACGCCTTTGGATATTGTTTGTGGTGCTCCAAATTGTCGTGCTGGATTGAAAGTAATTGTAGCGACTGTGGGAACTATTTGTCACCCGACATCTGGTGAGCCATTCAAAATCACAAAATCCAAAATTCGTGGTGAAGTATCCGAAGGGATGTTGTGTGGAGAAGATGAGATTGGCTTAGGTTCTTCTCATTCGGGTATAGTTGAATTGCCTACAGATGCGGATGTAGGTACTTTGGTAAAAGATTTCTACGAAATAAAAGATGATTACCGTTTTGAAATTGGTTTGACACCAAATCGTGCGGATGCGGCATCACATTTAGGTGTAGCACGTGATTTAGCGGCTTATTTTAGAACAAACTATACATTGCCGAATGTCGATTCATTCTCTGAGGCTACTACTCAAGGAACTACAGTTGTAGTAGAAAGTGAAGATGCTCCTCGTTATTCGGGTGTAAACATTTCAGGAGTGAAAGTTGCCGAATCACCAGAATGGTTAAAAGAAAAATTAAGTGCTATTGGTATTCGTTCGATTAACAATATCGTCGATATTACCAATTATATATTACATGATTTAGGTCAACCTTTGCATGTGTTTGATGCAGCTAAAATAGCTGGAAACAAAGTTGTTGTGCGCAAAGCGAATGAAGGTGAAGCTTTCAAAACTTTGGATGGTGTAGACCGTAAATTATCTGCTGAAGATTTAGTAATTGCAGATGCTGAAAAGCCAATGTGTATTGCGGGTGTTTTTGGTGGTGAATATTCAGGAGTTAACGAATCAACCACGGATATATTTTTAGAATCAGCTTATTTTAATCCTGTCTCTGTCCGTAAAACGTCAAAACGTCACAATTTAAAAACTGATTCTTCATTCCGTTTTGAGAGAGGTACAGACCCAAATATGACGGTATTTGCATTGCAACGTGCAGCTTTATTGATTCAAGAGATTACTGGCGGCGAAATATCATCCTCTGTGACTGATATTTATCCTAACCCAGTCGAACCTTTTAAATTTGAGGTAAGCTACCGCAATGTGCAGCGTTTGATCGGTAAAGATATTCCTGCGGAAGAAATCAAAGCGATTATTTTGGCTTTAGGAATTGCTGTTACTGCTGAAAATGACGGTGTGCTTTCTGTAGAAGTTCCTGCATATAAAGTAGATGTAACGCGTGAGGTAGATGTAATTGAAGAAGTGTTACGTATCTATGGCTACAATAATATTGAGTTGAAATCTCAAATTTTAGCTTCGCTAAATACACAAGAAAAACCAGATAAAGAAACTGTTCTTAATCAAGTGGCTGACTTATTGATAGCCAATGGTTTTAGAGAGATTTTATCCAATTCATTGACGAAATCAACTTATGCTGATGATGAATCAACAGCGGTGAAATTGTTTAACCCGTTGAGCTCTGATTTGGATACAATGCGTCAAAATATGTTGTATTCGGCATTAACCGCTATTGAATACAATCAAAAGCGTAAACAGTCAGATTTGAAAATCTTTGAGTATGGTAAAACTTACCACTTGAAAGATGAAGGTTACGAAGAGAAACAACGTTTCGCCCTAGCTATTGCGGGTAAGAAAGAAGCAGAACAGTGGAACACGACTTCTAAGAATGTGAATTTCTATAATTTAAAATCTGCAGTTGATACAATTGTTAAGCGTCTTAAGGTAGAAGGTCTACAAGTAGTAGATACCACGAATCCTCATTTTGCGTACGGATTGGATTACATGAAAGGTCAAAAAGTCTTAGTTTCATTAGGAGCTGTACATACTGATGCTTTGAAAAAGGTAGATGTAGACGGTCAAGTGTACTTCGCGGATTTTGATTGGGATTTGGTGTTGAAAGCAATTCGTAAGAATTCAATTAAATTTAAAGAAGTGTCCAAATTCCCTGCTGTACGTCGTGATTTAGCTTTATTAGTGGATGAAGCTGTTACTTTTGAGCAATTGAAAAATGTAGCGTTGAAGTCGGATAGAAAGTTATTGAAAGAGGTTAATATCTTTGACGTTTACAAAGGTGATAAACTACCTGAAGGCAAAAAGTCTTATGCTCTGAGTTTTACGATTCAGGACGAAGAAAAAACGCTAAATGACAAACAAATTGATAGCATTATTAAAAAATTAATTATTAACTTTGAGAAAGAGACTAATGCAGTAGTGCGTTAGTCGCTCAGAACAATAATTTTAATTGCGTAAATAAGTATGGCATCATTATCGTCACAAATGAATATTATCGTTGAGAAAACGAAAAATTTAATTCAATTGTGTGAAGCTTTACAAGAGGAAAATGATTTGCTTAAGTTGGAATTGCAATCCGTACAAGTCGCATTCGAGACGAGTACTGAAAAAGTAAAACAACTTGAAGAGCAGACAAAAGCGATGACAGTAGCACGCGCTCTTGACGAAGCAGACATCGATAAAGAGGCAATAAATGAAAAAATACTTGACACAAAACAAAAAATTAACGATTTTGTGCGAGAAATAGATAGATGTATAAACTTATTGAAATAGATAAGTAGGGTTAGCAAATAAGTTTATTACGTTATTAAGCTCGATAATCATGGGAGAGATTTCCATAAAAATAAATATCGCAGACCGAGTGTATCCGTTGAGGGTTACAGCGGAAGAGGAAGAGGTGATTAGACATGCTGCGAAATTGATAAATGAAAAAATAAAGGAATTGCAAGAAAACTATGCAGTTCGTGATAAACAGGATTTATTGTCTATGTGTGTATTGCAATATGCTACTGGGATGATAAAAGCTGAAAGACAAGTACAACAGCAAGATGCTGGATTGGAACAATCTATTCATGAATTGGATAATTTATTGTCAGATTTCTTTACTAAATAAATATCGTTCTTTTAGAGCTATATAACGACGAGTTTGCCGCAATTAAATTCGGGTTGTCACTATTTTAAACTTAACGCTTCAATATCACGAGCAATATCAAGATATAGGCCATTTTGCTTTTAGCCATCTAGGTCATAATCATACGCTCAAATCATGTGTAATCGAAGTTTAATAATACTTGGGACCTGTTAATTTAATTGCGGTTTTTTTTTGCTGAAAAACTTTAAAAACTAATATATATAAATAATAATATGGAGTTAATAACCACAATTTCAATTATCATATCGCTTGTAATTGGTATTGTTATTGGACGATATTTATTGCAAATGTTGTTCAAGAAACAAGAACAAGAAGCCAAAGAAAAAGCGGAGAATATCATAAAAGAAGCCGAGAAAGCTGCTGAACATGCTAAAAAACAACGCCAATTAGAGGCAAAAGAAAAATTTCTTCAATTAAAATCAGAACACGAGAAAGAGGTTAATCAGCGTAATAACACGATTAGTCAAAAAGAAAACACCATTAAACAAAAAGAGCAATCGATTAACCAAAAACTTGAAAATCTTAATCGCGAGAAACAAGAGTTGGATAAGAAAAGTGCAAAACTCGACCAACTGATTGAATTGAATGAGAAGAAAACAGAAGAGGTAGAGCAATTAAAAAATCAACACATCAGCCAATTGGAGACAATTGCTGGTTTGACGGCAGATGAAGCTAAAGAACAATTAGTTACTTCATTGCGTGAAGAAGCTCGTTCTCAAGCTATGATTCAAATCAAAGATATCGTAGATGAGGCAAAATTAACAGCTTCTAAAGAAGCTAAGAAAGTAGTTATCCAAACTATTCAACGTACAGCTACAGAATCCGCAATTGAGAACACAGTTTCGATTTTCAACATTGAAAATGATGAAATAAAAGGACGTATTATCGGCCGTGAAGGACGTAATATTCGTGCTTTGGAAGCTGCTACGGGTATTGAGATTATTGTTGACGATACGCCAGAAGCGATTATTCTATCTGGTTTTGACCCAGTACGTCGCGAGATTGCACGTTTATCTTTACATAGATTAGTAACGGATGGACGTATTCACCCTGCACGTATCGAAGAAGTTGTAGCAAAAACTCGTACACAGATTGAAGACGAAATCGTAGAAATCGGTGAGCGTACTGCTATTGATTTAGGTATTCACGGCTTGCACCCTGAGTTGATTCGAATGGTAGGTCGTATGCGTTACCGTTCTTCTTATGGTCAAAACTTATTGCAACACTCTCGTGAAGTTGCAAACTTCGCTGCAACGATGGCAGCTGAATTAGGACTTAATGTTAAGCACGCTAAGCGCGCAGGTCTATTACACGATATTGGTAAAGTGCCTGATGATAACCCAGAATTGCCACACGCAATCTTGGGTATGCAATTAGCAGAGAAATATAAGGAGCACCCAGATGTATGTAATGCAATCGGTGCCCACCACGACGAAATCGAGATGACATCAATGATTTCACCAGTAGTACAAGCGTGTGATGCGATCTCAGGCGCACGCCCAGGTGCACGTCGCGAAGTGGTAGAAAGCTATATCAAACGTTTGAAAGAATTAGAAGAATTAGCGCTATCTTACCCTGGTGTAGAAAAAACATTTGCTATTCAAGCTGGTCGTGAATTACGTGTTGTTGTAGAAAGCGAAAAAGTAACGGATGCACAAGCGGAGATTTTGGCAGCGGATATTTCTAACCGTATCCAAACGGAAATGACCTATCCAGGTCAAATCAAAGTTACTGTGATACGTGAGACACGTTCGGTGTCTTATGCAAAATAGACTTTTATTAAAATAAATAATAGCAAAGCCCTAACTTTATAGTTGGGGTTTTTGCTTTTTAGAATTTTACCACATGGACATTACTAAAAGATTTGATCGACTTCTTAGTATTTATTTTTATTTGCAATCCAAACCCTTGGTGAAAGCTCAAGATTTAGCAGATAAATATGAGGTGAGTTTGCGTACGATTTATCGCGACATCAAATCTTTAGAGCAAGCTGGTGTTCCCATTATAGGAGAGGCTGGGTATGGTTATTCGCTTATGCATACCTATAAAATTCAACCCATCAATTTCACTGAACAAGAGGCACTGAGTTTTGGGGTAGCCGAGAAATTAATGCAGCATTATTTGGACAAGGAAATGGGGGAGCATTTTAGCAATGCACTGCTAAAAATGAAAGGTGTTTTGCGATTTGCTGATAAGGAAAATGTCGCTGATTTGGATTCAAAAGTTCTGATAAATAAGCAAAAACATTTTCTGAATGAAAACGTGCCTACAGCATTAGCTACGCTTTTTGAAAGTATGGTCAAAAAAAGGCAGATTCATCTCCACTATAAATCCATCGAAAGTAATAGCCAAGAACGTAATATTGAAGTTATTGGTGTATTTCAGGAAGGACAGTTTTGGTATTTCATGGCGTATTGTCATTTACGTGAAGAAGTCCGTCAATTTAGACTGGACAGGATTGAGCATATACGCTTAACTGATGAACGTTACACACAACAATTTATGCCATTAAACGTATATCTAGAAGCGAATAACAAAGAAGAAGTCTTGCACACTATACGCGTTTGGGTAAGTAAGGAGATGTCGCGGTATTTGCATTGGGAGAGGCAATATTATGGATTTATCCAAGAGGAAGAAAAAAATAATGGTGTAGAAATGCTATTCCACACCAGTCAAATTGAACATTTTGCAAGATGGTTTATGATGTTTGCTGACGAAGCTGTAATTTATGAACCTGAAATTTTAAAAGATCAAGTACAAATTATCTTGCAAAATGCAATAAATTCTCTTGAAGATTATTCTCTTTCCCAAAAGAATGGAGGTTCAATACCTAAGGCTCTCAAGTAAACAAATCCTTGTGCGCGATGATGAACTTCATTGTCTATGAAATAAATAATATTGTGTACAATTGGAAAATTGTATTCGCCGAATAAATTAAAATCATCATTGAATCTTTCTTCTGGAATTTGGTTGTATAAATCAATCAGCACAGGCGTGTCCTTATCCCATTGTGCTAACAAATCGGCTTTTGTGTGTAATGGTAAATCATGATTATAGCTCTCTATTTTATCATATACAATACCAGATAGACCTGGTACTGCTAAGGATAGCATTTCTTTTGCCAAATCCGCAAACGAACGCATTCCACCTATTGAGAAATTAAATAATTTGTCTTCTGGGAATTTCTCAATTGTTTTTCGTGTTAAATTACGGTGACCCAACCAATGTTGTAATAAGTCTGCTTTCGAAATAATTGCTGTCTTTTCCATTTTCTTTGAGGTTTTAATGTTATTCAAAGGTAGGAGCGACTTGTGACAACAGTTTGTCAGTAGTGTTTTGCTATTTTCACATATTTTATAAAAGTGTTTTCTTTGCAATAATCTTATCTTTGTGCTGGAAATATGAACAACATGATTAATAAAGAAGAAAAAATAAAAAACTTTGATCCTTCACAACCTGGACTGGCAGATGCAAGTATTTATGGTTTGCCATTTACAGCAGAAGAATCTGAAATTATAGTTATTCCAGTACCTTGGGAAGTGACTGTTAGTTATGGTGCAGGTGCGTCAGAAGGGCCAGATGCTATCCTAGATGCGTCATTCCAAGTTGATTTGTTGCATCAAGATTTTCCAGAATTGTGGAAATTGGGTATTTATATGGACGAAGCTCCAGCGCAGTGGGCAGAGCACTCGGCAAAATATAAAGCATTAGCACAACCTATTATTGAAGCATTAGAAAGTGGAGAAGATATCAATGAAAATCCAACTTTAAAAGCGAATTTGGACTCCATTAATGCTGCTTCAACCCAACTCAATGCCGAATTAAAAGAGCGTGTGTTGGAATGGACTGCTAAGGGTAAAAAAGTAATTTTATTAGGTGGAGATCACTCAACTCCGCTGGGTTATTACCAAGCTTTGGCTACAACATACGACAATTTTGGAATCCTACATTTCGATGCACACATGGATTTGCGTATTGCTTACGAAGGTTTTACGTATTCCCACGCATCTATTATGTACAATGCGATTCAGTTGCCACAAATAAGCAAATTGGTACAAGTAGGTATTCGTGATTTCTGTGAGCAAGAAGTTGAAGTTGTACATTCATCGGATAAAGTGAAAGTATTTACAGATGCGGATCTTAAAAAAGCACAGTTTGAGGGTAAAACTTGGCAACAGCAAGTAGATGAGATTATTTCGTATTTACCTGAAAATGTAGCGGTGAGTTTTGACATCGATGCACTTTATCAATGGTATTGTCCAAACACGGGTACACCAGTTCCGGGAGGGCTTTCCTACGAACAAGCTGTTTACGCTTTATCTCGTTTAGCGGAATCCGGCAAAAAAATAATCGGAATGGATTTAGTCGAAGTTGCTCCCGGCGAATCTGACGAATGGGATGGGAATGTAGGTGCACGCTTATTATTCCATATGTGTGGTGTTTTTGCCAAAAATAATGGTTTGAATGTTGGTCATAAGATTCAATTCTAACAATTTATAAGATATTTATGCAAAGCAGGTATTGTATTATAAAACCTGCTTTTTCTTTTTTATTGTAGCACAAGATGTCTTACTTTCGTTTTAAAGACACACTATACTTAAATTACATTCTATAATTAATGAAAAATACAGCTATCAAAATTTTTGCTACAGTTTTATTAAGCAGTAGTTTTTACTATTCCGAAGCACAAACTTTACGTGGTATTGGTAAACGATTAGGACAAAAACCAGAACAATTTATCGATAAAAAAGTAGATGATATAAGCAATGCTACAGCATCGCAGAGTCAACCAACTGTTACCAACAGTGCATCTCAAAATGGTCCATTCGAAAACTTACAAGGGTTAAAATACGATTATGTACGCGGAACAGAAGTCGTTTTTGAAGATAACTTTAGTGCAGATGAGTTAGGTACTATGGCGCAACGTTGGACAAGTAATGGGAGAGGTTCAGTGAGTCAAGTGAGTTTAGCAGAGGGTAAATGGTTGGAATTATTTGATGGTAATACGTATAAGATTAAAGATTTAGTTCGTATTCCAGAGAATTTTACGATTGAGTTTGATGTGTTGGCATTATCAGATGATAAACATCAATTTCGCTTAGATTTTGGTTTTGATTACCAAAAAGGTGTGGGTAATCATTACTATCTAGCAAAACATAATCCATTAAATATAAATGCTTCTTATTGGTTTAATCGTTTTGAATTCCATAGTAAAGAAGTGACACCAAATAAGAATAGTGAGGTAAAAGCTAATATGTCCTACTTTGCTAATGATGTGATGAAAGTAAAAATACGTGTAGAGGGTAATCGTATGCATACATACATCAACGAATACAAAATTTTAGATACCGAAATGGTTGATCCAATAACCAAGAAGTATTTCTATTTAGCTTTTAACAATGATGATAAAACTGCGAAAATTTATATTTCAAACTTCAGAATTGATAAGATTTAGTGATTACTGAATATATTCTATTAAGCCCTCATAATGTTCTACTAATTATGAGGGTTTTATTTTGTTGATATATAAATTTTTATTGTAGCAAAATAAATTTTAATTTCGTTTAACTTAAAAAATTAACCAAGTATTACATGAAATTAAAACTGCTTGCTCTGGCTATCAGCATATCATTTCTTAATATAATGTGTTGTGGAAGCAATCAATCTGCTATGACTATTGAATATTTACCAATGGGAAAGATATCATTTGTAAATCAAATAGAAAAGTATAGTATAGTTAAGATAGCATAAAAGTCCCGTTTGATATTTACTTTAATTTTGACACTAAACAAGTTTACACTTTTAATTATTCAATTATTCCTATGGCATGTACTATGCATAGTCCTTTCTATACCAATACTATGAATAGAGAAAAATTAGCTGTTAGTATAGATAATGATTTTGTATATAAAGACGATACAATTCTAGCAAATTCAAATATAATGGACCTAGATTTATCGTCATATAAGTTTATTTTCTATAATGGGGGACAAGGAGTTCGATTTTACGAAAAATTCCTATACTATGCCAAATTCAATAAAGGTTGGACGACTTTTACCATCGCTGGAGAATTAGAGGATGGTCAAAAATTTAAGTTTGAAAAAGAAGTATATTTAGACTTATAATCCAACCTTGCCAACCTTTTTCTCAATTCCGTCATAATTAACCCTTTTATGAAGATTTAAAATTGATTTTGTTATCTTTAGGCGAATTTTGATAAGGGGAGAATCTCATTGTTAAAATTCAATTTTTAAAGTAGAAACATTATTATATTTTCAATAGAAAACTATGTCATCTAAAATCATTTACACTAAAACAGATGAAGCGCCATTATTGGCTACTTACTCTTTTTTACCTATTGTACAAGCGTTCGCAAAGACAGCGGATATCGATGTAGAATTAAGAGACATTTCATTAGCAGGACGTATCCTAGCTAATTTCAACGAATATTTATCTCCAGAGCAACAAACTGCTGATGCGTTAGCAGAGTTAGGTCAATTGGCTAGGACTCCAGATGCAAACATCATCAAGTTGCCAAATATTTCAGCTTCTATTCCTCAATTAAAAGGTGCTATAGCTGAATTGCAAAAAGCAGGTTACGCAGTGCCTAATTACCCAGATGCTGCTACTACGCCAGAAGAAGAAAAAATCAAAGCTACTTACGCTAAAATTTTAGGTTCGGCTGTAAATCCAGTATTACGTGAAGGTAACTCTGATCGTCGTGCACCAAAAGCGGTTAAGAACTATGCTAAAGCTAATCCACACCGTATGGGTGCTTGGGCAGCAGATAGCAAAACTAAAGTAGCGTCAATGACTGACGGTGATTTCTATGCTACAGAGCAATCTGTAACAGTAGAAGAAGCCGGTCAATTCAAAATTGAATTTGTAGCTGCTGATGGTTCTGTGAAAGAATTGAAAGGATTAGCTCCATTAAAAGCTGGTGAAGTGATTGACTCTTCAGTAATGAATGTGACTAAATTAAAAGAATTTGTTGCCGCTACTATTGCTGAAGCTAAAGCTGAAGGTGTATTATTATCAGCACACTTGAAAGCTACGATGATGAAGGTTTCAGACCCTATCATTTTCGGTGCTATCGTAGAAGTTTACTTCAAAGATGTTTTCGCTAAATATGGTGAGTTATTCTCTTCTTTAGGAATTAACAAAAACAATGGTTTAGGTGAGGTATTTGCTAAAATGGCTGGTAACGAGAAAGAGACTGAAGTAAAAGCTGCTATCGAAGCTGCTATTGCAAATGGTCCTGATTTAGCAATGGTGAACTCGGACAAAGGTATTACAAATTTACACGTTCCTTCAGATGTAATCGTAGATGCTTCTATGCCAGCTATGATTCGTATCGGTGGTAAAATGTGGGATAAAGCAGGAGCGGAGCGTGACACGATCGCAATCATCCCTGACCGTTCTTACGCTGGTGTTTACGAAGCTGTAATTGAAAATTGTAAAGAAAACGGTGCTTTAGATCCTCAAACAATGGGTTCTGTTCCAAACGTAGGTTTGATGGCTCAAAAAGCTGAAGAATACGGTTCTCACGACAAAACTTTCCAAGCTGCTGCAAATGGTACTATCCGTGTAGTTGATGCGAATGGTAATGTATTGATGGCGCAAGCTGTAGAGGCTGGTGATATCTTCCGTATGTGTCAAACTAAAGATGCTCCTATCCAAGACTGGGTTAAATTAGCTGTAAACCGTGCTCGTTTGTCTGCTACACCTGCTGTATTCTGGTTGGATGAAGCTCGTGCTCACGATAGAGAAATCATCAAAAAAGTAGAGAAATACTTGGGAGATTACGATACCAATGGTTTAGATATTTTTGTAATGTCTCCAATTGAAGCAACTAAATTCTCTTTAGATCGTATCCGTGAAGGTTTAGATACGATTTCTGTAACTGGTAACGTATTACGTGACTATTTAACTGACTTGTTCCCAATCTTAGAAGTTGGTACTTCAGCGAAAATGTTATCTATCGTTCCATTGATGAATGGCGGTGGTTTATTTGAGACAGGTGCTGGCGGTTCAGCTCCTAAACACGTAGAGCAATTCTTAGAAGAAGGTTACTTACGTTGGGATTCATTAGGTGAGTTCTTGGCGTTACAAGCTTCTTTCGAACATTTAGCACAAACTCAAAACAACACTAAAGCACAAGTTTTGGCTGATGCATTAGACGAGGCTAACGCTTTATTCTTAGCAAATGACAAATCTCCAGCTCGTAAAGTAGGTCAAATTGATAACCGTGGTTCACACTTCTACTTGACTTTATATTGGGCTCAAGAATTAGCTAAACAAACGAAAGATGCTGAATTAGCAGCTAAGTTTGCAACTTTGGCTGAAACATTATCGACTAACGAAGTTAAAATTAATAAAGAATTAATCGCTGCTCAAGGTAAAGCTCAAAACATTGGTGGGTATTACTTCCCGAATGATGAGTTAGCTACTCAAGCATTACGTCCTTCAGCAACATTGAATAATGCAATTGCTGCATTGTAAGTAATTCATTTGTAGAAATATTCAAAAATCCTTCTTCGAAATCGAAGAAGGATTTTTCTTTAATAAAATCAAACTTGTAAATATTTAACACAAATAAATAGTTGATTATCCATTTATTATACCTACCTTGTAGCAATTAATAATAATAACAATATGAATAACGGAACTGTAAAGTTTTTTAATGAAACTAAAGGATTTGGTTTTATTACACCTGATGGCGGTGGCGAAGATGTATTTGTACACGTATCAGGCTTAGTTGACCAAGTTCAACAAGGCGACCAAGTTACTTATGACTTAGAAAAAGGTCGTAAAGGCATCAATGCCACTAATGTGAGAGTAAACTAATTTTAATTATATTGATCTTACAAGAAGGCGAATCCATTGGATTCGCCTTTATTGTTGTGCGCCCGGCATGGGCGATAACTCTAGGGTGCAAGTCCCGAACACGCCATTACAGTTGGAAGTGTTAGCCGAAGGCAAGGGTGTCCACCGTGAGGTGGAATCTGAAGGAAGCCACAGGCAAA
>NZ_WUQZ01000004.1 GCF_009829075.1 Sphingobacterium composti | reverse complement strand
CATTAGGTAATTCTCGTGTATTGCTCACTAACTTAAGGTTCATTCCTTCCTTGCTTTGCCGTAAGCAAGTACTACGAAATCGGCTGACTTCTCACAGCTAGCTTTACTCCTTGCTTCTGAAAAAAAACTTCCACAAGTCTGTGAGATCTCCCCGGGTAAAAACGATAACTTTCCTCTCATGTGTCTGCTACATTTACCTTGATGCTTCTGTACAGTATAGGACTTTAGTTTGTGTTGCAACCTCATCCAGCATCGTAGGCCTTATATCTAGTTTCTGTCCGTCAGACCGAGAATTTGCCTATGGCTTCCTTCAGATTCCACCTCACGGTGGACACCCTTGCCTTCGGCTAACACTTCCAACTGTAATGGCGTGTTCGGGACTTGCACCCTAGAGTTATCGCCCATGCCGGGCGCACAACAAAAAAGCTTCAAGTTTCCTTGAAGCTTTTTGGGTAAGTAATGGGGCTCGAACCCACGACCCCTAGAACCACAATCTAGTGCTCTAACCAACTGAGCTATACCTACCGTATTTGTGATGCAAAGATAGTAATTGTACTAAAAATTCAAAATAATAGAAACATTTAAAAATCAAATCTCTCTTTATCAACCAGAAAAAGTATAAGCAAAAAATAAAAATTTCAGCATGTATAATGACTTAAAAAAATTCTAGAGAGAATCTTCAACTATTTTCTATATAACCTCTACGTCAAGCAGCACTCTCTATTACAAGGATAAAATTGTTTATGCTTCCAATAATTGAGTTTAAAACCCGAACATAAAACAACTTTAATTTTATAAAAAGTGACCAGTTGAAAATTTTCAAAATATCAATCTGATATTTTAACACCTAAGAAGAAAGATATGACTATAAATAGATTTTACATAAAACTTAAGCTACAAGATCTTTATCGCAAATGTATTATTGTAACTTTTGCACTCTTTTTTTCAAATTGTTCGTTCGCACAACTGTCAAAAAGCACAAAAACAATATTAACCGATGAGAATCTTTACGATCCTGATAAATCCAAATCAAATAGTATAGACATAAAGATAGATTCATTGATGAAGGTAAGCCATGCGAACGGGGTATTGATTAGAAACCAGGTCATAACTAAGCAATGGGAATATGACAAAAACATAGATCAAAAAACAGAAGTACAATCAATTACCAAAACTATAATGAGTCTTTTATTAGGAATTGCTATAGACAAGGGATTAATTTCTAATATAAATGATAAGGTCATTAAGTATTATCCTCAATTAGACGCTGGAAAATACAGTAATGAAATTACATTCAAACACTTAGTTACGGTTTCCTCAGGTATAAAAGCAAAAAAAAATAAAGAAAATTATGGCAATCATATTGATATGCCACCAGGTATAGATGCGAGATACCACAATGATCATTTCGACCTCTTAGCGAAGGCTCTTACATATATATATGATAAATCATTATTAGAAGTATTAAAAGATAGCGTATTGATTCCACTTGATATTGAGGCAGAATGGTCTATTGACGGCGAAATATTATCTTCAAATGGAAATACAATTCCAGTATATGCAGGATATGCTTTTTCTAAATGGACAGCGAAAGATCTCGCAAAAATTGGCTATTTATATCTACAAAATGGCAAATGGGAGGACAAACAAATTATTTCTCAAGAATACGTACAAGAATCACTTACTCCCATTTCCATTCCCCTAATGGTCTCTAGACCGAACCAAGAGGTACATATTGATTCAAATAATACATATGGCTACGGATGGCGCGCAAAAAAAAGACCTAATGGTACATATATATGGTATATGAGTGGAAACGGTGGTCAATTCTGTGTTATAATACCTGAAAAAAACATGGTATTTGTAAAAATAAATGGCTATAGTGAAAAATACAAGCCTTATAGAGGAGTTGATCAATTTTTAGATTTTTTACTGGCTCCATAATATTCAAATTACTCTTCTATTTCAACCACATTACTCCTGAAAAATTAAACTTTAAACATTATAAATTATGATGACAAATTTAAAAATGAAAAAGAGTTTGACATTTAAAAAAAATGCCAAACCTTGGATTTTAATACTTTTTTACTGCTGCTTCACGCAAGCACTCTTTGCGCAGGAGAAAGTTCGAGGTGTAGTCAAAGATAGTGATGGAGCGCCGGTTGTGGGAGCGAGTATTCGTATTTTAAATAGCTCATCGACAGGTGTAACGGACGAAAAAGGTAATTTTGAAATTACCGCTCCAAACCTAAATGCAACGCTGATTTTTTCACACGTGAATTACAATTCACTCAGCCAATCGCTGAATCAACGAAATTCTATTACTATAACTCTAGAAAAAAACAACAACGCATTGGATGAGGTCATTGTAACTGGGTATACCTCACAACAGAAGAAGGATATCACAGGTTCAGTATCTGTAGTGGATATGCAAGAGGTTGAAAAACAAACTACCATATCGATCGACCGAGCATTACAAGGACTTGCATCAGGAGTAAATGTATCTTCATCAGGTGTACCAGGGTCTGCGAGTAAAATTAATATTCGTGGTTTGTCTTCATTTGGAGATACGCAGCCGTTAGTAATAGTTGATGGCATTGAACAAAACTTGACTCACCTCAATCCTAATGATATTGAAAGTATGCAGGTATTAAAAGATGCTGGAGCAGCCGCAATATATGGTGTACGTGGTGCTAATGGAATTATAATTATTACCACAAAGAAAGGGAAAAGAGGAGATCCTAGTATTCAATACGAGGGAAATACAAATACTACCTACCCTCTTTCGGGAAACGTATATAATACGTTGAATTCAATGGATTTTATGGAAATTTATAATAAGGTGTACCCTGGGAATGTCTTATTTGCAAATGGAATGCCAGACTACACCTATAGGGGACCAAATGGTGCTGGTGTAGGAATGGAAGGCGATCCTCAAGTAGATCCTAGCTTATATTTTTATGAAAAGAAAAATACTGGACGAAATTACATTATTCAAAAAGTTAATAAAGAAGGTGAGGACTGGTTTCATAACCTATTTAAAAAATCTTTTTCAAACCAACATGCATTATCTGTAAATGGTGGAACTGAAAAATCAAAATACTTTTTTGGACTCGGATACAGTAATCAAAATGGCACATTATACAAATCCCACTACGAGCGATACAATGCAAGAGTTAACACAGAATTCAAATTGGGTAAAATCTTGACTGTAGGTGAAAATCTAAGCCTTATATATCGAAA
The DNA here is from genome assembly GCF_009829075.1 of Sphingobacterium composti. GTDB lineage: Bacteria > Bacteroidota > Bacteroidia > Sphingobacteriales > Sphingobacteriaceae > Sphingobacterium > Sphingobacterium composti. The sequence goes on along the minus strand of NZ_WUQZ01000004.1, from coordinate 245,253 downwards.
TGTATCTGGTGGCTCTAACTCCTTGAATACAGCCTACATGATGTTACCCATTGTGCCTCTAAGAGATATCGCTGGAAATTATGCAGGATCATTTGGAGGTCCAAATCTTGGTTCATTCTCCAATTCAATCGCTAATCAAGAAAGAAATACAAAAGATCTATTTTATGATTGGGGACTTGCGGGTAATACATATTTAGAAGCAAATATTTTAAATGGATTGAAGTTTAAAACGAGTTTAGGTATTAACTACAATACAGCTTATGACAGAGATTTTACCGGAACACAGACTGAAAATGTCGAAGCAAGTGCGGCGGAAAATGCATTAAGTATAAGTTCAAATTATAATAATACTTTGACTTTTACTAATACACTGACATACAACAAAACGATACAACTACATAATATTCAAATGTTGATCGGTACGGAAGCTATCAAGTATACGTATAGAGGGGTAACAGGATCTTCGAGTGCCTTTTTTTCAGAAGATGATTACTATTTAAATGTTAATAATGGAACATTAAATATCAATTCAAACAGTTCTGTAAATTCAAATAGTTTGTTTTCAATTTTTAGCAGATTAGACTACAGCTATAATAATAAATACTTAATCAGTGGTACGGTAAGAAGAGATGGATCTTCAAAATTTGGTTCTCAAAGAAGATATGGTGTATTTCCATCATTTTCTCTAGGTTGGAGAATATCAGAAGAACCATTCTTGGTAAATCAAACTTGGCTAAACGACCTTAAGCTAAGAGGTAGTTGGGGGGTGTTAGGATCACAAAACAACGTAAATGCGGCTAATGCATATTCATTATTTTCATCATCCATATCGGGAACTAATTATGACATTAACGGCACAGGATCTAGTACAGTTCAAGGCTTTGGACAGTCAAGAATTGGTAATATCGCTACAGGCTGGGAAGAAAATGTCTTAACTAATGTTGGTGTAGATATGCAATTCTTGGATAAGTTCACCTTATCGGCAGAATACTATAAGAAAAAAATTAATGGGTTACTATTTACAGAACCTCTTCCCGCTACAATACTAGGTGGGGCTACTTCTCCTACTATTAATATTGGAGATATTCAAAATGATGGTATAGATGCAAATCTAAATTATAGACAAGATCTGAATAGTAATCTCCGCTTTAACGTAGGATTAAACTTTACAACTTATAAAAACAAAATCATTGATCTTCCTGGACCTGGGTATTTTTTGAGTGGTAATCATGAGGCATTAGGCACATTGACAAAAAATGAAGAAGGGTATGCTATGAGTTCATTTTATGGATACAAAATAGTAGGAATATTCAATTCCCAAGAAGAGGTTGACAATTCACCAACACAAACTGCGGCACAACCTGGACGATTCAAATATCAGGACACAAATGGTGATGGAACAATAACTGCTGATGATAGAATTATATTAGGAAATCCAAATCCTGACTATACATTTGGGATTAACTTAGGTGTAGATTATAAAAACTTCGATTTTTCCACCTTATTATACGGTTCCCAAGGTAATGAAATATTAAATACTACACTCACCTATTTAGATTTCATGTCATTCTACCAAGGAGTGAAAAGCAATAAATTAAAAAATGCATGGACACCAGAAAATACCAATACAAATATTCCAAAACTAGAAGCTACACGGTCGTTTAGTACTGTAGGAGCCAACAATTCATATTTCATTGAGGATGGATCATATTTGAGACTAAGACATGTAACGGCAGGTTATACCCTATCACCTCAATTAATCAAAAAAATTGGAATTTCAAGAATAAGAGTTTATGGCCAAGCCGCCAATGTCTTTACTATTACTAAATATAGTGGTTTAGACCCTGAAATTTCTTCTGGTGATCCTGACGAATTTGGTGTAGATAGAGCACCGTATCCCAATAATGAGATGGGATTAATTTTCGGTTTAAATGTTTCATTTTAATTTCAAAAATTATAGTTATGAAAAGAATATATAAATATATCATAGCACTATGCCTAGGAATATCTGTTTCTTCCTGCTCTAAATCCTATTTAGAAATACAGCCGTACGGAACGTTAAGTGAACCCATCCTTTCTAATAAAAAAGGTGTTGATGGATTATTAATAGGCGCGTATAGTTTGTTAAAAGGAGCAGGTACGTTGACAGGAACTTATGATAATGGATGGACATCGCTATTAGCGCCCGATGATGCTCGAATGGGTTCTGAGTCAGGAGTCAGCATTGAGGATGCCTTTTTATTTGATGCCACTACTGCCAGCTTAAATAATCGTTGGAAATTTATTTATGCGGCTGTACAACGTTGTAATGATGTAATCCGAATAACACCCACTATTACGGATGCTAGTGAGCAACAAAAAACACAAATAATTGCTGAAGCTAAATTTTTACGCGGCATTTATTACCTGCAACTGGTCACATTATGGAAGAATGTACCGTGGATCGATGAAACAGTAAATTATGCTGCGAAAAATTATTTAGTTACTAACGAAATTGATATTTATCCAAAAATTGAAGAAGATTTTAAATTCGCTTCAGACAATTTATCAGCTACGTCTTCGGAAGTAGGTCGAGCAAATTCATGGGCCGCAAAGTCATTTCTTGTGAAGACATATATGTTTCAAAAGAAATTTAATGAAGCAAAACCTATTCTAGATAATATTATAGCAAATGGAACTACAAGCAAAGGTGAAAAATACAAATTACTAGATCACTATGCAGATAATTTTAAAGCATCCACAAGAAATAATGCAGAATCTATCTTTGCAGTGCAAATGTCAGTTTTCGATGGAGCCTCTGGCAGAAATGGAAATCCAATGGACTATTATAACGGCACATACGGTGGACCTGCTGCAACTTGTTGTGGCTGGTATCAACCTACATTTGACTTAGTCGATGCTTATCAAACGGATCCAAGTACAGGGTTACCACTCATAGACAGTTATCATCTAAGCCCAATACCTACAGATCAAGGATTACGATCAACTGATCCTTTCACTCCATACAATGGTACTCTAGATTCAAGATTGGATTGGACAGTAGGGCGCCGTGGCATACCTTATTTGGACTGGGGAGTACATCCTGGCATGGCATGGGTACGTAGTCAGCGTACAGGAGGAGCTTACAGCGCTAAAAAAACAATTACGCGACAAGCATCAGTAGGTAGTGAGCGTGAAAACGGCAACTGGAATAATATCCCTTACAATATGATACGTTTTGCAGATATCCTATTATGGGCTGCAGAGTGCGAAGTAGAAGTTGGAAGTCTTCAAAAAGCCGAGGAATATGTCAATAGAGTAAGAAGTAGGGCTGCCAATCCCGATGGATTTGTAAAGAAATATAAAGATAACAGCAAACCTTTAGACGGATTCAGTGACGAGCCAGCTGCAAATTATAAAGTAGGTTTGTATAGTGGTCAATTCTCTGCGATGGGAAAAACATTTGCCCGAAAAGCAGTTAGATTTGAAAGACGTTTAGAATTAGCTACTGAACATCATCGTTACTTAGACATGAAGAGATATGATGGATTAGATTTTGATATTGCTGCGACACATAATTTCCTTATGGCAAGAGAACAAGCCAGACCAGGATTCAATCCAACAAGTAATTATTCTACTGGAAAATTTATTAAGGGTACTCATGAATATTTCCCTATACCACAAGAACAAATTGATTTAAGTGTCGATGATACTGGTGTATCATCATTAAAACAAAATAATGGATATAACTAAATAGAATTAACCTAATATTTCAAAAATATCTATTATACATAATATAGCGTATTGATTTTGATTAAAATAGTTTAAGTATTTAATAATATCAATTTTAAACTGCTTATATAATTTCAATACTTTTATAATAAGTAAATAAACCTAATAACAATGGATAATAAAGAATTAAAAAACTCTATGAATGATCTACCGACGAATAATTCTAGACGTTCATTTCTGAATACATTAGGCCTTGGCATAGCATCAATTAGCCTACTACCATATGGATGTGCTAGTAAAAAAGCTACTACTAATAATCCAACCGCTCCTACAGTTGATGGAAAAGTGATTGCAGGATTTGATGAAGTCGGAAAGATATCAGAAGATATCTATGCTGGATATCAACCATTACCAAATAAAAAGGTGAAAGTAGGTTTAGTCGGGTATGGATTAAGTACCTTCTCGGCTGCATTTGGATTCCAAGACCATCCGAATGTAGAAATTTTGGCTGTCAGCGATCTAGATCCAGAGCGTTGTGAGATGCTAGCTACTCGTGTGAAATGCAACAAAAAATATCCCTCACTCGAAGAGATGGTTAAAGACAAATCAATTGAGGCTATATTTATTTGTACGGATGCTCCTTCTCACGCTAAACATGCTATTTTAGCCTTGAATCATGGCAAACACGTTGCGGTAGCTGTACCAGCTATTTTCTCAACATTGGATGAATGTGAATTACTGTATCAGACAGTAAAGCGTACAGGTCTAAACTATATGATGTTTGAAACATCATTTTATAGAGAAGACATGTATGCAATGAAAAAAATATACGAGGCTGGTGCTTTTGGAGAAATTGTCTACTCTGAGGGGGAATATGTGCACTACAGTCAAAAACCATTACCGTCTTACGGAGGTTGGAGAAATGGAAATGTACCTATGTACTATTTGACTCATGCAACAGCCTATTATATCGGGGTAACTAATGGCCATTATACGGAAGTATCTTGTATTGGAAAAGAAAGTCATTTGGATCCTTACAAAGGAGCAAATAATCCGTACAAAAATCCTTATGCCTCTCAAATAGCAACATTCCGTACAGATACTGGTGGATATTCCAAAATGTCACACTTTAAAGATCTACCTGGACCGGGATCCGAATCGGGTTTCGTTCGTGGCGAGCAAGGAATGTGGGTAAAAGGTAAAGGATATCATGGTTTATTAAATGATCAAATACCTAATCTGAAACGCCCAGCTCTACCTATTGGCATGCCTCCAGGTGGTCATGGAGGATCCCACGGCCATCTAACCGAAGAATTTATCCGCTCTATTATCGAAGAGAGAAAACCAATATTAGATATTGCAATGTCACTTAACATGAGTATACCAGGTATCGTCGCTCATGAATCATGTATGAAGAATGGTGTAACTATGAAGATTCCTCATTATAAAATGTGGAGCTAAAATATTAAATAAGTAAACTACCTATTAAACTTAATTTTTTGCATTGAATACAATGAATAATTGGCCTAAATCCCAAGAAATATTATTAAATAACGAAAAGAGCATTCCAGGTGGAGTGGTATCATTAAACAGGAAATCTGATCCAAACATTTGCTTTGCAAAAGGGTTAGGATCCAAAGTCTGGGATGTTGAAGGTAATCAATACATAGATTACCAAGCAGGATTTGCGGCTGCCTTTTTAGGTCATAATGATAAAGATATAAATGATGCAGCTATAAAAGCATTAGAAGAAAACACAGTCTTGATGGGCTCTGGCCCTACCAATTTGGAGGGTGAATTCGCAGAACTTTTCTTAAAATGTGTCCCAACTGCAGAAAAAATACAAATAACAACAACAGGATCTGAAGCGACATATCATGCAATTCGTATTGCGCGCGCTGCTACTAAGAAAGATCATATTATCATTATGCAAGGAGGCTATAATGGCTGGCACAATGATGTAGCAGCTAATGTAATAAGTTCAATTGACGCAATTGGATCACGTGTAGTAGCGGGTGAATATCCTTTTGATAGTTTATCAGCAGGAATACCTCAACAACATAAAGACCTAGTTCACATAATTAATTACAATGATTTAGAGTCGGTTAAATATGTAATTGACAATTATCCTGTTGCATGCATATTACTTGAACCTCTACTACAAAATGTTGGAATAGTGAAACCATTACCTGGATATCTCGAAGGTCTTAGAGCGTTAGCTGACGAAAACAATTTTCTGTTAATCTTCGATGAAGTTAAAACAGGATTCAGACATGCACTGGGAGGCTATCAAAGTATTAGCGGGGTGACTCCTGATTTAAGTACTTTTGGTAAAGCTTTAGCAAATGGATACCCAATGGGGGTTATTGCCGGCAAACGTAAATACATGGATTTCTTCATACATCCTAATAAAGAAGAAAGAGTACTAATAGCTGGTACATTTAATGCACATCCCATGATAACCGCAGCGGCAATAGCTACTCTTCAAAAACTTTCTTCAAATGATTACAAAGTATATGAACATGTGGAAAATCTTGGCGAAAAGTTAGAACGTGGACTAAATAATGTTTTTTCAGCATATGATAAAAAAGTATATGTAGCAAGGCAAGGTTCCGCATATTGTGTATATTTCATGGATCATCAACCGGTTGATTTTCATGATATAATGATGAATAACGATATGGATTTCGATAAACGATATCGTTATGAATTAATTAAAGAAGGTATATTCAATTTCCCTACCCCAATTAAACAAGGAAGTATTTCCTATGCGCATACCGAAGAAGACATAGAGCAAACACTTGAGAAAACTGCTCTTGTTATGTCTCGCTTAATTAACAATATATAAACCAAACAATAAGTAAAATCTAAAATGAAAATAACAGCCATTGAAACATATGTTTGTAATGCGAGAATGCGGAATTGGATTTTCATAAAGGTAGTAACCGATCAACCTGGCTTGTGGGGATGGGGTGAAGCTACATTAGAATGGCATACTCGATCTGTAGTCGGTGCCATAGAAGATATCAGTCAATTACTCGTTGGTCAAGACCCAAGAAGAATAGAACATTTATGGCAAATGATGTATCGTCAACATTTTTGGCATGGCGATAATATTGTTAGAGGTACGGCAATAAGTGGTATTGACATAGCGCTATGGGATATAGCCGGCAAAATTCATAATGTACCCACCTATGAATTATTAGGAGGAAAAGTTCGTGATTATGTACGTTTATATTGTCATTTGGGTGGAGGAAAGATGGAGGATTTTTATGAAACAAGAGCCGATGATAGTAAGCGATTTGCTGAATTAGCATTACAAGCTGTAGATGAAGGTTTTACTGCATTCAAATCTATGGCTGTACCTGAGACAATGTCTTTGGAGGGTCTTGAACCTATTAAATATGCCGAATCTTGCGTCCGCGCCATGCGTGAAGCTGTTGGAGATAAAATAGATATAATGGTAGATTGTCACGCAAGACCTAGTCCTCGTATGGGACTACAATTTGCTAAAGCACTAGAGCCATATGGACTATATTTTTTTGAAGAACCTTGCTGGCCAGAATCTGTTGAAGATATTGCACTAATTCAACGCGCTGTATCCACTGCTATTGCTTCTGGTGAAAGATTAGTTGGTATACATGCATTCCGTGATTTACTCGAAAAAAGAGCCGTAAGTGTTATACAGCCTGATATCACACACTGTGGAGGGATCACCGAAGTACGTAAAATCGCCGCATTGGCTGATGCATACCGTGTTTCAATAGCACCACACAATCCACAAGGTCCAATTAGTACAGCAGCCTCTTTAGCAGTTGGTTTTTCTACTTCATCATACATTATTTGCGAAAGTGTACATAATGATGTGCCTTGGCGTAATGACATTGTGAGTGAAAACTTCAATATTACAAAACAAGGAATGACTGTTCAACCTAATACTTTACCAGGATTGGGTATTGAAATTAATATTGAAGAAGTAAAAAAACATCCTTTCCAACAAGAGGTACTTCAACGAGTATTTTATAGAGACGGAAGCGTAGGTGATTGGTAGGACTTTTATTGACAAACCATGGATTTAGATATTACATACTTAGATATAAGTATATTCATTACATACCTAGTCATCGTATTTGGACTGGGTATGTATGCCTCGCAACAAGGCAAGAAAACTAAGAGAGATTATTTTTTGGCTGGTGATAAATTATCCTGGGCAATGATTGGTGGAAGTATCATTGCGGCCAACATAAGTAGTCATCATTTGGTCGGGGCTATGGGGGTTGCCTACACACGTGGATTCGTCGCCGTAACAATGGAATGGGGCGCTATTTTAATTGGGTTAAATGTGTTATTATGGGTATTCCTTCCATTTTATATTCGAAACGGCTTTTTTACGATGCCCGAATATTTGCAGAAAAGATATGGAGGATCCGCTCGTACGACATATTCCATTTTGGTCGTATTAACCTATGTATTCGTTGAAATAGGAGCTGTTTTATACCTCGGTGCATTATCCTTACACGCATTGCTTGATATACCCATAATTACCAGCGTCATTGTATTAGCCGTTGCAACAGGTATATACACAATATTAGGTGGTTTGCGCGCAGTTGTATGGACGGAAATGTTACAATTAGTTGTATTACTCTCTGGGATGCTTGTATTATCTTATGTGACTATTGATACTGCAGGAGGTATTCCTGCAATTATTGAATCTTCCAAAGAATGGGATATATTATTACCTTCAACAGACCCTGATTTTCCGTGGACAATGTATCTTGGAGGATCCCTTTGTGTGAGTATATTCTATTTCGCAACAAATCAATTTGTTGTACAACGTGTATTAGCTGCAAAAAATGAGTGGCATGCACGTATGGGTGTTGTTTTCTCACAATACCTCAAATTTCTTGTGCCTTTTTTAATCATATTTCCAGCATTAGTAGCACCAAAACTATTTCCAAACCTAGAGAAACCAGATTTACTTTTTTCTACTTTGGTAGGCAATTTACTTCCATCAGGATTGGTAGGACTTGTAATGGCAGGACTTATTGCAGCAATCATGTCTCATCTTTCTGGAGCAATTAATTCTTGTACTACGATCCTCACAATGGATGTATACATTCCTTACATTAATAAAAAAGCAACAGACGAACAATCGGTTCGATTTGGTAAAAGTGTAGGCGTAGTTGTGATTGTGCTTGGAATGATTTGTACTGGTTTATTAATTAATTATTCAGATAAACCAATATTTCTTTTCTTAATGAAGGCTTATGGCTATTTTACACCCGGTATTGCTACTATGTTTTTGTTAGGTATACTTTGGAAAAGAACTACACAACAAGGCGCTTTAGCAGCTGGTTTATTAACTATTCCTATGGCATTATCACTCGAATTAGCTTTTCCTGAAATTGCTTATATGAATAGAGCTGGTATTGTGTTTTGGACTTGTATGCTGACATGTGCTATTGTTAGTCTTTTAACACCAGCAAAATCAGCGGCTGAATTAGAAGGCTTAATATGGAACAAAGAAAGTCTGCGCTTGAAACCAGAAGAAAGGGAGCAAAATAAAGGGTTACGAAATCCTTTTATTTGGTGGGCAATAGTAGTCGTTCTAGTTTTGTATTTCTATATCGCTTACGCTTAATCTTGCACTATGGTAATGAAAGACAATTGGGAATTGGTATCCCATATTCAATCAGAACTAGGAGAAGGCCCCCTATGGGACTATAGAACAAAAAGATTGTATTGGGTGGATATTTTTGGTCAAAAAATATTTTGTTATAATCCTACAAATGGACAAACAGATGCTGTAGCTATAAGTCAAAAAATTGGTTGTATAGCACTTACATCTAATCCTTCAATTCTCATAACAGCACAAAAAAAAGGTATATATTTTACTGATTTAGCTTCAGGAGAGAATACGTTAATAGCCTCTCCTGAGGCTACTCTCCCAGACAATAGATTCAACGATGGTAAAATAGATCCTTTGGGTAACTTTTGGGCAGGCACAATGGATGAAGTTTATAATAAGAAAGAAGTAGCTAATTTATACAAATTATCCCCTAGTAAAAATATAATATTGACTTTACCAAAGCTTTCATGCTCAAATGGATTAGCTTGGGATTTAGAAAAAAATAAATTCTATTTAATCGATACCGGCGTTAGAAAATTATTTGTTTTCGATTATAATAATGGCAATATTAATAATAAACAAGAGCTATACGCCTTTGAAGATCGATACGGAATTCCAGATGGAATGACCATCGATACAGCAGGAAAATTATGGATAGCACTATGGAATGGCAACAAAGTAATCCGATTTGATCCAATTTCAAAAGAAATAATAGGAGAAATTCACCTTCCAGTAAGCAAAGTCACCTCTTGTACTTTTGGTGGTGATAATCTAAATGATCTGTATATTACAACAGCTAAAATTGGATTAAATGAAGAAAATTTAAAAAGCCAACCATTGGCAGGCTCCACATTTGTAATCAAGAATTTGCCATATTCAGGATTCAAAACAAATATATTTACATATACAACCTAAATTCAATTCACCAACACTCATTTTAGTGTTGGTGATAATTTAAAAATGTGGTATGGATAATGTTTTGCCATTATGCAAAGCTGATTCATGTGCAACAATGCCAGGCACACTTAAATTTAATGACAACCTCACGTCAATCCAAGGTTTCGTATGGTTCAAAATACAAGTGATAAAATCGTGTGTTAGTTGTCCATGCGATCCCCCATGTCCTCCGGCAGGAACTCCTTCCGGCAATTGAGGTCTTGATACATTAGGTAAATCTTTCATTTCACCATGGTATTTTTTACTTCTAGAGTAAGAGCCTTTCTCACCTCTAACTCTCCCCTCCTCTGCAAAAGGACCATTTGTGTCATTACTATACATCATTCTAGACAAACCTCCATCATTGGATTTGAATATAGCTACTTCAGTTCCAAATTTATTATTATACACATTGTCTCCATTTTTAAGTACATCCAAGGTACTTTCTATTCCGTAGCAAGAAACTTCTGTGAAGTACCCCTCAGTCACTGCTAAATGATAGGCAGTGGCGTGAGTAATATAGTACATCGGAGGAATTCCATCTCGCCAATTATTGTAACTCGGCAATCCATTAGGTTTATAATGCAAATATTCTCCCTCAGAATAAAGAATCTTCCCAAATCCCCCAGCTCTATAAATTTGTCGCATAGCATACAAATCTTCTCTATAACATGAAGTTTCAAACATCATATAAAGCTTACCACTACGCTCAACCGCTTGCTGTAATTGATGTGCCTCTTCCAAATCACTAAAAATTGCAGGAACTGCTACTGCGACGTGCTTACCATGATTCAAAGCAAGAATAGCATGACGACCATGGCTAGGTGCGTCAGTAGCTATAAATACGGCTTCAATATCTTTATCTTTTACCAATTCCTCAAGTGAGGCATATTTTTTTGAACACTTTACATGATTGGCTAATGCTTGACATCTTTCCGGAATAATATCACTTACAGCTACAATTTCTACGTTTGGATGATTTTGAAAACCAAAATCAGCTGAAAATTTTGAAAATCCATATCCAACTAAACCGACTTTTACCTTTCGGCTGGTAGACAGGGCATCATAAGAATCAATATTGTCAATTTGTAGATGCTTATCAGTAGCAAATAAATTTGAAGAACCTCCTAATAAAGCACCAAAAGACGCCAAGGAAAGTTTTTGTAAAAAATTTCTTCTTGATTCCATAATCAGTTAGATTTTAAATTATTAATAAAGGATAACGTATGCTGTATAAGGTTTTCTAAACATCCTGCAGCAAAAGGAGTTTGTTTTACCGTATAACAATCCTGCGTATAAAGTTCTTTTGGTGGTAAATAGCCCGCCGAGCCATTAACTATATTACCTACAATAATAGATTTCGCACTAAAAAAACTTCTCAGAACTAGCTGAAAATCAGAATAAGCCTCATTTTGTTGCCCAACAAATAATGCGTCTCCTATCTGCCATACACACACACCAATTGTCACACTATCACTGTTTCCAAATTGAATGCGTAAATTTTTGAGCCTAAACAATTTTTCCTTCTCCACACGTGAAGCTTCAGATTGCATCTGTTTTGAGATTTCTTCCAAACTCGGCATATCTTTCAATCTATAAACAATAGGTAAGATATGTGCAGTTAAAGTACTGTTGGAACTGGATCTTGCTAAATCCCAATTTGCCAAATCAGCACCTGATGCTACAATATTTTTAAGATACATTTCCTCTTCAATGGGTAACATCTGTTCTAAAATAGATAGAATAGAATAAGCTAGAATTTTCCCATTTGATTTGACAATATGAAGGTCATCTGTATATTGAATTTGTGGAGCTAAATCACCAGAAGCTCCTTGTACAAACAATATAGGACATTCAAATTCGCAATTTATAAAATCTCTCATCTCGCCCACATAATCAGCGGAGACAAGTTTATTGGTCCAAGCCAATGTAGTAGGATGACAGGCATAATTTACTATGATTCCTTTTATATATTTTGTCTTAACATCTACTATTCGCCCTACTAATAACGTATCATCGGAACTATTAGCGGGATTAAATCCTGTTATGAATTTGTTATCATCTTCAAGAAATAAATCTCGGTTTTTTGCTAAAGAGCATTTGCCATATTTCCATGTGATGACACTTAATGATCTATTTTTTAAACTTTCAGTAATGACGTTACTTATATGGGCCTCTAGTACTTGAATATAATATCTATTCAAGTTTCCTCCAACTTCTTCGTCCAACTCTTCGGATAATACAGGACCTGCATGCGTATGCGTAAGACAAAATGCTAAGTTTTCCTTAGGAAGTGAAAATTCTCTTCTAATATTACCTAAAATCCTTTCTTTCAATTCATAACTTCTCCACACACATGCGTCTAGGCTTATAAGAACTAATGGCGTACTATTAGCTTTCTGAGATATTGTGACACAGCTTATTTTTAAGGAATTGTGATTTCCAATTGATTGGTTATGTAATGCAGCCCCCCAATTTCGTGAATATATTCCTATTGGAGGCGTCACATCCAATTCTGCTACACCAACAAACCCTTTATAATTATTGTCTTTATAAATAAGATTATCTTGCATATGCTTATTTCAATGAGAGTCCTCCATCCATCAACAAAGAAGCACCTACCATATGGCGATTTTTTGGATCGCATAAGAATACTATATTATCTGCCACTTCTTCTGCTAATATTACTTCTTTAGTTGGAATTCGTTCAGCAGCCTTTTCTCTTCGACCAGGATTTTCATCCCATATACGACCAGAAAGTCCAGCGTCAACATAACCTGGCGCAATTTCGTTCACTAATATCCCGTATGGCGCTAACTCTAATGCAAGGCATTTATTAAGCATTTGAATCGCTGCTTTTGAGACAGAATAAGAGGGCATATGACTGTGGACATGCTGAGCAGCCCAACTACCAACGAACACGACTCTGCCCTTTTCTTGCTTTTGTTTGAGTAGTTCTGTCGCATACTTACTCATATAGAATGCCCCATTTACATTTACAGCTATGTCCAAATCCCACTGCGTAGCAGAAGTCTCGTCAAAAGATGAAAGTCTTGTAATTGCTGCATTAACAATAATTATTGTTGGTATTCCTAAGGTTTGCTCTACTTCCTCAATCCATCTCTTGACATCATCAGATTTCGAGACATCGAGACAGGTATATAAACATTTTACTCCAAAACTTTTGATTTCATTAATTTGAGAATTAATGTCTTCCTTTTTCTTAATATCCGCAAGTGCAATATGCGCTCCAAGGCTCGCAAATTTCTTAGCTGTTGCCAATCCTATTCCGCCTATTCCTCCGCTTATAATTACGATTTTGTTTTTGAACATATAAAGTCTATTTATTGATTAGTCTGCTAATTCCATTACTGCCAATGATTTCATTCTGTATTCTGAAGGAGTCAATTTGGTGAATTTTTTAAAATTTTTATTGAAAGAGGTAAGGTTGTTGAAGCCAGCATGATAAGCTATGGATGAAATATCATCATTTCCTTGAAGTAATAATTCACAGGCATATCCTATCCGAATTTCATTTACAAAATTTGAAAATGTCTTGTTAGTTCTGTTTTTAAAATATTTACAAAATGCTGGTGGTGTCATAAACGCGATTTCTGCAACTTCCTCTAGACTAATTTTGTTGGTAAAATTCTCCATGACATATTTGTAAATTTTATTTATTTTCTCAATATTATCATCGCGATTACTAATCTGATAGATTGAACTCGCCAAATATTCAAAGGTAGCATTGGTAGCTAAATCCTTTATTAGGTGTAGTAATATTAATAATCGGTCTAAGCTATTCTCCGTTACAGATATCTCATTTATCATGGAGACAATATTATTATATCTCTCACCAGCTATCCGTATCCCTCTTTTCAAATTACTAAATAGCAAACGAATAGGTGCAAAATCAACTGAATTGTAATGACGATCTTCAAACCAATCTGGCATAAAGTAAATCACGATTGCATGAATGGATTCATCATTATTAACGACATGATGCTTTGATTCTGTATACGTAGCATGAGGCATGTATGGGGGCATGATAGTGAGGTCGCCATCAACAAACCGATCCACGCTGTCACCCACAATTCTTCTTCCATTACCCTTTAGGATGAGTGCTATTTCGTAGGCATTATGATAATGTAATTGATCACTTAAAGACTTTTGAACAACCTCCTTTACATGGATAGAATTTCTCAATAGAGATTGTACATCATATAGTGACGGTTTCATAGGTTTATTTATAATTTTGTAGGTTATTATCCAATCTATTGATTTAAATTGAAAAATTAAAGCCTTAGATTTCATCAAATCCTAACGAATTGGAAGCTAAGCCTATAAAATTAAAAATAGTATATTTTGGCGGGATACTTTACAACTCAATTCACTAACATCAAAACTATTTTAACCTCTCTAGAAGCAAATATTTATTAAAACGATTAGTATCATTTTAAACGCTACCTCAAAAACTAAATTACAACCTCTGAAAATCTTAAAAAATTTTATCGAATACACATTAATTTCATAGAAACACCTGAAAACAAACGTTTTAATATATTAATATTCAATAAATGTTTTACATTTTTATATTTTTTCCGTACCTTGGCTTCCACATTAATAGTATTAAGCCATTCCTACATCACAAATTCTATCTATTAAAAAAACAATATGAGTAAAATATCAGTTCTTTATGTAGATGATGAAGAGAATAACTTGTTTTCATTTAAAGCTACCTTTCGCATAAAATATAATGTACACACTGCTATTAGCGGCGATGCTGCCCTAGAAATTGTTAAGAAAAAACCAATTGATATCATTATTACAGATCAAAGAATGCCGGAAATGACAGGTGTAGAATTTTTGGAAAAAGTAATAGATATCAATGCGGAGCCAATACGAATTTTATTGACAGGCTACTCAGATATGAGTGCTGTAATTGATGCCGTAAATAAAGGTAAAATATTTCATTATTTGACCAAACCTTGGGATGAGAAGGAATTGGATGACACGATACAAAGAGCTTATCAAATATACGCAGATAGAAAATCTGCTATGGAAAAATTCTCTCAACTAGAGCTATCAAACGAACAATTAGAATTTCTCTTAAGACAGAAGCTTTTGTCTTAAGAGAAAGCTTATTTACTTAGAATTTTTACTATAAAGGTGGTTCCTTCACCTAATGCAGATTCGATTTCTATAGTTCCTTTAATTTTAATTAATGCACTACGTACGTTATAAAGTCCAAATCCCATGCCCTGTGATTGCGTACTCGCTCTATAGAATAACTTAAAAATCTCTTCTTGAGCATCTAAGGGGATTCCAATACCATTATCTTTTACTTGAATTGTTGCCAAACCTTTAGCAACATGTATTGATACATGAATGAATTTATTAGGCTCACCTTCTCTTTGATACTTGAATGCATTGCTCAATAAATTGTGGATGATGAGTTCAATTAGTGAGATATCACATTTAAAATCTGCAGCTTGATCCACATCAACTTTAAAATCGATTTGTGTTCTTTCTACCGATACTTGATAAAAATCTCTTAAATTATTTGCAACTTCATGAAAGTCAATATCTTTTAGCAACAACTCGCCTCTTCTCAATAGATAGTAATCTCTAAGACTATCAATATATTGATCCAATTTCAAAATAGATCCTTGCATGAGTAGTAATAATTCATGAATGTCTTTCACTTTATCATACCCCAAAGCATAAGTAATCGCTGAAAGCACACCCGTCAATGGATCACGCAAATCATGACTTATACTATACGCGAATTTATCCAATTCATCATACGCTTTTTGCAATTCTTGGTTACGAATGTCTAAAAGTGAGGTAGCTATATAAAATTTATTAGCCTCTTCTATTGACGATATTATTTCTTCGTTCATCCAAGGCTTGCGAACAAACTTAAAGATATTTCCTTTATTAATCGCATCTATAACCACACTCATATCCGCGTAAGCGGTCAATAGTATACGAATTGGTCTAGGATATTCTTTTTTAATTCTGGATAAAAAATCAACTCCCAATTCATCTGGCATACGATGATCACAGAAAATTATTCTAATATTTGGATTTTCTGCCAAAATCTTTTCTGCCTCTTTGGTATTAGAAGCTATATGAATGATGTAATCTAATCTGAAATTTGCTTTAAATCCCAGTAGATTATTTACTTCATCATCGACATATAAAATTTCAATTTTTTCCATAGTAAGCTATGAGTTAATAGTCTGCTTGATTGGAATTACTATATTAAACGTAGTACCTTCTCCCAAAACAGATTCAATCCATATTTTTCCGTTATGCTTGTCAATAGTATTATAAGCTATAGACATCCCCAATCCTGTCCCTTCACCCACATCTTTAGTCGTAAAGAATGGTTCAAATATTTTGTTCCTAATATCTTCAGGAATTCCAATGCCATTATCTGAAATTTTAACAGCAACCGAAGAACCATTATCCAATAAACTTGTCTCAATTTTCAAAATACCACCTGAATTTGCTGGAAATTTCTTGTCAATAGCGTATATCGCATTGGTTATGATATTAAGAAAAACTTGATTCAATTTGCCCGCATAGCATTCTACAAACGGTATATCTCCATATTCTTTAATGACATTAATGCGATCCTTTACCAGACTATTCAAGATTACCATAGTTGATTCCACACCTTCATTAATATCAGCAAATTTCAACGTGTCCTCATCAACACGAGAAAAGACACGCAAACTCTTCACTATTTCTGCTGTACGACTTGCTCCTTCATGCATTCCTTTGAGCAAATATTCTACCTCAGTTTTGACGTAGTCAAAGTCTAAATCATCTTTATATTGTGCAATCCAATTTTGTTTTTCATTAACTGATAAATCCGAATTCAAAGCCAATTTCTCAAATTCTCCTATTGCCTCCCATATCATATCAATATCACGACGCAATGGAGTAACATTTGAAGTCACAAAATTGATTGGATTATTAATTTCATGTGCCACGCCTGCCGTTAGCTGACCTAATGAAGCCATTTTTTCAGCTTCTACCAACTGTGACTGTGTATCCTTCAAGTTCTTCAAAGTTGCTTTTAAAGATTCGTTTGCTACAGTCAAATCCATTGTTCGCTCTTTTACTTTTAACTCCAACTCCGTATTTTGAACTCTTATCAAGCGCTCATTTTCAAGTAAAATTTTCAACGCTTTAGATTGTGACTCTTCCTTTTCCTTTCTGTAGATATTTATCTTATCTCCTAATGCAAAGGAAAGAAGTATAGCTTCAATAAATGAGCCTATTTGAACAGATCGTAAAGTAAAAAAATTGTAGGGTAAAACATTGTAATCCTTCAAAACATAGACCAAAACGCTAATCAAAAAAATACACCAAGCAAAAAGAAAATACTTTGTTTGTCTATATTTTTGACGTGAAAGTCGAAATGCCAAAATTAGCACAATGGCACTTCCTCCGCCAGCCACAAAGTTTACCATTTTGTATGCTGGTGTAATGAATCCTACTCCTAATAATACAATTGCAATTAGATAGCCAAGAATAAAGATATTCAGTAGCTTATTGAAGTTGGGAGAATTTTCAGAAGTCTGCAAAAATGATTTTACAAAAAATATCGCAGCAATACCTGAGGTTGCTCCTGTAAATGTTAGTAATCTACTTTTAATCCAATCATTTTCAATTTCCAATAATGGTGCAAGTAAACCTAGTATGGCTAATTGCGCTACGACAACCCAAAAAATATAATTTACATATGAAAAATAATGTGACTCGCGTGTCGTAAAATAAAGGAAAATATTATATAGTATCATCGAAAGCATGAGTCCTATATATATAGCCGAAAATATATCAGTATTTAAAAGCTTATTAAATAAACTCTTTTGACAATGAATGGATATTGGTGCTGATATTTGCGTATGACTATATAACTTAAAATAACACTCTATTTCTTCTCCTTTTTTTATTGGAAGATCGAACAAAGAGAATTGATGTGAGAAAATGAATCCACTACCACTCCCACTTGACTCAGAAACTATACTATCTACAATTCCATTTTTTACTGTATAAAAAACAACTTCATCAATATTTGTTTGGGAAAGATTGACAATTAAATTTTCAATATCTGATTCATTTTTTACAGTAAATCTAATCCAATTAGTAGCATCCCCTACTCCCAAATTTGGCACATCCTGATCTATGTCAATGAATTTATCTTTTAATTGTTGAATCTCCGAAAAGGTTAATGTACGAGTTGGATCCTTTAAAATGGAAATATGTCTACCTATATAATTATTACCAGCCTCCTCTGTAAATACGAAAGGTGGATTTGCTTGGACAAGAGTGCAAACTGTGAAAACATATAATATTAATAGAATAGTTCTAATATTCATATCAATTCTTATTAATCTTTGATTAATTTTTCCACATCCAAATAGTGTCGTCCAGATTTCACATCATGACCCAGTAAAATCTCTCGGCATACTGTGGTCGTAATAGCTCCTCCTAAAACTACCTCTGAGGCCAACTGAGGCCAGGATGCCAAGGTTTTATTTATCTCAGGAAGCGACATTTTCATCTTTTGGGATAAACTTGCAGCATCTACAATCTTCATCAGATATCCCATTCTTTCTCCTTGCGTCAACTTACTTAGCTTTTCTACTGATAAATCTCCAGCTAATCCATGAAATATTCGTCTCGTTGGCTCTAAATCAAAACGTTCAATATCCAACATTCCTCTATCATTAGTATCCATAACGACAGGTATATGGTGTTTTCGTGCTACTAATCTGCTTTTAATTTTAACATCAAAACTATCACATACCTCTACCAGTACATCAACACCACCATCGCCATTCAAAAACAAATCAAAATTAGAATCTAATACGCCTTCAGGATAAATTTCTACATCCAAAAATGGATCAATTTCCGCGATTTCTCTAGCTGCAATTACTACTTTAGGCACAGATATATTAAATACTCCAGTCCGCAGTCTATTCATATTACTTAGATCTAATGCGTCAAAATCTGCAAGTCTCAAACGTCCGCAAATTCTTTCCATCGCAATTGTCAATGCAATAGATTGCCCAACAGACAGACCTATTATTCCAATAGTTTTGTTTGCAAGTTCCTCATGTTCTTCCTTTGCTATTTTTAGCTGATTACGATTAGTCCGTACCTCTACAAATTCTTTTTCATCTAACAGATGTACTAATGTTTTACGCCAAGGATAATACACCCAAACTCCATAATCTGTCAAATCTTTACCATCCAAAATTTCATTATGTAAGCTTTTAGCTTTATCTTCCGGAATTCCCATTGGAAAGCGACAGCGTATGAGTTCTGCGATCTGTCTTTCTATTTCATCATAAAGAAATACTACTTCTTCACTACTTTTTAGTGCCGATAGACGAGCACTATCTTCAATATTTGAGTTATGGAAGAAAATAGGTTTATAGGGATAGGAATTCTCAAATTTATCATTCATATCTATATGCTATAACTTGTAGTTACATTATTTGGATATCATTATCATCAATATCATTATCAAGCTTTGTTCGTTTGGACAGATTCGCAATCACCTCATTTAAATTCCAATTTCCTTTAAAATCTAAACCTAATTGATATTGAATCTCGATTTCCTTAGAACGCAACACTTCTATCCGAGTACAATCCAAATTATTTCGCAAAGCTAATATCGCATTTCTATCATCTTCGGATGCTAATGACAACGAATCCACATCATCAAGAACCATCGTAGTAGCAAGAAGATCCAATTTAGGATAATAAAAAGTTCCATTATTACCCACACTCGTTTCTTGTCTATATCCCACACTTTTTGTAAGATTAATCGTGTATGGAGCACATAAAGCAAATAAAGATTTGATTCCTATCTGCGGAGAGATGGCAATTGCTGCACGTGTAAGGAATATGCTACCGATACCATATCCCGCAATCTCTCTAGAATTCCAAAGGCCACACCCCTCTCCTGTTCCTTCTTGTGCATAGTCCCATACTAAATCAAAAATTGATGGATCCATTTTTCCTGTAGCTTCCTCAATAGGAAGCGGTTGAGAACCTCCCGCAACATGTATCCGCGCCCCTCCGTATACATTTTCTCCATCCAGCGATTCGACAATTAAAACGAATGCCGCAGGATTATACATCCAATCGTTTTTGGATGATGTAACCTTCTTCACACCTATTGCAGTAAGCACGTGTTCATGTCCTTGGATAAATTTCTCACAAGTTTTTGGATCATCGATAGCTCTAAAGGCTCTTAATCGAACTACAGGTCTTCCTTCTTTGAATACTAATGCCACTGATATATAATTTTGGTCATAAAAGATCTTCTTGATATTTATCCAAAATTGCATAAATACCTTCTCGATCAATTGGTTTAATAATATAGTCTTTGATAAATTTATATTCTTTAAATTTTCCTATATCTAAAGAACTTTTCGACGAACTGACAATATAACTCGGAATCTCCTTAATAAAATTAAAATCATTTACCACCAGATTTTCTATTAGCTCCCAGCCATTCATAAATGGCATATTAATATCAATGAAAATCATTTGGGGAAATAATTCAGGCTGACCTTGAATAGATACAAAATGATCCCAAGCCTTTTTACCATCTGAAAAAACTTCAACGACGATTTTTCTGGAAGGATAATCTTCCAAAAATTTTTTAAATAAGAAACAGAAGATAGCATTATCTTCTACTAGTGTTACTCGTATTGGATTCATAGGTAAAAAATCCTTTTATATTACTAAAGTGATGTTTAATAACTGACCATATATTAAGAGCATTATTAAAATATAAATAATTAATGCACATGCATCATATCATAACAAAACTTCTGAATACTAAAGGGTTAGATTGAATAGATTATTATTAATAATCAAATGTTTTCATAGTAAATGTACTAATCTTAACTTTTTAAAGTTTAGCATTATGCAAAATACAAAAACTTTTCTTTTGCCCATAACATAAATAGACTTTATTATAAAATAAATGATTATATATCCTGCGCTATTGCAAAACCAGCTGCCCAAGCCCACTGAAAATTGTATCCACCTAGCCAACCTGTGATGTCCACAGCCTCGCCACCGAAGTACAAACCTGGATTTTTCTTCGATTCCAATGTCTTCGGGTTTAGTTCCGTCGTTGAAATACCGCCTCGCATGACTTCCGCCTTATCATAGCCTTTGTCGCCTGCAGGTTTTACTTTGAATTTGTGAATGGTATCGATAATTAATTTTGCATCAACTTTACTCAGTGAAGCAATTTTTATATCTAACGGCAAGAATTTACCCAAAGCATCGACCATTTTTTTGGTAAAATAATCGTTGAGCAACTGCCCGACCAAACGCCTACCTCCATCATTACGTTCTTGCTTGATGACATCTTCTAGTTTAAATTTTGGTAACAAGTCAATGGTAAAAGTTTCTCCAGCTTTCCAATAAGATGAAATCTGCAAAATAGCAGGACCACTCAGCCCCCAATGCGTAAAAAGTATATTCTCCTCGAAAGATATTTTATCGTTATAGACACGTGCAAAAACAGAGTTCCCAGATAAGGAAGCATACCAATCGGCATCCTTACCTGTAATAGTCAGCGGAACTAAAGCCGGCGCAGTTTGTACAATTTCCATATCAAATTGTCGAGCTACACGCAATGCAAAATCTGACGCGCCTAATTTGTGTACAGGCAAACCACCAGAAGCAAATACGACTTTATTAGCCTTTACTTTCTCCTCTTTACCATTTCGCTCTATCGAAAGTTCATATCCTTCATCAACTTTCTGAATTCCTTTCACTAATGTATTTAACCACAAATCTTGACCAGTTTCATAAACCAACTTAGTAAAAGTTGCGACAATATCCTTAGCCTTATTCGTTGTTGGAAAAAGTTGACCTAATGTTTTTTCTTGTGGCTTGATACCACCAAAATTTTCAAAAAACTGAATGGTATCATCTACTGACCATTGTGAAAAGACCGCATTCAGAAATTTGGGATTTTCAGAAACGAAATTATCGATAGTAGTGCCTAAATTGGTATAATTACAACGACCTCCACCTGAAATCAGGATTTTTGCGCCAGGTTTATCATTTCGCTCGAGAACGAGTGTTTTCTTACCCAACAAACCTGCCTGTGCTGCACACATCAGTCCACAAGCTCCAGCACCAATTATTATCGCGTCGTAATTTACCAATGTTTTTGAATTAAGCTTCAAAGATAAGTTGTCTGCGTAAATAGGACAAGTTAATAGTAAGTAAAAAGTTAGAAGTGGGAAATTTAGAAGTAGAAAGCAAAAACCGTTATTGCTCCCCGTCACTTCGACAATAGGAGAAGTCTGCTATATCGCTGTAAAGAAAATTTAGTTTAACCATTTTAATAAAAAACAAAAATCCCGAAATTAATCTAACTTCGGGATTTTGATTTACTAATATTTTGTAGAAATCAATTCTCCGGCAACGGGAACAGTTCTTCTTTCCTTCCAAGAAATATCTCCCAATTCTAAAATGCGGATAACATCGCGAGCTTCTTCTGGTTTTATAAATAAAGCTTCTTTGCCATTTAAGGTAGCTACGATATTTTTATAAAAATCTTGACCTGTACCGATTTCACTCAACACATATTCATGTACATCCTCGCCATTCTCCAACAAAGACAAAGAACCTTGTATATCTGCCGATTCCACTCCCCAGTCAACCTTTGACTCTGGACGAATTCCAGCGCGCAATAGATTTTCTTGAGGGTCTACGCCACGTTTTACAAACGAACCATTCATGCCATAGATAGCAAATCGAGGTGTCGGTTCCTTTGCTAACATCTGCCCCCTTAAGGTTACTTTCAGACGTGGATAAGACAAAATATACTCAAAATCATCAATCGCTTCAGCCCCATCGCGCTGTACACGCAAATCCGCAAACACATATTCTGGATGACCAAATAATTGCAAAGCTTGATCTATTAAATGAGCTCCCAAATCGTAATGTATACCAGAACCTGGTCCTGCTTGCTCACGCCACGCCCCTTCTCTCAAGAAATTACGGAATCGGTCAAATCGCGCTTCATAACTTACCACTCTACCTAATCTTCCCTGATTAAGCACACGTTTTACTGTTTTGAAATCCGAATGAAAGCGTGCATTGTGATGTACTGATAACAACAAGCCTTTGGCTTTAGCTAGTTCAATTAATTCATCCGCTTCGGCTGTAGTATTGGTAAATGGTTTTTCGACAATGACATGCTTCCCAGCTTCCAAAGCTTGTTTTGTCAAACTGTAATGCGCATCATTGGAGGTAGCAACCACCACAATATCAACCTCGGGGTCATTGATAATATCATCGGCTGATAATACACCAATCGCATCTGGATAGCGCTCAGCTAACATTTTTTGCTGCTCCTCTTTACGAGCAGTCACCTTATATAATTCTAAATCTGGATTACTTGCAATAAATGGTGCATGAAAAACATGCCCCCCAATTGAAAACCCTATCAGTCCTACTTTATATCTTTTCATAGTTATATCCTTGGATGCGCAATATAATAAAATATATACTTATCCAAGTTTCCTTTGTAACAGACCTTTTTGAAGAATGCTTAATATTGGATAAATCAACACGGTATAAATTAGGTAAAAAGGACTGACCATCATTGCCTTCATTGGCCATCCAATACCCATCAAACTTCTTTTCAAGCTATTGATTTTTTCTAAATCCTCAGAGGCCAAACTATACTGACTTAATTGATAAGCATTTTCCTTATCCAAATAATTCGCTAGTAAAATCAGAAATACAATACCAAAAGTTAGCGTTAAGAATAAATAAAAGAGGAATTTAAATTTCTTAATGTCACGAAGAAACAAAAAGAAAATTATGGGTAACAAAACCAAAAGAGCTCCTAACGAGGGAACAAGAATATCTAAATGATTTTCCATAAAAAGCACTATTTATTAAATTCAATTAACTTACCAAATCCAAATTCGTGCTGGGTAGACAAAATATGCACCACCCCATTCTTAGTTTCCTTATCTACTGCTGAAGTTTCAGATTTATCCCATTCTATATTATACACTGAACTATTCGTATCACTAAATTCTAAATATATTATTGGAGTTTTATTTTTATCGCCTTCCTTTTGACGGTAACGTGCGTGCATTCTGTAATTATTATCCAGACTATTCATCATTGTACCATCTAATGAAATTCTTATATCATTACTTAGATATCTGTCATTAAATACATACCTGTTTAACAATGTTTCTAGACCTTTTATGTTGCTAATAAATAGTTTGGATTAACCATTAGAAACTCTATTTTCATTCATTATGTCAATTCCAATTTCAAATGACTTATTTTCAACAGCAAAAAAAGTTAAGGAATTCGAAAAATTTTGCAGAAAACTCTTTAGAGTTGGCACTCTATCAACTGCTTTCAATAAGGAATCGAATTTCCCTTTCTTTTGAGAAATTAAATATCCATATGCAGTACCTTCAAAAGTTGTATCCTGAGGAGAAGGCAAATCATTTTTAATTTCTGTACAAGAAAAAATTAATAGCACTAAAATAACAGATATTGCAGAAGTGATTTTACTCATGTTTTATAATATTTCATTAAATATAAAATATTATCACATTTTGACAAAAAAAATAATCTAACCATCTTTTGGTTAGATTATTTCACTAAATTATATTTAGAAATACGGGATTACATTCTTTCCGGAACTTGAATTCCTAACAATCTCATAGATTCTGCGATAACTTTTGCTGCGGAAGCGGATAAGTGTAAACGGAAAGTTTTAACATCTTCATTTTCTGCTTTCAAGATAGTCTCTTCATGATAGAATTTATTGTACAATTTAGCTATCTCATAAGCATAGTTTGCTAATTGTGCAGGACTAAACTCTGTTGCAGCGATTTCAATTACCGTAGGAAATTGTCCCAATGCTTGAATCAAGTCACGTTCGTAAGATGAAATACTAGCAGGAATAGCTATTACTGTATTCACATTAAATTCAGCTTTACGTAAAACAGATTTAATACGAGCGTGTGTGTATTGAATAAATGGACCTGTATGACCTTGGAAATCTACAGATTCGTTCGGGTCAAATAACAAACGCTTTTTAGGGTCAACTTTCAACAAAAAATATTTCAAAGCACCCATACCGATTGTATTGTACAATTCAGATTTTTCTTCATCTGAAAAACCTTCTGTTTTACCTAACTCTTCGGTACGCGATTGTGCTGTTTCTACCATTTCAGCCATCAAATCATCGGCATCCACGACAGTTCCTTCGCGTGATTTCATCTTGCCAGAAGGTAAATCCACCATACCGTATGATAAATGAAATAAACCATCAGCCCAAGATTTACCTAATTTTTTCAAAATAGAGAACAACACTTTGAAGTGGTAATCTTGCTCATTACCAACAACATAAATTGACTCACTCATTCCGAATTCGTCGTATTTCAATTGTGCTGTACCCAAATCTTGAGTGATATAAACGGAAGTTCCATCACCACGCAACACCAATTTTTGGTCTAAACCTTCATCCGTCAAATCAATCCAAACCGAATTATCTTCTTTTTTAAAGAAAACACCACTGTCTAAACCTTCTTGAATAATATCTTTACCTAATAAATAGGTGTTTGATTCGTAATAAAATTTATCAAAGTCAACGCCAAGTTGTTTGTAGGTTTTTGCAAAACCATCATACACCCAGCCGTTCATTTTTGACCAAAGCGCAATAACTTCTTCATTGCCCGCTTCCCATTGACGCAACATTTCTTGCGTTTCCAACATCAAAGGTGCATTTTTCTTAGCTTCTTCTTCTGTTTGTCCTTCCGCTTTTAAGGCTTCGATTTCCTTTTTGTATTCTTTATCAAATACCACATAATATTTACCTACTAAGTGATCACCTTTTAAGCCCGATGATTCTGGTGTTTCACCATTACCAAACTTCTGCCAAGCCAACATGGACTTACAGATGTGGATCCCACGATCATTAACCAAGTTAGCTTTGATAATATCATAACCGTAAGCTTTCAAAATCTCTGCTACTGAATAACCTAACAGATTGTTGCGGATGTGTCCTAAGTGCAATGGTTTATTGGTATTAGGTGAAGAATATTCCACCATCAATTTTTTACCATTAGCAGGAAACTGACCGAAGTTTTTTGCGGCAATAGTTTCATTCAACAAAGAAATCCAATACGAGTCCGCTAAAGAGATATTCAAAAATCCTTTAATCACATTGAAAGCCGAAATTGCATCAATATTTTGCTGTAAATACTCTCCTATCTCAGCACCAGTTTGTTCTGGAGATTTTTTGGAGAATCGAGTTACGGGAAAGGTAACGATAGTTATTTGACCTTCAAATTCTTTTCTTGTCTCTTGCAGAGAAATGTGGGATTCTGGAATATCAGCACCATAAAGCGCTTTGACAGCGGCAACAGTTTGTTGAACGAGTGTATCTTGTATCGAATTAGCCATGTAATTATTGCGTAATAATTCTATCTTTCTGATAATGAACGAGAAAAATAACACCTAATGTATTTAGGTATTCATTATGAAAGTATATCTTTGCAAAAATAATAAAAAATGCAGAGCTATCAGGAATTTCTTGACTTAAGTGTTGGTTTTCCCCAAGACGGATTCGAAATCATCGACGACGAATTGTATTTCCACGATTTGAATTTGATGGAAATGATTGAAACGTATGGCACGCCATTGCGTTTTACGTACCTACCTATTGTCAGCAAAAAAATACAACAAGCGAAAATCTTGTTTCAAACGGCAATATTGAAACACGATTACCGTGGTTCATATAAGTATTGTTATTGTACCAAATCTTCGCACTTCAAACACATCGTAGAAGAAGCATTGAAAAATGATATTCACTTGGAAACTTCATCTGCATTTGATATGCCGATGATTGATTCACTAGAGCGTCAAGGTACGGTTACGAAAGATATTACGGTGATTTGTAATGGTTTCAAAACATACCAATACAAACAGTACATCATCGATATGATCCATGATGGTTACAAGAATATCATTCCTGTATTGGATAACAAGGAAGAATTCAATTTGTATGATGATGAAATTGAATTGGATGAACCATGTGCTTTGGGTATTCGAATTGCTTCGGAAGAGCAACCTGATTCTCAATTCTATACATCTCGTTTGGGAATACGTATGGAGGATGTTATTGAATTTTACAACAATAAAATAGCAAACAATCCAAACTTTAAAGTGAAATTGTTGCACTTCTTTATTAACTCAGGTATTTCGGACACTCCGTATTATTGGAATGAATTAGAAAAGTATGTAACGCTTTACTGTAAATTCAAGAAAATCAACCCTGAATTAGATACATTGGATATCGGCGGTGGTATGCCTTTCAAAGATTCATTGGTTCATGATTTTGATTATGAATACATGGTCAATGAAATTGTAAACCGCATCAAACAAATCTGTGCGCACCACGAAGTAATGGAACCTGACATCATTACTGAATTTGGTAAATACACAGTTGCTGAGGCTTCAGGTATTTTATACAAAGTACTAGGTCGTAAACAACAAAATGACCGTGAAAAATGGTTTATGATTGATGGTTCATTCATCACAAATTTACCTGATGTATGGGCGTTGAATCAAAAGTACATTTTGTTACCTATCAATAACTGGGATTCAGAATACGAACGTGTAAACTTAGGTGGTATCACATGTGATGGACAAGACTATTACAATCAAGAAGCGCACATGAACTCGGTATTCATGCCTAAAACTCGTAAAGTTCAGTATTTAGGATTCTTCCACACTGGAGCATACCAAGATGTATTGTCGGGTTATGGTGGTATTCACCATTGTTTGTTGCCTTCTCCTAAGCACGTATTGATACGTCGCAACAGAGACGAGACTTTCAACTATGAAGTTTTCGGTGAAGAGCAAAATTCAAAACAAGTCATGAAATTATTAGGGTATCAATAGAAACAGAAAAGGAGCTTTACAGCTCCTTTTTCCTTACTCTAACTAACTTAAATTATAATAAACATTTCACAACGCAAATCCTAAACCAACAGAGAAAACACGATTTTTCACATTGGGTGACCATTTAAAGTAATCTTCAGCAATATTGCGCAAACCTAACTTATAACTGACATTTAAAGATAGTCGCTTACCAAATTTGACTCCTGTCAAAAGATTAACACCGTAATCGAATCTTTCTAAAGCATTGTCTTCGTATATAATCACCGCAGTAGTAGAATTGCCTTCAGCGGTCGTATTTGTGCCATCCATTGTGAACCCCACGTAAGGCCCCGCTCCAGCAAAAACGCTTCCTATCCCATCAACAGGAAGTTTCCCAAGAAAATTAAATGTTAAATCCAACCAATTTACTTTCTGAATAATTTTGGTACTTCCTCTTACTTCCGACTCTATCAGCTTGCTTCCCTTACCCTGTAAAGAAATTTCTGGATGAAGGTAAAGCCACCTCGTCATACGCGTATCGAGGTATCCAGCAAGATAATAACGTAGCAAAGCCTCCGTATCACCCATGATTTCAGACTTCTTATAATTATATTGAGCGCTATTTAAGCCAGCTTTCAGACCAAATTCTGTTTGACCTTGTACCGTAAAACCCAATATCAAAAACAATAGACTTGATAATATAACTCTTTTCATAGCTCACAGTAATTAATTTAAAAATCAACCTTCAACAAAAAACACGATTACTTCATTAAGTAACCAAATGCTTTTGGTCTAACCATATTTTGTTCATAGACATTGCCAAAACGGTCTGTCACTCTAATCAATAAGGTACTTGTTGGTGAAGCTGCCTTCGCCTTAAACATGTGCGCAGTTAATGTGGTCACAAAATCTGCTGTAGGAACGGCATTCCTATTTAATCGTTGTGCTGAATAAGACACAATATGTAGTGGATCACGTACACGTACTCGTGAAACAGTTAACGGTTTATCTCCTTCGAATACTTCTACTTTCCACTTTTTGTCATAATTCCATACATTGATAAGTATTTCGTTATTACTATTCACATTTGCATATTCTACAGCGTATGTATTCCATTCGCTTCCTGTATAATTAGGTGCGAATTTTTCCTTTGTTATATGCACTTGATTCAAATCGTAAGCACGGAATTGGTAATTCTCGTCTTGGCCTTGACTTTTGTATTTCCATTTCACATCACGTCCTTGCATTTCCCATATTGCAAATCCACCAGGGGTTCCATCTTTACAAATATGATTGCCTGCATAGCCCACATTACCAGTCCACCACCAAGTAGCACACACAGCCCCTGTGTTATGTTCCATAATGTTAGGAGCATCGGTAGTTTCTACATTATAATTAAGATGCATATGTCCCGAAAGCACATTGACATTTGTAAATCCTGAAAATGCAGCTATAAGCTCAGTAGCATTCGTGATATTCAACGATGTAGTTTCATTAGTACCGCTCAAAGATGGATTTCTGTACAAATGAGCATGCATAGATAATATTATCGGCGTGCTCTTATCTGCGATAGTAGCTAAATCTTTTTTAAGCCACTCTATCTGATCAGCTACTACTTTTGTATTGTAATTTCGCGTACCTGAAGTATTTATATATTCAATATTATCCAATACAATGTAATGAACTTTACCGAGATTAAATGAATAATATGTCGGTCCCAATACGTCTCTAAACCTATCTTCACAAGGCCAATCATTAAATGCTTTCGGGTTATTATCATGATTTCCCATGGTATTGAATACCATAGCGTTCATTTTATTCATCTCCGATAGGTACTCTGGCAATGCGTAATTACTAGACTCCCAATAAGTCTCCCAAGTTAAATCTCCCAGCGTTAATATATATACCTTATTTCCTGCAGCTTTGTATTTATCAATGGTTTGATTCAGATCGGGTAAAAATCCTTTTTGAAATTGATTAATGTCATCATTTCGCTTTGCTAAATGCATATCACCTAATACCATGACCACATGTTTCTCGTTATTCACAGGTTTCAATTCAAAATCCCTTATTTCAACGATATTCACAGGTTGTGATAGTTTCTGAAAAAACTGTGGAGCACTTTGATTTGTATTGACCTCAAAATTTCCCGGAATAGAAATAAAAACATATTTTGCTTTCTTTGCAGATGGTAAATAGTATATTCCCTTTTCATCCGTTTTTGTAACTTCAAACCCATCTGATACCACCACATTGGCTAAACCAACACCATTTGCATATACGGAGCCCTTCACAGTCATTCCTGCTTTGTCAGGAATATTAGCATTGAAATATAGATTTAAAATAGTTGTACCTAATAGAAAAGTCTGCGTCCCTCTCTTAACAGAAACACGATAACTATCAGCAACTATGTTATTTGGAAATACAAATTCAATACTGTCTGCAGATACATTCTTACTATTAATAGTAAATTTGCCTGTAGCACCTAGATTATTGGTTGACTCAAAATAAATTTGATCACCTGACGCAAAACCTTTACCTGTAATTTTATATTCAAAACCTTTACTCGATTCTATACGTGATGACAGTGCAAAACCTGTTATCCGCAAAGTTTTATCTTCAGGTGTAGGCGTGGGAGTAGGATTGGGGGGCTCTTGGGTTGGTGATGAAGTACCTTTTGTGCAACTGTACAAATTAAGCGTCAATCCCAAGCCAGTAACAATGGAAGCCTGTAAAAATTTTCTACGACTATAATAATGTTTTTTTGACATAATAATTGGTTATCATATAAAAAAGTCCATGCTACTAGAGATAGTATTCATGGACTTTTTCAAAATTAATTAGTTACTATAACCTCGATATCATCTAAGTATATACGGTTCGTAGTTGATGGCCAGTTACCAGATCTCTGATCAAATGCACCTCCCAAAAACCAAATTTGTGTATCTTTGGTTGCACCATTAATCACGAAAGAATAAGTTGCCTCAGAGGCTTGCCAAGCAGCTATAGATGATGCAGAAGTATTATTTGGATTAGCATAGTTCATAATATCAAATGAACTTCTACTTACTGTACCTGGACCATTTACTCCTACAGTAAGTAGATAGTGATCATTAGCGCCATGCCTTACAGCTTTAAAAGTCACTAATAGATTCTTGGTACGTTGTACATTCTCCAATTTTGGTGAAATTATATCCCCACCATAATTTGTTCTTCCCAACTTTATAAATCCTTGTCGAGCATATGTAGAAGCGTAGCTTCCTCCTCCTTCAGTAGTATTAATGGTACTTGTCCATCCCTTAGCTAATTGATCAGTAGTCCATGTTGATATTCGCGCCTCACCTGTTGTAGTCGCAAAAATTTCACTTCCATAAGTTAACCAATTAAAATTCTCTGTGAATACCACGTCACCCACAACTTGTAATTTTACACCTTTTTGCGCGATAATAATTGGAGTTGGATATTGCACCTCATTTAAATAAAAAGTTATACTTGCCTGTCTTACGATATCGGTATTTCTAGCTACAGTCATTGAGATCGGTGTATCACCTTCTCCTTCAGTCTGGCTAAACGTAACCCAATCTTGTCCTTCTTCAATTTCCATTCGCCATTTACCAGTCGCTCTAATAATTGTGTTTTGTGTTAACCCTGCCTCTGGAATTTCAGATATCATAAGGTTTGAATCGAAATTAACATAAGACTCCTTTTGACTATCGTCTATTAAAGCTCCATCTTGTGATATTTTTAGAACTGCGTCTTGAAGTCTATCATTTACTTTAAAAAATAAAGGTAACTCACGAGCTTCTTCGTCCATGTTCTCTAAAACAGTAATAGTAAATGTACCGTCCCCGTTACCTTCCATCGGTTCTATCTTTACCCAATGTTCTTTACGCAATGGCTCTACCTTCCAATTACCACTGGATTGCACCGTTATTGTTTGTGCTGTTCCATCAGCCGTTGACTGAAGTGTTGTTAGATTATCCTTTATCGCAAAAAAAGCTTTATCGTCATTATCCTCCTTACATCCAACTAATAGAAAAAGGCATATTGCCACCATAGGAATAGCAGGCGTTGATAGATATATTGATTTTAAATTGTTCAAAAATTTCATAGTTTAGATTTTTTAATTCTCTAATTTCTCTACACGCTCTTTAACGGTTATTGTCTTATTTCCAATTTTATATTGGTAAGAAAGTAAAAATACACGCGTACGCATACCAAAAGCTTCCTCTACTCTATATTTATTTGGATAAGCAGGATCATTATTGAGCTGTACTACTTCAATCGTACCATAAGGTTTGATGGTCACATTGTTATAATCATCAACTTCAAGAATTAATGAGTTTTGTTTAATATTTGCTTCCTTAGATACAAATGTCTCACTTCCTGCTACCATTCTTACACTATTTCGCGATAATGGGAATAATTGTTTATTAGCAGCTGTTAATAGTCCATCCGCATATCCCACCATGGAGTAAACTGAATTTTTTGCTTGCGAGGCATACTCATTTTCAATTATGACTTGATACAACATTGAATTCTTCTTCGGATTAATCTCGACACCAAATTCATTTGTGGCCTTTAATCCTATGAAATAACTAGAGTCTGGGGATAGTCCATCTGGTCTAAGTTTGATCATTGTTCGACCGGTTAATTCTCCCGCTTTAATAACAATCTTGTCATCCATAATTTCATATTTGCTAGAAGGCAATAATTTAGCATATAATTCTGTTGATGCATCATATAGTGACCAGTTATATCTCTCCAAAGGAGTTGGATCTTCTTCAATCCCAATAACCAAATCATTTTGTGGAGCGTGAGTACCTCCTGCAGAAGCAGCAATATAACCAGTCACCTCCTCTCCTGTCAAGGTTACTACCTCCTTAAAAGTATTGTGATAATCACTACTTATCAACGCTACTTCATTTTTATACATTTCCTTCTCAAACACCTCATTATCCTTACAAGAACTAAGGAATGCTAATGTTGTGATAAGAGCTAAATAACTTCGTTTCATATGTATATTTTTTAATGGACTTAAGACTAAAATAATTTGTAATAAGCCCATATAATTATCTTAATTAATATCTTACTAATTATACCCTGGGTTTTGATCCAATGAAGGTAATCTTCTCATCTCAGCACGTGGAATAGGAACCCAAACATATCTCTTGTCTACTTGACGTGTTAAAAATGAGGATGTACCCGGAGAAACTCTTCTATAGAATGATTCTCTATCTGGTCCATCTGGATTCATACCAATAATTGGTTCTCTTTCTGTTTCCTCATAAATTCCCCATCTACGTACATCATAGAAACGTCTATTTTCCCAAAGGAATTCCACCATTCTTTCACGCTCAATTTGGTTTTGAACTTCATCTCTACTTGCTAATTGCATTGATGACAGACCTGGTAATCCTGCTCTGTATCTTACTGCATTAAATGAATTCTTAAGTTCATCAGCATCTCGATTCAAGACATAAGATTGTCCACCTAATTCTACAGTATGACTACTTGTAAGGTTATTCAAAGCTTCGGCATAAGACAATAAAATCTCCGCATAACGTATAATAGGATATGCCTTAGGCAATTGTCGTGCACCAGTACCATTTATAGCATCGTAAGCATGATTCCATTTCTTAATCACATATCCAGTTAAAGGATAATTTGGAGAAGACGCTGACACACCACCTCTGCCATCTGCTTCTTGATAAAAATATTTAGCAGTATGATTATTTAAAGTAGTACTAGACAATGCTTGCCAAATAGCTCCATTAAAACCAATTGACGCATAGAAACGCATTTCTCTATTTGCATACATTTTATAGATTCCAGAATTCATAGGATATCCCGAAAAATTACGTGGTTGTGTCGTAAATAGATCATCATAAACACCTCCTGCAGGTAGATCGGCAACTGTTTCGAAATACGTAGAACCTCTAGCTTCCTCTCTTGTACGACCATCATCCATTAAGTATGAATCAATAATTTTTTGAGGTACTGCAAAGCGTCCCCATCCACCTAATGTTGGAGGAGTAGCACCTTGATTAATATTCGTGTTTAAATAAGCCGTATTTCTTCCCCATATATATTCAGGGTTGATTGCTGCTACAGCTTCTCCAGTGAATACATCTGAATATGATCTGAATGCATCTATACCTGATGCACCATTTGGATATGCATTATAAAAGTTTGGATCTGATGTTACATTAGCAGGCAATATTGGAGTTCTTTCGTCTGCAGGAACTGTGTAAAGTCTATACATTCCCATATCCATTACTCGTTTAGCAGCTGCAGCAGCTACAGCCCAACGACGCTCATCATATTGCTGAGATACATAATGTAGACCGTCTGACGATCTTGTCCAGTTTCCAAAATAAGAATTTGCAGCGGCGCCACCATTAAATAATGGACTTGCATGAATTAAACGTAGTCTAGCAATCAAAGCATAAGCTGCTCCTTTGGTTGGTTGCCCAAAGTTCAATAGTCCTACTGTTGTTGGCAATAATACTCCTGCCTTTTCGAATTCTTCACAGATGTATTCCATAGCTTCATCATAAGTAGCTCGTGGTCTGTCGTAATATTCAATACTTTCATTTGTATTTACGATTTCATCACCTAAAAGAATAGGTGGACCAAAATCTATTAAAATATTGTAATATGCATAGGCACGAATAAAGCGTGTATAACCTTCTATACGACTTCTGTCAGTATATGTCATATCTTGTGGTTTGTCAATATTCGCTAGTACATTGTTGCATTTTCGGATTATTTTATAATATCTTCCCCATTGATTTAATGTACCATTCGCACCATAATGATCTGGAGTGATATTACCAGTTACAAAATCCATCCCATAATAAATATTGGCTGTACCAGTACCTGTTAATCCATTGATGGCTTCATCTGTTGCCATGGGACCAGGAGTATAGTTATTACGAATAGTATTTGATTCATCCGGAAACATTGCTGCAGCTCCCCACATATATGCTTCTATATATCGTGTATTAGCGTAAGCAGAATCGATATTAAACTCGTCATCAAAGTAATTATCTATATTTAAGTAATCCTTACAAGAGGTCACTGTTACCAAAAGTTGCAATGCGATAGCTACCTTTGTAATTCGTCTTATAATTATTGAGGTTTTCATGTCTTTCATTTAAGTCTAAGCGTCTAAAAATTGATATATGCTTGCAACGAATATGTCGCTGGTATAGGGTATTTTCTACCTCCCCAAGCAGCTTGCTCTGGATCATATAATTTTACGTTGTCCCAGATATAAAGGTTGCTACCTACAAACTGTAAATCCATAGATTTCACACCTACTCTACGTAGGAATTTTGGCCTTACATTGTAACTTACCGTTACCTCTTGCAATCTTAAATACCTTGCATCATCTTGCCAGAATGTAGACAATTGACTATTGTTACTATTATTTCCATATTGCATACGTGGAAATCTTGCATCAGGATTTTCCGCTAACGATACGTCAATGCCATTAGCCAAAGCATATTCTCTTGGTATCCATCTATTAGCAGGATCATTAACTAATGTAATCAAGTTTCCATCCGTTCCTCCAAAAAATGGCATATATCCCATTCCTGTACTTTCAGTCACTCCTTGATAAGACATTGGTTGTCCAACATAAAAGAATGACGTTTTTCCAGTTCCTTTCATTAGTACACCCAATGAAATGTTTTTATAACGGAATTCACCACCAAAACCATACATTGTCAATGGATAATTACTATGGGTAATAGGCACTTTATCAAGTGTATTAATTATACCATCACCATTCACATCTTTATACTTAATATCTCCTGGTAATACTACTCCAAAAGTTTGAGTTGGACTATATTTAATATCATCTTCATCTTTAAACAATCCCAAAGCATGGTATCCACGTATAGAATTGTAAGGATATCCGTTGTACTCCAAGTATGAATATTCTAGATATGCTTGCTCCCAGTTTTGAACTACGTTCTTAGAATAAGTAAAGTTACCACGTAGCGTCAATGTCATATCGTTAGACAAATTGGTTGTATAGGTAATATTACCATCAGCGCCCGTACTTTTCATACGCCCTACGTTTGCGTAAGGATTTGAAATTACACCCACGTAATCTGGCACTTGCACACGTGGCTGAAAAATTCCATTACGCTGATCTTCAAATATATCTACAACGAAGTCTATTTTATTATTAAATAATTTACCTTCAATACCTAAGTTTGATTTTATCGCGCGTTCCCATGCTAAGTTATCAGCGCCAATACGTGTCTCATTGATTGTTTCAATATTAGGAATACCCCACACACTTCCCGCATCTATATCCGCCTTAGTCAAATAAGGGAAACGTACAGAATTGATGATACGGTCATTACCTACAGTACCATAAGATGCTCTGATTTTGAAATAATCTAACCATGGCATTTGCTCTTGTACGAATTTATACCCAGTAGGCACCCAACCAACCGCAATTGATGGAAAGAAACCATATTGACGTCCTGGTTGAAAGTTTTCTGATCCTGTATATCCAAAGTTTGCATCTAATAAGTACGTATCTTTATATCCATAGGTAAAACGGCTCGACACCCCTTGATACCTTACTGGAATAGCTGTTAAATTATTAGTCGCATCACGCGTATCTTTTGCGTCACTCAAATAATAATAAATGAGAGCAGACGTACGATGATCTTCATTAAATTGTTTACTATAGTTTATTGTTGATTCAAAGTGGTATTTACGCCATTGTGCTAAAGATTTACTATAAGCTGCAGGTCTTTCTTGTACTTTTTGCACCATCACAAGCGAGCCGTCAAAATTCCTCCCTGTTGCCTCATACAAAGAAGGTTGGATATATCTACGCTCATAAAAGTTGCTATGAATATCATAAGCACCTTGTGCTCTAATTTTTAACCCGTCAACCCAACTTGATAAATCTTGGTCAATAGCAAGAGTCGCCTTCCCTTTATACCATTCGTTGGCAGCTTTACCTGTACGGTTAATCATTACGTATGGTGACGATCGCTCACCACTACCTACACCTGGTAATAAGCCATTTGAATATTGAATAGGAATCGAAACTGGAGTTAATGTTGATTGTGTTTTCCAAATATAATCGGTATTGGCAATACCAGGCTGGGTATGTTGCGATAAGAAACCATCCGAACCTAAGAAAACTTTTGTACTCTTTGTAAGATTTATATCTAAGTTTACACGATAATTGTATGTGTTGTAGCCTACGTTTGAACTATAGATACTATTTTTGTCTACTTTATATGCCGCTGTCTCTTTATTACCTCCCAAACTTAGGAAATATCTAGCTACTTCAGATCCGCCACGTCCAGACACATAGGTGCTTTGACGCCAGAAACTTTTGTTTAAGATTTCATCTTGCCAATTTACGTTGGGATACATATCCGGATCTAAATTGTTTTCGATAATTCCTAATTCAGTTTCATTAAACATTATTTCACCGCCGCGAACAGCACTCGCTTCATTAGCTAATAATGCATAATCATACGCTCCAAGGTACTCAGGCAATCTATTCAAATGAGACAAGGTAGAATTAACACGACCCGTAATCTGAATCCTATCTACAGTACCTCTTTTTGTTGTCACTAAAACAACCCCATTCGCACCTCTTACACCATATACAGCTGTTGCTGACGCATCTTTTAATATAGAGAAACTCTCTACATCAGCAGGGTCAATAGTATTTAAATCACCCTCTAATCCATCGATAAGCACGAGCGCCTTTGCATTAGCACCAAAAGTTCCAATACCACGCACCCAGAAATCTGCAATATTAGCTCCCGGCTCTCCCGAACTTTGCATAGATATAACACCAGCTGCACGCCCACCTAAGAGATTCGCCATAGAAGGTGCTGGACTTTGCAATTGCTTCACATCGACTGTCGTAATAGCTCCTACAGAACTAATTTTTCGCTGTTGAGCACCTAATCCGACTACTACAACCTCTTCTACCTCTACGTTTTTATCGGACAATTCAATAATTAAATCTGCAGTAGATGCTACGACAAGATGCTCCACTGTTTCATATCCAACATATGTAAATACAAGTCTGTCACCATATACAGCCTTGATTGAAAATTTTCCTTGATCGTCTGTCGCAGTAGCTCCCGTAGGCTTATCTTTGACATAAATTGACACTTTATTAATAGGCTCTCCCGTTTCATTAACTACCGTTCCCGCAATAGTTAACTCTTCTGTTTGTTGACCAAACGATACAGTGATCCATAAGCATAATGGAATTATGCACAGAACATAAATGAACTTCATGATACAAATAATAGGTTTAGTTATTCAATTACTAGTTTGCGAATACGTGCATTATTCCAATCAGCGATATAAATATCACCTTGATCGTTTACAGCTACTCCCCATGGTTGATTAAATAAAGACTCTATTGGTCCACCATCTTTATAACCAGCTTTAGTTGGTTGTCCCGCTACTGTCGAAACAATTCCGTCTGCCGACAACATTCGAATACAGTGGTTACCATAATCAGCAATGAACATATTACCGTCATTATCAAACTTAATATCTTTAGGCAAGTTGAAAATTGCATCTGCTACGGGACCATCTCGAAATCCACCACCACCTGGTGCATTAATTCTCTTGAAACCACCAGTTCCATCAGGATCTCTTAAATCCAAAACTAAAATACCTTGACGTGCCTCAATAGGAGTTGCATTACTATGAAGTGTAATATATAGTTCCCACGGTTTTGCAGGATTTATTGCTTGACCATATTGTGACCCGTAAGGCCCTTTATGTACAATTGTTGCTGCATATGTTTCAGGATGTATCTTTGCAATATGCCCATCTCTAAAACGTGTATACAAATACCCATCATAAGGACAAAAAGTTACAAAGTTTGCATAACGATCTGCTTGAACAATTTTACCATAATCAGCTGCTGAGAACTGTGCATTTCTTTGGCGTAAAGTCCATGCTTCACGAGGATCAAATGAGAAGAACACTTCTGCCACAGACTCATGTGATACAGTCATAATACCTGTTCCACGATCAACAGTCACTCCATTTGCATATGGATTTGGTGATGATGCAGCTTGATATAATGCAGTTACTATATTTTCCTTTTCATTGATTCGTGCTACACCGTATGAACCACCATCTCTCCAAGTCATAAACAAATTCCCCTGTGCGTCAAGATCCAAATACTTACCATACACTTTTGCTTGATCTAATGTCCCCGCTAGGAATGTTTTATCTCCAGTACCAGTAACAGTACTTACTTGAGCTTGGATATTATACACATATGTTTCATCAAATGCGATAGAATCAGAACCTACAACAACGGAAATCTTTGGGTTTTCTCCAGGTAACCTTGGCACGATAGCATATATTTTATTACCACTAGAAGATACTACAGCAGCTCTCGCGTTATTAAAATAAACTTTTATCTTATCCGGATCAGAACCAAAATTTTCACCGCTTAATAAAATTTTATCTTTGGCTCCTCCCTCTTTGGGAAAGAATGATGTTAACTTAACGGGCTTATTTGGATCATAGTCCGCCTTACTATTTACCTCATTATCAGCACATGACTGAAATAGGTAAAACATCAGAAAAATACACCAAAATGGTTTTGTGTTTCTCATAATTTTAAGTAATGTAAATGTATAGTATATAGATATTTTTAATTGGTTGCCTCTAATATAAACAAAAGTTTTAGATTTCATGTAAAAAATTAATAAAAATAAATAAAATAAAACATATAAAAAACGACAAATGATAATGTTTTAAAACATTCGATAAGATTAATAACCTTTATTCATATTTTCCTGAGTTGAAACAAAAGTATACTTACTATGTTAATTACGTGTAAAATCCATATTAAGATTAGATTCAATAAGTAAATTTTGAAATATTATTAAGTGAAGAAGTTTTTTCCAAATAAAATATGTGGTAAGTAAAAAAAAGTAAAAATTAAATTTTTACCTACAATAAAACTTAAAATTTATAAAAGAAATAAATTTATACACCTAATAAATCAAGATGCATTTTCGGGATGTGGTGCTATTCAACATTGTTTGCCTCTTTCTTAAATACGTGTTAATACTTCACTGAAGAGACGAAACTTTTCAACTATGCAGTTTCGATGAAAAGAAAAAACAAAACAAGTGATCAAATTATTGAGGATATCAATTAAAAAGAAATGCTTCAAATAAAAATTGAGCCTATGCTTTGCGTAGTTATTATATAGAAAATATTTTAATTCACATGCAACGAATCAAGAATTCCTATCGTCTTTAATAAAAATGACAGAAATGAAAAGAATCGCAACAATTATCCTAACAATCATTTTATTAAATTTTAATTTCGAAACCAGGGCACAAAATTGTGATTGCTTAAAGAATTTCGAATGGTTAAAAAAAACATTTGAAGAAAACGATGCTGGTTTTGAATATGCTGTTTCCCGAAAAGGAATTCCTGCTTACCAAACGCATAATCAAAAAATACTAGAGAAAGTGAAGTCTGCGAAAACCTTATCTGAATGTGGCCCTATATTATATGAGTGGTTAACCTTTTTTCGCTCTGGTCATATTGCGATACAACTTAATTCTCCACAACTATCTAATCAAAATATTTCAATTCAATCTAACACTAAGATTAACGCTATAAGTGAAAAATATTCGACAAATATAGATGTATTCACCAACGTGTTAAGTGAAAAAGGAATAGCTGACTTTGAAGGAATTTGGTGGACCGATCCCTATAAGATAGGTGTAAAGAAAGTTAATTGGCAATATATTGGATTTATAATTGAATCAAGTCTTGAAACTTGGGCAAAAGGTGATATAAAATTTAAAATCGATATTGAAAAAGATAAATATAAATCAATATTTTATTTACGGGATCGCACTCCTGTAGAATCTCAATCTGTAATTTTAATCGGTAATAATCATTTAAAAATTGGCGATATAGTATTAACTAGACTTTACCCTACATTCGAAGTCGATCCCTATTATGAACAGTATTTTAAATCACAAAAATCATCAATCCCTTATATTGAGAGGTTGAACAATAAGACGCTATATTTTAGAATTCCATCTTTTAATTACTCCGAAAAAACAAAAATAGATAGTGTTATAACGGCTAATAAATCAATTATACTTTCGACAGAAAACCTGATAATTGATATTACTAATGGCACAGGAGGAAGCGATAGAAGTTATAGTGAAATAATTCCATTCTTATACACTAATCCAATACGTAATGTAGGTGTTGAATACTTATCTACACCTCTTAACAATCAAAGAATGATTGAATTCATTACCAACCCTGCATATAATATTGCTGAAGAAGAAAAAGTTCATATAAAAAAAGCATACGATACATTAGAAAATAATCATGGAAAATTTGTGAACCTGCAAGATAGCGTGGTGTTTTATACTAAACAGGACACGGTGTACGAATTTCCCAAAAACATAGGAATAATTATTAACCAAAATAATGGAAGTACTGATGAACAATTTTTGTTAGCTGCAAAGCAAAGTAAGAAAGTTAAACTTTTTGGCACTACTACGTTTGGTGTCTTAGATATTTCCAATATGTATTTTATTGATTCTCCATGTAAAGAATTTAAACTTGGATATTGCCTTACCAGAAGTATGCGTATTCCGGATTTCGAAATAGATAATAAAGGAATACAACCAGACTATTATATAGACAAAAGCATCCATACTTACGAATGGATTAAATATGTAAATGATATCCTTAACTAAAGTTTTAGATCAAAAAGAGTAGTTCGTTTATAAAAATAAACGAACTACTCTTTTTGATACTAATTTAAATTATTTGACTTTCACTACAGAAAACACAATCTCTTTGTAACCATCTTTTTCATACAATACACCAATTGTATTCTTCTTTACTAAGACTATATCACTGTAGGCTGCCCATGCGCCCCCTTTATAACCTTCTGGGCTTTTAGCCACAACTTTATTGAAGTACCAAGTTTTTCCTTTATCCTTTGATAGACGAAGCACTAAATTGTCTCTTAATTTTTCATCGGCAGCATTGCTTACAGCCAAAATATACTTATTACCTTTCTTCCATGATAAAGTACTACCTTGATTCACAGGATCAGGCAAATTTCTATCATAAAAAGTAGTATCCCATGTCACACCTCCATCATTCGAACAACTAACAATACGACTTCTAACATTACCTTGCTGATTTCGTGAGTTCATATACAGCTCTTTTGATGAAATTTGTGCTGCCATACTCTCATTACCTCCCTCAAATGTGATTTTATCAGCTATTTTGAATGTATCACCATGATCATCAGAATAGTAGGCGTGTGCAAAATAATCTTTGCCATCAGGCTTAGGATTACCAAAAGAATGATTTGCTGGAATATAAATACGTCCTTTATATTTTCCTGAATCAAACTGTAAGCCATGTCCTGGAGTATTTGCATATGCTCTCCAATCTTCTGAGAAATTATATGCGATATTGATATGAGGCATTTTTGGCCTATGTACTTGTGTAGTAATATTTACGGGCGAAGACCAAGATTTGCCACCATCGGTAGATGTAATGTACCAAGCTTCACGCAAACCTTTACCAGCTCTTACGTCATATTCATGATTGTTGCCCGTATTGTAAAATAGGAAAATCCGCCCTTTAGGAAATCTGGGATCTAATAAATCGACAACAGGTGCTGCGTTTCCAGCTTGTAATTTATCATAATCCGCTGCTACTTGTAGTGCCCCCCAAGTTTTACCATTATCTTGACTGATTTTGTATACAATATCGACATTTCCATAGTCACCAGCATGATCGACGCGTCCCTCGGCAAAGGCTAATAGATTACCATCCTTATTTTTAATAATAGCCGGTATACGATAACTTGCGTAACCATCTTCACCAGACGCGAATACAATAGTCTCTTGACCGTAACTTAATAATGTGCAAATCGCAAATGTGATTAGTAGACTAATCTTCATAATAGTTTTTGTATGATTGAGTGCTCAAGATATGTAAACAAAATGTCTAATTGATTAAGTTCTGAATAAAAAAATCGTTACAATTAATTTGAGTATATAATTAAAAAATAGTCTACATTAGACGTATTATGTTAAGAAAAATATTCAAATTCACTATGTTATTCATTATACTTCTCCTTGTTATCATCCTTATTGGAGGATTTCTATATATGCGATCAGATCGCTTTGGTGTGAATGCTTCTGGCGATCGCCTAATTCGGATGCAAAATGCCCCTAATTACAAAAATGGAGCTTTCGATAATTTAGAATTTACACCGGCCTTGGCAGAAGGCACATCCTATTCAGATATGCTTCGCGGTTTCTTCTTTAGTAAAAAAGTACGAAATTCACCATCCGTTGCTCTTC
The DNA here is from genome assembly GCF_009829075.1 of Sphingobacterium composti. Classification (GTDB taxonomy): domain Bacteria; phylum Bacteroidota; class Bacteroidia; order Sphingobacteriales; family Sphingobacteriaceae; genus Sphingobacterium; species Sphingobacterium composti. Next base: position 201,582 of record NZ_WUQZ01000004.1, on the reverse strand, counting down.
CCGTCATTAAATCGGATTTGAAAAACATTCCTTTGGATAGCAATGTATACGTCTGGTTCGGGCATTCATCATATTACTTGCAGTTAGATGGAAAGCGAATATTGGTCGATCCCGTATTTAGTGAGTACGCCTCTCCTATACGAATAAGTGTAAAAGCTTTTCCATTAACTTATAATTATTCAGCGGATGATTTCTCCGAAATAGATATTATGGTGATTACCCATGACCATTGGGATCATTTAGATTACAATACATTTATGAGTTTGAAAGATAAGGTAAAATATATCGTCACTGGTTTAGGAGTTGCAGCCCATTTAGAAAAATGGGGATATCCTGCTTCCCAAATCACCGAACTTTATTGGGGTGAACATGCTAAAGTCGATGGCATTGAGTTTACCTCTGCGACATCTCGACATTTTTCCGGACGTACATTTACTCGAAATACGACATTGTGGTCCTCATTTATTTTACAAACTAATTCTAAGAAAATTTACATAGGTGGAGATAGTGGCTATGGGAAACATTTCAAAGATATAGGTGAAAAATATGGGCCTTTTGATTTCGCTATTTTGGAAAATGGACAATACAATCAGATGTGGAAATACATTCATATGATGCCCGAAGAAGTGATTCAAGCGTCACATGATTTAAAAACAACTTACACCATCCCAGTGCATTCTTCTAAATTTCCCTTAGCAAATCACGCTTGGGACGAGCCTTTAATTCGTGTAACTCAAGAAGCCGAAAAACAAAACTTCCCTTTGTTGACTCCTAAAATGGGTGAAATCGTTTCATTAGATAATTATAAAAAGTATCCTAACTGGTGGGAAGGCATTGATTAGTTTAAATCTTATCATAACAATAATTGTATTTCTTAATATAGATTAAGTTTAGAACTATTTTAAAAGGTCAACTTTGTCAGCAAATAAGAAATATATGAAAACACTATTTAACATTTTAGCAGCTTTTGTACTATTTACTAATGTTGCGGTAGCACAAGTAAAATGGTCTGTAGATCCTGCGCACACGAACGCGCGTTTTGAGGTAAAACATTTAGGAATTGCATTTGTAGACGGACAATTCAAAAAATTAGAAGGTAATGTAGAGTCAACTTCTGCAACAGATTTCAATAATTCAAAAGTCAATTTCACGATTGATGTGAATAGCATCGATACACGTGTAGAAATGCGTGATGATCACTTAAAATCTGACGATTTCTTTAGTGCAGCAAAATTCCCGACAATGAAATTGGAAAATTCGGTATTGAAAGGCAAAAAAGGAAAATATACATTAACGGGTGATTTAACAATCCGTGATGTTACTAAAAAAGTAACATTTAAAGTTGTTCAAAATAACGGAATCATCACAGATCCTTGGGGAATGACAAGAGCTGGATTTACAGCGACTACTTCAATTAACCGTTTTGATTATGGAATTAACTATGCAGACAAGTTGCCTACAGGCGTGTTTGCAGTTGCTCCAGAAGTTGAAATCACTATTAACGTTGAAGTAGTAAAAAACTAATATACCTACCACGCTAACATTTTAAAAGCCATTGTAAATTACTGCAATGGCTTTTTTAGGATATGTGTTTTTTTGAAATTGATCAAATCGTCCTTTGAATAAATAGGATTAGCTCCCGATTTACTTGCTACAAAAGCACTAACTAAAGCCGCCTCTTCCATACACGTTTGAATTTGTTCACCTTGAAGTTTTTTGGCTAGAAAAGCCGCTAAAAAAGAATCACCAGCGCCTATTGTATCATCGACTTGGACTTCGTAAATACCTATACGTACTATTATGTCTGAAGAATAATAGAGCGCACCTTGAGATCCTTTGGTAAGTAATATTTCTTTCATTTTTGGAAATGTAGCAATCAAATACTTACATATAGCCAATTCATCCTCACTTTCTATTCCAGCCCACTTCCCTATTATATTAATTTCCTCATCATTTATTTTAAGCAAATCAACATGATGTAACAAATTAAAAATGATTTCTTTCGTATAAAATGGAAATCTTAAATTCACATCCATAACCGTATAAGTAGAAGAACTTACGTACTTCAAAAGTGTTTGATAGGAATGTTGGTTTCTTGCTACCAAACTACCAAAAACAAAAGCATCAGCTTTTGCTATTTGGCATGCAACACCCTGATTAAAAGATATATAATCCCAGGCGACATTTTCCACTATGGTATATTTGGGACTTCCTTTGGCATCCAAAGATACTTCCACAGTAGATGTTGGATAATGCGGAATTTGTATCAAGTAATCTGCATTGACTCCTAAATTTTTAATCTCAGACAATATTTTATCTCCCAGTTCATCCTTCCCCACTTGACTTATAATAAAACTATTCAAACCAGTTTTATTAAGGTGGTAGCAAACATTGAGCGGTGCACCTCCGATACGGGCGCCCTCAGGAAGTAAATCCCATAACACCTCTCCAAATCCTATAACAGTATGTTTCAAAATCTTATCTAGTTAAGTGTAAATTATTAAGATACTTTTTAAAAGTACCTGCTTTGAAATGGTTAATGGCTTCCAAATAGAAACTCAAAAAAAGTTCATTTTTACCCATATCTCCAAATACAGGATTGTATTCGATAAATTTGAGTGCAGAACTATCTTCGTCATCAAAAATTATAGACCATTCCCCTTTCAAACTATCTTGAACATGGCTCATACCATTTTCAATTTGATTTTGGCGAAGATAATACCACCAAGCCGCAACAATAATGCTCACATATCTTATCTTTGGTTTATGAAGTTCGCATTGACTTTGATAAATTGGCAATATGAACTTGGGAAATTTGTCCGAAGAGAAAGAGATAATTCTATCCGTACTATCATTGATCATCGCATTAGCAAACCTAGTTTTTACCTTTTCATAATACTCATGATAGTCAACTCCAGAAATGGGTGACAATACAGGTATCACCTCTTCATGCACATAAGCATTATACACAGAAGAAATCATAGGATCCAATACGGCATCGTGAATCGTGTTATAACCTAATGCATATCCTAATAATCCCACTAAGGTGTGTCCACCATTCAAGATCCCTAATTTCATCTTTTCGTAATACAACACTTTATCTACGAATTCTACACCAACCAATTGTAAAGGAGGAAACTCGGATAGATATTTACCTTTTTCAATTACCCATTGAAAATAATCTTCTGATACGACCAAACAATTATCCTTCACTTGAAATCGGTTAGTTAAATCTTCCACATCATTTTTCTTGGGAACTGGTGTAATTCTATCGACCATACAATTTGGGAAAAATACATTTGTTTTGACCCAATCTCTTAATGTCCTATCATAACCTTCTAGAAAAGATAACAATGATTTACGGAGGATTTCTCCATTTCCGATTATATTATCACAGGAAAGCAGTACAATAGACGAATTAGTATTTGACATTCTGTATTCTAAAGCCCTTGCTAACAAACCAAATACCGTTTTAGGATGCTGTTTGTTGTTTAAATCATGAATGATGTTCTCATTCTCAATCTTAAAAGCATCCTTTTCGAAATCATAATTATAACCTCCTTCTGTAATGGTTAAAGAAACAATCTTTGTATGTTCACTCGCTATCTTTTTTATAATTTTATTTAATTCACAATCTAAATGCAAAAAATCTTGTATAGCGTCGATTACCATTAACTTCTCTTCTCCGTCCGCATTCACCATCCTCAATGTATATAAATAGTCTTGCTCTCTGAAATTCGCAATCAACTCCTTATCTTGCGGCATTACGCCTACGCCTGTAATTCTCCATTTGGCATATTTCACAGGATCTTGTGAAATTAACTGCGCCAATGCAAAAGCTTGATGCGATCTATGAAATCCTCCCACACCAATATGGACTATAGCATTGTCTACCTCTTTATTTTCAGACACGCTTAGTACATCAAACGCTTGTGGTAAAGACTTTATGGTTTGTTTATTCAAAAAATTCATTTGTATTATTAGCTTATCTTTTTTGAAATATTACTGCTAAAATGATAATTACACCCTTAATTAATTGTTGCAAATAAGAAGTAACATCCAAAAGATTCATGATATTGCCAATCATTCCTAAAATAAAAACACCCAATAAAGTGTGAAAAACAGTGCCTTTACCACCAGATAGACTTGCTCCCCCAATCACAACCGCAGCAATTGCATCCAACTCCATCCCAACCCCAACATTTGGCGTACCTACACCAGTTCTTCCTACCATTAATAATGCTGCTATTGTGGTCAGCAATGCTGCCAATACATATACAGACATTTTTATTTGCTTCACATTTATTCCCGAAAGACGAACAGCTTCTTCATTAGAACCTAATGCGATTACTTTTCTTCCGTAAACATGATATTTGAGTAAAACGTAAACTATACCAAATGAAACAAATAATATGATAGCAGAATAGGGAATACCTAAAAATGTACCATTGGCTAATGTCAAAATACTAGAAGAATGCTCGCCGACAGTAATTGGGGCTCCTTTAGACAGCAAAAATCCACCGCCACGAACAATAGTCATCATTGCCAATGTAGCTATAAAAGATGCGATGTACTGATAAGCAACCAAATAACCAGAAATAACACCGCACAAAATCCCAAAAATAATAGAGAGTAATAAAGCTACAGGATAATAAACTTCGTAAGACAATAAGGCAAACACAACACCGATAAATGCTAAAATAGACCCTACTGATAAATCAATACCACCAGTCAAAATCACCAAAAACATTCCGATGCTAACCAAACCTATCGGCGCTACTTGACGCAACAAGTTACTTATATTGGTAATAGTCAAGAATGAATCTGAAAGTATACTAGAGACAAAAAGCAACAGTATAAAAATGATTAAAGTATTATTCTTTAAAATATAATTTTTCATAGGTTTTAATTAGTTAGCGCCTATTGCCATCCTCAGCAAAGACTCTTCACTGAAATTTTTACGTTCTAATATTCCACTTATAGTACCTGATTTCATAATCATAATACGATCCGAAATACCTAATAGCTCTTCCATGTCTGAAGAAACCATGATGATATATACACCACTATATGCCAAATTTTGTAATATCTGATAGATCTCATAACGTGCTCCAACGTCTACTCCTCGTGTAGGTTCATCGATCAATAGAACCCTTAATTCTCGGTTCAGCCACTTTGCCAATATAACTTTTTGTTGATTTCCACCACTCAAGGATGACAAATTATCCTCCGCATTGCCCATCTTAATCTTCAATCGCGTTATCAATTCATCGAGAACTAGCTTTTCTTTGTTAGGATTAATGAAACCATATCGATTCGATACTTTCTTCAAATTAGCCAAACTGATATTTTCTTTAATACTTCGCTCCAATACTCCACCTAAAGCTTTTCGATCCTCTTGTACCATACCCCAACCTCTGGTCAACATAGACGAAATATTTGTAGGCTTGAACGAAGTATTATCCACTTCAATAGTTCCCTCATCAATAGGAAAATTTCCAAATAAACTTTGCAAAATTTCAGTTCTGCTAGATCCTACTAAACCTCCAATACCCAATATTTCTCCCTTGTAAACTTTAAAATTCAAAGGAGAATTAAAGTGTTTTGAGTTGAATCCTTTGATTTCAATTGGGTTATCAAATTTAAAAGTTGGGTTCTTGACTGGATACAATTGATTGAGTTCTCGCCCAACCATCATACTAATCAAAATATCTTTATTGACATCTGCAGTACGCACAGTACCAATTGTTTTTCCATCCTTAAGAATGGTAACCTGGTCAGTTAATTCAATTAATTCCTCCAAATGATGTGAAATATAGATTATTCCTATTCCCTTTTCTTTGAGTTTCTTTAGTAGTGTGAATAATTTTTTTATCTCTTCTGAACCTAATACAGCTGATGGTTCATCCAAAATGAGCAATTTTATAGATTTGGATAATGCCTTAGCTATTTCTACAATTTGTTGTTGTGCAATAGACAATTCTGATGTGATTTTTCTCACATCAATATCAAACCCCAAAGATTGAATTAATTCTCGCGCTTCCTTATAAAGTTGTTCCCACTTAATCCATTTGTAAGTATTATTTCCAAAAAAAATATTTTCTGCGACAGTAAGATCTGGAATAAGAGAGAACTCTTGATAGATGATACTAATTCCTAACTCTTTGGAAATATGCGGATTATTTGTTTTCACCTCCTTATTAATGAATGAAATATTTCCAGAATCATATGCAATAGCTCCTGAAATTACTTTCATCAAAGTAGACTTACCTGCACCGTTCTCTCCCAATAGCGCATGAATCTCTCCTCCCTTCACCTCTAAGTCAACACCTTGAAGTGCCTTTACGCCACCATAAGATTTGTAAACATTGGTTAGTTTTAACATAATGGTTACTTATTATTAGAAAAGTGCTTTTTGATCATAAAAATCTTCCACATTAGACCTTGATATAAGCACCGACGGTGTATAAATGGTTTTTTCAACAGATTCATCACCATTCAAATATCGAACAAGAGCTTGAACTACTAATTCACCAAGTATCTTTGGACTATTTTGTGCTGTTGCTGCTAACCGTCCCTCCTTCATCATTTCATAGGCTTCCTTTTGTCCATCTACACCTATTACGGTAATATCCTTTTCTTTGCCCATCTCTTTGATAGTTTTTGCAGCTCCCATTGCCATGGCATCATTCTCCGCAAACAAAACATTAACATATGGATGCGCAACCAAAATATCTTCCATGGCTTTCACACCACCGTTATTGTTCCATTTACCCCAACCATGTGCTACGACTCTGAAATTAGTCTTTGCATTTTTATGTAATTGTCCATCTGCCAATCCGCGAATAAATCCTAATCTTTTCTCTCTACCAACTGGATTTCCTTGATTTCCTGAAATAATCGCAATCTTAGGCTCTGCAATATTTTGTTCGGCAAGCCACAAACCTAAAAGTTCGCCATTCATCATATTATTAGCAACTATAGAAGATATGTATTCTGCTGATGGATCTATCATAGAATCCACAACAAATATCTTCACACCTTGTTGATGAGCTCGGTTTACGACTTGAACTACAGCCTTTGGATCTAAGGGATTAATAATCAAAGCATCAATACCTTTAGACAATAAATCTTCAATGGCTGCTACTTGCTTCGCTACATCTTCTTGGCCATCGGCAGTATAATAAGTCATCCCATAATGCTGAACTGTCTCTTTTACTATTGTTTCCAAAGCCACATAATATGGAGCAACCATAGATGGTCCACAATACCCAACTTTGATAGCAGAAAGGTCTCGTTCTGAACTTAGCAATGCTGCATTTCTAGTTGAAGAACTAGTGCTTTTGTTTGACCTTTTTTCTTCTTTTGGGATACATCCAAACAACAAACTAATAATCAGACATAAGCAGCTTAAGTGTTTGTACCTAATCATATTATATTACTTCAATGTAATCCAAGATCCTTGTTTCTTTACCCATTCCATCACTTCGACAGGAATATCAGTACATAACATATCACTCCCTAGACTAACTCCTAACAAGAAATCATTTATATTTCTTCCAGGCCAAAGACTTACAATAAATCCTTGGTCTTTAGCATTTTTAACCATGTCTCTAGTAGTCTTCTCTACGCGGCAGCCAAGTCTATTAATACCCAATTCTTTCGCTTCATCTAGTACTGCTTGTGTCAATCCTTCGGATTTAATGAACAACAAGTCTACATTCGCATCTTTTGCTTTCAATAAGCGAAGTGGTCTTTTGTCAAATGAAGTAAATAGATACGTATCCTTTGATCTTTTTATTTTATTTACTTTGTTATATAATTCAGAGCAATATTTCGCCAAAACAGTTTCATTGTAATAGGACTTTTGGGTTTTCATCTCAAATTCTACATACAGTCCTTCTTTATCTTTTAAGAAATTCAAAAAATCATCTAATGAAGGAATTGGATTTCCTTTCAATGTTTTCATTTTTTTGATTTCTGCCAAAGTGGATTCTTCGATAGAACCCTCAGTCCCAATAATTCTTTTGAAGTTGTCGTCATGAAATAAAACAAGATAACCATCTTTTGTCATTCGGATATCGACTTCATACCCCCGAATTCCTTTGTTGAACGTTTCTTGAAAGGCAGAAATTGTATTTTCGTCATATTCTAACATTCCACCTCTATGTGCAAATATTTTCACCTCTCTATTTTGAGCATAAATTGAGCTTGAAAAAAGCGCAATGAATAATAGAAAGCAAATGAGGACTAGCGACTTTTTATTTTTCATAATTTTATGGATATTAATCATTTACGTTTATAATTACTTTTAAAGTTTCATTTGGATTATCATTTATATATTTATACGCTTTATTGTAGTCAGAGAATTCAAATGTATGCGTAATCATATCTTTAACATTGATTTTATTGGTATTAAGAAATTCAATAGCTTCCTCATAATCTTCATGTTTATACATCATACTTCCTTTGAGAGTCAATTCATACTCTCCAACAAATCCCATATTGACACGAGGAAATTCCTCATAAACACCTACAATGATTACTTCACCACCTTTCTCCACATGAGCGACCAAATCATCCAATGCAGCTTGGTGACCTACAGCCTCTATCCCAACCTGGAAGCCATCATCACCCAAAATTCGACGTACACCATTGCCAAAAGATTCTTCTCTCAAATTTATGGTATCCGTTATCCCAAGTTTGTGTAACATTTCTAAACGAAATGGATTAAAATCGGAAACAACAATACGCTTAGCCCCTTTTGCTTTCGCAAATTGTGCGATCAATATCCCAATAGGTCCCGCACCGGAAATCACTATATTTTTAGCATGAATATCCTCGATAAGCGAAGTACAGTGTGCACCCACAGCAGCTGGTTCAATCAATGCAATTTCATCAAAAGAAACCTGCCCATTAATCTTGTAAGCTCTATCTTCTGGAAGAATAAAATAATCTTGAGCTACACCAGGCGCTTGAAAACCTTGAACTTTAAGCTCTTGACAGACATTGTATTTCCCACTTTTACATGGATTACACATTCCGCAAGTAAGCTGTGGCCGACCAGTTACTTTATCTCCCTTTTTGAATTTTGAAACTGAACTTCCGACATTTATTACTTCAGCACTATACTCATGTCCTTGTACCACTGGCAAAGGTGTGAACGGATGCTTACCTTTATAAGCATGAATATCTGATCCGCATACTCCTATCCTTTTAATATGAACTAATATTTCGTTACGTGCCAAATCGGCTATAAAGTCTACATCATGAAATATAATTTCTTCGGCAGATTGCAATACTGCTTGTTTCATAGTATTTATAATTGGAAATCTAAAATTAGCTATTTAAACGTTTAAATAAAATAGTATAATGGAAAAATTACAAAAAAAATTAATCCATAAATAGAACACTTAATAGAATTATATCTACTTCGGAAAATGTATCTTAATGGCAGAAGCGTTTTAATATACTTAATAATTGTATAAATTGTTTGTTACTCATCAGGTAGCCAATACAGAATAAATTGCTTATTCTACGTATTCATATCGGTTATTGTTGCGTTTAGATAATGAACTACCTTATCATTCTTGGAATCATCGAACAATAATTCCACAGCTTTTTTACTCATTTCATATAAAGGCTGTTTGACCACACTAAGTTTGTGAGGAAAAAGTCTGAAGGCTTCCACTTCATCAAAACACACGATACGCATATCTTGTGGAATCTCAACCTTATTCAGAAGTTGTGGTAAAACTTCCATTGCAATTTTGTTGGTAAAACAACATAATCCATCAATAGATTTCTGAGCGAGGATATCTTTTACAATGGTTGAAACGGATTCAGCCAATTGATCTTCTATTACTCTATACATTTGCACATTTTGCTCCCCAAAAAATAAGTTACTAGTTTCTACAAAACCTCTTGTACGCTCCTTCAAATGATATAAATTACTTTGTAAAGCTATTCCTGCTACACTAGTACAGTTCAAACTTTTTAATTTTTCAGCGACTAAAGATGATGCGTTATAATTGTCCAAGCAAACTGTCTTGAGAGAACCACAAAAAGGAAATTCCCTATCAATCAACACGTAAGATATGCCAGAATCAATAATATCATCAAAACAATCATCTGCTCCCTCTGGTATAGCGAGTATCAACCCATCGACTTGACGATCGATCATGACTTGAAGTAATTTTTTGAATCGCTTGGGATCTTCATATGCACTACCAAACAACACATTATAACCTCGATTATTAGCTTCCTCTTCAATGTGACCTGCTATATAACTGTAGAAAAAATTAGAAATATCCGCTACTATTAATCCTATAGTATATGTTTTATTACTTTTTAAACTTTTAGCTATTTGATTAGGTCGATATTGTAGCTCATCTGCAATCTCCTTAATACGATTCGCAGTCTCTACATTTATTTTCTTTGTATTTTTCCCATTGAGGACATAAGAAACCAAAGCTATTGACACATTTGCCTTATTTGCAATATCCTTTAGGGAAGCTTTTTTTCGCATGAAATTTTATATAGATAACAATTGATGTATAAATATAAAGGTAAAATTATTGAAAAACCTAATTCAAACTACACATTTGAACATCGGAAGTACATTTTAAGAAGGAATAATATTTCTTTCAGCCGAAACAAAAATGTAAATTGTACAGCAAGTATGAAATAATACAAAACACCATAATCCCGATGAAAAAAACACAAGAACTAAGCAGTTTTTTTTATAGTCAATATTTCGCCGAAGGAATACGAATTACGTTAGGAACAATAATTCCCGTGGTCGTATGTGCGCTTCTTGGTGAATTTTTGATGGGAACATTTATATCTTTAGGCGCGCTAATTATTGGGTTATCCGATACTCCTGGAGCACCAAGGCACCGCAAATGGGGAATGTTCTATTGTACCGTAATATCTATTATTACCATTCTAGTTACTGCTTTAGCCAATGATTATCTCTATTTGATGACTGTAGTCATTGCGTTATTTTCTTTTATATTATGTATGTTTTCTGTTTTCAATGCGAGGGCTGCAACCGTAGGTATGATGGGTATTTTGATTATGCTGATTAACATCGATGCACAGTTTTCTTTTGAGCAAGAAATGCAGTATTTAGGGCTCTTTATCATTGGAGCATTATGGTATATGCTCATTAGCTTTTCCTTAATGCGTGTCCGCCCCTATCGATTGGCACAACAAGAACTTTCGGAAACTATCGTACAAGTAGCGGATTATTTACGTCTAAAAGCTAATTTCTATGATTTGAGAAAAGAGGCAGATGAAAACTATTTAAAGCTTATTGAAAAACAAATTGGAGTCAATGAACACCAAGAAAACACAAGAGATATTCTATTTCAAAGCAAAAGATCAATAAAAGATACTACTAAAGAAGGACGTTATTTGACCTTGATTTTCAATGAAATGGTCGACTTATTCGAACAAAGTATGACCACCCATTATGACTATTCAGAAATTAGAACCAAGTATGCTGACTCTGGAATATTAGAAGAGATAAAAAGTATTATAGATAAAATCGCACATGAATTAGATCATTTTGCATACAAACTACATGCGAATAAGCGCCCTCAGGCATTATATGATTATGAGCATGAAATAGAACACTTAAGAATTAGCATTGAGAAATATGACTCAGCTAATAATGTCAATTCTATTCCACTTAAAAAAATCGTCATTAATATTCGTACAATTACTAAACACGTGAGAAATGTTTTTAAATACGCAGTATTTGAAGCTGGAGATGTAACGAAAGAAGAAATTCTACAATCTAATAAATTTATCAATAGGGATATTCTAAATTGGCAAAATTTCAAAGATAACTTAAGTTTACAATCAAGTGTGTTTAGGCATGCTTTACGGATGGCAATTGTGTTGTCAAGCACCTATTTTTTATTCAATTTTTTCAACTATTCCAGCTTTACGACTTATTGGATTTTGTTGACAATCCTTGTAATTCTCAAACCTGGTTTTGGATTGACCAAAGAGCGTAATTTACAACGATTAGTCGGAACTATTATTGGAGGTATTATCGGAGGTATTATCCTTTTCACGGTTCCAGATGTAATGGTCAGGTTTGTTATACTCATTGTATTTTTCTTAATAGCTTACAGCCTATTCCGTGTAAACTATATTATGGCGGTAATATTTATGACGCCTTACGTACTGATTATGCTCAGTTTTACAGGAGTAAACACATTGGAAATGGCAAAAGAGCGGATTTTGGATACTTTCATAGGGGGATCTATTGCATTTATTTCCAGCTATATTATATTCCCCAACTGGGAAAGTTTTCAAATCAGAAAAAATATGCACAGCTTACTTGTAGCAAATTACAAATATTTGGCTCAAGCAATCCTTCTTTTATCCGACAAAAAAATATCCGTCATAGAATACAAGTTAGCACGTAAAGAAGTCTATATTGCTTCTGCAAATATGGGCTCAACATTTCAGCGCCTTCTAACAGAGCCCAAATGGAGACAAAAAAACACGAAGGATGTCAACAGATTTGTGATATTAAATCATATATTTTCATCCTATACAGCTACATTACTAACTCAAATATACAATACCGATTATCAGTATTATACAAATGAGCATATCAAGTTACTTACGAAATCTTTAGGATACTTAGAAAGTGCTATCGCCGAAATTGAATCACCCGAATACGCTAAAATAGAATATGTAAAATCAGTAGAGAAAAATCATTCAGAAGAGAATAATGAGGACACTATATTGATTACAGAACAATTACAATTTTTAGCCAAAATTTCTGGAGATTTACAAAAAAATGTGTCTACTTTAGCTTCCAAAGAGATTTAAAATGGATAATATGATTTACGATGTACTTATTATAGGCGCAGGTCCAATTGGCATTGCTTGTGGAATTGAAGCTAAAAATAATAATCTATCGCACTTAATCATCGAAAAAGGTTGTATCGTTAACTCTATATATAATTACCCTATCAATATGACCTTCTTTTCTTCATCCGAAAGGTTGGAAATCGAAGAAATTCCATTTGTCACTACTAATCCGAAGCCAAAAAGAGCCGAAGCCTTGGAATACTACCGCCGAGTACACGACAAATACAAATTGAATACTCACTTATTCGAAGAAGTCTTAAATTGTGATAAATCAAACGACATTTTTAATGTTAGAACATCAAAAGCGCTCTATAAAGCTAAAAATGTAATTGTAGCCACTGGATTTTATGATATCCCAATGTATCTAAATATCCCTGGTGAGGAGCTACCTAAAGTCTCCCATTATTATAATGATCCGCATTACTACGCAGGGATGAATGTCGTAGTGGTCGGCGCCAGCAATTCTTCTATTGATGCTGCATTAGAAACTTATCGCAAAGGGGCTAAAGTTTCGTTGGTAATTCGTGGAAACGATATCAGTCATCGTGTGAAATATTGGGTTCGTCCTGATATTTTAAATAGAATAGCTGAGGGCTCTATTGATGCATATTTTGAAAGTAAATTGACAGAAATAAGAGAAGGAGAAGTTGTTATTCGTACAAAAGATGGCTATAAAACTATTCCCAATGACTTTGTGCTCGCATTAACTGGTTATCGCCCAAACTTTGAATTGCTCAAAAAATTCAACATCAACGTACCCGAAGTGGACGCCATGATACCTCAACATAATCCCACCACTATGGAAACAAATATAGAAGGATTGTACTTAGCTGGGGTCGTATGTGGTGGATTGAATACACACTTATGGTTTATTGAAAATTCACGCGTTCATGCGCATTTAATAATAGATACAATTCTTTCTAAAGGCTAAGCTTTCAATCCTTCAACAAAAATTTCTGCTAATTTTTTCTGCATAGCTAAGATTTCATCAAATTCGCATTTGTCAGGAATAAAATCATTTTTAAAATCCTTCAATACAGACATGCGCATTCCCAACGTGCTAAACACGAATATACGTGCTGTATCCTCAGTATCTATGGATTTTAATTCTCCTGAAGCAACCCCCATACGAAAAATTTGTTCAATAGTTTTACGTTGACTTTCAAATGAATTAATGATTAATCTATCCAATTCAGATGGCAATTCTTTGCGCATCAGAATCGTATATTCTAATAGATAGAAATATTTTTTTTTGAAATTCATACCAACATCTAGCACGGCATTTACGCCTTCTAAAACGTTATTTACATGCGCTATAGAATCTTCCACAATACCTTGACATTCTTCAATGACATGCTCCAATACTGCAGCATATAAACTATTTTTATCAGGGAAATAATAATACAATAATGCTTTTGAAAAAGACAAGTCTTTCGCTATCTCCGCCATGGTGGTTTTTGCCATTCCATAGTGGGCAAAGCGTCTTTTCGCCGTCTCCAAAATTCTTATTCTTTTTTCGTCTGCATTATTAGCCATATTCAATTATTTTTTAGGTATTGCTTCGCTTATGCTATCTTTATAGCGAATAAATGGAATAAATATACCATTTTAATTTTATTTCATCCCCCAAAAATATAGAATAACGTGGAGCTACAGCAAAATATACTTTTAAAAAAACACAATACTTTCGGCGTTCAAGCAATAGCAAAACAATTTGCTGAAATTAAAGATGAAAGACAATTAATAGAATTATATAACACTGGTATTTTCAAAAATCGTTTTTTTGTATTGGGAGGAGGCAGTAACGTACTGTTTACTACTGACTTTGAAGGAACAATTATCAAAATTTCTACTAAAGGTATACAACACTTTATTGAGGGAACCAATATTTACGTCACTGCTGCTGGAGGTGAAGTATGGAATGACCTCGTGTGGTACTGTGTAAGGCATGACTTTCCTGGTTTAGAAAACATGGCCTTGATTCCAGGAACAGTTGGCGCCTCTCCTATTCAAAATATTGGAGCATACGGCACTGAATTAATGGACGTAATGTATACATGCCGAGCCTTTGATACATTAACGGGAGTATTCAAAACCTTTAATAATAAAGAATGTGGTTTTTCCTACCGTGATAGTATTTTCAAAAGCAAACATAAAGGTCGCTATATCATTGTATCAGTGACTTACAAATTAAACCTTCACACACAAAGAAATACTTCCTATGGAGCTATTGAATCAGAATTAACAAAGCGAGCGATATCAAATCCTACTATTAAAGATATAGCTGAAGTTGTTTCCTTCATTCGCGTAGAAAAATTGCCAGATCCTAAAACAGTTGGGAATGCGGGCAGTTTCTTTAAAAATCCAATCATACTTAATACGCAATTGGAAAATTTAAAACTTTCTTACCCAAATATTGTTAACTATCCAATAGATACAATGCACAGTAAGGTAGCTGCAGGCTGGCTTATAGAGCAATGTGGATGGAAAGGAAAAGAAATAGGAGAAGTAGTCATTTGGAAGAATCAAGCTTTAGTGATTACCAATAAAGGGAATGCTACAGGAAAAGAAATATTTCAAGTTTCTAAAGAAATAATTGATTCTGTATTTAATAATTTTGGAATAGAATTAGAAAGAGAAGTAAATATTTTGTAAAAAAGTTTTCCACATTTCTTAATAAATCGGCCTGCCGCCGTATACTTAAATCACTATTAAAAGTAGTTTTAGGGTTCTTTTTACAAATTTTTATTTAATATTAACAAATATTTAATATTTAGCAATAAAATTCTAGCACAGTGTTTGTAATGTAATAACTGAACTGTAGTTCACACTTATAAAAATTTAAGGACAACTACTATTTTTTAATTACAAACCTCAAGGCTATGAACAGAACAGAATTTAACACTTTAGTGATCGAACATTCCGATTCATTGAGATCTTATGCAAGAAATTTTACCAAAGATCACGATGATGCAAATGATTTAGTTCAAGACACTTTGCTAAAGGCTGTCACATATTTCAAAAACTTTAGGGATGGAACAAACCTAAAGGGATGGTTATATACCATTATGAAAAACACCTTTATCAATAATTACAGGCGTATTACAAAATCAAACAGCTTTATTACCAAAGAAGAAGAAATTTCTCCTGTGAATCTTGTACATTCGGCAACGAAGAACCAAGGAGAGAATAAATTTGTATTGGAGGATATCAATTCTGCACTCTCCGCGTTAGCTGAAGATTACTACACGCCTTTTACGATGTATTTTGAAGGCTACAAATACCATGAAATTTCTGAGCATTTGAATATTCCTATCGGAACTGTAAAAACAAGAATACACGTTGCTAGAAAAGCAATGAAAAAAACGCTTTCTACGTATAAATAATAAACCTTTTGGGTAGATTTGTAGATGAGTGACGAAAACTTAACCGTTTATACAAAATCGCAGTTAGCTTTAAGAAATGGGCAAGACAAACCTGAAATTTGGGTTGGTTACAAAGGCATTATATACGACGTATCTGAAAGCAGACTTTGGAAGAAAGGTATGCATTACGAACATTGGGCAGGACAAGATCTTACAGAAGAACTAGTAGATGCGCCTCATACCGCTACAGTGTTCGAAAGATTCAAAAAAATAGGGAGAATTACATAAGCATTCTCCCTATTTCATTTATGAATGATTATATTATTCCGCAATATCAAATTTCGAAAGCGCTACAAACTGTTGCAAACGAACTGTAATTTCATCTTGCGTTAGATCCAGCATACGCTCTGTTCCAAACCTCTCTACACAAAAAGAGGCCATTGCCGAACCATAGATAATTGCATTTTTCATATTATTGAAGTTTATCGACTTCACTTTAGCCATATAGCCAATAAAACCACCCGCAAAGGTATCACCTGCACCCGTAGGATCAAATACATCTGCTAATGGCAATGCTGGAGCTGAGAAGATCTGACCTTCACCAAAAAGCAACGCACCATGTTCCCCTTTTTTAATAATCAAATACTTCGGTCCCATTGCTAGAATTTTTTCTGATGCCTTTACCAAAGAATATTCACCTGATAATTGACGTGCCTCTTCATCATTAATTGTCAATACATCTACTCTTTGCAATACTTTTTTCAAATCATCCAACGCTACATTCATCCAATAGTTCATAGTATCTAAAACAACGAGCTTTGGTTTATTTTGTAAACGCTCTAAAGTTGCTATTTGTATTTGAGGAGTCAAATTACCTAACAATAAATACTCACAATCTTGATATGATTTGGGAATTTTAGGATCAAAATCAGCCAAGACATTTAAATCTGTACTGAGAGTATCCCTAGAATTCAAATCATTATGATATTTACCTGACCAAAAAAATGTTTTACCCCCTTCGACTATTTCAATTCCATCTACATCTATTCCCTTAGCAGTAATGATATTAAGATTATCCCCAAAATCTTCCCCTACAACACTAACAAGCTTAACATCATCATATAAATAAGTTGCTGACAATCCGGAAAAAGTTGCAGCCCCCCCCACTATCTTATCTGTCTTTCCGAATGGTGTTTCAATAGCATCAAAAGCTACTGTGCCCACTATAACTAAACTCATGTTTCTGTTATGAAATAAGTATAAAACAAAAAAACCGGCATTAATACCGGTTTGAAATGCTCCTGAAGCTGGGCTCGAACCAGCGACCCTCTGATTAACAGTCAGATGCTCTAACCAACTGAGCTATTCAGGAATCATATTAGTAGGCTTCCCTGCCAACGGCACAAAGATAATACTTGTTTCTAAACATTCAAAATGAATTTTAAATTTCTTTAAACGCGTATATTATTTAAAAACCTACTAATTGATGTAAATATTAATTAACTCCAACTTCTGCTTTAGCCTTGTCGTAACTTTCATTATGAACACTTGCTACAGCTCTTCCTGAAGGATCATTCAAATTTTGGAAAGATGCATCCCAGAGCAATGCCTCTGGTGTACTACAAGCTACCGACTTCACCGAAGGCACAGTTTTAGCTGCTGCTTCTGAAGGGAAGTGAGATTCAAATATTGAACGGTAATAATACTCTTCTTTGTTTTTGGGTGTATTGATAGGAAATCTTGTGGCTGCTGCTACGAATTCAGCATCCGACACTTTAGTTTCCGCTTGTTCTTTAAGTGTATCAATCCAGCTGTATCCTACCCCATCAGAAAATTGTTCTTTTTGACGCCATGCGATACTTTCTGGCAAGTAATCTTCAAATGCTTTACGTACTACCCATTTCTCCATACGCCCATCTTTAATCATTTTGTCCGCAGGATTTAGACGCATCGCCACATCCATAAATTCTTTATCTAAGAATGGAACCCGACCTTCTACTCCCCAAGCGGCTAAAGATTTATTAGCACGTAAACAATCATATAAATATAGTTTTTTTAGCTTACGTACAGTCTCCTCGTGAAATTCTTGTGCGTTTGGTGCTTTGTGAAAATATAAATACCCGCCGAACAACTCATCGGAACCTTCTCCTGATAACACCATTTTGATTCCCATAGATTTGATCACACGTGACAACAAATACATCGGAGTAGATGCGCGAATTGTAGTGACATCATACGTTTCCAAATGGTAAATAACGTCACGAATCGCATCTAAACCTTCTTGAATAGTAAAGTTCACTTCGTGATGAATCGTACCAATATGATCAGCTGCCTTTTGAGCTGCTATTAAATCTGGAGCTCCCTTCAATCCCACTGCAAAGGAATGCAATTGTGGGTACCAAGCTTCTTCTTGATCTCCTGACTCTATACGTTTTGAAGCAAATTTCTTAGTGACAGCAGCAATTACAGATGAATCCAAACCTCCAGACAACAAAACACCGTAAGGAACATCCGACATCAATTGACGGTGAACTGCTGCTTCCAAAGCAGTACGCAAGTCATCAATACTAGTTTTATTATCTTTGACGGTATCATAAGTTTCCCAATCACGGTTATACCACCTTTGAGGCTCTAAACTCTCTTTGCTGTAAACATAGTGTCCCGGAGGAAACTGTTCTATTGTAGTGCAAAATCCTTCTAAAGATTTTAACTCTGAAGACACAAAAAATTGAGCAGCCTCATCACGACCATAATACAATGGAATAATCCCCATATGGTCACGTGCTACAAAAAATGAATCATCTCTAGAATCATACAAAGCAAATCCAAAAATACCGTTTAAATCCTCTACGAAACTTGGACCTTTCTCTAAATACAATGCTAATACTACTTCAGAATCTGAGTTAGTCGCAAAATTATAATGTGGTAGCGAATTACGTAATTCTTGATGATTATAAATTTCACCATTCACCGCTAATACCACTTTTCCATCAGGGCTATATAAAGGCTGGCTTCCTGATTTCGGATCTACAATCGCTAAACGCTCATGTGCCAATATAGCTTTTGAAGAACTAAAGATACCTGACCAATCTGGTCCACGATGACGAATACGCTTTGACATTTCTAATACTTGGGGTCTAATCGTCGACTCCTCTTGGACTAATTCAAATGCTCCAATAATACCACACATAATTTATTTCTATTTGAGTTATTTCTAATTATTTAACAACACAAAATAACATCAATAAAAATAAAAATCATAACATTTTTCAATTTTTATTGAAATTTTAACAATTTATATATGATTTTTATAAAAATAAAATAAAGTAATAGATTAAAGCATACGAAATATGAAATTTTGAAAATTTAAATAATAAAAAAGGCGTCAATACAAAAATTGACGCCTTACTTAAAATATTTTCAACTAGGACTTAGTGGTGTGCATGCGCATCTTCTTTACCACCAACTTGCGTATACAAATCTGTAACGATTGTGAATTGTTCTTTTGCAAAAGCCTGAACATCTTTATCTGTATTACGAGTCAATCTTTTTAATTTATCTTTTACAGTTGCCAATTCATGTTGTGCATGATGTACATAATCAAAGTGAGCATGTGCTTCATGTGCTGTAGAATCTGCAGAAGTAGTATCAGCTTCACCATGACCTTGAGGAATTCCCTTTATAGGAAAATCAACTTGTTTAGATGTAGCTAAAGAGTCTAAAGCTGGAATTAATTGGCTATAGAATGCCTTTACTTTTGAAGCGATATCCGTAGACTTCGCATCACCCGACTGCTCTGCATATTCTGCATATTTTACGCCGTCTAAAGCTGTTTCACCAATAATTTGAAAATAAGAGAAGGCATCACCATCCACTAATGATGTATGTGTGTACTTCAACTGATTCTCTTTGGCAGTGTCATTTACACATGAAGTCATCAATGTACCTGCACAAATCGCCGCAACAAATAAAGTATTAAATTTCATGTTTATTCAATTTATCGAACACAAAAGTATAAAATATCTTACAAACTTCTTAAAAGTTTCAGAATTAGTATTATGCTAAGTTTCTACCTGCATTCACCACACCATAAATAGTGCGTCCAATTATCTTTCTATATACCTCTTGTTGTTCTTCATCAAGCTTACCAGCTTCAATGGCCCGGATTGCATAATGTTGAATAATAAGCAATGGTAAAACTATTTTCTCGCGTTCCAAAATTGATGCACGTTCTACAGGATAGTTTTCCATTAAGACATTTGCATTACTCAATTTTAACAAGTACGCTTTAGTTTTTTCGTATTCTTCATGCAACATAGTCCAAAACTCACCAAACTCTTTATCGTCTTTCATATAAGCCGTGATATCAAAATTAGATTTTGTCATCGACATCATACAATTATCGATCAGCGTATTGAAAAATCCTGATGTTTGGTACAAATTACGCACATAAGACCACAAATTGTTCTCTTCTGCCCATTGCATCGCACTACCTACCCCAAAGAATCCAGGAATATTTTGTTTGAGCTGACTCCATGATGTCACAAAAGATATCGCTCTCAGATCTTGCAATCTTAGTTCTTTATCAGAATTACGCTTGACTGGTCTACTACTAATATTAATCGAAGAGAGTGCTTTTAATGGGCTTAATTTCTCTAAATATTTCAAAAACTGAGGATGATTACGCAGTGTCATAAACTTACGATGACTTTCTGCAGCCATATCATCAATCACGCTTTTTTGCTTATCTGTGAGGGTATCGCTACTGTTCTGTTTAATTTCTGAAATCAACCCCGCATGCAATAATTGCTCGATATTATATTGTGCCGTATCTAACGAACCATATTGACTACTAATCGTTTGACCCTGAATTGTCAATTGAATATGTTTATTTTCAATTTCCCCACCCATCGCTGCGTAAAAACGTTGTGTCTTACCGCCACCACGAGCTGGCGGCCCACCACGACCATCGAAAAAAACTAAATCCACATCATATTCTCTTGCCAATGCAGTCAATTCAATTTTTGCTTTATAAATTGACCAGTTAGCCATCAAATAACCACCATCTTTGGTGCTATCCGAGAAACCCAACATGATAGTCTGCTTGTTGCCACGCTTTTTTAAGTGTGTTGCGTATGCCTTATTGGTATATAATGCTTTCATTACGCTTCGCGCTCTAGAAAGATCATCTACAGTCTCAAACAATGGCACAAAATCAATCGTCAACGAATCTTTTTTCCAGCCTTGCCACAAGAATAATTGCATCAAACCAAGGATATCCGAAGCTTGTTGACAATTTGAAATAATAAATCTTTGCGCAGCACGTTCACTTCCTGACGCTTGAATACTCTTAAGTAAACGAATAACACCTAACGTATCTTGCACAAGAGGATCTGCATTTTCAGAAAAATCTAGTTCCTCTTCATTGAACTTAAATGCTTTCTGCTTTAATTCTTCAGAACCTTCCAAATCAGCTTCCTTTACACCAGTCTCACCATTATATGTTTCAACCAGATAACCAACTGTATTACGCAAAATTGAACTGTCCTGACGAATGTCTAATGTCGTGAAGTAGCATCCAAATGTATTTACCTTACGAATCAAGTCTTCTACTAAGTCGACAAACAATCCATTGTGATGCGTATAAAGCACATCTTTAATTCCATTCAGATTTTCTAAAATTTTTAAAGTTTCATCGACAGGATTCTCTACAGGATTGAAGCTGTTGTTGTACAACAACTCTTGAAGATTTTCTAAATATTCCTCAGCTCCACGGAATGTAATTCTACGTTTTACAACTCTAAAATCACGATAGTAACATCTGAACAGAATGGTACGCAACATCGTCGCCACTTTCTTTGTACTTTCGACAGTTACATTTGGATTACCATCTCTATCTCCTCCCGGCCAAAAGCCAAGCTCGATTAATTGCTTTACATCATCAGAAGGCAACTCTAGTTCTCTATCAATTTTGGAATGAATACTTGAGGTTACTTTATAAAATACATTTTCAAGATACCATGCCAAACTAACCGCTTCATCCACAGGTGTCGGCTTCTGCTTTTTGATAAAAGGAGTTTTTCCTAATTGCTGTAACAATAAATTGATATTCGGAATATCATTATTCTTAATGCCCTCAATCAAGTCATTTATAATTCCTAAAACCGGCCCAGGGTAAAACTGAGTGGGATGTGCCGTCAATACCAACCGAACAGAGAAATCCTTTAGCTTCTCGACAATGCGACTTTTCAATTTGGAATCTGTCTGTGCCAATTTGAACAAAGAATCCAAACCAGCTGTTTCATCTGTTTTTCCTAATGCTTGAAAAGAAGAATCTTCGATTGCATCAAATAAAACTACTTGTCGTTCTATGTATTGAACAATACGAAAAAGGAGATCAATACGGTCGCTTTCTTGTATATATTGCTCATACTGACCAAAGAAACTATCAATAATATGCTCTGGCGCTAAATGTTGCTCAACACCGTTTTCACAATGCGCAGCAAAAAATGGCAACAACGTACCTGTATGCTTTACACGTTGAAATGGAAGTGTTAAAAACAAGCTTTTAAAAAGGTCAAATCTTGTCAGAACCTCATTTTCAAATACGACTTGCTTTTGACTTAATTTCATTATGATTTTTATTAATATCTTGGTAAAGGTGAAAAAATATTATCCAACCCAAATGTATGCAAATTTTATATTTTTTCAAGTCTTTTTTTATGAAAATAAAATTAAAACACAGCTTTTGATAAAAAATTAAAATTAACCAAAAAAAATAAAGCAACCTTTTAGGTTGCTTTATTCTGTCTCTTTAGAGGCATCCTTTTTCTTGAATGCTTTCTTACCTGGGCGCTTTTTACCATAAGAACCCATAATAATTTTTCCTTTAGTAGTTTTTCTATCTCCCTTTCCCATAATAAATTGTATTAGTGAATATAAATTGATTACTAGAAATACTAATTTAATAAATTTAAAAATTAGAACAAAAAAAAGCCTAGAAATCTCTAGGCTTTGAATAAAAATATCGTTTATTCGAAGTTTTATCCTCTACTATTATAGTTAGGAGCTTCTTTAGTGATTTGAATATTATGTGGATGAGATTCTCTAAGACCAGCACCTGTAATACGTACAAATTGTGCTTCTTTTAGTCTTTCAATACTAGCAGCTCCACAGTAACCCATTGACGCTCTCAAACCACCTATATATTGATACACGACCTCTGCTAAAGTTCCCTTGTAAGGCACACGACCGACAATACCTTCCGGTACCAATTTTTTGATATCAGCTTCAACATCTTGGAAATAACGATCTTTAGAACCTTTTTCCATCGCTTCTACAGACCCCATACCACGGTAAGATTTGAACTTACGACCTTCCAATAAGATTGTCTCTCCAGGAGCCTCTTCTACACCTGCAAATAATGAACCTGCCATTATCGTATCCGCACCAGCAGCAATCGCTTTTGCAATATCACCAGTTTGCTTAATACCACCATCAGCAATCAACGGAACTCCAGTACCTTTTAACGCTTTTGCAACCTCGTATACAGCATATAATTGCGGAACACCTACCCCAGCAATAATACGAGTCGTACAGATAGAACCAGGACCAATACCCACTTTCACCCCATCAGCACCCGCGTCCGCTAGAGCTTTAGCAGCAGCACCAGTTGCAATATTTCCAACAATAACTTGTAAATCTGGATATTTCGCTTTTACTTCTTTTAATTTATTGATTACACCTAAAGAATGACCATGTGCGGTATCAATCGTCACAACATCAACTCCAGCAGCCACTAACGCATCAACTCTATCAATTGTATCCGCAGTAACACCTACTGCAGCACCAACGATTAAGCGACCATGCTCATCTTTAGCAGCATTTGGATAATGTTTATACTTTTGAATATCCTTAAATGTAATAAGACCTTTCAGAATATAATTACTGTCTACTACAGGTAATTTTTCAATTTTATGATTTTGAAGAATTTCTTCAGCTTTTACTAAATCTGTACCGATTGGAGCAACTACTAAATTATCTTTAGTCATTAACTCTTGAATAGACCTAGACATATCTTTTTGGAAACGTAAATCTCTATTAGTAACGATTCCTACTAATCTACCATCTGTATCAATAACTGGAATACCACCGATTTTATGCTCCTTCATGATACTAAAAGCATCACCTACTGTTGCTGTTTGCAATAACGTAACTGGATCTTGGATCATACCACTTTCCGAACGTTTTACTTTACGCACTTCAGCAGCTTGTTGCTCAATAGTCATATTCTTATGTAGCATACCGATACCACCAGCCTGTGCAATAGCAATCGCTAAATCAGACTCAGTAACTGTATCCATAGCGGCAGAAACTAGAGGAATATTTAATTTTATTTTACGAGTCAAATAAGTACTCGTATCAACATCTCTTGGTAATATTTCAGAATAAGCTGGTATTAATAATACATCGTCGTAAGTAAGACCTTCAGCTACGAATTTTTGTGGATCTAATTGCATGGCAAATACCTTTCTTGGGTTTTCTATTTGCCGGACAAAGATACAAAATAATTTAATATTTACTAATTATAATGCGCCAGCGAACTATTTTTCATGAAAATTTAATATTTATATGACATGAAGTTTTATAATAATCAATTCATAAAATTATCTAAAACTACGTCCTTCATTTATTAAGGAAAATCAAATTCATCAGGTGTAATTATAAAATAATCACTTACACTTAATGTTTGGCAATATATTTGCTTATTCTCAATAAAAATTAATACTGAACTTAGGATTAACCTTCAGTTCTCTTTTAAACAAATTATAGATTATGAAAAAAGTATTTTTATCCTTGATCGCAGTTGCTGCATTAACTTTAGGTGCTAACGAGGCAAAAGCACAAACTCCATTCAAATCAGCTTTAGGTGTTGTATTTGACGGAAATGACGGAGCAAACGTAGGTATACAATACAAAACAGCTTTACAAGGTCCTCAAGCATTACAATTGCAAGCTGCTTTTAACAACAAGTGGGTTTCATTAGGAGCTGACTGGCAGTATGAAAGACCTTTTCAAGGTGCTGAAGGATTACATTGGTATGCTGGTGTTGGTGCTCAAGTAGGATTTTGGACTGGTGATGGTGATGGTCACACATTAATTGGACTTCGTCCGCAAGTAGGTTTGGAATATAAAATCCCTACTATCCCATT
Organism: Sphingobacterium composti; assembly: GCF_009829075.1. Lineage (GTDB taxonomy): Bacteria > Bacteroidota > Bacteroidia > Sphingobacteriales > Sphingobacteriaceae > Sphingobacterium > Sphingobacterium composti. Next base: position 176,108 of record NZ_WUQZ01000004.1, on the reverse strand, counting down.
AGCATTACATTTAGATTATAAGCCATATTTAGGCTTAAATCATGATACAGGCTTCCATGGTGATGGTTTCACCTTCGGTGTAAAATATGTATTAAGATAATATCTTTACGTTTTGAAAGGGAATCGAATGATTCCCTTTTAATTTTTTCTTCTTTTTTTACACCCTATAACTGTATAGACCTTATATAGTTAATCTAATTACACTATTGTTTTCTTTCTGTATTTTTTTTATACCTTTGCGAATCTTGGTAAATATTTTTATCATTACATCGTAATAAAACATAAACTATATCAAATTAATAGACGAATAAGAAAATGCAGAGCAAAGGGCTGATTAAATTTCTGGTAGCCATATTGACAGTAGCCTGTCTATATGCGTTATCATTTACATTTGTTACAAGAAAAGTAGAGCGTGACGCACAAGCATACGCTGGCGGAGATATCGCCAAAGAAAAAGCGTATTTGGATTCTATCGCTGGGGAAGTAGTGTATAATTTAGGTGTTGCTAAATTTACCTACAGAGAATGTAAAGCACAAGAGTTGCCATTAGGTCTAGACCTAAAAGGTGGTATGAACGTAACAATGGAAATTTCATTGGACGAGTTGATTCGCAACCTAGCGAATAATACGAAAGATGAAAAATTCAACACTGCGCTAAATGCAGCAATTCAGAAAAGTACATCGACAAACAAATCTATTGTTGATTTATTTATTGACGAATACAAAGCGTCAGGTGCAACTTCATCATTAGCATCATTCTTTGCTACAAAAGATAATTCAAACTTAATTAGTAGCACTAGTTCAGAATCGGATGTTAAAAATTTCTTACAAGTTGAAGCTGATAACGCAATTCAAAATTCATTCAAAGTATTGCGTACCCGTATAGACAAATTTGGTGTAGCATCTCCTAATATTCAGATTCAACAAGGAACCAACCGTATTTTAATCGAATTACCAGGTGTAAACGATGCAGATCGTGTTCGTAAATTATTACAAGGTTCTGCTAAATTAGAATTCTTTGAAACATATAATAATGTTGAAGTTCATGGTGTATTAAATAGTATTAATAATACATTAGCTACATCGCTAAAATCTACAGATAATGCAATTGCCAAATCAGATTCAACTGTAGCAGATACAACTAAAAAAGAAAATTTATTAGCTAATCTAGGTGGTAATAAATCTGCAAAGACGGATTCTTCGGCAGCTCTTGCAAACCTAACAGCGCAAAACCCTTTATTTAGCGTATTATACCCTGCTGTTTATCAAGGACCAACTGGCCAACCAGAATTAATTCCTGGACCAATGGTTGGATCTGCAGCATTAAAAGATACTGCAAAAGTTAATGCATATTTTGCTAGACCTGAGGTTAAGTCTATAATTCCTGCTAACCTTAAATTACTGTGGGCAGTAAAACCAGAGTCAAATTCTGAGTCGTTAGCATTGTATGCTATCAAAGTTGGCGCAGGTGAGTCTGGCTCAGTACTATCAGGTGATGTAATTACTGACGCTAGAGATGAGTTTGATCAGCAAACCAATTCTCCTGTAGTAAGTATGAAAATGAACTCATACGGTGCTAAAGAATGGCGCCGAGTAACAGCTAAAGCAGCACAGAAAAAAGAAGCTATTGCTATTGTACTAGACAATGTGGTATATTCGGCGCCTAATGTGCAATCAGAAATCGCTGGTGGAAGCTCTTCTATCTCAGGTAACTTCACGATTGAAGACACTAAGGATTTAGCTAACGTCTTAAAAGCAGGTCGTCTACCCACTACTGCAAAAATCGTAGAGGAAGCAATTGTAGGTCCTTCTTTGGGGCAAGCAGCTATTGACGCAGGTTTAAATTCATCTATGATTGCTGTTGTTGTGGTAATGCTATTCATGGTAGCGTATTACAACCGTGCTGGATGGGCTGCAAATATTGCAGTTATTTTCAACGTATTCTTCTTGATGGGTATTTTAGCTTCGCTGAATGCGGTATTAACATTACCAGGTATTGCCGGTATCGTATTAACAATGGGTACTGCGGTAGATGCGAACGTACTTATTTACGAACGTATACGTGAAGAAATCCGAAATGGTAAAAATATCAAGCAAGCTATTGAAGAAGGTTATAAACATGCGATGTCATCAATCTTAGACTCGCAGATCACTACTTTTTTAGTTGGTGTTGTATTATTCATCTTCGGATCTGGACCAATTTTAGGATTCGCAACTACATTGATGGTTGGTATTATTACATCATTATTTACTTCAATCTTTATTTCTCGCTTGATTTTCGAATTCATGCTTAAAAGAGAAATGAAAATAAGTGTTTCATACCCTTGGTCAGCTAATACGTTACTTGGTGCGAATTATCAATTCATCAAAAAACGTAAATTATACTACACAATTTCATTAGTAGCTATTGCAGTCTCTTTAATCTCAATTTTTACAAAAGGATTTAGTCTGGGTGTAGATTTTCAAGGAGGAAGAACATATACTGTTCGTTATGATAAGCCTGTGAACTTAGAAGAAGTTCGTAAAAACTTAGATGAGGTCTTCGAGTCTTCAACAGAGGTTAAGACTTTTGGTAGCTCAAATCAAGTACGTGTAACGACTACTTACCATATCGAAGAAACTTCTGATGAAGCGGACGCAGAGGTATTAGCGAAATTAAACACAGGATTAGAAAAAATTTCAGGAAACAAGTATGAAATCCTTTCTTCTCAAAAAGTAGGACCATCTATAGCTTCTGATATTACAGAAAGAGCAGCATGGTCAGCAGTAATATCAATTTTAATTATTGCGGTATACATATTAGTTCGTTTCCACAAATGGCAATATTCGGCTGGAGCTGCTATCGCAACAATACATGATGGATTGATTTTATTGGGTTTATTCTCATTACTTGATGGAATCGTTCCTTTCTCATTAGATATTGACCAACATTTCGTTGCTGCATTCTTGACCGTATTAGGTTATTCGGTGAATGATACCGTTGTTGTATTCGACCGTATCCGCGAAGAAATTAATAAATCAGCTGGTTTGCATAAGAGTTTCGGTGAAGTTATTAATCATGCTATTAATACTACACTAAGCCGTACAATTATTACGTCACTGACTTTAATCTTCGTATTAGTGGTGTTATTTATATTTGGCGGTGAGGTAATCAGAGGATTTGCATTTGCAATCTTGATAGGTATTGTTGTAGGTACTTATTCTTCAATCATGTTGGCTGCGCCATCTGTATATGATTTAGGTAAGAACAATGCAAATATTGCTAAACCAAAATCTGCAGAAGCTAAAGTTGTTACTCCATAACAACTAATTAAAACATATTTGAAAGGGTTATCATTATGATAACCCTTTTCTATTTATCACAAATTCATCATAAATAACAGCATTCTTACCATACCCACATATTTTTTATAGATTTGTCAAAATAACTATTTTATATGAAAAAAATGATGCTATCAACTCTCTTACTAAGTACTGTTCTTGGATTTTCGAGTTGCTCAAATTCTTCTAATACGAATACTAACGCGACTGAAAACGTAGAAAATCATGATGGTCACGATCATGCAGGACACGATCACAGTGCGCACAACCATACCGCTTCTCAAACAGAACAACAAAAAAAAATTGAGGAACTATCTCAAAAATCCCCAGCACAAATTTTACCTGAATTCAAATTTTATAAAGTAAAATCGGGCATTTCTTTCACGAATCAAGACATTCCAAAAGGGAAAAAAACAGTATTTATTCTATTTGATCCCAGCTGTGGACATTGTCAATTAGAAGCAGGGTTATTAGGCAAAAACTACGATAAGCTAAAGAACGTAAACATCTATTTCGTTTCGATGAATGATCCGGCATTAATGGCTAATTTCTTAGAAACATTTGGAAAAGAATTAGTAGGAAAACCTAATGTGGAAGTATTGTACGATAGAAACCAAGATTTTATTCAAAAAATACATGTACCAAAGCAATTCCCAGCTAATTATGTTTATTCAGCTGAAGGCAAATTACAATCTCACTGGGATGGAGAGAAAAAAATCGATTTTATTCTAACAGAATATACTAAATAACTCGATGAAAATAGCAATAAATGGTTTTGGGCGAATTGGAAGACACACACTTCGCAATTTGCTCAAAAGAAATTTGCCAAATATTGATGTTGTTGCTATTAATGATTTAACACACACATCTACTTTAGCACATTTATTTAAATATGATTCAGTTCATGGTCCTTTCGAAGGAGAAGTTTCATTCGACGAACAGCATCTATTTATAAATGGTCATAAAATATTAGTTACGCAAGAAAAAGATCCTGCTAAACTTCCATGGGCTGATTTGGGTATTGATGTTGTAATAGAATCGACAGGTCTTTTTACTAGTAAAGAGAAAGCTTCACTGCATTTAGTATCCGGTGCTAAGCAGGTCATTATTTCTGCTCCATCACCTGATAGAGAAATTCCTACAGTTGTACTTGGCATCAATGACGCCGATTTTAACTGGAATACTCCTATTTTCTCTAATGCCTCTTGTACAACAAACAATGTTGCACCATTAGTAAAAATATTGGATGAAAACTGGGGCATTAAAGACGGTTATATCACCACCGTGCATTCAATGACCGGTGATCAGAATCTTCATGATGCACCACATAGAGATTTACGTCGAGCTCGCGCCGCATCTTCTTCAATAATTCCAACAACCACTGGCGCTGCTAAAGCAATCACAAATGTATTTTCTCACTTGGAAGGCAAATTAGGTGGTGCCGGAATCCGAGTTCCTGTCTTAAATGGTTCATTAACAGATTTTACGTGTACACTTGAGAAGGAAACTACAGTCGAAGAAATTAACCAAAAATTCAAGGAAGCTGCTCAAAATAAATTAAAACAGGTGCTTTATTATACTGAAGATCCTATTGTATCAGTTGACGTTATTAACAATCCATATTCATGTGTTTTTGACGCACAATTGACTTCGATTATCGGCGGTTTGGTCAAAGTTGTGGGCTGGTATGATAATGAATTTGGCTATTCAAATAGATTGGTTGATATTTTGAAAAAATTAAGTCAGCAATAAAAACTACTAAGAGGAAGATTCGTTTGAGCTTTTAATAGATTTTTGTAAAAAGTATACAACTACTAAAAATATAGCAAGTACAATCGCAAAAATGTAAAGTTTATAATCTTGATAAAAATCTGGGTAATAATTTATCAATGACTTACGAATTATAGATTCAGTTGATCGGGCTACCACGATAAAACCTATAAATAGAGGAATTTCGTATTGCTTAGGAAAATCCGCTGTAGTATTTAGAATACTACAGGTAAAATGAAAACATAACAAAATACCGACTATTACTTGGATGCAATGAATAATTGCGCCTTCGTGCATGCTAAACAACAAATTATTCACTACAATTAGCACTAAGCTCAACACAAAAAACAGAGGAGTTTTAAGCATAATATCAGTTTACATTTCTCTTTCAACCCCCAACCCAAATAGAGCAAAATCATATTTGACAGGATCACTTTCATCTAAAAATAATAAATTTTCCGTTAACTCAACCGCTGCCTTCCATGTTAATTTATCTAGAGTAATAAGCTGGAGCTTTCTCGCGACACGTTCTACGTGTACATCACACGGACAAATCAATTGTGATGGAGCAATCCTATTCCAAATCCCAAAATCAACACCTTTATCATCTTGACGCACCATCCAACGCAAAAACATATTTAATCGTTTACAGGTTGATTTTTGAGCTGGTGAACTAACATGCTTGTGAGTACGCAATGGAAAGTCAGGCAAAGAGAAAAAATATTGTTTAAACTCATTCAAAGATTTTTCAATGGAAATTTCTTTAGGTTTTACATTCTCCTGCCCTATTAAAAATGCATCTTCTAACGAGTCAAAACGCGTATAGTGATAGCGAAAGAATTCCACGAAATATAGCAAATCCGTATCGTTAAAAGTCCGATGCTTGAAACCCAACAAAGATTTCAAATCTTCTTCCTGATGATGCATGATAAAATCATAAGGACTTCCCCCCATTCGCTCGATCAGCTCTTTACACTTGTTGATAATGGTTTTTCGCTGTCCCCAAGCTAATATTGAAGCTATAAACCCCATTATTTCTATATCCTGCTTCTTTGTAAACAAATGTGGAATACACATTGGGTCATTGAGTATGAAATTGGGTTGATTGTATTCATCAACCTTGTTATCTAAAAAATCTTTAATATTAAAATCTGACATAATTAGTTTGTTAATCGCACTTCAAAATCCCACCTATTACCGTTTTCAGAGAATCTTCCAACTAATTTTCCCGTTAAACATAATTCCTCTAATCTTCGCAACAAAAATTCCTCCCCAATTCCACAATAATAGTTTTTACGATATAGAATACCAAAAGTTTTGGTTACTATAATAACAGCTCTTTGAAAATATGAGGTAGTCAAACTCATCAGATTATTATCATAAATATTCTATATCCGTTTCCAAAATTGAAGATAACTCCTTCAAAATTCTTAGTGGACTGTTGTTTTTTAAAAAATTTATCCATAATTCCGAGAAGATATTTTGCTCTGGATTTGTTAAACGTCTGAAATTTTTAGAAGCCAAAATTACGTCTTGAGGTGCACTTACTTGTAGTGAATATGCGGATAATTCCTTATAGTGAAAATTATTAAAGGATATTTTTGACCAATCAATAACATAAATAGAGAGTTTGGTTTTTAATAGAAAATTTAAGATAGCACACATCCAAATATATTCATTCCCCTCATCACCAAGCCATAAATAAACAGTATCTCCTGGTGTAATTTTTTTAAGCTTTGATTGAATAACAATATTATCAAACTTTCTGTCACGATAATGCTCCTTAAATTTATAGTATTTGTCAAACCATTCGATGCGCTCATCTAACCCTTGTAAAGTTTTTAAATCAAACAAAAAACCCTCATTCAGATTATCTTTCAACACAATAATTTCAACAACATCTCTTATAAAGTCAATAGAAGAATATTGGATAAGGGAGGATTATGCATTATCTCCATAAACGATATGATAATCTTTCGCCATTATATTGAGGTTTAAAAATTTAAAGGAGAAAAATACTTAAAACTAAAATTAATTTCCTTAACTATTTTTGAACCATCAACTATTTTTTGAAAGGAATTTTCAGAATCAAAAGTCGAGGGTAAATCAAATCCGTATTTTTTAGCAGATGCTATTATAACTTCTTGCTTGGTCGGATGATCGGGTGCTACAAGATTATAAATCGAATGATTTAAATCCGATTCAAATCCTTTTACGATTAATGATACTACATCATGTACATGAATAAAATTAGCAGGTTGTTCGCCTGTAGTACATACGCGATTCGAAAAATATTTAGCAAAAATTCTATTCTTTCCAAACAATCCACCTAATCTATAAATAAATGTATTATCAAGTTGAATTGAGTTTTCGCTTAACAGTAATCGTTCATTCAAATACTTTGTATAAGTTTCATCAAATACTCCATCCCTATCTGGATAAATACCAATAGAACTCAAAAATATCTGCTTCTTGACCTGAATTTGATTCAAATATCGACGTACATTTTGAAATCGTATAGCTATTTCTTCCATAGAAGAACGAGAACTTGCTGGAATACTATTCAATACAAAATCAAAGTTTGAAGGAAATTCGGCTATAGTAGATTCCTCATCAAAATTCACAAGGGCAACTTGTAAACCTAGAGCTGTTAGAAATTCTTTCTTCTCTATAGAAGTACAAGTAGCATAGACTTGAAAACCATTTTCGATATAATACTTAGCAACATCTTCTCCTACCCAACCGCAACCTAAAATCAATATTCTCATGTAACTAATTTAAACAAAAAGAGCAAAGAATAATCTTTGCTCTCTCTAAATATTTATGAATAAATTTTAATAAGCTTTCGCAAAAAGCACACGTTTTGTAGTAGGTTTACCTGTAAAAATACAAACACCTTCTTTATCATCCGTATAATCCAAAGGAATACAACGTGTTGTTGCTTTTGTTTCTTCTTTTACGCGTTTCTCAGTTTCTACTGTTTCATCCCAAAAGCATGACACAAAACCACCTTTTGTTTCCAATACTTCTTTAAACTCCTCATAAGAATTTACTTCTGTGATATGCTCATTACGGAAGTTTAATGCTTTATTAAAGATATTATCTTGAATTTCATCTAATAAAGCAATTATTCTCTGCCCCAAACCTTCTTGCGAAACAGTTTCTTTTGTTTGTGTATCACGACGCGCTAGTTCTACTAGACCATTTTGCATATCACGTGCACCAGCTGTTACACGCAAAGGCACACCTTTCAATTCCCATTCTGCAAATTTGAATCCAGGACGTTGTGTATCACGATCATCAAATTTGACAGACACACCAGCTGCTTTCAATTCTGCAGTCAAAGAATCAACAAAAGCATCAATTTGAGCTTTCTCTTCTTCAGTTTTGAAAATCGGAACAATTACCACTTGAATAGGTGCTAATTTTGGAGGTAATACCAAACCTTGATCGTCTGAGTGCGCCATAATCAATGCACCCATTAAACGTGTAGAAACACCCCATGAGGTAGCCCAAACATGCTCCTGCTTACCTTCTTTTGATGTAAACTTTACATCAAATGCTTTCGCAAAATTTTGTCCTAAGAAGTGAGAAGTACCTGCTTGTAATGCTTTTCCATCTTGCATTAATGCTTCGATAGTATACGTATCCAATGCTCCAGCAAAACGCTCATTTTCTGTCTTACGACCACGAATAACGGGTACAGCTAATGTTTTTTCCGCAAATTCAGCATACACATCCAACATTTGTTGAGCTTCCGCTATAGCTTCTTCTGAAGTAGCATGAGCGGTATGACCTTCTTGCCACAAAAACTCAGCTGTACGTAAGAATAAACGCGTACGCATTTCCCAACGCACAACATTTGCCCATTGATTAACCAAAATCGGTAAGTCACGGTATGATTCAATCCAGCCTCTGTACGTATTCCAAATAATAGTCTCTGATGTTGGACGAACAATTAGTTCTTCCTCCAGTTTTGCATCTTCATCAACGATAATATTTCCATTGCCATCATTTTTAAGACGGTAATGCGTCACTACAGCACATTCTGTCGCAAAACCTTCTACGTGAGATGCTTCTTTGGAAAAAAATGATTTGGGAATAAACAACGGGAAGTATGCATTACTATGTCCTGTTTCTTTGAAACGCTTGTCCAAAATTGCTTGCATACGCTCCCAAATAGCATAACCATAAGGCTTAATCACCATACATCCTCGCACTGCAGAGTATTCTGCTAAATCCGCTTTGATTACCAGATCATTATACCATTGTGAATAATCTTCACTACGACTTGTTATTCCTTTACTCATTTGCTTATACGATAACTTATAATCCGAAAATATATGTTAAAAAAGTATATATTCTCTTGCTGTAAAAATTTATTTATATTTTTGATAAGAGGTATTAAACCTTTGCTAAAATTCGCGTCTAAGATAATAAAAAGACGTTGGATTATCTACAACAACTAGCGAGAAAGATATTATGAAAGCGAAGAGAATAGTATTTAGCAGTTTGGCATTAACAGTAGCGGTGGCTATTAGTTCTTGTTCGACAAGTAAGCAAATCGCTTACAAGGACGACATGTACAACAATCGCCAAGCGAATGTTGATCAGCCTTACCAAAGTCCGGATTATTACTACACGGACGAACAGTATACACAACAGAATAATGATTATTATGCAGACGAGTATTCTGATGAAGAATATTATGAAGATGGTTATGAAGATTTAGAATACGCTAATCGTATCAACAGATTCTACTACGCTGCTCCTGGCATGAGCTATTATGATCCGTTTTTCGACCCATGGTTTGGATATGGATATGGTGGCATGGGATTAGGATGGTCTAATTGGGGCTGGGGTTCAAATTGGTCTTTAGGTTTTGGTTGGGGTTATCCGTATTCACATTTTGGATATAATTGGGGTTGGGGAAATCCTTACTACTCTTATGGCTGGGGATGGGGTAATCCGTACCGTTATGGGTCTTTTTGGGGACATAACTCTTATTACAGCCGCTGGGGACATCCATATTATGGATATTATGGTAATACTGGTTATGGAAATGGGTATAGAGTACGTCCAACATACTCTTCAGTACGTTCGACCAATCGCGGCTCATATGATTCTCGCGTGAGTAATAGATCTTCACGAAGATCTACAGAAGGAACTACCTCTCGTAGCGTTAGCAGAGATGCAAGTGGACGAATAGTAACTGGATCTAGAGTTGCAACTCGTAATAGCGACGGTTCTACCAGAGCAAGTTCGGTTCGTAGAGAAAGTGGCACTATAGAAAGAGGTACCTCATCACGTAGTGTGTCTGATAGATCAACAAACACATCAAATAGAGGTGCAACCGAGAGAGGTACGACTTCACGCAGTGTATCAGAAAGATCAACAAATACAAATAATAATAGAGGAACTGTTCAAAGAGGTACAACTTCTACTCAACGTGGTGCAACTACACCATCCTCTTCACGATCTACAACTACAGACAGAAGCGTAAGGCCAACTAGCACTCCTTCTTCAAGCAGTTCTTCGGGAAGTAGAGGCTCGAGCTACACCCCTTCCTCTAGTTCTTCATCAAGAGGATCATCGTCTGTAGGAAGCAGTTCATCGGGCTCTTCTTCTAGAAGTTCAGGTTCAAGCTCTTCAAGTTCATCTGGATCAAGCTCTCGTTCATCAAGAAGATAATAAATTTTAAATATTTGCCAGTCCTAAAAGACTGGCATTTCTATAAACTTTGGACAATAAATTCATGAATATAAAAAAAATCATACTTTCCGTTTTTGTTTCCAGTGCATTCTGGGGATATGCCCAAGCACAGTCCGTGGATGATGCCGTAACTTTTTCCAAAGATGGTAATCCAGCTTCTGCGCGTATTAAAGGTATGGGAAATGTGCAAACTTCTCTTGGTGGAGACATTAGTGCTATAAATGGTAATCCTGCAGGTCTTGGATTTTTTAGTCGTTCAGATATCTCCATTACATTGGATTACTTGCGAAACAGCAATAAAGCTGATTTTCTAGGCACAAATTCCAACAGCAGCAAAGGCAACTTTGGTATTTCTCAAGCTGGTATTGTTTTTAATTTTCCAAGTAGAAACCAAATAGGTGGTTATGCCGGTTGGCAGAACGTGAATGTTGGTATAAGTTATAACAAAAAGCATAACTTTAATAATTCTATCATATATAGTGGAGTTAATAAAGAAACGTCGTTTGTTAATAATCTTACGGATATTATGGATTACGACAAGAATTTTGAATCAGATTTTTACAACTCTTATCTTGTTGAAGAATTTGCAGATGCCACAAAAGGTTATTTTCCTTTGGCTGTAGAATTTGATGATAAAGACCAAATAAATGATGTATTAACAAAAGGATCACATAATACTACAGCTATTGCGTTTGGTGGTAATTATAATAATAAATTTTATATAGGTGGTACATTAGGTCTTTCCTTTTTTAAATATGAGAAAAGCAAAATTTTCGAGGAAAATGGTCTAACCAAATTGGCTGTTGATGTTGCTAAACACAACCCTGATTCAGAATTTGCAGACCCTACTTCAGCTGACTATATAAAATTTGGCGATAAAAGCTATCAGCTATTAGATGACTACTCCCAAATTAGTGAAGGATCAGGAGTGGATTTTAAATTAGGAATGATTTACAAACCCACTACAGATTGGAATATCGGCTTGACAATTACCACGCCTACATTACTATCCATTACTGAAACGACAAATGCTTTTACAGATGTTAGCTTCTTTCCTGATATGAATTCCAATTCGAGTTTTTATACTTATGAGTCTGACATGTACTCTAGCGATGAAGACTACAACATTGCAACACCATGGAAATTTGCTTTGGGTGCGACAAAATTCTTTAACAGAGGTTTACTAAGTGCTGAAATGGAATATCTAACATATAATACTATTCGCTACAGTAATCCATCCAGATTTAGTTCATACCAAGGAATAAATAACACTTTAAAAGACGAATTAAAAGGAGCAATAAATGTACGTGTGGGTGGAGAATATTTGTTAACAAATACAATCAGCGGACGTGCAGGATTCAATTATTTGGGTAATCCGTATAAATATTCTGAAGAATCAAATATGAGCGGTAGTGTGGGATTAGGCTTTAAATTATCAAATAGTATATATGCCGATATTGCGCTCGTTCATCAGGTAAATACATTTAGTGTGTCTCCGTATAAGTTGAGTAACTTTTGGCATGATAGCGGAAGTTTTGAACCAATTGCAGATTTGAATCTACGCAGAACAAACGCAATGTTTACTATAGGTGCTAAGTTTTAGATAAATAAAGTATATTGTTATGAAGAGTGAAAGCATTGTCTTTCACTCTTTTTGTTTATACACATTTAGAATAGTAATTTTAAGTATAAATAATCATATGATGGAACAAATTGGACCTTATATTTTAAGCTTATTTATTGGAATTGGCTTAGCTACTGCAACTGGCTTTCGTGTATTTCTGCCTTTGTTTTTTGTGAGTCTAGCCTCCTACTTCCAATGGATTCCATTACAAGACAATTGGCAATGGTTAGGTAGTTTTACAGCTCTGCTCATCCTAGGAATTGCCATGCTATTTGAAATATTAGCCTATTATATCCCATTCATTGATAATGTTTTGGACTCTATAGCTATTCCATTATCAGCTGTTGCTGGAACATTACTATTTTCGTCACAATTTGTGGAATCAAATGAAATTTTGCGCTGGGGATTAGGCGTAATAGCTGGAGGTGGTACAGCAGCGACAATCAGTACTGCATTATCGGGATTTCGATTAGCCTCAAGCTCTGGAACGGCTGGATTAGGAAATTCTGTGGTATCAACAGTTGAAAACACTGGAGCTACTGTAATGAGTGTTTTAGCAGTTTTTTTACCCCTGCTGGCTGTCATCATTGCAATAATTCTACTTTATTTAAGTATTCGTTTTGGAAAAAAAATATGGTATAGATTCTTTCCTAAAAATAGCCCACATAGACTTTAATTATCTTGCATACTTTTAGTTATCTTATCGATATTTAAACTATTAGCCATAGCAGAAAATATGCGATGGTAAGTTCCTTTGAGATCATAGAGATCTTCGTGGGTTCCATCTTCTACCACCCTACCCTTTTCCATCACAATAATATGCGAAGCATCAATTATTTGAGAAATAGAGTGAGAAACAATAACTACCGTTCTGCCAACTTTGATGGCGTCAAGACTATTTTTAATTTGTTCTGTAGCAATAGCATCTAAATTAGCTGTTGGTTCATCTAAAAATATTATTGGCGGATTTTTCAAAAACATTCGCGCGATAGCAATACGTTGTTGCTGACCTCCAGACAATAAATGAGCTTCGGAATCATATCCTTTTGGTAATTCCATAATTTGCTCATGAATATATGCTTTTTGAGCGGCTTCAATAACTTCATCTTGCGTGGCTGTTATTTTTCCGTATCTAATATTATCTGCAATGGTTCCTTTGAAAATGTGATTCTTTTGTAATACCAAACCAATATTTTCACGTAGGAAATGCGTGTCGTATTCTTTTAGATTTACTCCATCGAGAAAAATTTCACCAGAAGTAGGCGAATAAAACTTATCCAATACATTTATAACTGTACTTTTTCCAGCACCACTCAAACCTACCAAAGCGGTAATATCATTAGGCTTTATTCGCATAGAAACATCATGCAATGCTGCTGTTCCATTTGGATATTCAAAATTGACGTTACGCATTTCTATCGCCCCAACAATTTTTTCTGGACGATAATTCCCTGTCAATTCCTTTTGATCATCCGCTTTTAAAATCTCAAAAAAACTTTCTGAATAAATTAAAGCATCGTTAACCTCATCGTATATACGGTGCAGTTGGCGTATTGGAGCAGACACATTGTTAAACAACATAATATGAAACATAATCGCGCCTAAAGTCATCCGCTCATTCAAAACAAAATATGCTGTAAGAATAATCACCAATACAATCCCAATTTGCTCAATGAAACTTTTAAAACTATCAAATAAATAACTCGTCTTACGCGTTGACATTTGATTTTCGGTCATATCATACTGAATTTCACGATGCCTTTTTGCCTCCACATCTTCGCGTACGAAGGACTTAATCACTGTAATTGAATCTATAAGATTTATGATTTGGTTACTTTTATTCTCTCTATAAAAACGCATTTTTCTACGAAATCCAGATAATTTTGACGCTTGCAACTGCGCTATATAAAAATAAATCGGCACAATAAATAGACCTATTAATCCTACATAAAAATTGGCAGAGAACATAAATACGAGTGCTACAATAGCAGTAGTAAAGAGAGGTAAAATATCTATAAAGAAATTTTGGACTAATCTAGTTAATGAACTTATACCAGCATCAATACGAGTTTGCAACTTACCCGACTCATTAGATTCAGTAGTATAAAAAGCCATTTTATAGGTTAAAATTTTCTCAACTATACTCTGTGAAAAGTCACGGGCGATCATAATTTTTAATTTCTCACCATAAAACTTCTGTCCAAACTGCACTATGGAGTATACAATTTCCTTACCCAATAAAATTGCTGAAATAACTCCAATAATATGCATTCCCTGTTGAAGAGGAGTTTTATTTACAAGCATATCACTGATTTTATCTACAGTAAACTTCAGTACAAATGCATTAATTTGAGCAGCAAAGGAGCCAATAATTGTTAATCCTAAAGCTAGAAATATTAAGTTTTTATAAGGTTTAACAAATGGTAGGATATTTTTATACAGATTACTTATTGTCATACAATAAGTTAAACAAAAATTTTTAGAATTTGTTTACGACAATCTATTTACAGACAATAGTCTGAATACCCATCGCGTCAAATAATTCTTGAAATGGTTTTGGAATATCGTCGCTAATGACTACATCTATATTTGAAAAATCTACAATTTTACCAAAACTTTTACGTCCAAATTTGCTGGAGTCCGCCAAAACAATTACTTGTTGAGCGACTGAAATCATTTTTTGGTTTAATAAAGCTTCCTGTGCATTAGTCGTTGAAATACCATATTCTAAATCAATTCCATCGACACCAAGGAATAGCTTAGAGCAAAAGAATTGATCCAATATATGCATCGCATATTGTCCCGTTACAGATGAAGAAGTATGTCGTACACTTCCACCCAATTGTATCACTTCTACATTAGCATGTTTTAATAATTCTAATGTAACATTCAAAGCTGAGGTCACTACTGTCAGTTGCTCTTGTGGAGCAATTTGACGAGCAAAGAATTGTGTTGTCGTACCTGAACCAATAATAATCGAGTCATTTGCTGTAATAAATTTCGCAGCTGCTTTAGCAATTTCAATCTTCTCCTTTTCATGTAATTTTTCCTTTTCTATCACGGAGCGATCCGTTTGATAAGGATTTTGCTTAGTCACACCTCCATGCGTACGATACACCAATCCAGAATCTTCTAAAAATTGTAGATCCTTTCGAATTGTTACAGAAGATACACTTAGACTTTCGCATAGTTCTACTACCGAAACATGTCCCTTTTGATTTACTTCTTTAATAATGTACTGGTGGCGTTCGACGTTATTCATAATGGTCTAATTTAGAAATTAATTCCAAAACGAAAGAAAAAGAAAAAATAATCTTCTTTTCCTTTCGTTTATTTACGATTATTAGTACTTTTATTGCGATAACCATAACACAATTACATCATATCAAAATGAAATTTACTAGAAGCGAAGCGATTAAAAGCATTGAAAGCACTCCAAAGTGGGATATTACGATTATAGGTGGTGGTGCGACAGGACTGGGTATAGCTGTAGATGCCGCGTCAAGAGGTTACAAAACATTACTTGTTGAGAAATATGATTTTGCAAAGGGCACTTCGAGCAAGAGTACGAAGTTAGTTCACGGAGGAGTTCGTTATTTGGCAAATGGCGATGTAAAATTAGTAATGTCAGCATTGAAAGAGCGTGGGTTAATTTTCAAAAATGCGCCTCATGTTTCTTTCGTTCAAAGCTTTGTAATTCCTTCATACAGTTTATTCGGAAAAATGAAATTCTTGATAGGCTTGAAATTATATGATTGGTTAGCAGGAAAACTTCGTATAGGTAAATCTACTCTATTAAGTAAGTCTGAGGTTATCGAAAAACTTCCAAAAGTAAAACAGAAGAATCTAATAGGAGGTATCCAATATTTTGACGGTCAATTTGATGATGCCCGTTTGGCATTAAATCTCGGGCAAACGGCTGTTGAAAACGGTGCTGTAGTATTAAATTATGCAGAAGTATCCGCGATTACAAAAGATACCAGTGGTAATGTCACAGGAATTGAGTTTATAGATAAAGACTCAAACAAAAGATATGCTATAAAATCGAAAGCTGTAATTAATGCTACAGGAATATTCGTTGATGATATATTGAAGCTAGATGTGTCAGCACATAAAAATTTGGTAAGACCAAGTCAAGGAGCACATATTGTTATTGACAAAAAATTCTTAGGAAATATAGACGCTTTAATGATTCCTGAAACTAGTGATGGACGCGTTCTATTCGGTGTGCCATGGCACGACAAGGTGTTATTAGGCACAACAGATACGCCATTGAATGCACACCAGATTGAGCCTAGACCACTAGAAGAAGAGATCGAATTTATTCTTAGTACAGCTGATGCATATCTGGATAATGCTCCAACAAGAAAAGACGTACTAAGTGTGTTCGCAGGTTTAAGACCATTAGCTGCTCCTACTGACAACGATAGTAACAGTACGAAAGAAATCTCTAGAGATCATAAATTAATAACCAGCATATCTGGACTTATTACAATAACTGGTGGCAAATGGACCACATATCGCAAAATGGCAGAAGAAACCGTTGATCTGGCAATTTCGAAAGCTGGTCTGATACCACAGCCTTGTAGAACTACTACCCTACAAATCCACGGATACTCCACAGAAAGACGTGAGGGACATTGGCAAGTGTACGGTTCAGATACAGATGAAATTCAAAAATTAGTTAAAGAAAATCCAGCATTAGGAGCTAAATTACATCAAAACTATAATTTCATTGAAGCTGAAGTGGTATGGGCGAGCCGAAATGAAATGGTTTACAATATTGAAGATTTCTTGGCGCGTAGAATTCGATTCCTTCTATTGGACGCAAAAGCATCACTTGAGGTAGCGCCTCGTGTAGCACAATTAATGGCTGCCGAATTGCAAAAAGATGAAAACTGGATTAATGCACAAACCGAAGCATATTCCGCGTTAGTAAAGAATTATACACTTTAAAATTAATAGTAAACACTATAAACCAAATTTGATATGAAAAAGGAATTCATTCTTTCCTTAGATCAAGGTACAACGAGTTCTCGTGCTATCCTATTCAACCACGATGGGGAGATTGTGGAGGTTGCACAAAAAGAATTCAAACAAATTTATCCTCAATCAGGATGGGTGGAGCATGATGCACAAGAAATTTGGTCAACGCAATTAGCCGTGATGACCGAAGTTGTTGCTCAAGCAAACGTAAAACTTGATTCTATAAAAGGTATTGGTATTACCAATCAACGTGAAACCACTATTGTATGGCATCGTAAAACAGGTAAACCTATTTATAATGCTATTGTTTGGCAAGATCGTCGAACAGCTGATTACTGCAAATCCATTGCAGAAAAAGGTTTAGACACATTAATTCAAGAAAAAACAGGTTTACTTATTGACGCATATTTTTCTGCTTCTAAAATTAATTGGATTTTAGAAAATGTTGAAGGAGCACGTCGTATGGCCGAAAATGGAGAACTTGCTTTCGGTACGGTAGATTCTTGGTTGGTTTATAACCTAACTAAAGGAGAAAAACACGTTACAGATGTATCCAATGCATCGCGTACATTACTTTTGAATATTAACACCTTAGAATGGGATCAAGAATTATTGGATATTTTCGAGGTTCCTAAATCTATGCTTCCAGAAGTAGCTAGCAGTTCTGAATTATACGGGCATACTTCTCTAGAAATTGGTAATGTGAATATTCCGATTGCAGGTATTGCGGGAGATCAACAAGCAGCACTTTTTGGTCAACTGTGTACTGAAGAAGGTATGGTGAAAAACACATACGGAACTGGTTGCTTCATGTTAATGAATATTGGTAATAAGCCGGTTGTTTCGAAAAATAAATTGGTGACTACGATTGCTTGGAAAATTGGCGATGAGGTGAAATACGCATTAGAGGGAAGTATTTTTATTGGTGGCGCAGTTGTACAATGGTTACGCGACGAATTAGGAATTATTAAAAAATCTTCTGAAGTAGAAGCTTTAGCGACAAGTGTTTCAGATACGAATGGGGTTTACTTAGTTCCCGCTTTCTCAGGTTTAGGGGCGCCTCATTGGAATGCTAATGCTCGCGGAACTATTGTGGGTTTGTCAAGAGGCTCAAAAGATGCACATATTGCACGTGCTGCTTTGGAAAGTATTGCTTACCAAACGCACGACATCTTAAGAGCAATGGAAATTGATTCAGCGAATAAAATACAAGAATTACGCGTGGATGGAGGAGCTACGAACAATAATTTCCTAATGCAATTCCAAGCTGATATTGTGCAAACTAAAGTAATTCGTCCAGCAATCACAGAAACTACTGCCATGGGTGCAGCATTTTTAGCAGGATTAGCAGTAGGCTTTTGGAATGATATTGAAGAATTGAAATCGCTGTGGAAAGAAGATAAAGCATTTGACCATGCTGCAGATGAAAATTCAAATAAAAAGCTGTTGCGTGAATGGAAAAGAGCAACGGAGACAGCTAAATTTTGGGCGAACTATAAAGATTAATTTATACTAATTGACTCATATTATGACACCTATATTAGCTGAATTTATTGGCACAGCAGTAATGATACTCCTCGGGGGTGGAGTTGTTGCGAACGTTGTTCTGAGTGGAACTAAAGGTCACAATTCTGGTTGGATTGTAATTGCAACTGCATGGGCTGTTGCTGTATTCGTCGGTGTGACCATAGCTGGACCATACAGTGGCGCACATCTAAATTGTGCTGTAACATTATCCGTATTGATTATGGGGAAATTAAGTGTATCTGCTGCGTTAAGTTATATGCTGGCTCAACTTGCAGGTGCAATGGTGGGCGCATTTTTTGTTTGGGCTATGTACAAAGACCATTTCGATCAGACCCAAGATGCTGGGGCAAAACAAGCTGTTTTCTGTACTGCACCTGCAATCAAAAATTTACCAAGAAATCTACTAAGTGAAATCATTGGAACTTTTGTATTGATCTTTACAATATTGCACTTTAAAGATGCTGAACTAGATTCTACTACGCCGATTGGGTTAGGTTCTATTGGTGCTTTGCCAGTAACTTTTCTAGTATGGGCTATTGGTTTATCACTAGGCGGAACAACAGGTTATGCAATCAACCCAGCAAGGGACTTAGGACCTAGAATAATTCATGCATTAGTTCCTATTAAAAATAAAGCTTCTTTTAATGCAGATTACGCATGGGTTCCTGTTTTTGGACCATTTATCGGATCTGCTTTAGCTGCTGGACTTTATTTGTGCATACATTAATAAATTATAGAATTAACAAAAAACTATTTAAATATAACCTAGAGGCTTAATATTGAGTTAACACTGATTTAATATTAGCTTCGCACATTTGCGAAAAACATTTAGTACTACTTATGATTAATAATGTTAAGAGGTGGAATGGAGATAATTCATTCCAAAGGAGAGTTCTTTGGCTTGCTTTAGTGACAAGCCCATTTGTAGGAAGCACGTTTGCATCCGAAAATTTTATTGGTAAAGAATTATTTGTTCAACAATCCATTAAAATTAGTGGTAGAGTATTGGATGCCAATTCAAGACAACCATTGCCTAATGTTACTATTACAGTGAATGGAAAAAGTACGAGTACGACCAATGCTACTGGAGTATTTACTATCGACATTCCAGCAGGAGCAGATGTTAGATTCAATTTAATTGGTTATGAATCATTCTCTCAAAAGTTCAATCAAAGCTTATCGAATAAAGAAATCTTATTAAGTGAAGCTTCAAATGATTTGGACGAAGTTGTGGTGACAGCTTTGGGTATTGAAAGAGAAGCAAAAGGCTTAGGGTACGCTGTTACAACAATCAAAAGTGATGAACTAAATAATGCTGCCAGCTCGAATTGGAGTGATGGATTAAAAGGTAAAGTAGCTGGTCTAAACCTGACACAAGCAAGTTCTGGTCCAGTAAATTCAACTCGTATCAACTTACGTGGAGACCGCTCGTTGTCAGGAAATAATGAAGCTTTAGTTGTAATTGATGGAATTCCTATGGTTAACGGCAAACTGAGCTCAGGCGTGAACGATGCCTATGGTATTGGTGGCTCAGATGTTCCTATTGACTTTGGTAATGGTCTAAGTGATTTAAACCCTGAAGATATAGAATCAGTAACAGTTTTAAAAGGAGCAGCAGCAACTGCACTTTATGGATCACGTGCAGGCAATGGAGCTTTAATTATAACTACAAAATCAGGTAAAAATAGAAAAGGACTAGGTATCAGCTTTAGCTCGAACAGCAGTATCAATGATGTATTACGTTGGCCTGACTATCAATATGAATACGGACAAGGCACAAATCAGCGTAATGCGGCAGGAGAATTATTCTATTCGTTTGGTCAATCTGAAGATGGACCAAATACAGGCAGCACGTCAAGTGCATTTGGTCCAAAATTCAATGGTCAATCTTATTTCCAATATGATCCTGCTACTGGTACTCAATCCACTGAAAGATTGCCTTGGGTTCCATACGAAGATAATATTAAAGGATTTTGGCAAACTGGATCTACCTTGATGAATACATTAGCTATTGAAGGCGGAACGGATAAGTATTCCGGTAGATTCTCATTAGGTCACACTAAAAATAAATGGATCATGCCGAATACTGGATTTGAGCGTCTTGTTGCAGCTGTCAATAACAAATTCTCTGTGACTGATAAACTATCGATTTCCTCAAGAGTATCATACACAAATAAATCAAGTGATAATTTACCTGCTACAGGTTATAATAATCAGTCTATTGCTTATTTTATGATATTCCAAAATCCAAACATAGATCTGGATATCTATAAGCCCATGTGGCAACCTGGAAAAGAGCAAATTGAACAGATACACCCATTCAGTTCCTTCATTGATAATCCTTATATTATTGCTTATGAAATGACTAATGGCTTGAAAAATCATAACATCGAAGGTAATGTTCAGTTGAATTATAATTTTTCTGATAAATGGGATTTCATGTTAAGAACTGGCTTGAATTACAGACAGGATTTCAGAGACATGAAACGACCATGGGGTACTGCTCAGTATACACAAGGATACTACAAAGAACAAGACGCGAATTGGCTAGAGCACAATACGGATTTCTTAGTTAATTATCGCGAACAATTAACTGATAAAATTAAAATGACTGTAGGTGCGGGTGGTAATATTCGTAAAGAAGAGAGCAATTCGAAAAGTACCTCAGCGACAGGTTTGATGCTTCCAGGTATATTTAAATTATCTAATGCATTAAATAATTTGTATGTACAGCCAACTAAATACGAAAGACAAGTTAATGGTTTATATGCATTAGCGAACTTCTCTTTTGATGATATGATTTTTTTAGATTTAACAGCAAGAAATGACTGGTCTTCGACTTTACCAAAAGGTAATAACTCGTATTTCTACCCTTCTGTTACTTCAAGTTTTATTCTATCTGATATTTTCAAATTGCCTAGTCAGGTTAGTTTCTCTAAATTAAGAGTATCTTTCGCTCAAGTTGGTAGCGATACAGAACCATATAGGCTTAAAAAGGTTTACAGTCAGAATATTTTCCCAGGTTCTGTTACGCCTCCAAGTACACAAAACAATAATGATTTAAAACCTGAAATATCAAATTCATTCGAAACTGGTTTGAATTTCTCTTTATTTTCAAATCGATTAACTGCAGATGTGAATTATTATTACAACACTACAGTCAATCAAGTATTACGTGTACCTGTAGATATTACTACAGGATATAGCTATTCTTTCATCAATGGAGGAAAAATCAAAAATGAAGGTATAGAATTGATGTTATCAGGTAAACCATTTAGAGGGAATTTCAAGTGGACACCAACAGTGACTTGGTCGAAAAATTACAATGAAATTCTTGAATTAAGTAAAGATCTAGAGCTAACGCAACAAACAATCATGTCAAGTGGATCTGCTTCCATTATAGCGGTAAAAGGCGGTACAACAGGAGATATTTGGGGAGCCGGATTGGTAAGAAATGAAGAAGGTCAAGTCGTATTTAATGCTAGCACAGGACATGCTTTACGTTCTCCTGTAAAATACATCGGTAATGCATATCCATCATGGAGAGGTGGCTTCCAAAATGAATTTAATTACAAAAACTTAACATTAAATGTGTTAGTAGATGGTCAATATGGTGGTATAATTTATTCGCAAACACACCATAAAATGACTGAGCAAGGAAAATTAAGACATACTTTGAAAGGTCGTGATGAAGGTGTGATTATCGGAGAAGGCGTTGTTCAAAATGCTGATGGAAGTTATTCTCCAAATACTAAAGAAGTAGCAGTACAATCGTATTATAGTGATTACTACAGACGCGCCAATGTAGAAACAAACAGTTTAGATGCTTCATACCTTAAGCTAAGAGAGGTACGTTTCCAATATGCATTCCCGAATACTTTCGTCTCTAAATTGAAGATGTCACAACTTTCATTAGCGTTGTATGGTAGAGATTTATTTATGATTTCAAAATTCCCAATTTTTGATCCTGAGACAGCATCTTTGAATGGTGCTGATATCATGCCAGGTGTTGAAATGGGACAATTACCAACGATGCGTACATTTGGTTTTAGTTTGAACGTGACATTATAAGAAATCATATTAATTTATCATGAAAACATTATTAAAAAAACATATACTTCCAATTTTCTTAGGTTCATCATTAGTCATGACTTCTTGTAGTCATTTTGAAGATATGAATATTGACCCTAACAATATTGACCGTGTAGTACCTGGTAGTCTTATGGCACCGTTAATATATGACATTGCTTCTTATGGGAGTACTAGAAGTTATGACTTTACATGGCAATTAATGCAAGTTAGTTTTCCTTACCCATCTACTGCAGTAGGTGTACATCGTTATGACATCACTCCTACTGCTGGTAACGGATCATGGAACAAAAGCTATACTTGGTTAAGAAGTGTGCGTGAACTTGAAGAAGCGGCTGTTACAGCCAATCAACCGCTCTATTTAGCTGTAGCTAAAACCTTAGAAGCTTATACCGTTTCTATGTTAACTGATGCATTTGGAGATGTTCCTTATTCAGAAGCAATTAAATTGGATGAGAATATTTCCACTCCTAAATTTGATAAACAGGAAGATATCTACAAATCCCTAATTGCCAGCCTAGAAGAAGCTAATGATATTTATGCTACGGCTGTAGGTGCCATGACAGGTAATGATATTCTTTATAATAATAATAAAGATAATTGGCGTAAATTCAATAATTCATTACTAATGCGCTTATTATTACGTACGAGTAAAAAAGCGGAAATGAATTCTTATGCACGCTTGAAACAAATAATTGAAAATCCTACTAAGTACCCAGTTTTTACAAGTAATTCAGAAGCTGCAATTTTAAAAGTAAGTGGTCTAAGTCCATTTGACTATGCATGGAATCGTAGACAGGATTACACACTAAATCAAGTAAAAGCAGAGTTTTTTGTCGAGATGTTAAATAAATATAATGATCCACGCAGACCGTTTTTCATGACTGAAGCCAATGTTGGAACTCCAGCGACTAATATAGGTTATAAAGGAATTCCTGCAGCCCACAATCCTTCAGCAACATTTACATTTAGTCCAAGCGTTCCAAACCCAGACTTAATGATTCCAGAAACATTAGGAACTCCAGTACATGAAATTATTATGCCTTATGCTGAGGTAGAATTCATAAAAAGTGAAGTATATCAGCAAGCTAATGATAATGTTAAAGCGGAAGAAGCTTACAAAAAAGGAGTAATCGCTGGAATAACGCAGTGGATTGGAATTACTGCGCCAACAAATGCTTACTTTGACAACCTTGCTGTTAAATATGATGGGACATTAGAAAAAATTATGAACCAAAAATATATCGCTTTATATATGTGTGATTATCAGCAATGGTTCGAATACAGAAGAACAGGATTCCCAATTCTTCCTAAAACTGAGCACATGCTTAATGATGGAGTGATGCCAAAAAGGTTTATGTATCATGATAGATTACAAATTACGAACCCTGAAAATTATAAATTAGCTGTACAAAACTTAGAATTTGGTGACTCTCCTCTTTCTAGAGTATGGTGGGAAAAATAAAATTTATTTTCATTAAACAAGAAGTATTTGGAGACAAATACTTCTTGTTTTTTTCAATATGTGTACTTTAGTAACACCTCAATTGTTAACCATCAAAACAACTAACTATGATAAAACGTTATAATATTGCAATGATAGTACTAGCAACATTGTTTATTAATACATCATGTGCAGTGAAAAAATCTGTAAATATGGATTCCTTATCATTCCCTACTTTCGCTTACGAAGGTCATCGCGGAGCGAGAGGTCTTTATCCTGAGAATTCTATTGGAGCCATGAAAGTTGCTATTGACTTACCAATCGTGACTACATTAGAAATGGATTGTCACATCACTAAAGACAAAAAAGTAGTCGTTTATCATGACGATTTCTTGAACCCAAAATTCGTTACGTATTCAGATGGTAAAGAACTTTCTGGTAATGATGATAAAGGTTTGATTTACGATTACACCTATGATCAATTACAAAAATTCGATATCGGATTGAAAGGCAATGTTGATTTTCCACAACAAATAAAAACTGCAACAAAAATTGATTTACTAGCAGATTTAATTGAGGAATCTGAAAAATATGCTAACTCTAAAGGTAAAAAGATGTTTTATAACATCGAAACTAAGAGTAACGAAAAAAAGGACAATAAAGCTCACCCTGAGCCAAAAGAATTTTCCGATTTATTACTCAAAGTAGTATACGATAAAGGAATTGCCCCACGTACTGTAATTCAATCTTTTGATAAACGCACAATTCAATATATTAATAAGCAATATCCGTCTATTCGAACATCTTATTTAATAGATGCTAAAAACACAAAAACTCCCCAAGAATTAGTTGCAGATTTAGGATTCAAACCTTTTATTATAAGTCCTAACTATAAAATTGTTACCAAAAAATTTGTTGACGAAGCGCATATATTAGGGATAAAAATTATTCCTTGGACAGTAAATACAAAAGAAGAGATTGAAGCATTAAAAGCGTTGAAAGTGGATGGGATTATTTCAGATTACCCTAATTTATTTTAATTATGTTTAATTTTTTCAAACCTGCTCCTCACAAGAGTCGTTTACCTGAAAGTCGTATTGATCCGGAATACAAAAAGTTAAGAATTCAAGTATTTACAGGTATATTTTTCGGTTATGCAGCTTATTATTTTGTTCGTAAAAATTTCTCTTTTGCTGTTAAAGATTTACAAGATGTATTAGGCTATTCTAAAGCTGAATTAGGTATCGCGATGTCCGCAATTTCTATTGCGTATGGGCTTAGTAAGTTTTTGATGGGAAATGTTTCTGATAGATCAAATGCACGCTATTTCTTACCCGCTGGATTAATTTTATCATCTCTTACAATGATTTTCATGGGCTTTTCTCCATTGGCTACATCATCTGTAGGGATAATGTTCGTTCTATTATTTATCAATGGATGGGTACAAGGAATGGGTTGGCCAGCATGTGGTCGTGTTGTGGTCCATTGGTTCTCGATAAAAGAAAGAGGAACGACGATGTCTATTTGGAATCTAGCACATAATGTTGGTGGTTTCTTAGTTGGTCCCTTAACTATTTTAGGAGTAGAGTTGTTTCTAGATTGGGAAGCACGACTATATTTTCCAGGTCTTGCTGCTTTAGCTGTTGCTCTATTATCAATTCTTTTAATAAGAGATACGCCTCAATCTTGTGGTCTCCCACCTATCGAAGAATATAAAAATGACTACCCAAAAACTTACGAAGCAAGTCAAGAGAAAGAACTTACAGCTAAAGAAATCTTTTTCAAATATGTATTCAATAATAAATTGTTATGGTTTATTGCTATTGCAAATGCCTTTGTTTATTTAGTTCGAAATGGTATCGTAAACTGGGCACCAACTTTCTTGCAAGAAGCTAAGAATTTCACAGCTTCGGAAGCGACTTGGTCAGCATCTTTCTATGAGCTAGCGGCAATTCCCGGTACTATCTTATGTGGGGTGATGAGTGATAAACTTTTTGGTGGACGTCGTGCACCGGTGACTATTATTTACATGATTTTCACCTTTGTAGCAGTATTGGTATATTGGTTAGCACCGGGAGATAATCAATGGGTAGTTAATATTTCATTATGGTCAATCGGATTCTTGATCTATGGTCCTGTTATGCTTATTGGTGTACAAGCGTTGGATTTAGTTCCTAAAAAAGCTGCTGGAACTGCTGCTGGATTGACTGGTTTATTTGGTTATTTCATCGGAGATTTATTGGCAAATGCTGCATTAGGAGCTGTCGTAGATTTCGGAGGTTGGAATGGCGCATTTGAATTAATTCTAGCAGCTTGTCTGTTAGCTATTTTATTTACAGCTTTCACTTGGAAGCAAGAAAAAACATTTTTAAGCGGTAGATAAGAAGTAACTTTTGATTGTAGATAAAAAAGTCTTGTGAACCATTCACAAGACTTTTTTGTTATTTTTGTATAGTCAAAAATTTGATAAGGTATGAAAAAGCAGTTTTTCAAAATATTAAATAACATAAACAAGTCTATCTTGCCGAGATACAGTAAACATGACCCTTCAAAATTGACTAAATTTCAACAAGCCATTATTGCCTATCGTTATTATGTGCTGACAAATTCACTCGATTAATTTTCTAGGTCTCTCGGTGCATTTTTAATAAGCATTTCTGTTTGTGGAAAGGGTATTGATATTCCTTTTTCATCAAAAGCTAACTTAATTTTTTCTTGAAGACTATTGTTCGTATCCCAAAATTGATCAGGAGTTATCCACCCACGGACTGTAAGATTTACAGAGCTATCACCTAATGAACCTACAAATACCGTTGGCTCAGGAGATTTCAAAATAAATTCTTCGGAATGTAAGATATTAAGAATAACTTCTTTTGCTACCTTAATATTATCATCATATCCTATACCTACTACAATATCAAATCGCCTAGCTGTAATTTTAGTAAAGTTTTTTATAACGGAATTGGCCAATGTACCATTAGGACTAAAAATTTTGATACCATTTGCATCTTTAAGTGTAGTATAAAGCAAATCAATCTTTTCTACAGTCCCACTTGATCCATTTTGACTATCTATATAGTCACCTACTTCAAATGGGCGAAATAAAAGTATCAACACGCCACCGGCAAAATTCGATAAACTACCTTGCAGAGCCAAACCAACAGCCAAACCGAAGGCCGATAATGCTGCTATAAATGAAGTTGTTTGAATTCCTAATGTACTTGCTACTGTTAAAATAAGCAAAGCATAAAGTACAAATTTCAATAAACTTGATACAAAGCCTCTAATGGAAATATCAATATTTCGTTTTTCAAATCTAGAATTTATAATGCGTAACAATAACTTAACAGCATATCGCCCTATAAATAATATTAATATTGCAGCTACTACGTCCGGTATTTTTAATACCAAAATGTCGATTAATCTTTCAATTCTTCCTTCAAAGTTTTCCATATGTTGTGAATTATTTATTTACAATATCTATAAAATATCCAAATATTCAAATGGTAAATCTATAGTTTTTAGATAACTTTAGCCTATGATTTACTTGGATAATAATGCTACTACTAGAATTGATGATGATGTTTTCAATGCCATGCTCCCCTTTCTTCGAGAAGAATATGGCAATGCCTCTAGTCTGCAACATAAGATGGGTAGAACTGCACATCAAGCCATTGAAAAATCAAGACAAAGTATTGCAAATTTAATCGGTGCTAATCCAAAAGAAATTTTCTTCACATCTGGAGCTACAGAGGCTATTAATAGCGTCCTTCGAGGGGTATTTGCACGTTATCAAGCCATAGGTAAACATATTATAACTACTAAAACTGAACATAAGGCTGTTCTTACTACGCTAGAAATTTTGGAGAAGCAAGGTGCAGAGATTTCCTTTTTACCTATTGACCAAAATGGTAATATTAATTTAGATGATTTAGAAAAATCAGTACGAGCGGATACTATCCTAATTTGTCTCATGCATGCTAATAACGAGACAGGAGTCGTTCTTCCGTTGGAAGCCATCGCAGAAATAGCCAATAAAAATAATGTTTTGTTTTTTAGCGATACCACACAGGCAATTGGAAAATTATCCACCAACTATGAAACGTCAGGCGTGGATATTTGTTGTTTTAGCGCGCACAAATTACATGGCCCAAAAGGAATCGGAGGAATCTATATTCGCCGCAAATCCCGACCAATACAAATAGAACCTCTCATAACTGGTGGAAAACAAGAAAATGGATTTAGAGGTGGAACTTACGATACTGCATCAATTGTAGGTATGGGCGAAGCTTTTGAAACAGCTGTGTTGAAACCATCAACAAAATTAGCAGAACTTCGAAATTATTTTGAAGAGAGAATAATCGACGAAATTGAAGATACGGCCATTCATGCAAGACAAGCTATTCGTCTAAATAATACAAGCAACATAGTTTTTAAACACGTGAAAAGTGCTGAGCTAATGCCCAAATTAACCAATATAGCTATGTCTTCAGGTTCTGCCTGTGTCTCGGGTGATCGAGATCCATCGCATGTATTGACCGCTATGGGTATTTCAGCAGAAGACGCACTTTGTAGCATTCGTTTTTCACTTTCAAAGTATACAACGAAACAAGAATTAGACATCGCCATTATGGAAATTAAATCTGCTGTTGCAAAAATCAGAAGTGAATCCCCTATTTGGCAACTGTATAAATCCAATCTACTTTAATATTTTGACAAAATTCATACTTTTTGTAGTTGTACGTTGCAATTTATTTACGAACTTTGTCCTAATCTTAAAAGATTAACAATTATGGTAACGGTAACAGAGAAAGCGAAAGAGCGAATTCAAAAAATATTGACAGATGAAAACTACGACGAAACCTATTTCGTACGTGTAGCTGTTGTCAGTGGTGGTTGTTCAGGTCTTTCTTATGATCTAAAGTTTGACAACGAAGAAAAAAAAGGCGATCAATTTTTTGAAGACAATGGTGTAAAAATCTGTTTAGATATCAAATCATACTTATATCTTGCAGGAACAGAATTAGATTATTCTGATGGCTTAAATGGTAAGGGTTTTGAATTTCACAATCCAAATGCCTCTAGAACTTGTGCATGTGGCGAAAGTTTCTCCGTTTAAGCAGTTGTCAAATTTAAAATACAAAAGAGCTGCACATGCAGCTCTTTCTTTTTATAATATTATTAAAAATCATAATTATATGTTATTATTTTGATTAAAATGCGTACATTTCGTTACATTTATCACAGAATAATAACCAGTTATATATACAATTAATGGGCAGAGAATTACTTAAAAGAGAACAAGCTATTACGTTTGTTAAGGATACTTTTTCGACATATTTAAAACAAGCACTTAATTTAATACCTATTTCCTCACCTCTGATCGTTTTAGACGGAACAGGAATTAATGATGATCTTAATGGCATAGAAAGACCAGTTTCATTTCCTATCAAATCATTGAATGAACAACGCGCTGTTGTTGTACATTCTCTTGCAAAATGGAAACGCGTACGCTTAAAAGAACTTGAGCTTGAAGCAGGAGAAGGTATTATTACCGATATGCGTGCATTACGCCCAGATGAGGATTACTCTCCTATTCATTCGATTTATGTAGATCAATGGGATTGGGAAAAAGTAATTCTTCCTGAAAACAGAAATTTAGCCTTTTTGAAACAAACTGTTAGTGCCATATATAGTGCAATGGTTCAAACAGAAAAACAAGTCGAGACTAAATACACACATCTTAAAGCTATTCTTCCAGAACAAATTACATTTATTTCATCGGAAGAATTATTGAAAAGATACCCTGATTTTACACCGAAGGAAAGAGAAAATGCTATCGCAAAAGAATGTGGTGCTGTATTTTTGTATGGCATAGGTGCTGTATTATCAAATGGTTTCGCTCACGATGGCAGAGCGGCAGACTACGATGATTGGAGCACCGAAAATGAAGATGGCTATCAAGGTCTTAATGGTGATATATTAATTTGGAATCCAATTCTGAACAGTGCCTTTGAATTGTCTTCGATGGGAATTCGCGTCAATAAGGAAGCGTTACAAAGACAATTAGAAATAAGGAACTGTACAGATAGAGCAGAATTGGCTTTCCACCAAATGTTGTTGAATAATCAATTAACAGAATCCATTGGTGGTGGAATTGGTCAATCACGTGTATGTATGTTTATGTTAAAATTATCGCACATTGGCGAAGTCCAAGTGAGTATTTGGGATGACCATAAAAAGCAAATTTTAGCAGAAGAAAATATAAATTTATTATGACAAGAAAGAGCTGGAAATCCAGCTCTTTCTTATTTCAATAAATTCACTTCATACAAATCTTTCCTTCTATCTTTTAAAATCTTCACAGTACCATATTCATGCAAATCACGTAAAGCGTACAAATCTACATCCGCAATCAATACCATTTCAGTATTAGGCGTTGCTTCAGCCTTTATAGCGTTGTTAGGAAATGCAAAATCTGAAGGAGTGAACACTGCAGACTGTGAATATTGAATATCCATATTATTAACACGAGGCAAGTTACCCACCGATCCAGCAATAGCTACATAACATTCATTCTCAATCGCACGCGCTTGCGCACAATGACGAACGCGAATATATCCATTTTGGGTATCAGTCATAAATGGCACAAAAAGAATTTGCATACCTTGGTCTGCCAATATTCGGCTTAGTTCTGGGAATTCTACATCGTAACAAATTAACAAACCGATTTTACCACAGTCCGTATCAAAGACTTTTACCTCACTCCCTCCTACCATACCGTAGTATTTAAATTCATTTGGAGTGATATGAACTTTGCGATATTGATCGGTGTGTCCATTACGGTGACATAAATAACTTACGTTGTACAATTTTCCTCTCTCGTATAATGGCATAGAACCTGCAATAATATTTACATTGTAAGAGACTGCAAATTGCGTGATTTTCTGCTTAATTTCTTTCGTATGCTCCGCCAATTTCTCCATCGCCATTCGCTCTGGTAAATCATTGAATGGACTCATCAATGGAGTATTAAAGAATTCGGGAAACATAATAAAATCCGTTCCGTAATCAGAAACTGTATCTACGAAAAATTCGATTTGATCATAAAATTCTTGTAAATCTTTAAATGAACGCATTTGCCACTGTACTAATCCCAATCGAATGGCTTGTTTGGAAGCAGAATTTGATCTTGCATCGGGTTCATAATAAATATTATTCCACTCAAGCAATGCCGCGAATTCCATAGATTCAGAATCCTCTGGCAAGTAGTTTTTTAGAATTTTTTTTACATGAAAATCATTTGAAAGTTGGAATGTTAATGTAGGATCGTAGATCTCCTTGCGTTTGACTTTCTCAATATAAACACGAGGACTCATTTCGTCAGCAAAATTGAAATAATTTGGAATGCGTCCGCCTGCTACAATACTCTTGAGGTTCAACTGTTCACACAACTCTTTACGAGAATCGTATAGACGACGCCCTAATCGTAATGAACGATATTCGGGGTGAACAAAAACTTCTATTCCGTACAGTGTATCTCCGTCATAATCGTGTTTAGAAAATTTACCGTCATCAATTATTTCGTAATAAGTATCGTAAATATTATTTTTCTTCGAATTCAAGATAATTGATAGTGCACAAGCTACTACATGACCATTCACTTCTACACAAAGCTGTCCTTCAGGAAATACGTCAATCAAATCCACAATATTTTCACGTGTCCACACATCTCCCACTCCTTGATAGGCTTCAGTCATTGATTTTTTCAAATCCGAATAATCCTTCTTCGAAAGCAACCTAACTTTTATATCCATAAAATCTCATTTTAAGTCTATTAAATATAAGCAAATCCGATACCATAAACTATTAGCAAAATTTTTCACAAAAAAACCTCATCAAGAAGAACTGATGAGGTTTACATTGTAATTACTAACTAACTTATTTTATACTATTAATTTTCTCTTCTAGCATTTTGATAAAATACCCTCCAACCACGGATCTCGCCTTAAAGCCCGAGCGTGTTGGTTTATCGGTATATACCCAATCCGACATTGGTACTCGATCAGTAGTTTCATGCATAAACTTGTACATTGGGCTAATAAACTTTTGAAATGTTGACTTATCATCTGCTAAAGTCGCTGACCACATGATCCAATCTGTCTTAGTATAGGTTCTACGATTATCTAATGGTAAACCATAATGATTTTGCTTAGTAAGATAATAAGCTATTTCTGTTTTGAAAATAGACTTATCGAATATATTCATGTCTAGCAGTTTATCCCATATCAAATTATATTTTTGACTCCACGTACCAGATTTATCAAAAGTCAACTTATAATGATCACCATCAGCAGCCATTTCTTTCCATTGTGATGCCATATCCTTAGCAATCGCTATATATTTTTTAGCTACATCGGTTTTACCTAACATCTCTGCTAAGTAACCGTATGATCCGATTGCTACAATTGCTTTCACAGAAAGATTTGCATTATGCGCAAAGTGCCCTGCAAAATCGTCTGTACACAATTGGTTATCTGGATCAAGACCATGCTCTACAAGGTAATTGGTCCAGGTCGTAAGTACATCCCAATGTTTCAAAGCATAATCAGCATTATTTTCCATTCTGGCTATTGCATAAGTCAGGATAAGCATATTTCCTGATTCTTCAACAGGCATATCGCCTCCATATGTCTGACCATTTCCAATAGGATAAGTTCCGATGTCATGTGCAGCAAATGGCTTGATCCAACGCTTACTTTCGCTATAATAGAATATATGATTTAGCAGACCTTTTGCCAATTCAGGATTGTAATACAAGAATAATGGTGCAGAAGGATATGTAACATCAACTGTCCCCATAGAACCATTACTGTCATTTTCTTTAGAAAGCCATAACAAATCACCATTTGGAGCTTGAACAAGTTTGTGAGCTGCTATAGATTGTCTATATGCAAGTGCTGTCAATGCTGCATATTCCGCACCTCCAGTACGCGTCGCTGTATTCCATAATTCCGCGTCGAAATTATCACAGGCAGTCTTTAGTTTTACAAACTCCCTATCTGCTAACTCAAATTGTTTTTCTATACTACTATTATCACTTCTATTCCAATATGGACGTAGATTTTTACCAAAATATTGTATAGAATAAATATCATCATAGCCAATCATTACTTTATCAGCATGAGTCCCAGATACTACAAAATTTTGTGTAAGCACTAGTTGATTTCCATTTTGTGCAGATTGGATAGTATTTCCCTTCAAAAATTGTTCTCGCAATTTAGGCCCATTACCAAGAGCTGATTTTGATTTTTCAGCATCAGCTGCCATATAGAAATATCCCCAATCTATTCGAATATGATCTCCTTTTTTTCCTAATACTTCTTGACTTTTGCTTCCAGTCTTTACGTATTGTAAGTTTCCAGTTTTGTATTGCATACTCACAGATTCTTGCAAAGGAGAATCAACTGCCCAATTTGATGATGCTTCCCAATAAATTTGCACCTCATGCTTCTTACCATCACGTGATTTCACTTTATAGCTGATATAATTTACAGGTCTTGATACCAAATCCAAATCAGTCAAAAGTAATGGGGCTATAAATGAGATATTCAAATCTATAGGTCCACACTCGAATTGATAGTGAGTTTGTGTAGCTTGTACATCGACAGACTTCTGAATGGCTGATTTTGCAAATGAAATAGTGTTTTTTCTCTCGGTAAACATTCCGAAATCAAAATATCCATTAGCAACTCTATTGTAACAGTATCCTGCAATAATATTTTTCCCCTTTTTTAAGGTCTTCACAACCTCTTCCGATAGTTTCATTCTACGGTTTTTGCCTGTTGCTTGCCCTGTATTAGCCACTTCAATACCATTCACAAACATCATAGCATCGTCGTCATGTGTAAATTCTATATACACTGGTTTTCCCACCAAATCTTCCTTCAAAATAACCTCACGTCGAACCCAAATTTTCGGTTCTTGCCAATCAGTTTTTGAATTAGGCTCTGAGTCTAAAGTACCATAAGGCGCAGAACCAGTTTTCCAATTTGAATCGGAGAAATTTATTTGGGTCCAATCTTTGGATGGCTCTTGAACCGTGTACTTTGCAGACCAAGATTCGTGTTCAGCCATTTTGGCTATGGGTTCCAATTCAATCTCCTCTTTTCCTAAAAAGCGATAAGCAATACCATCTACTTTGATTACTCCCAAGAGAGGAAAAGGTTTGTCTGTCCAATGCCTTACCGCATCATCATACAGGTTGTCTGAGTATGACCATGCGCTGGTGTTCGGATCAATTGTGATTAGGGGAAATGCAGGGGCACGCAAGTCATTCTTAACCCGTGATGGCTGTGCTACCAAATTAGTAACACAACATATCAATAAGGCTAAAAAGATAATATTACTTCTGAAATTCATAGTTTAGAAATTTAGCTAAATAATAGAATTAATGCGCGTACAATTTACGGTGCACTTTATCCAATTCTGCTTCAGATATTTTAATTACTTTACGGTCATAGGTCATCAGTCCGTTTGTCTCGACTTCGACATCGGTAGTCTGCGTATAGACAGCGGCAGATAACCCAAGAGGTATAAGTTTATCTAACTTATTGACCAAATCTTTATATCTATTAAAAAGCTCTTCTTTGTTTTTGAAGCTTTGGTAACCCCAATTATCTTTTTGCTGCCAAGTATGGCCATCTACAGGTAATCCTAAACCACCAAATTCTCCTAAAGCCAATATAAATTGTGAGCCGAAAACATCTGGATCTGGACTGGCTGCATCAGGATAATTATGAATGTCTAAGATATGTCCTGTATACATAAAGTTACCACCACTCGCACTATTAATCAATCGAGAATCATCAAATGCCATGGTCCATTCGGCAATTTCCTTTGTCTTGAACTGTCCCCATGCTTCATTGAATGGTACCCATACAACTATACTAGGATAATTATGCAGTGTCTCCATAATGGTTTTCCATTCTTTACGAAAATAAGCTTCTGATTCAGCCGAACGATTTTTATCTCTTAGATCCCCCGAAATTTTACCTGGCTGCATATCCCAACTATTTCCTCCCAAATCACCGCTAGGCATATCCTGCCATACGAGCATACCTATACTATCACAATGGCGATACCAACGTGCGGGCTCTACTTTGATATGCTTACGAATCATATTGAAACCCATTTCTTTGGTTTTGATGACATCAAATTTGAGGGCTTCATCCGAAGGTGCTGTATGCAATCCATCAGGCCACCAACCTTGATCCAATGGGCCATATTGAAACACAAATTTATTATTCAACATCATACGTTGAATACCATTTTTGTCCTTTTCCATCGAAATCTTACGCATTGCAAAATAACTTTTTGCTTTGTCAATTACTTTTCCATTTCGAATTAACTGTACATCCAAATCATATAATTTTGGATTTGACGGTGACCACGCTTCTAGATTTGGAACGTGGATATCCATTGTCGTATTTACATCCAGTATTTGGGCTTTAATCTGTTTATTGCCATCCATCACTGCAACTTTTATCTGATCTCCGCTTTGGCTTCCTTCTACATTTGCTTCGAAAGTCAATTTTCCTGAATCAAATTGTGGGGTTTGTTTGGTATTCGCAATATAAGTTTTCGGCACACTTTCTACCCATACCGTTTGCCAAATTCCTGTGACAGGTGTATACCAAATGCCATGAGGATTTTTGATTTGTTTACCACGTGGCTGTGGTCCATCATCAGTAGGGTCCCATACTCGAATGACAATATCTTGCTTCGCTCCTTTTTTAACAAATTTGGTAATGTCCATAGAGAAAGAATTAAAACCTCCTTCATGTCTTCCTACTAAACTATTATTTACATATACATCACATTGCCAATCTACTGCTCCAAAATGCAAGAGAATATTATCCTTATTTACATTTTTATCAAGCGTTATTGTTCTTTGATACCACAATGCTTTATCTTTTCCTACTTCTTTGCCTACACCCGACAATGCAGACTCAACAGCAAAAGGCACCAATATTTGACCTTCCCATGTTTGAGGAAAGTCCTTGCGATCCGCTGCTGTAATAGCATAATTCCACAATCCATTAAGGTTTTGCCAATTATTCTCACGCACCAACATAGGACGTGGATATTCTGGATGAGGCTGTTGTGGGGTAACTTTTTCTCCCCAAGGAGTTAAAATTTTAGTACCTGCTGGTTTCCATTCTTGGGCAAAATTAAGCTGACTTGCCAGCATAAGACATGCTACAAAAATCTTTCTTTTCATCAAATAAATGTTATTTAGTTTATATTATTTTACAACCGGAAACGCTGAAATACGCAATCGAGCCGCTCCCATTGGGATCAGTTCTACCACTTGTTCTTGGGTATCAACAACTAATGGACTCAAAGGTAATACACCTGTCAATCCATGTCGATCGACCAACCATTCTTTGAGCTGTTTAGCTTTTATGGTGATTGAAATTGGTACTGCATTGGCTTCAAATGGGAATGAATCTTTCGGCCATTCTCTTTTTATGACTTTCAAATTTTCTGGACGCTCTAGTTCACTTTTCACGATTCCAAAATTCCAATCGCTCGCTGGTAAAATCTCATACGATGGCCATTTAGACGGATCAGCATTTTCTTGCCATTTTGAATCCCCAATAGCTGATGCTTTACTGTCCTTTTGAACATATTCTTCTTTTATTTTTAAGGAATACGTCAATGGACCACGCATGATACTTACCGCATTCTTATTTTCTTCCCAAGTTTTCACCTTGATGGTCATAGGCAGAATAAGTTCGATTTTATCTCCATTATTCCATTGGCGATCTATTTTGAAATATTTAGCTCCATGTGCAACACTATATTTTTTTCCGTTGACTTTTACTTCTGCTTGATTCGCCCAATCTGGTATCCGTAAGTAAAATGGAAAAGCAATGTTTTTTTGCTTCGTATTTACTGTAAAAGCAATAGATTCTTCGAATGGATAATTAGAACTTTGTTGGATGCTAACTTCTCCTTTATTCCCTACTTTCACATCGGCTGTAGAAGCTGCAAACAATACAGCAGCCACACCATTATCATTCGTTGCCATATATAAATGCTCTGCATAGTATGGCCAACCTTGACTATGATTATGTTGACAACATCTAGAACTAAAGGGATTCATCATCAAAAAAGGTCCACTATTCTCTATACCTGGCGAATGGTTGTGACTGTCGCTAATTGTCATATTTGGACTTGTGATATAGCGTAAAGCTTTAAAATCGGCCGTAACCGCTGCTGGGTAGGTATTGAATGCTACCTCCTCGGCATGATCCGCCCAAAAAGGATCGCCTGTGATTCCTAACAAAATTTCATTAGAAGCCATTTGTTCGACCATACCACAGGTTTCTACGCCTTGACGAGGATCCGTAAAGCCCGGACGCGCATTTTCATCTGCACCAAACATACCTCCTGGTACTTGTCCAAAGACCTCTCTCACATAATGAAAATTATCATAAGTAGCTTTTAAATGTCTAACATCATGAGTCTTCAAATAATAGGTCGCTGGCTCTCGAAAACATTGTGCTACATTTACATTATGCCAATTTGGTAGATCGCGATTTTTTGTCCAATCTGCAGTATTTCGATGAATTTTATCAGCCAATTCTAATAACCATTCGTTGCCCTCGGTACGATTATAAAGCCAATAGATAGACAATAAATTATCTCCTCCACGACTATTTTCCCAATAATCTTCTAACAAGAAACTATCGGGAAGTTTGTGTTGCCATTTAAAATAATTCGTCATTAATGTTAGCACACGTTGATCTCCACTGTACTCGTAATAAGACTGCAAACACCAAAGCATGATCATATTGCCCCATAAGTCAGGTTTATTATGTCTCAATATCAATGGACCAAAATATCCATCAGGACGTTGGCTTTGAATTGCTGCCTCTAACCAAATTTTGGATTCTTCAATGATTTTTGGATCGTTCAATATATAGCCCAAATGTGCGTATCCTTTTAACCAATAAGGCACTTCTTCCCAACCATGGTCTCCCGATCCATCTTTACTCAACCAAGCATTATTCTTTTTCGATAACCATGCACTTATTTCGCCCAAATTACCTGTCAAACCATCCTTCTGCAATTCCAAATATCGTCCTAACCACCCCGAAGGACGAATATTACGAACTGGTAACTTGATTAATACATTTTGTTTTAGTGGTAATCTGTTGTTAATATAATGTTTATTCCTAGAGCCAATAGGCAACTCTTGGATACTCGTAATTGATTCTTGCTGCGCAAAAAGTACGCTACTATTTAAGCTTAATACTAAAGCTATGAATAAAGACTTTTTCATGGTGCAGATAGGATTATAATTGTGTATAATTGATTACTCAAATATAAAGGGGGAATCTTTAAAGCGATCTTCATATTATCTCAAAATAATACCGATTTGTATCATTCCTTTTCCAAACAGTCTTAAAGTGACATTTATCATTACTATATTCATATAATTTTGATTATATAGATTATATATTTGGTCAATTAATTATAAACAACCAAATAAACCAAGAATGATAATGTATAAAATAGGACTATGGCTATTAATTCTATTTTCACTCATATTGCCCAAACAGCAGTATGCACAGCCTTATTACTTTAATCATTACCAAATAACCGATGGTCTTTCTAACAACACTGTTATCTGCAGTATGCAGGACAGTTATGGTTTTTTGTGGTTTGGAACAAAAGATGGACTGGATAGATTTGATGGCAATAATTTCAAACACTTTGATATTCGAAATCAGGTGCTTAATACGGTTGCGAATAACATAATTTCCCTAATAGAAGATAATCAAAAACAAATATGGATAGGTACTGACCAAGGTATATATATTTATAATCCATTATATGAAACTTTCTCCTTGTTGGATGAAGAATTTGCTTATGCTGATATACCTGTTATCAAAAAAGATTCTAAAAATAATATGTGGTTTATCGCTAATCAGAGTCTTTATTTTTACGATTATACAAAAAAAAGAACAACCAAGATAAATGCAGACCAAAACAACATATCTGCTATATTGTGTACAGATGACGATAAATTATATTATGGAACCTTCACCGGCAAAATTTGTCAGTTAGAGCAATTTCGATCCAAAACAATTATTAACCTTGAGCGTACATATGGTCCTAAAGATTGGTTTGCCATTCAAAAGATTATTGAAAATGAACGAGGAAATTTAATTTTTGGAACTTCCAAAGCAGGTGTTGGATCTATTTCAAAAGATGAGACTTCAGTTAAGTGGTTGTTAGGACTCGATCACTTGAAGCAGTTTTTGTATGTACGCGATATTCTACAAATAAATGATCAAGAGTATTGGTTTGCAACAGAATCAGGACTTTTTATATACAATATTGAAAGCAAACAATACATTAACATCAAAAAAGCTGAAAATAATCCTTGGGGAATCTCTGATAACGCTATTTATAATATTTTAAAAGACAAAGATGGAGGCATTTGGCTGGGAACCTATTTCGGAGGCATAAATTACTACCATAAGAATAATAGTCTTATTGAGAAGTTCATGTCAAAAACGCAAGGAGGGAAATTATTAGGCACTGTTGTACGGGTTATCAACAAAGATAAAAATGGGATGATCTGGTTAGGCACAGAAAATGGTGGATTGAGCAAACTCCATCCTACTTCTGGCAAAATAGAAAATTTTAGTGTAGAAACTGTAGGTCTTTCCGATAACAATACACATGGATTGTTGACACATGATGACAACATTATCCTTGGGACATTTGTATATGGCATGGATATCTTCAATTCTACGTCAAAAAAAGTTATATATCACGCTGAATATGATGGCAATTCTTCTTCTTCACTAAAAAGTAACTTCTTGTATGATATCAAAAAAAGTAGGTCTGGAGAAATTTTACTAGCTACTACCCGAGGACATTATTCCTTTGATATAACAAATAAATCCTTTCATCCTATACATCATGTACCATTTAGAATGTCCTATACAACACTATTTGAAGATAGAAATGGCTATGTGTGGTTGGGCACATGGAGAAGTGGATTATATATGTACCATCCCACCAAAAATATCCAAAAACATTTTTCTCATAATTCAGATGATTCCAATTCATTACCTAATAATAAGATTAATTTTATTTTTGAAGATTCCAAAGGGCACATTTGGATAGCAACAGAAGGCGGATTAAGCAAGCTTATAAATAAAAATGGCGAATTTGAATTTATTAAACCTAATATTTCTCTACCTAGTAAAATTGTATTTGCCATATTAGAGGACCAGAGTAATAACCTATGGATTACAACGTCCAAAGGTTTAACAAGATATAATCCTGCGACAAATAGTACCCGCTTATTTAATATGGAGTCTGGATTACCTTCGATTCAGTTTAACTATAACTCAGCTTTTGATGATGGAGAAGGGCATTTTTATTTCGGCACCATTAATGGCATGATTCGATTTGAACCAAAAAAACTTAATCAGATAAAGTATAATGCAAATACACCTATATATATAACCAAATTAACGGTCAATAATAAAGAGATAAATCAACATGACCCTGATTCTATATTGACGCAATCAATTCTTTTTACTGATGAGATCATCCTTAAATACGATCAATCTTCCTTTAGTTTAGATTTCACAGCATTATTATTCGATTCACCACATTCTATTAAATACAGTTATAAGTTAGACGGAGTAAATAAAGATTGGGTGACAACCAATGGTTCTACAAGTGCACATTTCACAAAACTATTGCCTGGAAATTATGATTTTATTGTCAAAGCCGAAGATCCCAATGGATTTGGATTTACTAGTGAACGTAAACTCAGAATTAAAATTTTGCCACCGATATGGGCCAGTATACCTGCTTTCATACTCTACTTTTCAATGCTAATTGGACTTATACTATTTGTTGCCTATCATTTTAATGAACGCATAAAACAGAAAAACAAGGAACATCTTTTGACGATACAAAATCTACGTGAACAGGAGCTTTACCAATCTAAGATTAACTTCTATACGGATGTTGTACATGAAATACGTACACCACTGACTCTAATTAAAGCCCCATTGGAAAAACTAGTGACTAAGATTCCTTACAATCCAATAACAGATAAATTGCTCCAAAATATTCAGAATAACACGGAACGACTTATCGCACTTAGCAACCAACTTTTAGATTTCAGAAAAGTAGAGACAAAAGGCTTTAAGTTTAATTTTGAACTAAAAAATATCAGCATCTCGACGCAAGCACTTATTGACAACTACAAGCTGACATTAGAAGCGCAGCAAAAAACATTAATAACTGACATAGATCCAAATATTTCCTGTTTTATAGATCTTGAAGCTTATGAAATCATTTGCAATAATTTACTAAATAATGCCTTGAAGTATTCTAAAAATATTGTTGTGGTGGAATTACATAGTGATACGGACAATAAAAACTTAATATTTACCGTAAAAAATGATGGCATAATTATTAAGGAGAAAGATCAAGAATTCATATTTGAACCGTTCAATAGGTTAACGCATAGCAAAAGTATCCCTGGTAGTGGACTTGGACTTTCACTCGCACAATCACTTGCTATCAAACTAAATGGTCAGATTAATTATAGTATAGATAAAGAAAATCTTAATACCTTTACTCTTCGACTACCTATCAACCAAAATTATGTATATGAATGCTAAAGCGAACTTATTACTCATAGATGATCACGCAGAACTACTCGAATTTATTGCGGATGACTTGATGGAGAATTATCATATCACGAAAGCTACCAATGGTATAGAGGCTTACGCGTTGTTTGAGCATGAAAATTTTGATCTGATAGTAAGCGATGTTATGATGCCGGATATGGATGGTTTTGAATTTTGCGAAAAGGTAAAGGCGAATATGAATCTAGCACATATACCAATCATTCTATTGACGGCCAAAAACACCATTGAATCCAAAATAAAAGGCTTAGAGTATGGTGCAGATGCCTACATAGAAAAACCTTTTTCCTTAGCCTTCTTAAGGGCGCAAATAGCAAGTTTGCTTAATAACCGCACACGTGTAAGAGAATTCTTTTTTAAAAATCCTACTTCGCAGATACAACAGATTGGGCAAAATCAAAGCGACAAAGAGTTTCTGATCAAAATAGAAGAGATTATTATTGAAAACATCGATAATCCACAGTTTAATGTAGATAAAATGGCTGATATTCTATGTATGAGCCGTCCTACATTATACCGTAAAATCAATATGGTTTCAAGTTTGTCTCCAAATGAACTTATCAATTTGACCAGATTACGTAGATCAGCGGAATTGCTGTCACAGGGCAATCTCAAAATTTATGAAATTTCGAATTTGTTAGGCTATAGCTCAGCTCAACATTTCTCAAGAAATTTTCAAAAACAATTTGGCATAAGTCCTAGCGAATTTCAGCACAAGCAAAATAACAAGGACATAACAAACAATTGATATGTCCTTGTAAATTTAGTTCTTAAGGTGTGTCAGATGATCACACAATGCCCATTGTGTCGCAAACGCGAACATAAACATTCCTTCCGTACTATTTTTTGAGTGATCTTTATTCCAACCCCCCAATAGATCTGAAGGTATTATACCCTCGTATGAGAAATTTGAATGAGCGTATTCAAGGTTCTTTTTAAATGGTTGGATATAGTCTAGAGCAGACTGATCTACACGAGCAAAATCCAAATAACCTCTCAAAAGCACTGTATTAAACCAATTGCTAAAGCCATCAAATGGAAATGATGCATAATGCTGTACCTGTGCATTAGGCTTTGCAAAATAGGAGAAGCTAGCTTTTGCTAAATTCTTAGCATCATCTATATAAACTTTATGCTTGGTGACACGATACAAATCTGCAGCGCCTGACAACATAGTTCCTGCATTATAAGTATATGCACGACCAGTAGGTTTTTGTAATATAGTGTGGGCTCTATATTTTACTCCATTTACTTCCTCATAAACAATTGAACAATCTGGACTACAATCGCCCATCATATCATCGTAAACACCTTTTGTATTTAACAGATTACGCTTTTGCCAATCATAGATTTTCTTGGCGAAATCCAAATAATATTCCTTTTTGGTTACTGATTTAGTTTTTCGTGTTTTCTGATCCTTTGGATCTATGTAACGGTATGTGATTTTGTCTTTTTTAGTTTTATAAATTTCATGTAACCATACCAAAGGACTTACCATAGGTCCATTACTGCAGGCATGTTTAGTTACATATCCAGGGCCCCAAGGAATACCACCATGCTCTTTCCCATTAGAATCACGAGTCGCATCCCAGCCATCTAAAACATAAGCAGTCAAATATTCTGCCTTTTCCAAGTATTTATCATTTTGAGTTAAATGATAAGAATCTAGCAATTCACGAACTAACCACATTTGATCGTCATAAACATTATAAATTCCTGTAACCCTAGCCTTCCCCTTTTCATTAACTCTATCCACAGCATACACACTCCAGGTATTCGTCTGCGTGAATGAGGTAAGCTCAAACGTCCCCAAGTAATAATCTGCATTATCATAGAGTTTTTCCAATAAACCTTCATACTTTGAGATAGCTTGTTGATCTTTCATTTTGGCATGTTTCAAAGATTTAAGAACAGAGTTAGCAGCCTCTATCGCTGCTGTATACATCCATACACTCGCCTTTTCATCCTTACGTTCCTTAGTAAAAGGATTATAGAAACGGTACATAGTAGAGTAATCGGGAGTAAAATAATACAGCATGGCATTCTCAATCAAGTCCATACTCCTTTTTAAATCATCGCTTTTTGGTTGTTTTGAATTAGTAGAAATAGAATGTGCTTCCAAACGTGTGAACAATACACTAAATAGAATTCCCACCATATAACAAGTATATGACAAACAACGCATATGAATTTTTCTCATCTCAGTTTATAATTAGTACTTAAGTTTATTAGGTATATGTTGCTTTATTCTGTTAGTAATATACGGCTGTTTGAAAGATATTAATTAATAAAGCTATTATAAAATATATGAGACAAATTGAATACTTAATGAGAAAAATTGACAGCCCAACATTTTCATTATAGCCTAACTTTGACTTAATCAATTATAATATTCGCATTCA
The DNA here is from genome assembly GCF_009829075.1 of Sphingobacterium composti. Taxonomy (GTDB): domain Bacteria; phylum Bacteroidota; class Bacteroidia; order Sphingobacteriales; family Sphingobacteriaceae; genus Sphingobacterium; species Sphingobacterium composti. Next base: position 131,474 of record NZ_WUQZ01000004.1, on the reverse strand, counting down.
TATTAGTTTAATATTGTCTTAAAATTCTGTTCCAATTTTTCTAAGAAAAATTATAGCAGAGATCGATTAGTAGTAAATCATTTTAACTAAAACGATTTAACAAATGTCTTTAAGACAAATATTTACGACTTATATCAAGTGTAAAAATTTTAGCCAATTATAATGCTTATGAGAAACACACCTACCTTAAGCTTAACCCATTATCTCAACAATTTTCTCTGGATAATTCCAGTATTATTTGTAGGATTATGGTCATGTAAAACGGAAGAAAAAACAGCAGACTCCGCTTTACCTTTTAACCCCAATCAACCCGTTGTTGTTTCAGATTTTCAACCCAAAACTGGCGGTGCCGGGCAACGATTAGTAATCTATGGAAAAAATTTCGGAAACGATCCTTCCATCATTGATGTAGTCATCGGTGGTCAAAAGGCTATTGTTATCAGCGCTCAAGGAGAATCTATCTATTGCTTAGTCCCTACTCAAGCCTATGCAGGAGATATTGAAGTTCGTGTTGGAGATGAGCGATTGCCAATTGTTGGTAAGGCAAATGAAAAATTCGTCTATCAGCGCAAAATGATTGTTTCAACTGTCATCGGATATAGAAATGAAAGAGGAGATGAACCATGGAGAGATGGCAAATTCAAAGATCCGGATCAAAACAAAATGGCCAGTGGATTTTGGGAACCTTCGCACATGAAATTTGACCCAAAAAATCCAAAACATTTGTATGTGACATTTGACAATAATAATGGATTATACTTACTCAATTTTGAGGATAGTGTAGTTACTAAAATTAGATCCAATTTTAACAGACCTCGTAGTGTAGACTTCACAAAAGATGGGGATCATATTATTATTTCAGAAGACCGCGGAGGTGAAAATGATGGAGCAACTACGCTACTCTCTCGTGCTAGAAACTTCTTAGATACGGAAATATTAACACGCTATCGCCAATGTAATGGTGCTACTGTACATCCTGTCAATGGAGAAATGTATTTTAATAGCTACGAGAAAGGGCAATTTTTCAGGTTTGATATGGAAAAATATTTCTCACAAGGATTGGGACAAAAAGATTTCGAAACCTTATTCTTTGTACACGATCCACAATGGGAATACAAAATCTTTATACACCCTACAGGCAACTATGCTTATATAGTAGTCATAAACCAACATTATATATTACGTATTGATTACAACTGGGAAAAGAAACAATTTAATCAACCTTACTTGGTCTGTGGTCAACTGCGAAGCGCAGGATATACGGACGGAATTGGCGCTAGCGTAAGGCTAAATCAACCGTATCAAGGTGTATTCGTAAAAAATGAAGAATACGCTGCTGCTGGCAAATCCGATGAATACGATTTCTATTTCACAGACCAGATGAATCACGCTGTTCGAAAGCTAACACCAGACGGTATTGTATCTACCTTTGCTGGCCGTGGAAGTTCTAGTTTGAATGCTAATCCATGGGGATATGTAGACGGAGACTTAAGATTAGAAGCTCGCTTCGACAGACCTACAGGAATAGCGTATAGTGAGACAGAGAAAGCTTTCTATATAGGTGATCGTGCCAATAGAAGATTTAGAAAAATTGCTTTGGAAGGTGATAATTAGACTAACCAAATATTAACATAATAATCAACAAAATCACAACCTTAGTAACAGAATGGAATTATGAATAAATTCTTACTAACCTGTATATTACTTCTTAGCGTCATAAGTCACTCGCTAGCACAGGAAATAGTTGAAGTAACTGGTATTGTAGTAGATGCTCAAAAAAATCCCTTACCAGGAATTACTGTCCATGTATCAGACGCACCTGGGTTAGGTACAATCACGGACAATAAAGGTCAATATAAAATTAAAGCTGAACGCTACAAAAAACTTGTTTTTAGATCTATTGGTTTTCAAACACAAGAAATATTGATCAAAGAAGATATAAAAATTAACATCACATTATTGGAAGATGAATCCAATGTATTGGAAGAAGTAGTTGTGACGGGCATGGGTAATCAAACAAAATTAACATTGACTGGGGCAGTAACAACGGTAAATGTGGATGATTTGAAGTCCAATCCGACCTCTAGCCTCTCCAACGCTTTAGCAGGTAATGTAGCTGGAGTAATGGCAATGATGCAGTCAGGTCAACCAGGACGAAATATATCCGAATTCTGGATTCGTGGTATTTCGACTTTTGGTGGAGGTTCATCCGCTCTAGTATTGGTAGACAATATTGAACGCAATATCAATGATATCAACATTGAAGATATTGAATCCATATCGGTACTCAAAGATGCTGCTGTAACTGCTATATATGGGTCCAAAGGTGCTAATGGTGTAATTCTAATCACTACAAAACGTGGTAAAGAAGGTAAAATTAACATCAATGTTAAAAGCGAAACCATTTATAACACCAGAACAATTACACCCGAATTTGAGGATGGTTTTACCTATGCTAACCTCTTGAATGAAGCACGAATTACACGTAACAACCAACCCGTATATCAACCTGAAGAATTAGAGATTTTGCGATTGGGTTTGGATCCAGACCTTTACCCAAATGTAGACTGGCAGGAAAAACTGTTGAATGATGGGGCAATGACTTACCGCGCAAATCTGAACATGAGCGGAGGAGGTGCCACAGCAAGATATTTCGTATCGGGCAGTTACGTAGAAGAAGGTGGTATGTATAAAATCGATGAAAACCTGAAAAAGGACTACAATACTAATGCTAACTACAAGCGATGGAACTATCGACTAAATACAGATATGAACATCACAAAAACTACAATACTAAAAGTTGGAGTAGCTGGATCATTAGGCCTACGCAATAGTCCCGGTATTGGAGATCTAGATTTTTGGGGAGCATTATTTGGCTATTCGCCTATTAGTATGCCTATTGAATACTCAAACGGTCGTGTACCTGCGGTAGGCGAAGGCAACAGAACTAACCCATGGGTGATGGCTACACAAACTGGATATAATGAAAACTGGAATAATAATATTCAAATCAACATCACCGCTGAACAAAATTTAGATTTTATAACCAAGGGACTTCGTGGACGTGGAATATTCGGCTATGACACTAATAACCACAATAATATCAGAAGGCTAAAATGGCCTGAGCAATGGCGAGCAGACAGAGCACGTAATGTCAATAATGGGGAAATAATATTTTATAAAGTCTCTGATCCTAGAGAGATGTACCAAGAAAGTACTGCTGGTGGCAATAGAAGAGAGTTTTTGGATTTCATGCTAAACTACGACCGCGGATTCAACGGACATAATATTGGCGCGGTTGCTAGATTTACTCGTGATGCATTGGTGCAAACCGTAAATCTAGGAACGGAAATTAAAAATGGTATTGCACGTAAAAACGAGGCTATTGCTGGACGATTAACATATAATTTTAATAACCGATATTTTACTGACTTCAATTTTGGATACACAGGATCTGAAAACTTTGCAAGTGGTAATCAATATGGTTTCTTCCCGGCTGTATCATTTGCATGGAATATTTCGGAAGAAAAAATATTTAAAGAAAACGCTGATTGGATGAACCTACTTAAGGTAAGATTTTCATACGGCAAGACAGGTAATGACCAGTTAATGTATGGTGAGCGTTTCCCTTACTTATATACAATTGGATCTGCTGGAGGCTATCAATGGGCAGATTTCGGCTCGGATCGCGGCTACGGAGGATTGAGGTTTTCGCAAGTAGCATCTCCATATGTCTCATGGGAAGTTTCATTAAAGAAAAATCTTGGATTCGATATAAATTTATTTAACAACAAGTTTGAAAGTTCTATTGAACTATTCGATGAAGAACGAACAGACATCTATATGCCAAGAAATTTCTTGCCAGAAATCGTTGGTTTAGAAAGTATTCCAAGAGCTAACGTGGGGGCTGTTAGTTCAAAAGGTTTTGAAGGAAGATTTAGTTATAAACAAAGAATTGGCGAAGTAAATGTGACAGCTAGAGGGAATATCACCTACAGCAAAAACAAAATCTTAGAAAGAGACGAAGAAAACAATGTCTATCCTTATCAGAATTCAGAAGGATTTCGTGTAGACCAAGCGAAAGGATTAATCGCTTTAGGTTTATTCAAAGACTATGATGATATAAGAAATAGTCCAACACAAACTTTTGGAGTGTATCAACCAGGTGACATTAAATACAAAGATGTCAATGGAGATGGTATTATTGATAATGGGGATGTTGTTGCGATCGGAGCGACTAGAAGACCTAATTTAATCTATGGAATGGGATCGTCTTTTCAATGGAAATCAATAGATATTAATTTACATATTCAAGGTGCTGGAAAATCAACTTTCTCTACATATGGCAAAACAGTCTATGCATTTAGTGAGGGTGAATGGGGACAAGTGATGAAAGGTATAATGGGTGATAATCGATGGATTTCTGCTGATATTTCAGGAGATCCTTCTACGGAAGATCCCAATGCCTCCTATCCACGCTTAAGTTTTGGAGCGTTTCCAAACAATTTTAGAGAGTCCACATTTTGGTTAAGAAACGGTCAGTATATTAGGCTTAAGAATATTGATATTGGTTATTCACTTCCGAAGAATTTTACAAGTAGAATTAGGACTAACAATATTAGGTTATTCCTTGCGGGTCACAACCTGATGACTTGGTCTAAATTTAAACTTTGGGATCCAGAATTAGCAACACCAAGAGGTGAAGATTACCCTCTTCCTAAATCAGTAACTTTTGGTATAAATGTTAACCTCTAAAAGAAAAAAAATGCGTAAATACATATATTATCTACCAATACTGGTTGCTTTAGCTGGTATTAGTTCTTGTCAAAAGGGGTATTTAGAATCCGAATCCTTATTTAAGGATAGAATGACAGAAGAAAAAGTATTCGAAAGTAAAAATTATGCGGAACAATGGCTCGCGCACGTATTCGAAGAATTTAAGGGAATTAATGCTGATGTAGCAAGTAAAGGCTTGACTCCACATAACTTTTCGGATGACATGTATTATGGTGATCGGGATAGAGATTATGATCCATCTAAGAATGAACTCTCATACAATATGTTCAAGATGGGTTTGTATTCTGAAAATGACAAACAAGGTTCTTGGACCCAATCCTACCGCGGAATTCGCAATGCAACAACCTTTATTCATAAAATACATTTAAATAAAGAAATGTCTGCGGATGAAATAGAAGATTACCGTGGTCAAGCACGTTTTGCACGTGCCTACTTGTACTGGTTGTTGTTGCGCAAATACGGTCCTATACCCCTACTCCCTGATGAGGGGCTAGATTATACAGACAGCTATGACGACTTAGCTACTCCGAGGAGCACATACGAAGAATGTGCAGAGTACATTAGTAATGAAATGCTACAAGCGGCTAAAGAAATGGAAAAATTAGGTGTAGGCAGAGGGCAAGATGCCTCTGCTCGTCCTACCGTAGGTGCAGCATTAGCAACAAGAGCAAAAGCGCTATTGTATGCTGCTAGTCCAATGGCAAATGGTAATAATTCCGAGTTCGCAGCAAAACTTGTAGACCATACAGGAAAAAGATTATTATCAATAGATTACCAAGAAGCGAAATGGGCTAAAGCTGCTGCCGCAGCACGCGATGTAATGGAACTTGGTATTTATAGTCTATACACTGTTCCTGTTCAGACAACAGGTTCAGATGCTACTGTTATTCCACCAGATGATGGAAATTTTGCTAATAAAGATTGGCCCTTGGGATGGGCAAATATTGACCCTGCAAAATCTTATGCGCAAGTATTTGACGGTACACTTGTCGCATCAGGTAATCCAGAACTGATTTTTACGAGGGGAAATAACCAAGGTGGTGAAGATATAAGAGCTATGGTAGCGCATTCCCTACCAAGGTCTGCTACCGGTTGGAACACGCATGGACTTACTCAAAAATTAGTGGATGCATACTATATGAATGATGGAACTGATGTCCCAGGTAAGGATAAAGAGATAGGTAGAGGTGATGGATCGAATCGTTTGACTGGCTATGTTTCGTCTAGTGATGTCTCTTCACAAAAATATCGTCCTCTACGAGAAGGTGTTTCATTACAATATGCTAACAGAGAACCTCGATTTTATGCGTCTGTAGCATTTAATGGAAGTTTTTGGACACTTCTTAATGAAACACAAGAACGCAACCGCAACCAACAAGTATTCTATTATAGAGAAGATTCACGTGGAAATGGATTTAACTCCTCCAATGCGTATTGGCTACGTACTGGATTCGGAATAAAAAAATACGTTCACCCTAGTGATACTTATGAAGGAGGAAGCGCTGACCGTATAGTTCAAAAAACTGAACCAGCTATTCGCTATGCAGATATATTATTGATGTATGCGGAAGCACTCAACGAGTTAAGTGGATCACATACTGTCGCTTCTTGGAAAGGAACAAATTATACTCTCTCAAGAGATGTTTCTGAAATGCAAAAAGGAATACATCCTGTACGCATTAGAGCAGGTGTGCCAGATTACTCAACAGCAATCTATTCTAGTAAGGAGGAATTAAGAAAAACACTTAAAAGAGAAAGATTCATTGAATTGGTGGCTGAAGGGCAACGCTATTATGATCTTCGCCGTTGGTTGGATGCTGCTGTAGAAGAATCTCTGCCTGTATATGGTTGCAATATTTTGATGAATGCAGGAAATAGAGATTTATTCCATACGCCAGTAGCTACTTGGGTTTTGAAAAACACCTTTGCAGATAAAATGTGGTTTTGGCCAATTAAACACTCGGAATTGAAGAGAAACAAAAAACTAACTCAAAATCCTGGTTGGACGTACAACGATTAGAAACGTATCTCATGAAAAAGAATTATATTAAATATTTAGTACTAGCACTTTTATTTGCTAACACTTCGTGCAACGATGAGTGGAAAGAAGAACAATACGAAAATTTCATTTCATTTAAAGCACCTATTAATAATCAAAGTGGTGTATCCGATATATATGTTCGTTATAAGGATAACCAGAAGTCATCTTTTCAACTGCCAGTCATCATCAGTGGTTCAACGAATAATGAACAGAATATTTCTGTTAAAATCGACGTAGACCGAGACAGTTTAGATATCTTGAACTATGAAAGATTCCAAAACAGAACTGACTTTTACTATAGATTATTGCCTGCTGAGTATTTCAGTTTTAACCAAACGCTCGATATCAAATCTGGAGAAAATGTAGGGCTCTTGAATATTGACTTTACTTTGAAGGATATCAATCTGGTAGAAAAATGGGTCTTACCACTCACTATTGTCGAGGGTTCATCTACTTATGTCCCCCATCCACGTAAACATTACAAAAAAGCTTTACTACGTGTCAACCCGTTTAATAATTATTCTGGAACCTACGGCGGTACAGCATTACGAACTTTTATGGATGGAGCCGAAAATGAAACTTCTATCGTAAAAAGCGAAATCAAAGCATATGTAGTGGATGAAAACACCATATTTTTTTACGCAGGAGCAATTGACGAAGAAAGACAAGATAGACAAAACTATAAAATCTATGCGCGCTTTAATGATAGCGGAGGAGTTCAATTATATGCGGACAATCCACTCCTAAACTTTAAGGTAAATAAAGATTTAAGCTATACGATGAGTGAAATGATTGAACCTAATTATCCATACTTATTGAGAAAAACCATAACAATTAATAATATTGATTACAACTTCACGGATTACACCATGATTCCCAATATTAATATTCAATATGTGGTAAAAGGAACATTGAGTTTACAACGTGTGCTCAATACACAGATACCTGACGAAGATCAAGCTATCCAATGGTAGCTTATTATAAGTAATAGATTAATTCAATTAATAAGCCCTCTCGATATAACGAGAGGGCTTATTTTATGCTTCGCCTTTTGGATGCAAATCCAATGGATAAGGAAAATCTTTCGCGACAGGCTCACCTTGTTGTTGTTGCGCTGCAGCTTTTATTTGAGCTTCGAATCGAGCTAAATTATCTTGAAGCGCACCCAATAATCTTACTGCATGCTCCGGGGTCAAGATAATTCTTGATTTCACTTTCGCTTTAGGAACGCCTGGCACCACGCGAATAAAATCCAACACAAACTCTGTATTCGAATGTGTGATAATCGCTAAGTTAGAATAAATACCTTCAGCAATTTCTTCTGATAACTCTATACTTAATTCGTTGTTTTCTGGAATGTTTTGATTTTGATCACTCATCTCTATTCTAATTATTTAATCTTATTTATTTCGTAAAACTTCTAAAATCTTGTCCATCTTCAATAGTTAATAAAGTCTCATAAATCAAGCGAATTACATTATCCACATCTTCTTTATGTACCATTTCTACTGTAGTATGCATATAGCGCAAAGGTAAAGAAATCAAAGCAGAAGGCACACCGCCATTAGAATATGCGAATGCGTCTGTATCTGTTCCAGTGAATCTCGATGATGCTTGACGTTGGAATGGAATATCGTTTTTCTGTGCTACGTCGATCAACTGACGGTTCAAGTTAATCTGTACAGCTGGAGCATACGATACAACGGGACCTTTACCACATGCCAAATCTCCTTGCGTGATCTTATTGATCATAGGTGTTTGGGTATCATGCGTTACATCTGTCACGATAGCAACATTCGGCTTGATCCAATCTGCAATCATTTCTGCACCACGAAGACCAATTTCTTCTTGTACTGAATTGACAATATACAACCCAAATGGTAATTTCTTTTTATTTTCTTTCAATAAACGCGCAACCTCAGCGATCATAAATCCACCAGCTCTATTGTCCAGAGCACGTCCCACATAATAGCGATCATTCAAAATCATGAATTCATCTTCGTAAGTCACAACAGAACCTACGTGAATCCCCAATGCTTCCACCTCTTCTTTGGAAGTACATCCACAATCCAAAAAAATGTTTTTTAATGATGGTGATTCCTCTTTTTCACCCGAACGCGTATGTATCGCGGGCCAACCGAATACGGCTTTTACAAGTCCATTATCTGTATGAATATTTACTCGTTTTGACGGTGCTATTTGATGATCTGATCCACCGTTGCGAATTACATAGATAAGACCATCTTTTGTGATATAATTCACAAACCATGATATCTCATCCGCGTGCGCTTCAATTACCACTTTATAAGCCGCTTTAGGATTTATTATTCCCACTGCAGTACCATAATTGTCAATATATGTTTCGTCTACAAATGGCTTGAGGTAGTCTAACCATAGACGTTGTCCTTCCCACTCAAAACCTGTTGGAGATGGATTATTTATGTATTTTTCAAAGAATTTTACAGATTCTTTCGTTACGACCGATTGATGTTTTATTTCTTTACTACTCTTCTTTGCCATACCATTTTTTGTTTCCGTACAAAATAAAAAATAATTATTCTAATCCAAAAAATAATACAGTTCTATTTAGAAATAGCCTTCTCATAAACGATTATTAATTTTATATTTACAGCTTTAATCAATCAAAGATGGAGTATATTTATAATGTTATCCAATGGTCAGGAGCAGAGAATATTTTCTCTATAGGATCATTTGGTATCCGGTATTATTCGATGTGTTGGCTTCTTGCATTTGTTGTTTCTTACATATTAATGTTGCAAGTTTTTAAGAAGGAAGGCAAAACACAAGATGATCTGGATAAGTTAACTGTTTATATTTTTTTAGGTACTATTCTAGGTGCTCGTCTTGGGCATTGTTTGTTTTATGAGTTTGATTATTACAGTCAAAATCCCCTAGAAATGCTTTTGCCGTTTAGTAAACGATCTGGAAGCTGGGAATTCACAGGGTTCGCAGGATTGGCTTCTCACGGTGGAGCTATTGGTATATTAATCGGCATGTATTTGTATGTAAAAAAAACAAAAACAGATTTTCTATGGATTGCAGACCGATTACTTTTAGTTGTTCCAATTGCTGCAGCGTTCATCCGTATTGGTAATTTCATGAATTCTGAAATCATCGGGAAGCCTACTGAATCAGATCTTCCTTGGTCTGTAGTTTTTACCCAAATAGACAATATTCCACGTCATCCAGCTCAATTATATGAAGCGCTTGGATATTTTGTTCTATTTTTAATACTTTGGATGACTTATAAAAAAGATAGTAATCCAAAAAGAGGTTTACTATTTGGAATAGGGCTAATTGGACTTTTTACCATTCGGTTCATAATGGAGTTTTTCAAAGAGAATCAAGAAGCTTTTGAAGATGGTATGTTCTTCAATATGGGACAATTATTAAGTATTCCATTTATACTTGCTGGTCTCTACCTTATACTTAGACCCGCATCTAAAAAGCTTAATTAAAATAAAAATGGTTGCAACTTTTGCAACCATTTTTATTTTAATCTATTGTAAATATTCGATATATTGCAATAAACAGTTACCAATATATCTATGTCTAATATCACCATCAAAGAGATTGCTAAGGCCCTAGATTTATCGATATCATCTGTCTCTAAAGCGTTGAATGATAGTTATGATATTAGTGAAGCAACAAAAAAACGTGTATTAGCGTATGCGAAAGAAAATGGTTATAGACCAAATTTGTTGGCCAAAAATTTAAAAACTGGTAAAACCAATACTATAGGTGTTATTCTATCCTCTATTAATAATTTATTTTATTCGCAAATAATTGAAGGAATACAGCAACACGCGCTGACTGTTGGATATGATGTTATATTTATGCAAAGTAGGGAACAGTCCGAGATTGAAAAATCATGTATTGAAGCGTTACAATTACGAGGAATTGATGGTTTGCTAATAGCACCAATTGACGAAACCTCCAATGTTGATTTATTAAAGTCCTTACACCAATCAAATTGTCCAGTAGTTATATTTGACCGCATCCTTCATCAGTTAGAAACTGTCAAAATTGGAGTCGATAATTTTAAAGGTGCTTATAGCGCAACCAAACATTTAATTCTAAATGGCAGAACAGATATTTTGAATATCACAGGCTCAAAATTTGGTCTGAGTGGAGAACGATTCAAGGGATATAAACAGGCACTTACGGATCACAATATACCCTTCAATCCTGATTATTATATCCAATGTAACATGCAGAGCAATGAGCTATTGGATGGCGACTTACGTACAGCACTTCAAAAAGTGTTGGCTAGCGATTTAAAACCGAATGCTATCATAAGTTCATCTGATACTATTTCTGTACGTATTTTAGGAATTCTTGCCGAATTAAAGATAGCTGTCCCTGATGAAATAGCACTCATTGGATTCTCCAATGTAGACTTTCCAGACTCTTTGAATCCTTCATTATCCACCATTCGACAGCCTACAAAAGAAATTGGCAGACTTGCTACAGAGCGATTAATCCATTTTATTAAAAGACAAAATTGGATTCAATATGGGCAAGAAACCATTGAGTTAGAAACAGAACTAACATTTAGAAAGTCAACAGCTGTTAACTAAAAAAAGCAACTGTATTGGTTGCTTCTCACATTATCATAGATTTTACGAAGAGATATTAAAATAATCCTTTGCATTGTAGTAACAAATATCTTGTAATATTTTACCGATCCACCCCTTATCATTCGGCAATTTGCCTTTCAGTACATCATCTGCAAAAATCTCACACAACAACCTTCTGAAATATTCATGTCGAGAATACGACAAAAAACTACGAGAATCTGTCAACATACCTACAAAACAGCTCAATAATCCCAAATTAGATAGTGTATCAATTTGATCTTTCATGCCATCAAGTTGATCCAAAAACCACCAAGCAGAGCCAAACTGAATTTTGCCTTTTATACCTTCTTGTTGGAAATTACCTATCATACTTCCGAAAAGTGCATTATCGGAAGGATTAAGGTTATAAATAATTGTTCGAGGCAACTGATCTGTTTTTTGTAGAAAATCGAGGAATTTCCACAATCTTTCTCCATGTTGATAATCACCTATAGTATCAAATCCTGTGTCTGGTCCCAATTGAATTTTACTACGGGTATTCGTATTACGAAAAGCGCCTAAATGAAATTGTTGCGACCAATTTTTTTCGTTATACTTTTTGGACAAATTCGTCAGTACATAAAATACAAATGCATCTTTCATTTCGGATACAATATGTATATTCTCACCCGCCAAAATTGATTTGAAAGTTATGTTAATTGATTCTAGCGCTATATTTGTTTCAAAAGGTAGACATCCAAGCCCATGATCAGCAATCCGACAACCTAATGCATGAAAATATTCAATGCGATTAAACAAAGCTTCTAGCAAGCTGTCCAAATCGAGAATTTGAATATTTGATACTGTGCTTAACCTCTGGATATATTCTCTAAAGAAATCTCCACCATCTATATTAAACGCTTTATCTGGTCTAAAGGAAGGAAGAATTTTAGCTTCAAAATCACTATTATTCAAAGCTCTATGATGTTCCAAAGAATCTATAGGGTCATCAGTTGTTCCTACCATCTCCACTTTAAAATGACTCATCAATCCCTGCGTGGAAAATCTATCTTCTTTTAATAATGACTTTGTGTCCTGATATATTGAATCAGCTGAGGTAGGATCGAGCAACTTGTCAATGCCAAAAGGATTTTTTAGCTCCATATGTGTCCAGTGGTACAATGGATTACGCATTGTGTAAGGAACGACCTCTGCCCATTTTGCAAACTTCTCTTGGTCAATTGCATCGCCAGTGATGTACTTTTCAGCAACGCCAATAGCACGCATTGCACGCCATTTATAATGATCTCCATTAAGCCATATTTCTGTTATAGACTCAAACTTGTGATTGGTTGCTATTTGATCTGGAGGAAGATGGCAATGGTAGTCTATAATCGGGAGTGTAGATACATAGTCAAAATAAAATTCCTTTGCCAATGATGAATTTAATAAAAAATCTTCCTTTATAAAGTTGTTTTTCATATACAGTTCTACAGATTAACATCCAATTCTTGAATACATAATTATTACACACCAGACCAAGCGGTAAATCCTCCATCCACGTAAATTGTTTCTCCCGATACAAAGCGTGATGCATCGCTCAATAGATAAACAATAGTTCCTTTTAGCTCCCTTGGATCACCAAGTCTACCGAATGGTGTATTATCAACAAATTTTTGCCCTCGAGATGTATAAGTTCCGTCTGTATTCGTAACTAGTGAGCGATTTTGCTCTGTTAGAAATACACCTGGAGCTATTGCATTTACACGTACTTTGTCTCCATAGCGTAACGCCAATTCAGTAGCCATCCATTTGGTATATCCGACTATACCTGACTTGGCAACTGTATACCCTAACACACGCGTTAGTGCAACCTGGGATGAAAGTGACGCGATATTTATGATACTACCACTTCCCTTTTCCGCAATGACTTTACCAAAAATATGTGTTGGAATAATTGTTCCGTTTAAATTTAAATTAATTGCATCTATTGTGTGCGAGATATTAGAAGCAAATAAGTCTGCATCAGGACCGATCACCGCTTCTTTTATGTTTCCCCCCGCAGCATTCACTAAGCAATCAATTGTTCCCCATTTCTCTAGTATAATATCCTTAGCTCTTATCATATCCTCTTCGGACAATACATCACCGACTATACCTAAACCGTGGCTACCTATTTTCTCAACCATTTCCACTCTAGCTTTTAGCCTTTCTTCATTTCGCCCTATAATTGCAACTTTACCTCCCGATTCTGCAATGGCAGACACAAATGCTTCGCCCAGAACCCCCGTTCCCCCTGTCACTACGCATACTTTATCTTGTAATGAAAATTGTTCGAATATACTCATCTAGATGATTGATTGATTTATAATTGCTGCGTAAATGTGCTAATATCAGCTATAAAAAAGAAATTAATATATTTTTTTCTACTTAAACGTTTTCGAGAGAATTATACTGAAGTAATTATAAAATCTTGCTTAATTTCATGTAATTTCTACTTCATTTTTATTTACTAAACTCTTATAAAACCATGTAAAACTATACCTTTACAGCAAAATTCACACACTGAATTCTCGAAGGTGTAATCACATTACTATGTTTAATAATAAAAAAATTATCCTGCTAATTCTCGGTCTTTTGTCAGCCATTGGTCCATTTTCCATAGACATGTACCTTCCTGCTTTTGCTACAATTGCAAAGGATTTTGATACCAGTATTGAAAATGTACAATTATCACTGACTTCTTTCTTTATCGGTATTGCTATTGGACAAATGATTTATGGTCCGCTATTAGATAAATATGGGCGTAAAAAACCATTAATATTTGGACTTTGCATTTATACTTTAACATCTATTGCTTGTGTATTTACTAAAGATGTGGATAGTTTGATATTACTGCGATTTATACAAGCTTTAGGAAGCTGCGCTGGTATGGTGGCAGCACGAGCAATGATACAAGATTATTATGAAGGAAAAGAGGCTGCACGTGTATTTAGTCTATTAATGCTGGTAATTGCAATTTCGCCAATTCTTGCTCCTTCAGCAGGCGCATTTTTATTAGATTATTTGGATTGGCATTATATATTTATCGCTTTGTTTAGTATTGGCTTTGTAATACTGGTACTTACAGTATTTATATTACCTGAAAGCTATGCCGGAAATAAAAATTTATCCTTAGCACCAAAATCAATTGTCAACGAATATTTCAAAGTATTTAAGAATAATACATTCATCTTCTACTGCCTCATTGCCTCTACTGCATCAGCAGGGCTATACGCTTATTTGGCTGGATCATCTTACATTCTCCAAGACATATACGGATTGAGCAAAAAAGAATATGGGTTAGCATTTGCTTTTGTGGCTTCTGCACTTATACTATCCACTCAATTAAATAGAATGTTGCTTAAAAGATGGTCTATGCAGCAAATATGTTTAATAGCTAATATTTGTCAGGTTGCTGTTGGTTTATTTATGTTTCTAAGCCTAACCCTTAATTTTATAAACTTACCTATACTTTTAGGATTAACTTTTGGCTATTTGCTATGTCAAGGGTTTATATTTCCAAATGCATCAGCCATGGCAATGGCACCATTTAAAGTAACTGCTGGTACTGCTTCTGCATTATTAGGATTTTTACAAATGGGGCTTGGAGCGCTGAGCTCTGGGGTGGTTAGCTTATTACATAACGATACTGCACAACCCATGTTGGTCTGTATGGGATTTTGCGCCCTATTTTCACTGCTACTTCACTTGACCAAAAGAAAAATTAACGAAAACACAAAAGAGGCTTATTAAAGCCTCTTTCTTATTATATAAAACTCTCTATTCCTAATCGATAACTATCCAATCCAAAACCTAGTATCACTCCCTTACAATTTTTGGATAAATAAGAGTGATGTCTGAATGATTCACGCTGATGTACATTAGAAATATGTACTTCCACTACCGGTGTAGTTATACCTGCAATAGCATCAGCAATTGCTACCGATGTATGTGTATAGGCTCCTGCATTCAAGACTATTCCATCGAAATCAAATCCTACTTGATGCAATTTATCAATAATTGCACCTTCAGAATTACTTTGAAAATAGGTAAGATCTATACTAGCAAATCTATCTTTCAAAGATTTGAAATAATCTTCAAACGATTGTTCACCATAAATACTTTTTTCACGAACACCTAACAGATTAAGGTTAGGTCCATTTAGCACCAATATTTTCTTCATGTTATAGATTAATGAATAAATATAGATATCAGTTTTTAAATATCATTATAAAAATTGCGGAAACTAGATCTCAAGCCAAAATTAATCACACCTGATTTTTGGGTTTTATCTCCCTCAATAGTGCGGAAACGCTGTGTATACCCTAATTCCAAACGCAAATTATATTTTGGATTTAAAACATAGGCTGCTCTTAGATCCGCAAAATACAAATTGTTCTTCACCCCCTGTCCAATTTTATTACCATACATTTCCGGGATTGTTCTATAAGATTGAAAAATATCCCCCCCCATATTTGTCTCCATATTAGGATCAGTTCCAAATGTGCTAAACATACCTTTACCCGAAAAGTCAAATCTTTTATAAGAATAATTTGCGACACCAATTAATTCTCTAAAATTTGCACCTCTAGGGTGCGCTAATGGCTCACCATTATTACTGTAATTTGAAATAGAAACAAAATGCTGATACGTATATGGTCTAACTAAGTTGTATTCTCCTAAGAAATTAAGTCCGCGTACACCAAACGTATTAAATCCTCTAACACCCAACTGCGTACCCCACTTGTTATGTGCGTAACCATTCCCTGCAAAGAATTCTTTAGCTGTAAACTCTCCAAGCAAAAATTGTCCGTAAGCTGTAATATTATTTAAGATTTTGTATTTAGCATTCAACCCCAAAAACATTTTATCTGGAGATGTGCGATTATTATTCTCGACTGGACGGAAAAATACACCAGGATTCAAATAATTAAAATCAAACCCTCTGTATCCCGCCTGATTTCTATTTGACCATATTACGGATTGAAAAAATCCAATTGATAGCCTATCTGTTGCATTATAATCAATGAATTGGAATGCTCCGTACTTGATTCCATCGCCAAATCGTCCTCCGGAGTCTAAAGAATCTATTCGAGGATTCATAGGGTCATTCATATAGGCCCATATGGAAGTATATTGCACATTACCAATTTCACCTGTAAATTTAAGATGAGTATAATTAGATGAAAAGTCCGATAATAATAGCGAGCGATATCCATCACCGATGTGATTTTTATCAAATGCAGCTGTTAATTGGAAATACGGGCTGAAGTCGTACGTCAAAGATGCTGTCGCGTACATCCAATCTTTAGTTCTTTTGGAAAATGGCTTTTTTACAGAAGATTGACCTGGCACTACGCCGACTTCTGATATATAGTCATCCATATAATTGGCAAATACACCTTGATTTTCATAGAAGGAAGAGTGGAATGTAAATTTATCTTTTATAGTAAGACCAACTTGCACTCCTCTTGTATTCATCCAAGTCGTACGTTTTTCAGTATCAACAACTTCCGAACCAATTTGAAAGTCTGGGAGAAAGTCTAAATAAAATGAGTGATCATCTTTTTTTACATCTACCAAATGTTCATTGAAAAGTTTGCGCATAATCCAATTCTCTGATGAAACTGCGTTAGCATTAGCCAAGGAGTCTTTTCGCTCTAAAAGTTGACTCTTGAACAGAAAAGGTCGGGACGCAGTATGTAACCTTGTTTTGGAACTGTATAAAATATCATTATATTTCTGGGATTGATCATAAGAATAAACTTGATTTGCAACTTGTGCAGCAGCGGGCATTAGGACGCCTCCATTTAGCAGTATTATTGATGCCAGTAATGAGGATATCTTCTTTTTTTTAAGCATAGATGATTTTGAGAACTGACTACAATGATATACAATAATCCATGTTTTTAATAATTTCTTTTTAATAAACAATATTCATGCCTAAATAGGAATATAATTTTTACAATAATTCTCTTTAAAAAATATTATATTAGCGACAGCTAAAACGTTTTATAAGTCAACTTTTAACTGATAACCATATAAACATGAATAGAAAAACATTTTTACAACAATCTGCATTACTTGGTGCTGGTATGATGGCAAGTAAATTTTCATTTGCGCAATCCAATGCTAATTTTCCAGAAGTAAGAGTACCATTTGCAAAAAGACATTTCAATAGCAATATCATTGAAGATGCTATTAAGGAGTTTCAAAAAAACGTGAGTAATAAAGAGTTAGGATGGTTATTTAATAACTGTTTTCCTAACACATTGGACACCACAATTTATGATGAATCGACTACTACACAAAAATTGACTTACGTCATCACTGGTGATATCGATGCAATGTGGCTGAGAGATAGTAGTGCTCAAGTATGGCCGTATTTGCAATTCATGCATAAAGATAAAAAGCTTCAAGACCTTATTTTGGGGCTAATTAATAAACAATCGAAGTGCATTAACATCGATCCATATGCAAACGCTTTTTACAACGATCCAACTAAAGAGGGCGAATGGTTCTCTGACCACACCGAAATGAAAGCTGGTATTCACGAGCGCAAATGGGAAATTGACTCTTTGTGTTATCCTATTCGTCTAGCTTATCAATATTGGAAAACAACAAATGATACTACTCCTTTTAATGATGAATGGGTAAAAGCGCAAGAAAATACATACAAGACTTTTGTAGAACAACAAAGAAAAGAAAACTTAGGACCATATAACTTTTCACGCACTACTTCAAGAGGAACAGACACATTACAAGTAGATGGTTGGGGATATCCAGTTAATCCTGTTGGCCTTATATGTTCTAGTTTTAGACCTTCAGATGATTGTACTATATTCTTATTCTTAATTCCTTCGAATTTATTCGCAGTAGTAAGTTTGCGACAATCCGCAGAAATCTTAAGAAAAGTTAAGAACAATACAACATTAGCTTCAAAAATGGAGGCTTTAGCTAATGAAGTAGAGAAAGCTGTAAATGAATACGGTATTATCGACCATCCTAAATTTGGAAAAATATATGCTTATGAGGTAGATGGATTTGGAAGTACTATGATGATGGACGACGCAAATGTCCCATCATTATTATCATTACCTTATTTAGGTGCTGTAAATGTGAACGATGAGACCTACCAACGCACACGAAAATTCATTTTATCGGAAAATAATCCGTTCTTTTTCAAAGGTAAAGCTGGCGAAGGAATCGGTGGGCCTCACATTGGTCGTGATATGATTTGGCCTATGGCTATTACAATGCGTGCCATGACTTCAACAAATGATGACGAAATTCGTGATAGTATCAAAATGTTAGCGTCTACGCATGGTGACACTGGATTTATGCATGAAACATTCCATAAGGATGACCCAAAGAAATTCACACGTCACTGGTTTGCATGGGCTAATACTTTATTTGGGGAATTATTATGGAAAATATATAAAGAAAAGCCATCTTTGTTGAAGTTTTAACGGTTATTCTTATTCAAAATTTTATATCATATATAAAGACTTAGGAATAACCCTAAGTCTTTTGTTTTTATGAGCACACAAGGTCCCATTGGTATTTTCGATTCTGGATATGGCGGATTAACCGTTTTCAAGGAGATTTATAAGAAACTTCCTCAATATGATTATATCTATCTAGGCGATAACGCTCGTGTTCCTTATGGCACTCGTTCTTTCGAAACCGTTTATGAATTTACCAAAGAATGTGTTTTCAAATTGTTCGACTTAGGATGCAATCTTGTCATTCTAGCCTGCAATACGGCATCTGCCAAAGCTTTACGAACTATCCAACAAAATGACTTACCCGAAGGTAAAAAAGTGTTGGGTGTGATTCGTCCTACGACAGAATCCATTCATGAATATACAAAGACAAATAACATTGGAATTCTAGCAACACAAGGTACGGTTTTATCCCAATCTTATTTAATTGAAATAGAAAAACTTCATCCTGAAATTAACGTTTTCCAACACGCATGCCCATTTTGGGTGCCTTTGGTGGAGAATAATGAAATCAACAGTAAAGGTGCTCATTACTTTATTCAGAAAGATGTGAATGAGCTTTTGAGTCAATCGCCTGATATTGATACTATTGTATTAGCTTGTACACACTACCCTATTTTGTATCCTATAATCCGGAAATACACGCCAGCGCATATCCAAATACTAGCACAAGGTGAATTGGTCGCAGATAGCTTATCCGATTACTTGATTCGACATCCTGAAATCGAAGAAAAATGTAGTAAAGAAGGAAAAATAGCTTTTTATACGACAGACGATGCTAAAGACTTTTCAGAAAAAGCATTCGTATTCTTTGGAGAAAATATAGAAGCAAAAAGTATTAAAGTCAATAAACAATAAAAGGTCTCTTTCGAGACCTTTTATTGTTTATCTATTTTGCAAAGCTATTGCATACATTTTCATTTGTTTGACCATAGATAGAAGTCCATTGGCACGTGTCGGAGACAGATGCTCTTTCAAACCGATTTGGTCGATGAAGTACAAATCTGCTTCTGCTATTTCTTTGGCTGTGTGACCTGATAATACCTTCACCATTAAGCTAACCAAACCTTTTGTAATTACTGCATCTGAATCAGCTTTGAAAAATACTTTCCCGTCAACTACTTCAGGAAACAACCACACTTTAGATTGACAACCCTTAATAATGAATCGGTCTGTCTTGTATTGCTCATCAATCAACGGAACTTCCTTACCCAATTGGATGATATACTCATATTTCTCCATCCAATCCCCATAAAACGCAAAATCCTCGATTAATTCGTCTTGTATTTCGTTTATTGTCATTTTACAAAAGCATATTTAATGCACGAGTCAAACCCGCAATAAATGTATCTATATCTTCTTTGGTATTGTACACAGCTAAACTAGCACGTACTGTTCCTGGAATTTGAAATTGGTCCATCACAGGCTGTGCACAGTGATGCCCAGTACGAACCGCAATACCCAATTTGTCCAATAACACCCCAATATCATACGGATGTACACCATCCACGACAAAGGAAAGCACAGAAGATTTTTGAGCCGCTTCACCTATAAGTCTTACACCAGGAATTTCTTTGATTTTAGTAGTAGCATATTCCAACAATTCGTCTTCATAAGCTTTAATATTATCAATTCCTAAATCATTGATGTAATCAATTGCTGCCGCCAGACAGATTCCTGCTTCAATATTTGGTGTGCCAGCTTCAAATTTGAATGGCAACTCATTGTACGTTGTCTTTTCGAAAGTCACATCTTTTATCATATCACCACCACCTTGATAAGGTGGCATCGCATTTAGCAAATCTTTTTTGCCATACAATACACCTACACCCGTTGGTGCGTACATTTTGTGACCTGAAAAAGCTAAAAAGTCAACATCTAAAGCTTGAACATCAATAGCAATATGCTGAATTGCCTGTGCTGCATCTACAAAAACAGGAACATTTTTAGTATGCGCTAAATCTATAATTTCTTTAATAGGATTAATTGTACCTAATGAATTCGACACATACGTTATAGAAACTAATTTCGTCTTGTCGGATAATAAATTTTTGTAAGCTTCTAAATCCAACTCCCCGTTTTCATTCATTGGAATGACACGAAGAATAGCTCCTTTCTCCTCACACAACATCTGCCAAGGCACTATATTCGAGTGATGTTCCATCGCAGAAATGATAATTTCATCCCCTTCAAGCACAAAAGCTTTACCGTAACACGATGCAACTAGATTAATACTATCTGTTGTTCCTTTGGTAATGATGATTTCAAAATCATCTTTCGCATTTATGAATTCTTGGACCTTGCGACGTGTAACTTCGAAAGCATCAGTTGATATCTGACTCAAGTAATGTACACCACGATGCACATTCGAATTCATATCGCTATAGTAATTGGTGATAGCGTCGATTACAACTTGTGGTTTTTGTGTGGTCGCACCATTATCCAAGTAAACCAAGGGTTTACCGTTCACTTCCCTTTTTAACAAAGGAAAATCAGCACGAACTTTTTCTATATTTATTTTTTTCAATTTTATCTCCAAAATTTTCGTTACAAAGGTAATATATATAGATCCAAAATGAGAGTTTTAAATGTATTCTTTTAGTAAAAGATGATGATTACAATATATTTTTGGAAACTTTTCGAATATTTTTTTTGTTATTTTTCCAAACACATATTTCATTTATACATACCTTTGTACTAGTTATGCAAGAATTACCATTAAATATTCCAGAAGGATCTAGGAAAGAAGTAATGACTTATTTGGAGCCTTACATGCTCAACGAAATGAGTGAATACTTAAAACCAGTAGAAGAAATGTGGCAACCCGCTGATTTTCTTCCAGATTCTTCTAGAAGTACTTTCTTCGAAGAAGTTCGTGATTTACAAGAAAGTGCAAAAGAATTACCTTACGATTTAGTAGCTGTATTAATCGGTGATACGATTACCGAAGAAGCATTGCCAACCTATGAATCTTGGTTGACGATGGTCGAGGAAGTCGATAAAAATGAGCAAGGCGGATGGATGAAGTGGGTACGTGCTTGGACTGCCGAAGAAAACAGACACGGAGATTTATTGAATAAATATTTATATCTATCAGGTAGAATCAATATGCGCGAATTCGAAATGAGTACGCAACATTTGATTGCTGATGGTTTTGATATCGGTACTGGAGCAGACCCTTACCGCAATTTTATTTACACTTCTTTTCAAGAATTGGCTACTAATGTTTCGCATAGACGTGTAGCGGGTATTTCGAAAAAAAGTGGTGATAAATTGTTAGCAAAAATGTGTGGTGTAATCGCTGCAGATGAAGCACGTCACGCCAAAGCCTATATGTCATTTATTTCAAAAGCATTTGAAGTTGACCAAAGTGAGGTGATGCTAGCTTTTGAAGATATGATGCGTAAAAAAATTGTTATGCCAGCTCACTTTTTGAGACAATCTGGTGAAGCTAAAGGTGGTGCATTCTCGCATTTCTCGGATGCTGCACAACGTATTAACGTTTATACAGCTATTGATTACGTTGATATTTTGAAAGAATTAATCGCCGAATGGAAAATTGACCAAATATCAGGTCTTAATGAACAAGGCGAAAAAGCACGTGATTATTTGATGAAATTACCAGACCGTTTGCTTCGATTAGCAGACAGAATAAAAGTTCCAGAATTGGAATATAAATTCAAATGGATATACGGATAAAATAAAAGATATGAAAACGTTCTAAATTTTAGAGCGTTTTTTTCTTTACGCTAATTGCCTCTTTTAAATAGTTATCTCCCTGCTCTCTACCTCAACAAATCAAACTCAAAACTGTTAAACTATTATAGAAAAATAGCGTCTAAACATATAATGTGTATAAATTACACTAAGAAAATATTGTATAAACAACCAAAAATGGGTTAATTACACTATTTCGCTGTATTTTACACAATTTTATAAGTAAACTATTAAAAAATTAATATGGAATTATCTTATTTTTTTAAGATATTTGCATTTCATTTTCACAGAAAACAAACAAACTAGCGATATGTTATTAAATCGTTCTGAACGTTCTTTCCCTCGTGTTATCATTATTGGTGGTGGATTCGGAGGTGTCGAAGTAGCAAGAAAATTAAAAGATAAGGAAGTAGAAGTTTTATTGATTGACCGTAACAACTTTCACACTTTCCAACCTTTGATGTACCAAGTTGCGACAGGTACTCTTGCGGCGGATTCCATCTCCTTCCCTATTCGCAAGATGTTTAAAAATCAAGAGAATTTTAAATTTCGTCTCGCGGATGTATTACATATCGATAAAGATAAGAAAGAAGTTCACACCTCTGTAGGAACTTACGATTACGATTATCTAGTAATCGCTTCTGGCGCAACAAGTAACTTTTTTGGTAACCAAGAAGTGGAGAAAAACTCTCTTCCGATGAAAAGCATTCAAGAAGCGCTTAACATCAGAAGTTATGTGTTGCAAAATCTAGAGAAAGCAGTTTTGTTAAAAAACGCTTCTGACCGTGCTCCATATTTGAATTTTGTGATTGTAGGTGGTGGTCCAACAGGTGTGGAATTATCTGGCGCTATCGCAGAAATTCAACTTCACGTATTAAAAAAAGATTATCCTGAGTTATCCGTAAACGAAATGAAAGTTTACTTGGTAGAGGGTACAAGCAAAATATTAGGTGCGCTTTCGGAAAAATCTTCACGTGATTCAGAAAGATACTTGAAAGAATTAGGCGTGACTGTATTGACAGACACACAAGTGACAGGATACGATGGTGATACGATTACATTTAACAATGGTCAAAGTATTACAACTAAAACTGTGATTTGGGGTGCTGGTGTGAAAGGTCAATTCCCAGGCGGAATAGATGCTGCTATCATAGAAAGAGGTAATCGTATCCGTACAAATGGCCAATGTCAAGTAGAAGGCATGAATGAAGTGTATGCAATCGGTGATGTGGCGGCGATGATTACAGAAGAAACGCCACGAGGTCTTCCGGGTGTGGCTCCTGCAGCGCAACAACAAGGAACTTACGTAGCGAAGCATATCATCAATATTTTGTCAAATAAACCAAATACAGAGGATTTCAAATATTTTGACAAAGGTTCCATGGCGACAATTGGTCGTAATAGAGCCGTTGTTGATTTAGGAAAATTCCACATGAATGGTTTTATCGCTTGGTTGACGTGGATGTTTGTTCACTTAATGTCTATCTTCGGTTTCCGCAATAAGTTGGTAACATTTGTCAACTGGACAATTAAGTTTATGACTAAAAACTCTGGTGTTCGTCTTATCGTAGACAAATATGAAAGACCTGCAGACAAAGAAAAAGCGCAAGCTTAGATAATTAGAATCCTATATTAAAACAAATAATAAGTACAAATGTCGGTAATGTAAATTGCCGACATTTTTTTATTTAGTACTTTTGATAATAAAATTAAAACTTACTATGGATAATAAAACGATAGCACGCGCATTCAAACTTTGTGGACAATTAATGGAGCTTTATAACGAGAATCCATTTCGTACAAAAGCAATGGCGAGTGCCTCGTTCAAAATAGATAAACTCCCCTTCTCTGCCGCTACTGCTTCTCTTAAGGAGCTGAGCGCACAGCAAGGAATAGGTAAAAGTACAGCTGAAAGAATTAAGCAAGTTATTACCACAGGTTCATTTCCAGAATTGGATGAATTAATCGCCAAAACACCTGCTGGAATTTTGGAAATGCTTAAAATTAAAGGATTAGGCCCGAAGAAAATCCAAATTATTTGGAATGATTTAGAAATCGAATCGGTAGGCGAATTGTATTATGCCTGCAACGAAAACAGATTAATAGAAGCCAAAGGCTTTGGATTAAAGACACAAGAAGACATCAAGAAATCCATCGAATTTGCAATGGACAATCAAGGCTGGTTCTTGTATGCCAAAGTATTACCCTTTGCAGAGAAAATATTTACATCTTTAAGAGCGGATTTGCATGGCTTTGAATTAAGTTTTACGGGGGAATTTCGACGCAAATGTGAAGTACTTCAACGCGTAGAATTAATAACCAATGCGCCCTTACAAAATTTAGAAAAAGCTATTATAGATTTAAAATTTGAATCTCAGGTAGAAATTAACAATAATAGTATTTCCTTTGTTGATGAAAATGCATGCCCATTTTTAGTATATAGTGCTACTGATAATTTCGCAAAAGAATTACTCCTAACAACAGGTTCAACACAACATATTGATTTATTAAAATCAATTAATTCACAAATTCCACATGGAACCGATGAAAATGATATTTATAGCAAACTAGGTTTAGCTTATATCGAGCCGGAGCTTCGTGAAGGTTTGGATGAAGTTGAATTAGCTAAAAATAAAGCTTTACCAAAACTGATTACATTCGAAGACCTCAAAGGAACTTTGCACAATCACTCCACCTACTCGGACGGTGTGCATTCCTTAGCCGAAATGGCACGATATTGTAAAGAAGAATTAGGCTTAGAATATCTAGGTATTTGTGACCACTCAAAGACAGCCGTTTATGCCAATGGATTGACTGTGGAGCGATTGGATCAACAGTGGGCTGAGATTGATAAATTAAATCAACAACTAGCTCCATTTAAAATATTCAAAGGCATTGAATCCGATATTCTTTCGGATGGTTCATTGGATTATTCGGACGAAATCTTAGCCAAATTCGATTTTGTAGTAGCATCGGTACACAGCAATTTGAAAATGGATGAAGAAAAAGCTACCGCTCGTCTTATCAAGGCTATTGAAAATCCATATACCACAATTTTGGGCCACCCAACAGGAAGATTACTCTTATCAAGAGCTGGTTATCCATTAGATTTCAAAAAAATCATTGACGCTTGTGCTGCCAATAAAGTAGTAATCGAAATTAATGCGAATCCATTGCGTTTGGACTTGGATTGGAGATGGCACCGTTATGCCTTAGAAAAAGGAGTTTTACTTTCTATCAATCCCGATGCACACCGCACAGAAGGACTTTTGGATATGCATTACGGTGTATTTGTAGGTCGCAAAGGTGGTTTATCAGCAGACAAATGTTTGAATGCATTCTCATTGGAACAGATTTCAGCTTATTTCAATATAAAAAAATAAACGAAAAACACATGAACGTATATATATCGCGCAATATTCCAGCTGCAGCAATTGAAGTTTTAAAAGAATATGGCTTGGAAGTCACTGTTAATTCTGAGAATAAAAAACTAACACAGCAAGAACTTATTGACGCATGTCAAACTGCTGATTTATTATTAAATGTGGGTCATGCTGATTTAGACAAACATTTTTTAGAATCTTGTAAGCACCTAAAAGGTATTGCATTGGCGAGCGTGGGATACGACCATGTAGATTTAGAAACCGCAACAGCTTTAGGCATTCCGGTTTCTAATACACCTGATGTGTTAAGTGGAGCAACGGCAGATGTAGCATTTCTGTTGATGTTAGCAGTTTCGAGAAAAGCATTTTATCGTGCCAATGAAGTTCGTGAGGGTAAATGGAAGGATTTTGAGTTTATGCAAGATTTAGGTATTGAACTCAATGGCAAAACACTGGGCATTTACGGATTAGGACGTATTGGGTTAGAATTAGCAAAGAAAGCAAAAGCTGCTTACAATATGAACATCATCTACTACAACCGCAGTAGAAACCCATTAGCTGAACAACTAGTAAATGCGAAGTATGTTAATTTTGATGATTTATTGACGCAGTCGGATGTTATTTCCGCGCATACGAATCTTTCCGCAGAGACACAATATCGATTTAATAAAGAAGCTTTTAAACGCATGAAAAAATCTGCTATTCTTATAAATACAGCGCGTGGTAAAGTACATCATGAACAAGATTTAATAGAAGCCTTACAACAAGGGGAAATTTGGGGAGCCGGATTAGATGTGACTGACCCAGAGCCAATGTCTTCTACCAATCCTTTATTACAGATGCCAAATGTTTGTGTATTGCCTCACATTGGTTCTGCGACAATAGAGACCCGCACACAAATGGCAATCATGGCAGCAAATAATCTTATTGTCGCCAAGAATGGAAATAAAATGATGCAAATTGTAAATAAAGAGGTGTATAAATAAAATTAGAGTCCAATATCAAGATATTGGACTCTAACTTTATATTACTTAATTGTTACCTATATTTTCTAGGTTTTTGTTTGATCAACTCTACAAAGTACTCTTGCAATGGCTTAATATTTTTGTCATCTATAGACAAGACATAGTGCTTTCCATTCTGACTTTCTTCAAAAAATGTAAAACCCTTGTTATCAACAGTCAATTTTCCTGCCTTAGAAATATCAAGCAAATTATTTTCTTGCTCTATTGCATAATACACAGAAGTCAAATCCCAAGTTGGGCGGTTATATGGGAAAGGTCTATAGCGTTTGTACGCATCCACTAGTGGGTGATTCTTAGTCCAATTAAAATCATTCTCAATACTTTTTGCAGGATACATTACTTTTAACCCTACTTCAAACGGTGACAAAACTATGTCTACTGGCCAATTTTCTATCACAAACTTAGCTGCTGGTATGTCGTGAACTACATTAAACTCAGCACGCTTCTTTTCACCAAATGAACCTGCCATTATGGAAAGGTATTTCACTTTTTTGCGCACCAAATCAACACCACTCAATGGTGAATATTGATCCCCTTCAGACTTCAATAATCTATCTAGATTAGTTGAGAAACCCACGGAAATAATTATAACAGATTGATCCTTTTGCTTAGCTAATATTTTACGGTACAACTTATGGGATTCCAATAATTTATCATGATCCTTAATACTATACTTATAAAATTTTATAGAGTCATTATATGCCACCATGTTTTTGCTGTAGTCCACATAATCATTGATAATAACTCCGTTTTCTATTCTACCTATTGGTATCTTAGAATGTCCATACCAAGTGTTCATCATATCCAAAAAGCGTGTAGAATAATCAGAAGTCTTATTATTCATAATCCCTAAAAGATTGATTCTATTTTGATCTGTATATTTATACAACATATCTAACGCTAATGCATCATCGATATCATTG
Source organism: Sphingobacterium composti (assembly GCF_009829075.1). GTDB lineage: Bacteria > Bacteroidota > Bacteroidia > Sphingobacteriales > Sphingobacteriaceae > Sphingobacterium > Sphingobacterium composti. The sequence continues at coordinate 103,461 of NZ_WUQZ01000004.1, read as the reverse complement.
CCCATATCTGTATCAAAAATTACCTGAAGTTTTCCTTCTGTTCGAAATGGATTACTCGTGATTTGTGCCATTGACAATAATCCTATCGCCAACAATGGTATTAAAAATAAGTATTTCAAGGTATATGTTTTAATTAGTTAATCATTTAAATATAAACAAAATAAAACAAATATTAAGAATTATAAACAAAATTAAATATTTAAAAATTTTTAATTTTCAAACTTTATAACTTAAATTGTACAATTTTAATAACCACAGAAATATTATGAGATTCCTATCGAAACTGAATTATTTATATACGTTAATTTTAATATTTGCAACAGTAGCATGCTCCTCAAATTCTCAGCAACCTAATACATTATCAGAAAAAGAAGAGTCAGAAGGTTGGACACTTTTATTTAATGGAAAAAATCTAGATGGATGGCATTTATATAATAATAGATTACCATCTTCAGCTTGGATGGTGATAGATGATTACATTTATTGTGATCCTAATAGTGAATCCGACAGAATTGATTTAGTTAGCAACCAGCAATTTGAAAATTATGAGCTAAAGTTTGAATGGAAGCTAGAAAAAGAAGGTAACAGCGGTGTCTTTATCAATGTGAAAGAAGAACCTTCAATTGCGCAAACGTTTTTTTCTGGACCAGAATATCAATTATTAGAAGATTCTCATATGGATTTTAATCTTCCGCTTAAGAAATCCGGTTGCTTGTATAATTTTACCCCGCAGCTAAATAGTGTGCGCACAAAAATGCAACGGCAATGGAACGAATCTCGTATTGTACAAAAAGATGGGAAAATAGAATTTTATCTAAATGGACATCAAACAGCTAAAATGGATTTTAATTCTGAACAATGGCATAATATGGTTTCAAAATCCAATTTTAAAGATTATCCCCAATTTGGGAAATATACCAAAGGTCACATAGCTCTTCAAGATTGGTCACGAGGAGTTTCTTTCAGAAATATAAAGATTAAACAATTGTAATGTAAAAGGAGGGAAATTTCCTCCTTTTACATTACAATTGTTATGGATTTCTCAATAATTCCTCTAATAAATCATCCAATAAAATAGTTGCGTACGTAGATGAGTGATCAGACATAGCATAAGGAAGAATCAAGTGTCCATTGTGCACGATTTGACCACAAGAATAAACGACATTCGGCACATAACCTTCCCTTTCTTCTTGATTCGGATATAATAAAGGCTCATGCAATCTTCCTATAATCTTTCTAGGATCTTCTAAATCTAACAAACTCACGCCTATACTATATTGTCGCATAGGCCCTACACTATGTGTCAATACCAGCCATCCGTATTTTGTTTCAATCGGCGAACCACAATTTCCAATTTGAATAAATTCCCAATGGTATTGCGGTTCACGCAACAAGAAAACTTCATTATGCCAATTAATCAAATCCTCAGAGAAAGCAATAAAATTATTTTCTCCGTCTACACGGCAAAGCATAGCGTACTTACCATTGATTTTTCTCGGAAAAATTGCAGCACCTTTATTAGCTATTTTACCGTTAATAGGTTGTACTTTGAATGTGATAAAATCTTTAGTAGACAATAATTTAGGCATTATGCTCATACCATCATAAGCGGTATATGTTGCATAGTATGTTGAAGAGCCATTATCGTGATCAAATTTTAAAAACCTTGCGTCTTCTATCCCATTTTTTTCCGTGTCCGAAATCGGAAATATTACTCTTTCAGAAATAGATGTATCCAATGAATAAGTAATTTGATAATGTGAGGAGGCTAACCATAATATATGATTTAAGTATTGAGCATACTCTAAATTTTGACCATATTCAGACATTAACTCCCTTATAAATCTTCTTAATTCCTCATACACAAACTTCTCAGGAAATTTTTGAAGTACTACATTATGAAATTCTTCATCTACCGAATCTATATTTGATAATTTGTCAAAAAAATCTTTTTTAAAATACTCATGATTTTTAAACTGCTTTGGCTTCTCCAGTAAGCGTCCTACTTCATCTAAATGAATATCTAGATTTTCATCTATGACTCCCGATCTGAAAACTAATGAAGATACATGCCCCTCACCTGTAGCACGAAAACTCAATATGATACGCTTTTGACCAGATTCTAGTTGTGTCTGATCTGGAGACTCGACAATGGAAGGATTAAAAAAAGCAGCTGATTCTATAGAATATTCCATCGTAAAATAAGCTCCAATCAATAATTTTTGACGATGTGTATAAGAGTAATTCAATAACTCTTCACCAAGTGGTGAATCCATACAACGCTTGAAATTGCGCTCCCAAATATCTACAACACTGCGGTGACGACTCGAAAAATTGCGCAATAGTTGATTTAAAGCGATATCAGTCTCTTGTTTACTAAGTGATAAGACGCGATTTATTACTTTCGCTTTACGTTCATCATTAATATTAAAATATCTAGCTAAAACCCGACTGGAATCAGGTCTAAAGTATATGTTCTTGCGTGTTAATTTGATCCCCATATTGTTATTTCTCATTTTTTCTATAACATATAAAAGGAGTTTTTGTTACAAATAAACAACTAAATTACTTTAAACAATTTGTATAAAGTGAACAGACCTATTCTAACAACTTATCAACCTCTAACACCAATAATTCCAACTGACTTAGTCTTGGAGCTTGACTGATAACTAATTTACCTTCTTTATCAAATAACATATAAGTTGGAAAATGTGGCACTCCCAATTTACGCTCAACCATTGATTGTTGTTCGGTGGGTAGATTATAATGAAAAACATTTTCACCCTCCAAATTATTAGACTTTATGAAATTCTCCCAAGTTGTTTTAGATGTTCGATTCGCCATATAGATAAAAACGACATCTTTTCCCTCAAGAGCCTTTTTAGCCGCTGGAGCATATTCCATTTCGGCTACACATGGACCACACCACGCCCCCCAAAAATCCATATAGACAATTTTACCTTTATGGGGTTGTAAAATTTCTTTAAGGATAAGATCTGCATCTTTTGACTCTTTTAGATGATCTGTATTTTTAAAATTATTAGCAAACTGAAAATTTGTTGACTTATATTTTTCTAATAATGCATTTTCATTTTCTATTAATTCATGAAAAAATGTATTAGAAATATATCCCTTAATTTTTTCAAATTTGGACAGAGATAAAGGAATTTTATTCATTTCAAAATCTTGAAATATCTGATCAAAACAGAATAAATCTATTAAAATATCATTATCAATTATATTTTTAACATTTTCTAGATTTTTAGTTAAAAAAATGAATTTAATCTCCTCATCAACTTTATCATAATTATTCTGGACAAGATTTTGAAGACTTAAATATAAATTTTCCTTTTCTAATTTATCATGTTCTAATGAATCTTGAACATTATAATTACCAATATCCAAATTTCTCTGCAATTCAATATACCGTCTTAATGAATCATTTGTTATTAACTCATTCTTCTGAATAAGATTATATAAAACCTCACTTGTGTAAGCTTTGATTTCCTCATCTTCTAGATAATATTGATAATAATTTCGAATAAAGTATCTATTATCACGGAATAAAGAAACAGGAGTACTTAATTGATTTTTAATAGCACTCATATATTGGTCAGAAAATTTTTCATTTTGATTTCGGTCCAATTCAAATCTCTTTTGCATTAATGCGAATGAAATATTCGCTCTATTGCCTTTATCCATATAGTAGGTTGTCCGAGCTGATAAGTTATAAATGCTTTTGAATTTATCATTTATAGCAAACACGCTATCCATCTGAGCTAATTTTAAATATAAATATGCCGTATCTTTTAATGAACGCTCAAATTTAAATTTTGCTCCCCAACCATCATCAGTTTCCGGAACATATATATTATCACCTAGATATTGGTCATACTTGACTATTTCATTATGGAATCGTGCATTATCACCATAAAAAATAGTTTCACCATTTTCCAAATCTTTATAAACAAAATAATGTTCTCCAGGAGTTAAAATATCTCTTATAGAACTTCTATGCCAATCGATGTAAGCCTCCGATGTATTAATTAATGGTACCTTAACATTAAACAAACCATTTTCGTCAATATCAGCAAATGATTTTTCATTATCGCTATTTAAAAAACTTAAAAGATCAACTAAAAACGGTTGATTATCTTTGAGATTCCTTATATATCCCGAAATATAAGCTGAGTCTACTTTATGGAATTTTGAATCATAAAAGGAAGTCGTGTCAGTTCTTGTATAATTGGGTAAGAACTTATCCACTTTATTGTATTTAGTTTTTCATATTTTAAGCTGATTATTTGCCAAAACCAATTCGATTGGCTTAACTTTTTCCTTTTCTTGAAAGGTGATTTTCACACCCTTTTTGGTTTCTTTAATATCCTTATAGAAAGTAGGTTTACCATTAATAATGGCAAATTTTTCGAAAAAACCATAGTTCCATTCATTGGTCTTAGGATTATACCAATTGCCAATAAATTGCGTTGGAAATGATTGAGTAAATTCTTGTGCTTTTAGATTCAATCCAAAAGCCAATAGGGTCATAATTAAGATTAGTCTCATGTGATTAGGTTGGTTAACGCTTAAAATTAATGAAACTTTATTAATATAAGATAAATAAAATTTACAATTGTTTAAAAGGCATTTTTTTATTCCATTTCTCCATCTTAACGCAAACAAAAAAAATCTCATCGAGAAATCGATGAGATTTTTAGCATAAAGTAAATAAGTTTATTATCCTTCGATACTTGGTACGTTTACGACTTCGTTAGTATCTGCATCGTAGTTTACTTCTGGGAAATTGAAACCGAACAAGTGGAAAAACTCATCACGATAACCTTTGATATCTGAAATTTCCTCCAAGTTTTCTGTTGTAGCTTGCGTCCACAATTTAGCAACTTCCTCTTGCACATCCTCACGCATTTCCCAATCGTCTACACGAATACGACCTTTGTCATCTACGGCAACTTGTCCGTCAGCAGTGTACAAACGCTCTGCAAACAAACGTTGAATTTGCTCGATAGTTCCTTCGTGAATACCTTTTTCTTTCATCACTTTGTACAATAATGAAATATACAATGGAACTACTGGAATAGCCGATGAAGATTGAGTAACCAAAGCTTTATTTACAGAAACATAAGAAACGCCGTTAATATCTTTCAAAAGCTCATTCAACTCTGTCACAGTACCTTCCAAATGGTCTTTTGCACGACCGATAGTACCATTACGATAGATTGGGTAAGTCAATTCAGGGCCGATATACGAGTAAGCAACAGTTTTAACGCCATCCGCTAAAACACCTGCAGCTTTCAAATCTTCCATCCAGAATTTCCAATCTTCACCACCCATTACTGCAACAGTATTTGCGATATCATCGTCAGATTCTACTGGGTTAATAGAAATATCAGATACTACACCTGAATGAAAATCAACTGTTTTATCTGTGAAAGGTTGACCAATTGGCTTCAATACTGAAGCATGAGCCACACCAGTTTTAGGATGCGTACGACGTGGAGATGCTAATGAATACACCACTAAATCTACTTGTCCTAAATCTTGTTTTATCAATTCAATAGTTTTCGCTTTTACCTCATCCGAGAAAGCGTCACCATTGATACTTTTTGCATAAAGACCTGCAGCTTGCGCTTCGTTTTCGAAAGCAGCAGAGTTGTACCATCCAGCAGTACCTGGTTTTCCTGGAGCAGCTGGTTTTTCGAAGAAAACACCAATTGTCGCTGCGTCAGAACCAAAAGCCGCTGAAATACGTGATGCTAAACCAAAACCTGTAGAAGCTCCAATTACTAGCACTTTCTTAGGTCCGTTAGCGATTTTGCCTTTTGATTTTACATACTCGATTTGGTTTTTGATATTTTGAGCCGTTCCTTCTGGGTGTGACGTCAAACATATAAAACCTCTTACACGTGGTTGAATAATCATATTATATTGTTGTAAGGTTATTTACAAATTAATCAAGCTACAAATTAACGGAATTTTTGGGGGAATATTAATATTTAAATTCAATAGCCTAAATCAAAACGAATATTTTACTAAGAACAACTCTATGAAGATTCATAAATTCTAAAAATATATTCTTTTAAAACAAAAACGAGCTAGAATGATTATCTAGCTCGTTTTGCTATTCTATTTTAGAAAATTATTTCAAATGCGCTCTCAGCATCCAAGCTGTTTTTTCGTGCGCTTCCATGATACCAACTAAAAAATCTTCTGTTCCAGCGTCGCCATGCTTTTCGATAGTTTCTATATTTTCACGGATTGAAATTATAATACTTTCATAATCGTTCAATAGTGCTTTGATATAACTTTGGCTATCATTTTTTGATGGTTTTTCCTCCGAAAGTTGCGTTAATTCCAAAAATTCTTTCATAGAACCAATTGCATAATGTCCAATAGCACGAACACGCTCTGCTAACTCATCAATCGTTTCTGCCAGTGCATCATAGAGAGTTTCGAAAAATAAATGTTGAGCGTGAAAGTCTGGACCTTCTATATTCCAATGTGCATTTCTAGCTTTTACATATAGTACATTATGGTCTGCCAACAATTTATTTAAAATTTCAGCCACAGCAGCTGTATCTTTTTCCTTTATTCCAATATTTGTTTTCATCTTATCTATATTAAGTTGTTAATATTTACTTACTTCATTTAATTTTTGAATATCTTCTGGCGATAATTTGATACTAAGTCCATCTACAAAAGCGTCAATATGTTCAAACTTAGTCGCACTAGAAATTGGTGCTGTAATAGATGGTTGAACCAATAACCAAGCTAAAGCAATTGCCGAAGGCGAAACATTATATTGTTCGGCAAGTTGTTGTTGTGCTGAGACAATTTTTCTTCCGCGCTCGTTCCAATATTTATCTTTGATTCCCTTTCCACGAATTGTTTTAGCAAAATCTTCTTCAGTTTTATATTTTCCACTCAAAAAGCCACTCGCCAATGAATAATAAGGAATCACGGCTATTTGATTTTCTAGAGCTAATTTTTGATATAAATTTTCAAATTTAGCTCTATCAAATAAGTTATACTCAGGTTGTAAGGAAATATAACTTGGTAAATTATTCTCCTTAGCGATAGCTAAACTTTCTACCAATCGCTCAGGACTGATATTCGACGCACCAATATACCGCACTTTGCCTTCCTTAATTAAATCCTCGTATGCGCGCAAAGTCTCTTCTATGGGTGTGACTTCATCATCATAATGCGTTTGATACAAATCAATATAATCTGTTTTCATTCGACGCAATGATTCCTCCACTTGCTCCTTGATGTATGCTCCTTTCACATTCGGCTTAGAATCATAGCCAAATCGTCCACCGACTTTAGTCATCAAGTTAACTTTATCCCTTCCACCACGCTTCTCCAACCAATTTCCAATAATAGTTTCGGATTCGCCTCCTTTATTTCCTTCGACCCAATGCGAGTAATTATTAGATGTATCTATAGTGGTAAAACCCTTATCCATAAAATCATCCAAAATTTCAAAAGATTGAGCTTCATCCAATGTCCAGCCAAAAACATTTCCACCAAAAATTAAAGGAACAATATATAAATCTGAATTGCCAAATTGAATTTTATCAAATGCCATAAGTAGTCGTTTTGTACTATAAAAATAGTCAATTTGTGAGCCAATATTGAATATATCAAAACATAAAATTGTCATATTGAGGAGTAGAAAGAGTTACGCTAACAATGAAATTTTCTTAGTAATTTTGCAGTTTATCAAGCAAAAGCAATGGCATTCAATATTCCGTTTTTTCACTCCTTTCAACACGACATTTCTACTATCGAAAAGCCATCAAAATTCACTTTTCCTTTTTGCTACGAACCACATCCGCTGAGTATTTTAGCTTCAGAACAAGTTCAGCAGTATTTAGCTACACAAAAAGATTTTGAACACAATTTTGGTTTGCAAGACGGTCAAGAAGGGCTTGTAATTGGTAAGATGTTTGGTGTATTGGTTGTCGAAGACCATAATGGGAACTTGGGATATTTAGCCGCTTGTTCGGGAAAATTAGCCGGTACAAATCAACATAAATATTTCATACCTCCGATTTTTGATATGCTCGACCCCGATGGATTTTTCCTGCAAGAAGAAGCTACCATAAATGCCTTGAATCGTGAGATTGAAAATTTGGAAAGCAATCCAAGAATTGAGGAATTAAAAGAACTAGCGAAAGAATGCATTGCTCAAAATGAACAAGATTTAGCTGCTGCACGCACATTGCACAAAAAGAATAAAGCCGAACGTAAAGCTATTCGCGCTGCGCAAAAGGAGATACTTTCGGAAGTGGATTATCAAGAGCTAGAACAAGACCTCATCAAACAAAGCTATCGTGACCAACACGAATACGATGTGTTAAAAGTGTCATGCAAACAACGATTAGCGCTGATTGAGGAAGAGTTGAATGCTTTATTAAAAGAAATCGACGACAAAAAGGAATTGCGCAAAACCAAGTCTTCCAATCTGCAAAATCAACTTTTTGACCAATACCATTTTCTCAATGCAAATGGCGAAAAACGTGCTGTACTTGATATTTTTGAAGAGGCAATAAAGATGCTTCCTCCGGCAGGTGCGGGAGAATGTGCCGCCCCAAAATTGCTGCAATATGCTTATCTAAACGATTTAAAGCCTATTTGCATGGCAGAATTTTGGTGGGGAGCTTCCCCATCTTCAGAAGTTCGCAAGCATCAGTACTTCTACCCTTCTTGTCGAGGCAAGTGTGAACCCATTTTGGGGCATATGCTCCAAGGACTGGAAGTAGATGATAATCCCATGCTCGAAAATCCTGCTGAAAATCTAGATATCGAAGTTATCTATGAGGATTACGCAATAATTGTAGTCAATAAACCAGCTGAATTTCTTTCCGTTCCCGGAATCAAGGTGCAAGACAGTGTACAAACACGCATTCTGGCAAGAAATCCCGAAATCACGGGACCTGTGATAATTCATCGTTTGGATATGTCTACTTCGGGGATTTTGGTCATTGCCAAGAATAAAGATGCACATCAATTTATTCAAGACCAATTCATTCGGCATACTATTCAAAAGCGTTATACAGCACTTTTAGATGGTGTGATTGCACAACAAGAAGGTATCATCGATTTGCCTCTACGTGTGGATTTAGAAGATAGACCAAGACAAGTAGTATGTTACGAATATGGAAAACCCGCTCGTACACAATTTAAGGTGGTCGCCATCGAAAATAATAAGACACGTATCCATTATTTTCCCTTAACAGGTAGAACACATCAATTGCGTGTGCATTCTGCTCATGTGAAAGGACTCAATACACCTATTGTTGGCGATGATTTGTACGGCAAACGTGCGGATAGATTGCATTTACATGCAGGCTTTATACAATTTGTGCACCCTACGACCAAACAAGAATTAACGTTTGAAGTTGCAGACCCATTTTAATCAAAAAACTTTTCAAATAATAGACGAGCTTTTGGAGACTTTTTGCGGAAAAAAGTTCAATCCAAATTAATTTTAATTTATAGGATTTTTCCTAAATTGTGAAGGAATTATTATAAACTAACAATGGATATTCTCAATCAAGTCTATCAACACCCGCTATTTACGTCGCAAGATTATGATGTTATTGCACAAGCGCATCAGAAAATCAAAGCCAATAAAGGAAATTTTCTTCTTGAAAAAGGCAAAATCCAGGATGAATATTACATACTAGAGTCGGGATTAGTACGGGCTTATGTGTACGACTACGAAGGAAATGAAATTACAACCGATTTTAAAGGCAACAATGAAGTGGTGATAGATGTCGCATCTATATTTCCACGTGTACCATCGCAAGAATATATACAATGTTTGACAGACTGTTCGCTTTTCAAAATAACGTATGAAGACTTTCAGGAATTGTTTCATCAAATTCCAGCCATGCGTGAATGGGGACGAGCTTGGATGTCGTATGAGTTGTATCTAAGCAAAAAAAGAGCAACCGAAATCATTACAGAACCTGCTTCTAAACGCTATTTGCAATTGATTCAGGAAAAACCGCAAATCATCCAACAAGCGCCTTTGAAACATATTGCTACTTACTTGGGTATTACCGATACCTCCTTGAGTCGCATTCGCAAAGAAGTCGCGCATTTATAATTAACATGAATCCAAGATTAGAGAAATATTAAAAATCAAATAATTGAAGTAATGTTGTTAAGTTAAGAATGTCGCCAATGTTGAATCAGCCCCTCATCCTCCGACACAACCCTGATTCCTGCGTTGCAGTAGCGAGTTGCCGATTGCAGGAATGTTGAGACGTCGTGGCAACTCGGTACAGCGACGAGTTTTTGGCTACTTTTTGCGGAAAAAAGTGGCTGCCTGCCCAGCATGAGGACTTACATATATTCTTTACACAGATTGACCTTAAGCATTAAATGAACCTTATAGAAGATAAAACCTTTCAGAAAATAGATTTTCAAGTCGAAGGCTTTGAAATTGCAGAATACGAATACTGTAAATTTGAAAAATGTAATTTTGAGAATTTAGAATTGAATGGAAGTAAATTCATTGACTGCGAATTTATACACTGCAACCTCAGTTTAGCCAAAATTGAAAACACCATGTTTCAAGATTGCAAATTCACCCATTGTAAGATGTTAGGTTTACTCTTCCCCACGGCGAATAAGTTTAATATGGGATTCTCATTCAAAGAATGTATAATCGACCATAGTTCTTTTTCGGGATTAAAACTCAACAAGACACATTTTACGAATTGCCGTATGCACGAAGTGGATTTCGAAAATACCGAACTGAAAGAAGCTGTATTTGATAATTGCGATTTACAACGAGCGAACTTCTATCGCACCTTATTGGAGAAAGCAAATTTTACGACTTCATATAATTTTCAAATAGACCCCGAAAAAAATAGAATTTCTGGAGCAAAATTTGACTTACAAAGTCTTCCCAATCTTTTGACAAAGTATAAATTACGCATTCAATCGTGAGAACTTTATTTTATATACTGTTTATTTGTATTATGACGAATTGCAATCACATACCCTCTTTAAATACAAATGAAGACAGAGTACAAACTGCTATGTCAGAAAAACGTGAATTAGTTTTAGATAATCTTCAAAAACATCAATTAGACAGTTCCAATTTAGACATTTTGTTCGTTGCTTACAAGGATTTGGATAGGTTAGAATTATTTGCAAAACATAAGCAACAACAACACTACAAACTTTTACAGCTATACAAAATCTGTGCACGATCGGGTAAATTAGGCCCTAAAAAAGCCGAGGGTGACAAACAAGTTCCTGAAGGATTTTATCATATTAATCGTTTCAATCCCAAAAGTAAATTCTATCTATCCTTAGGGCTGAATTATCCCAATGCATTTGATTTAGCGCATAATTACACAGGTACTGATATTTTTATTCATGGCAAATGTATGACTGTTGGCTGTCTGCCGATGACCGACGAATACATGAAAGAAATATATCTTTACGCCCTTTGGGCGAAAGATTCAGGACAACAAAATATTCCTGTGTATATCTTTCCTTTCGAAATGATTGAAGAAAATATGCTTACATACAAAGAACAAGTTAACGAAGAAACTTATGCTTTTTGGCAAAATATTCAGCAGGGTTATCTTTTATTTGAAGAGAGTAAGAAAGAATTGGATTTTACCATAGTCGAGAAGAAATATCAGTTTACGCATTAACTACTGCTTTTAAATACTTTGAGATTCCTCCTATGGTCAGAATGACCTTTATATTGTCGTCATTGCGAGGAAGCATGACGAGGCAATCTAAACACATTCTATTTTATTATTTTTAGATTGCTTCGTTCCTCGCAAAGACGTTGCTAACTACATCATATCGACCGCAGGGAGATATCTAAATACTTATAAACGCTAACCGTAAGATTCCTCCTTTTGTCGGAATGACCTTTATATTGTCGTCATTGCGAGGAAGCATGACGAGGCAATCTAAACACATTCTATTTTATTATTTTTAGATTGCTTCGTTCCTCGCAAAGACGTTGCTAACTACATCATATCAACCGTAGGGAGATATCTAAAAACATGTAATAAGAAATTACAATAAAAAATCTTATCCCGTATTAGCCTTATTAGGTTTAGGAACAGAAATTGCACGTTTTACCACTTCATCTCCAAAACGGTTACGCATCGCATCCATCGCTTGGTACAAGCGTACAGCTTCTTCCGTATCTTCGAATAGATTAATCTGTTGAGAACCTTGCACCAAATGACTAAAACGTACGCCAATTAACCGTACCAACATTCTCTTTTCGTACAGTTTCGCAAACAATTCTTTAGCTTTTCGAATCAACACCGCATCTGAAGCTGTATACGAAATAACCATTTGCTTACTTACTGTGTCAAAATTTGAATAACGCAATTTGACCGTAATACATCCAGTTAACTTTCCGCTTTGGCGCAATTGGAACGCTAATTTTTCGGTCATTCGAATGATTTCACTATTTAGAAATTTCAAATCAATGGTGTCCTGCTGAAACGTTTCTTCCGTTCCAATACTTTTCTGTTCGGAATAAGGAACTATAGGCGTCGGGTCAATCCCATTAGCTTTTCGGGATAAATCTATTCCATTTTTACCCAATAGATTTTGCATCATGGGAACTGGGATTTCGCTCAACACTTTAATCGTTCGAACGCCCATCTGCTGCAACAAAGTAGAAGTCTTCTGTCCTATTCCGGGCATACGCTCAATATGCAAAGGAGCCAAATAGGATTTCTCCAAACCATGTGCAATTTCCTTTCGACCATCGGGTTTAGCATCATCCGTCGCTACTTTACTCACAAGTTTATTCGAAGCCAAAGCGTAACTAATCGGTAATCCCGATTCTTTGCGAATACGTTCTTTGAGCTCAACCATAAACTGACTGCAACCGAAAAAACGGTCTACTCCAGTCAAATCCACATAAAATTCATCGATGCTAGCCTTCTCCATGACAGGCACCGTATCTGCTACTACATCCGTGACTAGACGCGAGTAATAACTATAGCTATCCGAATCACCACGCACCACTATAGCGTGCGGACAAAGACGCAAAGCTAACTTCATCGGCATGGCACTATGCACACCAAACTTACGGGTTTCATAACTACAAGCTGCCACCACACCACGATCACTCAAACCACCCACAATGAGCGGCTTACCCACAAACTGGCTATTCTTTAATCGTTCTACACTCACGAAAAAAGTATCCAAATCCAAATGAGCTACAAATCGTTTAGTATCTTGCCAATCCATCTTATTATTCAAAAACCCCTGACAAAAATACTAATTTTTTTAGCAAAATAATATGAAAACTTTATTTATTAAACAAGCGGAAACTTTCTGTCTAACATGTAAAATAATCAGAAAATAATGTTTATCTTTAATCAAACCAATATAAAAACCACAAAAAACAGATAATCAAAAAATAATACAGCATGAGCCATCAACATACATATAATGATAAAGGAGAACAACTATGCTGTACACAAACACACAAAGTGTATCAAAATGCCAATGCTGAAGAATTGCTAGATAACCATAAGGATCACAACCACGAAGGGCATGACCATAGTCACGAGGGTGAACATACTTGGCGCTTATTTATTCCACCAGTGTTATCCGTTATACTATTATTAACAGCCATAGCATTTGACAATTGGTTACCACAAGGATGGTTTAAAGATTCAATTCGTTTTATATGGTATCTCATAGCGTATGCCATTGTTGGCTTTCCAGTTATCAAAGATGCTCTCGTGAGCATAAAAAATGGTGATATTTTCTCCGAATTTTTACTAATGACAATTGCCACTGTAGGAGCATTCGCTATTGGCGAATATCCAGAAGCAGTAGCAGTAATGTTATTTTACGCTGTTGGCGAAGTCTTTCAAACACTAGCCGTTTCACGTGCAAAGAAAAATATACAATTTCTATTAGACCAACGTCCAGATGAAGTGACCATATTTGAAAATGGGCAAGCCAAAACGATTCCAGCACTGCAAACAAAAATTGGAGATATCATACAACTGAAACCTGGCGAAAAATTAGGACTGGACGGAGAACTTATTTCTGATTCGGCTTCCTTTAATACCTCAGCATTGACAGGCGAAAGCAAACCTGACTCTAAGATACAGGGAGAAGCTGTATTGGCAGGTATGATAAATCTCAATACAGTAATACAAATTCGCGTCACGACAGCTTATGAGGACAGCAAACTCAGCAAAATACTGGAATTGGTACAAAATGCAACAGCACAAAAAGCACCAACAGAATTATTTATCAGAAAATTTGCTAAGATTTATACACCAATAGTTGTACTATTAGCTATTTTAATATGTTTAATTCCGGCTATATTTGTGAGCAACTATGTATTTAATGATTGGCTGTATCGTGCGTTAGTTTTCCTGGTCATTTCCTGTCCTTGTGCCTTAGTTATTTCCATTCCACTCGGCTATTTTGGTGGAATTGGTGCTGCCAGTAAAAATGGTATTCTTTTCAAAGGCTCTAATTATTTGGATGCGCTGGCAAATATTCAACACATTGTGATGGATAAAACAGGAACGATGACCGAAGGTGTATTTAGAGTTCAGGAAATAGTGTTTCAACCAGAAACTGACCAAAAGCATATATTAAAACTTGTAAATGCTGTAGAAAACCACAGTACACATCCTATTGCGACAGCGATTCACGACTATGTCGGAGAAGTCGATTCCAATATCAAGATACAAGAAACAGAAGAAATACCTGGACATGGTCTTCGTTCTGTAATAGATAATAAAGAAATCTTAGTCGGGAATTTCAAATTAATGGATAAGTATAATATTAAATATGATACTAACCCGCAAGACATCGTTTATACTACTCTCGCCATTGCGTATGACAAAAAATATATAGGTTACATCACCATTGCAGACCAAATAAAAGAAGATGCTGCTTATACAATTGAACAATTAGCTAAGTTGAACGTAAATACGACTATGCTAAGTGGTGACAAAAGCTCTGTGGTTGCACATGTAGCTCAACAACTAGGTATCAAGCAGTATTATGGGGATTTACTACCAGAAGATAAAGTCAGTAAACTAAAAGAAATAAAATCAAAAAACCAGTCTGTCGCTTTTGTCGGTGACGGAGTGAACGATGCTCCAGTAGTTGCTTTAAGTGATGTGGGTATTGCCATGGGCGGATTAGGCTCCGATGCCACAATTGAAACTGCTGATGTGGTTATTCAAGATGATAAACCATCAAAACTTCCAATGGCCATTCAGATTGGCAAGAAAACAAAAAGTGTAGTATGGCAGAATATTACATTAGCCTTTGTGGTCAAAGCCATTGTGCTCATATTAGGTGCTGGAGGATTGGCAACCATGTGGGAAGCTGTATTTGCAGATGTTGGTGTATCACTAATAGCTATTCTCAATGCTGTAAGAATATTAAACACACAATATATCTCCAATGATAAATTTTGAGCCCTATGAAAGCTTTATAAAAATTTTCAAAAAAATTGGGGTAAGCCTTAAAATCACACAGTCACAAATAAGAGCAATCAAGATTGCTCTTATTATTTTTAAATGAATGGTAGAATTTCAAAAATCAGCAATTTTAAACACACAAAATCACATATTTTAACCCAATATTATATATCCACATTATAACTCCCATTAGATATAAATTTGTAATTTTACCAAATTCAAAAATTTGAAACCGTATAACAATCAAATAATAAAAAGTAGATGATTGACGAAACGATTAATCCAGAAGAGAACAATCTGAATCATAATTCATCGCCTGAAAACGAGCATGCCAGCAATACAATTGCCCTTTCGGGATTGTATGAAAATTGGTTTTTGGATTATGCATCCTATGTAATATTAGACCGTGCAGTACCGCATATCAATGATGGTTTTAAACCCGTACAACGCAGAATTTTACATTCATTCAAAGAAAAGGATGATGGTAGATTTAACAAAATCGCAAATGTCGTAGGTCATACCATGCAATATCACCCGCACGGTGATGCTTCTATTGGGGATGCGATCGTGCAATTGGGACAAAAAAATCTATTAATAGATTGCCAAGGTAACTGGGGAGATCCAGAGACTGGAGATTCAGCTGCTGCTCCACGTTATATTGAGGGACGATTATCTAAATTTGCAAACGATGTAGTTTTCAATCCTGACACTACTGAATGGCAATTGAGCTATGATGGGCGTAATAAAGAACCTATCACTTTACCAGTAAAGTTTCCTTTGTTATTAGCGCAAGGAGCTGAAGGTATCGCTGTTGGTTTGGCAACGAAAATTATGCCGCACAACTTTATCGAATTGATTGACGGTTCGATTCAAGTACTCAAAGGCGAAAGACCAAATTTATATCCGGACTTCCCTACTGGTGGATACGCTGATGTATCTAATTATAATGAAGGTCAACGTGGTGGAAAAATTCGTGTCCGTGCTAAGATTGAAGAACGAGATAAAAAGACATTAGCGATTACTGAAATCCCATTTGGAACGACAACAGGTAGTCTCATTGAAAGTATTGTTTCTGCCAACGATAAAGGAAAGATTAAAATCAAGAAAATCGAAGATAACACAGCCAAAGACGTTGAAATCATGATTCATCTGGCACCTGGTATTTCACCAGACGTGACCATTGACGCCTTATATGCTTTTACTTCTTGTGAATCTTCTATTTCTCCAAACACGTGTGTAATCAAAGATAACAAGCCTCATTTCATGAGTGTCAATGATATCTTAACAGAGAACACATTACAAACTAAAGAACTCCTAAAACGCGAATTAGAGATTCGTCTGAACGAACTTCAAGAAAAAATATTCTTTAACTCTCTACTGAAAATTTTCATACAAGAAGGAATGTACAAGCATCCAGATTATGAAAATGCAGGAAATTTTGAAACTGTAGTAGAAGTATTGAATGGATTATTCGCTCCTTTCTTCGACCAGTTTTATAGGGAAATTCTTCCAGAAGATTACAAAAAGCTAATCGATAAGCCAATGAGTAGCATCACTCGTTTTGATGTAAAAAAGGCTGATGAGCAAATGAAGACGTTGAATGATGAAATCAAAGAAGTAAAGAAAAACTTAAAACATCTGACCGAATACACCATCGAATGGTTTGAATATCTTCGCTCTAAATATGCAAAAGGTCGTGAACGTAAAACTGAACTTCGTGTATTTGACAAAGTTGAAGCTGCACAAGTGGCATTAGCTAATGCTAAATTATACGTGAACCGAGCAGAAGGTTTTATCGGAACTGGCATGAAAAAAGACGAATTCGTCACCGATTGTTCTGATATTGACGATATTATCGTATTCCGCGAAGATGGAAAATACAGTGTTGTCAAAGTACAAGACAAAGTATTCGTAGGCAAAGATATTATCCATGTTGCCGTTTTCAAAAAAGGTGATGAGCGTACAATTTATAACGCAATCTATCGAGATGGCACACAAGGAAATACCTATGTGAAACGTTTTGCCGTGACAGCTGTTACACGTGAAAAAGATTACGATGTAACCAAAGAAACGAAAGGTTCAAAAATCCTATATTTTACAGCAAATCCTAATGGCGAGGCTGAAGTTGTAAATGTACAATTGAAACCACATACTAAGCTTCGTAAGCTAACTTTTGACTTAGATTTTGCAGAAATAGCGATTAAGGGCAAAGGTTCGATGGGTAACTTGGTTTCAAAATATCCCGTAAAGAAGATTACGTTCAAAAGTGCGGGAGTTTCCACATTGGCAGGACGCAAAATTTGGTATGATGATGTACTGAAACGCTTGAATGCTGATGAACGTGGCAAGTACTTGGGAGAATTTGATGGAGATGACAAGATTCTTATGGTATTTAAAGATGGTTCTTATGAATTATCGAACTTTGACTTAAGCAATCATTTCGACGAGAAAATGATTCGTATTGAAAAGTTCCATCCAAATCATATTTACACTGCAGTTCATCAAGATGGAAAATCTGAAGCTTATTACGTAAAACGTTTCGTATTTGACGATATTCAAATCGGTAAGCGCGTATCGCTAATAAATGATGAACCAGGTTCGAAATTGATTTTATTGACCAATAACCCTAATCCTGTTGTCAAAATCAAACAATTGAAAGGCAAGTCACAAGTTGAAGAAATCATCGATCAACCTTTAAACGAATTGATTGATGTTAAGAAAATCAAGGCACAAGGAAATCGTTTATCATTCCACAATGTGCAATCGGTAAAATCTTTGACGGAAGAAATTGACTTCAGCAATCCACCGAAAAATGAAAGTGAAGAAGTAAATTCAGGAACTAAAGAAGACTCTAATGTTTCTCTAGAAATAACCAATCCAGACGATATCCAAATCAGGGATGACGGACAAATCGGATTATTTTAACAACAAAAATGGCTTGAAAATTTTCAAGCCATTTTTGTTGTTAAATCTAAACCATTAAAAATCGTAATTCGTAAATCACAAATTGTAATTATAGAGATTTCAAATATTTAGTCAATTTTGGAGCTATCACGGCAGCACAAAATGGATTTTCTGGATTGCGATTAAAGTAGTTCACATGATAATCTTCCGCTGGCCAGAACGTAACAGCTTCCTCGACAGCAGTTACGATAGTATTATCATAAATTTTTGCTTCCTCCAATCCTTTAATAAAATTTTCTGCCTCTTCTTTTTGATCAGTATCGTGATAAAATATTACCGAACGATATTGCGTACCGACATCCTCTCCTTGACGATTCAATGTAGTCGGGTCATGCGTTTTGAAAAATACGGCTAATAAATCTTGATAAGATACTTTCGTCTCATCAAAATCTATATGTACGACTTCGACATGCCCAGTACCACCCGAACAAATTTGTTCATATGTGGGATTTTGTCTTTTCCCTCCCATATAGCCAGGTAATACCGAGTTAACTCCATCAGTATTTAAAAAAATGATTTCTGTGCACCAAAAACAGCCACCACCAAAAGTTGCTTTCATATATTTTTAAGTTATTTCTTATTTACAAAGCAAAAAACGCAAAAACATTTAACAAAACACCACAAAAATTGCCATTTTATGCATTTTTTTGTGTTATTTTAGGCGTTACAATTATTTAATTATGAAAAACACTTTTACATACTTTTGCTTACCATTTGCCATTTGCTTGGGTAGTATGAAGTTTACAAATGCGCAGACTGACTCTACGATATACAAATCAATACTACAGACTATAGAGTCAAATAAACCGAAATATGCACCAGATAAAAGAACGAAACTTTTAGAGCTAGTGAATGTTGACATTATAAATAATAAGTATACAATCCAAACAACAGAAAAGGAAGTTGTACCCGTTCTGAAGCAAGAATTACAAAAATTTGAACCTTTTGTAAATTATCAATTACTTCCTGACACTTCCGTACAAGATAAAAAGCAAGGAATTATCCAACTTTCTGTAGCAAATTTGCGTAGCAAACCAGGGCATAGTGAAGAATTGGCTACTCAAGTCTTATTAGGAACAAAAGTTGATCTTTTACAAAAAATTAGAAGTGATTACCGTGTGCGAACTCCAGAAGGATATATAGCTTGGGTCCCGACTTCTTCGGTAACTGCGATGGATTCTTCCTCCTATGTTGCATGGCAAAAAACTCCAAAAATAATCTATACGAATGAATTTGGAAAATCATATTCCAAACCTGATCAAAAAAGCATTCGTGTTTCAGACTTAGTTTATGGTAATATTTTATCCTTATCTAAGGAGCATAAGAAATTTTATGAAGTAGAATACCCAGATGGAAGAATAGCTTTTATTCCAAAAGAAGAAGCCGTCACTTTCGATAAATGGTTACATAATCGAGACCTAACAGCTGAGAATATTATTCAAAGTGCGAAAAGTATGATGGGTTTACCTTATTTATGGGGAGGAACTTCTGTAAAAGGTGTTGATTGTAGTGGATTCACAAAAACATCGTTCTATATGAATGGATATGTAATTCCACGTGACGCTTCTCAACAAGTTTTGGCAGGCGATGAAGTTCAAATTTTAGATGAAAATGGCAAATTTAGTGAAGAATTAGCCTTAAAAAATCTAAAACCAGCTGATTTATTATTTTTTGCTGGAGGAAGATCTTCTAGAATCACTCACGTAGCTTTGTATATCGGCAATGGTGAATTTATCCATTCAGCGGGTACTGTTCGAATTAATTCAATGCTAAAGAATGCACCAAATTATGATGATTTCCAAACAAGGACGTTAGTTTCAGCGAAGAGATATATCGGTTCAAAAGACCCACAGATAAAAAATATTAAAGAACATACAGCATACAGCAATTAATATACAGCCCACTAATGAGTACTATAAATTTTGAATCTATCCGAATGGGTAAATTTACTTTACGATTCAAACCCTATACTTTAGAAATGCGACACGTATTTACTGTCGCATCTTTTAGTCGCACGACCACGCCTGTTGTTTTGACTGAATTAGAATATGACGGCATTGTAGGTTATGGCGAAGCGAGTATGCCGCCTTATTTGGGCGAAACGCAAGAAAGTGTAATGCAATTTTTAAGAAAAATTGATTTATCAGCCTTCACATCACCGTTTCAAACAGCTGAAATTCTTAGTTATGTAGATCAAATAGCTGAGAAAAATACCGCAGCAAAGGCTGCACTAGATATTGCGTTGCATGATTTATTAGGCAAAATCATGAATCAGCCTTTTTACAAAATTTGGGGCTTAAATCCTGATTTGATTCCACCTACTTCTTATACCATTGGTATTGATAGCGAAGATATGATTCGTAAGAAAGTAGCTGAAGCCGATCAATTCAAAATTTTGAAAGTAAAATTGGGATTGGATACTGACAAAATGATTATCGATACGATTCGTTCGGTGACAGATGTTCCTTTATGCGCTGACGTAAATCAAGGTTGGAAAAACAAAGAGGAAGCCTTAGAAATGGCACATTGGCTTCATGAAAAAAATGTTGTTTTCCTAGAGCAACCTATGCCAAAGGAAATGATTGATGAGAATGCGTGGCTGACAGCTCACTCTCCTATCCCAACTATTGCTGACGAAGGTTGTCAACGATTAGTCGACGTTCCCAAACTGCAAGGCGTATATACAGGTATCAATATCAAATTGATGAAATGTACAGGTATGCGAGAAGCTAAACAAATGGCAGAGCTCGCTCGTTCTCTAGATATGAAAGTGATGTTGGGATGTATGACAGAGACGTCTTGTGCGATTTCCGCTGCGGCACAATTAGCTCCTCTAGTTGATTGGGCTGATTTGGATGGCGCATTGTTAATTGGAAATGATATCTACGATGGAATGAAAGTCGAAAATGGAAAATGCATACTTCCTGACCGACCAGGAATTGGGATTAGATTAAAATAAAAATAAGTGATACCAAGCTAGGTTTAGCTTGGTATTTTAATTTTTTCTAACACTATTATCAACAATTCTTAAAACCACTAATAATTATGATTATAATTTGGAAAATCGCTATTTATCTAGATTAATAATCACAAATCGCACTATATTATTGAATAAATAAAAAAATAATTCGAAAAATAATGTTTAATTACATATATTTATTTATAACTCTATTACCATAATTATGAATAAACATCTACTCACATCCATGTGCGTCATGTTAGCTTGTGGAATGCAAGTTGTGAATGCACAGCAAATTCCCATAGCGGGAAAAATCACGGACCAAAATGGCTCACCACTCTCTGGAGTAACTGTAAGTGTAAAAGGCACTAACGTTGCCGTGACTTCAAATTCAAGTGGTCTTTTTACACTGAATGCAGATCAAAATGCAACCTTAATTATTTCTTCTATAGGCTACACTTCTCAAGAAATAAAGGTATCTGGACGCAAAACCATTAATATTTCCTTATCATCTATAGATCAAGAACTGGATGAGGTGATCGTAGTAGCGTACGGTACGACCAAAAGAAGTAACTTTACAGGATCCGCTAGTTCTGTAGGCTCGAAAGACATAAAAGATGTTCCTGTAACTTCTTTCCAAGATGCATTAATAGGAAAAGTTCCTGGCGCTCAAATCACTTCACCTTCTGGTCAAGCGGGGTCATCAACTAGTATCCGTATACGAGGTATTGGGTCGATGAATGCGTCTAACGAACCATTATATGTCATTGATGGTGTACCAGTGACATCTGGTCAGAACTCACAATTATCTGATTATGTTGGATCCACCAATAATGTGATGAACACATTAAATCCAAATGACATTGAGAGTGTAACTGTACTAAAAGATGCTGCTGCTGCCTCATTATATGGATCACGTGCAGCCAATGGGGTAATTATCATTACAACGAAAAAAGGAAAATCTGGAGCCGCCAAAATCAATTTCAAAAGTTCTTTAGCTGTTAGTCCAGAATGGGCTACAGATAATTATGAGAAAGCAGATGTACAGGATCAAGTAAATATGCTTTATAGTATTCTGTATGATTCGCGTATTGCATCAGGATTCTCAGCAGAAGAAGCTAACAGACGAGCACTTCTTCGCCTTAATTCATTCAACTGGAGTACAGGAGCAGCAATTACAAGTAATGGATTCGGTGTGCATGGTTACGAATTAACCACCGAAGGTATTTCCATGTATGAACATGTAACTATAAAGGGAAAAACTGATGGTATAGAAAATAGAGAAGGTAAATATTTCGATTGGGACAAAGTTCTTTTCCGTACTGGTAAATTCAACACAAATGATTTATCAATTAGTGGTGGAAATGACAACACATCATATTTTACTTCACTAGGTTATACAACAGACAAAAGTAGAATTAACTTGAATGATTATAGCCGATATAATGGTCGTGTCAATTTAACGCAAAAAATAGGTTCATTATTGGAGTTTGGGGCTAATGTTTCATTCGCATTTACTGACTTAACAGGTATAAATGATTCTAGAAATCTAGGAACTAATCCGTTAATGCAAAGTCGAAATCTACTGTGGGGACTTTATCATCCAACAGACTATAAAACTGGTCAACCAATCACTGGGAGATTTGGATCCTTAGCACAAAACTTGGTTTATCACAATAATGAATGGGATAATTATGGACAAACTAAAAGGATTGCGGCTAGCCCATATTTGTCATTAAAATTGCTACCTGAATTGTCACTTAAGACGATATTGTCATATGATGGAACTTTGACAAAAGATCATCTTCATTATACTGCAAATCATTTTAACGGATTATCGGACAAAGGTGTCGTACATGAAATGTCTACTGATTTTTCAAAACTTGTATCTTCGACTACGGCTAATTTCAACAAGTCATTTGGTCTACATAATTTAAGTGTATTGGGAGGTTTTGAAATTGAAAAGAATAACACAGATTACATGCGTGCAACAGGTAGAGATTTACCAAGCTCTTCACTATATACTGTTGCTACTGCTGGTAAATTAGACGCACAAGCATATAGCTGGGGCAATAGCATGGTTTCTGCACTTTCTAGAGTAGAATACAATTTTGACGAGAAATATTTTGCATCCGCTTCATACCGTAAAGATGGTTCTTCAAAATTAGGCCCACAAGTGAGATGGGGCGATTTTTGGTCTATTGGTGGAGCTTGGAATCTTAAAAAAGAATCATTTTTAGAAAATATTTCAGACATCAACAGTTTAAGACTGAGAGGTTCATACGGTGTGAATGGTACTTTACCAGGAAGCAATAACGCGTGGAGAGCTCTAGCTACTTACGGCAATAAATATATGGAACAACCAGGAGGTGGTTTAGCTAACTCTCCTAATCCTAATTTGACTTGGGAAACTAACTATAACACAACATTTGGGTTAGAATTTGGCTTGTTTAATAATAAATTATTTGGTACGGTAGAATATTACAACCGTGATACGAAAGATTTATTGCAAAGCGTACCACAATCTTTAGTTACAGGATTTAGTTCTTCAACTAAGAACGTAGGTCAGATTAACAATAAAGGTTTTGAAATATTACTTGGATCGGATATCATCAATCAAAACGATTGGAAATGGTCATTAAGTGTTAATGCAGCAACCCTATCTTCGAAGGTCATCAAATTAAATGGTGGTCCTGAAGAAGAAATAGTTTGGAACGACCCAACTGGTGGTGACGCCAGAACACGTTTCATTTACCGTGAAGGAGAGTCAACACTTGCATTCTATGGACTTGAATGGGCAGGTGTAGATCAAACAAATGGTAAAAATGTATGGTATGTTAATGATCCGAACAATGCCAATGGAGATTTCGAATACAACGGTCGCGGTGCTACATACACATATACTAAAGCTCAACGTGTAGTCATTGGTAATGCTATTCCTAAGTTTTATGGTGGTATAAACTCTAATGTTGATTACAAAAACTTTTCACTAGGTCTAAATTTCAATTACAAAATTGGAGGTGATTTATACGACGGAGCAAATAAAGACGTAGCGGATGATGGATATTACTGGGAACGTATGCACTCTCAAGATTTTGTAGACAATACGTGGAATCCAGAAACAATGTCTGGTTCTTATCCAGTTATTACAGGACGAGATTTAGAGGATGTAAACCAAGTAAGTAGTAGACATTTATATGATGCAAGTTTCCTAAGACTTAAGAATGTAATTTTTGCATATACTATTCCAGCTTCAGTACTTAATAATGTTAAAATAAGTAATGCAAGATTATTCTTTAACGGGACAAACTTATTGACATTCAGCAAATACAAAATTGCTGATCCTGAAGTAGATCAATACAGTACACGAGGCTGGCAGACGCCAATTGCTAAAACGTACACTTTTGGAATTGATTTTAGTTTTTAATCTAAGAAATTGTTTATATGAAAAATATATTTATAGCGTCTTGTCTTTTTGCTACCCTGACTTTCAGCTCGTGTAGTGATTTTCTAGACGTCAAACCAACGGAATCGGCGGATGCATCTGTATCCATAAAGACAGCTGCTGACGCACAAATCATGATGAGAGGTATCATGAGTAAATTGTCCAATTCAAATTACTATGGACGTAATTTCCCTCTGTATGCTGATACGAAAGGTGGAGACTTCACTATTGTATCACAAGGTCGAGGATATGACTATTTATACACTTTTAATCACAGCGAATCTTCTAACAATTATTCGGGCATTTGGACTCAAGGATACCATACATTAGCACAGATTAACAATCTATTGAATCAGATCGATGTATTAAAAGAAAATGGCTCGAACGAAAATTTTGACACTTATATTGGTCAAGCTTTAACATTAAGAGCGTTAATTTATTTTGATTTAGTCAGGTTATATGGAAAGCCTTACAATGAAAATAAAGCTTCTTTGGGTGTACCAATAACGACAACTTTATTGGGCGCTGATGAACAATTAGGTCGTAATACAGTTGAGGAGGTTTACACACAAATTTTAGCCGATCTGAAAGCTTCTGAAGATTTGTTACCGAAAACTAAAACAAATGGCTTCATTAATCACTACGGTAATAAAGCATTACAAGCAAGAGTATATCTTTATCAAGAAAACTTTTCAAATGCGCTATCAGCCGCTGAATCTATTATTTCTTCGAATGCATACACATTGTATTCAAATGCAAACTGGATTAGCTCATGGGGAGCACAATACGGAACTGAATCGATTTTTGAACTAGCGATGTTACCAAGTGAAGGTGATTTAGGTACGACTTCTTTAGGTATTTATTACAGAAATAAATCTCATGGCACCACTTCTGCACTTGGCTATTTTACGGCTAGTACAAATTTCATCAATTTATTAAATGAAGATGCTGATGATGTGCGTAAAGGCATCATGATTAATGATGAACTTGGAAGACTTGGCGCTTTATACAAATATTCAGGAAGTACCACGCTTGCTGGTGATGGCAAAGGTAATGCAACCGCTGTAAACATTAAAGTAATACGTCTATCTGAGGTATATCTAATCGCTGCAGAAGCTGCTTTAAGACTTTCGACTCCTGATAAAGCGAAAGCTGCAAATTATCTAAACCTGATCCGTAAAAGGTCACCAAACCTTCCTGCAGCCACAGACGCTACGGTAACACTAGACATGATTAGCAATGAAAGATCTAAGGAACTAGTGGGAGAAGGTCATAGATTTTTTGACATGATGCGTCTCAACAAAACTGTTTCTTTCGATGATGCGCTAGGTGGTATTATAACAACTCACCGCGGTGCTACTATCGATAGGTCACACTTTAAAACTATACTTCCTATACCTCTTGCAGAGATTAATGCAAATCCTGTAATTGATCAACAGCAAAATCCAGGCTATAGAAACTAAATAAATAAGGCTCGCAAATGCGAGCCTTATTTATTTCAGAAATAACAATTCTAAAAACTCACAAAACATGATACAGGCAAATGATCTGAAGGATATCTTCCATCAGCGTATTGATCTGAATACACTGTATAATCCTTAACTTGTATACCTTTAGACAAAAAGATAAAATCAATTCTATTTACTGCTGGAGTTTGAAAATTTCCTCCACCAAGATTTGTATTTACAACACCTTTACGCCCATTTGTAGAAATATCATATGAATCATTCAATAGTGTTTTAATCGCCGATATTTGTGTTGTATGTTCTGTAGAGTTAAAATCACCAACACAGATAACAGGATAATCACCTGCTATTTCTTGTACTTTTTGTTTTACTAACTCTCCGCTATTATTTCTCGCCGTTTCATTGCGCCAATAAAAGTGTGCATTAAAGAAGAAGAAAATTTTACCTGAAGGTGTATGCCTAAACTTTGCCCAATGACAAATCCTACGGTCTGAGGCATCCCACCCAATACTTGGTACATTTGGTGTTTCACTTAACCAAAAAACTCCTGCATCTAAAGGTTGAAATATAGATCTTTTATATACAATACCACCTTGATGATTATCATTTCTGCCTCCGTAAGGATAACTCAAATAATCAAATTCAGTCAGGAAATTCTTTAGATCAATCATTTGTTTAAACATGCCTTCTTGTGTACCAAAAATATCGAAGCCATGAGTCTTTATTAGGGAAGTCAATGCCTCCTTACGTGTATCCCAAGAATTCCCAGTCGCCTTGTCTGCAGGCGCATCATAGCGAATATTATATGTCGCAGCGATAAATGATGCTTCTTTTTTTTGTGAAAAGGCATAAAAGCCACCAATCACATAACAGAACGTTAATAAAATTCGAATCTTATTCATGTAGTTTTTCATAATGGTAAAGGTCTTAATTTTGGTTAGATTTTAAGAAGATTAATATCCCCAATATAAGCATAGTTACAATAATCTAAAACAAACTTTTAGCAATTCCACCGTCAAGAGGTATAGAAGCTCCAGTTAAATAAGCAGCATATTCGGAAGCTAAAAAAGCTACTAGATAACCATATTCTTTCGGTTCTCCTAATCTTCCCGAAGGTATAGAAGCTATACGCTTAGCTTTAATTTCTTCAAAACTGACACCTTCATTCTTAGCTTGATTTTCCATAAGCGACAACAATCTTTCCGTATCAAAATAACCTGTCATCACCGAATTCACAGTAATACTGTCTTTCGCAACTAAATTTGATAATGATTTAGACCAGGAGACCAATGCTGTTCGCATTGTATTGGATAGCACCAAATTGTCTTGAGGTTCTTTTACGGTCATTGATGACACGTTTATAATTCGCCCAAAACCATTAGCCTGCATTTTTGGAATTACTAGATTAGTTGTATATACAGCATTTTGAAATAATAAATCAAAAGCTTGTTGATAGTCATTCATAGATTTTTGGGCAATTGTTCCTGGATTAGGACCTTGCGTATTATTGACTAAAATATCAACCTCAGTGTTTTCGAGATACTTTTCAATTTTTGATTTATAATCATCAAAATCTAAATAATCAACAATAAGATATTGATGCAGCTGACCTTGAGAAACATCCATAGATGCCAATGTCTCCTTTAATTTATCTTCATTTCTTGCTACTAATGTAACTTGAGCACCACATTTAGCTAATTGTTGGGCAATAGCTTTTCCTATTCCTGAAGTACTTCCTCCGACCAAAGCACGTTTCCCTGATAAGTTTATTTCCATAATTTCATTCCTCTATTCGAATGTAAGAAAATCAATATGAACACTCAAATTTTAGCTGCAATGAATTGACTTGCAAGCACATTCTAGAAAAATGTTTTTAAAAAATTAAAAATCTTTGTGTATATTTACTATAACCACTTATAAACACGTTACTACTATGCAAACAAAAACAGAATTTTTGATTTGGGACAAAATTGTCAATAGTGCAAAGAAGCGTTTTAATTATGATGAATATCTACCCCATTTTTCGGACACTAAAATTTACGACACTTTAATATTACATATTATTGTAGGATTTGCTTCCGGAGAATCTCACAATACCATTTCTACGAACCTTCACAATGAGCTCACGCATATAGGTATACATGTGTACGAACATGTCGTGGATGAAATCATAAGCGACAAGCATATTGTGTTCAGTGCAGAAATTTACGCTGCCTATCTTACATTTTCTATGCTAGAGGATGGAGACAGCGAGATAGAAATTTTGGGATATGTAACTGATTTATTAGAAAAACCTAAAGTGTATAGTTAAGGCATCACCTTGTAAGTAGGATCTTCTTCAATATTTACTTCTATGATACCATGAGCATTCTCCAAAAGACGAATACTGTCTTTGCTAAGATGCCTTAGTACTACTTTTTTGTTTAATTTGGCATACTTCTCTGTCAACTTATTTAATGCTTCAATTGCTGACATATCGACTACCCTTGATTCTTTAAAATCAACAATAACAGTATCTGGATCTTCCTGCATATCGAATTTTTCCAAAAAATGAGTTACTGATCCGAAAAATAAAGGTCCATAAATCTCATATATCTTATTTCCAAATTCGTCTTCACTTTTACGTGCACGAATGCGTTTTGCATTATCCCAAGCAAACACCAAAGCAGAAATAATAACACCTACCAAAACCGCAAAGGCCAAATTATGTAAAATTACGGTGATAGCGGCTACTATAATTCCTACGAAAACATCAGATTTAGGCATCTTATTATATACTTTCAACGACACCCATTGGAAAGTTCCAATTGATACCATCATCATCACCCCTACTAATGCTGCCATCGGAATCTGCTCAATAACAGGTCCTCCGATAAGTATTACAGCCAAGATTCCCAATGCTCCTACAACAGCAGCTATTCGTGTACGAGCTCCTGCATCCAAATTTACGAGTGTCTGTGCCACCATTGCACAGCCTCCCATTCCACCAAAAAATCCATTTACGATATTAGCAGTTCCTTGCGCTATTGATTCTCTGTTTGAGTTACCTTTCGTATTCGTTATTTCATCGACCATCGTCAGTGTCAATAATGATTCCACAAGTCCTACACCAGCCATTATCAATGCATAGGGAAATATAACTTTCAATGTTTCCAAATCAAAAGGAACAAATGGAATATGAAAACTTGGTAAAGAGCCACTTACTGAGGCAATATCTAAAACTTTCTTGGTATCAATATCTAAAAAGAAAACCAAGGAAGTAGTTATTATAATAGCAACCAACGAGGCAGGAATTGCTTTCGTTAATTTAGGAAAACCTAAGACTATAAAAATCGTTAATAAAGTCAATCCTCCCATTACATATAAACTAGCTCCTGACATCCAAGTTGAAATACCATTCTCTACGACCTTAAATTGCTCCACTTGAGCCATGAATATAATAATAGCTAATCCATTCAGAAATCCGTACATCACAGGTTGAGGTATGAGACGTACAAATTTCCCCAACTTAAATACTCCCACGAGTATCTGAATTATTCCAGCCAATATTACAGTTGCTAACAGATATTCCACACCATGTGAAACAATTAATGCCATTAAGACAACTATCGTAGCACCAGCTCCGCCAGAAACTAACCTAGGTCTTCCACCCAATATTGCTGTCACAATCCCCATCAAAAAAGCGGCATACAAACCCATCAATGGTGTCAAACCAGCTACGATTGCAAAAGATAAGGATTCAGGAATCATCGTCATTGAAACCGTTAATCCCGCCAATATTTCGTTCTTGAAATTTATTTTAGAAAAATTAATACTGTCGAAAGCCATAGAAATAAATAAAGCCATCGGGATACGATGGCTTTACAAAAATATAAATCTTTTATGGATTAAAATCCTACAGATTTTAAATTTAGACCTGTTCGTTCATCTAAGCCAAACATCAAATTCATATTCTGAACTGCTTGACCTGAAGCGCCTTTTAATAAATTATCTGTGGCATTTAGAATCAACAATTTATTCCCATGTTTTTCTAAATGAATAATTGATTTATTGGTATTCACGACTTGTTTCAAATCAATATTTGCTTTTGAAATTGAGGTAAATGGATGTGAAGCATAATACGAATTATACAATTCAAAAGCTTCTTCTTCTGTCAAATCCGAATCCACATAAATAGAAGAGAAAATACCGCGTGTGAAATCACCACGTTGTGGTACAAAATTGATTTTCTCCGCAGCTCTTTCTAACAAGGACTTCTCCGAAGTAGGCAAAAATCCTGCTTGCAATTGGTCCAAAGATTCAGAAATCTCTTGCAAATGTTGGTGCTCGAAAGACTTGTAAGCAGACAAGTTATTATTACGCCAAGAAAAATGCGAAGTCGCTGTTGGTTTTTGACCAGCTCCGGTTGAACCTGTAGTTGCATTAATATGAATCTGCGCAGGCAAAAGACCTTTTGAAGCCAAAGGCAATAGAGCCAGTTGGATATTCGTCGCAAAACAGCCTGGATTAGCAATATACTGAGCTGATTTAATCGCTTCACGATTCAATTCTGGTAAACCATAGACAAAATTTTGACCTTGATAAGTAGTATTTGCGCGTAATCTATAATCTTGTGACAAGTCAATAATCTTAACAGAACTGTCAATAGAATTAGCATCCAAAAACTTGCGGGCATCTCCATGACCGACACACAAAAACAACACATCAATATCAGAATGGAAATCCGAAGAAAATTCTAATTCTGTATCACCGAATAAATCGTTGTGTACAGCGTATAATTTATTGCCAGCATTGGAAGCAGAGTTTGCAAACACAATTTCTACTTCGGGATGAAATATCAAAATACGTAATAATTCACCACCTGTATATCCTGCCGAACCGATTATTCCTACTCTTATTTTGCTCATATTGAAAGTTAAGGTTTATATAAACTTTTTATAAAGCAGGAATTCTGCATCAGGTCCCTGCAATTCAAAGCCTAGATGTTGATAGAGCTCTTGCGCTACAAGATTATCAACTTGGGTTTCTAACTGTACAAAATTTGCATCATTGGATTTTGCAAATTCAATAGCTTTATTGATCAACTGAGTGGCTATCCCAGTTTTTCTATATTCTTTCAGGACGAATAGATCATTCAAAATCCAGTTTCGTACCATTCGTGCTGAAGAATATTTAGGGTAAAGTTGTGTAAACCCTACCGCAATATTATTATCATAATAGATATAAATAACAGACTCTTTGTTCAGGATACGATCAGATAAAAAATTTGCAGCTCCTTCAAGATCAGAATCTTTCTTATAAAAGATTCTATATTGATCGAATAGGCCCACTAAATCATGTAAATTATCTAATGTACCAAGGACAATCATTAGCCTTTGCTATTTACTTTATGCCAAATGATAGTTTGGTTTCCGAAGATCTTTGAGAATCCTTTTACATCATCTCCAGTGTAACCTTCGTTCATCTCACCATAGCTACCAAATTTATTATTCATCAAATCGTGCGCTGACTCAATACCTACAATTACGAAACGGTATGGGTGCAATTCCACAATCACGCGACCTGTAACAGTCTCTTGTGCTGAAGATAAAAATGCTTCGATGTCACGCATTACAGGATCGTGCATCTGACCTTCGTGCATCCAGTTTCCATAGAATGCAGCGATTTGATCTTTCCACGCCAATTGCCATTTTGTTAACGTATGTTTCTCTAACGTATGGTGTGCTTTTACCAAAATAATCGGACCAGCAGCTTCAAAACCTACACGACCTTTGATACCGATAATGGTGTCACCTACGTGAATATCACGACCAATGCCGTAAGGCTGTGCTAAATCTTGTAATTGTTGGATAACTTTTACTGCACCGATTTTCTCACCATTCAATGCTACAGGCTCACCTTTTTCAAAATCTATTGTAACCGTTTGTGGTTCTGTAGAAGTAGTAGCTGTTGGCCAAGCTGATTCTGGTAAGTATTGGTTTGAAGTCAAAGTCTCTGCACCACCAACTGAAGTACCCCAAAGCCCTTTGTTAATTGAGTATTTAGCTTTTTCAGCGCTATATGGGAAACCATGCTTACCTAAATATTCAATTTCAGCCTCACGAGATAATTTCAAATCACGAATTGGCGTAATGATTTCAACACCTGGAATCAAGGTATTGAAGATCATATCAAAACGAACTTGGTCATTACCCGCACCTGTAGAGCCATGCGCTACGGATTCTGCGCCGATTTTCTTTGCATAATTCGCGATAGCTGTTGCTTGACACACACGTTCTGCGGAAACTGATAATGGGTAAGTTGCATTCTTCAACACATTACCAAAAATCAAATATTTAATAGTTTCGCGGTAGTAGTTTTCAGTGTCGTCGATTGTGGTATGTGATTTCACGCCCAACTCATATGCACGAGCTTCGATATTTTTTAATTCCTCAACAGAAAATCCACCTGTATTTACGACTACAGAGTGTACTTCCAAGCCCAAATCTTTAGTCAAATAAATACAACAAAACGATGTATCTAAACCACCACTAAATGCTAAAACTACTTTTTTCATTCTTTATATAAATATTTATAGGAAGTGTCCTTATTTCTAATGTATTACAAATGTACTAATTAATCTTTTTATGCTGTTTCAGCACGCGTCGGAAAAACCGTAGCAACAAATTTCTTTGTTGAACGCCACAGTTTTGCCTCTATACGCTTCAAAAGAGATTGTTTTTTCGAAATTCTTTCCAAACGTTCTTTCGCTTCTGCTCTACGTTTCAATCGCTCTTGCAACTCTTTCGCTTTCTCCTCTGGGTCCCAAAGCATCGCTGTACACATACAGTTTTTGCGGTCTTTACTTACCAGAATATCGTAGTTGATACAGCTTTTACAACCCGCCCAAAACTCCTCGTCCTGAGTCAACTCCGAATACGTCACAGGCTCATATCCTAATTCCGAATTAATTTTCATCACAGCCAAACCAGTGGTCAAGCCAAAAATCTTCGCTTTAGGATATTTCTCGTGTGAAAGTTCGAATACGCGTTTTTTAATTGCTTTCGCCAAACCTACCTTACGGAATTCCGGGCTCACAATAAGACCAGAGTTAGCCACATAATCCCCGTGAGACCATGTTTCGATATAGCAAAAGCCTGCCCAACGTCCATCCTTATGTAACGCTATAACCGCCTTCCCCTCCTCCATCTTTTTGGCTACATACTCTGGCTTACGTCTTGCAATACCCGTTCCACGAGCTTTTGCAGACTCAAACATTTCGTTACAAATAGCATCAGCGTAGATTACATGATCAGCTGTCGCAGGAATAATTAAAAAATCTGAAATTGTCATCTTAAGATGTCGACCTAATAATTAACGCACTTTCGTGCAAAATAAATAACTAAGGATTGTCAAATTCGTAGAGCTACACGAATTCTATTGAAGCTAAAGTGCTCTGCCTCCGAAATCAAGCTCGAGGCAGAATAGGTCGTCGAAATCGCAGAATTGGACAATTCAATCTATTGCATAAAGCATAGCTCATCTGCACAAGCTTATTGAAAACTTGTCTGTTGATACTAATATTTACTTTATTACAATACATCGAGTAATATGTTTTCTTTCTTAAATCTGACTCCGCAAAAGTATTAATTTATTTTTTTGTTTATGTAATAGAATTAGACTTTTTTTTCAAAATAATATATATCAAAACACCCTCTATCATTAAACTATCAATAAGACACTAAAAACATTGAAATGTTTAAAATTATTTATATAAATAAACTACGTTTTGCTGATTTGGGTGATATTGTTAACAACAAACTGATGGATAAGTCATTTTGTTTATGATGGTAAATACCTTAATTTTGCAGAACATTAAAACAAACAATCATGGTAGGTCCAAGTATTATCTTCTATATTATTTTTGCTATCCCTTATATATATGTGATGTATTGGTTAGTGAAACAAGATAAACGTAAATATGCTTGGGGTATAAGTGTAGTTACTGTAATTGCAATTGTTGCATTATACGTTTCTCAAAAAGCGAGTAAAAATGCAATTGAAAATTACAAACAACATCAAATAGATGCCAGAGAAGCCGAGCAAGAGCTTAACTAGTAATTTTGTAATAAATCATCTTCTGACTAAACTAAAACCAGCTTATTGTTAACTTAATGTTAAGTTGAAGTTATATAACTGTTAGATTGTGGCATTTCCCATCTTTTTCCAGAATGTAAGTATATATTTGTGTTAATTTAATGTTAGCAAACTAATTAAAAGGTTATTAGTTAACATAAAACAAATTATATAAACTTAACTTTAGGAATGACAACTTTAAGAAAAGTATTTTTTTTAGGTGCTGCCGCAGCAATTTTTACTCTTAGCCATATGAATAATGCTATTGCTCAAGAAAGAGATGACCGTGCGACCATTTTAAATTTCAAAGGCATACAATATACCTCTCCTGATTCATTATTCTATACCAACTTCCGGTTTCGTATGCAAAATCGTGTAGGATTCAGCAATGTACTAGATGGTGAGGATAATGGTAAGTTTGATGCTCGTATTCGCCGTTTGCGGATGCGTATGGATGGTTATATTTACACTCCAAAGATTTCCTATTCGGTTCAATTAGCCTTCACACGTGGAGACCAAGATGTTGATGATACAGGTATCGCTAATATTGTACGTGATGCGGTTTTATTCTACAATTTTTCGGATGATTTCTATATTTCTTTTGGTCAAAATAAACTTCCTGGAAACCGCCAACGCGTCAATTCTTCAGGACAATTACAATTTACAGATCGTTCGTTGGTAAATGGCAATTTTGCGATAGACCGTGACTTTGGTGTCACTTTTCACTTGAGTAATAAGATTGGCAATATGCCTTTCAATGCAAAAGCAGCTATCTCAACTGGTGAAGGTCGTCCAGCTCTTTCGACAGATGATGGTTTGGCATATACTGGACGTTTAGAATTTTTGCCATTAGGAGAATTTGAAAATGGTGGTGACTATTCAGAAGGTGACTTAGAAAGAGAGGAAACACCTAAATTGTCTATCGGCGGTGGTTATAGTTATAATGACCGTACTATTCGTGAGGGTGGACAGCTAGGTAAATATGTAGCCAATCCATTTACCCTAAAGACAGGTTTTGCGGATGCAATTTTTAAATATCAAGGCTTCGCGTATCAAGTCGAATATATGCGTCGTGATGTCGATAATCCACTTAATGTATTAGAAGAAGACCCGACGGAAGAAACTTATGCTTACAAAGGATGGGGTGTGAATCAGCAAACTTCTTATCTATTGAACAAAGGATATGAAGTAGCAGCTCGTTATACGTATCTGAAACCGCATCAACAAATTGCTGATTTCGAACGTCAAACGGAAGTTTTGGAATTAGGTTTAACAAAATACTTAAAAGCCCACCGTTTGAAATTTCAATTGAACGGTACCTATACCGTAAAAGACGGCATGTATAACAACAGTAACAATAAAAATAGTTGGGGTGGCATGTTCCAAATCGAATTAGGTATTTAATAGAGATTAAACACATTATAAAAGGTCATTATTAACGAAATAATGACCTTTTTTGATTTAATGTAATTTTTCTTAGTAGGACTTATGGAATCCAGCTCAAATCTGCATCCATCCTAAAAGAATACTTATCTTTAAGGATTCAAAAGGAAAATTACATGAAATATTACATTATAGCTGGAGAAACATCGGGGGATTTACATGGCGCAAATTTGATTAAAGCTTTAAAAACAGAAGATTCACAAGCTGATTTCAAAATTGTTGGTGGCAATCAAATGCAAGAAGCAGCAAGTCAAGTTCCATTAATCCATACTTCACAAATGGCTTTTATGGGCTTTGTTGAGGTATTAAAAAATCTGAAGACCATTTCGAGAAATCTCAAAGACGTAAAATCAGATATTCTGAAGTACAGGCCTGATACTGTCATACTAATTGATTTTCCTGGATTTAATATGAAGATTGCTTCATTCGCGAAGAAGCAAGGTATCAAGGTATGCTATTATATTTCACCAAAAATATGGGCATGGAATCAAGGACGTGTGCACAAAATCAAAAAAGTGGTCGACCATATGTTCTGCATCCTACCTTTTGAAGTTGATTTTTATAAACGATTTGGGATGAAAGTAGATTACGTTGGGAATCCCCTACTCGATGCTATATCTGCTTATGAATTCAATCCTAATTTCCGAAAAGACAATAATCTGTCAGACGCACCCATTATCGCACTGTTACCAGGTAGTCGCAAAATGGAAATTGATGAGATACTGCCAGAGATGGTTGAGCTTTCATTCTCATTTCCAAAACATCAATTGGTCATTGCAGGTGCTCCAAACTTTGAGAAATCCTATTATCAGCAATACATCGGAGATTTGGAAATTCCTATAGTTTTTGACCAAACTTACGACTTATTGAAAAATGCTGAGGCAGCCGTTGTAACAAGCGGAACTGCGACTTTGGAAACAGGAATATTGCGTGTACCACAGGTTGTAGTCTACAAAGCCAACCCTATTTCGGTGTGGATAGCACGTAAGTTAATAAAAGTTAAATTCATTTCTTTAGTAAACCTTATCAACAATTACTTGTCTGTTATTGAGTTGATACAAGAGGATTGCACGACTTCGGACATCAAAGATGAGATTGGAAAAATCTTAATGGAATCCGAGCATCGTGCTAGTATTTTAGAAAATTACGATGTGTTGGCGGAGAAGCTAGGCAATCCGGGAGCCTCTGCTCGTACAGCCAAACTCATCATAGAGTATTTAAATTAAAAATGAGTTTTATGAATTTCTCAAAAATTATAACAGCTGTATTGTCGCTATTAATTTTCGTTGGAAATATTCAAGCACAGACAGAAGAAATTAAGATTAGTAAATTGGTCTTAAATAAGAAAGAAAAGAAAGTCTTTGCAGAACGCACTAAAGATTCAAGTGCTGTTTTATACATTGATACCTTAATAATGAAAGACCGTTCATCATTACAATTTTACGGCAAAAAAGAGGTAAAAATTGTGGTCGGTTACGCGGAGATTGGTGAAAGAGTATTTATAAGTGGAATGGCTGGTAAAAACAATGCTTCTAATTTTGATATTGATATCAATTTTCAAAAACTAGGGTCTTTGTACATCGTTGCAAGGGGACAAGATGCGATGAATGGAACACGTACTTATCCCAATGGCGATGCAGGTAATATTAATCTTGTTTACGATCCAAGTGGTATAACACCCCAAAAGGAGGATAAAAAAGCAAAAAAATATTTGCACACAGATGTAACGCCAGGTGGATTGAGAGTTACCCCAACTTCTGATTTAAGAAATATATATGATCAAATACGTTCTT
Source organism: Sphingobacterium composti (assembly GCF_009829075.1). Lineage (GTDB taxonomy): Bacteria > Bacteroidota > Bacteroidia > Sphingobacteriales > Sphingobacteriaceae > Sphingobacterium > Sphingobacterium composti. The sequence continues at coordinate 65,785 of NZ_WUQZ01000004.1, read as the reverse complement.
CAGCCCCAGGACTACGTGGTGTACCACAGGGTCAAATCTATTCGGGATCACCTGGTAAAGAAGGAAAAGTTACGATTACGAGTAAAGAATAAAACTATGAAAATCCCTTAAAATTAAATTTTAAGGGATTTTCTTTTTATGTCTATTTATAATTAAAGATCGCCACTAGAGGCAAATGATCGGAAGCAAACTCCCCTTCCATTGCATATGCAGAAACTAGCGAAAACTGTTTGGCTGCCACACGATTATACGCAATATAATCAATTGCTCTATTTGGATTTTTAACTGGAAAGGTTAAAGGACAATCGCCTAAGCATGAAAGTGTAAATTCCTCTTTTAGTTTTACCATTTCAGAAGATGTAGGCGTCGCATTGTAATCGCCTGCAACAAAAAAGGGTTTACCATCTTTTTTACTTATCTCATTCAATCTTTCTACTTGTGCAGTTCTGTTAGGTACATTTAAATCCAAATGCGTCGAAGCAAATTCAAGTAAAACATTATCCGGCAAATTTACAGTGGCAATCGCAACACTACGTTGTTCACCAGAAATAGGCATTGGTAGCAATTCATTTCGCATATTAGACAATGGATATTTACTCAAAATAGCTACCCCATACTCACCTCCATTAAAGTCAATAGATTTGGAAAAATAATAATGCATATTCAACAACTTAGCGAGTTCTGCTGCTTGATTAACCTTTCCTGACCTTGGTACATTAACGTCAACTTCTTGTAGAGCTACTAGTTCTGCCCCACTCTTCCTAATTACTTCGGCTATATTATTTAGATTAACTACTGTCGAATTTTCAGGCACGCCATGATGGATGTTGTAGGTTAAGGTAGTGAGTTTTTTCACTTCACTACGCTGTGATTTAAATAAATTACAAGAAGAGAAAATGATAATTCCCAAAAGGAATATAAAAGAATATCGGATCATAATTAAGATGTAACAATTGACTCAAATCTAATCAAAATTATCGTTAACTGACATCAAAAAACGAAAACTCAAATTAGATTGTATAAAACATAATACAATACGTAATTTTGCGTCACAAATCCTAAACTTGAATGTTTGACAAACTGCTAAAAAGAATTGTTTCCTCACCATTGCTTATTTACATTATCAGATGTTGTATAGGCTTTATGATTGGGTACCAATTGTATATAGCATACCCAGATTTTGAACTTTTCTGGACTTTACTATCTATAATTCTAGTTATTTCACCTGAAGAAAAAGACACTAGGCGACTTTCTATTGAGCGATTTAAGTCAAATTTTATAGGCTCAGCTGTAGCTATGGTATTGCTTATATTTTTGACACCATCAGTATATTCTATTCTATTAGGCATTTTCATCACGATAGTGGTTTGTCGATTATTCAATGTAATGAATATGGCTCGTGTAGCCTTAGTTGCTTTACTTATAATTATGGTACAACCTCATGAAGCTTCCTTAGTAGAAGCACCTATTTACAGATTCGGCTCTGTGGCTGTGGGATGTATAATCGGATTATTGATTGTGGTATTTACGTCGATGATTTTTAGACCGCTTAAAAGGAAATTCGGAATACCGTATTAAAAATAATCAAGACTTATATTCTTAAACTCCATTCCATTATTAAAATTGTATTTTTGTAGATAATGATTGAATTATATACAGACGGTGCTTCAAGAGGAAACCCTGGTCCTGGCGGATATGGAACTATATTACGCACAATCTACACAGGTTCAAATCCAGATTTTCAGGGTAAACTAATTGAAAAAGAATTTTCGGGTGGATATCGTAAAACAACGAACAATCGTATGGAACTGATGGCGGTTATCGTCGGTTTGGAAGCACTGAAGAATATTAAGCAAAAAGTCACTATCTACTCCGATTCTAAATATTTTATCGATGCTATCGACAAAAAATGGGTATATGGATGGATGCAAAAGGGTTTCGCGGGCAAGAAAAACAAAGACCTATGGCTTCGCCTTATGCAATCTTATAAATTGCACGATGTAAAATTAGTTTGGGTAAAGGGACATGCTGGTCATCCTTTGAACGAACGTTGCGATAAATTAGCCGTAGCTGCTTCTAAAGACCCTTTGAAATGGCAAATTGATTCTGTATTTGAAATGGAAGAAAAGCAGGGGTTGTTGTAATAATATACATATAAAATGCTCAAAGAGTCCTTTGCTCCTATCATTCCTTCAAAACCTAGAATCCTAATTTTAGGCTCTTTACCCGGAGATTTATCAATTGCAAAAGACCAATATTATGCGCATCCACAAAATAGATTTTGGAAAGTTCTATTTGCACTTTTTAGCAAGGAGTTTACAACAGATTATGCAGAAAGAATAAACTTACTACACCAACAACAAATTGCACTTTGGGACGTGTGTGCATCCGCGATTCGCCCGGGAAGTATGGACACCGCCATAACAGAAGTTATTCCGAATTCCATAAACCAACTTTTAGTTGCAAGCCCATCTATTACCAAAGTAATTTTTAACGGTCAAAAAGCTCAAAAGCTATATGACAAGTATTTCGATAAACAACAAAACATCAAATATACCACTTTACCAAGTACGAGTCCTGCCAACGCACAATTCTCTTTAGATAAACTCTTGCATCATTGGGGAATTATCAAATTTTAGGCGTGGAAAACTACCATTGAGTGTTTGTAAAAAATTTAGTTATACTAAAGTCCTTTGATTATCTTTGTGGCAAGATGTCAGACTTAAAATACAACCAAAGAGGTGTGTCCGCTGGGAAAGAGGATGTACACAATGCTATCAAAAATATCGACAAAGGTTTATACCCACAGGCTTTTTGCAAAATCATCCCTGATATACTAGGCGGTGATGAGCAATGGTGCAATATCATGCATGCAGATGGTGCAGGTACTAAATCGTCCTTAGCATATGTATATTGGAAAGAAACGGGTGATATCTCTGTATGGAAAGGTATAGCGCAAGACGCCATCATCATGAATTTAGATGATTTATTGTGTGTGGGTGCTATTGACAATATTATTTTGTCGTCTACTATCGGACGTAATAAAAACAATATTCCGGGTGAAGTTATAGCTGAAATCATCAACGGAACGGAAGAAATTCTAGCCGAATTGCGCGAAATGGGCGTTGGGATCTACTCGACTGGTGGTGAAACGGCTGATGTGGGTGATTTGGTACGTACAATTATTGTGGATAGTACAGTAACGTGTCGTATGAAGCGTGAAGACGTAATCTCTAACCACAACATCAAACCTGGAAATGTAATCGTTGGCTTGGCTTCTTACGGAAAAGCTACTTACGAGAAAGAATACAACGGCGGTATGGGTTCGAATGGTTTGACTTCGGCTCGTCACGATGTATTCAGTAAATATATAGCCGAGAAATATCCTGAAAGTTTTGACCCAGCAGTTCCTTACGACTTAGTATTTGCTGGTGGCAAAGCGTTGACAGATAAAATTACAACAGAAACTGGCGAAGAAGTTACTGCGGGTAAATTGGTATTATCACCTACACGTACTTACGCACCTGTAATTAAACAAATTTTGGACAAATACCGCTCACAAATTGATGGTATGGTTCACTGTTCAGGTGGCGCGCAAACAAAAGTGCTTCACTTTGTAGATAAGGTTCATGTTATCAAAGACAACTTGTTTCCTATTCCCCCACTTTTTGAATTAATTCAAAAAGAATCGAATACAGATTGGCAAGAAATGTACAAAGTGTTCAATATGGGACATCGTATGGAATTATATGTTTCGGAGGAAATAGCGCAAGATATTATTGCGATTTCAGAATCATTCGGTATTCCTGCACAAATTGTTGGTCGTGTAGAAGCAAGCGACAAAAAGCAAGTGACAGTTAAGTCACCTTATGGTACATTTATATACGAATAATACTTGTGAAGGATAAGCTCATCATTGGTCGAATAGAAATTATTGATCTTCCTGAACTCGGGATGTACAATATTGAAGCTAAAATCGACACAGGGGCAGACACTTCAGTCTTACATTGTGAGGATTTTGAAATAACGGAAAAGAATGACCAGCGTTTCATTACCTGCCATATTCGTCCACATCTTGAAGAAGACGAAATCCTCACCATTACTTTCCCGATACATCGTGAGAGAGTGGTAAAAAGTTCCTTTGGACAAACCGAAACGAGACACATCTTTGTGACTAAAATCAGAATGTTTGATCAGTTGTATGATATTAAATTATCACTTCGTGATCGATCATCTATGACGTATCCTATGTTATTAGGTAGAAATTTCATCAACAAAAAATTTCTGGTTGATGTTTCGAAAAAAAATTTAGCAGCCAATTCTCTTTAAATAAAGCAAAACCAAATATTTACTTTCTTGTTTTATAAAAAACCTTTAACAATCATTTTGTGAAAATAGCAGTCTTATCGACAAACAAAAACATCTATTCGACTTATCGTCTGGTAGAAGCAGCAACAGCACGTGGGCACGAATGTATCGTCATGGACCATAGCAAATGCTACGTAGGCATCCAACAGGGCAAACCGAGCATTCATTATAAAGGACAAGATATAAATGATATTGACGCCATAATCCCTAGAATAGGATCATCGGTGACGTTTTATGGTTCGGCTATTGTTCGACAATTTGAGGTGATGGATGTCATCAGTGCTAACCCAAGCCAAGCCATTACTCGTTCTCGAGACAAGCTTCGTTGTATGCAGATTCTATCAGGAGCAGGATTAGGATTACCGACGACAGGATTTGCGCGCACAGCATCAGATGTTGACGATTTAATCAATATGGTTGGCGGTGCTCCGCTTGTCATTAAATTATTAGAGGGAACACAAGGTATTGGTGTGGTATTAGCTGAGACCAAAAAAGCAGCTTCATCCGTGATCGAGGCTTTCTATGGATTGGGAAATAATATCTTGATACAAGAATACATCAAAGAATCAAAAGGATCTGATATTCGTGCGTTTGTCGTAGATGGAAAAGTAGTTGGTGCGATGAAGCGTACTGCTAAAGAAGGAGAATTTCGCTCAAACTTACATCGTGGTGGGACTGCAGAAATCATCAAATTAACACGCAAAGAGCGCGAAAGTGCTGTAGCTGCTGCCAAAGCTATGGGCTTGACAGTAGCTGGTGTTGACATGCTACAATCAGCTCGTGGACCGCTGATTTTGGAAGTTAACTCCTCTCCGGGATTAGAAGGAATTGAGAAAGCGACAAACAAAGATATTGCCGCAGAAATCATTAAATATTTGGAACGTCAATACGATTTCAAACAACAGAATAAACCTGCACCTAAGCGCAAGGTTAAAAAAGAAAGCAAGCTTTAAAAGCTTGCTTTCTTTTTTAACAATAAAGTGAAACTATCGTAAATATTAGTTTTTAACTACTTATTTCATCAAAAATCCACCACCCAAAAGGTCGTTTCCTTCGTAAAACACAGCTGATTGACCAGGAGCAATACCTTTTACCGCATGTGGAAAATCCACTTGCATGATATCTCCTTGCTGCGTCAATATAGATTGTGCTCCAGCGTCTTTATAACGGATTTTCGTAACAGCTTCCATCGGTTCGTCGATTGAAGCGTACTTCACTAAATTTATATTGCGTACGAAAGCTTGTGTTTTTTCCAATTCATGCTCTTCACCCAAAACTACTGAATTGCTTTCTGGTAAGATTTCAATTACAAACATCGGTTTCCCTAATGCAATTCCCAAACCTTTACGTTGTCCTATGGTAAAATAAGGATAACCAATATGTTGCCCTACCACAGTACCGTCAGACAAGATAAAATTACCCGGACCAATCTCTTGGTCTAATGTTGGTCTTTTGGTACGCAAGAAATCACGGTAATCATTATTTGGCACGAAACAGATTTCGTAACTTTCAGATTTATTTGCTAATTCATGTTGCCCCATATCCAAAGCCATTTGCTTAATTTCTGACTTATGATATGACCCCAAAGGAAATTGCGTTCTTGCCAAATTCTCTTGTGAGACGCCCCAAAGCACATAAGATTGGTCTTTATGTTCATCCAAACCTTTTGAAATCACATAACGACCATTATCATGCTGACGTATATTAGCATAATGACCTGTTGCGATAAACTCACAATCCAACTTATCAGCACGCTTAATTAAAGCTTCCCATTTGATGTGCGTATTGCACAATACACAAGGATTTGGCGTACGACCAGCAATATACTCATCGACAAAATTGTCAATTACATAATCACCAAATTCATTACGTATATCTAGAATATAATGAGGGAAACCATAGCTCACAGCCAACGAACGCGCATCATTGATACTATCCAAACTACAACAGCCAGTTTCTTTCGATGAACCTCCTGAACTTGCATAATCCCAAGTTTTCATCGTAATACCAATCACTTCATACCCCTGCTCATGCAACATCACAGCCGCAACTGAACTGTCTACCCCACCACTCATCGCGACCAATACTCTACCCTTTTTACTCATATCAAATTATTAAAGTGCAAAGATACCCTAAAAACATGTATAACCGTGTTTATTTCATGTAATTTTATCTTAATCAAAATCAAGTAATTGGAAAATTAAGTAAAAATAAATGCTTGGAATGTTTTAGATTTCAAAAAAAGAAGCTACATTTGCAACGCAACAAAAGATAAATTGTTGCTGAAAAAGGTGCCATAGCTCAGTTGGTAGAGCAAAGGACTGAAAATCCTTGTGTCGCTGGTTCGAATCCAGCTGGCACCACCAAAAAAACTGAAAGTAACAGTTTCTAATCAAAAACTTAAGGTGCCATAGCTCAGTTGGTAGAGCAAAGGACTGAAAATCCTTGTGTCGCTGGTTCGAATCCAGCTGGCACCACCAAAAAAACTGAAAGTAACAGTTTATAATCAAAAACTTGAAAGGTGCCATAGCTCAGTTGGTAGAGCAAAGGACTGAAAATCCTTGTGTCGCTGGTTCGAATCCAGCTGGCACCACTAAGAAAAAGCTTCTGAAAATTCAGAGGCTTTTTTTATGAATTTCTAAAAAAAGTTTCCCTTTGTACTTAACACAATTCGTATCTACCAACCTTTGAACACTTGATCTAGAAATAAATACAAAATATATGTAAGATTGTTTTTTATTCGAATAACATCAAGCATATCTTTAATAAAAATCTCAAATAAATGTCGATAGAATTTATGAAAAATTGGATTATAAATGACTGGCAATTATCGTAAACAAAAAAAACTCCACTTCTTTGAAGTGGAGTTTTTTGATTAGAGCCTCTTATCGGAATCGAACCAATGACCTACTGATTACAAGTCAGTTGCTCTACCAGCTGAGCTAAAGAGGCTTTTTGGAGTGGAGGGAGAAGGATTCGAACCTTCGAAGCCGAAGCAACGGATTTACAGTCCGTCCCATTTGACCGCTCTGGAACCCCTCCAGACCTGTGAATTCTCACATTTGAGCCTCCTATCGGAATCGAACCAATGACCTACTGATTACAAGTCAGTTGCTCTACCAGCTGAGCTAAGGAGGCGTACTGTTTAAGAACGTGGTGCAAATATCTAAACTTGAAACCAATAATCCAAATATTTAGAACCTAAAAACCATACTTAAACAGTAATAAACTGAATATCAAACCAATTTTTTAATATTCAATTTAATTCATTATTGACCGTAACTCACTTTTACGGTTATATTCGCTGTTTTAGCCCTTGATGTCGTATTGAAAACTCCACCATACGAAAAATCTTCATTATTATTTTGACCGGTTATTTGAAATACGCCTAGATCAGCTTTCAATAATGTCCCTAAACTACTGCCTGACTCTTTTGCTATATTTTCTGCTCTAGATTTTGCATTTTGTGAAGCTTCAGCAATAAGTGCTAATTTCAAATCTTCTAGTTTGGAATAATAATAATTTGGCGCATTAGATGCTAACTCCACCCCTTGTGAAATTAATCCCGATATCTCCCGAGATGCATTATCTACTTTGTCGAGATCGCGAGACTCTACACTTACAGTCTGATTCAAACTATAGCCTGTAAACGTATTATAACTATTACCACGCTCATCCGTATGGTAACTGAAATCACGTATAATATTTACTGCATCAAACAAAATTTCATTTTCTTTAATACCTTTTTGAATCAGAAAATTTTTAACCATATCACGGTCTTGACGCAATTGCTCTGAGGCTTCACTCAGATTCATTGATTTACGGCTGTATAAAGCTGACCACTTTACAATATCAGACTCAAAATCCTTCTTTGCATTACCAGTTACATTGATAGTATTATTTACCTTGAATTTATATTTATAGGCATTACCCAAAATAAAAGCCGCCGATATGACTGCTATAGCAGCAATGATACTTACGATTACGGTTGTAGATTTCATAATTATATATTTAGTTTTCTTTATAACGTACTAATAGTAATTAACGTGCCAAAATTGTTGCAAAAAGATAATTCTATAATTCCTACTTTTATTCCACAAACAATAATGATTGCCCTAATGAAAAATAAAACACTGCACACGGCACTTCTAATCACTATATCTCTTCATGGATATGCCCAACAAAAGCCACCTATTGATCATACAGTTTTTGATTCGTGGAAAAACATTTCCACACAAAATTTTTCCAAATCAGGAAAATTTATTTACTACACTGTTTCACCACAAGAAGGTGATGCAATAACTGAATTAAAGGATCAGCAAAATAATCTCATTTTTAGGCTCGAAAGAGGAACTTCCTCTAAAATTACTGAAAATGAAAGATTTTTTATTAGTAATATCAAACCATTTTTCAAAGAAACCCGCGAAGCTAAAATTAAGAAAAAGAAGCTTGATGAAATGCCAAAAGATTCTCTTTCTGTTTTTAATATTACGACCAAAGAATCTTTAAATCTTGGCGCTATTAAAAACTGGAAATCACCTAGATTGGCAACTTCTTTTATAGCATATCAACAAGAAGTAGAAGTATTAACCAAACAAGATACAGCGAAAAAGATTGTTAATTTGGACAGTACATCAACAAAATCTGTTGCTACAAAAAAGACTCCTGCAAAAAAAGAAACGGTTCTTATTATTTACAATCTTCAAAGCAAAGACACTGTTCAAATTTGGAAAGCTGACAATTATTATTTTGATGACAATGAAAAGTATTTAGTTTACAATAAAAAAGGAGCAGACAAAGATACTACGGGAGTTGCAGGCTTATATATTTATGATTTAGCAAAGAAATCAGAAAAGAAGATAAGTAATGGTAAAGGAACATACAAAAACATAAGTTTTGATGATTTATCGCAAAGATTAGTCTTTTTAGCGGATAAATCTTCCGAGAAAGCGCAAATAAAAGATTTTAAAGTCTATCATTATAATTGGCAAATCGACACAGCTAGTATTCTATTAGACAAACAAACTCCTAGTATTCCTAAAAATTGGTACATCTCAGGAGATGGAAACTTGAATTTTAGTGCTGATGGTAAAAAATTGCTATTAGGGTTAGCTCCAATTCCAAAAGTAAAAGATACGACATTAGTGGATTTCGAACATGCGAAAGTCGATATATGGCATTGGCAAGATGAATCATTAATGACACAACAACTCGTGAATGTAGGACGTGAACGTGCAAAAAGCTATGAAGCTGTGTACCATTTCAACAATAATAGGTTAATACCATTAATTGACGAAAACCTTAGCCGGTTATTTACTACCACCAGTGGAAATGAAGAATGGGCATTAACATCTCAAATGTCTAAAGAAAACAAAATCGCAACCCAATGGTCGTTAGGTAATCCTCAGGACATCTACCTTATTTCTACGAATAATGGCACAAGACGATTAATCAAATCAAACCATGTAGGTCAAGCTTATTTATCGCCCAATGCATCACATGTGGCATTTTATGATATGGACAAATCAATATGGTCGGTATATGATATTAAAACCCAACAAGAAACTACACTATCTGATGGAATTCCGGTGTCCTTTGCTGATGAGCTAAATGATGTGCCAGCCTTACCAAGTTCATATAATTATGGAGGTTGGTCTGATGACGGAAAAGGTATATATGTAAATGACAGATATGATATATGGTATTTTAGTTTAGATGGAAAAAACAAAGTTAATATTACAAACAACTTTGGACGTCAAAATAATATTGTATTACGTGCGCAACTTTTCAGAAGCAATAATCCACGCGAAGCATCAAACGTAATTAATTCTAAGAAATCATTATTATTGACTTCATTTAACGAGAAAACGAAAGAAAATGGTTTTTTCAAATTAGATATAGGTAAGAAAAATGGTTTAAAAGAAATAATTCAATCTAAAAATGTTTATAAAAGATTAATTTCTAACGAAGATAATACTGTATACGCACTTTCACGCGAGAATTATGTTGAATATCCTGATTTATATCTAACGAAAGACTTTATAAACCTTACTAGGCTTACAGACATTAATCCTCAACAGAAAAACTATAATTGGGGAACTGCTGAATTGGTACAATGGACTACGCCAAACGGTTATGCAGCCGAAGGAATTCTATACAAACCTGAAGATTTCGATCCGAATAAAAAATATCCAATTATATCGTATTTCTACGAGACGCATACTGAAGGATTATACAGCTACCACGAGCCAGCTCCTACGCCATCACGATTAATGATTTCTTACTTCGTAAGTAATGGCTATTTGGTTTTCTCGCCAGATATTCGTTATCAAACAGGTCATCCTGGAAAAGCGGCAGAAGAATACGTGAATTCAGGCATGAGATATTTAGCACAAAACCCATGGGTGGAGGAGTCAAAAATGGCGATACAAGGACAAAGTTGGGGTGGATACCAAGTCGCACACTTGATTACGCGCACCGATATGTATGCTGCTGCATGGTCTGGTGCTCCTGTTGTAAACATGACATCTGCTTATGGCGGTATACGCTGGCAGACAGGTATGTCCAGACAATTTCAATACGAAAAGACGCAAAGTCGTCTAGGTGCTACACTTTGGGAAAATCGTGATTTGTATATTGAAAACTCACCATTGTTCTTCCTAGATAAAGTGACTACTCCAGTAGCTATTATGCACAACGATAATGATGGTGCTGTGCCGTGGTATCAAGGCATAGAAATGTTTACAGCGTTACGTCGATTACAAAAACCAGTGTGGTTGTTAAATTACAATGGAGATGAACATAATTTGATGCAACGTCAAAACCGTAAAGACATTCAAAAACGCCAAGCACAGTTTTTCGATCACTTCTTAAAAGGTAAGCCTGCTGCCGATTGGATAAAACATGGTGTTAAAGCTATTGATAAAGGTATCGAATGGGGATTGCAAGAAACAGATTACTAGAATTTCTAAATTAGATCAAAAAGGTTCAGACTATAAATCTGAACCTTTTTTACTGTCAGGAATTATCATATCCTAAATATCACAACACAAACACAACTATTCAATTATAACCAAAACACATCTTTTATGTTAACATAATAAAATTTTTAAATAGTCATTTTTAGTAAGTAAGCACTCAAAAACACAATTTTTACAAAATTTATTGCCAAAAAATCAAATTTTAAACAAAAAACACAGATAAACCAATATAAATATCTACAAAAACTTACTTTTAAGATGCTTTTTGCAAAATTTTTCAAAAAAAATTATAAAAATCTAAAATCATAATGTATTTTTGATCATCATATTTTACATAAAACAACAAAAAAACAACCAAACAAACATAAGATGTCAAACTTCAGATTTGAAACCGTTAGCGCTGCTGCCTCAAGAATAGCGTTACCAGAAGAAAAAGTAAGTACCAAAAGAGCGATTAACATTTACGGAAAGAATGTTTTCACGAATGCTAAAATGCAAGCTTACTTGCCTAAAACAGTTTTTAAAGAATTAAGCAAAGCAATCGAAGAAGGTTCTCAAATTTCACGCGAATTAGCAGATGTAATTTCGCAAGCGATGAAAACTTGGGCTATCGAAAATGGTGCTTCTCACTACACGCACTGGTTCCAACCGTTGACAGGAACTACTGCGGAGAAACATGATGCTTTTTTCGAACCTGATGATAATGGCAATGCAATTGAAAAATTCACAGGTGATGCATTAGTACAACAAGAGCCTGATGCTTCTTCTTTCCCTAACGGTGGTATACGTAATACATTCGAAGCGCGTGGTTACACAGCTTGGGATCCTTCATCTCCAGCCTTTATCTACGAGACTATCGCTGGTAAAACTTTATGTATCCCTACTGTATTCGTTTCTTACACAGGTGAATCATTAGACTACAAAGCACCTTTATTGAAAGCTGTAGCAGCGGTAGATAAAGCAGCGACTGATGTAGCACAATATTTCGACAAACAAGTAACTAAAGTAAATGCCTCTTTAGGTATTGAACAAGAATATTTCTTAGTAGACTTAGCTTTATACAACGCGCGTCCTGATTTACAATTGACTGGTCGTACTTTGTTCGGACACATGTCGGCTAAAGGTCAACAATTAGAAGATCATTATTTTGGTGCTATCCCTGAGCGCGTATTAGCATTCATGGTAGACTTAGAAAATGAAGCTTTAAAATTGGGTATTCCATTGAAAACTCGTCACAACGAGGTTGCTCCTTCTCAATTTGAGTGTGCGCCTATGTACGAAGAAATCAACTTGGCTATCGATCACAACCAATTGTTGATGAATGTAATGGAGCAAGTGGCAATTCGCCACAATTTCAAAGTTTTATTACACGAAAAACCTTATTCTGGTGTAAATGGTTCAGGTAAACACAACAACTGGTCATTAATCACGAATACTGGTGTCAACTTATTATCTCCAGGAAAAACGCCTAAAAACAACTTGATGTTCTTGACATTCTTTGTCAATACAATCAAAGCAGTTTATGAATATGCGGACTTATTACGTGCTTCTATCGCGAGTCACTCCAATGATCACCGTCTAGGTGCTAACGAAGCTCCTCCTGCTATCATTTCTATCTTCTTAGGTTCTCAATTGGACGAAATATTAGAAGAGGTAGAATCAGCACGCGTAGCGAAAAAAGTAAAAGCTGAAACGAACTTGTGGCACGGTATCCCAAAAATCCCTGAATTGAGATTGGATACTACTGACCGTAACCGTACTTCACCTTTCGCATTCACAGGTAATAAATTTGAATTCCGTGCAGTAGGTTCTTCGGCAAACTCAGCATTGCCAATGACAATTTTGAATGCTATCGTAGCAGCTCAATTGATCGAATTCAAAGCTGAAGTAGATAAACAAATCAAAAAAGGAACGAAAAAAGATTTAGCTATCTTGAACGTAGTTCGTAAATACATCAAAGATTCTAAAGCTATCCGTTTTGAAGGTAATGGTTATAGTGATGAGTGGGCTGCTGAAGCAGAAGCTAGAGGCTTGTCAAACATCAAATCTACGCCAAAAGCATTAGATGTATACGTAACAGAAGAATCTTTAGAATTATTCGAAAGATTAGGCATCTATTCTAAACGTGAATCAGAAGCTCGTCACGAGATTTTGTTAGAAAACTTCTACAAAAAACTTCAAATCGAAGCGCGTGTAATTGGTGATGTAGTGAATAGTCAAATTGCTCCTGCTGCCTTTACTTACCAAAATGAATTAATTCAAAACGTAAAAGGTCTTAAAGATTTAGGTTTGAGCAAAGAAGCATATTCTTCTCAATTGAATCTTGTAGAGCGTATCTCTAAACATACAAACACTATTTTGGAGAAAGCGGAAGCGATGCGTCAAGAACGTAAAAAAGCAAATAACATCGAAGATATTCGCGAGAGATCAATCGCGTATGACGAGGCAGTAAAACCATATTTTGATGAAATCCGTTACCATGTCAACAAATTGGAAAAAATCGTTGACGATGCGAAATGGCCTTTACCAAAATTGCGTGAGTTGTTATTTATCCACTAATAACTAACCAACCTTAATATTTCAATTATTCAAGTAGCTGTCATTTTGTGACAGCTACTTTTTTTTGTTAAGTATTTATTCCCTAAATTTCGGATATGAAAGTAATTGGAATTATTCCTGCTCGATATCAATCGAGCCGTTTCCCAGGCAAACCCCTGATTGATATAGCGGGTATGAGTATGATTCAGCGTGTATATCAACAAGCTAAGCACGCTTCATCCTTGACAGAAGTTATTGTTGCGACCGATGATCAACGTATTTACGATCATGTAAAGAGCTTCGCAGGAAATGTCATGATAACAAGTGAAACACACGAATCGGGCACTGACAGATGTGCTGAAGTCATCAAAAATTTAGTTGGATTTGATGTTGCTATCAATATTCAAGGAGACGAACCTTTCATCGATCCACAACAGATTGATTTGTTAGTATCTTGTTTTGAGAATAAAGAAACTGAAATTGCTACACTCATACGACGTGTCGAAAATGAAGACGAACTTTTCAATGAGAATAAGCCCAAAGTAGTGCTAAATAAAAATGGTGAAGCTATTTATTTCTCACGACAAGCTGTACCATTTTTACGTGGTATAGAAACTAGTCAGTGGCTTACAAAACGACCATATTACAATCATATCGGCATCTACGGATATCGTATTGATATCCTTCAACAATTAACCGCTCTTCCTCTCTCCGAGTTGGAAACTATGGAAGCGCTTGAGCAATTGCGCTGGATCGATAATGGCTACAAAATCAAAACAGCAATATCATCACATTCGAATGATGCTGTCGACACACCTGCTGATTTAGAAAATATCCTAAAAAAGTATTTTAACAATTAAAATATAGTTGCGCATTTTATATAATGTTTATCTTAATTTTCATTAAGTTTATTTAAAATGCGTAGTTATAAAATATACCGCAACCAATTTATAAACAACACCTTACAGTCAATTATATATTTATAAGAAAAAACTTATATTGCGTATATAATAATGTTAGGTGCAACCCTATCGAACATACGTACATAAATCGACAATACTCTAAAAAATCAAACCTATTTAACTTTTATAGACAGTTGAAATTTATTTCAAAAAATAATTGACTATTAACATCTTTATCGTAATATTGCAATATAGAAATAAAGAAATGGAAACAGAACAAACAAAACCAAAGGATTTTACAGACAGCCAACACGAAATTGCTCACATTATAAAAGCGTTGGGACATCCTGCCCGAGTGGCTATCATAGAATATTTATTATCAGTTGACACTTGTATCTGCGGAGATATTGTTGATGTACTTCCTTTAGCACAGCCAACTGTTTCAAGGCATTTAAAAGAACTTAAAAATGCAAAACTAATTAAAGGAACCATTGAAGGTAACACGATTTGCTATTGCATTGACGAAAATACTATTGAAGAACTGCAAAATTATTTTACAAATATTTCGGCAAAACTTACCCTGAAAAACAAAAATTGTTGCTAACATAAAATAATACCAAAATGAAATTATCACAAGTAAAAAAACTTCTACCAACTCTAGAAAATGTAACTTTTAAACTGGAAAACGGCTCTTTCGTTCCAGAACATTTTCACGTTACCGAAGTCGGAATGGTTACAAAAATCTTCATTGATTGTGGCGGAGTAATTCGTACAGAAAAAACCGTAAATTTTCAGTTATGGGATGCCGATGATTTTGAACATCGTTTAAAACCTGCTAAACTTTTTAAACATCATTAAACTTTCCGAAGAAAAATTAGGTATTGAAGATGCAGAAATTGAAGTGGAATATCAAAGTGAAACCATAGGAAAGTTCGGCTTGGCATTTGACGGAACAAATTTCATTTTACAAAACAAAACAACTGCTTGTTTAGCACAAGATGCGTGTGGAATTCCGTCCGAGAAAGCAAAAAAGAATTTATCCGAATTGTCTGTAAATCAAAATGCTTCTTGCACACCAGACGGTGGATGTTGTTAAACCTTTGAAATATGACAAAAAAGGAATTTTTAATTAAGTACAAAAAACCAATCATTATCACCGTTTCGATAACCATTTTACAACTTATTTGGGGCTTCTATCCAAAATTTTGTATCATAAATATCATTTGGTTAATGGTTTAAATTCAAACTAAATGAACAAAAAAATTTTAGTGTTTTGCACAGGAAACAGTTGCAGAAGTCAAATAGCTGAAGGCTATTTACGATATTTTGCGAACGGAAATGCAGAAGTTTACAGTGCAGGTGTCGAAACACACGGAGTAAACCCAAAAGCCATTGCAATAATGCAAGAAGACGGAATTGATATTTCAAATCATAGGTCAAACAACATTGATGAATATTACGACATTGATTTTGATTTTGTCATTACAGTTTGCGACAATGCCAAAGAACGTTGTCCGTTTTTTCCAACTAAAGCAAAGAAGTTTCATCACAACTTTTCAGACCCAGCAAAAGCAACAGGAACAGACGAAGAAATTAATGAACAGTTCAGAGAAGTCAGACAGCAAATTAAAGAATACTGCGAACGATTTATAGCGGAAAATCTAAAGGGAAACCAATAAGGGCAGCACCTAACAACGGTTTTGCAAAAGAGCGGGTTAAGTGCAAAGTTCAACATTTGTGCTTTCAATCCGCAAAACCATTTTTTATTTGCTTTTAAACTGTAAATTAGCAAATAGAAAAAATGGTTTTGCTACGTCTGTGCTAAATTGAAAGTTTAGTCTTTCTAATCCGCTCCTTCGCAAAGCCGCAAAACGTTAGCGGTCATTGTAACGAGCGACACCACAAAATCCAATGGAGTACAAAAAGATAAAACCTGACAAAGACTTAAAGCCCTTTATACATTTTTATTGGGAGCTGAAAGGAAACGAACTTGAAAAACAATGGGAACGGGTTTTTCCGGACGGTTGTGCAGGTATATTAATCAATTTGGGAGATACTTGTCTAACAGATAACGGTTCGCTTTCTATGGAGTTTGGAAAAACGTATGTAGTTGGTGCGATGACTTCATTTAAAGACAGTTTTATTGATAACAATACTTATTTATTAGGCGTGTGTCTAAAACCAGCGACTTTTATTAATTTCTATAATTACGCCCCACAAAATGAATTGACGAATGATACCGTTGAGTTTGAAAAATCCAATTCATTCAATGTCGATAAAATTCTCAACAGCCCATCAGACTATTTAAACCAATTTTTTTCCGAGAGATTAAAAATCAAAAGTAATCCGTTACAATCGGTTATTAATGATATTCATTCAACAAACGGACAAATCAGCATTTACGAATTATCAAAACGAAATTTCACAACTGTCAGACAATTAGAGCGGAATTTTAAAAAGCTTGTTGGACTATCCCCGAAAGAATATTCAAACATTATTCGCTTCCAAAAGGCTGTGAGCATTATCAAAAATTTAAATAAAAATCGAAGTTTTTTAGATATTGCTTTTGAATGTGGCTATTATGACCATTCACATCTTACTAATGAAATCAAACGATATACAGGACTTTTACCATCACAACTTTAAAATGTCGCATTTTTACAAAGTGCAAATGGTCGTCTAAAACTAACTTTGCAGAAACATTAAGATTTAAAACAAATGCGAAAAATATCACTTTTTATTGCTACAAGTTTAGACGGCTATATTGCAAAACCTAATGACGACCTCAGTTTCTTGAAACTCGTAGAAAAAGAAGGAGAAGACTATGGGTATGGGGAATTTACGGACACAATAGACACCTTAATTATTGGTAGAAGAACTTATGATTATGTACTTAAAGAAGTGGGCTTATCTCATTATGATAATGGACAAAGAGATGTTTATGTCATAACAAGAACCCAAAGACCACAAGTAGGCAGAACGATTTTCTATACAGGAAACTTGACTGAATTGGTCAAACGGCTGAAATCTGAAAACGGTAAAAACATTTATTGTGACGGTGGTGCAGAAGTAATAAACGAACTGTTGAAGTACGACTTAATTGACGAGTTTATTATTTCAGTTATTCCAGTTTTATTAGGTAATGGAACAAGACTTTTTAAAAATGGAAGGCCCGAACAAACGCTTGAATTTGTGAAAGCAAAGACATTTGAAACTGGTTTAACTCAGTTACATTACAAACGAAAAAAATAAACAACGAACCGCTAACAAGGGTAACTGTTGCACAACTCCTGTTAAAAGCTATATACTAAAAATATTTGAACCTCGTTTAAGCTTCTTTAAGCGAGGTTTGTTGTTTTATTTAGGTTTGCAATCATAATTTTTGATAAGGTTATATTCACTAATTTGAAGGCTACTAATTACGTTTTCAACTAGCAAAAGTTGACCTTGCATTTTGGTCATACTTTGGGCTATGATATGTGGTCGTTTGCGGATGAATTTCAGATACTTTTTCAGATTATAACACAGCGCTGCCATCAACACGTGTTTATTTGCCTGTGCCATTCCTCGACTGTTGATGCGTTTCATATTGTGGTGGTTAATCAATGTACCCAAAACTGGCTCTACGGTACTACTCCGACGCTTGACTAATCTTCGGTGATAAGATTTGTTGGAAGTAAGTTTATTATGCATCTTATCATATAGTGGCTTGTGGATGCTTTCGTCAAGATTTTTGAATTTACTAACCTTGCCACAACATTCCTCACGAAAAGGACAATCTTTACAATCCTTTTCACTACTGCGGTACGTCTTCTTTTGATAACCCTTGCTATCCGTTCTTATCCCTTTAAATGGTAGAATCGCTTTATTTCCTCCCGATTGAATACATTCGTAGCGGTCTTCCTCCACATTGTAAATAAAACCTCTTCGCTCGGGTTTGTACTGCCCAAAATTAGGTATCCAAGCATCAATATCGTGGCCTTCACAATACTGCAAGCTCTCTCCACTGCTATAGCCCGCATCGGCTATAACTTCTTCTAATTGGATAGCATTTGCTCCCAGATTAGCTAACGTTTGGTTCATTATCTCACTAAAAATAGCACTATCCTTACTCCCTGCTGTACTCGCACATGCACCCGTAATCACATGATGAGCATCATCTACAGCCAACTGACCCGCATAGTTCAACTGACAAGGCTTGCCTGGTTTGGTCGATATCTTGGCATCAGGATCCGCTGGGCTGTAATGCGTGTGATTGCTCAGAAATTTAGGGCGAATCTCCTCCCCGTCTTCATCCTTTTGTATAGTTTTTACATGACCTGGCATACCTTTGTAAGCTTCGCTCTTCCAAGCGTGCTGTTGTTCTACCTCTTTATACTTCTGTATACTTACTTGGTATTCCGAATGGTGGTTCAGCTCAGCCGTGTAACTCCTAACATCATCCACAACCTCCTTTTCCAACAAGCTATCCATACTCGCATTGGCTTTGATAAATGCAGAATCAACACATTGACGCTTCCCACGAACCATACCCTTAGCGACACATTTGCGTAAAACTTCTTGAAAAAAGCTCAAAAAAACTTCTTCACCATACAATTGTCGTGTACGAGAGATAGTCGAATGCCATGGCAAATCCTCATCCAAATCATAACCCAAAAACAAACGAATACTCAAACTATCTGCACAAAAGCGCAACAAGGCTCTGTCGCTATTGATATTATTCAAATAACCAACCAGCAATATCTTAAAGAAAACAACGGGATCAATGCTTTCTTGTCCTTCACTACCGTAATACTTTTGCGTAGCACCATAAAGATAATGTAAGTCTAATTCTGCTAACAAAATACGATAGTAATTATCCTTGGGAACTAAACTATCCAAACTAGTTTGATAAAATAATTGGGGAGTGAATTTTTTACGTCCTTGCATACAGAAAGATACGACTTTTTTTAACTATATTCAGTTGTGCAACAAACACATCGTATTGGCGAAATGGCGGGTTTAGGCTAAAATTTGACGTTTCGGCTTTCTATTCCGCAAAAAGCTATTTCACTTTTGTTTTTTTATTAAATTTACAAAAGGCTCACAGCTTTGGCTACGTCTGGTTCTGAATTGAACTTTCGCTCAATTCAAGCCCGCACTTCGCCAAGCTGCGGCCCGTTAATTGTAACCAGTTCCGAACAGTCCGTCATAAATTTAACTATTAGAAAATTGCTTAAAATACCAATTATTGGTATATTTGAAATAAAGATTACAGTTATGGCAAAAAACACTTCAATATTACTTGGTGACTACTTTGATAAATTCATCCACGAACAGATTCAAACTGGAAAATTTTCTTCTGCAAGTGAAGTTGTAAGAGCAGCTTTGAGAATGTTTGAACATGAGGAAACAAAAAAAACAGAGCTTATTAAAGAACTTAAAAAAGGTGAGAAATCTGGATTTGTAAAAAACTTTAATAGAGAAGCATTCTTAGAAAATCTTCATCAAAAGCATGTTTCAAAATAATGACTTATAAAATCAGTAATGAAGCTCAAATTGACATTGAAAACATTTGGCTTTACACTTTTGAAACCTAGTCTGCGGAACAAGCCGACAGATATTTCAACTTAATTCTTGACGAAATTGAATATTTAACTCAGCATCCAACTTCTGGAAAAGATTATAATCATATCCGAAATGGCTATTATCGCTCGAAAGTAAAATCACATTTCATATTTTATCGAATTAACGTGAAAGAAAACGAAATAGAAATCATCAGAATTTTACATCAACAAATGGACATTAAAAGCCGATTGGATGAATAATTCTGGCTACACACAACATCGGTAACTGTTGCACAACTCCTGTTAAAAGCTATAAACTAAAAATATTCGACCTCGTTTAAACCTCATTAAGCGAGGTTTTAGTTTTAAAATATTTGATAAGCAGAATTTTTAACAGGCTTAGATACCTTAATTTGAAGGCTATTAATTGCGTTTTGAAGCAACAAAAGTAGTCCTTGCATTACGGTCATACTTTGGACTATGATATGTGGTCGTTTGCGAACGAATTTCAGCTACTTTTTCAGATTGTAACACAGCGATGCCATCAACACGTGTTTATTTGCTTGTGCCATGCCTCTACTATTTATCCGTTTCAACTGGTAAAACAACTTTGTTCAGACTTCAGAATCTCAGCGGTTGCTGCAAATTTGGATCAAATAATAGCTACAGCTGAAAGTGAAGACATTGTCTACCTAGAACTCCTAACAAGATTGTTGAAAGCAGAGCAGCAACATCGCCAACAAAGAGATGAAGTTAGACGTATGAAATCTGCTTCACTTCCCCGTAATAACGATTTATCAAACTATGATGCTAAACGTAATGGACTTACTAATAAAAGACTAGCCACACTTAGAGAGCTTAACGGGATAGATCAACTCTTTAACCTAGTTCTTATGGGACCAAGTGGTACAGGAAAAACAATGCTAGCGGCAGGATTAGCTAAGGATGCTGTAAAGGCCGGGTATCATGTATACTTTAGAACTATGGAAGAAATAGTCTCTACCTTAAAAACCAAGGACTTCGTACGTTCGCAAACAGCAGAATACAAAAAGATGGTACGAGCCNCAAATATATGAATCAACATCTATTATCGTAACCACTAATAAGAAACCAACTGAATGGGCTAAAATACTCGAAGATGAGGTGATTGCAACGGCACTCTTAGATAGAATTTTGTTTCGGTGCGAAGTCATAAATCTAACAGGAGAAAGCTATAGATTGCAGAATAGAAAATCATTCTTGGACAAATAAATTTTATAGCATACTTTTGAAATGGATTGTGTATTTATTATTGCCAAATATGTTGCACTCCAAATTACCAATTTTGCTGCATTCTTATTTTCCATTTACACCTTTCCAAAAGCGGATGCCTGGTGGAATTTTGACACTGATTTTGATAGTAAATTGATACCCTTGTCGACGCATCATTACACCAACAAAAAAGACGTATTTTATCATTTCCTAGATGATGGGAATTTTTATGATTACCCAACTATAAGTTCACATGTATCAAGAGGCAACAAAATTGGAGGAAATTGTTTTTTAAGGCTCAATAATGTGGATTATGAGAGCTTTAAAGTGCTTAATTACATTTATGCCAAAGACAAAGATCAAGTGTTTTTCTTTTCTCAAAAAATAGAAGCTGATGCTGACTCATTTGAGGTTATCGATCAGTTATTTGCAAAAGATAAAAACGGTATTTGGTATAACGGAAGAATTGCAAAAATAGAAAGTCCGAGTACCTTTGAGATTATATATACTTCTGAAAGAAACGAAACCCATTATGCAAAAGACCAATACAATGATTACGCAAGTTCAACTGCTAAAATCGATCAATATAGTGGATATGCTGAGTTATTATTGGTATTAAAAAATTCAGATCCAAATACATTTAAAGTGATCAATGACGTATGGGCAAAAGATAAAAACAATGTGTATTGGTTTGGAAAAATTTACAAGAAAGCAGATGCAGCTACTTTTGAAAAAATCTCTGAACCACCTTTGACTTCGTTTGATTATGCGAAAGACAAAAACAATGTGTACATAGCTAATGGACAGACTATTAAAAAGGCTTTGCACGGTGCGAGCTTTGAAATTCTTGATAAATTTTGGGCTAAAGATAACTTTGTAGTGTACTGTTTGTCCAATAAAAGTATTATAAAAACCATTGATGTAGAAACTTTTAAAATTATTGACAATAACGGAAAAGCAGAAGATAAAGATTACATCTATGAATACAAGAATAATAAAGTCACCAAAAGAAAAAAATATTAATGAAATTACTGATTCCAAAAATTTCTTTAGATGACCTTTCTGAAAAAGAAATGCAAGTTTACAATAACCTTAATTCTGAAAATTTTGGAATAGATCTTTCAAACAAAGTTGCCGAAAAGTTGACTATATCAAATTCAATTGACAAAGATTATACTTTTCACACCGAGACTCTTGTGGAATAGGATTATTTATTCAATATGAAAAATTCATATTGAGTACAGTATACGATGGATTTGGTATTAATTCGGTTATCGCAGAATTTGATTCTAAATCAGAATTTATAGAATGGTTGTCCAACGAAAGTGACCAAAGCATGTCCTTATGGGGAGGATGTTAACAACCAAACAATATCTAGAATACGATTAAACTGGTATTTAGAAAAGGATTATTCTTCTGATTGGAACAGTTACTGCAAATACTTAAGTAATTTGTTACACAAGGATTAAAGAAGTATAATTTAACATGACGTAATGCATAAATAGTATTTCGGAAACTGTTGTAGTAGCCCTTAATAAATTAAAATAAAGAATATTTGACCTCAATTAGGTTTATAATTGAGGTCATTAAGATTTAGAAAAATACTTTTACAATACTATCCTAAATAGCCTAATAGATAGTAAATAATAATAAATACGATTATTGTTCCGAAACAACCAAGTCCCATTTTTTTAGCGCCCCAGCCTGCTATTAATGCTCTAAATAATTTGTTCATATTTGGTAAATATTATGTGATACCATATATAACCAAGATCTTCAAAGAAAGTTTTAAAAATTTAATACTAACTCTTTGTAATATTTCTCACTTTGATTTTATTTTCATAGTGAGATTTGAGGTGCATACCTTCACCATGAACAGTCCAAATTTCTGTCGGCTCAACTTTAGCAATAAAAGTATTTAAATCATTCCAATCTATATGATCTGAAATGAATAACATCATATCATTATGATTTTGCAAACGTTTCCAGCCAGATGCAAACACGCGAACCACATTCTTTGCTCTGAAATAATTATGAAAGGTCATCGGCGGTACCAAATATATTTTATCCTGACCATCTTTCAGAGCCTTACGATTATAAATTTCATAAGTAAGCTTTACAAAACCTTTGTCATCGTAAATGCGATGTATAGGAGCGATATTGTGATGTGTATAGACTGTTTTTTGGGGACAATAGGTATTAATAAGGTTCGTTATACGTTGTGCTTTACCTAATGCATAGCAGCCCAACATAATATTCAACGAAGTTGAATTAAGTTTTTGTATTTCGGCAATAGGGTCAGGATGGTTCACCGCTGGATCAGCAAAAGTAGTCTCCGTAATCAAAACATCAGCCTTTATGTATTCGATAGGCTCACATGTATGATCTTCTTGCAGTTTATAATCGCCTGTGTAGAGATATCGAACACCATCATATACCATCAATATTTGAGCAGAGCCCAGTATATGGCCTGCTGGAATGAAGGAAATTTCAACCTCACCTATTTTGAAAGTTTCATTATATGATTGCTCGTAATAAGAGTTAATAGGTTGCTTCGTAAACCGATGCTGCATAAAAACAATTGTACTACTGGTCGCAAATATCATTTTATGTCCTGGCACGGCATGATCACCATGAGCATGTGAAATGACAGCTTTGCCAACTGGATATTTCGGATCAATATAGAAATCACCATACGCACAATAATAACCAAACTCATTTTCTATCAAAAAATCTTCTAAAATATCTGTATTTAGCATGTACTTGTTAACTGCTTGTGTAATCTATAAATCTGTGGAAGCAAGGGCTCGCTTCCGTCGTTGATAAGAATAAAATCTGCCAATTTACACTTTTCCTCATCTGGCAGTTGTTTGTTTATTCTATTTAACACTTCCTCACGTGAAACATTATCTCTAGCCATCACACGATCAATACGAATTTCCTCTGGTGCCACCACCAAAATTGTATAATCCAATGTCTTAAATGAACCTGACTCGAATAATAAAGCCGCTTCTTTGAGGCTATAGCATGAAGTTTGCGCAGCAGCCCAATCTACAGCATCTTGGATGACAACAGGATGCACGATGCTATTGAGAAGTTCCAATTTGTCTGGAGCATTGAAAACTTGAGCGGACAACCACTTACGATTCAAACTACCATCTCCAAAATATACTTCATCACCAAATGTTTCAATCAATCCTCGACGGATGGATTCACTTTTGACCATCATGATTTTCGCTTGTTTGTCCGCATCATAAAATGGAACACCTAATGTTTTGAAAATCTTAGCTACAAAACTTTTTCCCGAGCCAATTCCGCCTGTAATACCTACTTTAATGGATTTCATACTATTATTATTTCCGCACAAAAAAATCTACATTTTGGGGTTCCAACTTAATTACTTGAACAAAGTCTGGAATTTTGGTGAGACGTATAGGCAAACTTTTCACGTGTTGATCTTGCCAATTCTCGAGGTCAACTACAGCTTCAAAATCACTTGCAGTCCATTTTACATAATCTTTTAATGGAACCATTACTGTCATACTGACTTTACTTGGAACCGTACGTACAGAACTGTAGCGAGAAGCATTGATAATTTTGATCGGTACTTCAATAATTTTTTCTGTCAATTCACCTACAGGAATAACTACTTCTGTCATCCGCGGATAGATAGTTATGTTAGTTTTATTATTTTTGTTAATGTTTGCTATAGTTCGAATATCAGTAAAGACTAAGTCACCCTTAATCGTATCAGTTTCTAAAAATTCGATATTAGCAACATCTTCTGTTGGGCCGGTAATAGTCACAAACGACGGATTAGCATTCGTTCTCCCAACAAAACCATATTGTTTCTTAAAAGTAATACTTGTTGGCACTTTTATAGGAACTTTACGCTGTGTCTGACGTGAAAAATCAAAATATAAAGTATCTGGAGAAACACTTATTACACGTTTGTCTGTAGGAAACTGTCGA
Organism: Sphingobacterium composti; assembly: GCF_009829075.1. Taxonomy (GTDB): domain Bacteria; phylum Bacteroidota; class Bacteroidia; order Sphingobacteriales; family Sphingobacteriaceae; genus Sphingobacterium; species Sphingobacterium composti. The sequence continues at coordinate 40,228 of NZ_WUQZ01000004.1, read as the reverse complement.
TTAATGAAACCAATTTGATTGGAGAAAACAACAAAATTCCTACTATTTAACCCACTCAAATCAACTTGAATATTAGTAGTATCCGTGCGCAACTTTGCTAATAATACATTCCATCCACTCATCCGCACCTTTAAGCTTACAGTATCAGATTGTAAGGGGTGAAAAGCACGCTTTTCTGGCATGTTTACATATTGAATTCCCGCCTTTATCGAAAATGTATATTGATTTGAAACAGCTATCAGCAGCCAAGCGACAAAAGAAATTAGAAGACAACGCAAAAAGATGTTTATCTTACGTTTATGGATTTTTGTAAATCTACGTTGCTTCATACACACAAAGTTAAAAAAATATATGTATGCAGGGCATATACAATAATAAAGCCATTCACCCAAGGGCAAATGGCTTTTATAAATTTTATTTTAATTAAGCTTTAGGCTCCGCATTAGCAGCTTTTGAAGCGTCTAATGAAACTGCTGATTTATCAAAACGCATGCGTACACCAGAACCTACATCTACTAAAAATGTAGTATCCGACACTTCTACAATGCGTCCATGAATACCTGCAGTCGTCACAATCTTAGCATTAACACCTAATTCTTCAATATACTTTTTGTGATCTTTTTGTTTTTTCATCTGTGGCCTAATCATGAAGAAGTAGAATACCACAATGATTAATACCATTGGTAGCATACTCATCAAACCACCGCCACCGCCAGCTTGTAATAAAATAGTTGATATCATATTATAATTAATAATTTAAATTTATTTTCCTACAGTTCCTTTTACTTGTACTGTCGTTACAGCATTCTCTGCATTTGACGATATTGTAATAATTTTTTGTTGTACACCTGGTTGTCCTGCACTATTAAAACTAACCTTTATTTCACCCTCTTTACCTGGCAAAACTGGATCTACTGTATAACTCGGTGTAGTACAACCACATGAAGCACTTACTTGCGCTAAAATAACCGGTTGTTTACCTTCGTTCTTGAATTTGAAAGTATGATCCACTACTTCACCTTCTTTTATACTGCCAAAATCATACACATCCGAATCAAACACAATCTTACCGGCTTCATCATTACTAGTAGCAACAGTTAGAGTTGAATCTCCTGATTCTTGTGATTTTCCTGACGGGTTATTACATGCCAGCAACATTGATAATGCTGCTCCAATGAATAGTACTTTTTTCATTCTATTTAATCTTTTAGTCCTCTTCCTGACTTTTTGATACGACCTTGTTTTGTCAAGTCTGCAAGAATTTTGTCTAATATACCATTTATAAATGTATTACTTTTCAATGTACTAAATGTTTTTGACAATTCTATGTACTCATTGATAGTAACTTTTACAGGTATAGACGGGAAATTAATAAGCTCACTTATCGCCATACGCATTAGAATAGTATCCATCAATGCAATACGATCAGCTTCCCAATTCTTTGTCTTTTCTGCGATCAATAACTGATATTCTTCCGAATAACGAATCGTTGTCTTTAATAAATCAGCGATAAAATCTTCGTCTTCTGACCAGTTAGGTGTCAAATCTGCCAACTTGTTTTGAGAAGGAACTTCTGAACTAAAGTTTTTGAATGTTTTTGCAATCATCGCTTGCAATACCTCTTTATCAACAGTCCAGTTGATAAACTTTTCTTCGAAAACTTGTTCAATTTCTACTGATTTCAATATTATCTTTTTGAAAATATACTTGATAATATCCTTTTCAGCATTGATACTTCTATCTTCGGATTGTAGATATTCTAAATATGCTTCAGAATCCTTTAACTGTGCAAAGATCGAACGAACTATCTCTGGATCAAATCCCCAAGACACCTTATACTTTTTCACCAATTCCAAATAGACTCTATTCTGACGTAAAGACTCAATAAATGTATTGTTATTCAGCTTTGTTGTCAAAATTTTATCCTTTTCAGTTGGCAAAAATTTTGCGGCACGACTATCGGCATCTAAAACTACGTATTCTGCTACTTCATCCAGTAAATTTAATGTCCAGATGTACATTTCATTTACTTCATCTACATTCTTGAAAAGTGCCTTTTCAAAATCTTTAATTTGTTTATCTTCCGATAAACTGTACGCATAAAGCGTTTGCATTACCTTAACTCTAAGGTGTCTTCTGTTTAACATAAGTGTATAAGAACGAATTTATTTATAAAGAACGTATTAAAATCGAAGACTATTACGCTTACCTTTTCAGTTTGGACATATCCTCAATTCGCTTTTCAGCTAATTGTTTGGCAGCCTCATAAGTCGTGATATTTTCTTCTCTCGAACGCTGCAACACATGACGTGTTGCTGTATATATATTACGGATCAATGATTCTGTACGCTCTGTACCATATCCTTCTAACTCTGAATAACAGCTAATTAAAGCCCCAGAATTTATTAGAAAATCAGGTGCATAAAGAATATTATGTTCCTTTAATAATTTGATAGTTTCTTCTTCATCTTTTAGTTGATTGTTTGCCGAACCCGCGATGATTTTACAACGCATCTTAGGAACAGTGTCAGGATTGACAGTACCGCCTAATGCACATGGCGCATACACATCCACATCCAACTCATAGCTTGTAGCATATTGAATAGGCTCAGCTTTATATTTTGCTGCTACTTTCAATTTACGCTCCTCGGTCATATCTGAGACATACACACGTGCATTTTCATTGCGCAACATAGATACCAAATGTTCACCAACTGAGCCAACACCTTGCACTGCGATCTTACGACCTGCTAAAGAATCATCTCCGTACAACTCTTTAATTGCGGCTTTGATACCATAAAAAACACCTCGGGCTGCAAAAACAGTCGTGTCACCTCCTCCATTCATCGAAGTTGGAAGACCCGCTACATAATTAGTTTCTGCATGAATGTGTTCAAGATCTTTTTGTGTAGTGCCTACATCTATAGAAGCAATGAAATTACCATTCAATCCTTCGATAAATTTACCTACACGACGCATCAAAACTTCTGTTTTGTCGGTACGGTTATTACCAATAATTACGGCACATCCTCCTCCTAAATTCAATCCTGCCAATGATGATTTGTAAGTAATTGCTTTGGAAAGACGCAATGCATCTTCGATAGCTTCTTCTTCAGACTCATACGGCAACATGCGGACACCGCCAATTGCTGGTCCTAATGTAGTATCATGAATAGCTACAATAGCTTTAAGACCCACAGCAGGATCATTACAAAAGAATAGGTTCTGATGATCGGCAGTAGCCATCAGATTGAAAATAGTGGAATTTTGCATAACCAAAATTATTAATCATTAAGCCTCTCAAAGGCTGTACAAAAATAAGAAATTAATTTTGTTAAAATTACCTTTTGATGCATTTATGAAAGTATGACTTTAATACAACCATTACAATGAAAATATTAAAGCTAAACCCTTACCTTTGTTAGCAAATCATGAAAGATCTAGCTTATTTAAATAAATATTTTATAAAATATAAATGGCGTCTGATTCCAGGAGTTATTTTTGTTATTATTTCCAATTATTTTGGCATATTACCCGCAAAAGTAATCCGTGAAGCCTTTGATTTAGTAAAGGAAAATATTGATTTGTATAAGCTCTATGATGGTTTTGAAAATCAACAGTCCATCTATGACGCTTTTGGAAAAAGCCTTTTATATTTTGCAGGTATAGTTTTATTACTTGCGCTTTTGCGTGGAATCTTCCTTTTTCTGATGCGCCAATCCATTATTCTTATATCGAGATATATAGAATATGATTTAAAAAATGAAATTTACAAACATTATCAAGCATTAGATTTTTCGTTTTTTAGACGCAATAATACTGGAGATTTGATGAACCGCGCGACTGAAGATGTGAATCAAGTACGCAACTACCTTGGCCCTGCCATCATGTATTCCATCAATACGGTTACGCTTTCCATTATGGTGATATATGCCATGTACGATGTCAATCCTACATTGGCGACATATGCTTTATTACCTATTCCAATTATCATGGTAATTATTTTGTTTATCAACAAAATGATTAACCAACGAAGCACAAAAATTCAGGCACAATTATCAAAATTGTCTTCTTTTGTACAAGAAACATTCTCTGGAATTCGTGTTATCAAAACTTATACCCAGGAAGGCAGCAAAATCGAAGAATTCAAAAAAGAAAGTAATGTGTATAGAAATACCTCTTTGGATTTGGTTCGCGTGCAGGCAGTTTTTTTTCCATTAATTATTTTTTTAGTAGGCTTTAGCACGATTATTACTGTATATGTGGGCGGTTTAGAAGTAAATAAAGGAACAATTACAGCTGGAAACATTGCAGAATTTATTATTTATGTAAATCAATTGACCTTCCCTGCTTTAGCTTTGGCTTGGGTTACTTCTTTGATACAGCGTGCTGCTGCATCTCAAAGGCGAATAAACGAATTTTTGAATACCAAATCCGAAATTCCAAACGGCACGGTCACTAAGGATTTGGAAGGCAATATCCGCTTAGAAAATGTTTCTTTCACTTATCCCGAAACTGGCATAAAAGCTCTGGACAACATCAACCTCAGTATAAAAGCTGGGCAAACAGTTGCAATTATTGGTAAAACAGGATCGGGTAAAAGTACCCTAGCCAACCTTTTGTTACGAATGTATGATGCAGATGATGGCAATATAACATTTGATGGTATAGATATTAAAGATTTTGATTACGAACATTTACGCCATCAAATAGGTTTCGTACCGCAAAATGTATTCTTATTTTCGGATACTATTGCCAATAATATTGCATTTGGTTTGGACAAATACTCCGATGAACAAGTCGAAACAGCAGCTAAACAAGCTGCTGTCTATGAAAATATAATAGGTTTTGAGGAAGGATTTAATACGCATATTGGCGAACGAGGAATCACTCTTTCGGGTGGTCAAAAACAACGTGTTTCGATTGCAAGAGCATTAATAAAAAATCCAGAAATATTAATATTTGACGACTGTTTATCGGCTGTAGACACCAAAACGGAAGAAGAGATCCTGCATAATCTAAGTAAGATTATGAAAAATAAAACGTCCATATTTATTGCTCACCGGATTTCAACCATTAAAAACGCAGATCATATTTTGGTATTGGATAATGGCAAAATCATCGAAGAAGGAAATCACGACACCTTACTTGCATTAGGTGGTGAATATGCAGATCTTTATGACAAACAATTATTGCAATCACAAGAGTAATTTTATGGGAATATGAAGTATAATTGTTATTTTCAACAAACAATTATAATTTAAATTGAATGAAAATTATTCTATTATTTTTTGCGATAAATTTCTATTATATAGCACAAGCACAGCAGATTGATTTTCCGCCAGTAACCATAGGCACTTTTTCCAACACTGAGAGCAATCCAGATCCCAATGCTGATGCATTTGTTGTACTTGAAAAAGGACGTACTCACATGGATGTTAGTGAGCGTGATCGTGGTCTTCGTATATTCCACACATACAAGGCTCGCATAAAGATTCTAACTCAGGAAGGATTTGACGAAGCAAATTTTACGATACCGCTATATAGTTTTGGGAAGGATTTTGAGTATGTTGAAAATGTGGTTGGTAAAACCTACAATTTAGAAAATGGACGTTTAGCGGAAACCTTATTGGAACGCAAAAATGTAGTTACCGAAAATAAAAGTGAGTTTTTAAAATTAACCAAATTTACACTCCCTAACATCAAAGTAGGATCATTGATAGAGATTGAATACCAAATAGTATCGCCAGATATTTTTAATTTCAGAAGTTGGCAATTTCAATCTAATTTACCAAAGGCTCGTAGCGAATATAATGTACGAATTCCAGCAATCTGCAACTATAATGTGACTTTAAAAGGGGCTTTGAAATTAGAAGATACGAAATCTAAAAAAGAAAGCGAATGCGTCGTGATAATGGGAAGACGAATTGATTGTTCAAACATTACCTACAGCATGAACGCTATTCCAGCATTCAAAGAAGAAGCTTTCATGCTTGCTCCCAAAAATTACATCTCCGCTATCAATTTTGAATTGGTCGAAATGGCGAATCCAAACGGAGGAATCGATAAATACACCAAAGCTTGGAAAGATGTTGACATGGACTTGATGAACGAACGAAGTTTTGGAGGACAGCTCAAAAAAATTGATTTTATAAAAGACAAACTAGATCCGAAAATTCTAGAAATCCCAGACCATTACCATCGAGCTACTGAAATATACAAATGGATAAATAAAAACATTAAACTAAATAATATTTACGGAAAATACAGTCAACACGGGATCGAAGAAGCATTTCAAAAAAGAAATGGAAATGTTGGCGACATTAATTTAGCCTTAATTACAGCATTTAATGCCGCTGGGCTTGAAGCCTATCCAGTAATTATTTCAACAAGAAATAATGGCCTCCCGCATGATTTACACCCCATCTTATCGGATTTCAACTATGTCATTGCTGCTGTAAAAATCAATGATGAATTTACATTAGCTGATGCCACAGAGCCTTTGGTGCCATTTGGTCAATTACCCTTACATTGTATAAATGGTCGAGGAAGAATCATTTTTTCTCGCAAATCATCGGAATGGATTGATCTTACCAACAAAATTGTTTCTGTCACGGATTACCATTTTAACGGCAAGTTAGATTCAGACGGTAAGTTGAAAGGAACGCTTATGATATCCAATACCGGCTTAGATGCACTAAATAAAAGAAAAGAAATTTTGCATTATCCAAGTTTTGAAGAATACACCGAGCAATACGACGACAAGCTTACTTATACTCGTATATTACAATCATCTGTTGAAAATTTAGAAAATCCTGATCAAATACTTTTAGAGAAATATGATATAGAAGTAAATGTGACCGATCAAATAAAAGCTGGTCATGTGCAATTTAATCCAATATTTATTTCTAGAATTACTAAAAACCCATTCAATCTTGATGAGCGAAATTACGATGTTGATCTTGGTGCTCGAGATTTAGAAAAGCATACAATTGAGATTGAATTGCCAGAAGGATTTACGTTCAAACAAGGACCTAAAAAAGTAAATTTAGCATTACCAGAAAATTCTGCGCGCTATTATTATTCTTCAGAAATAAAGGACAATAAGCTAACAGTAGCACAACAAATTGCTCTTAATAGAGCCATTTACTCCAGTGACGCATATTTTGGTCTTAAAGAACTTTTCTCTCGAATAATCCAACATATGCAAATTGACCATGAATTTAATTATCAGCCTAAATAATGAAATTAAAGTATTTTTATTTGATTGCGATGTCGCTTTCTAGCTTAGCGTTATCCGCCCAAGATTACGCAGTTAGTCACATTCCTAATGAATTAAAAAGCAGAGCAACAGCTATAGTACGTGATGAACAAACAAGCTTTGATATGAAGGCTGAAAATAATATCACCGAAACAGTGACACGAGCTGTAACCATCTTAAATCAATCTGGAGAAGATTATGCACAGCTTACGCTATATTACGACAAAAGTAAGGTAATAAAGGACATCAAGGGCTTTGTTTACGACGAATTCGGCAAACAAATAGGAAAATTCAACCAAAAAGATTTTAAAGATTATAGTGCTACAGATGGTGGTACTATGTATGGTGACTTACGGGTCAAACACTACGCACCTAGCGTGACGATGTATCCATACACTATTGTATATTCTTACGAAATTAAACATGGACAAAATCTGTTTATTCCCTATTGGTATCCTAACAGAAATAGTGATCTTGCGGTAGAAAAAAGTTCTTACCAATTTAGTTGTAAGCCAGATCTGAACCTTCGGATAAAAACTGAAAATCTTCAACAAGAAGCCATAGTAAGTAAGGATGATAAAGGTAAAACATACACATGGACAGCTACAAAACTCAATGCTCGTAAAATAGAACCATATTCACCCATAGAGCATCCTAGCAAAATGGTTGTAAAAATTGTACCTGAGACCTTTCAATATTATAAAAAGCGTGGAACAGTACGTGATTGGAAGGATATGGGTAAATGGATTCATGATGAATTACTCGTAGGAAAACAAGATTTGCCTGCTACCACAGTCGAAAAAGCTAAACAAATTGCCAGTCAATTCGACAATCCAAAAGATAAAGCTAAAGCTTTGTACAAGTTTATGCAAGATAAGACGCGCTACATTAGTATACAAGTAGGTATTGGTGGTCTTGAGCCCTTTCCCGCATCATATGTAGATAAACTCGGTTACGGAGATTGTAAAGCCTTAGTGAACTATATGCAAGCACTATTAGCAGCTGTGGACATTCCTTCACTATATTGCGTGGTAGAGTCAGGCCATCAAAAAATAAGTTTGGATGAAACATTTGCGAATGCCGTAGATGGCAACCATATTATTTTGTGTGTACCATTTGAAAACGATACCGCTTGGCTAGAATGTACGAGTAACAAAAGTCCGTTTGGGTATTTGGGTGATTTTACAGATGATCGTCTTGTATTAGCGTGTACAGCAGAAGGAGGGAAAGTTTTGAGAACACATACCTACCCTGCTGACGAGAGTTTACAAATACGCAAAAATGAATTTAAAGTATCCAAAGATGGTAGTTTAGACGGAACAGTCGCGACTTCATTTTCGGGATCACAATTCGAAAATCATTTTCACAATATGTTTAACAGCCTTCCAGATCAAAATAAACAACTCAAAAAATACTATGATGTCAATAATATTGCTTTCAACATAATAGATTACAAAGTCAATACGGAGGCAGCACCCATATTAGTAGAAAACCTGACGGTGAATATTCGGAATTATGTAGTAAAGAATGGAATGAATTATATTTTCACACCAAATATTTTTAATATACAGCGTCATATTCCAGAATCTAGAAATAGAATTAATCCGCTGTACATTAATCGTGGATATACCGATGTTGATGAATCTGAATTTATATTTGAAGAGAAATTAAAAGGTTTTTTGGTTCCCATAAACGAGAAAATCGAATGTCCAATGGGCACATATGAATTAAAAATATCTTCAGAAGGGCAAAAAATAAATTATTATCGTAAATTAGAAATCAAAGACGGTACGTATTCCGCAGATCAATACCAAACCTACTATGATTTTATTTCAAAAGTAGCTGCAAATGACAGACTACGCTATACGATAAACATATCGGATGAATAATAAACTTCTGATTTTGGGGTATTAGCTCATTTGGTAGAGCGCTTCGCTGGCAGCGAAGAGGTGATCGGTTCGAATCCGATATACTCCACAAAATAAAAAGGGCTAAAACATGAATGTTTTAGCCCTTATAGTAATACAATATGAAGTATTGTTATGCTATACGTACGTTAGTAGCGTTTAGTCCGTTACGTCCTTGTTCTACATTATAAGTAACTTCATCATTTTGTCTGATGTTGTCAACTAATCCTGTCATGTGTACAAATAAATCTTGACCACCATCTCTAGGTGTAATAAAACCAAAACCTTTTGTCTCGTTGAAAAATTTTACTGTTCCTTGTTGCATTTTGTAATGTATTAAAATAAATAAATTTGTTAAGGCTATAAAGCCATTCTTTTTAAGATCCTTAAATCTTAAATAATCATTCGTTAACTAAACGTGAAAAGAATTAAATGATTTTGAAGGAAACAAATTCAAATAGTTACTTCATCAAATTTGATGATAACATTAGCTGTGTAAAGCGAAAACTAAAAAAGAAAAGTAAACTATTCGGTTCTAGAGAAGCAAGGCAGAGCCTGATTATACCCAAAGATAACATTATTTATCTGATATCCAATTTTTAAATTACTTTACCTCCATTAGCACGCTAAATTTTCAATCTACAGCATATATAAAATTCTTCTGTGTTGCATATATTATAAAAATCAAAGGTACGTTTACTGCAACTTCATATTTTTATTCTTTTAATTCCATTTCTTAACATAAAAAAATTACTTTTTATCGGTTAGATAAACTTCTAATAATCCATCTACAGATTCCATACTGATTTGAAAGCCGAGTTCCTTAATTAGTACAGGAACAGATTCATTCTCAAAATCTACACTATTTAGTGATTCTTTTGGTAACGCAGATTTACTCATTTCCTTAGATTTAGACATGTAATAGGTTGAGTCATCTACTTTTACAACCTTAAACCAACCAAATCCATTTTTGTAAGCTATACGATCGTCTTTAGTTTTAAACTGCTCAAATCTTCCAAAATAAATATCTCCAGCAACAGGATTTTTATGCATTGCAACAAACCGTTCAGATTTGGGGCCAGCGGGTTTTAATCCATTGTAGGTTAGATAAGAAAAGAATCCAATTAATGCTAATACGAAAATCCATCCGACGATTGTAAACTTAAAAATAAAAGGAGGCTTTTGCACATCGTTAATATTTCTTTTAACGAATGCATGCATTTTTTGGGACCATTTTCCTCTAGATATTCTCTTTTGTGTAACCCCATCCCAAAATACTGGCTCCACTTGCTTACTGTATACTGTAAAAAAAGCTGCATGTGATTTTGTCCTATAAAAGGTTAAAACTAATGGGTTATTTGGATTTATTGGATTTATTAATCGTGTATCCTGATACTTACCTACATCTATTTTACTTAATGATAAAAACATAACTATAAGAGTTTATTCAGTTTAATTTAAAAAATTAAGAAAAATTTCTCAAAAGTTAACTAATTATTTTTAATAACAACAAAATTTATTTTAGAATAGGCGTTCGTTTATTCTACTTTTTTATAAACCCTTTTAGGCGGATCGAATAGTATTGTCCATTCTATAAAAGTTAATACACCCATAAATTCAATCTTTTTACCATCACCTTCGATATAAGTATCTCCATTTTTGAGGAGTACTATAGGGACACGCTTCTTTTCTTTCCAACGGTAAGGCGTATAGTGATTATCTCCGATAAGCGTATCGCCTTTTATGTCACCATTTATTTCACCTATTACAGGAGCAACGCCTCCTTTTGTATGGGTATATGTACCAAAGAATCTATTTTCGTATCTGACTAACCGCAGCCTTGAGGTATCTCGACCATCCACATGCATATAGTATTCTTCATGCTGTTTAGATGCTTTGTCAGAATTACAGGCAAAGCACAATAATAAAAGAAAAACAGAAAATCTGCGCATATTTTAAATCTAAAAATTTATCATGAAATAAAAAAGGGAAGCTTTCGCTTCCCTTTTACTTTTATCTTGTTCTAGAACCTCCACCAGAATTACCGGCTTGCTTTCTTCTACGTTCTTTACTTGTAGGTTTAGTTTTCTTTTTATGGCGAAAATCAGGTTTTGCACCTTCTTTTGGTTGCTCTTTAGCTCCTCCTTTTTTGCCTTTACCTTGAGACGCGATAAATTGATTTTTCTGCACAAATTGAGGTGACATAGTTAATCCTTCCATCACTTCTACAGGCAATTCAAAACCAATCGTATATTGAATATCTTTGATATATGGAATCTCTTCTACATCGCATAGAGATATTGCGAAACCAGATGCTCCTGCCCTGCCCGAACGACCAATACGGTGTACGTACGACTCAGGCATATTTGGAATCTCATAGTTAATCACATATTGCAACAAGTCGATATCAATACCACGTGCCGCAATATCCGTAGCGACCAACACTTTAATATCTTTTTTCTTGAATGCTTCTAATGCATTTTGACGTGCATTTTGGGATTTATTTCCATGAATAGCAGCTGCAGAAATTTCATTCTTATGCAACAACTTCACCAAACGGTCAGCTCCGTGCTTGGTTCGTGCAAACACCAATACACTATCATCTACACGCGTATTCAACAATTGCAATAAAGCTTTTGGCTTATTTGCTTTTTCAATATAATATAATGTTTGTTGTATTGTTTCTGCCGTAGTAGATTCAGGCGTTACTTCTACTTTTACGGGATTGCGCAAAATAGAATCTGCTAAAGCTTGAATTTGCTTAGGCATGGTAGCCGAGAAAAATAACGTTTGTCTTTTCTCTGGTACTAAAGATAAAACGCGTTTTACATCGTGAATAAATCCCATATCCAACATTCTATCCGCTTCGTCTAATACTAAGATTTCAATCTTATCCAACCAAACGATTTTCTGCGACACTAAGTCCAATAAACGTCCTGGTGTAGCGACCAAGATATCTACGCCTTGACGCAATTGTTGCACTTGGCTAAATTGATTCACACCACCGAAAATTACAGCATGTTTCAATTTTAAGTTTTCACCATAAGATTCGATAGATTCATTGATCTGGATAGCTAACTCGCGTGTCGGCGTCAAAATCAAAGAACGTATAGTTCCGCGTTTGTGATCTTTGGGTTTGAAATTATTCAGTAATTGTAAAATAGGAATAGAAAATGCTGCAGTCTTACCTGTACCAGTCTGCGCACAACCTAATAAATCTTTACCTTTTAATACTTCTGGAATTGCCTGCTCTTGAATAGGCGTAGGATGTTGATAACCTTGTTTGTCCAGTGCATCCAAGATTGGTGCACTTACTTTTAAATCTTTGAAAGTCTTCATGTACTATATTGTGAGGACCTTGCAAAAAAAATTCGAAAGAGCCTCGTGTTAAAAATTTGGCAATATTATCAAAAGGATATATTCCTCTAAAAAACAAAAGCCGCCAAGTAACTTAGCGGCTTTGTGATTTTGTTAGGCAATCTTAGTTTTGCTCAGCAGGAACTACTGAAACGTAAGATTTGTTGTTAGCTTTTTTACGAAAAACTACTGTACCGTCTACTAAAGCAAACAAAGTGTGGTCTTTACCGATACCTACGTTAGCGTCAGGGTTGTGAACTGTTCCACGTTGACGTACGATGATGTTACCAGCGATAGCTTTTTGACCACCAAAAATTTTGATACCTAATCTCTTACTGTGTGACTCACGGCCGTTCTTCGAACTACCCGCACCTTTTTTGTGTGCCATTTCTTTATCTTAATTTAAGACTTGCGTCTGATTAAAAATTCGATTATAAACTGATACCAGTGATCTGGATTTTAGTGAATTGTTGACGGTGACCGTTTTTCTTTTTGTAGCCTTTACGACGTTTTTTCTTGAAAACGATAACTTTATCACCTTTTAAATGAGACAAAATCGTTGCTGAAACTTTAGCACCTGCGATACTTGGAGCACCTACAGTGAATTTGCCGCCATCTTCTGCCAACAATACTGTGTCAAATTCAATACTAGCGCCTTCATCTCCTTGTAAACGGTGTACAAAAAGATATTGGTCTTTTGCAACTTTAAATTGCTGTCCGGCTATACTTACTATTGCGTACATTGTTATTTATTTAATTTTCTTTAATGAGTTGCAAAGATAGCGCATTGTTTTTAATTATACAATTATTTTTTGTTTTTGAAATTGACTATTCGATATAAACTCTTATAAAAAGAGAATTAAAATCTAGAGGTCTCTCCTTACGTCGAGATGACGAACTAAAGGAGATTCTTTATAAGAAACACGTCTTTTCGAACGAAGTATAGTGAAGAGTGAAATCTAAACAAAAATATTCTCGCTCAAGCCGCGAGGGGCTCTCCCTTTTGTCTTGTCAAAAGGAAGCAAAACCGTGTCGCTGAAAACTTTCGCAACAATGGATTTCCATTCGTACAATTACGCGAAAGTTTGTGAGGCGACAATTTTCTAAAATTAAAGGCACTAGCATTAATGTTATATAATTACTACGATTTGTTTCATTTAAACGACTTTTCGAACGAAGCATAGCGAAGAGAGAAATCTAAAAATTATCTATAATTGGTAGAAATATGACCTATAGATCTCTCCTTTCGTCGAGATGACGGGCTAAGTGGAAAATCATTCCAAAAATATTAAAACCTAAGATATTCGTTTCGTATTCAGCGCTAAAGCCCATTCTTTATGCTGACATCGCGGACAAACCGCATCTATCGCTAGTAATTCTTCTTCTACTCTACCACAAAACATACAAGCACAAGGTTTATTAATGGGTAAAGTTTTGATTGCTTTATAATGATTAGGAAATAAAGGCAATCCGTATTTAACATCATCGTCAGGATAAAATAAAACACTTAATGTGGCGTCGGTTTCAAGTAACGCATAACGTACTTGTCCCAAATGTTCTACGGATTGATTTCGTAGTTCTGCAAAAAATTCCATTTGAGAGAAATCAGCATCTTTTTCATGTTTAATTTCGAACTCACCTTCTTGTACAATGACCATAGATTTACCTTCCAAAATTTCATGCAGAAATTTCAAACGCACACTCAACAATGTCACTCCTTTATATATCACCAAAATCGTAAAAAGAACAGTCACACCATACAGCAAAGGCACCTCTTCTTGAAACATCGGATCTCCTGCCGCAGATCCCATCCCTAAAATAATCGCCACTTCAAAAAGCGTCAATTGACGTACTCCTCTTCGTCCAGATAACCTCAGCACCAATAAGATGACCACAAACATAATGCAGGTGCGGTATAATATTTCTAATAAAAATTCATCTTCCATAATTTAAGCTTTCATAGAATTAATTTTCGTATTCAAGATTTTTAATCGCTTTCAAAATATCTATTCCCTTTCCCAATACTGGTTTAAATAAATCGCCTTTTTCTTTTATCCTATCCAAGGCATTGAATATGGTAAAATAAGTAGGCTTCAATCCAGATTTGACTTCATCCCAAGTCAAGGGCATAGAAACTGTCGCCTCTTTTTTAGGTCGGAGGCTATACACACTTGCTAAAGTCTGTCCACGACGATTTTGTAAATAATCGAGATATATTTTACTTTTATCACGCTTTTGCAAGCTTCTTTCCAAAGTAGTTAACTTAGGCAATTTCATCTGTACCATTTGCATCAAAACATGTCCAAAATCTTTGACTTGCTCAAAGGTATATTTGGCATTCATTGGAATATAAATGTGTATTCCCGTACTGCCTGAAGTCTTTGGATAACCTTCGATTTTACCTTGATCCAAGATTATTTTGACAGCCTGAGCAACTTCTATGACATCATCAAAGGAATTATTATCCGAAGGATCCAAATCTAACACCAGATAAGATGGCTTATCAAGGTTTGAAGTTTTACTCGTCCAAGGATTAAACTCTATACAGCCTAGATTATTCAGATAAGCCATCGTCGCTTTATCGTTGCACACCAAGTAATCAATGTATTTGTCCGTACTTTCCGAAAAAATCTCTTCTGTGGGAATCCAATTAGGTGTCTCCTCGGCTGCATCCTTTTGATAAAAACTCAATCCATTAATGCCATTTGGAAATCGATTTAAGGATTGCGGTCTGTCTTTGAGATGAGGCAAAATGAATGTTGCCATATTTTGGTAATAATCAATAACCATACTTTTGGTAATCCCTAATTCGGGAAAGTATACTTTATCCTGATTCGTTAATTTCAATTGTTGTGACCCAATCTTTTGGGTTATATCTCTCTTCCTGATAGAAGAATTATTAGAAGTAGTTGTTTTCATAGGAGAAGTATATTTTTCTGTTATTTGCCTTTCTTCGGAGGAAAAATAAATCGATTTGGAAGCCTTGTCGGTTCGCAAATGCAAGAAAACAGGATGTCGATAGATTAAATCTTTGGTGAGTTCGGTAAACTTGATTTCGGCTATTAGCTCAGGATTTACCCATGTTGTTTTGCCATTTGTTTTCGGCACGTTTTTAAACGGTGAAGTTTTACGTACTAAAGGTAGCATTTGACTGTGCAAATCTTTTAGGTCCTTTTCTTTGAAACCTGTGCCTACATGTCCACAAAACACCAATTCCTCACCAAGATATTTCCCCAAAATCAAAGAACCAAACTTACTTCGTGCCCCTTTTGCTTCTGTAAAACCACAAATAAGCGCTTCTTCCGTTTGCTGAACCTTAATTTTCAACCATTCCGAACTTCGGACTTTGGGTGAATAGTAAGAATCCACTTTTTTGGCTATTATGCCTTCTAAACCAAGATTTTTAGCTTCCTTAAAAAAAGAATTTCCTTTTTCCAGTACAAAATCATGGTATTGAACGGCCTCATTTGACACTAACGCTTCACTTAATAGCTCTTTACGCTGTAAATAAGTCAGATCTTGGGTAGAATGTCCATTGAGCCACAATAAATCGAAAACTTGAAAAATAACCGCTTGTTGATCATCTTCATCTAAATCTTGGATGCGCTGAAAACTTGGCTTTCCATTGGAGTCATACGCTACGATTTCACCATCTAAAACCATTTCATATGATTGTAGTTTCAAGGCATTGAATATTTTGGGAAATTTTCGAGAGAAATCAAGACCATTTCGGGAGTAGAGTTGAACTTTGTTATTACGCAAATCTGCTATCGCTCTATAACCATCCCATTTGATCTCAAAAGCCCATTCTTCACTATCAAAGGGCTTATCAGTAACTTTACAAAGCATTGGTGTGATGGTTTCGGGAAGTTTTTTATCTCTTCCAGAATTGGAAGAAGTTGATTTTTTCGAAAGGGTGATAACTTTTTCTTTCCCTTTGGACTTAACTTTTTTTTTACTTTCTAAGTAAGCTGTTACTTTGGAATCAGAATCTGTATATTTTTCAGCGTCGTATTTATTAGTTACAGCGTACTCATCCTTATGTTTGATAAGCAACCACGCATTATCCTGATCAGCATTTTTAATTTTTACCAATGCGAATTCCCCTTGCAACTTTTCACCATGCAGAATAATCTTTATTGACCCTTCTTCAAGCTCATTCTGCATCAATTTATCTGCAGATACGCGTTTGGTTTTATTTAATGGTTCATAATAGCCTTTATCCCAAATTTCAACTTCTCCAGCGCCATAATTTCCTTTTGGAATCGTCCCTTCAAATGTACGGTAAGCAAATGGATGATCTTCGACCATCATTGCTAGCCGTTTATCATTTGGATTCAACGAAGGCCCCTTAGGTACTGCCCAACTTTTGAGTACGCCATCTACTTCCAATCGAAAATCATAATGCAAGCGCGAAGCAGCATGACGCTGTACCACAAACTGTAGTCTTTTGCTTTTACGCGATTTCTTACCTTCGGGTTCGGCCGTTTCGTTGAAATTTCGCTTTTGATTATAAACCTCTAGTCCCATGGTATTGACCTTTACTAACCTGCGTTTTTCTTACCTTTCTCCAAACTCGCTTTCAACATAGCCATCAAATCAGATGCTTTTGCATCAGGTTCTTTTGCAGCAGATATTTTAACTTTTTTACCTTTTGCTTTTTGTTTGATTATTTTCAACAATTTCTCATTGTATGTATCCGTATAGTCTTTGGGATCAAAAGGTTTTGCCAATGATTTAATCAGCGATTCCGCTAGTTTCAGTTCTGCTTCCTTTGGTGTTGCCTTTCGAATCGGGATATTTAAATCTGCATAGCTACGCAATTCTTCAGGATAACGCATTCGATTCAGCATCAACATTTTATTATCATAAGGACGAATTAATGCCAATATTTCTCTTTCACGCATCACAAAAGATCCAATTCCACCCATTTTTGTTTTTAATAAGGCTTTCAGCAATAAGTTATACGCTGCCTCACCATTTTTTTGTGGCTCTAAGAAATATGGCGTTTCGAATAATGCGGAATCAATTTCAGCTTCTTTTACGAACTGCATAATGGATATTATTTTGGATTTGTCAGGACTCGCCGCTTCAAAATCTTCATCCTCCAACACGATATATTTGTCATCAAGTTTATAGCCTTTGACGATATTTTCCCAAGCTACCTCCTTTCCTGTCTCTTCGTTGACACGCTTGTAACGAATATTATTCAAATCCTTTTTATCCAACATATCCAAGTCCAACGTGCTTGATTCTGTAGCTGAATACAGCTTGATGGGAATATTTACTAATCCAAATCCAATTGCTCCATTCCA
This sequence comes from Sphingobacterium composti, assembly GCF_009829075.1. Classification (GTDB taxonomy): domain Bacteria; phylum Bacteroidota; class Bacteroidia; order Sphingobacteriales; family Sphingobacteriaceae; genus Sphingobacterium; species Sphingobacterium composti. Next base: position 22,388 of record NZ_WUQZ01000004.1, on the reverse strand, counting down.
AATTGCTCTCATAATTGTCCAAATTTATTGCAGTCTTTTTTTTAGCAAACAAAGTACACCTAATTCTTCTACCGAAAGATTTTCATTCTTTTTTAATAACCGATTCACTTCTTTCTTGAAATAACATAATGTTTTTCCTTTCGTATAGTTATCAATAATTCGCGGATCGATATAAGATTTACGTGCTATTGCTGGTGTATTGCCCAGTCGTTCGCTTACTTTAATAACCGCTTCGCGTATGTTTTTGTTTAGTTTCCGTTGATCAACTTCCTCAATAGCCCCTAATTCATCTAAACTCATAGCCGCAATCACTGTTCCTGCCCACGTACGAAAATCCTTTGCTGAAAACTCCTCTCCCATTACTTCACGGATGTATGCATTAAGGTGTTGACTTTTGACATCCTGAATGCTTCCATCTTCATCGATGAACTTAAATATTTCGTAACCAGGCAGCTCATCTATTTCGCGCACAATCTTTGATAACTGTTTGTCCACTATGTGTTTTTCCTGCTTTTGAGCAGACTTACCAACATAATTAAACATTATCGTATTACCTTCAATTTTTAAATGCTTAGATCGGAGAGTTGTCAGTCCATAACTTTTATTTTGCTTTGCATAAATATCACTACCTGGTCTGAAGAACGCTATATCAAGTAGTCGTACCATGCAGGCCAAAACCTTGTTGCGATCCAATTTACGTTTGCGCAAATGCCGCCCAGTGATAGCGCGCATATGTGGCAACTGATTGGCAAATTGAAGAATACGGTCAAATTTCTTTTGCTCTTGACGCAGTCTAAAGCTACTGTTATAAATGTATTGTTTTCGTCCTTTGGCATCGAATCCTGTAGCTCTAATCTTTGCACGTGGCGAAGCATTAATTTCGACTTGAGTCCATGCAGGCGGTATTACCAAAGATTTGAATAAGGAAAGCAGTTTATCATCCTTGACAGGCTCCCCTTCTTTATCTTGATACGAAAAGCCTTTACCTCGTTTGATTCGATAATATTTCATCTTCACATTCATTAGCTCATTAAACTATTTAGCTCAAAAAAAGTTCTAAACAATCTATTATTTAATAAATGATTAGTGAGGATTATTGAATTGCAATAAATTTAAAATATTAATAAAAACTTTATTAACTATTGACGCTTCCAATTCACAAAACAAACGGTTGCGTTTACATATATTTGCACACCTATTAACTCAAAAACTTAATTAAAATATGTGTGGAATTGTCGGATATATTGGACAAAATCAAGCATATCCATACCTTATTGGTGGCTTAAAAAAATTAGAATACCGTGGATATGACAGTGCTGGAATAGCACTTCACAAGACTAACGACCTTCAAGTCGTTAAAAAAACAGGCAAAGTTGCAGCATTAGAGGAAGCGTTCAGAACTAAAGATACACAATCAACATTAGGAATTGGACACACGCGTTGGGCTACACATGGCGTTCCTTCTGATGAAAATGCACATCCTCATTATTCAAACTCTGGAAATTTAGCCCTTGTGCATAATGGCATAATTGAAAACTATGCTTCTCTTAAAGAAGAATTATTGCAGAAAGGTTATCAATTTAAAAGTGATACCGACTCAGAGGTTCTATTAAATTTTATAGAAGACATTTATCAAAACAACGATTGCTCATTAGAGGAAGCGATCCGAATCGCATTAAAAAGAGTAACTGGAGCCTATGTAATCCTTATACTATCAATAGAATATCCAGATACGCTTTTCGCAGCACGCAAAGGAAGCCCCTTGGTAATAGGAATAGGAAAAGGTGAGCATTTCTTAGGTTCAGATGCTTCACCAATGTTAGAATACACGAAAGAGGTCGTATATATTAATGACTATGAACTGGCAATAATTAAGGCCGATCAACTCATTCTCAAGAATCTCGGGAATGAAACATTAACTCCTTATGTGCAAAAACTTGACCTTGAATTAGCTGCTATAGAAAAAGGTGGCTATGAGCATTTCATGATCAAAGAAATCTACGAACAACCACAAGCTATTTTTGATTCTCTTCGCGGAAGGTTGGATCCAGAAAATTTATCCATTACGCTTAGCGGATTAGATAAAATAAAAGATAAATTAATCGCTGCGCGAAGAATAATCATTGTTGCATGTGGAACAAGTTGGCATGCAGGATTACTAGCCGAATATTGGATCGAAGAATTATGTCGTGTAAATGTTGAGGTAGAATATGCTTCCGAATTCAGATACCGCAACCCAATTATAACTTCAGATGACGTTATAATCGCTATTTCACAAAGTGGTGAAACAGCAGATACACTAGTTGCTTTAGAAAATGCAAAATCAAAAGGTGCAACTATTTTTGGAATTGTCAATGTTGTCGGTTCTTCTATAGCACGGATATCAGATGCTGGTATTTACACACATGCGGGACCAGAAATTGGTGTTGCAAGTACAAAGGCTTTTTCAGCACAATTAACAGTATTACTATTATTCGCAATTAAACTTGCCGAATTCAAACAATCAGCATCAGAAGAATTAAGAAAACAATTAACAAAAGAATTGAGCGAAGTCCCTCAAAAAGTACAATACATATTAGATAGCACAGTCGATGGAATAAAGGATATCGCAAAGAATTACCAACATGCCACAGATTTTCTATTCTTGGGGCGTGGGTATAACTTCCCTATTGCACTAGAAGGCGCATTGAAACTAAAAGAAATATCTTACATCCACGCTGAAGGTTACCCTGCTGCAGAAATGAAGCACGGTCCTATCGCTTTAGTGGATGACACGCTTCCTGTAGTTTTTATTGCCACAAAGGATAAAGTCCATGAAAAAATTGTCAGCAATATGCAAGAGATTAAAGCGCGCTCAGGAAAACTGATTTCAGTAGTCACTGCAGATGATCAACTGGCTATGAGCCTTTCGGACGAAAACATTCAAATCCCAGCAAGCCATGAAATTATAGCACCAATACTTGCTACCATTCCGTTGCAACTTTTATCATACTATGTTGGTATTGAACGCCAAATAGATGTCGATAGGCCCAGAAATTTAGCAAAATCTGTAACAGTAGAATAGATATGGGGAAAGTAAACAAACTACCACTAGAAAAACTAGGTTATGATTGGTTAGGTGAAGGTAAATTTAACAACACTTACCATCTACAATCAAACAAACACAAGACCACTATAAAATATCGCAACTTAACAGATACAGAGGTATCAGCCTTAATACAAAACCAAAACTATTCTCCCAACTGGGAGAATATTTTAGTTTCTGATCTATTCGATCCTGTTTTAGTTAAAAATTCAAAATTCTATGGACACATACGAATAGGTAATTTAAGCCCATACTATTTAGATTACAAAGACCTGAAGTTACCTGCTGGAATTTACAATAGTCAAATTATAAATTGTGAAATTGGTCATGATAATGCTATTCATCATGTACGCTATATGTCAAATTATATAACAGGAAATGACGTTATCCTGCTAAATATAAACGACATGGAAACCAGCAAAAATGCCAAATTTGGAAATGGAATTATCAAGGAAGATGAAGCAGAGGAAAAAAGAATATGGATTGAATTATGTAATGAAAATGGTGGAAGACCTATTCTCCCATTCGATGGTATGCAAGCTACAGATGCGTATATTTGGACACGCAATCGTCATGACAAAACTTTACAAGACAAATTTATAGAGATTACGGAATCAGCTTTTTCTAAAAAAAGTGGGTATTATAGTGAAATTGGCAATCAGGTTGTAATCAAAAACAGCAACATGATCAATGATGTGATAATTGGTGATTATGCCTATATAAAAGGTGTTAATAAACTCAAAAACGTCACTGTACACTCCACAGAAACTGCTTTTACCCAAATAGGCGAAGGTTGCGAAATAGTTAATGGAATAATTGGCTATGGTTGTCGCATCTTTTATGGTGTAAAAGCTGTACGTTTCATCTTATCATCTTTTTCACAATTGAAATATGGCGCTCGATTAATAAATTCATTTTTAGGTGACAACTCAACAATTTCATGTTGTGAAGTTTTGAATTCATTACTCTTTCCAGCGCATGAGCAGCATCATAACAATTCTTTTTTATGCGCTGCACTAATCATGGGACAAAGCAACATGGCTGCGGGGGCAACAATAGGGTCAAATCACAACTCTCGCTCTGCGGATGGAGAAATAATTGCTAATCGTGGTTTCTGGCCAGGATTATGCGTGAGTTTAAAACATAATTCCAAATTTGCTTCTTATTCACTCATTGTCAAAGGTGATTTTTTGTATGAACTGAATATAAAAACTCCATTCTCACTCATCAGTACTGATGTACAGAATGATAGATTAATTATCGTTCCGGGATATTGGTTCTTATACAATATGTATGCAGTGATGCGTAATTCAAAAAAATTCGTTGCGCGCGATAGGAGGACAATGAAAAATCAATATCTCGAATATGATGTGCTTGCACCGGATACAATCAACGAAATGTTTGAGTCTCTAGATATTATTGAAGAAGCAGTAGGCAAGTCAATATATCCTAATTGGGCTAATTACAAAATAGAGGGTAAAAAAATCTTACTAGATAATCAAATCAGGATTAATCAAGACATATATCTTGAAAACGTTGAATGCTCTAAACGAAAAGTCGTCTTATTGAAAGCAAGAGAAAGCTATAACTTATTCAAAAAATTAATCCGCCATTACGCCGTAACCCAAATCCTTGAACAACTCGTAGATACATCTGATGAATTCACAGAAATCTTAACTAAACTTAAAAGCTATAAAAATGCTACGAGAAAAGAATTTGAGAATATTGGGGGACAACTAGTTCCTAAAGATGATCTAAAAAATCTTTATGAAAATATTAAAGCAGACAGATTTAAAAATTGGAACGAAATACATCAGCAATATCATTATTGGAGTGCTAATTATCCAGAAGAAAAACTGAAACATGCCTTAGCATCACTTGCCGAGCTAACTGAAAATCCAATTATTGACTGGGACGTACAGTTTATCTCCCAGTTAATAGAAGAAAGTATAGCTACGCAACAATGGATTTATTCCGAAATTTACAATTCCCGCAAAAAAGATTACGAAAACCCTTTCAGGACAATGGTATATGAATGTGAAGATGAAATGAATATTGTAATAGGAAGTCTTGAAGACAATGCCTTCATAAAATCTGAAAAGGATGTTTTGGATGATTTTGTGAAAAGAGCGCAATCATTTCTCACTACTATAAAGAATTCAAATGTACACATATAGCAAAATAAAACCCCTCTATTGAGGGGTTTTACAATTTAACAACTAAAAATAAACTATTTTACTTCAATCAATCTTTTTGCAATAATCGCATCTTCTTTCTTACCAATTGTAACTTTCAAAATTCCATTATCGTAGTTTGCATCTATATTGCTATAATCTACCGTATCTGGCAATGTGAAAGATCTTGTGAAAGAAGTGTAACTAAATTCTTTTTTACTGTATAATTTACCTTCAACACTATTTTCTTCAGTCTTATCAACTGAAATCGAGATAATATTTTTATCTACATTGATTTTGAAATCGCCCTTTTCTAATCCTGGTGCTGCCAATTCAACCTCAAATGATTTTTCCAATTCAGTAATGTTTACGGCTGGAATACGAGTCACTAAACGATCAGTAATGAATGAATCATTAAACAAATTGTCAAATACACTATTCACAAATGGATTCACCACATCTGTATTTACTGCTTTAGTAGGAAATTTTAATAATGCCATTTTATAATCCTCCAATTTAATTTTATTCTTGTTTCTATTCTTGTTTCTAAAAATTTGTTAACTAATTACATCATCAATTATTCAACTTCTATACCAACAGATAAACAAAGACAAAATGACATGGTTTAGCTACAAAATAAGACAAAATGTCAATTTTCGTAAAAAAAAGAAGCCTTTTAGTGATCTAAAAGGCTTCTCTTCGATTATAATTACAAATATTCTAACTTCTATTGTAGAATAAAGAAACTTCTGAATTTGCTATATCACCACCAAATGGAGGATTAACTTTCCGAATAGACACATTCACATGTTCTGCGAACGTATATTTTTTTAACACTAGATCTATAATATCTTCTAGCGCTGACTCCAATAACTTACGCTTTGGACGCATCACGTCAACTAGAATTTGATAAAGTTCCTCGTAATTGATGGTATTCTTCAAATCTTCAGCATCCGAATTTTCAAATGGGAATACTACATCTAGATTGATGAAAAACTCATTTCCAAGCATTTGTTCTTCTTCATAAAAACCGATTGGCGAATAGAATCGCACTTCTTTAAGCGCCACCTTTTGTGTAATCATGATTTAAAAATAAACATTTTTGGGCTTTTTAATTATATTTATTGTATAAACTTAAATACTATGATCTATTCTAAAAATTTTCTAAGATTGACCTTGTTCTTTTTAGCTATTTCTACTGCTTCGTATGCGCAGACAAAATTCCAGCCTCAAGACACCGAATTTTACGAACCTAAATCAAAGATTGTTCACACTAGCCCAAATAAGGCTCCCAGCGATGCAATAGTACTTTTTGACGGAACCAATTTGAACCAATGGGAAAGCGCAAAAACAAAAGGCACAAATGCACCTTGGACAATAAATGATGGCGTACTAGCGGTAAAACCTGGCACTGGAGATATTCAAACCAAACAGTTGTTTGAAGATTTCCAATTGCATTTAGAATGGAAAAGTCCTGATATCATAAAAGGCGAAGGTCAAGGTAGAGGAAACAGCGGTGTATTCTTACAGGGATTATATGAGATCCAAATTTTGGACAATAACAATAACCCGACATATGTAAATGGTCAAGCAGCATCACTTTACAAGCAAAGACAACCATTAATATCAGCTGTAAAATCTGCCGGTGAATGGCACATCTACGACATCCTATACACAGCACCAAAATTCAACAAAGACAACATTCTGATTGCAAAAGGTTCTGTCACTGTATTACACAACGGTGTTGTTGTACACTACAACACACAAATAGAAGGAACAACAGAATACATTGGGATGCCTAAAGTAGTACCTCATGGAGCTGGCCCTATTATTTTACAAGATCATGGCGATCTAGTCAGCTTTAGAAATATTTGGATTAGACCTCTCTAAATATTTGATTTGAGATACTTTCACACGAAGTAATTAGAAATAATTAACTTCGTGTGAAAACTATTTCGATATCATGAAAAAGCTACTCATATTATTCTTACTAAGCAGCTCCACTGCATATGCGCAACGAAATTTCACTATAGATGAAACTGTCTTTGGACCAAGTAAATTTTCACCAACCACTGTCTACGGTGTACAATGGACTAAGAATAATGATATTCTAACTCACCTCACTCCTACTTATCAGGAATTAGTATCTCGTGATGCTAAAAATAACTGGAAAGAAGAGACCATTTCTACTGCTAGCGAATTAAAGTCAGCATTAGACAAAATAATTAGCTCTGATAAATTTAAACTAAATATATTTCCTTATTCCTACGAATGGATTGATGCAGAACATATCAAATTTCAATTATCAGCCGAAAAAAATCTCTACGACATTAGCTACAATGTAAAATCAAAATCCGCATCTATTATTAACAACATTCCAAATGGATTGACTAATGCTGAAACAAGCAAACATACAGCCTATTTACTAGGAAACAATATTGAAATCATAACAAGTGATGGTCAAAAAATCCAAGTTACTAAAGACACGATAAATGGGATAGTAAATGGCAGCGAGGATACACATCGTCAAGAATTTGGCATCAAAAAAGGAATGTGGTGGTCCGCAGATGGGAATCAATTATTGTACTATCGCAAAGACGAAACCATGGTTTCCAAATATCCGCTTCCGCAATGGAATAGTCGTGTGGCCACTATAAAAGACATTCGCTATCCGATGGTGGGAATGAAATCGGAAGAAGTTACTTTAGTTGTTTACAATATTGAAAACAAATCACACACTACTTTAAAAACCGGAGAACCAAAAGAGCAATATCTTACTTCCGTAACTTGGGATCCGAATAATGAATTTGTGTATGTGGGAGTATTAAACAGAGGTCAAGACCATTTAAAACTAAATCAATATAATGCAAAAAGTGGAGATTTTATTAAAACACTTTTTGAAGAAAAATCAAGCACTTGGGTTGAACCTCAGCATCCTCTAATATTCTTACCAAACAACAAAACTCAATTTCTATATCAGACAGATAAATATGGTTATAATCAATTATACCTCTACAATATTGAAGGAAAATTGATTAAACATTTAGGTTTCAATGATGTTATTGTTGATGATTTCAAAGGTTTTAACAGCAATTCGACAAAAGCTTACTATGTAGGTGTAACCAACAAAGGTTTAGAACGTCACCTTTTCGAGGTGGATATCAAATCTGGAAAAACAGTTCAATTAACTCATACAAATGGCTTACATAATGCATCCATTAGCCCAACAGGAAAATTTGTTGTAGATCAATTCAGTAATTTAAATACACCAAATAAAATTCAAATTATTGAAACTAAAAACAAAAAAGGTCATACAATTCTCGAAGCTGAAAATCCATTTGTAGGACAAATAAACTTACCTAAGATTGAATTCAAAGAATTCATATCTCCAGACGGAAAGACACCATTAAATGCTAGAATCACTTATCCCACGAATTTTGACCCAAGCAAAAAATATCCTGTCATGGTTTATTTGTACGGAGGCTCTCACGCGCAGATGATTACTGACAGATGGTTAGGTGGAGTTGGCTATTTCGATATGTATATGGCGCAAAATGGATATTTAGTTTTTACATTAGACAATCATGGATCAGATGCACGTGGACGTGATTTCACAAGAGTTACGCACAGACAATTAGGCGAAGCAGAAATGGCTGACCAATTGGTAGGGATTGATTATTTGAAATCATTAGCCTATGTTGATAAAGATAATATGGGGATTTTTGGATGGAGTTACGGTGGTTTTATGACTACGTCGTTAATGACAAAACACAACACAACCTTCAAAGCTGGAGTAGCTGGTGGCCCAGTAATGGATTGGAAATATTATGAAGTGATGTATGGTGAGCGATATATGGATACGCCACAAGAAAATCCGGAAGGCTACAAAAAAACTTCATTGCTAGACAAAGCTGATCAATTAAAAGGCAATTTATTGATTATTCATGGCGCACAGGATCCAGTTGTTGTGCAGCAGCATAGCATGGACTTCATAGAACAATGCATCAAAAATGGGATACAAGTTGATTATTTCCTGTACCCATCACATGAACATAATGTTCGCGGAAAAGACAGAGTACATATGTACGATAAAATAGCGAGATACTTTGATATGCATTTAAAGAAATAGAAAACTCAAAGCCTTACAAAATTTGTAAGGCTTTGTTATTAAAAGACCTTATAATGACAATAAATATTACTAATTTCTCAAGGTTTTTAAAAATATAATATATAACTTTGCACTCCGACAAAGCAGTCGGAATTCTCTTCCAAACTAAGGCATTTCTACCGCTTTTTCACAAACAACAAATAGTAATTTAAACTTTTTGATTTAATAAATAATGCCAAGAAACACCTCCATTAACTCCGTTTTAATCATAGGTTCTGGTCCTATTGTTATCGGACAAGCGTGTGAATTTGATTATTCAGGATCTCAAGCTGCACTATCTTTGAAAGAAGAAGGCATCAAAGTTTCAATAATCAACTCTAACCCTGCAACTATTATGACTGACCCAGTTGTTGCAGACAACGTTTATTTATTACCACTTACTTGCGAAAGTATTGAACAAATACTTCAAGAACAACAAATCGATGCTGTATTGCCTACTATGGGAGGTCAGACAGCGTTAAACTTGTGTATTGAGGCATCAGAGCGCGGAATTTGGGAAAAGTATAACGTTCAGGTTATTGGTGTTGATGTAGCAGCAATCGAAAAAACGGAAAACCGTGAAGAATTCCGTCAATTAATGATTGATATCGGTGTTGGTGTTGCGCCTTCAAAAATCGCTAACTCATTCCTAGAAGGTAAAGAAGCTGCGCAAGAAATCGGATTTCCTTTGGTAATTCGTCCTTCGTACACATTAGCTGGTACTGGTGGTGGTTTCGTACACAAGAAAGAAGATTTTGATGCAGCATTAAACCGTGGTCTTCACGCCTCTCCTACGCACGAAGTATTGGTAGAGCAAGCTGTATTAGGTTGGAAAGAATTCGAATTGGAGTTATTGCGTGATAAAAATGATAACGTAATCATCATCTGTACAATTGAAAACTTTGACCCAATGGGTATCCACACAGGAGACTCAATCACTGTGGCACCAGGAATGACGTTATCGGATAAATGTTATCAAGAGATGCGTAATCAAGCGATTAAGATGATGCGTTCGATTGGTAATTTCGCGGGTGGTTGTAACGTACAATTCTCAGTGAATCCAGAAAACGAAGATATTATCGCGATTGAGATCAATCCACGTGTATCTCGTTCATCAGCGTTAGCATCTAAAGCTACAGGTTACCCTATTGCAAAAATCGCTGCTAAATTGGCAATCGGATACAACTTAGATGAGTTGCAAAACCAAATTACAAAAACTACTTCTGCATATTTCGAACCTACATTAGATTACGTAATTGTAAAAGTTCCTCGTTTCAACTTTGATAAATTCAAAGGTGCAAACAAAGAATTAGGTCTTCAGATGAAAGCTGTAGGTGAAGTAATGGCAATCGGTCGTACATTCATCGAGGCATTGCAAAAAGCGGCTCAATCGCTAGAAACAGGTCGTGCTGGTCTAGGTGCTGATGGTCGTCAATTGCGCAATTTAGAAGAGATCATGCACAGCTTAGAGCATCCAAGTGCAGACCGTCTTTTCCATATTAAAGATGCTTTCGAATTAGGTGTTCCTTTGGAATCTATCCGTAAAGCAACTAACATAGACAAATGGTACTTACTTCAGATTCAAGAATTGGTTCAATTAGAAACTGAATTAAAAAGATATCAATTATCAAATATTCCACGTGATTTCTTCATGACCTTAAAACAAAAAGGTTATTCAGACTTACAAATCTCATGGTTGTTAGGTAATGTAACAGAAGATCAAGTTTACGATCGTCGTAAAGAATTAGGCATTAGTCGTGTGTACAAAATGGTTGATACGTGTGCGGCAGAATTCCCAGCACAAACGCCATACTACTACTCTACTTTTGAAGAAGAAAACGAATCAATCTCTTCTGATAAGAAAAAAATCATCGTATTGGGTTCAGGCCCTAACCGTATCGGTCAAGGTATCGAATTCGATTACTCGTGTGTACACGGTTTATTAGCGGCTAAAGAATGTGGTTACGAAGCTATCATGGTTAACTGTAACCCGGAGACTGTTTCTACAGACTTCAACATGGCTGATAAGTTATACTTCGAGCCTGTGTTCTGGGAGCACGTACGTGAGATTATCGAGCTAGAGAAGCCAGTAGGTGTTATCGTACAATTAGGTGGTCAGACAGCACTTAAAATGGCTGACAGACTAGAAGCTTTAGGCGTAAAAATTATAGGAACTTCATTTGGCAATATGGACTTAGCTGAAGATCGTGGTAGTTTCTCTGATTTATTAAAAGAATTAGAAATTCCTTATCCGAAATACGGTGTAGCAACTTCAGCAGAAGAGGCTATTAAAGTAGCAAATGAGGTAGGTTATCCAGTATTGGTTCGTCCTTCGTACGTTTTAGGTGGTCAAGGTATGAGCATCGTTATCAACGACGAAGACTTGGAAAAAGCTGTTGTAAACTTGCTTAAAAATCTTCCTGGAAATCAAATCTTAATTGACCATTTCTTAGACAGAGCTGAAGAAGCGGAATCGGATTCAATTTGTGATGGAGAGGATGTACATATCATCGGTATGATGGAGCACATCGAGCCTGCGGGTATCCACTCTGGTGACTCTTACGCGGTATTACCTCCATTTAGTTTATCACAAAATGTACAAGCTAAGATGGAAGAATATTCTATCAAATTGGCAAAAGCATTAGACGTAAAAGGATTATTGAATATTCAGTTTGCTATCAAAGGTGAAAATGTATACGTTATCGAGGCTAACCCTCGTGCATCACGTACCGTTCCTTTCATCGCAAAAGCATACGATGTTCCATACATCAATATTGCGACTAAAGTAATGTTGGGTGAGAACAAATTGAAAGATTTCACTATCGAACGTAAGTTAACAGGATGGGCAATCAAAGAACCGGTATTCTCGTTCTCGAAATTCCCTGAAGTAGACAAACAATTAGGTCCTGAAATGAAATCAACAGGTGAAGCGATCCGCTTTATCAAAGATTTGCAAGATCCTTACTTTAGAGAATTGGTATCTAAAAAATCAATGTTCTTGAACGCACAATAAGCAAACAAGAAATATTATAAAGGAACTCCCTTGCAAGCAATTGTGAGGGAGTTTTTTTGTTTTAATAATGCTAATTTTATATCAAGATTACTCTCCTATTCTGTTCATCTCAACTCTTTCTCCTCCTTGAAGGAGAATCAATTTATTTTCTTGAGGTAAAAATTCAATCTTTAAACCGTTTGCTTCGTTCACAAATTTATTTCCTTCATAACAATCTAAAATTATAGCTTCTTGATTTTTTGCTTGAGCCTTCAGCACATTGTTTTCTACAAAAACAAATACTTCTAAAGGAATTTCGGTATTCGTATAATTACCTAAATATTTATCCAATTCTTCTGCAAACAGTTTAATGATTGTGTAGTTCGGTAATTCATAATTCTTCTCAAACAAGTTACTCAAAATAGCAATATAGATTTCATTACGTTCATATCTAGAAGCATTTAACATTATACTGTAACTCAAATCTAAGTCAGCATTATAACCAACTGTTGTATGTGTTCCATAAGTATCTCCAGCATGACCATAGAAGGAAAAATTATAAAAAGGCATTATGTACATTCCCCTTCCGTAAACTTCTTTCGTAGTAGTGTCAGGCTTCATAATATTCAAAGATTCTTTACTAAGCAACTTACCCTTAAATAAACTATTGATAAAGAGATTCATATCGTGCGTTGTACTCGTTATATCTCCTACTCCTATTACATTCGAAAAATCAAACTCCTTTACCGTTTCCCACTTATCAGAAAAACTAAAACTTCTAAAAATCTTATTTTGCTTTGGTAAATAGGATTTGAAACTTTTCAATCTCAAAGGTTTTATTATTTCTTTGATAATGATACTGTTATAATCCTTTTTATATAATTTGTCTAAAATTCCAGCTAATAAATAATATGCAGAATTGGAATATTTGGTTTTTTCATTAGGTTGAAATAGCACCCCTTGTCTGATAATCTCATTTATAATATCTTGAGATGATACGCGTTGAGTTAACCAAGTCTCATCGCCGTCTTTCGACACATAATCTCCAAGTCCGCTAGAATGTTCTAATAGATTTTTAACGGTTATTTTATCAGAATTAGGAATTTCCGGATAAAATTGTTCTAGTTTAGTATCCAGGCTCAACTTATTATCTTCTATCAATTTGAAAATCAAAGTAGCTGTAACCATCTTTGTAATAGAACCTATTTGGTAACGATTATTCTTTTGAGAAATTTTATTAGGAATATTCTTTTGTCCAAAACTTCGATTATATACTTCTTTACCTTCCTTAAAGATTGATACACTGCCAATAGCTATATTATTATCCTCTAATTCAGTAAGCAAACTATCGACTTTATTAAAAGAAGTTTGCGCCTTCGCTAGATTTACTTGAAATAATACAAATAGCAGTATAAAAAATGAGTACTTTAATTTCATTGTATTCTTTTCTTTAAAAATATAAATTTTAAAGAAACAAAAATGTTAAATATCCTTAACACAACGAAATCCAACATTATTGGTTGGGCTATTGATTTCACCTTTGCCTCTACCGCCAGCTTTGTAGCGTTCGCAATAACTATCTACACATAGAAAAGAACCGCCACGTTGCACGCGTTTGACTAAGCCTGGCTCTTGTGGATCGTGCGAATCTCCTGGACCTTTGGGGTTAACTTTAGTGCCATTGGTATCGTATCCTGAACGGTAGTAATCCGAACACCATTCCCATACATTTCCGACCATATCGTATAGCCCAAGTGCATTAGCGGGAAATGATTTCACAGGAGCTAAACCAGCAAAACCATCTAGTTTAGCATTATTTTTCGGAAAAGCACCTTGATAGGTATTCGCCATCCACTTTCCATCTTTTTTCAACTCCTTACCCCAATAATAATCTTCATTTGTATGACTATTTGCTTTCGCGGCTAATTCCCATTCTGCTTCGGTTGGTAAGCGTTTTCCAGCCCATTTCGCATAAGCTTCTGCGTCTTCATAAGCAATATGCACAACGGGATGATTTTCTCTCCCTTTTATACTGCTTTTAGGACCTTCTGGATTCTTCCAACTTGCGCCTTTGACATATTCCCACCATGACAATGGATTTTCTAAATCATGCGTCTCTAGATTACCCACAAAAACTGCTGAGCCAGGAACCAACATCACTGGATCAACACCTGGAAATTCTTTCGGATCTAGCGGTCTTTCTGCTATCGTCACATAATTTGTTTCCTTTACAAATCGTGTAAACTGCGCATTCGTAACTTCATGTTCATCCATGTAAAATGAATTTACTTCGACTACATGTTTAGGTTTAGCATCTTCAAAATAATCCGATCCTAACGAGAACTTTGCCCCTTCTATTAAAATCATACGCACCGAATCCTTACCAATTGCTACATTTTCTGCACCTATAGACGATAGACGATTGGGTATACTTCCCATTGCACAGGTCACTGCATCTTCCAAGGGCTTTTTCGTTTGTTGTTTTGGATTTTCTTGACACGAATAAAAAAATATAAAAGGTAATAGGTAGTAGACTTTCATAATAGCGATTTAACTTACTAAAATAAAAAAAGGCTTCAAGAAAAAACACTTGAAGCCCAAATATTATAGAAAAATCTATGAACTAAACACTCAATTGATTTCCTTTGGCGTCTTTTTTTGGACGAATTCCTGTGTTACCACCACCTTTTAATGTCAATTCAACAGGCTTATTTGAAATCCAAGTACCTTGTGTAAAGTCAGGAAATTCAACAGTTTTACCTTTTTTAGTTGATTCCACACTCAATGGTACAATAGCAGACCAAGCTGCAGCATCATACACATCTTGATCCAAAGGCAATCCATTACGTAAACAGTCTACCAATCTCCAATCCATCATGAAATCCATACCGCCATGACCACCAACTTTCTTAGCTTGCTCACCGATGAATTTTACGATCTCTGGTGTATATTGCTCACGCAATTTGTTTAATTCTTCTTCTGGTAGGAAATCATGTCCATTTTTGTGTGATTTTAAACTAATACCAATTTTAGGGTATTTCTCACAGAAACCTTTTGTACCACTCAGCATATGGATACGTGAATATGGACGAGGTGAAGTCACATCATGTTGAATCATGATTGTTTTACCTTTTTGCGTACGAATCAATGTCGTGTGCATGTTTCCACGGAACTGCGCACCCACAAATTGACCATATGTAGCCGGATCTTCTTTTGCCAAACGTTTAGCTTCTTCACCCATTTGGAAATCATTTGAAGCCACATTCACTAATGAAGTCATCACGTCACCGCGGTTTACATTTAGACATTGTGCTACTGGACCAATACCATGCGTTGGGTATAAGTTACCGTTGAAACGAATATTTTCTTTTAATCTCCAGAAATCATCGTAATATGTTTTGCTGAAATTTAAATCTAATAAGTCGTGGATGTAAGCACCTTCTGCGTGAATCAATTCACCGAAAACACCAGCTCTTGCCATTCCTAAAGTTTGCAATTCGAAGAAATCGTAACAGCAGTTTTCTAACATCATACAATGTTTTTTCGTCTCTTCAGACACGCGAACCACTTTCCAACAATCTTCTACTGTCAAACCAATAGGCACTTCACAACCAACGTGAGCACCTGCTTTCATACCTTCGATACTCATCTCCGTATGGTAATCCCACGGTGTACAAATGTACAATAAATCGATTTTCACAGATTTCAACATCTCTCTCCACCCATCTTCACCAGAGAAAGCAGCAGGTTTTTTCAATCCACGCTGTGTTACCGTATTCTGATGTTTGGTTACTCTATCGGCATGCTTATCACATAATGCTACGATTTCCGCGCCTTCGATATATGTATATCTATCTACAGCACCAGATCCTCTATTACCTAACCCTACGAAAGCAACACGTACTTTATCAATTTTTGGCGCAGCATATCCAGACATATTAAATCTTGGAGCCTCAGCTGCTTTCACATGTAATGCGGGTAATGAAATCGCCGTAGCGGATAGCAATGATGCCTTTTTGAGAAAATCTCTTCTATTTGTACTCATACAATTTTGATTTATAAATCTTTGTCTTAAATTAAAGGGGCAAAAAGCCCCCTTAAAAATCACCTATATTAAAACAAACTAAACAGTCACTAACAAGAAAACCAATGCATTAATTTTCTTAGGTCTTCATGGTTTATATGATAATGTTCTTCGTATTATCTTTAACAATTATAATTTATAATTATCAGATTATAAAATCATTCACAAACGCAAACGTTTGTCTTATTTTACGAATTCGATTGCCTATTTCGTTTGTTACAATTCGATTTTACCAATTAATTCCATCAATAAGGTTTCCGACAACTTTGCTTGTGTCTTAGCAGAATTATATCGAGATACCGCATTTATAAAATTTTCTTGCGCATCCCGAAATTCTACAGCACTTAAGGTTCCGATTTTGTATTTATCCAATGTTATGTTCATATTTTGACGTGCAATCTGTTCATTCTTCTCTTCCAATTTCACCAATTCTAAATTGGTTTTGTAAACATTGAAAGCTTGAGCAATTTCTGATTCAATTTGCAAATTCATTTGTTCAATCTGCATATCTGCATTTTCTATTCGAAGCTTAGCGATACGCTCATTTCTTCTTTGATTGAAACCATCAAAAATATTAACCGAAGCGGTCACGCCATACGTCAATCCCCGAGATTTGGATTGCGCAACGAATCCCAAACTTGATTCAGATTCGCTAAAGTTGTACCCTCCATTCAACCGAACTGTGGGATAACGATTGGCCTTTACCGTTTTTTCTTCCAATTCGGCCAATCTTCTATTTATGCTGATTAAAATCAAATCAGGATTAGTAGATTTTGACTGTTCTAATAAATTGCCAAGTGTAAGGGTTTCATCAATCGCAACTTCTCGAATAACTTGAAAATCTTGTTGCAATTCTCTTGCTAAAAGATTATTTAAAACAATTTTAAGATTCTTAACGACATTTTCCTGTTTTATGCGGTTCGATTCGTCTGTATTCAGATTTACCTGAACATTTAATACTTCCAAACGCGAAGCTTTGCCTATTGAAAATCTATTTTCGGCTGTCCGTAATCTTTCTTGCGAAATAACTATACTCGAATCAATAGCCGACAGCAAATTTTGCTGTTCGACAATTGTATAATAAGTAGAAATCACATCCGAAATACGAGTCACCACCGAACGTTGCAATTCGGCTTCACCTTGTTTTTGTAACTCTTTCAGCGTCTCATAACGGGAAAACATCCCTAATCCGTCAAATACAGTCCAACCGACACTAATTCCATAATTGAGACTGTTATTCTTCGCATTGTCTAAAGCTCTTACATCACCATTCGCTTGGGTCTGATTAGAATTGGATAAACTATTATTTTGGTTGAAATTACCAGTTACTGTTGGCAACATGCCTGCATTTCCAGGCGTAACATTCTCTTGTGCGACTCTTAAATTATTCTGAAATAATTTGATATCGTAATTATTTTCTAATGCAATAGCTATGGCTTCTTTTACTGTCAGTAATTCTTGTGCTCTGCCTACCTGCGTACAAAGCAACATACATATTGCAATTCTAATCACCCTTCTCATACTAATCTTCTAAATTATCAAACTCTGGTCTGTGTTTTCTTTCACGGGACATCATTAAATAAAATGCAGGAATCACGAAAAGTGTCAAAATTAATGAAAACATAGTTCCACCTACAATTACAACACCCATTCCGACTCGACTTGTCGATGCTGCTCCTAATGACATAGCTATTGGCAATGCTCCAAAAGCAATTGCTAGGGATGTCATTAAAATAGGTCTTAAGCGCGCTTCCGCCGCTTCAACTACAGCAGTATATTTATCCATTCCTTGCTCTCGCAATTGATTCGCAAATTCAACAATCAAAATTCCGTTTTTGGTTACTAATCCAATCAACATGATTGTTCCGATTTGGCTAAAGATATTCCAAGTTTGGCCAAAAAGCCATAATGAAAATAAAGCTCCTGCTACGGCTAATGGTACCGTAATGATTATAATAATTGGATCGGTGAAACTTTCAAATTGTGCTGCTAAGATTAGGAATATCAATAAAACGGCGAGACCAAACGCGAACATCGTATTCGAACCACTCTCGACAAAATCTCGAGACTCTCCTCCTAGATCCGTGGTAAAAGTTTCATCCAACACTTTCTCGCGTATGCGCTCCATTGCCTCAATACCTTCGCCCATACTTCTACCCGGAGCTAATCCTGCGGATACTGTAGCAGACATATAGCGGTTGTTGTGATACAATTGTGGTGGACTACTGCGCTCTTCCAATTCGACAATATTACTCAGTTGAATCAACTCACCTTTGTTACTCTTCACGTACATCGCAGCCAAATCATTGGGTGTCGCTCGATCTTTACGATCAAATTGTCCCATGACTTGATATTGCTTACCATTCATCATAAAATAACCAAAGCGCTGTCCAGAAAGTGACATTTGCAATGTCTGTGCGACATCCAATACAGATACGCCTAAAGATTGTGCTTTTTCCCTGTCAATTGTGACATAAATTTCAGGTTTGTTGAATTTTAAATTCACATCTGTGATAGAGAAAGTCGGATCGTGAGACAACTCCTCCATGAAAAGCGGAATTTTTTCTTCCAACTGTTGAAAGTTTTGAGCTTGTATGATATATTGAATAGGCAAACCACCTCGTCTATTAACAGAAATAGTTGGTTGTTGTGATACTGCAACGCGAGCTTCAGAAAACTTTCGTGTCAATTTCGATAAGTCATTTGCTATCTCTTCTTGCGAACGCGTTCTATCTTCAGGATTTACCAATCCTAAACGAACCATCCCACTATTTACCGAAGCCGAACCAAAACCAGGCGAAGTTATCACCAAACTTACTTTCTTTTCAGGTACAGAATCATTTATCAACATGGTCAAATCCGTCATAAACTTATCCATGTAATCGTACGATACGCCCTCTGGCGCAGTCACGCGTAAACTCAAATAACTACGGTCATCATAAGGTGCCGTTTCTTTGGGTAAAAGTTGGAAGAATAAATAAATTAATCCAAAACAAGCAATTAGAATTGCGAAACTTAGCCATTTGAATTTTAAAAATCCTTTGAGTGAGTTGGCGTATTCGGTATTCATTGCCACAAAATACTTTTCTGTACGTTCGTAAAATTTACTTTTCTTCTGTTCACCACCTTTCATCAGATAGGCATTCAACATAGGTGTCAGCGTGAGGGCAACAAAAGCAGATATCAATACCGCGGCACCGATGACTATTCCGAATTCTCGAAACAAACTTCCAACAAATCCTTCTAAAAATATCACAGGTAAGAAAACGGCAGCCAATGTTACCGATATGGATATTACCGCAAAAAATATTTCATTGGAACCTTTGATAGCAGCTTCAATTGGAGACATTCCTTCTTCGACCTTTTTGAAAATATTTTCTGTTACCACAATACCATCATCCACAACTAAACCCGTCGCCAATACAATAGCCAGTAAAGTCAATACATTGATAGAGAAGCCACACAGATACATGATGAAAAATGTAGCTATCAAGGATACTGGAATATCAATCAATGGACGGAATGCGATAGACCAATTACGGAAGAATATATAAATAATGAGGACCACCAATATTACGGCAATAATCAATGTTTCGACGACCTCCAATACCGATTTCTTCACAAATTGTGTATTGTCAATAGCGATATTCATTTCATATCCTTCGGGAAGGTCGGATTGCATTTTATCAAATTCTGTGTAGAATCTGTTTGCGATTTCTAGGTAATTGGTTCCAGGTTGTGGTATAATATTTAAACTCACCATCGGGAATCCAGAATCCGACATTTTGGTTTCGAAATTTTCTGCTTCCAATGCTGCTGTTCCAATATCGCCCAAACGCACTACCCTAGTTTGATCCGCACGGATTATGATATCATTAAATTGTTCTTCGGTCGAAAGATTTCCTATTGTTTTAACCGTCAATTCTGTATTCGCTCCCGTCAACTTTCCGGATGGTAATTCTACGTTTTGACTATTCAACGCATTACGTACATCCATCACCGTCAAGCCATAAGAAGCTAATTTGTTTGGGTCAATCCAAAGACGCATGGCATATTTTCGCAATCCCCATATTTGAACGGAACTAACGCCTGGGATAGTTTGTAAACGTTGTGAAATAACATTTTCGGCATAATCAGAAAGTTCCAACACATTGTGCGTACGACTTTGCAGCGTCATCGAGATAATAGGTTCGGAGTCTGCATCAGCTTTTGAAACGACAGGTGCGGCATCGATATCTTGAGGTAAGCTTCGCATAGCTTGTGATACCTTATCACGCACATCATTTGCTGCAGCTTCTAAATCTTTATTGAGGTTAAACTCAATGTTGATGTTACTCGAACCTTGTGAACTCGTAGAAGTAATGTTTCGAATACCATCAATGGAGTTAATCGCCTTTTCTAAAGGCTCTGTAATTTGTGATTCAATAATATCTGGATTCGCGCCTGCATAAATGGTGCGTACCGAAATCTGTGCAGGATCAATGGATGGAAACTCACGTACACCTAAGAAAGTATAGCCGATGATTCCAAACAAGATTAACATCAAGTTCATGACAATGGTCAGAACCGGACGTTTTATACTCAAGGTGGATAAACTCATTTTCTATAGATTAACGTAAAATAACTTGAACTGGAGAGCCATCACGCAACGACATCACGCCAGAAGTCAAAATGGTATCTCCCTCTACCAAACCTTTTGTGATTAACACATCAGCATCTGTACGGCCACCAGTTTCTACGATAACTTCTTTGGCTTTACCCTCGCGTAATACAAAAATCTTTTTACCATTCTGAATCGGGATTAATGCTTCAGCTGGAACCAATAAACCATTATCCACCGTTTCAAGTGGAAAGGTCACATTAGCAAATACGCCAGGAATAAGTTTGTTACTGCTATTTTTGCTGATGGCTTTAACTAGAAGTGTACGTGTATTCGCTTCAATCACAGGCTCAATAGCATAAACAACAGCTGAGAATTTCTGTTCATCTCCTTGAATAGAGAATTCTACTTGGCTTCCTTTATTTACCATATGGGCATAACGTTCGGGAACGGAGAAAAGCAATTTAACCTGTGCTGTATTTGCAAGATTAGCAATAACATTAGCAGGTGTGATGTAGCTACCTTTTGAAATATTGCGTAAACCAATTTTTCCTGAGAATGGCGCACGAACTAAAGTTCTGCTTAATTGTGCATTTATTAATTGTATTTGGGATTCAGAAGTGCGGAAATCTGCTGATGCAATGTCGTATTCTTCCTGACTAATCGCTTCTTTTTCTAAAAGTAGTTTGGCTCTTCGTGCGTTTTCACCCGCTAACTCCGAGCGTGTTTTTGCTTGAGCTAACTGTGCGCGTAATTCGGCATCGTTTATTTTAAGTAGTACTTGTCCAGCAGACACTTGACTTCCTTCTTGAAAATTCAGATTCTCTACTATTCCTGACACTTCGGAATGCAGTTCAACTACTTCATTGGCTTCTATAGAACCACTCAAAGATAAGTAATCTGCAAAAGGTTGACCTTGTACTACACGTCCATAGACTTTATTTCCCCCTCCTGCGCGGTTAGCTCCCCCAGCTGATTTATTTGCTTCATCTTTTTTGGTATTGGTAATAATACGATATGTCACCAATCCCAATACGATCAATAATCCAATGCTCAAAAATATTATGGCTTTTTTACTCATAAGTTTAGATATCTATTTGCCCTACAAACGAATACACAAGATAAAGCTATTTGCGTTAAGATGTTGTAAAAATGTAGATATAAAAAGTTTCTAAACACAAAAAACCCCTTATCATTTTACTGATAAGGGGTTTGTATAAAAAAAGGCACCGACCTACTCTCCCACCTGTTACGGCAATACCATCGGCTCGGGCGGGCTTAACTTCTCTGTTCGGAATGGGAAGAG
>NZ_WUQZ01000039.1 GCF_009829075.1 Sphingobacterium composti | reverse complement strand
ACGTGAACTTTCTCTCCATATACCTGTCGAATATACAGCGGGATGTTTCGGATAGTTTCGGGCTTTGTCTTGTTATGCAGACTCACCCACATCCAACTGCCTAATTCGCTTCCTGTACGTCAGGCCACAGATTTACCGCCGGCTTCCTTCAGATTCCTCCTCACGAAGGACACCCTTGCCTTAAGTTAACGTTTCCCACTATCAAGGCACGTTCGGGACTTACACCCTAGAGTTCACGCACATGCCGGGCGCACATAAGAAAAGCCCTATCAAAATTTTTGATAGGGCTTTGTTGTCTTACTATAATGATTTATTATTAGTATAATGACAGATAAAAGGTACATAGTCGCTATTCTTTTTGGAAGTTCAAACAATCAAGGAAATACATACAATATTGCTCAGTCAATTGCTGATAAACTAAATGTAAAAATCTATAATTTAGCTGAATATAATATATCAAATTTCGATTATACACATCAAAATAAAAGCGATGATTTCTTTCCATTAATTAAAGAACTGATTGAAAATTACGATACCATTATTTTTGTCACACCAGTCTACTGGTATGCGATGAGTGCCATTATGAAAACCTTTTTTGACAGAATATCAGACCTTTTGACCATTGAGAAGGTCTTGGGAAGAAAGTTGAGAGGTAAGAAAGTAATTTTTGTTACTTCCTCAATAGGCAATCACTTGGATGATGACTTTTGGATTCCTATAAAAGCCACGTGCAATTATTTAGGCATGAACTTCTCCTTAGGAATGCATTGCATAGAAGATAAAATCTCAGCAAATCAACTAAATAAAATTGCGGAGAAGATAGAAGAAATTAAGCCTTCCAATTTGGAAGGCTTAATTTCTTCTATTTAGAGATAATCTCTTGCATTTCATTCATGATTTTCTGTGCAATTGCTTCTGCGGCTTCAGGCGTAGGTCCTTCCGAATAAATACGAATTATCGGTTCTGTATTTGATTTGCGTAAATGCACCCATTCGTTTTCGAAATCAATTTTCAAACCATCAATAGTTGTATGATTTTCGTGTGCATATTTCTTTTGCATCGCATCTAATAATCCATCAATATCCAATTCTGGTGTCAACGTGATTTTATTTTTTGACATGTAATATTGAGGTAATTCTGCGCGGTATTCTGACATTTTCTTACCCAATTTTGCTAAGTGCGACAACAAGATAGCCACACCAACCAAAGCATCGCGACCGTAGTGGGAAGCAGGATAGATAACACCACCATTACCTTCGCCACCAATAACCGCATTGACTTCTTTCATTTTGGCTACAACATTTACCTCTCCTACCGCAGCAGCAAAATATTCACCACCATGTTTCAACGTCACATCACGCAATGCACGAGTCGATGAAAGGTTAGAAACGGTATTACCTTTTTGTTTTGAAAGAATATAATCCGCCACAGCCACTAATGTGTATTCCTCACCGAATAATTCGCCATCTTCCATCATGAAAACCAAACGGTCTACATCTGGATCAACAGCAATACCTAAATCTGCACCATTTTCTAAAACCGCAGCAGATAAATCCGTCAAGTGCTCTTTCAATGGTTCCGGATTATGAGGGAATTTGCCGTTCGGGTCACAGTGAATTTTGAAAATCGTTTGTACGCCTAAAGCCTCTAATAAAGCTGGAATAAAAATACCGCCTGTACTATTTACAGCATCCACCGCAACTTTGAAATTCGCATTTTTGATAGCTTCTACATCTACATATTCCAATGCTAATACAGCATCGATGTGCTTTTGCAAATAAGAGTCATCATTAATTACTTTGCCCAGATCTTGTACTTCTGAAAAGTCAAAATCCAAACTTTCGCCTAACGCCAACACTTCTTTTCCTTCTACGTCCGAAATGAATTCGCCTTTTTCGTTTAACAATTTCAATGCATTCCATTGACCTGGATTATGCGAAGCAGTTAAAATAATACCACCAGCTGCATTTTCTAGAGGAACAGCGATTTCGACAGTAGGAGTTGTAGACAAACCAAGATTGATAACTTCAGCGCCTATACTTTGCAAAGTACCTACGACCAAATTACTCACCATTTCTCCAGACTCTCGCGCGTCACGTCCCAAAACGATTTTTTTATTACCGGACTTGCTTATTAAAATTTTACCAAATGCAGCCGTGAATTTTACGATATCAATTGGTGTCAGTCCTTCCGAGGCTCTACCACCTATGGTACCACGGATTCCAGAAATGGATTTTATTAAAGTCATAATGATTTTTCAAAAGTTTATTGATTTGTAAAAATAAGACATTATAAAAAAATGTCAAGTTTATATTCCTAAATAATCGTAAAAAACCTACCTTTGTTGCAACTTTGTGTATTTTAGAAAAATAAAGTTACTCTATTTTACTTATAAATAAGTATTTTAGCTTCTACTAATACATAAACCGAAAGCAAACATATGTTACAACAGATAATAGATTTAGACAAGGAAATATTTTTGGCTATCAATCAAGGATTGAGCAATCCAGTATTTGATTGGTTACTTCCAATATTAAGAAATCCATTTACTTGGGCTCCCTTATATTTGTTTCTAATCATATTCTTTATCAAACATTACGGCAAGCTAGGCATCTTAATCGTCGTTGCAACTCTAATGAATTTTGGTATTTCGGATGCTGTATCGTCGCATTTGATTAAGAAAAATATAAAACGTATTCGTCCTTGCAATGATATTGAATTTAAGCATGAGGTTAACGTCCGCGTGAGATGTGGTTCGGGCTACAGTTTTACAAGTTCGCATGCTACAAATCATTTTGCAATGGCATTCTTTTGGATTGTATTATTCCGTCGCAAATGGCGTCACACCTTATGGCTGTGTATCCTTTGGGCTGCTGCTATATCATTCTCCCAAATATACGTCGGCGTACACTATCCTTTCGATATACTCTGCGGTGCATTATTGGGTATGACTATTGGGCTTACATCTGGCTATTTATTCAACAGGTTCGTCCCCTCCTTTTTAGAAAACAAACAAAATTTAACAACATAATAATTTTATGAGTCCAATCCTTATTATTGCTATACTCTTTGTATCGGCATTCATTGCAGGTTTAGCCGTATTTTTTGTAAAACGCGATAATACAAATTACCTAAAACTAATTTTATCTTTCAGTGGAGCTTATTTATTTGCTATTACTGTTTTGCACTTGATTCCCCACGCTTATCACGATGGTACTACAAGCCCCGAAGTAATTGGCTTGTATATATTAGGAGGTTTCATTTTTCAACTTTTACTAGAACAATTCTCCCAAGGTATTGAACATGGACATATTCATCATCATGAAAATGCTGGATTCCCATTAGGAATCATGGTAAGTTTGTGTTTGCATGCTTTCTTAGAAGGTATGCCATTGGTTGCCGGACATCAAAGTCAATTGGTATTCGGTATTGCGATTCACCATATTCCAGCTGCTTTTGCTTTGGGTAGTTTATTGCTTAATACCCGTCTTAATAAACAAACTATCACTATCATGTTGTTTATTTTTGCTGCGATGACTCCACTTGGATTCTTGACAAGTAAATTTTTGAGCGATGGAGAAGTGAGCAATATTGCACAGCATTTTGATAAAATAATGGCTGTGGTTATTGGTATCTTTTTACATATTTCAACTACCATATTATTTGAATCCGGTTCTGCTGATCACCATCATTTCAATAAGAAAAAAATGGCTGCAGTGTTTTTAGGAATTGCTTTGTCCCTAACAACATTCTTATTTCCAACTCATGACCACAGTCATGGTGGACATGGTCACAGCCACGATCATTCGCATGATGGTCACAATCATCACGAACATCATGACCATAATCATGACCACTCACACGATAACCACAATCATGATGGACATGACCATAATCATGGAGACCACGAGCATGATCACGACGAACATGAAGGTCATAGTCATTAATATGATTTAAGAAATATAGAATGTCCAAATTTCAATAACATGAAATTTGGACATTTTTATTGTACTGTATTACAGAAGTCTTATTTTTAATAATTCTAAATAATACAACAAATTTTTGACACAAAGTCTAACCGCCTCTCAGCCTATTTTAAGTACCTTTGATTTTTAAAATCGATATTATTCAAACATATACTATGCAAAATAAAGTTTCACTAGATAAGCTTAGCAAAAATGATGAAGCCGTAATAGATTCCTTTCTTAACGATTCATTGCCCGCTAAATTTTATGAATTAGGTTTTGCGCCAGGGTCTACCATTAAGATAAAACACAAAGCACCTTTTGATGGTCCGGTATGCATCCAAATAAAACACGACGATTCTTTAATAGCTATTCGCAAATCTGAAGCAGCTCTAATCTTAGCTAACAAAATATAATGACAAAAAAGACAATAGCGCTACTGGGGAATCCCAACGTAGGAAAAACTTCTCTTTTCAATAGAATAACGAAACTTCACCAAAAAGTGGGTAATTACCCAGGTATCACGGTTGAAAAAAGACAAGGAACCGTACATGCTAATGGTCAGGAATATTCCATCATAGATTTACCAGGTACTTATACCCTATTTCCGAACTCTTTGGACGAAGAAGTAGTACTTAAAACATTGCTACAAAGAGACAACCAAGATTATCCAGAACTTGTCGTTGTCGTATCAGAACCTAGTACTTTAAGTCGTGGTATCATCATTTACCAACAAGTCCGTGAGATAGGATTGCCAGCCATTTTCGTTATTAATATGGAGGACGAAATTTCTGACAAAGGCTTAAATATTGACTACAATCAATTAGAACAGTACCTAAAAACGAAAGTTTATAAAACGAATGCACGCACAGGCAAAGGTATTGATGAACTTATAAAAGGATTTAATCAAGAAGTAGGTCCTTACTTTGGTGCTGTTGATTTACCATCAAAATATCAAGAAGCTATCCAAGAAGCTAAAAAGCTATTTCCTCTAGATACGGAATACAAAACTTGGCTTCATTTGGCACTTGATAGCCAAAACACTATTTCTTCAGCGAACGCTGATAACCTAAAATCAATAAGAGATAAGTACCAAATCACCTCACAACAACTCCAAAAAGATGAAGCAATTATTCGTCATGATGCTGTGCAGCGTGAATTGGAAAATATTGTAACCAAGTCTGAAAATAAAAAGTTCTCAGCAACAGAACAAGTTGATAATATTTTATTACATCCTGTCTTCGGCTACGTCATATTCTTCGGAATTTTGTTCTTAATAT
The DNA here is from genome assembly GCF_009829075.1 of Sphingobacterium composti. Lineage (GTDB taxonomy): Bacteria > Bacteroidota > Bacteroidia > Sphingobacteriales > Sphingobacteriaceae > Sphingobacterium > Sphingobacterium composti. The sequence continues at coordinate 8,647 of NZ_WUQZ01000039.1, read as the reverse complement.
TCCAAGCAATATACAGCTGGTCAGGTCCATTGATGGATTGGGTGGATGGTTCTTTTGCTTCATTGGGCGAATTTGTTGGCGATAATTTCACAGCTGGTCCACTTAATGATTTGATTGTAAATGGAATTATCGCAGGTATCGGCGGTATTGTGATTTTCTTGCCACAGATTATTATTCTTTTCCTATTTATCTCCCTAATGGAAGAAACGGGCTATATGTCTCGTGTTGTATTCTTGATGGATAGATGGTTAAAACCTTTCGGATTGAATGGTAAATCTGTTATTCCATTGATGTCGGGTGTAGCTTGTGCTATTCCAGCGGTAATGTCTGCACGTAATATTGAGAATCCAAAAGAGCGTTTGCTTACGATGTTGGTCACGCCTTTTATGACGTGTGCTGCTCGATTACCTATTTATATTGTGATCATAGGATTAGTTATTCCCGAAACAGAAGTTTTAGGTTTCAACCTGCAAGGTATTACACTATTCGGAATGTACATATTAGGAATTTTAGGCGCTTTATTTTCGGCACTAGTTCTCAATAAGATCATTAAATCTGTTCGTAATTCTTTCTTAATTTTTGAATTACCTACCTACAAGGCACCTGATTTCAAAAACGTATTGAATACGGTTTGGGAAAAATCATTAGGTTTCTTACTAGGTGCAGGTAAGATTATTTTGGCAATTTCTATTATCCTTTGGGTATTGGGAAGCTTTGGGCCGAATGACCGTTTTTCAAACCCTGAAAAATACATTGCGATAGAAAAACCAGAACTTTCTGAAGAGGAAATCGCAAATGAAGTGTCGGCTTATCAAGTGGAGTATTCTTACCTAGGTTATTTGGGAAGAGGAATAGAACCCGTGATTCGTCCTTTGGGATACGATTGGAAAATAGGTATTGGTTTGATTGCATCGTTTGCTGCACGTGAAGTGTTCGTCGGAACTGTGGCTGTGGTGTATTCATTGGGTGCGGATCTGGATATCGAAGATGACGACCAGAAACAAACGCTTTTTACGCGAATGAAATCTGAAGTCAATAAAAATACGGGTAAACCAACATACAATTTCGCAACAGGAATATCGTTATTATTATTTTATGCATTTGCAATGCAATGTATGGCCACTATCGCGGTTGTTCGTAAAGAGACAGGTTCTTGGAAGTGGACAGCGATTCAAGCAGGTTTTATGACTGGATTGGCTTACATCGCAGCGCTTATTGCATACCAACTTTTAAAATAGAATACTATGTCGTTAACAATTCAATATATCATTATCGCTATCATATTTATTATGGCAGTGTATACATTGATTCGAAAATTTTGGCCTAACAAATCCAAATCACAAAGTGGATGTGGACAAGGCTGTGGTTGTGAGTTGACCAAGAAAAATGCTAATAACATATAAACAGAAATGGCTGCAAATAATTTGCAGCCATTTCTGTTAAAACTCGTAGTGAGATTATTTCTTCTCGCCTACTAAAGTAATATCCAATACAAAATTATCTTCGATTGCACCATCACCCAAACCTGAGAAGATACTTCCAGATTTATACTTTACATCATATAAAGTACGATTTACTTTTACGCCTGTAGCTTTAGCCACAACGACATTTTGTCCGTAAGTTATTTCTGCTGGAAAAGATAAATCCTTAGTTATTCCCTTGATAGTTAACTTACCATAAATCTGCGCTACATTTTTTTCTGTCTTTACTGAAGTAATCACAAAAGATCCTGTCGGAAACTTTTCTACATCAAAAAAATCAGGATTTTTCAAATGTGCTACAAGTCTTGAAGGAGCTTTTTCGGAGGCAATTGATGTTGCATCCATAATTACTTCTCCAGATTTTAATTGTTTATTAGCAAAACCTAAAGAACCTTTAGAAACTAAGATAGTGCCTTCTGTATTTCCACCGACAATTTTCTTCCCTGCCCATTTTACCAATGACTTACTCGGATTCACAGTGAAAGTCTCTGTCTTTTGCGCATAAGCAAATACAGTCAACAATGTAAAGACAATAACTAAGATTTTATGTTTCAACATATACTTATATTATTTAGTAATTCCTTCTAATTTTAATATAAATGCCCACTCCAATGCTTGGTCTTTCAAGTAATCAAATCGTCCTGATGCACCGCCATGACCGAAGTCCATATCCGTTTTTAACAAGATTACATTATCACCTTTTTTCTTCGTTCTCAATTTGGCAACCCATTTTGCAGGTTCAAAATATTGAACTTGACTATCATGCAACCCTGTAGTCACCAATAAATTTGGATATTCTTTCTCCTCAATATTTTCATATGGAGAATAAGATTTCATGTATTCGTACGCCTCTTTATTGTTAGGATTCCCCCATTCGTCATACTCATTTGTTGTCAAAGGAATTGTCTCATCCAACATAGTATTTACCACATCCACAAAAGGAACTGCAGCAATCACTCCATTCCAAAGGTCTGGAGCCATATTTATCACCGCACCCATCAAAAGTCCTCCAGCACTACCGCCTTCAGCATATAGATGTCCTTTAGAAGTGTATTTATTTTCAATCAAATATTTACCACAATCGATGAAATCCGTGAATGTATTGATTTTCTTCATCATCTTTCCATCTTCATACCATTGACGTCCCATCTCTTCACCACCACGAATATGTGCTATTGCATAGATAAATCCTCTGTCCAATAATGACAAACGTATAGAGCTAAAAGTTGGGTCCATCGATGAGCCATACGAACCATATGCATAAAGGTATAATGGTGCAGAACCATCTTTTTTAGTACCCTTTTTATATACTAAGGAAATCGGAACCTTTGTACCATCAGTTGCTGTTGCAAAAGTTCTTTCCGTCACATAATCCTCCGCATTATAACCTCCTAAAACCTCTTGTTGTTTTAGCAAAGTCTTTTCTTTAGTCTTCATATTGTAATCGAAAGTCGAAGAAGGCGTTACCATCGATGTATAGCCATAGCGCACCACATCTGTATCATATTCTCTGTTCACACTTGGATAAACCGTAAAAGCAGCTTCGCCAAAGTCCAAATCATGAACAGAATTATCTACCAAGCTGCGGATTGAAAGATTCGTTAAGCCATTTTTGCGTTCCGAAACAACCAAAAATTCTTTAAACTCATCGATTCCTTCGATTAACACATCTGCGCGATGTGCAATAAAATCTTTCCAATTATCTTTTGTAGTCTTATCTAAAGGAGTTTCGACGATTTTGAAGTTTATGGCCCCATCAGCATTTGTACGAATTAAGAATCTATCCGCCAAAGGTGTCACCGAATACAAAACATCTTTCATTCGTGGCTGAAACACCTTGAAATCTGCATTTGGTGTTTCCGACGGCAAGTATCTGATTTCAGTACTCATTGTGTTTTGAGATTGAATGAAAATGTATTTCCCGTCTTTGGACTTCCCTACGCCTATATAATTCGTATTATCCTTTTCATCATACACTACAACATCTTGTTTTGAATCCGTACCCAATGTATGTCTTTTAATTTTTTCAGATAAAAGCGTAACAGGATTCTTTGAAGTGTAAAACAATGTTTTATTATCTGCAGCCCATGTTGCTCCCCCACTTGTACGTTCGATTCTATCTTGCAAAATTTCGCCAGTTTCGAGGTTCTTAATATGCAACACATATTCTCTACGAGAAACTTCATCCACACCAAACACTAATAACTTGTTGTCCGGACTCACCGAAGCTCCACCAATCGCATAATACGGTTTACCTTCAGCCATTTTATCAACGTCCAATAAAATTTCTTCTGGAGCGTCTAGAGAACCCTTTTTACGACAATATTTATAATACTGTTTACCTTCTTCTGTACGATTGTAATAATAATAGCCATTGTAGAAATACGGAACAGACTCATCTTTCTCCTTGATGCGCGCTTTCATCTCCTCGAAAAGTTGTTGCTGAAAATCTTCTGTTCCAGCCATCATTTGTTTTGTGTACGCATTTTCCGCATCCAAGTATTTGACCACATTCGTAGAATCTGGACCTTTCTTGAAAAAGTCATTCAACCAATAATAGTTGTCTACGACAGTATCACCATGAATTATACGTGTGTGCGGTTTGATGTCCGCGACAGGTGCCTGTGCTTCAGGCCAAGTGATAGGAGATTTTTCTGCTTTTGGAGAACAAGAAACTGCTGCCATACTTAATATTATCATCCAATTATTTTTTGAGGCTAACATAGTTAAAATATTAGGTGTTATAAATTTTCTTTATATTTTATATATTTAACACTAATTACGTGTTACAAGTTAGGAAAAAAGATAATTATTAAATTGCAATATTTACATTACAACTAATCTTTTACCATTTTTTAACGTCTCACTACAACAATAATAGCATTATATTTGTACATTATTTTTATATAAACACATATGCGTAAAACAAAACTCTTTATTGCCTTACTTGGAATAGGAATATTGCCACTCTCAGGTATAGCACAAGATAAAAAAGATAAAGCACCCGCTAATTGGTACAATCTGGATTATAAAACTGATGGCATTATGGGCGTTAGTACGGAGAAAGCTTATGAACTTTTAAAGGGAAGAAAAGCATCGCCAGTTATTGTTGCTGTCATTGATGGAGGTGTGGATGTGTTCCATGAAGATCTGAAAGACGTGTTATGGATTAATAAAAAAGAATCCAACAAAAATGGCAAGGACGATGATAACAATGGTTATATTGATGACAAATATGGCTGGAATTTTATTGGAAATGCCAATGGCGAAAATGTGAATTATGACAACCTTGAGGTAACACGCTTGATTGCAAAGTACGACCCAATATACGCTTCGGTATTACCTAGCACTAAATTAAATGAAGCTCAACGTCGTGAATTCGTCGCTTATCAAAAAATGATTTCGGATTATACATCAAAATATGATGAAGCAAATTTTGGTAATACGAATTATGGTAGGCTTAAAATGAATGTAGACAAATTGGTCTCAGAAATCGGTAAGGAGCCTAAAGATATTACAAAAGCTGATATTGATAATTACAAATCAGAAAATAGAGATATTAAAACTGCACTTTCTGTTATTAAACGAGCAACTGAGAAAGATTCGTTTGAAAAATTTTACGAGGATATTAAGGATGCTGATGAATATTACAGTGCACAGATTAAGTATCACCTGAATAAAGAATTTGATCCGCGTCATATTGTAGCAGATAATTATGAAGATGCTACGGAAAGATATTACGGAAATCCTGATGTGAAAGGCCCTGACGCAGGTCATGGTACACACGTAGCAGGTATTATCGCAGCTAAACGTAATAACAATATTGGTATTAATGGTGTCGCAGATAATGTTCAAATCATGTCATTACGCGTAGTACCAAATGGTGATGAGCGAGATAAAGATGTAGCTAATGGTATTCGCTATGCAGTAGACAATGGTGCAAAAATCATTAACATGAGTTTTGGTAAAGGTTATTTTTACAATAAGGAAGTTGTTGATGAGGCAATTCGTTATGCGCAGGAAAAAGACGTATTGTTAGTTCATGCAGCAGGTAACGATGCCAAAGATATTGATATCAACCCTAATTATCCGACAAAATATTTTACAAATAAAGATAATGCCGTAACTGGTGAGGCGAATAATTATCTAACTGTAGGCGCTACATCTTGGAAATTAAATGATGAACTTTTAGCTAGTTTTTCAAACTTTGGCTATAGATCTGTAGATGTATTTGCTCCTGGTGTAGAAATCAACTCGACAATGCCTGAAAACAAATACAAAGAGCAACAAGGAACAAGTATGGCTGCTCCAGTTGCATCGGGTGTAGCAGCATTATTAAGGTCGTATTATCCACAGTTATCTGCCAAAGAAGTAAAAGATATCATTATGAAATCTGTGACTAAAGTTGATCAGAAAGTAAAAGTTAAAAAAGATGGCAGTACCAAAAAAGTATACTTGGATGAAATATCCGTTAGTGGTGGTATCGTAAATGCTTATAATGCAATCGTAGAAGCTAATAATTATATTAATTCTAAAAAGTAAAAAAAAGTTAAATTTTTTACAATAAAGCGATTGATGCTACGTTTATATAGTAAACAAATAATCAATTGCTTATGGTAGAAAATTTTACTCAAACAGAAGACTTAGTAACTTACACAAACGAAGTAGATACAAAAATTGAAGATATATTTGAAGTAAAGCTAAAAGAAGAAATTCAAAATTTAGTATTAGAACCAAAACAATCTGTGATTGATAGTATTCTTCAATATTCTAAAACGTTTAGTAAGATATAAAACGCAAAGTCTCTAAAATTTAGAGACTTTGTTGTTTTTCATACATAATGTATAAAGCTTATCTTTGTATATGTTGAAAAAAGACAGATACAAAGCTTTTGTAGAATACTTTTCTACGCACAATCCTGATGCACAAACAGAATTACATTATAGTAACCCATTTGAATTATTGATTGCTGTGATACTTTCCGCACAATGCACGGACAAACGTATCAATCAAGTCACACCAGCATTATTCGAGCGATACCCAACACCAGAGTCATTAGCAGAAAGCTCTGTCGAAGAAGTTTTTTCTTATATCCGATCTGTAAGTTACCCCAATAATAAAGCCAAACATTTGGTTGGCATGGCACAAAAACTTTTATCCGAATTTAGCGGTATAGTTCCCGAGAAAGTTGAGGATTTGGTTAAGCTACCTGGTGTAGGTCGCAAAACTGCAAATGTAATTTCATCAGTAGTTTATGATAAACCCGCTATGGCTGTTGATACACATGTATTCAGAGTTAGTAATCGTTTGGGACTTACCACAAGAGCCACTACGCCCCTAGCAGTCGAAAAACAGCTTGTAAAATTTTTACCGATTGATACCATCAAAATTGCACATCATTGGTTGATATTACATGGAAGATATATTTGCTTAGCGCGTAAACCTAAATGCGAAGAATGTCCAATTACACATTTTTGCAAATATTTTGAAACTACACACAAAGCAAAAGTTATCAACACAGTAGTCCAATAAGCAAATTTCGTCGTATTTTTAATAAAGAATAACAAAACTAATTTTTTTAGCAAAAAGTTTTGTAAACAAAAAATATAATCTTACTTTTGAAACATTAATACTAAAAATATGAGCAACTCAGATAAATTAAAGGCGTTACAGCTTACTCTAGATAAATTAGAAAAATCATATGGTAAAGGTACCATCATGAAACTAGGCGATTCGGCAGTAGAACCTATTGAAGCTATCTCTACGGGCTCTTTGGGCTTGGATATCGCATTAGGCATCGGTGGTGTACCTAAAGGACGTATCATTGAGATTTATGGCCCTGAATCATCGGGTAAAACAACATTAGCTACACATATCGTCGCTGAAGCACAGAAAAAAGGCGGTATTGCAGCGATTATTGATGCGGAGCACGCTTTTGACAAATATTACGCTCAAAAGCTAGGTGTCGATGTAGAGAACTTATTAATCTCACAACCTGACAATGGTGAACAAGCTCTTGAAATTGCCGATAATTTGATTCGTTCAGGCGCAATTGATGTAATTGTTATTGACTCAGTAGCTGCGTTAGTGCCTAAAGGCGAGATAGAAGGCGAAATGGGTGATTCAAAAATGGGTCTTCAAGCCCGTTTGATGTCTCAAGCATTACGTAAGTTAACAGGTACAATTTCCAAAACAAATTGTTGTTGTATATTCATCAACCAATTACGTGAGAAAATTGGTGTAATGTTTGGTAACCCAGAGACAACTACAGGTGGTAATGCGTTGAAATTCTATGCTTCTGTACGTTTAGATATTCGTCGTACATCACAAATCAAAGATTCTGATGAAGTATCGGGTAACCGTGTAAAAGTAAAAATCGTTAAAAATAAAGTTGCTCCTCCATTCCGAATTGCAGAATTTGACATTATGTTTGGTGAAGGTATCTCAAAAGTCGGTGAAATCATCGACTTAGGTGTAGAATACAACATTATCAAAAAAGCAGGATCATGGTTTAGCTATGGCGATACAAAACTTGGACAAGGACGTGACGCTGTTAAAAACTTATTGTTAGATAATCCTGATTTATCAGATGAACTAGAAGCTAAAATCAGAGCTGAAGTAACAGGTGAAGCCCTAGAGCAGGCTAATCTGAATGATGGAGAATAAATAATTCTTAATATGCTGTATACAGGGCTTTTCAATATTTTGGAAAGCCCTGTATTGTTTATTAAATTAATGTAATTTAAAGTACTTTCGAATTAAGTAGCAAGGAATATCCAGTCTAGTTTATAATAAAACTGAACGGATATTAATAATAATTATTAAATAACGTATTCTAGGTTTCTCATATATCCAAATTTAATTCAAAAAAAGTTTTTTTAAGCAGCTTTTCTATAATTATCCACATACATTACTCCTCGTTTTACTAGGGCGAACATCCGTAAAATCAACTTGAACTTGACATTGTTCAATACCAGTGGGTAGGCTTTATCTTTAAGCTTCCTTTCTGCATATGCGTTGAGTTCCGAGTCGTGGGGCATAGCTGCTTGATTGAGCTCATTCTTTAGTTCTTTGTGAGCGATATGGCTTACCCGCTTTGGTCCCTTAATACTGGAGCCTGAGGTGTGCTCAAAAGGGATCACGCCAACATATACCGCATATTTTCG
>NZ_WUQZ01000038.1 GCF_009829075.1 Sphingobacterium composti | reverse complement strand
GATCTACTAGTCCTAATATCTGAGAAAATACGTTTATATTTACCATGGCGGTTGAATCATTTTAGCGAATTAAATATAGCAATCCCTGCTATATAAATTCAACGCCATTTTTTACCTTATTTAGGACAGCTGTGTAGTATTAAAATTCAACTGAAATAAACGTTAACTATAAATACAAAACAATTCTTAAAAACGATTTGAATCGAATTTTTATTGAGTTAAACATTTAAATGTTTATAATGAGGCAATTTAAATAAATTAACATAGATTATCTTATATAGGTAAATATCTTCTGTTAATTTACAACCTAAAACTGAAATTATTGTTATATTAAAAGGTTAATATAATATGTATACATAATTGTATATATTTATAAAATTAATAAGTTTCCCAACTTTTCATTTATCTATGAAGCCTTACATAATTTCGCTTTTTTTAAGCGTTCTAACGACTATAGTTGTATATGGTCAATCAACAGATTTATCCTCTGATGAATTATTCTCACGTGCACGTACATCTGCCTTTGACTCTAAGGATTACCCTAAAGCTATTGAACTGATTAAACAAGCAATAGACCAATCTCCAGATTATACTGACTTGCATGTTTTTTTAGGCAGGCTTTATACTTGGAGTGATAAAATAGATTCCGCGAGCTATGTTTTCGATAATTTGCATAGTAAAAAAGTGAAAGTTGAAGATTTTTATTTAGCATATGGGTACCTACTCTACTGGAATAATGTGAATGAAAAAGCGCAGCAAATAATTGATGAGGGTATTAAAGAGCATCCATCATCTGAAGACTTACTACTATTACATGCCAGATATAATTATGGTATTAAAAGCTATCAAGAAGCGGAAAAATCTGTTAACCGACTATTAGAGATTAACCCCAAAAATACAGACGCGAATTCTTTGGCGCAAAATTTAAAATCATACACCGCAAAAAATGCAATAAGCATTAACTATGATTTCACGCACTTTGATAAACAATTTGAAGACAACTGGCATATCCTAGGAATTGGCTATAAGAGAGCTACATCGTTTGGATCCATATTATTTAAGGCTAATTATGCTAATAAATTTGCTGATAATGGGTTACAGTTTGAGATAGAAGCTTATCCTAGAATAAATAAGATTTTTTATTTATATGTTGGCGCTGGCTATTCGGATAATGTTGGAATATTTCCAAAATATAGAACTGGTATTTCTGTTTATGCTAATTTACCTAATAGTTTTGAGGGGGAAATTGGATATAGACAATTGAATTTCTCTAATAACATTTGGCTTTACACAGCATCTATAGGAAAGTATTACCAGAATTTATGGTTTAATCTAAGAACATACTTGTCTCCAGATAGTGAAAATATATCTCATTCCTATACAGGTACAGTTCGATACTATCTCAAAGGAGCTAACGACTATTTAGGTTTTCAAATTGGTACTGGTATTAGTCCAGAGGAGAATAGAAACAATTTATTAATTGAAAATTCATTTAAATTAAAAACGTATAAAATTGGAGCGAATTATAATTTCTCCATCCAAAAAAGAAACCTGTTAAATATATCGGCAACATATTTTAATCAAGAATATAAACCTTTAGAAAAGGGTAATCAATATGATTTGAGTATTGGTTATAGCAGAATTTTCTAATTACAACTTTTTTTAGCAACAGTACTTTATTATGAATTCGTTTCCAATACCTCACAATGAGATTGAGAGAATTAACCGACTTCGTGATTACGATTTAATTGGTTTAGGTAAAGATGAAGAATTTGACATCTTTGCTCAATCAGCAACCTCAATTACTGGTTGTGCAGCCTCTCTAATAGCTTTGATGGAAAATGATATTCAACGTATACAAAGTTGTATAGGACTTGAAATTGAAACTGTTGAACGACAAAACACTGTTTGTCAATATACCATGATGAGCAAAGAAGCTCTAATTATTCCAGATACATCAAAAGATTATAGAACAGCAAATAACTCAATTATCAAGGCTGCAGGCATTAAGTTTTATGCTGGGGTACCAATATTAGATGATGATATTGTATTAGGTACTATATGTGTTATCGACTATGTAACCAAAACAATTAATGAGGAACAAATTACATCTCTTCATCTGCTAGCCAAAGCGGTCAGCCAATTATATAGTCGAAAGAAAAAAGAAATAGAATCTGGTTACTATAAAAACATATATGAACAAACGCAAAATATGATATGCGTTTTGGATTTTGATTTAAATATTAAACAAGCAAATCCAGTATTTCATAAAAAATTTATAAAATCTAAGTTTCCAAATAAAGCAATAAATTATATTGATGTTATAAAAAGCGAAACGGAAAAAGTAAATGCGGCCATTTCAAAAAGTATTAAATATGGCAAAAGTACAATACAATCAAACAGTTTTGTTAATAACAAGCTTTATATAATTGAATGGACGTTTAAGTATAATTCAAAATTTAAAGAAGTTTTTGTTTTTGGTAGAGATATAACAGAAGAAAGTGAAAAAAGAGCTAGACTAGAAGCCTCTGAGCGTAAATTTAGAAATTTTTTCGAGAATAGTATTGGTCTTACTTGCATGCATGACCTTAAAGGTAACATTCTAAAAATTAACAAAAAAGGATGTAACATGCTAGGTTATAATGTAGAGGAAGTAGTTGGTAAAAATATTATAGAATTTATTCCTGATGAGCAAAAAAAGTACTTATCAAAGTATTTAAATGAAATCACTACTCAAAATGAGACATCCGGAATTATCACCTTCATAACAAAATCCGGAATTCCTCAATACTTCTTCTATCACAATATAATTGAAAGGGATGCTCAAGCAACTTCTTATGTTGCTAGCACTGCATTAAACATTACGGAACATCGAAAATTAGAACTTGATTTAAGACGTACGAAAGAATTATTGGCACAGACTAATGCCGTGGCACAAGTAGGTGGATGGGAAATAAATCTAGAAAAAGATAAAATTGTTTTTTCCGAATCAGTAGAGTCAATTTTTAGTTTTAATAAAGAAGCTGTTTCAAATTTAAACGATTGGAAAAATCTATTTGAGGATGATTTCAAAAAAAAATTAACAGATGCATTTCATAGTGCTAAGGAATCAATCAAAGGATTTGACATCCAACTAAAATTAAAACAATATAATTCAGAATCAATTTGGGTACGTCTTAAAGGTATACCTGAATGTAACCATGGTATTTGTACACGTATATATGGAATTATACAAAATATTGATGCTAGTAAAAAACTGTATTTAGAGATTGAGAAGAAGGAGGCCATGTTACGAACATTCGTAGAGTATGTACCTGCTTCTGTTGCAATGTTCAATTACAATTTCGATTTTTTATTATATAGTAATCAATGGTATGAAGAATTTGGAATCAATTTAAAACGCATTAAGAATAAAAATCTTTTTTCATTATTTCCTAATCTACCTGAAGAACGCAAGAAAATCTATTTAAATGCATTAAAAGGGATAACTTATAAAAATTCAAATGAGCGAATTCAATTTAGTGATGACCAGGAGCCAAAGCACTTAAACTGGGAAGTGAGACCATGGTATATCTCTAAAAATGAAATAGGGGGAATTATGATATTTGCTCAAAATATTTCATCATATATTAATATTAACAAAGAATTAATTGAAGCTAAGAAAGCTGCAGATCTTGCTAATAATGCAAAATCAGAATTTCTTGCAAATATGAGTCATGAAATACGCACACCATTAAATGGTGTAATAGGATTCTCAGAACTGCTCATGAATTCTGCAGTTAATCAAAATCAATTACAGTACCTCAAATATATACACGAATCAGGAAATAGCTTACTGCATATAATTAACGAAATACTCGATTTTTCAAAAATTGAAGCTGGAAAATTGGAGTTATTTATTGAGGAATCGAATATCTATGATTTAGTAACACAGGTTATTGGAGTTGTAATCTTGCAAGCTGAACAAAAAAATGTAGAACTAATTATTGATTTAGATCCATCATTACCTAACCTAATGATGTACGACCATGTTAGACTAAAACAGATATTGATAAATTTAATAGGGAATGCAGTAAAATTTACGAATAAAGGTGAAATTGTATTAAAAGTTTCGATTTTAAAAAAATCTAATACCAATATTAAATTGCGTTTCTCTGTAAAAGATACAGGTATTGGTATTGCTCAAAGCCGACAAAGTTCTATATTCAACGCATTCTCTCAGGGTGAAAATTCAACAAATAAAATTTATGGCGGGACTGGCCTTGGCTTAACAATTTCTAATAATATTCTTAAGTACATGAACAGTAACCTTCTTCTAGAAAGTAAATTTGGAGAAGGGAGTAATTTCTACTTTGACATTACCCTTGATTATAAAAATGATATTGATAACCTTATTCCTATTACTAACATTAAAAACGTAATTCTAGTTGAAGAAAATGAAACTATAAACAACATAATCATTAAAAATCTTTCCTATTATAATATCAATACGACGGTTTGTTCCGATTTTATTTCAGCATGTTCAACATATATGAATAATGATTCATTTGATTTGCTGTTACTAAACTATAGTCAATTAGAATCTAAGCAAAAAGATAGTTTAGTTGATATTAAGAGTGGAATTCCCATGATATTAATGCATCGTGTCTACAAAAATGAAAATGAATTCGCTGAGCTTGATAATTATAGCTTTTATAAACGATTACTAAAACCCTTTACACCCAAATCCTTACTTCAAATTTTGAAAGAAATTGATCAACAAGATTTTAAAGAAAAGTCAAAAGAAATCAGTATAAGTAAGATTACATCTATTGATTCTTATAAACATTTAACACCTACAATTTTAATTGCAGATGACAATGAAATAAATATGGAGTTAAATCTAAAGTTTGTCAATCAATTTTTACCTAATGCTAAAATTTTAAAAGCAAACGACGGCAATCAAGTAATTGACATTTGCCTTAAGACTAATATTGATCTTATTTTGATGGACATACAAATGCCCATCACAGATGGAATTGAAGCAGCACGATTAATACGTAAGTTGGAAAATTTCCACGACACTCCCATAGTTGGAGTTACTGCTGGAATTATAAGGTTACAAGATAAAAATTATGTCTTGGATAATTTCAATGAAATATTACAAAAACCAATTAAACTAAAAGATATAGAAAAAATTATAATTGACTATATAAAAGTTAGTTCTATAGTCTCTCAATATGAAGATATAGATATTAATGACTTTAATAAAGATACTTTGGTCCAAAATTTTGCAGGAGATGATCAATTTAAAATCTTTTTTATGGATTTAATTGTAAAAGAATTCAATAATACTATTGAGTCTTTAATACAATCGAAAAAAGATAAAAATATTGATGAGTTAAAAAGAATACTTCATAAACTTAAAGGATCAGCCGCAACAATCGGAATGAATAAATTAGCCTCAATGTCATCAACATATGAAGAAAATATTTTAACAAATTCAGTTGAAGAATCTCTTTATGATGATATAATAAATGAAATACATAAAAGTTTAAAAAAACTAGAAAACATTTAAATAATGAAAATTTTATTAGCAGAAGACGACGAATTAATTTTAAGAACTATAGAGCATAAACTTAAAAATGAAGGATACGAAGTTATTTTGTGTAGAAACGGCAAGGAAGCTATAGATCAAACATTAGAAACAAGACCAGATTTAATTGTAACAGATATAATGATGCCATTTGCTTCAGGAATTGAGATTCTTTCTGCAATTCAGCAGCATAACATATCTACAAATGTTATTGTTTTATCAAGCTTAGGTCAGGAAGATGTTGTAGAAGAGGCATTTACTCTAGGGGCATCGGATTTCATGGTCAAACCATTCAATCCAAATGAGTTGCTTTTAAGAATTAAACGACTATTACGTTTTAAGTGAAATGATATTCTTAAAAATTGAGCTACATAACCTCACTCTAGCATTAACAGCTTTACTATTATTTGTAGTAGTGCTCATAATAGCTGTGCTAATATATGGTTACAAAAACTATCAATTGATTAATAATGCCCAACAATGGAAAAATCTTATTGAAGAGAAAATAAGTTACTCTATTTTTAATGGGATTGGAGACATACAAAAGGATCAAGAGTTTGAAAAATTATTAAAAAATAAAAATTTTAAAAAAATATTTATTTCCGTTTTAATTGAATCTGATCAAAGATTCGTTGGAGATGCTCATAAGATTTTAAAAGATATATTTTATATATATAAATTAGATAAGCTTGCTTGGGAAAAACTGCAAAGTAATAACATTTATCAAAATGTCAGAGGCATTCAAGTAATGACTGCAATGAATGTCATTGATGCAATTAATAAAATAACACATCACCTTAACCATAAAAACCCTTATGTATACTCTGAGGCACAATATAGTATAGTGCGATTGAATGGTTTTGAAGGTCTAAAGTTTTTAGACTCTTTAGAAAAGCCATTATCTGACTGGCAACAAATGCGGCTTAGTCAAGCTATTAAAACACTTTCACATTCTGATTTCGATTCAATTTGCCAATGGCTTAGCAATCAGAATCAAACTGTCATTAATTTTGCATTATCATTAATACGCAAATTTAGAATTCATTCCATTCATGATAACGTAATCAATTTACTCAATCACCAGGAAATCTATGTTCGAATAAATGCTATCAAAACTCTTCAAACAATTGATAATTCTACTACAATGGATACTTTAATTGAAATATATCCTAAACAGGAAAATTTGATCAAAGTTGAAATTATAAAATTTATTAACCGCACAGGAGATAAAAGTCGAATGCAGTTCATAAAAGATATTCTAGAAAAAGAGCGTGATATTTATATTCTTATAGAGGTTGTAAATCTTCTGAAAAAATTTAATGACTATACACATTTACAAGAAAAAGCAACTGATATTAACCTTGATTCCAAATTATTAACGGTTATTAAAAATGCATTACATAGTAAATTATGATTGATTATTCACATCTTATATATGAAATTGTAGTCTGGCTATTTCTCATATACTCAATAATGATATTTTTAATTTATTCTTGGGTTGGGATTTATGCCTTTGGTGCCCTAAAAAGGTACACTGATCTTAATCAATATACTGATTACAAACTTATTGCAACTAACTCTAATGCACCTTCATTTAGTATAATTGCTCCAGCTTATAATGAAGGAATGACTATTGTAGATAATGTAAGATCATTATTGTCTTTATATTATAATAATTTAGAAATAATAATCGTAAATGATGGCAGTAAAGATGACTCCATAGAAAAACTAGTTATAGCCTATAACCTTGAGTTGATACCATACGATTTAGTTGAAATAATTCCTACTAAAGAGATTAAAGGAATATATAGAAGTAAAAATCCAGCATTTAAAAAACTAATTGTTGTAGATAAGTTTAATGGCGGAAAAGCTGATGCACTTAACGTTGGAATTAATGTTTCAAAAGGCAAATATATAGTATGTATTGATGTCGATTGTATATTAGAACAAGATGCACTATTAAAGCTTGCAAAACCGTTTATGGATCAAACCGATGAACGTGTTATAGCTTGCGGAGGTGTAATAAGACTAGCTAATAATTGTAAGATAGTTGACGGTAAAGTAGTTGAAGTAAATTTACCAAAAAAATGGTTAGGTAGATTCCAGGCCCTTGAATACATAAGAGCATTCGTTTTGGGCAGAATGGCATGGTCTAGAGCTTCAGGACTGATTTTAATATCAGGTGCTTTTGGCGCTTTTGATAAGGACTTAGTCTTAAAATGTGGAGGATATGATCCGAAAACTGTTGGAGAAGACATGGAACTTGTGGTACGTATGAGGCGATATATGGAAGAACAAAAACTGAAATATAAAGTTCTAAATATCTCCGACCCATTATGCTGGACTGAGGTTCCAGAATCCATTGATATTTTGAAAAAGCAGCGTAACCGTTGGATGAGAGGAACTATAGAAACTCTCTGGAAACATCGTAAATTAATGTTTAACCCTAAATATGGAAGATTAGGAATGGTAAGTATCCCTTATTGGTTCTTTTTTGAATTCTTAGGTCCTTTAGTGGAATTTTTAGGATATTGCATTTTTATTATTTTCCTTTTATTCGGAATTATCAATTGGCCTTTCTTTTTTACCTTATTTATTTTAGTAGTTTCATCTGGAATACTCTACTCTATTTATGCAATATTACTTGATTTAATGTCACATCAAGTATATACTAAAAGAAAAGACTTATTAATATTAATAGGAACGGCCATACTTGAACCATTCTTTTTTCATGGAAGAGTAGTAATGGCAGGAGTTTCAGGTTTAAAAGACTATTTCCGAAAACAACACAGTTGGGGAGAGATGACTAGACAAGGATTTCAACAATCTCAAGAAAATGAAAGTGCCTGGTCGAAAATAAAAGCAACAATTGTTTGGTCATTGAGGAATTATACTCCTATCGCATTTGTATTTATGCTCCTTTATATGGCAAATGTAGGATTAGAAGCTTACTGGTATAATACAAAATTTCATGAACAAATCTATTCCGCTATATATTTCAATTTATTTATTGATAATCTGGTTTTTATTCTACAATTTCTTGCTGTATGTAGCATAGTATATATATTGTTAGTCTATATTGGATTTAATTATTTAAATATATTAATAATATCAGCATTTTCAATTTTCATACTTTTTCAAGTTATTCTCTTCCTTTATTTCTCAGAATCACAAAACTTGTTAGGCGCTGATGTTTTCTTCTACAGTTATGAGGAAATTCAGCAAATTATTAAAAGCAGTGGAATGATAAATTTAAAAAATATAGCATTTCTTCTTTTAATCATATTATTTGCTGCTATTCCATTAACTTTTGTTAGTCGATTCAAATCAAAAAATGCGTATGCAGGTGCTACACTTATATTCTTAGGATTGATTTTAGTTATTTTGCCCACTAAATTTACCTTCAATGTGCAAAATAAAAGTGAGTTCTATTCACACGCTTCAATAAGTAAATGGAGATATTTCATAAACACGAATTTTAATAATTATATCAACGACCATTTCGAATGGGCAAATAATTGGAAAGTTAACAATCAAGGAAACATTAAAGACTTTGGGATGTATCCCTTTTTGAGATCAGAGGATACAAATGACTTTCTAGGAAGTCACTTTAACAAGATTGATCGCCCACCTAATTTAGTATTTTTGATAATTGAAGGGTTAGGAAATGCATACAGCTCTCCCAATGGATACATTGGTAATTTTACACCATTTCTGCATTCTTTAAGAGACAAGTCTCTTAACTGGGAGAATTGCTTAAGTACTTCAGGAAGAACTTTCTCTGTATTACCATCCATTTTAGGTTCTCTTCCTTTCTCACGTAATGGATTTTTAGAACAAAATGAATATCCACTTCATTTTAATCTTAATAACATATTCATACACAACGGTTTTGAAACTGGATTTTTCTACGGAGGTGATGCCTCATTTGATAATATGAAAAATTATATGGAGTTTAATAAGGTGGATAATCTAATCGATTTGCAGTCTTTTAAATACCCATATAAAAAACTTCCTTCCCAAAACGGCGAAAGTTGGGGTTATGATGATCAAGCTGTATTGGATAAAGTGCTCATTACGACATTAGAGGCTAAAAAACCTTATATGAATACAGTTTTAACGTTGTCTACACACAGTCCATTTCTTATAAATGATCAAGAATTTTTTGATAAACAGGTTGACATTAGAATAAAAGAACTAAATCTGAGTGCAGATGATGCAAAATTAGCAATTTCATACAAAAAGCAACTAGCCTCGGTAATGAACATAGATCACGCGTTAAAAAATTTCTTTGACACTTACCAAAAAAGAGCGGATTTTTCAAATACTATTTTTGTAATAACGGGAGATCATAGTATGCCAGAAATTGTATTAGAACATAAACTAGATAGATACCATGTACCTTTAATTATATATTCACCGTTAGTAAAATCAAGTAAATCATTTAAAAACATAGTCAGTCACTATGATTTAGCACCATCGTTAATGGCATATTACCGTACGCAATATGGTTTTAAAACTCCATCACAAGTAACCTGGATTGGCAAAGGATTAGATGTAGGTGCCTCAGCTAATGGCTTCGGAATCCCAATTATGCAAAGTAAAACTCAACAAGAAGATTTTGTATACGCAGGATATCATCTTTCAAATAATCAACTATATAAAATCATTGACAATCTTAGCGAAGAGAGTGATGAGAGCAATTCCACCTCAAACTTGCTTAATGAGCGATTTGATAATTTTAAAAGAAAGAATCAAAAATTAATTTCTAATAGCGCACTATTACCAGATTCTGTATATCATAATTTTTTTAATAATTAGTTATATTGCCTCGTATTATAGTTGATAAAACTATATGAGTTAGTTGTTGAATAGAATGTAAAGCATGTGAAGAAGAATATTGTAACCATTTTTATTATGTCAATAGTTTTATTCACATTGAGCCAATGTACTATGAAAAGAGTTATATCAAAGAGCGAAACTGTAGATAGAATAATAGATTTCTCAGGATATAAATGGCTTGTACGCAATACAAATCAATTGAAATATGGTCCTGGCCCCAATTTCTTTAGTAATTCAATTGAAAATGTTTGGGTTGATGAGGCTGGAAAATTACACTTAAAAATTATAAACAAAGATGAAAACTGGTATTGTGCTGAGGTAACGTTAAACCAACAGGTAGGATATGGTAAGTATATCTTTTATATAAATTCTTCTCTAACTAATCTAGAAGACAATGTGGTCGTAGGTCTATTTACATATTTAGATGACTCTCAAGAAATCGACATAGAATTTTCAAAATGGTCTTTAAAGGACAATGAAAATTCACAATTTGTTGTACAGCCTTACGAAAAAGAAGGTAATATTTTCAGGTTTGATATGAATGATTCACTAGGAAGTACCACTCATAGTTTTGAATGGAATAAAAATCACATTGTATTCGAAAGTAAGTATGGCCAAAATGAAAATGAACTCCCCTATATAAGTTGGACTTATACTGGTAAAAATATTCCTCTAAAGAGTGATGAAAGGTTGAAAATAAACCTCTGGTTACACCAAGGAAAAGCACCAATGAATAATAAAAGTCAGGAAATTATAATTGACAGTATAAGATACATACCTTCTTATTAAGCGTTATCTCTTGTTACAATGATTGAAAACACTTCGAATTCTTTAGTTTAAAAAGGATTCAAAAAGTCCTGAAAACTCTTTTCGCCTCAAATTACACTAATAAATATGTCAATCGTAATAAAAATCAATTGACCAAATTAAAATGTGGAGTCCAATTGCATATGAACTCCACATTTATCTCAATTAATAAAATCAAGAATACTGCATGTGATTAAACGATATTGATTATATTTTTTGGATACTTCCGTTTAAAACTTTTCCGTTATTATTGGTGTATTTACCATATACAATCAACTTTGATTGTGCATTTTTAAATTCGACAGTACCAGAACTATTAATATTCAAATCTCCATATACAACAACTTCGCCATCAATCTCTAATTTGCCATTTACATGAAAAGTGGTGTTTCCAGTGCTTTTTCCTTGAGATAAATTACCAAATACTCTTAACAAACCATTACTATTCAAATGAATATTACCTTCTACAACGGATGCACCATTAAGATTTGTATTAGCATTAACATTTAAATTTTTTGATGCCGCTAAAGTTCCATAGACATAAAAATTTCCATTAGAATTAACATTTAAATCACTTGCTGTAACACTTAATGTACCACACCATGTAAGTGTACCCCCGACATTTATACCTTGGAAGCTACGTACACCTGAAAAGTTTCTTACTTCATTTGAATTGATGTTAAACCAACTATCATTTCCAGTATAAGTTGGGTAATTACCATTACATGTAGGAACCTTTGGCGTAAGATCAATCATTTTTAAAATCTTTAAACCACCTCTCCCTGAAGCTACGAAAACATAATTTTCGCGGCTTACTACAAAATTGCTCGAAGTTAAATCTAGACCATTAAAACTTGCAGTTCCCAATAAGTCTGCAACCCCAGATTGATTATTGAATCCATAAATTGAAACACCTGCTCCCCCATTAGCAGCGAATAATTTATCGTTATTTACAGATACAGCATTCACAACAACATCTTCCGGATCTAAGTTTGAATCATTGCCTGTATAATTAGGAATCTCGTGCTGCTTAATAAGACTACCTGATTGAATATTGTATGTTGCAAATCCATTTCTACCTTGAGGTACGATTGCAATGTTTTGGTATAAATCCATTGTTCTTTTAGCTTCAGCTGTATTTGATTGTACAACTATATCTTTCTCATGTACCAAGGATCCATTATATACCTTCAATAACCCTGTTCCACTCAAAGCAACAACCTTAACTCCGTTATCTCTTACTGATCTTAAATCTGGTATGGTGATAGACATCTCAACATTGCCATTTTGCTTGTTTAGTTTTGCTAAAACACCACTCATCCCCCCTGAGACTACAAAATTAGCACCTTGTTTACCTGCAATAATGTCTAATGCTGTAGGTCCTTGAAGAGTTTTAAAATCAAAATT
Source organism: Sphingobacterium composti (assembly GCF_009829075.1). Lineage (GTDB taxonomy): Bacteria > Bacteroidota > Bacteroidia > Sphingobacteriales > Sphingobacteriaceae > Sphingobacterium > Sphingobacterium composti. The sequence goes on along the minus strand of NZ_WUQZ01000038.1, from coordinate 1,580 downwards.
ACTTCCTATTAAACCATTATTTAACGGTAAGTAAGAGGAAAATGCAGATGATGATAGATCGCTAAAAACGTCTCTGTCTGCAGCTCCTGCTATAAGTAATTTATTACCATCCACATATAATGCATTAACATCTATATCTGGCAGTTTAGCACTAATTACTAAACGAGGGTTGTTTATATCTGCTATATCAATAATATCAATCCCACCTAAATATCGATCTCCTTCTGTATTATAACTTACATAAGCATATGATCCGTCAACTGCCACGTGTGTTGATCTTAACTGCTGACCTTCAAACTCAGGTGCAGAAACTTCAGAAACTAAAGCCAAAGCGAAGTTTTTGTCTGATGAGGTTAACATTATTGCTTCTTGAGATTCACCACTTCTAAATCGCATTCCATTATTGGAAGGAGTTTGGAAATTCAGTAATCCAGCATTTTTGTGATTAATACGTTGACTTAATGAACTAGAGTTATTGTTGATAATTACTTTATCTCTGGTTACGAGTTCTGATTTATCACAACTAATAACTAAAAATGAGAATGATACAATGCTGTAGATCCAGGTAGAAATTCTTTTCATAGGTGAATTTTTAAATATTATGCAAAACTACATTTATAAATGTCAACTAAGAATAGAAAGTGAAATTAGGTGTGACAAACTCTATAATAGTAGCTGTTCAGCTACTACTACAGACACTTTCTCACTCTAATCTACCTTATGCTACAAAATTTGATAAAAAAATATAGTTGTATAAATGAATAATTATTTTCCAACTAGGATAACTGTATATACAAATGTTACAGCATCAAAAACTTGAAAATTTTTTATGAGTTCTTTTCACAGCTGTCCTAAATAAATTTAGGGTGTAAAAAAATCTACCCTCTTCTATTAATTAGGAAAGCTTTTTGTGAAAAATCAAATTATACCCTCTCAAACTTTTAGAATAGTTTAAACTGTCCACTTTTATCAGGAGGTTTCCCTGAAAAGAATGGATCATTAGCCCATTTCCATAGGTCAATTTTCACAAATATATTCAAGCGAATAAAGTTCATCAGATTGGATAAGTTCCAGTCATATTTGACCTTCTTCTGAATGTATTTAAAGAGTAGTATTCCTATTAATGCAGTCCAAATTTGGATGTAGACAGCGTTTTCTGAGGTCCCTACAAAACTGGTGACTTTCAGACGCTNGTGAAATTATTTGTTAAGAATTCATATTCAGCATTATTTATGCTGTCCCAAAAACGCACCAAGCGCATTTTCTTTCCTTGATAATGCTTTTTAGCATCTCCATCAAGTTCAATGATCTGATCTTCAAGCACTCCACTGTCTTTGAGCGCCTCACTTTGAAATGACCTGACCACTGTATATTTCATGTTGCTTTTACTGCGTGTGACAAAAAAGCACTGATTGCTGTTCAAAACATTCATCCAAGCATAATCAACGTAGCCTCTATCTACAACCACCAAACATCCCTTTGGAAAGGTAATGTTCTTGGCTATCTTTGATTCATGTTGTTTACCATCTGTAATATGCACAAAACTGGGCATACAGCCATCATAATCAAGTATAGTATGA
>NZ_WUQZ01000037.1 GCF_009829075.1 Sphingobacterium composti | reverse complement strand
TCCTTTTATACAGGATAATTCAACTGCCATGATTTTAAAAGATTCTTCAAATACTCGTGCCATATGTTAACAAATTTAATTCTTTATTTTTTAAATCTGTCTCCACTCAAAGGTAGCAACTCCACACTGCAACGACAATATGAAGCAGGTCATTGAAGCCAATTACAGGCAGGTTAAAACGGACGTTATGCAGATTGTGGAAAGCGAAATGGAGCGTATCAAGAACGACCCCAATTTACAGCATTTGGTGCAACAGGAATAATTTTTTTATAAATTTCTTGTGTGATTAAAAGATGCATCGTAATATTGCGATATAAAAGAAAAGTTATGGGGCTTACCAAATCAGAAATATTTTCGGACGAACAGAATAAGCTGTCTTCACTATTTAAGGTTTTGGCACATCCGGCAAGGATTGCTATACTTCAATATATAATCAATCAAAAAGCCTGTATTTGTAATGATTTGGTTGAGGAATTAGGTTTGGCACAGGCAACCATTTCACAGCATTTAAAAGAGTTAAAGAATATCGGTATCATACAGGGAACTATTGAGGGTAAATCTGTTTGCTATTGCATTGATGAAAATATATGGAAAGAAATTCAAGCCGAATTGAACACTTTTTTTAATCAAAATGTACAAGTTACCAAGTGCTGTACGTAGTGTTTTTTTTAGCATTTAACATCGTTATATTGCAATATTAAGTTTACTATTTCATTTTTTAAATTCAGTTATTATGAAACTATCAAAAATCAAAGAAATCTTGCCAACATTGGACAATGTTGAATTTCAATTAGAGAACGGAACATTTGTTCCCGAACATTTCCACGTTACGGAAATAGGGCAAATCACTAAACATTTTATTGATTGCGGTGGTGTAGTCCGTATAGAGAAAGCGGTAAACTTTCAACTGTGGGATGCCAACGACTATGAACACAGGTTAAAGCCCGCCAAACTATTGAACATTATCAAGCTATCAGAAGAAAAACTGGGAATGGAAGATGCCGAAATCGAAGTAGAATATCAAAGCGAAACGATTGGCAAATTTGACTTAGACTTTGACGGTCAACATTTCATCCTAAAGAACAAACAGACGGCTTGTTTGGCAAGCGATGCCTGTGGCATTCCTGCCGAGAAGCAAAAAATAAACTTATCAGAACTGAACAGCACTTGTTGTACACCTAATTCGGGATGTTGCTAAACACTAAAAACAAATCGTAATGTATAAAAATTTAGCTGAAACCATAAACGGGATTATTGACGTCCAAACCGTAAAAGAGGAACGTAAAACCACACTGCAACCGCTGATAGATTTTGTACGGCAAAAAGCAAACAGCGGTGAGGATATAAACCTCAATTTTATCTGTACCCATAATTCACGAAGAAGCCATTTAGCACAGGTATGGGCGCAGTTGGCAAGTGCATACTTCAATATCCCGAACGTACATTGTTATTCGGGCGGTACAGAAGAAACAGCACTATTCCCGAAAGTGGCGGAAACATTGACCAATCAAGGTTTTCATATTTTCAAGATTGCGGAAACCGATAATCCTGTATATGCGATAAAATACAGCGATAATGCTTTGCCAGTCATTGGGTTTTCAAAAAAATACGATAGTCCTTTCAACCCTGCATCGGCATTTGTCGCCATTATGACCTGTTCGCAGGCGGACGGTGGATGCCCATTCATTGCCGGAGCGGAAAAGAGAATACCCATCACATTTGAAGACCCCAAGATTTCGGACGGCTCACCCGAACAGGCACAGGTATATGCTGAAAGGAGTTTGCAGATAGCGCAGGAAATGTTCTATGTTTTTTCAATGATTAAAAGTTAGCCGATGCAACCAAAACTAAAATTTCTTGACCGTTACCTAACGTTATGGATATTCCTTGCAATGGCGACAGGAATAGTATTAGGGTATTTCTTTCCGAGCATTTCCAATGTTACAAATGCCTTATCCGTAGGCACTACCAATATTCCTTTGGCGATAGGGCTTATATTGATGATGTACCCACCTTTGGCTAAGGTGGATTATTCATTGTTGCCCAAAGCATTTAAAGACACGCAAGTAATCGGCATATCTTTATTACTGAATTGGGTAATCGGTACAGTATTGATGTTTGGTTTAGCCGTTTTGTTTTTACGAAACGAACCCGATTATATGACGGGTTTAATATTAATCGGTTTGGCAAGATGTATCGCTATGGTCATAGTATGGAGCGACTTGGCGAAAGGGAATAGAGAATATACGGCATTATTAGTCGCATTGAACAGTATCTTTCAGATAATAAGTTACAGCTTCTTTGTTTGGCTATTTATTAACGTATTACCCAATAAATTAGGCTTAGCCAATTTCAATGTAAGCGTATCAATGAAAGATGTAACCGAAAGCGTATTGATATACTTAGGTATTCCTTTCTTAGCAGGTTTTATAAGTCGTTACGCACTTGTAAAGTCAAAAGGTATAGAATGGTATAACCGCAAATTCGTTCCCAAAATATCACCCATTACATTATATGCTTTATTGTTCACCATAGTATTGATGTTCAGTCTGAAAGGTGATAAAATATTGGAGTTGCCAATGGATGTAGTAAAAGTAGCTATACCGCTTATCATCTATTTTGTACTGATGTTTTTCGTGAGCTTCTTTATCAGCAAATTCTTAAATGTTCCTTACGACAAAAACGCATCCATCGCATTTACAGCCACAGGAAATAATTTTGAATTGGCAATAGCCGTAGCAATAGCTGTTTTTGGCATTCATTCACCACAGGCTTTTGTGGGCGTAATCGGCCCACTGGTGGAAGTTCCGGTACTGATACTATTGGTACGAGCAAGTTTGTGGTTAAAGGGAAAGTATTACACATAGAAAAGGTTTTTTTTAAGGGATGAAATAAGAGTAGAGATTTGAAAACTAATTTTTTTTACCTTTGCATAATGAAATATTTATCATTCATATTAGCTTTAATGGTGTTGGTGTTATCAACAGCACCTTGCTTTATGGTAGATAAATGCCTTGACCTCGCATACCAAACATCAGATAGTCAAGAACAAGACAACGATGATTGCGGGATGGATTGTTGCTCCCCTTTTTCTAAATGTAATACCTGTACGGGGTTTGTAATAACGTCATTTTATTTTTCAATTGCTAACTCTTTCCAATTACCTGAAAAGAAATTAGGAGTAATAACTACGTCACCTATTTCTGACTTCCCCTATTCTATTTGGCATCCACCACAAATCGCTTAATGTATAGTGCTTCGGCACAAGTTAGTTAGTAACGATGCTTTGCATCGTAATTGTTTATTTCTTCACATTAAGCATCATTTTTACAATGAAAAAAATACTCATTGTGTCATTTTTCATGGCACTAAACCTTTGTGTATATGCACAAAATACATTAACCGCTGTCGTAAAAAGCAGTGGAACGAAAGAACCTTTAATTGGCGTAACGGCATCTATAAAAGGCACTTCAATTGGAGCAACATCTAACGAGAACGGGCAAATTACATTATTCAATATTCCTAATGGATTACAGGAAATACATTTTAGTTATATAGGCTTCAATGAACGTATTGATACATTAGAATTTCCATTAAAGGACACCAGTGTTATTGAAATCCTACTCAAAGAAAGTTCAGAGGAGTTAGACGAAATTGTCATATCCTCTACCAGAAGCACGAGAAGCATACAAAATATTCCTACCCGTATTGAATTTATCGGAGGTGAAGAATTGGACGAAAAAGGAAATATGAAAGCAGGGGATATTCGTATGCTTTTGAGCGAGAGTACAGGTATTCATGTCCAAACTACCTCACCCACAAGTGCCAATGCAAGTATTCGTATTCAAGGACTTGACGGGCGATATACGCAAATTTTAAAAGACGGTTTCCCGATTTATTCCGGTGCTTCAAGTGGGTTAGGTTTGTTGCAAATTCCACCGCTTGACTTAAAGCAGGTTGAAGTTATTAAGGGTTCAACATCTACGCTGTACGGTGGTGGAGCAATAGCAGGCTTGGTAAACTTAATTTCCAAGACACCAACGGAAGAAAGGTATTTGCGTTTTCATTTAAACGGAACATCGGGCAGAGGATTGGACATCAACGGTTTTTACGGACAAAAGTTTAATAAAATCGGAACAACAATATTCGCTTCGCACAACCGAAACGTAGCTTACGACCCTGCACAAATCGGACTTTCTGCCATTCCCCAATTTGAAAGGTATGTATTGAACCCCAAGTTATTTGTTTACTTCAATGATAAAACTAAAATGAACTTTGGCATCAACGCCACCATTGAAAACCGTTTGGGTGGCGACATGCTTTATATAAAGGGCAAAGCGGACAACACACACCAGTTTTTCGAGGAAAACAAAACACAGCGTTATTCCACACAATTTGTTTTTGACCATACAGTAAATGAAAACAGTTTTGTCCAAGTCAAAAACAGCGTAAGTTATTTTAACCGTAATACAGCTATTCCCAATTACGAGTTTGAGGGAACGCAAACAGCCACTTTTACGGAAGCGAGCTATACCCACAGCAAAGAAAAGTCTGAATGGATAACAGGTGTTAATATTTGGACGGATAACTTCAAAGAAAAACAAATTACCTCATTTCCGTTAAGGGATTACAATCAAACGACATTCGGGGCTTTCGTTCAAAATTCTTTTAGGGCTACGGACTGGTTTCAATTGGAAACAGGTTTAAGAACGGATTACGTGGTGGATTACGGGGCTGTTTTTCTACCAAGAGTATCGGCATTGTTCCATATTGCAAACGGATTGACTTCACGCATCGGGGGTGGATTTGGGTATAAAACACCAACCATTTTTACCGAAGAAAGCGAACGCATACAATATCAAAACGTTATGCCTATTGATGATAATACCAATAAATTAGAAAAGAGCTACGGTGCAAATGCAGACATCAATTACCGCACGAATATGGGCGATGACTGGACGTTCAGCATCAACCATTTATTCTTTTACACCTATTTAGACAATCCATTGTTGCTTCAAAATATGGCAACAAATACTTATCAGTTTATCAATTCATCGGGTTACATCCATACCAAGGGAACAGAAACCAATGTGAAAATCGGCTATGATGATTTGAAACTATTTTTGGGCTACACATTTACCGATACCCGATTGCTGGAAAACGGAACAAGTACCGAAAATCCATTGACCCCAAAACACCGTGTTAATTCCGTACTGATGTACGAAATAGAGGATAAATGGAAGATTGGTTTGGAAGCCTATTATTTCAGCCCTCAAAAGTTGAATGACGGTACAACTGGAAAGGACTATTGGATGTGTGGCTTTATGGCTGAAAAGATTTGGGAACGGTTCTCTTTGTATATCAACTTTGAAAACTTCCTTGATACAAGGCAGACACGTTTTGACAACATCTATACAGGCACAATAACCAACCCTGTTTTTAGAGACATCTATGCACCGTTGGACGGATTTGTAATTAATGGTGGAATAAAATTTAAACTTTAAAATATGAACAAAACCATATTCAATATTACCAAAATGGATTGCCCCAGTGAGGAGCAATTAATCCGTATGAAATTGCAGGATTTTGATACGGTAAAGTCATTGGAATTTGATATTCCCAATAGGGAATTGAATGTTTATCATAGTGGAAACCCCGAGCCGATTTTATCGGCTTTGGAAACTTTGAACCTAAATACAACGTTGATTTCAACCGAAGAAACTGACGGAGTTATTGAAACGGATACAAGCAATAGACAACGGAGGCTACTTTGGACGGTACTGGTTATCAACTTCGTTTTCTTTGGAGTGGAAATGTTGTTCGGTATTTTTTCCAACTCAATGGGATTGGTAGCGGATAGCTTGGATATGCTTGCCGATAGTATCGTCTACGCTTTGGCTCTGTTTGCTGTAGGGGGTACGGTCGCAAGAAAAAACAACATAGCCAAATTTGCAGGGTACTTCCAAATCTTGTTGGCTGTTATCGGTTTTGTGGAAGTAATAAGACGTTTTTTAGGTTTTGAAAAGATGCCCGATTTTCAAACGATGATTATCGTTTCAGTTTTGGCACTAATGGCAAATGTGCTTTGTCTTTACCTGTTACAAAAGAACAAAAGTAAGGAAGCCCACATGCAGGCAAGTATGATTTTCACATCGAACGATGTCATTATCAATTCGGGCGTTATCGTTGCAGGTCTCTTGGTTCATTGGCTTAATTCAAGCTACCCCGATTTGATTATCGGAGCAATTGTATTTGTAATTGTGGCAAGAGGGGCATATAGGATATTGAAGTTAGTAGAATAAGTCGTTATATTTTCAAGTGATAAGCAAGCTGTTTTAGAAATGCCCTTTTTCCGGCCAATTTTTTATTGTGGTTGGCGAAAAAGGGTATTTTGTAAATCCTGGAAAAGTGGATAGGTGGTTTTGCTCAGATAAGCAAAAAAATCTTAAAAATCACATAAAAAACCAATCTAATTTGTAACTTTGTTGCGTTGAAAAATTATAGAATACATATAGGCATTTTGACATTGTTCTGTTTGGTTTTCTTTATGATGCCAAGTCAGAGCTATGCCTGTTCCAAAAATTCAACAAAGACCGAGCAGTCTTCCTGCTCAAAGGAGAAATCCAAAAAATCAGAACATAAAAAAGGTTGCAAGGGCAAATCCTGTAAAAAATGCAAAAGTGACAAATGCGGGGGCGGCTGTTCACACAGCTCTTGCAGGTGCGGTGCTTCAACCACTTCCCTAAATGTCCCAACCATAATCGAATTAAAGGCAAAAAATCACTTAGCAGCAGCTAAAAAGCAAAAATTCGGTTTCAAAGAAGCCTACTATTCTTCGGGCTTTTTCTCCATTTGGCTACCGCCTAAAATAAGCTAAAACTATGGCCTGATAGCCATAGGTGTGTCCTGTCAGAAGCTGTTCCGGCTTTTGCAAATCCCCTATTTGTATCATTTACTTAAAATTTAAAACAGAAACGGGTTTATCAATCCCCCGTTTCTCAAAATGTAATTATTATGAAATCATTATTAAAAATAGTGATGGTAATCGCCGTGTTACTATCATCAATAAACGGCTTCGCACAAATCAAGAATGCGAAAACAGAAACCGTAAAGATTTACGGCAATTGTGGTATGTGCAAAACCACCATCGAAAAAGCAGGTAACGTAAAAAAGATAGCCAGCGTGGACTGGAACAAAGATACCAAGATGGCTACGCTCACCTATGAAGGCGACAAAACAAATCAGGATGAAATCCTGAAACGTATTGCTTTGGCTGGTTATGACAGTGAGAAGTTCCGTGCGCCGGATGACGTATATGCTAAACTGGCTGGTTGCTGCCAGTATGATAGACCCGTGAAGACGGTTGCCAAAAACAAAGAGGCGGGAATGGACATGAATGCCGGACATGGCAATCACGACCATGGCCAAATGGCAGCATCCGCTAACAAAGATGCAGCCCAAAACCAATCACAGCTAAAAGCTGTATTTGACAACTACTTTTCAGTGAAAGACGCTTTGATAAAAACCGATGCGGCGACCGCATCTGCCAATGCAGCTGAATTGGCCGCATCCCTTAAAGCAGTCGATATGAATAAGCTATCGGCAGAGGAACATACGGCTTGGATGAAAGTAATGCAGGACTTAACGGCCAATGCGGAAAGCATTTCAAAATCAAAAGACGTTGCAAAACAAAGAAGTGCTTTTGCGGCACTTTCGGGAAGCATCTACACACTGGCTAAAGTGTCTAAACAGGACACCCCCGTTTATTACCAGCACTGTCCTATGTACAATGGAGGTAAGGGAGCCAATTGGCTAAGTAAAGAGAATGCGGTTAAAAATCCATATTACGGCTCACAGATGCTCACCTGCGGAAGTACGGTCGAAACCATTAAATAACAGGTCTGAAAGCTATGGTACAGTACAATGACATGGTGCAGGCACTTAAAGACCTAAGACAGCGTGGGTACAGTATGGACTTTAGTCTGTTGCCGGACTGCCTTTACTGTGCGTCAAGGAGCCTGAAACTAAAACCGGAGGATTTTACGGTTACGGAAACTCATAGGTTTGAAAGCCTCGACAGCAGTCCTGATAACAATGCCGTAATTTATGCCATATCGTCTAATGATAGTAAGAATAAAGGCGTACTTGTTGATGCCTATGGTACTTATGCCGAAGAAATGACCCATGAGATGGCAAAAAAATTAAGTGCAACATAACTTTTAAAACCCCTTGTTATGAAAAAATATACCTGTCCTATGCACCCACAGGTGCTAAAAGACGAACCGGGCAAATGCCCGCTCTGTGGCATGGCATTGGTTCCCGTTGGCGGTGCGTCAGTTTCTCATGAACACACATCAGAACATGGGCATTCCGGGCATTCTCAACATGGCCATGCTGACGAAAACTTTAATAAACATGAGGGACATCATACAGGTGATTTCCTCACTCGTTTTTGGATAAGCCTTGTCATTACAATCCCTATACTGCTCCTGTCGCACATGATACAGCAATGGTTAGGTTTCTCGCTTGCTTTCAATGGCGATAAATATGTGTTGCTGGCATTGGGTACGGTGATTTATTGCTATGGAGGCTTACCATTCCTAAAGGGAATGATTGGCGAGGTGAAAGCCAAAGCCATAGGGATGATGACACTTGTTGCTATCGCCATATCCGTAGCCTATGTCTATTCCGTAGCCGTTGTATTTGGCTTGCAGGGTATGGATTTCTTTTGGGAACTGGCAACCCTAATTGACATCATGCTGTTAGGGCATTGGCTGGAAATGCGTTCCCAAATGGCTGCTTCACGGGCATTACAGTCATTGGTAGCGTTACTGCCCAACGATGTTACCGTGGAACGAGGCGGAGAAGCTGTAAAGATAAAGCTCGAAGACCTGCAAAGCGGTGAAACGGCTATCATAAAACCGGGTGAAAAAATTCCAGCCGACGGATTGGTTCTGGATGGGCTTTCATATATCAACGAGAGTATGCTTACCGGAGAAAGTGTTCCCGTAAAAAAGGAAAAGGACGGAAAGGTCATCGCAGGCTCTATCAATGGCGATGGTGCGCTGAAAGTTAAGGTAACAGCCGTTGGAAAAGACAGCTACCTGAACAGGGTTATCAATCTTGTGCAGGAGGCACAAGCTACTAAGTCCAATACGCAAAACCTTGCGGACAAAGTTGCCAAATGGCTCACCTTTATTGCCATTGCCGTGGGCATAGGCACATTTGCCTATTGGTATGCAAGCAGTGGAGATATTGCCTTTGCGCTTGAAAGAATGGTGACGGTAATGGTAACGGCCTGCCCGCACGCATTGGGCGTGGCTATCCCGTTGGTGGTCGCCATTTCCACAACGCTATCGGCGACCAATGGTCTGCTCATCCGCAACCGCACAGCATTTGAAACCACCCGTAAGCTATCTACCATCATTTTTGACAAAACCGGAACGCTCACCAAAGGTTCCCATGCCGTGGAAAAGGTTATTCCCTTTACGGACGAATACAATGCCGATGCAGTTATCCAGTATGCTGCCGCAGTACAGCAAAATTCGGAACACCATATCGCGAAAGGCATTATGGCTACATTGAAAGAAAAGAGGCTTGCGTTATGGAAGTCTGAAAACTTTAGCTATATGCAGGGTATAGGTGTAAAAGGTGTTGTAAACGGAAAGAGTGTTGTAGCTGGTGGCCCGAATTACTTCACCGAAAACCACCTTTCTTTGCCGGAAATTCCAGCCGAAATTAATCAGGAAGCCGAAACAGTAAACTTTGTTCTCATTGATGACCGGGTAATCGGCCTCATTACTTTGGCAGACAGCATCCGTGAGGGGTCGGCACAGGCGATTGAGGAACTCAAAAAAATGGGCATCAAGTCCTTTCTGCTCACGGGGGATAACGACAGGATTGCTGCTGCCGTAGCCGGAAAATTGGGTATGGACGGGTATTTGGCCAATGTGCTTCCGCATAACAAGCAGGAGAAAGTAAAGGAGTTTCAGGCAAAAGGCGAAATCGTAGCAATGACTGGTGATGGTGTAAATGATGCACCTGCACTGACACAGGCAGATGTTGGAATTGCCGTGGGTTCCGGTACGGACGTGGCTGCCGAAACAGCGGATATCATATTGGTAGACAGCGACCCGAGGGATGTGGTCAAACTGATTGACTTCGGCAAACTTACCTACAAAAAGATGGTACAGAACCTGATATGGGCGGTTGGCTACAACGTGGTGGCAATACCGCTTGCGGCAGGCGTACTCTATCCGAATTTTGTTTTAAGTCCCGCTATGGGTGCTGTGCTGATGAGTGTAAGCACCATTGTAGTGGCTATTAACGCAAGTTTTTTAAAAATCAAAAAATAAATAAAAATGAAAAATCTAACATTATCAATCATTGCTGTTATCATGGCATTTGTAACAGTATCATGCAATCAGGCATCCAACAAAAACGAGCAGTCTTCAAGTGATACTGCTGTTGTATCACAAGAACAGTCAGCTTCCCAACCAAAAGAGGATGATACGGTAGCTGCGCACGTTGTGAGTGAAACTCCGAGCGGTCAGGAAGCAAAAGCAACAGGAAAAGAAGAAGCAAAAAACTTTTCTATTGCGCCCATAGTTACCGATTATCTGTCCTTAAAGAACGCCCTTGTTTCGGACGATGACAAAGCTGCCGCCAGTTCAGGGAAAAAGCTGTTAGCTACCCTGAATAAAGTGGACATGAAAGCCGTTCCTGCTGATAAGCACAAAAAGTACATGGACATAGCGGACGATGCTAAAGAACACGCAGAACATATCGGGGAAAATGTCGGCAACATTCACCACCAGCGGGAACATTTGGCCTCGCTTGGCGAAGATTTGAAAGACCTGATTGATTTGTTCGGTACATCGCAAACATTGTATCAGGACCATTGCCCGATGTTCAATGACGGTAAGGGTGCTGTTTGGTTCAGCGAAAACAAGGAAATCAAAAACCCTTACTACGGTTCTAAAATGCTGACCTGCGGTAAGGTGGAAAAAACAATTAACAGCAAATAAATTTCGGGTTATGGAAAATATGCAAAACAGTCACCATGCGGGTCATTCCTCGGAGCATGGCACGCACAATACAAAACATGCTTCGGCCATGTACAAACGCTTTGCGGTGATGGCTGTCGCAATGTTCGCAGTGATGTATTTTATCATGTACGCCATGATTGACGGGTGGCAGAACCTGATACCCAATATCAACAATTTGTACATGACCCTGCTGATGACCTCGGCAATGCTGCTTATCGAATTAGCGATAATGAAAGTAATGTACCCCAACAGGAAGATGAATTGGGCGATAGCCATCATCTCGGTTGCTGTTGGCATCTTTTCATGGTTTGGTATCAGGGAACAAATCAATGTCGGGGACAAGCAGTTTGCAAAGGGTATGATACCCCATCACGCAGCAGCCATATTGATGTCCGAAAAGGCACACCTGACCGACCCGGAACTGATAGAGCTGCAAAAAAATATACTTAAAACCCAAGCGGAAGAAATTGAACTAATGAAGCGCAAGCTAAAGGAGTTTGAAGAAAGTAAATAATAAAATTTAAAAAAACAAGTTTGGACATGAACAAAATAATAATTGGCTTTATTTCCTTATTAACCCTCCTATTCACCGCTTGCGGTCAGGCGGAGTCAAATAAGGATGAAGCGGAACAGCAGCATTCGCAGGCAACTCCGGAAAGCAACGGACATACTACCCAAACAGGTGAATTGGTTCCATCGGATGAAGTCTGCATGGTCAACGATGCCTATATCGGCAAAAAGCAGTTTGAAGTAAAATTTGATGGTAAAACCTATTACGGATGTTGCGAAATGTGTAAGGAACGTATTCCAAAAGATGTGACCGTGCGGATGGCGATAGACCCCTATTCCCATAAGCAGGTAGACAAAGCTAATGCGGTGATTGCTGTGACAGGAAATAACGGTGAAGTTTCTTATTTTGAAAACAAGGAGAATTATGCCAAGTATGTGAAAAAACAGTAGACACAAAAAGATGAAGCCACAATAAAATAATTATGACCATAAAGAAGAAAATCATATTGGGGCTGGCTGTCGTCCTGATTGCCATACAGTTCTTTCAGCCCTTACGGAACCAGGCGGTTGAAGTGCCAGCCACCCATATCGAAAGGGTGTACGCCGTACCCCAAAATGTAAAGACTATCCTTGTTCAGTCCTGTTATGACTGCCATAGCAACAATACCCATTATCCGTGGTACAGCCGTATCCAGCCCGGCGCATGGTACATGGCAGAGCATATAAAAAAGGGGAAAGAGGAACTCAACTTTAGCGAATTTGGCGACTATTCTGTCCGCAGGCAGCGAAACAAGTTCAGGGCTATGGCCGGGCAGGTTAAGGACGGGGAAATGCCGTTGTCATCATACACACTAATTCATCGCAATGCAGTATTGTCACCGGAGGATAAGCAGGTTTTGATAGCGTGGTTTAGCACAATGGAAGACAGCATTAAATAAAATTTTTCAAATCATGAACAGATATAATAAAATACCTATAAGAATTTTGCAAACAGTGCTGATACTGCTTTGCACGCAAACGCTGTTTGCACAGAGAGTGGTGCATTACGAGCTGTATGTAAAAGATACGCTTGTCAACTATGCAGGTAAGCAAAAAAGGGCAATTGCCGTAAACGGGCAAATCCCCATGCCCACCCTTACCTTTACCGAGGGCGACACTGCCGAAATAGTGGTGCACAACCAATTGAAAGAAAGCACATCACTTCACTGGCATGGCGTGTTCCTGCCCAATAAAGAAGACGGTGTGCCCTGGCTTACACAAAAACCCATCGCACCGGGCACAACCTACACCTACCGTTTTCCGATTATCCAGCATGGTACGCACTGGTACCATTCCCACTCAGGATTGCAGGAGCAGATTGGCATGTACGGAAGTTTTATCATGAAGAAAAGAAGCGATGATAAGACATTCAGAAAAGGAATTGACGATTTGCCGACCGTTCCAATTATATTAAGTGAGTGGACAAATCTTAACCCCGATAATATCAACCGTATGCTACACAATGCAAATGATTGGGCGGCCATTAAGAAAGGCGCAACACAATCATATGTTGAAGCTATTAAGGAGGGAAAATTAGGGGTAAAGGTAAAAAACGAGTGGAAGCGGATGCTGGCGATGGATGTCAGTGACGTTTACTATGATAAAATCCTAATAAATGGTAGCCATAGCACCGATTTGAAAACAATTGATGGTAAAAAGCTAAAAGCAGGCGACAAAGTCAGATTGCGTGTTTCCAATGGAGGGGCGTCTTCCTATTTCTGGCTACGGTATGCTGGAGGAAAAATTACAGTAGTAGCGAATGATGGGAATGATGTTGAGCCTGTAGAGGTGGACAGGTTAATCATTGCCGTTTCTGAAACTTACGATATTGTAGTGACTATCCCTCAAGATGGTTTGGCTTACGAGTTCTTAGCAACAACCGAAGACAGGACACAATCTGCGAGTTACTTTATAGGTGATGGGGTCAAACAGCTTATTTCTCCACTCCCACGATTGAAGTATTTTGAGGGGATGAAGATGATGAACGATATGATGAAAATGAATGGCGATTTGGACGATATGGGCATGAAGATGAGCCTTAACCAAATGGACATGAATGTAGTGATGTATCCCGAAATTACCGGAGATGCAACAAAAAAAGCAGACCACAGTAAGCATGAGGGTATGGATATGGATAACGACGCTAACCGTTACAACGCTAATGCCTTGGGAGACATCAAAACATTAAATTATGCTATGTTGCAATCACCTTATAACACCTCTCTTCCAAATGATGCGCCTGTAAAAGAGTTGAAATTCACACTTACTGGCAACATGAACCGCTATGTATGGAGCATGGATAATAAAATACTTTCGGAAACTGACAAAATACCTGTAAAAAAAGGAGAAATTCTACGGATTACCATTTATAATAATTCAATGATGCGGCATCCAATGCATCTTCACGGATTTGATTTCAGGGTGATAAACGGAAAAGGCGAAAAATCGCCGCTTAAAAATGTGTTGGATATCATGCCTATGGAAACAGATACCATTGAGTTTTTAGCAAATGAGGAAGGTGATTGGTTCTTTCATTGCCATATATTATATCACATGATGGCGGGAATGAACAGGGTCTTTGAAGTTGGAGACTACAATAACCCCTATCTACCCGACAAGGCAAAAGCCTATAAAGAATTGCAAAGAGAAAGTAATATGCCTCATTTTATGGCACAAAACGATTTTGCAACCAATGGTAATGATGGAGAAGCTATGCTAATGAATGCACGCTACCAATTAGGAACA
The DNA here is from genome assembly GCF_009829075.1 of Sphingobacterium composti. GTDB lineage: Bacteria > Bacteroidota > Bacteroidia > Sphingobacteriales > Sphingobacteriaceae > Sphingobacterium > Sphingobacterium composti. The sequence goes on along the minus strand of NZ_WUQZ01000037.1, from coordinate 1,641 downwards.
GAATGGCGTTTAGGCTATAATAGTATGCACGGTTATGAAGTAGAAACCCATTTAGGTAGATACATTGGAAAGATGCAATGGTTCATGCCCTTTGTAGGTTTTGATTACCGCTACCGTAAAATGGGAGAAGATGAACACGAAAAGAACATATTTGGACAAACCAACAAGAAAGATACCCGCAGGGCGTTCAGTTTAGGGTTTATGTATACGTTACCTATGCTCGTCAATTTTCAGGCAGAAGTATATCATGATGGAATTGTGAGATTGCAGTTAATGCGTGAAGATATACCAATTTCAAAAAGACTAAGAGGTGGTTTTATGGTGAATACCGACTTAGAGTATATGGGAGAACTTAGGTATATCATTAATAAGAATATAGGTATACGTACCCACTATGATAGCGATATGGGCTTTGGTGTGGGGCTGGCATTGACTTATTAAAATTAAATAACTAAGGGTTGTAAACTGCATAACCGTAAAAAAATATCGGTAAAAAAAAGGAGGTGATGCAGGTGTAATTCGCAAAGACTAACCTGCATCATACTACAACCCTTTAAAGTATGCAACAAAAATCTATCTATCGTTCCATCATCAATACGGTAGAGGTTGAATTTTTTTAAGCAGTAATTGCATCATAAGCTAATACGAATAGTGTTAGCTTTTCTGTATTAACCAATAACATCTATTTCAAAATAAACAGATGAATAAATTCTATAATGAAACCCTACATAAACTGGAAACAGCCATCAACGAATTGGAGATTGAAACCGATTGTTCCATACAACGGATAGAAGCCGTTATACACCTTATCCTTGAATGCCTGTCCAAACTGAAAGAGTATGTTCTGAAAAGAGGGTTTAGGAACACGGATGAGGAAATCCGTTTTTTCAAGTATCAGAAACCTGCCTTTGTAGCAAAACTCATTTACTACAATGCCATCTACAAAATCGAAACAAAAAAGCCTTATGGAGCAAAGCCCATAAGGAAATACCTCAACAAAGAACTGAAAAAACTTAAGAGGTTCTTTAACAACAACCTCGATTTCTATAAGTATTACCGTAGCAACAATTCGTTACTTGACGATAGAATGTTTTTAAGGGGGAAGCATGATATAAAGCTGTGGTTGGACACTTATTATTTTCAATCTGACCAGTCCTTTTCCACTTCACATGATTATAAGGTCGCCAAGATAATAGCCAATGATTTGATACAGGTTTACATCGAAGACCAGTTGTATAACAAATTCCAAAAAGATAAATCGAAAATCCAAAAGAAGCTGAAATGGACAGGAAGTAAAGTGGCATTGATAGAACTGATTTATGCCCTGCACTATCAAAATGTATTTGACAACGGGAACAACGATATAAGGGAAGTAGCCCTATATTTTGAAAGCACATTTGATGTTGATTTGGGCAATTTTTATCAGGCTTATTTGGAGTTGAGAAACCGGAAGATGAACCGTACAAAATTCCTTGATGCGCTTCGGGAAGAACTTATGCGAAGAATGGACGAGCTGGAGTTGCTACCTTTGAGTGGAGACAGATTTAAAAAATAAAGAATTAAATTTGTTAACATATGGCACGAGTATTTGAAGAATCTTTTAAAATCATGGCAGTTGAATTATCCTGTATAAAAGGATCT
>NZ_WUQZ01000036.1 GCF_009829075.1 Sphingobacterium composti | reverse complement strand
AAGTTGATTTTACGGATGTTCGCCCTAGTAAAACGAGGAGTAATGTATGTGGATAATTATAGAAAAGCTGCTTAAAAAAACTTTTTTTGAATTAAATTTGGATATATGAGAAACCTAGAATACGTTAGTTAATGAATTGAACAACTGTTAGGGCTGTTATTTTTGCTAAAATTCTAGTTTTAAATCCCTCAAAAGTTTTCGCATAATTTCTTCTTATCATAAACTGATCGCAAAGTTGCGAGAATAGAGTTTCAATTCCTTTTCTATATTTTTTGAATAAATAAAACTGTGGCTTGTAGTCTTTTTGATTTACTCTTTTAGGTGTTTCTAATTTAATATTTACCGATTTGAATAAGTCAATTTGTACTTCCGAAGAAAGATAACCTTTATCTCCAAGTGAAACACAATCAGATAATTGCAACTTTACGTCCTTCATATAACGGATATCATGAACCGAAGCTGGATTTATATCAATACTTTGAAAAACACCACTTAATGAACATACAGCATGAAGTTTGTAGCCGTAAAAAGACATTTGCTGTGATGCGCAAAAGCCTCTATTAGGGGTGCAATAATCCTGTTCTTTACATATTTTAGAGCGGCTACTTCGTGCTATCTTACAAACCTCCAATGGCATACTATCAACGATAAAGCATTCTTCGAATTGATTAAACTTTTGAGCTAATTTTAGACGTATATCATTAATGGCAGCACAAAGTTTCCTTTTTCTGCGATTGTAATCACTTCTTTCAATTTTTTTATAAATGCTGGCAGGAAGCTGTTTAAATAAATAATTCTCGCTATCTATACCCATAAACTCTGCTGTCAACACTAAACTTACAACTTCTAAACCCTTAAGTTGGAGTTTTCGACGTTGATAAGTCAATAATGTGGCAGATGAAATTTTTCTTAATACTTCCAAAATTATTTCGTAATTTGCATATAAGTTATTCATTGTAAATGTTTTGTGGTTAAAACAATTTACTGATTTTCAGTCAAATGAACAACTTTTTATTAAGTAATCATAATGCACAGCGGGTTATCTAATATATTTGATATTCTTCTAAAGATTTGCTTACTTCGTCACACTAACCTATGAAAAATATTTTGCCAAAATTTAGTGATAGAGACATTTTACAAGCAATCAAGAATGGGGATAAGAATTCTTTCGATTGTTTATACCATAAGTATGCTGATATATTGGCTTATAAGATTAATAGACTAGTGAAATTACCAGATGCAGTCCAAGAAATACATCAAGATGTTTTTATTAAATTCTGGAGTCATAGAGAAAGAATAGATAGTGAGACTAATCTCAAAGCCTATTTATTTACTATTGCACGAAATTTAGTTTTTGATTTTTATAGAAAGGCATCGAAAGATCAGATGTTAAAATCTGAATTAATATCATCTATAGATTTTTCCTACAACCATATTGATGCGTTAATTGAATCAAAAGAGGCATTTGAGGTTTTAGATTCAATTATTGAAGAGTTGCCAACCCAAAGGCAAAAAGTTTTTAGATTAATAAAAATTGAAGGTAAAACCTACGAAGAAGCTTCCCAAATTTTCAATGTTAGTACCTCGACTATAAAAGATCATATGGCCAAATCGAATGTGTATATAAAGCATAAGATAAAAAGTCAGTATCCTGAATTATTATTAAAATCAATAATTTCTATAATTTTTTATTCGTAAGCCGAGAGTGTCTTTATTTTATTCGTCTATATAAATAAAGACAAGTACACTGTGGAAAATATTAACACAATATATAAGCGTTATCTCGAAGGAACATGTTCTGCAGAAGAGCTAGGAAAGCTATTTATTTATTTCGATGTGGCTAATGATAACGAGCTCAGAGAATTGATAGATTCTGAACTAGGTAGTAGTAATGCAGAATTCGAAAAATCACATTTTCTGAAGAATATCGTAAATACGAATAAAGAAAAACTACATAATACACTTTTTCATTCAGATAATCATAAAAAGAATGCACGAAGAACCCTTATGTATAAGATAGCTACTATTGCAGCTATTTTAATTATTACTTGCGGCTTATTTCTATATTTTCAACCAATTAATTTCAAGCCTAATAGTCATCATAGTGGCCAAAATATACTTGAAAATCAATATGCAATACTTAAGCTATCAGATGGCAAAAAGATAATATTAGACAAAAATAATGCAAGTGTAGATTTGAATGGTTATGCTGTGAAGTATGCAGATATTAATTTATTAAATAAAAATAATGTCCACAATATGATTCTCGAGACTCCTAGAGGCAAAGATTTGAAAATGAGGCTATCAGATGGTTCAATAGTATGGCTTAATTCCGAATCAAGTTTAGAGTTTCCTAGCGATTTTGAAGGAAATAATAGAAAAGTAAAGTTAAAGGGTGAAGGGTATTTCGAAATTACTAAAAATAAAGAAAAACCGTTTGTAGTAGAATGTGACAATCAAAATATTGAGGTGATAGGTACCTCTTTTAACATTAATACTTACAAAGATAATATCAGTACCACAACATTAGTAGATGGTAAAATCAAAGTAATCATACCAAATAATGATAAAACTTTCTACCTAGAAAAGGACCATCAAATAGTAGTGAAAAATAATGAAGGTGAAGTAAGTAAAGTCAATACAAGTGCAACTATAGGTTGGAAAGATGGGTATTTTAAATTTAAATCAACGACAATAGTTGAAGTTTTAGAACAATTGGAAAGGTGGTATGATCTAGAAATTGATTATACGAGAATACCAAATGATATTAGAATAAATGCTATAATTAAAAAGGATAAGAAATTAGCTTCGGTACTCTACGCCATAGAAGAAGTGTCATCATTGAATTTTAAAATAGATGGAAGGAGGTTGGAAATTGTAGATAAGAAATAATGAATAGTAAACAATACTTTATCAAAAACCCGATGTGCGCTAACACATCGAGTCTAAACAGGTAAAGTAAACATGTTATGAATTGAGACAAACAAATTACTAACCTTAATCTAAAGTTATGAAATATTCTATTGTTTTCAGCAGAGGATTCGCCTATTCATATAAAAGGCATTTTCTCCGAAAACATTTTGTAAAACCTATAGCCGAAATGAAATTAATAGTTTTATTGTCGTGTGCGTTTGCATTTCAAGCCTCAGCCACTTTAAAAGCCCAAAAAGTTAATCTTAATCTAAAGAACGCGACAATCGCACAAGCATTGGACGAAATACATAAACAAACAAAGTATGATATTTCGTATAATGACCTTGTGGTAAAAGATCACAAAAAAATCACAATCAATCTTGAAAATGCAACATTTGAGACTGCGATGAATTTAATCTTGGATGGTAAGCCTTTCAGGTATGAATTGAATGATAAAATAATCATTATAAAAAGTAAAAGTAAAGAAAATATAAATTCTCTATCAAATCAATTGAATACAAGTATTCAAAATTTGCAACATCAGATAATACAGGGTGTCGTAACGAATAGTAAAGGCGAACCATTGGAGGGAGCTACCGTACAACTATTAGATGCTCAGGGTAAAACTACACCGATTCAGACGAAAACTAATCAAAAAGGGGAATTTATACTACGAGGTATTGAAGAGAATTCTCCTTTAGAAATTCGATATATCGGTCATCACTCGGTTAGGATATTTGCGAAAAGCAATATAGGAAATATCAAATTAAGTCCTATTATATCTGAACTCAGTGAAGTAGAGATTGTTTCAACAGGGATATTTTCACGAAGAAAGGATAGTTTCACAGGATCATCAGCTACCTATACTGGTAAAGAATTAAAAGAAGTAGGAGTGCAAAATGTAATTCAGAGTCTTAGAACATTGGACCCTACGTTCAATTTAATTGAAAATACACAATTCGGATCCGATCCAAATAGATTACCAGATTTAGAAATCAGAGGTAAAACCAGTTTTGTGGGGCTAAAGGAACAATATGGAGAAGATCCTAATCAACCTTTATTTATTTTGGATGGCTTCGAAACTACGCTGCAAGTCATCATGGATATAAGTATGGATAGGATAGCATCAGCAACTATTCTAAAAGACGCAGCATCCACTGCTATATATGGAGCTAAAGCAGCAAATGGAGTTGTTGTGATCGAAACTAAAGCTCCTGTAAGAGGTAAGTTGCGTGTGTCTTACAATGGTAGTTTAGATTTGACTTTTGCAGATTTATCCGATTATAACTTAATGAATGCTTCCGAAAAGCTTGATTTTGAATTGCTGTCTGGAAATTTTAAATCTAATAATTCTATAGCAGAAGAGGAAAAAATGATCCGTTATAATAATCTATTGCATGATTTAAAGAGAGGTGTAGATACATACTGGCTGGCTGAGCCATTACGCACTGGTGTAAATCAACGAAACAATTTCTATTTAGAAGGTGGAGATCAAGAAATGCGATACGGAATAGGTGTCAATAATAGAACTATCCAAGGTGTAATGAGTAAATCTAAGAGAAATAACCTAAGCGGTAATATTGATTTGATCTATCGAAAGGATAAAATTAGTTTTATGAACAAATTAACAATTGATGACATGAATAGTGCTAATCCAATTGTTGCTTTTTCAGAATATGCTCGTGCTAATCCGTATTACCGTAAAGTCAATGAATTCGGTGGTGTAGATAAATGGCTAGAACCTGTAGGTCAATTCTTACAATTGCCGGTATCTAACCCTCTTTGGGATGATGCTTTGAATAGTTACGATAGATCCAATTCTTTTGGAATTAGAAATAATTTCAATGCCGAATATAGACCCTTAAATTATTTAACACTTCGTGCTAGATTAGGTGTAACTAAAAATAATCAAAAAACGGAAAGTTTCTTTTCGCCCGATGCCACTCGATTTGATGGGGTAGAGGATCTAAGAAAAGGTCAATACAAAATCCTGGATACAAAGATTTTAGGATATGAAGGAGATTTAACAGCGACATTCGGTAAGTTATTTAATAATATACATTTAGTAAATATTGTTGCTGGAACTTCGTTAAATCAATCTTCCAGCTTGTCGCAAGGTTTTGGTGCCGAGGGATTTCCGGAGGGAAATTTTACAACACCAGCATTTTCAAATAGCTATCCGAATACAGGAAGGCCAGATCACACCGACTCAAAACGACGTAATGCTGGATTCTTTATGAACTCTGGTTATTCTATCAATAATAAGTATTTATTTGATTTTAACTTAAGATCAGACGGAACGTCGGTTTTCGGTTCGAACAGAAAATTTTCTACAACATGGTCAACTGGTATCGCATGGAATATACATAATGAATCATTCATTAAGAACAATTTCAATGATGTGACTATGTTGAAAATCAGAGCTTCTGTTGGTAATCCCGGTAACCAAAGTTTTGGCGCTTATAATGCCTTATCTACTTATAAATTTAATAATTGGTTGCAAAACTATTTTGGTACAGGGTTATTGCTTGACAAGTTTGGAGATCCAAATTTAGAGTGGCAAAAAACTTTAGATAAGAATATTGGATTCGATTTATCTGTATTGAACAATAGATTGCATGTCAATTTTGATTATTACGATAAGGAAACAGATCCATTACTTGCTACCGTAGGCATCCCATTATCTGTAGGTATATCGAACCGTATGATGAATGTAGGGATGCAAGTAGACCGTGGATTTAATGGTTCTATTCGATATGCAGTACTATATAGACCATCTGAACGAATCAATTGGACGACTAGCCTATCATTCCGAAAAGGTACAGCATATTATGACAAAATTGGTAATAGATTAGATTCATACAATAGGGAGAATTTAAGTAAAAATCTTTCTAGATATTATAACGGAGCGAGTCCAACAGCATTGTGGTCGGTTAGATCAAATGGAATTGATCCTGCTTCGGGAAGAGAAATTTTCATTAGCCAATCAGGTGAAAAAGTATTTGGCTATAGCTTCTTTGACGAAGTGGTTGTAGGAGATACACGTCCAGTTTTGGAGGGAGTATTTGGCAATACATTTATGTATAAGGGTTTTTCGGCGAATATACATTTAAGATATAGTTATGGAGGTGATATATTTAACAGTACCCTATATAGCAAAGTAGAGAATATATCATCTTCTGAATTAATAAAAAACCAAGATAGAAGAGCTTTGTATGATCGATGGAGAAATGTGGGTGATATAGCACAATTCAAAGGTATATCACTCTCAGAATATACGCCAATATCATCACGATTTGTACAGCAAAATAATTACTTATCAATAGAATCTGTTCGTGTTGGATATGATTTTAGATCACCATGGATGACGAGGATGAAGGTATCTAGTATTCAGGTTAATGCGTACATGAATGATATAGCTCGTTTATCATCAATAAAAGTCGAGCGAGGAATTGATTTTCCATTCGCAAGAACAGTGAGTTTTGGTTTAAATGTTAATTTCTAGTTTTTTAATCATGAACAGATATAGTTTATTATTTATTGGAATAATTATTTCCATATGTTCAAGTTGTAACAAATGGCTAGATGTTCAACCTAGTGACCGTGTTACCGAAGAAAATGCTTTTTCTTCACCTCAGAGTTTTAAACAAGCTCTTAATGGAATATATATAGAGCTAAACAAGGATGCAATATATGGTAAAGCGTTGACGAGTGAGTTTATTGATATATTGGCGCATTATTATTCAATTCATCCAGAATCAGTCAATAATTATGAATTGACTCAACATAAATATACGAGTACAGTTAATTTATCCAGAATACAAAATATATGGGGTACGAGCTATAATTTAATTTCAAATACAAATAAGATTATAGAAAATCTTCATAAAAACACCACAGTTTTAGCAGAAAATGAGTATGCATTAATATATGGAGAAACTTTAGCATTACGTGCATTATTGCATTTTGATTTATTTAGATTATTTGGTCCTATTTATTCAATTAATTCAACAGCTGCAACAATTCCATATTATACAAAGTTTAGTTTAGATGTAGCTACTACTCTTCCGGCTAAAGATTACCTAGAGCAGGTTATTGCTGATCTACAGTTGGCGTTAGAATACCTGAAAAATGATCCAATTATTACGAATGGACCTTATTCAAAATCTTTAGTGAAATTCAATGATAATAGAGTATTCAGATTGAATTATTTTGCTGTAAAGGGACTGTTAGCTAGAGTTTATCTCTATGCAAATCTCAAAGAAGAGGCTCTTGTTACTGCAAAAGAAGTCATCGCTGTCCAAGAACAATGGTTTCCATTCATAGACAATACAAAATATTCATCAGATAGAATATATAGTACTGAAATCCTATTTGGATTACAGAATATCAGAAGGAGAGATTTATTTACTTCGCTGTTTGACAATAAAACGTTGAATGAGGTAAATGCATTATCACCTCGTGAAGATGTTGTTAATTATAGACTATTCGCCAATCAAAGACATGATTATCGCTATATAGGAAATCTATCTAATACAATGTTACTTGGAAATACGAACTACAAGACTTTTGAAAAATACGAAGCTAAGACGGATTCGGTTGAAAATCAAATAATTCCAATGCTTCGTATGAGTGAGATGTATTATATAGCTGCCGAGTGTGAGCCTCTTGTGGCTGATGGTGTGCTACATCTTAATAAAGTAAGAAACAATAGAGGGATAGCATCCAGTTCTTCAGATAGTTTCAATTTTGCGAATTTATTACGTTTAGAATATACCCGTGAATTTTGGGGTGAAGGTCAATTATTCTTTTTTTACAAACGTAAGAATTTAACATCTATTCAATCTGCTTTTGGACAATATAATCAAAGTATGAATGCATCAAAATATGTATTACCAATACCAGAAGGTGAGACTAAATACAACTAAGAAATGAGAAACACTTTATATATAATTATACTTTCAATATTTTTTTATTCATGTGATAAAAATAATTTGATCGTATATACAGAAGATAGCGGAATATATTTTGATAACCGAAATATAGTACTTGACACTATCAATGTTCCTTGGGGGCTAAAGAATAGTGATATAAGAGAACAAAAAATCAAATTGGAGGTCAATCTTTTTGGAAAAGTAGCAGATTATGATCGATCATTCAATATAAAAATTCTCGATACAGAAGAGCCAACTGAACAGGCCAAAGCTGGGATAGACTATTTAGAATTTCCAATGACATATACAATACCAAAAGGTCAAGCTAAAGCCTTCATAGAAATAAATTTATTGCGTACAGAGGCTTTGAAATCGACTAATAAAATTTTAACAATCGAACTAGAAGAATCAGACGACTTAAAATTTTTGTACTCTCGCAAACTGACGGACTCTAATGATAATTCAAAATTATTAGATATTAAACGCGTGATACGTATGAATGAGAATTTTCCGCAACCAGCTTGGTGGGGTATATATGGCACTAGATATTTTGGTACGTGGTCTATGGACAAATCTATTCTAATTTGTGATTTGATGGGGATAAATAGAGAAAAGTGGGCTGGAAATTCACTTGTTGACGAAGATTTTAATGAAAGCATAATAAAATATGCAGGAGTATTCGTACATCGATGGTTGGCTAAACAAGACCCTAAAATTCTAGATTCAAATGGGCAACCAATGGAAATGGGTTGGGATTCAAAAAGATAATTTTATATAGTCGAATTATAATTATGAAAAGATTAATAACGCTAATCATGGTTTGTACCTTATTTATAGGACTTTCATCCTGTCTTAAAGACATAGGTAACTATGATTATAAGGACATAAATGAGTTAACAATAGACGGAATAGATGAATCCAAGGAGATTGATTTATATTCTTTCGTCGATACACTTGTTTTAGAAGCACATATAGAAGGTAAACTATCTAGTGATCCATCACGTTTTAAATTTGAGTGGAAAGTAATGCCTTTTATGGGGGATAATACAGCTGATTCTATAGATCATACAATAGGTGTAGAGCGAAAGTTAGTGTATCCTGTTTCGTTAGATCCAGGAAGTTACAAAGGTTATTTGAATGTCACTGATGTTGTAGAAGGTATACGTTACAGCAAAACCTTTAAATTATTGGTGAGATCGATAGCGAGTGAGGGGTATGTGGTGCTATCTGAACACGAAGGTAGAGCACGTCTAGATATGATTTCTCCAAGTACTGAGTCAGACTACAGAGTAGCCTATGATATATGGAATAATGAAGAGTTTGACTACGGTATACCACAAAGTTTATTTTATAATTATAATACAAGTGGAAAGAGTATGACACTCTATGTGTCAGATAAGGGAACTTTTCGTTTAGATAAAAATTTAAAAGCAAGTGATCGTGATAATATCTCTTGGTTATTTGGTTCCAAACCAGATAATTTTCAACTAAGAGCTACTAGTGCTTCTACATTTAGATCTGGCTTAAGAGAAATTTTGATAAACGATAAAGGCGCATTATGGGCAAGAAACAATCCTGCCTTGAATTCCATTTTTGAATATCCAATTAATTCAATTAATGGTACAGAAGAGGTTCAACTATCCCCACATATTGGTATGATTATTCCAAATGCCTTAAGTAGCTTTTTCCCAAGTGATCCTTCAATTATGTTGTATGATCAGAGCAATAAACAATTTTTAGAATTGCGTAATGGAAGTCAATTTCCTACAGTCATGTCTTTTCAAAATTATAATCTTTTTCCAGTTAGCACTGGGAGGGAGATTGTCCATGCGGCTTCTACATTAAACAGATATACTTTTGCGATTCTTAAGGAGCCTAATCAAAATCGATATTATGTATATGGAATGACTTTGGGAAATAATAATGTTAATAGTCAAGAATATTACTTTGAATTGAAACTTGCGAATCAGGAGGAAATAAAGAATTTTGCAATTCATCCGACTTTACCATATATTTATTATTCAACTAGAAATAAAGTTTATCAATTCGATTATTCTCAAACTAACAGTACAGCAAAACAAGTGTTGGAGTATAATAATGCTGAAATTAATTGTATGAAATTCTTTCCTGTAGTAGGCTGGAATGCATATGCACAATGGGAAAGATTAAAGACAAATGATTTAGTCATTGGACTTACCAAAAAAAATGGTATAGAATCAGAAGGTGTAGTGGAATACTATATAAGTCCACCACTAGGGGGAGCACTAATTCAAAAAACGAGTATAGACGGTTTTGGAAAGATAATCGATATTACATTCCGAGAAAGAGGATAAAATATAATAATAATCATGAAAAAAATATTACAATTCATCATGTTGAATTTCATCGTGATGCAGGTCTATGGACAAGATATTAATGTCCAGATTGATGGAACATCTAAAAACAAAAATAATAATAAAATTATTATTAGCTATTTAGATGGTCGAATGAGAATAAATGATACTCTAAAAATAAAAAAAGGGAAATTTAATTATTCCAAGACTTTAAAAATGCCAGTAAGAGCTAAGTTAACTTGGGGAAATAATAGCTCAGAACCAAAAATGTTGGATGAAAAAAACATCTTTCTGTCGAATGGAAAGATGAAAGTGAAGATTCAAGATTCATTGCAATTTGCAAAAATTGATGGAGGTGAGTTGACTACTGATTTTCATATTTATGAATCCTTTTTAGAGAGTAATTCCGCAGAATCTAGAGAGTTAGATAAAAAATGGAATGCTATGAACAAATCAGAACAAGAGAAATTTTGGTATGAACGTAGTGAAATACGTAGAAGATTGAGTAGAGAGCGCAAGGAAGTTATGTTAGAACATGCGAAATATAATCCAACAAGTTATTTTAGTTTATTAAGTCTAAATGAGTTGTCATTACAAAATGTAGATATACCTAATGTAAAACCTTTATTCGATAAGTTGTCATCAGAACTTAAAAACACCGAAATAGGTAAATCATTGCAAAATAAAATTAATATAGCTAGTCGTATCGAAATTGGTCAAGTAGCCCCTGATTTTGAACAGGGTGATATGGATGGAAATATGGTAAAACTATCTGATTTTAGAAGCAAATATGTGTTGTTAGATTTTTGGGCATCTTGGTGTGCGCCATGTCGAGTTGAAAATGTCAATTTAGTTAAGGCATATGAAAAGTATAAAAATAAAAATTTCGAGATATTAGGTGTATCGCTTGATTATCCAGGTAAGAAAGAAAATTGGTTAAAAGCAGTAAATGAAGACAAGCTTACATGGACTCAAGTAAGTGATTTGAATGGGTGGGATAATAATGCTGCGAAAATCTATGCTGTTAGAGCTGTGCCTCAAAGTTTTTTGATTGATCCTGAAGGCAAGATTGTAGCTAGAAATTTAACAGGAGAAAAGTTAATTGAAATGTTAGAAAAACTATTGTAAATGGCACAATAATGATTATATAACTAAATAGTCTGATTAAATCTAATCAGACTATTTAGTTAACGTGAGTTCGGGATAAGAAAAATTAAAATTTATCATTAGTGTCCTAAATAAGGAAAAAATGGCCGTGTATTTATATAGCAGGGATTGCTATATTTAATTCGCTAAAATTCCATCACCGCCATGGTAAATATAAACGTATTTTCTCAGATATTAGGACTAGTAGATCGCAATATTTTTAACAAATTAGTTCAACAATATCAGTCCGATAAACATCATAAAGGAATTAATAGTTGGACACACTTTGTAAGTATGCTTTTCTGCCATCTTTCCTCTGCTGATTCCGTGCGTGATATTTCTAATGGGCTTCGTAGTACTACAGGAAACATGAGTCATATGGGCATCTCCAGAACGCCTAGCAAGTCCAACCTCTCATACATCAACAAACATCGTGATCATGGGCTATTCCGTGATTTGTATTATAAACTTTTGGATGATTTGTGGCATAAAGATTCACCAAGACGCGCAGAACTTAACAGGCTTAAACGTAAAGTATATCTCATGGATGCTACTATTATTCCTTTATGCTTAAGTGTATTTGACTGGGCTAAATTTCGCAGTGCTAAGGGAGCTGTAAAACTCCATAATATACTTGATTATGATGGCTGTATGCCCAGTTGTGTGCATATGACAGATGGTAAACAACATGAATCTAAAATAGCCAAGACCATTTCATTTCCTAAGGGTTGTGTGGTGGTTGTGGATAGAGGCTACGTTGATTATGCTTGAATGAACGTTTTGGGCAGCAACCAGAGCTTCTGTCTATAACGGAGGTCAATGGGCCAGTTGATTCGGTTTGATTTGCCAATTATTTCGGAAGTCAATGGGCCACTTTCCATTAAACTGCTTAAGTTGCTGCTGTATAATCATATGATCACAGCATGGCAGGACAACGGAAAGACAAAATGGAACTCAGAACACTTATCCTTCTAAAGAAAAAAGGACTTAGTAACCGTAAGGTTGCCCAGATATTGAACATCAACCGTAAAACGGTGGACAGCTATATTAAGCGGTTTAAAGTACTAGAATTAACGTGAGTTCGGGATAAGGAAAAAGATTAAAAATCTTAATTAAAAACATAAAAAAGGCTTGATTTTTTCATATAAATAGTTGACAATCAATCACATGAATTATTAAATCAAGCCCTATGTTGAGAGATAAAGTTATAGAAATATTCGTTAAAGTGGATGATTTTTGCAAAGAAATTCAACCCATATTAGAAGAAAAGCGAATTGAAGATAAAAAATTAGGAAAAAGATGTCGTAAAACTGGATTGTGTGAGAGTGAGTTGATTAGTTTAATGGTTCTTTTTCATTGTGGACAATTTAGCAATCTGAAGTCCTTTTGTGTCCATTATGCACTACCTCATTTGAAAGATTTGTTTCCTGGCATGACCTCTTATAATCGCTTTGTTGAACTTCAACCTCGATGTGCTGTTGTGTTTATGTTGTTTGTAAAAATGAAGTGTTTGGGCAAGAGTGAAGGAATCAATTTTATAGATTCTACACATATCAAGGTATGTCACAACAGAAGGATTCATCAGCACAAAGTTTTTAGAGATACAGCTGAACGAGGACAATGTTCAATAGGTTGGTTCTATGGATTTAAACTTCATCTTATTATTTGATTATTCCGAACAAAGTGGTTCTTCGTCAATTTTGGTGAATTATGCTGATTTTGCAAGTATCATTTTCCTCAATAGCTGAAATCCTGCCCTACCGTACATTTTTCTTTTTATATTTTTTATTCGATTAACTTGTCCTTCAACCTGGCCGTTACTTACTGTTGTTACTACAGCAATATTTACTGCTTCATAGTCCCTTAAAAGGTTTTTAGCAAAATTTTTAAGCCCACACTCTGATGTTGATGCCTCCTGAATCCATTTTTGTAACATTCCGTCTTTCTTGATAAGAAACAATTGTTTAAAGCCCTTTATCAACTGCTCCATTTGTTTTATTTGAGGAAGCTTTTCAAATAATAATTCTAAAAATTCTTTATCATCTTCCTTAAGGTGTTTTGAATCCCTATAGAGCATTAAGGATAATTTGGTTGGCGACCAAGTTTTTGTTACCACCACCTGTGCCTCATATTTCATTCTACTAAGCCCCGGCATATTATAAACTTCATTCATCTTGTGGCAAAACTGGGTATACTTACCATTGAATCCCATCTGAACAATAGTGTTATGCAGTTCTCGATATGTTTTTCCGTGGTTCTCTTCGCTCAAAAGATAATTAATGAAGGATTCTAAGTTGGTGGAGTTTCTTGATTGTCTTTTCTCAAGTTTTTCCATGGATACATACCTTGCGACTGTTTTTCGATCCAGCTTTGTAATTTTGGCAATTTGTCTCAGTGTAGTACCATTGGCATATAGCTCTTTAACCTTGTCGAATAGATATTGTTTATGTGCACCAATGTTTGCTGTAGAAATCGTTGGTGCTACAACTTCTAAATTTGCTTCAACAGGTCCGGTAACTTCCGTTAATGTAGGATCATTCCTTTTGGGATCATTATAAAGCTTAAATATTTCCTTCAATTGTTTTGCTTGTGATTGGAAGACTTTTTTAGCGGCTTCCCCTAAGTTCATAATTAGGTGAAAGCGGTCGGCTACCTGAATGGCATCAGGGGCTCCTGTTTTTATACCCAAAGCATATGGACCATAGCGATCTCTGGATACTACTTTTATTTCTGGATGATTCTTCAGCCACTCTGCTAGCGTATCCGATTCACGATCCGGAAGTAAATCTATCACTTCTTTGCGTTCTAAATCCACAATAACAGTTCCGTAAGTACTTCCTTTTTTGAATGCCCAATCATCTACGCCAATTACCCCAGATTTCAAAGCTTTAGGTTCTACATCTACTCCTTGAATCACTCTTAACATAGTGGAGGAACTAACCGGCAGTCCAACATAGCGACTAATTGCTGAACCTCTATTTCCTCCCAATTCAAGTCCCATTTTAAAAAGAAGATCATTTGAACGAATCATTCTTCTATAATATGGTCTGATTTCACAATCGAAGCGTTCAGTGAAAACCTTTTGTAATCGGTAATTCAGAATACACAATTTTTGGTAATTATGAGTGCAGCAAAAATGGCAAGAATGGTGCAGCGTTTTTGGCAATAAAGAGTGCAGCATAATTGGCAATAATAAATACATAGTTCATCTTTTGGAACATAGAGTTCCAAAAGAAAAAACAAGCTTTGTCATAGCAATTAAGACAAAGTAATTATGAACTATTATTTAAATAAACTTATGACCTATCATGAGGTTCACAAAATGTATCGAGAAGGTAATTCGATACGAAAAATTTCAGAACATTTAGGACTGAATTGGCGCACGGTAAAAAAGCTCTTATCCAAAGACGACCGAAGTTACCAAAAAGAACTAGAACAGCCTATTTCAAAGAAAAAACTTCTTGATCCCTTTCGAGATTTTGTACGGGAAAAATTGGAGCTCTACCATGATACTTCTGCCGCACAAATGTTTGATTGGCTTAAAGAACAACACCCTGACTTTCCCTCAGTTAGTGCCAAAACAGTATTCAACTTTGTACAAGGAATTCGGGCGGAATTCAATATTCCTAAAGTGAGCTCTGCTCGTGATTTTCAGATGGTTGAAGAGCTTCCTTACGGTAGTCAAGCTCAGGTAGACTTTGGTTTTTATAATATGACCACCACAACAAATAAGCAAAAGAGAGTACAATTCTTTACTTTCATTCTATCGCGCAGCCGTTATAAGTTCGTTTTGTTTAGTGATATTCCTTTTACCACGGCAATGGTTATTGATGCACATGAACAAGCTTTTCAGTTTATTACTGGTCTGCCTGAAGAAATCGTTTATGATCAGGACAGATTGTTTATCGTCTCTGAAAACCTAGGTGACATAGTACTCACTTCCGAGTTTTCGAATTATGTGCGAGAGCGTGGAATTAAGCTTCATTTTTGTCGAAAATCCGATCCCCAAAGCAAGGGTAAAGTAGAAAACGTAGTTAAATATGTAAAGCAGAACTTTCTATATAATAGGCCATATCGTGATCTTGAAACGCTTAATGATGAATGTATAGCCTGGCTGCACCGTACGGCCAACAATCTGCCCCATGGTACAACCAAACTTATTCCACTAGAAGAACTTGCTAAAGAGCAGATGTTTTTAGAACAGTATCACCAAGTGCTTCCCAAGCCACCGCAAAAACAGATTTATGCTGTTCATAAAGATAATAAGGTGTCTTATAAGGGTAATTTCTATAGTGTTCCAATTGGCACATATAACGCTGGTATTACTAAAGTCCACCTTACAGAGCTCTCAGGAAAAGAAATCTGCGTACATGAAGTATCAGCTTTAAAAGGGAAAAAGATCATTCTGCGTACTCATGGCCGTAATATGGAGCCAAAGATAACAGAGCTGATTTATCAAACAGCTTCTTTATTCGAAAATATAGAAAAAGCACAGCAGTGGCTAATTGCGATAAAACTCCATAAAAAAAGATATATACGAGATCAGATACAAATGATTGAGCGTGTCATAGAAAACAATAATCCGCTTGATATATCACGTGCATTAGATTACGTTCATACTAATAATATACTAAGTGCAACGGACTTTAAAGCTTATCTAGATTATATCCGCTCAGAAAAAACTCATAAACCGGAACTAGAAACCAAAATTATCAGGCTTAACCCACTTTCAGCAAGCAATAACACCCAAATGGAACTAGAACCTCAGAAAAGTGATTTAACTGATTATGAATTACTTTTTGGTAACAACTAATAATATCCCTGTCGGTAATACGGCAGGGAAAAACTAATAACTCTACTAAAATAATAACAATGGAAAATCAAAAACAACTGGTAAAACAACTTTGTTCAGACTTCAGAATCTCAGCGGTTGCTGCAAATTTGGATCAAATAATAGCTACAGCTGAAAGTGAAGATATTGGCTATTTAGAGCTCCTAACAAGGTTATTGAAAACAGAGCAGCAACATCGCCAACAAAGAGATGAAGTTAGACGTATGAAATCTGCTGCTCTTCCCCGTAATAACGATTTATTAAACTATGATGCTAAACGTAATGGACTTACTGATAAAAGACTCGCCACCCTTAGAGAGCTTAACTGGATAGATCAGCTCTTTAACTTAGTTCTTATGGGACCAAGTGGTACAGGAAAAACAATGCTAGCGGCAGGGTTAGCCAAGGATGCTGTAAAGGCCGGGTATCATGTATACTTTAGAACTATGGAAGAAATAGTCTCTACCTTAAAAACCAAGGACTTTGTACGATCGCAAACAGCAGAATACAAAAAAATGGTACGAGCTAACCTAATCATCATTGATGATGTTATGCTTTTCCCTTTAGAAAAAAATGTTGCAGTTGGCTTCTTTAATTTTATTAATCAAATATATGAATCAACATCTATTATCGTAACCACTAATAAGAAACCAACTGAATGGGCTA
>NZ_WUQZ01000035.1 GCF_009829075.1 Sphingobacterium composti | reverse complement strand
ACGGAATAGACAATGATCACGATGTTTGTTGATATAAGATAAGTTGGACTTGCTAGGTGTTCTGGAAATTCCCATATGACTCATGTTTCCTGTAGTACTACGCAAACCATTGGAAATATCGCGAACGGAATCCGCGGAGGAAAGATGGCAGAAAAGCATACTCACAAAGTGAGTCCAGCTATTGATCCCTTTGTGATGTTTATCGGACCGATATTGTTGAACCAATTTGTTAAAAATATTGCGATCTACTAGTCCTAATATCTGAGAAAATACGTTTATATTTACCATGGCGGTTGAATCATTTTAGCGAATTAAATATAGCAATCTCTGCTATATAAATTCACCGCCATTTTTTACCTTATTTAGGACGCTTTTGAATTTAAGATGGTATATGATTTAAGAAATAATTATCATATTAAAAAATTAATACAAAAAAACAATTATTAAATTGTTTGGAAATCAGGGAAAGACTACAGAACTACTACACTCTTTTTGTTTTTTAAGTTTTTTAAGTAAACTTTGTTATTAAGAAATATTATCTAAATGAAAAACACTGTATTTGTACTACTCATTTTTTTTTTGTGTGGAATTGCAGTAGCACAAAATAAGGTATTTTTTAATAGAATATCGGTCAATGAGGGTTTATCGCATTCGGATGTCAATGCAATCATGCAGGATAAGGATGGGTTTATGTGGTTTGGTACATTTAACGGCCTGTGTAGATACGATGGCAAGGATATAAGCATATACCGTACGGATAATTCAGGGCTTTCCAATAACAGGGTTTTATCCCTTTTTTTAGGTGCAGATTCTTTATTGTATATCGGTACAGAGGCTGGTGGCCTTAATTATTACGATCCATCTTCGGGCAATATAAAGCAGATTAAGAGTCAAAATAATGTAAACAGTCAGCACCAGAGTATTCAAACGATTATTGCAGACCAGGATAATAAAATTTGGTTTAGTTCTGATAATGAGTTGTATTTTCTAACGAAAACGAACAAAGAAATTGAGAGTGTTTTGCTGTCTAAATTAAGTTTAAATGAAAATATACGAACCATAACAGAGATCAATAGACAGCAGATTTTAATAGGAACAAACAGAGGACTGGTCTTGTATGATATACCTAAGAGAAAATATACTACGCTTTTGCGGGATGATTTTGCGCAGCATGTCAATGTACTTAAACATAAATCTAAAGATGAAATTTTAGTCGGGTCCAGCGAAGGATTGTATGTGTATCATATCGCCAATCGTATCCTTGACAAGAAATCGTCAACTGGTGTGTTGTCCTTGCACCTTGATCGATTAAATAATATCTGGGCTGGAACAACCAATGATGGTCTTTATCTATTTGATACTGCCGTACGATTTAAAAGAGCATTTCGGTCTGATCTTGCAGTTCAAAACGCCATCAGTGGTAATTCAATAAAGGCACTGTTTGATGATTACTCTGGAGTGCTTTGGATAGGTACGATCAATGAAGGAATTTCCATGACCAATGTTGTGGACAAAAAAATAGAATTATACGCGCTAGATTCCCGAAAGAATAATTCGTATGTACAAAACAACGTAATTACTTTTCTTGAGGATAACAATCACCTGCTTTGGATCGGATCACGAGCGGAAGGTCTTTCGGTGATGAATCTCAACGATAGACAGAGCAAGAAAATCAACGAAGTGGGATCCACGAAGCTCAAGGATGTTTCCGCATTTTATCAAGATCAGTTTGGAGCAATGTGGATTGGAACATGGCAAGGATTGTACCTTGTTTCGCCAAATAATGTAAAGCAGGTATGGAATAACGCCCAGATCGAAATAAAGATCTTTAATGATGAATTATCAAAATCTAAAACCAGTATATATAAAATCATTAAGGATAAGGATAACCATCTTTGGTTCAGTACTTCCAATGGGTTATATGAGTATGTTCCGAGCACCGGTGATTTTTATAAGGGAACGTTTAAACAGTATTGTCATGACGAGCATAATGACCATTCGATACAAGATAATTTTGTGACGGATTTATTCTGTGATGTGCAGCAACCAAATAAAACAATTTGGGTAGGAACACGTCGAGGTGCCAGCAGGATTACATTTAGCGAAGGAAAACCTATAATAAAACGTATCCCTTTATCCTCTGATACTAAAAAACACGGTGAATTTGTGTCCGTCATACATCAAGATAAGTCCAGACAAATATGGATAGCTACACTAGGTGCTGGAATACATAAAATTTTAAAACCAACCGATAGGGATCAATTTCAAATTGTTACGTACAACAATAAAACACATGCCTTTCCCAATAATGAATTGGAATCTCTACTTGAAGACCAACATGGCAATTTTTGGATAGGGGGGATGGGTATTTGCAAGTTTAACCCCGTAACAGGTGAGATTAAGCATTACTCAAATAAAGATAGACTCCAAAGCAATTCGTTTAAAATGATGTCGGCCACCTTGTTGCGTTCAGGTGAGATGTTATTTGGCGGAATTAACGGATTTAATATTTTTCATCCAGATAGCTTGCAGAATAATCCCATTCCCCCAAAAATAGTCCTTACTGGATTAAAGATCTTTTCGGAAGAAGTGTCTGTAGGCGAAAGGGTGAATGGACATGTCATCTTGGAGAAGCCTATTTCAAAAACACAGAAAATACGTTTGCCTTACAACAGTAATAGTTTGACATTTGAGTTCGTAGCCCTACATTTTACATCTCCAGCATTCAACCAGTACAAGTATAAGTTGGAAGGTTTTGATAATACCTGGCATTTTACTAAAGGCACACAAAACTTTGCCGTGTATTCCAATTTAAAGCACGGCAAATACAAACTTATAGTTTATGCCGCTAACAGTGATGGCGTTTGGAGTGAATTGCCGGCTACATTAGACTTAGAAATTACCCCTCCTTTTTGGCTTACCATTTGGGCATACTTTTTCTATGTTGTTTTAATCGGTTTTTTACTTTTCTTGTTTAGACGCATTTCACTGAATAGATTAGCCAATCAACATAAACTAGAAATGGAAAGTCAGTTGCGTGAAGAAGAACAGAAGACATTCGACAATAAAATAAAATTCTTTACCGATATTTCGCATGAGATTAAAACCCCACTTTCCTTAATAGCTGTCCCTGTAGACGAATTGCTGACGAACACGAATATAGGTAAGACTACGCGTGACAAATTAGATCTGATAAATCGCAATGTGGGGAGATTGACAACACTCGTCGATCAGATACTCGACTTTAGAAAATTTGAATCCAATATGATGTCAATGGAGGTTTCTGAAGTTAATATTAAAGATTTTCTTCAAGAGCTGGTGCTGTTGTTTAAGCCCATAGCAGAGGCAAAAAATGTGGAGCTGAACCTCGTTCTGGAAAATATACATCAAACTATTTTCATCGATTCGGACAAAATGGAAAAGGTTATCATGAACTTATTGTCCAATGCACTTAAATTTTCTCCTGCCAATGGACGTATCGATGTATTTTGTTCAGACGACGCGCATTCCTATATTTTTCAAGTGATCGACAATGGTCCTGGTATACATGAACATGAACTGAACAAAATATTTGAACCATTCTATCAGAGTGAAAATAATGATTTGTCTGGAGGAGTAGGGATCGGATTGTCGCTTTCAAAATATATAATTGATCAGCATCATGGCGAGATCTGGGCTGAATCTCCCGCAGGTAGAGGCACGACCTTTTATGTCAGACTGGCAAAAGGTACCCATCATTTACAGGATAATCTTAAGACGACAACATATATTACTGCGCAAACCGAGCCGATGCCCTTGGTTGTAGACCAACTTAATCCTGATGAAGAACTGTTTGTGGAGAAACACGACGACGTCTTTGATAAAGAGGCTACGATTGTTTTAATTGAGGATAACTTCGAATTTGGTAATTATGTAACGCAGTTATTAAGTCCTAAATATCATACCATCCTGATAAACGATAGTACACAAGCTTTTATTAGAATAAAAGAAGAGCAGCCTGACCTGGTCATTACGGATGTTATGATGCCTGAGCTGACAGGTGTAGAAATATGTACGCAGCTAAAAGGCAGTACCGAAACTTCACATATACCTGTCATGATGCTTACAGCCCGTAATCTATTGACGCATAAAATTGATGGGTATAATACCGGAGCTGATGCCTATATGTCCAAGCCTTTCAATCTACAGCTTTTTAAAGCACGCGTTGATTCCTTGGTTCAGTCGAGTATGCGTCTAAAAAATCGCTTTAGCGAGCCGGTAAATCTAGAGCCTTCACAGATAGTAATCTCGACCTACGATCAAAAAATGCTAAACAAGTGCCTTGAAATAATTGAAGCTAATATGCATGATCCGGATTTCGGTGTTCAAGAACTCAGTCAATATATTGCCATAAGTCGTCCGCAACTGTACCGTAAGATAAAAGCATTGACTGGGATGACGGCTGTTCAATTTATTAGAAATATTCGCTTGAAAAGGGCTGCTCAGATTTTGGAAAACGATAATTATTCGGTCTCCGATGTCATGTATAAAATTGGTATAAACAACTTATCTTACTTTAGCAAAATATTTAAAGAAGAGTTTGGTTGCTTGCCAAAGCAATACCTAAATAAACACAAAGGCTCGTAAATGATTGCTAAAAGCAGGTAAAAATGTATGCTAATGACGTTTTTGCTATTTATTGAACGATTTGTGTTTCTTTTGAAATGCAAGTCTCCAGTATTTTTGTTCACGTAATTTGATGCAAGGATACACTTGACCTTGTAGCTATTGTAAACCTTAAGCTAAATTTTATGAACAAATCTAAAGTGCAAATCATTGTGTGTATACTACTCTGTACTTTTTCCTTTTTCCAATCCTGTGATCGGGATGAAGAATGGAAGAGTACTATTCATGAACTTAAGATTGCGACACTAACCAAGACCGCAATGGTAGGTAAGGATTTTGAAGTGACCGACCTCTCATTAGGGGTAGCTCAACGTAAATGGACATTTGAGAAGGGGACACCGCTTAATTCAAGTGATCCGGTAGTAAACGTAGTTTTTGATGAAAAAGGCCCTAAAAAATGTAGACTGGAGCTGACCTATGATAATGGTACGACCGAACAACATGAGTTTACCATAGATGTTCTCGAAAATTTAGCTGCGGTCTTGACAATAGAAGGATTGACGCCAATGGGCGCTATTCCATTAGGAAAAGATATTAAATTTTCATTACAATCAATAGGCAACCCCACCAAGTTTAAATGGAAGTTCCCCGGTGGTAGTCCTGAAGAATCTACAGCCGAAAACCCGATTGTGAAATGGAGTAAAAAAGGAAAAGCGAAAATTCAATTGGAGCTGTTGCGTGAAATTGACTCTGCTACTTTTATTGTCGAAAGAGAAATTGTAGTAGGTAACTATCCTCAACTATTTCCTTACACGAAAGCAGATATGGATAGTTGGTCTTTTGATGCGGGGTCTAAAATAGGAAAATGGACAGCTTGGAGTGAGCAAGGAAGAGATGAAGTCTCCCTAGGTAAGCTGGTAAGAGCCAGTGGCGGTGCTGATCAGACGGCATATTCTATGCGTATTAACTACAATAAAGCCAATGAATCCTGGAGTTTATTTACTAGGGATAACTGGACAAACAATGCGCATCTCCAAAAGGGTAAAAAATATGAGTTTATTTTCTGGATGAAAGCAGATGCGAATTTTACATTATCTGAAGTAATGTTGCTTAATAATTTGCCAGACTGGTCGTGGAATGAGTTATTACAGGCGCATGCAAAGAATAATTGGTCGCAATATTATCCGAATATTCCTTTCGAAGTTCAAAATGAAACCCGAATATTCCATCGTGCTGATCTGGGTATTACGACCAATTGGCAGGAGTTTCGGTTCGAATTTGTAGTAGGCGATGTTGATATTCAGAATAATCCGCTTCCTCAAACACTATTGAACACATTTCCCTCATTCGTAATTAACTCCGCTGCACCCAGCACCATATATTTAGATGAGGTACAAATAAACTTGATTGAAGATTAATTAATTATATAAATACCAAATTTATGCGCATATATATAACACTCATTTTCTTTTTTACAGTTTTCTGCGGTCTAGCACAGCAAAGGGAGATTGTAGGTAAAGTCGTGGATGACAAAGGAAGTGTTTTGAAAGGAGTCACCGTAAAGGCTAAAGAGAGCAATCGAAGTACTTCGACCAACCCCAATGGAGAATTCAAGATTGAACTTAAAGGTAATGCTAACATATTAATCTTTTCAACTGTTGGGTTTACTACCAAAGAAGTACAGGTAGGAAGCGAAAATAGACTGGCAATTACGCTAAACCCTAGCAATAATGATCTTGAAGAAGTAGTAGTGGTCGGTTATGGAACGATGAAAAGAAAAGATATGACAGGTGCTGTTGCCTCCATCAAACCAGAATCATTGGAAAATAGAGTCATTCAGTCCTTAGACGATGCTTTAGCTGGTGGTGTACCTGGCTTAATGGTTCAATCTGGTGGTGGT
Organism: Sphingobacterium composti; assembly: GCF_009829075.1. Classification (GTDB taxonomy): domain Bacteria; phylum Bacteroidota; class Bacteroidia; order Sphingobacteriales; family Sphingobacteriaceae; genus Sphingobacterium; species Sphingobacterium composti. Next base: position 12,980 of record NZ_WUQZ01000035.1, on the reverse strand, counting down.
CAGCCAGGAGCTGCATCCAATATTTTGATCAGAGGTGCCAACTCGCTTACTGGGTCCACACAACCCCTTATCGTGTTGGATGGATTTCCCTTGTTTGAATCAAGTACCTCAACTGGTGGTGGTATGAGCGATAAAAGTGGTGCATTGAGTGCCTTATCGTTCATCAATCCCGATGATATTGCATCGATTGAAGTCTTAAAGGATGCCTCGGCAACGGCAATTTACGGAAATAGAGGTTCAAATGGGGTAATCTTGATAACCACCAAAAAAGGGACTGGCGTCGGGACTAAAATTCAGTACAATACCTACATGAGTTCGCAGATTCTTCCAAAACAATACGAGGTCTTCGATTTTATGGATTTCGCCCGGTATCAGGCTGAAAACAGTCCTACCAACTCGCAATTTGTTGATCAAACAACTGGATTAGGTTATCAATTTGATCCCAATATACGTTCGATAAACTGGCAGGATGAAATATACCGTACAGGATTCCTCCAAAATCATTCCTTATCGATCCAGCATTCGGGAGATAAAACAAATTTTATGACTTCAGGTTCCTATATGCAAAACAAATCCATTATTGAGAACACAGATTGGAAAAAGTTGACCGGTAAACTTTCGGTAGATCATAAATTGTCTGATAAAATAAAAGTGGGAGCTGATATCGCATTTAGCCAGATTACAGACGATGGTGTACCTACAGGTGGAGGCGATGGTACGGCATTAGGGGTAGTCATTGGCGCTATTCTAGCTAGGCCATATACTTTTGACGAGACTACACAGGCCTATTTCCGTCGCGCTGGTGTGAGCCAAAGCTCCATAACAAGTGACCTAGCAAGTTACAGAGGTAGTCCTCTTGATTTAGTTAATTATGTGGATCTAATCAAGACGATCAAGAAAACGACATTAAACGCTTATTTTCAATATGATATTCGTAACGACTTACAACTAAAAATTACCGGTGGTTACGATGTTAATGGGTTAAACGATAAGCAATTCTATCCGAAATCTACGCCCACAGGTCATTTTTACAATGGTTTGGGGGTAATCGGTAATGTCAACAGTCAGAGTTGGATTAATGAGAATACATTAACCTGGACGCCCAAATTCGAAGGTGGACATCAGCTGAACATTTTAGGAGGTATTACTGAGCAAGGTTTCAAATCTGATTTTAGCCGCGCTGAATTCTCTTCTTTTGATAATGAAAGCCTGGGCTACAATAACGCACAGATGGCTAAAAACTTCACAACGTACTCAAATGTAGGTAAAACCAACTTCTTATCATTTATCGGAAGGGTCAATTATAGCTACGACGGTAAATACTTGCTGACATTTACCACGCGACGTGATGGTTCTTCTGCTTTTAAAACGAATAAGTGGAGTACGTTCTATTCCGGAGCATTAGCTTATAATATGATGGAAGAAGATTTTATAAAACGTATAAAGCAAATTTCCAACTTGAGGTTTCGGTTAAGTCTTGGCGAAGTCGGAAATTCGAATGTGCCGACTACAGGTGCCTATGCGCAGTTGTATAATACCAATTATAATTTCAATAATTCAATAGCCATAGGACAGGCTGCTGCCAGTTTGGCCAATGAAAACCTTCGTTGGGAACGGACACGGGAATGGAACGTCGGACTCGAAGTGGGGGGCTTTGATAATCGCATTGCAATTACTGCGGATTACTACATTAAAGATACCCGCGATTTACTGTTGGAAGCGCCGGTCTTAAATATTTCGGGCTACGATAAAGCTTGGCAAAATATTGGTATGCTAAGAAATGAGGGGTTAGAGATTAGCCTAAATGCTGCATTGGTCAAGTCTGAGGATTTTAAATGGGATTTCAATGTGAACTTTGCCAAAAATAAATCAATTATTAAAGAGTTAGGTCAAAATGGCGCTCCTATCTATTTGGCAGCTAGCTTTATATCTAGCTCGGCAGGACAACAGGCCGTTATGCTCAAAGAGGGAGGTCCTATAGGTACCATGCATGGGTACATTGCCGATGGGGTATATAAAACGGAAGATTTCAACGCAGATGGTACAGCAAAAACTGGTGTAGCCGTGGAAGGTGTAGGGGAGAAGGCTGGTTGGATAAGATATAAAGATCTGAATAACGACAACAAAATAACGGCTGAAGATAGAACAGATATCGGGAAGTCTCTACCAGATTTCTTTGGGTCATTTGCGAGCACATGGACCTGGAGAAATATAGACCTTCATCTTGGATTTCAGTATTCCTATGGAAATGATGTATTTAACGCAAACTACATACAAGCGGCTCGCTTTGGAGCGGTGGACTATAATCAAATGGCGTATTACAAAGACAGATGGACTACAGATAATCCGTCAAGCACACAATATGCACAAATGGCTGTAGGTACCATGCCGTCTGTGTTTGTGGAAGATGCATCATTTTTAAGGTTTAAAACGGCTCGGATAGGGTATACATTAAAAGGCGATTGGCTTACCAAAACCAAAATAATACGAAATGCTAAACTCTATGTTGCTGCTGAAAACCTGTATACGTTTACGAAATATTCTGGGTACGATCCTGAAATAACAGGTTCGCAAAGTGCAGGCAGCATGACCAGTGTACTGACATCGGGTTTTGACTATGGCGTATTTCCTAGAGCCAAAACTTTTACTGCTGGCTTAAACATTGTTTTCTAAAAAATAACATCATGAAACTGAATAGACTTTTATTAATAATTGGAATCGGATTAATGACTTCCTGTTCCGACTTTTTGGAAGTTCCGGTAGAAAGTAATATATCTACGGCAAACTTTTTTAAGACAAAGGAAGATTTTGATATGGCATTGGCAGGAACCTACAACGTATTGACTTCTGCAGAATGGGGCCCCGGACATCGATGGGGAAATTATTTTGAAGGTATGTTATACCTGGGGCGCGTAGGTACGGACGAGTGTTTTACGGCTTATGGTGATAATGAACATCAAATAAGTAATTATACGTATACACCGAATAATTACATCGTCTCACGAACTTGGTTTGTACAGTATCTAGGTATAGCCCGTAGCAATACCATTATCGATCGCATGGCGACAAGTGAAGTGAAATTGAGCGATGAAGAAAAAAACACCATTCTTGGTGAAGCCTATTTTTTAAGGGGCTTTTTTTACTTTAATCTGGCAAGATTTTATGGGGAGGTACCTTTAGTGATTAAAGAAACTACTGATCTCAATACGTTGGACACTAGAAAAGCCTCGCTAAAGGAGGTATATGATCAAATCATCGCTGATTTTGATATGGCAGAAAAATTGCTGCCAATTCGCAATATCAACGGTAAAGCCCATAAATATGCTGCGGTCACTTTTTCTGCAAAAGCGTATCTACAAATGGCAGGAATGCCACTAAATGATGTTGAGGCGGCACGAAAGGCAGAAACTCAGGCTAAAAAGGTTATCGATTCTGGCCTTTTCGATCTGGTAGAAAATTACTTCAGCCTATTTGATGCGTCCAACGAATATAGTAAGGAATATATATTTGACGCCGAATTTTCAAATCGGGATGATGCAACTAAATATGGTGGTCAAGTGGGTTCAACTGATGGTATTTCCACCCCATATAGTCTCTATTGGCAAAAAGTAAGAACAGCCAAGGAGTTTTATGAGAAGTTTGACGAAAACGACAAGCGACGCAATAGTATTGCGGATTATAGCTTAATTTTAAAAGGCACTGAGTTGGTAGAGGATCGTGATCCTCAGTCGGTTGGGAATAATTATTTCGTATATAAATTTAGACATCCCTTGAAAGAAGAAGATAGGGGATCGACCTGGGTCAATTGGTCCAATCCAATTAATTTTCCCATATCAAGATATGCAGATCTCCTACTTATCTATGCGGAAGCGTCAGTACGTGCTGATAATGCCGTAAAGCCCGAGGCGCTGGAAAGTGTTAATAAAATTCGTCGACGTGGATTTGGTGTAGCTATGAACACAGCGAATGCAGCTATTGATCTAAAACCGCAAAATGCAAATGATTTTCTCCTCGCTATTTTGCAAGAACGCAATTTTGAACTTTGCTTTGAAGGGCATAGATGGTTTGATTTGGTACGCTTTGGCAAGTTGGAGGAAGCTGTAAAGTCTTTCAGTAAATATCCTACAACCGCTGAGCAGACCACGCAGGCAGCAAATATTAGAGATAAGCATCGCATATTTCCCATCCCTCAAGATGTGATTGATGCTTCTAATGGGAAAATTGAACAAAATCCGCTTTGGAAATAATTCGTTTTTCAAAATTTCTAAATGACGGACAAAATGGATATATTTCATTTTGTCCGTTATAAATCAACCAAAATGTCATTATTTTACAATTTAAGAATGCCTAAATGTGGCAAGTATGCCTCAAGGCTTATCTTCGTTTGCTTTTGTTTACTGCTTTTCATCATGGACTGCAATGCGCAAGACACACTGTACATGAAAGATCTTGGGATATTACCAAACACTGGTCAGGATCAGGGAAATAGAATCAATCAGATCATCCAGGATCTTCCTAATCGTCGCTTGTTACTCAAGTTTGAAAAAGGACGCTACGATTTCTTTTATAAAAGGGATTCTTATAACATCGGTTTTGGAATAGTGGGTAAAGACTCGCTAACAGTTGATGGTGGAGAGGCTACATTTGTTTTTCATGGCAAAATGAGTGTTGCCTATGTAGAGAAATCGTCCAATATTACGCTCAAAAATTTTACGGTAGATTGGGATAGGCCTTATATCAGCCAGGGGACTATTAAGGGTACGGAATCAAACTATGTGGATGTTTTTGTAGATTCAGTACAATATCCCTATACCATGCGGAACGATAGTGTATACTTTTCGAATGAACAAGGGTTTTTGCCGATCGATGTTGAGGGCTACTCGACCTTATATAATCCGAATAGTTTGGATATCGAATTCCTAACACGAGATAGGTATATTTCTTCGGATAATTCGCTTTTTAAAGGGAAAGTTTCAAAAATAGGAGATAATCTACTACGCTTTTATGGACATGTAGAAAATAAGGTAGCGAAGGAAACCATCATTACATTATATCATGGCAGGTACCTCGCGCCAGGTTTGATTTTATTGAATAATAAAAATGCATTTCTGGAAAATATAACAATCCATCACGCATTAGGCATGGGAGTGCTCGCCGAACGTTGTGAAAATTTATATTTTAACAAGGTGAATATGGTTCCGAATAGCAAAAAGGAGCGTGTATTTAGCGGACTTTCTGATGCTTTTCACTTGGTAAGTAATAAGGGGGAAATTGTAATTACAAATTGTATTCACGAGGGGCAAGGTGATGATTTTGCGAATGTTCGAGGTGTATATATTCCGATTGATCGTGTACATAAAAATAGAAAGACCCTAGCAGTAAATTTTCATAGGAGTTCAAGGTCATGTTATTTTAGCGTAGGCGATTCGGTATGGTTTATTGCTAATGAAACCGTACAACGCATAGATGGCGGTACTGTGCAGCAGGTAGCTAATCGTTATGACAAAGATAAAAATCTAGTGGGGTACACAGTTATCTTGGATAAAGAGGCGCCATTAGAGGTGGATGAAAGGTATTTTATGGAGAATGCTTCCTGGAATCCTGATCTATTGATCAAAAACTGTCACATTGGAAGGCGGAATAGAGCAAGAGGAATTCTAGTAACTACCGCAGGTAAGGTCGTCATTGAAAACAATTATTTCAGCACTGCCGGAACGGCCATCTTGATGGAGGGTGATATTGATTACTGGTATGAGGCAGGTGCTTTACGTGATGTTTCCATCCAAAATAATGTGTTTGATAACTGTGGTACCTCTTCTTCACAAAATGGTGGAAAGTGGGAATGGGGAGAAGCCATTGTGACGATAACACCCTCTTTTAAACCCACATCAATCCATTCGCCAACATATCATAAGAATATTCGTATTGAGCATAATATAATTCGAACATTTGATAAACCGATTCTGATGGCTCGATCTGTGGATGGCTTGTATTTTAATAATAATATGATCATCCAAACGTATGATTACAAACCTTTTGCTTGGCAAAGGGCTAATTTCAAGCTTGATGGTTGCAGAAATGTGGACCTTTCTACCAATTTTTTCTCCAATGATTTTGCTTATACCGGCATTGAGACTACGCATATGCGCAAAGAAGATGTTGTAGAATAAAATCAGGGAATACACTTTTATCATTTTTTTAAATACATAATATGTTATCACAATTCGGATGTCTAAGTTTTTTTTTATTTTTTTTATTAATTGATATACATGTATTTGCTGCTCCTGATCTAGATGCACACAAACAGATCCATGTAAGATCGTTTGGTGCCATTCCTGATGATGGAAGAAATGATGCAATACCAATACAGCTCGCTTTGGAAAGAGCAAGGAAAGTTCCGGGGTCGGTCATCTACTTTGAACCTGGTATTTATGATTTCGAAATGGAAGAAGCGCTTAGCATTGAAGCAAATGCGCTTAGGGGCAGATATGGAGAAAATGTGCAAGCTGTTCTTTTCAAGCCTAGTGCCCCCTATGTAATCGGTTTGGATTTGGGAGGATGCCGGGATGTCCGCATCGAGGCTGAAGGAGCTACAGTCTTGTTTTCGGGGTGGTACGAAGCTATTTCTATTCGCAATGCACTAAACGTCAAAATAAAGGGGTTATCAATAGACTATAAAAGACCCCCATATACGATTGGGGAGATTATCGATACGCAGAATGGATCTTTCGATATTCGATTTGACAATAGACTATATAGCATGCTGGATAGTTTGATTACAGGACGCATACATTTTTATGATGTCAAGAAGGACAGGGTTTATACAGCAGGAAATGATGAGGGTAAGACTTTACTTAATGATAGCACGATACGCATTTTTAGCAACGCAAATCCTCCATTGAATGACTTATGTATACTAAGACATTCAGCGCACTATCGGGCGGCAATCTTGATAAAGGAATCCAAAGAAATTGAATTGATCGACGTTAAGATCCATAGTCATCCTGGAATGGGAGTCGTAGGTCATCGCAGTGAAAATATAATGCTGCATAATTTGCAGGTAATACCTCGTCCTGGCACCCAGATTTCAACCAATACGGATGCAACGCATTTTACAAGTTGTAAAGGAAAAATTGTATTGAAGGATTGCAAATTTGCTGGGCAGGGGGATGATTGTACAAATATTCATAACTATTATTACGAAATCTATCCAGATGCGCATGATCGCAGAAAAGTTGAAATTCGTATTGAGCAGGCAGATCTACATGCTTTATCGTTAGATTACCCGGATATAGCGGATACCTTACTACTAGTTGACCGCAGTACACTTGAACCTATAGCGAATTTTAAAGTCATGCAGGTTGATACTAGTAGCCAATTATGGCGTGTTTCTGTAACACTGGATAAACCATTGTCCTTTGATCGTTCAAAATATTTTTTGACAAACATTACGCGAAGACCAGCTGTTGAAATACTTAACAATACGGTAAGAAGCCATTTGGCTCGTGCTTATTTGATCAAATCTAAAAATGTCATCATTCGAGGTAATACCATTCAACAGAGTAGCGGTACAGCCATCCAATTGGGTGCTGAACTAAATTGGAGAGAAAGTGGTCCTGTAGAAAATGTTTTGATTGAAAACAATTACATTATTGACTGTGGTTATGGACATGGTATCCAAGATGGGACGGCGATCAATGTCGATGTATCCAGTGTTAAATCTAACCCGTTTCTTTTAAATAAGAATATTGTGATTAAAAATAATGTTATTCAAGCGGTAGGGGGGCAAGCTATCTATATAAGGGGAAGCAAAAATGTCCGGGTTTTAAATAATAAAATATTCGGAGCGCTGAAAGATGTCGTTATTGTAGGAGGTGAAAATTATAGTGTAAAGTGATGGTATCAGGTTTCGTTTCTCAGGATAGTTAAATAAATGTGAAAATAATGAGGCCTTTTCCATAAGATAATGAAAGATATTTCTTAAAACCTGAATTCGATTATTAATTCTATTTAAAATTGCAATCATGGTGGTAAATGTTTGTGTTTAAGTATCTGGAATTCAAAAATTTAATAATATACCAGGCCATGATTACATACGATAAAGTTACCGATATTTTCTGCATAGTTGATGAGTTTTGCAAGAACTTTGAAAAAACACTAAAAACTTCATCATTGGGAAGGCTTCAAGACGACCAGCAACCATGTCAAATAGTGAGATCATTAGTATCCTACTATTATTTCAGATTATTGGCTTTAAATGTTTCAAGCATTATTACATATTTTATGTACAGCGCCACCTGAACAAAGATTTTCCTAAGACAGTTTCTTACAATCGTTTTGTAGAACTTAGCCAGACTGTGATTATGCCCTTAACTATGTCTTTTCATCGATGGAATACATCTAGTCACCGTAATACGAAACAAGATGAAAAATAGCCTAATGAGTATGAATGATAAGATTATGCTTAGAAAAAGATCAGTTATAGAAACTGTGAACGACGAACTTAAAAACATCTGTCAGATTGAGCATTCAAGACATCGTTCATTCATCAACTTTATCGTAAATATCTTAGCTGGATTAGCAGCATACAGTTTCTTCCCTAAGAAACCTTCAATCAAATATCAAACGGTAAAAACTAACCAATTGTACGCTTTTTAATTATCGAGTTCAGGTTTAAAGGTCTGAATTAGGATAAAAAAGCCTTCTCTCATCGAGAAGGCTTTGGATTATTAAGATATCAGCTGGATTCGAGTTGTTTTTAGAATATCCGAAGGTGAGTTTGCTATAGTTTTTAAATAGTCACTCCTTAAGTTTAGATTAAACATTTGACTGTCAATATTTTAAACATGTATATTCTTATTTTTTATTGCAGGTTTTCGTATACTGAGGCATCAAAAGGTTGCAAATATGTTGGGTAAAAATCCAGAAAAACTGCCAGAATTGTTCCGCCCTATGTTGGTGGATTTTATTGATAAAAAGCATGAACTTGTTTTATTATCAGAAAAAAATGATTGGAATTATTTCGAGAATGAATTTTTCTCCTTTGTATTCCAAATTTGGCAATCCAAGTCATCCTATACAGTTTATGGTGGGCTGTTTGTTGCTGAAACATCTGTACAATTTGGGTGATGAGACTTTAGAAAAAGCTTGGATTATGAATCCTTACATGCAGAATTTTTGCGGCCGGGTTTTCTTTGAACATGAGTTTCCTTGTGATCCAAGTAATTTTGTTCATTTTCGAAAAAGGATAGGAGAAAAAGGTATTACAAAAATCTTTTCCTATAGTGTGAGAATGCATGATGCAAAGACGAATACCTCTAATTTTGTATTATCAGACATTACCGTTCAGGAGAATAACACGACCTTTCCTACAGATGCAAAATTGTGTAAAAAGGTGATTGATTATTGCAACAAAATTGCCGAAAAGGAAGGAATAAAACAGAGACAGCGCTATACAAAAGTCAGTAAACAGCTAGTTCGAAACACCTACAACGGCAAACATCCCAAACGAGCAAAAACAGCAAGAAAGTCACAGCGACAACTCAAAACGATTGCCATGAGGTCAATACGTGAACTGGAGCGTAATTTTACAACAGAACAACAAGAAAAACACAAAGATTTACTGGCACTTTACAGCAAATCGGTCACACAAAAAAGAAACGATAAAGATAAAATTTACAGTATTCACAAACCATTTACCCGATGTATTGCTAAAGGGAAAGCGCATAAGCAATATGAATTTGGGAATAAAGTTGGCATAGTAACAACCGCCAATAAAGGAAAGAAGATTATTCTGTGAATTAAAGCATTTTTGCAAAACCCTTATGATGGTCATACAATAGAGCCATTATTGGAATAAATGGAAGCCAGTGGACAGAAGCTTCCAGAGGAACTCGTTTAGATCGAGGTGGAAGAGGGAAGAAAGAATCAAAAGGAGTAAAAATATAGCAAAAAAATCAGATACCGCTTATCAAAAACAAGTAAAGAGTAAAAAATTCAGAACAAGAGCAGCAATAGAACCTATAATCGGACATTTAAAAACCGACTTCAGGATGGCAAAGAATTACTTTCGGGGTGAAAATGGCCCTCAAATAAATGCTTTACTAGCAGCAACTGCTTGGAATCTCAAGAAAATGATGGAAATACTGAAACTGAAAATGTTTTTCTGATTTTATCAGATCAAAATTCTCTTTTTTTATAATCCTATTTTTAAATATAACTTGCAAAAATAAGGTTATTAAGGAACAACTAACTAGACTATAGTTCGAAAATAATACGAGTCATTAGATTTCCTTTAGATTTTTCATTTGATATTGGAATACCAGCTAGAAGGTCAATCATTTGATTGTGTTTTATTGCTACTTTCATTTGAGGACGTAAATAATAGTGAAAACTATCATTATCAAAATCCATATTATTCTCAATCCCTACGAAATTTTTAGTATTGGGAATAAAGTACATTAGGCTGTCATTAACTGTGGCTGCAGTTTTTATACTACGTTTTGAATAATCTTGATTAATTACAGGCCCTGTGTATAGTAATGTGTTAAAATTATTGAAGTTTTTGGCTGCTATAAAAACAGGATTCATACGCATTCCTGTAAAAACACTTCCGTGATGAGCTAATTGTTTGAACGTATTAAATTCGAATTCGTGAACATAAGCAATTGCCATTGATAATTTTCTCTTTTCATTGACTAAGAAATTATATTGTGTCGCGAGTTTTAGTCCTTCTATCTTATTTCCAGGAATAGATAGTTGTTGACTTTCGCCTTTGTTAGCTTGACTTAATAAATAAATCTGACCTATGTAAGTTATAATGTTTGTAACTTAGTTAGTTGCGTTTTTTTAAGACTATTGTTCTGTTTCGTTTACTCAGAAGTAGAGAAGGAGTGTTATATGATATTTTGGTTCTTGGTGAACTAACAATGTAAAACTAATGAGTTTGTTTTGATATAGGGTTAATCTTCTAATCCGAAATTTTTCTAACCATATTCTATTAATATGAGTAAGAGAGTCATTTCTTTTTTACGTAGCACTACTCAATCCCATATGTCATTAAGTTTTGTCAATACAATGGGATTTTCTCCAGTAATCACAATTGTATGTTCATGTTGCGCCATATATCCACCTTTGTTTCCTACCATTGTCCAACCGTCATTAAGTGTTATAGCTTGAGATGAAATGGTGGATATAAAAGTTTCAATAGCTACTACTGAATCTTTTTTGAAACGCCTTTGGTCGAATCGATTTTTATAATTCATCAATTCATCAGGTTCTTCATGTAAACTTCTGCCAATACCATGTCCACCGAGATTTTTAATCACCATAAATCCATATTTCTTAGCTTCACTTTCCATTAAGTGTCCAATATCAGATATTTTTACACCTCCTTTGATCGCAAATATTGCTTTGTGTAAAATCTGTTTTGAGGCATCAATAAGTTTTTGATGTTGGTGAATATCTTCTCCAAGTACAAATGACCCTGCATTATCAGCCCAAAAGCCATTGAGTTCAGCAGAAACGTCAATATTTATTAAATCACCTTCCTGAAATATTCTATTTGTAGAAGGAATGCCATGGCAAAATTCATTATTTACACTTATGCATGTAGTGCCAGGGAAACCATAAGTAAGATATGGTGCTGACTTTGCGCCGAAACTTGAAAGTATTTTTTTTCCATAGTCATCTACATGTTTTGTAGACATGCCTATTTTAACGTAATTTCTCATTTCTTTTAAAGTTTGTGCAACAGCTGCACTAGCTTTCTTCATACCAATTAAATCTTCTTCCTTAGTTATTAGCATAGTTTGGTTCAATTTCCTATTATCTATTTACTACAAAAGTATTACTTCAGTAAAGGTTAGAAAAGTAAAAATCGGACATTTAAATATTGTAAAAGCGTATATTTGTGCATAGCTATGCCAATAAATTTTTTTCAAAATATTAAATCATGTTTTACGTACGATTCAGTAAAAGAACAGGATACCCTGTTACAAGGGGTGAAAAATGAACATGTTGAAGGGGTATATATCTTTACTTGTAAAAATCTAATTTCTAAACAATCATTATTTAATGATGGTCTTCCATCCGTTATTTTAATGCCAAACAAAACGGATAAAGTACTTCTAAAAGAAGAAAAAGATGATATAATATTGAATAGTGTTTGGCTGTGTTATGGGGTTATCAAGAATATTTATTGGCAAATCCCGGAAGAAATTGATTATATCTTAGTAATACGGTTTAAACCAGCATCATTTAATTCCATTTTTAACATTTCACCATCCGTTTTTTCATCGAAACCTATCTGTAATCTGACTGAGGTTGTAAATGAAAAATGGCAGCAAGTTTTTAATGATATGTATGAAAAGGAATTATTGTTAGATAGGCTCTCTTTTTTAGATAATATTCTTTCATCGTATAAAGTTGAAAGTAATTTTCCCTTTATATTGAATATTGCAACTCAATATATCGAGGATAGAAAAGGAAATACTACGATCGTTGATGTTCTTTTTCAGTTAGGAAAAGGGGTTAATTCCAGGTGGTTACACCGGAATTTTGTTAAATATATTGGAATATCTCCTAAAAAATATATTTCTCTTCAGCGATTTATTTACAGTTATAATAGATTGAAAACTAATAAAGTCAAAGACTTTAGTGATGTACCTCTTATTACAGGATACTACGATTATAATCATTTCTCGAAAGACTTTAAACATTATATAGGAACAACTCCAACTCAATATAGTTGGGAATAAAGATGATTCTTTGCTATTTGTAGCTTTTAAATTATCCTTTTTACATCATATAAGCTAATAGAAGGCTTTTATTTTTTCTATTTGACTTTTGAAATATGAATATTCCGGACCATACTACACCACCATTCCACAGCAAAGTACACCAGTCATTCCGCTCCAAAGTACACCACTAATTAATAGCGTTGTACAGGTTTGATTCATCAGTTAGAATAATCTTATGTA